>JAUJOH010000011.1:47967-49618 GCA_030447745.1 Chloroflexota bacterium | reverse complement strand
TTCTTCAGCCTGATGACGTTCCTCATCGCGGTCCCGACGGGCGTCAAGATGTTCAACTGGATCTTCACCATGTGGCGCGGCAAGATCCGGCTCGCGACGCCGATGCTGTTCGCGGTCGGCTTCCTGTCGATGTTCCTCATCGGCGGCATCAACGGGGCGTTCAGCGCCTCCGTGCCGGTCGACTTCGCGGTTCACGACACGTACTGGGTGGTGGCCCACCTCCACTACGTCCTGTTCGGCGGCTCGGTCTTCGGCGTGTTTGCCGGTGTCTACTACTGGTTCCCGAAGATGACCGGCCGGATGCTCGGCGAGGGCCTCGGCAAGATCCAGTTCGTGCTGATGTTCATCGGCTTCAACCTGACCTTCTTTCCGATGCACATGCTGGGGCTGGCGGGGATGCCGCGACGGATCGCGGACTACGACGGTGCTTCCGGCTGGACGGACCTGAACGTCGCGGCGACGATCGGCGGATTCCTCATCGCGGCCAGCCTCGTCCCATTCCTGTGGAACGTCTTCATCTCCCTCCGGAGCGGGGCGATCGCGGGCGACGACCCGTGGGAGGCGAACACGCTCGAGTGGGCGACCAGCTCGCCCCCGCCGCCGTACAACTTCGACCACCTGCCGGAGGTCCGCTCCGAGCGACCGCTGTTCGACCTGCGGTTCGGCCGGACGAGCCCGATGGGCGGTCCTCCGGGTCCCGACCGGACGCAGCAGCTGCCGGCCGGGCACTGAGGATGGCGGCATGACCACGGAGACCCGAGCGCTCACCACGGAGCACAGCCCGGTCGCCGGCCTCGCCCATGACCAGCGGGGCGGGATCAGCAACCCGATCCTGGGCATGATCCTGTTCATCACCTCCGAGGTGATGTTCTTCGCGGGCCTGTTCGCCGCCTACTTCAACATCCGCGCCAGCGCGGACATCTGGCCGCCGCTCCGGGCGGGCACCGAGGAGCAGTTCCACCTCGAGATCCTGCCGCTCGTCGGCCCGGCGACGGTCCTCCTGGTCGTCAGCTCGCTGACCTGCCAGCTGGGAGTCTGGGCGATCCGCCGGAACGATCGGACCGGGTTGATCCGCAACATCGGGGTGACCGTCGTCCTCGGCGTGGTCTTCCTGCTCATGCAGGCGCTGGACTACGGGCTGCTGTACAGCGAGGGGGTCACGCTCGACTCGGGCACCTTCGGGACGACCTACTACACGCTGACGGGCTTCCACGGAGCGCACGTCTTCGCGGGCGTGGTGATGCTCGCCGTGGTCCTCTACCGCGCGCTTGCCGGGCAGTTCAGCAGCCGCCACCACGACGCGGTCGAGGCCACCTCGCTCTACTGGCACTTCGTGGACGTGGTCTGGATCGCGCTCTTCGCGACCCTCTACATCCTGTGACGGGCGAACCGGAGGTGCGCGGCACCAGCGGTGAGCTGCCAGTGCGCCGCGTGGACCCGAAGCCGGTGCATCCGCTGCGCCGCCCGAGCCTGGCCATCGGGATCGGGGTCCTGTTCGTCGTCATCGCGGCGATCTACTACCTGGCGCCGTTGCTCCTCGGCGGCCACCTCGACTGGGCCGGCACCGTGCTCCTCGGGGCGCTCGGCATCGCCATGGCAGTGATGGCCTACGTGCTGACCGCCGGCGCGCCGAACGACTGAGAGCTCGGAC
>JAUJOH010000011.1:0-47867 GCA_030447745.1 Chloroflexota bacterium | reverse complement strand
TGAGGCCGTAGTCGTGCTCGAGCAGCTCTGGAACTCGATCCTCGACGTCGTCTCCCAGTTCGTGATCCCGGACTGGGAGGCGCTGATCGCGCTCATCCCGGTCGGCCTCCTGGTCGTGATCGTGATCTGGCTGATCCTGCTCGTGCGCCGGTTCGCGACGGCCGGGCCGACGCGACGCGGCAAGGCTCGCCGCGCGCCGACCGCACCCGCACACGTCCACATGCCCGGCGGCTCGTGGGCCCCGATCGTGGTCGCCTTCGGGGCGTTCTTCGTTTTCTGGGGCCTCGTCGTCGGCGGCGGCGCACTGTGGATCGGCGTGGCGATCCTCGCCCTCACGCTCCTCGTCTGGGGTCGTGAGGCGCTCCGCGACTACGACACAGTTGCGGACCGGCGGGAGACGGCCCTGACCGTCGTGCACGCCGGCCCACCGCCGGGCGTCCACATGCCCGGACCGTCCTTCCGCCCGATCCTCGCCGCGCTCGGTGTCGCGGTCCTGTTCTACGGTCTCGTCTTCGGCGGCTGGCTGCTGGCCGTCGGGGTCCTGTTGACCGTTGTGACCCTGCTCGGCTGGCTCGTCGATGCCCGCCGCGAGTACGTCAAGGTGGTCGAGGCGGAGACGACCGGGCATCTGGAGAACATCCCGGAGCCGCGCTGGCCGCGGCGCCTGTTGTGGGTCGGAGCCCTGCTCGTCGCGCTCGCCGTGATCTTCGACATGGGCGTCATCACGCCGCGCGGCGGGGAGACGGCGGCCGGTGGACCCGGGGAGCCGCCGGCCTCGGGCGCACCGGAGGGGCCGGTCGGTTCCGGCGAGCCGGCCGGTTCCGGTGAGCCGGGCGGCTCGGGCGATGCGCCGGCCGGCGACACGACGGTCGTCGCGGAGGGGGTCCAGTTCACGACCCAGGACGTCAAGGCGCCGGCCGGCGACTTCACCATCGCGTTCGACAACCGCGACGTTGGCACGCCGCACGACGTCGACATCCTCGGTGACGACGGTTCGAAGGTGTTCGACGGCGAGGCGTTTCCGGGACCGGAGGTCCGCGTCTACGACGTGACCGGCGTCGAGGCCGGCAGCTACGAGTTCGTGTGCTCGGTTCATCCCGACATGACCGGCACGATCACCGTCGAGTAGCCCCGAGGCCCGCCACGAACCCATCGCGCCTCGTCCCGCTCGTGCTGGCGGTGATTTTCGTCTCGGCGACCGGCTGCGGCGGCGCGCGCGTCGAGCGCGGGCACCCGGTGCCCGCCGTGGCCGGCACGACGCTCGACGGCGCGGCCTTCGACCTCGCGGACCTCCGCGGCCGCCCGGTCCTCGTCAACTTCTGGGGGCCGTCGTGCATCCCGTGCCGCAACGAGTTCCCGCTGTTCAAGGCCAAGCTCGCCGAGCACGCCGACGAAGGACTGGCCATCGTGGGCGTGCTGATGGACGATCCACCCGAGCCGGCCCGCGAGTTCGCCCGGGAGATGGACGCGGCGTGGCCGACCGTCGTCGACCCAGATGAGTCGATCGTCAAGGCCTGGCAGGTCGCGGCACGCCCCCAGACGTACTTCGTCGACGGCGACGGCGTCCTCCGCTCGATCCAGATCGGCGAGCTCGTCGAGCGAGACTTCGAGCGTCAGTACGACCTGATCGCGCCGTGACGCCGGCCGGGCCGGCCGTCCGGGCCCGGGCGTGGTCAAGGCCTACGGGGACCGGCGGGTGCTCGACGCCGTCGATCTGGCGGTCGAGCGCGGGGAGCTGGTCGCGCTCCTGGGGCCGAACGGCGCGGGCAAGACGACGCTCGTCGAGATCCTCGAGGGGTACCGCGGTCGGGACGCCGGTGAGGTCGTGGTGCTCGACGCGGACCCGGCGCGGGCAGGGCCGAGGTGGCGGGCCCGTGTCGGCCTGATGCTCCAGGGCGGCGGAGTGGACCCGCGGGTCACGCCGGCCGAGGCCATCGCGCTGTACGGCCGGTTCCACGCCGCGCCGCGGGGCGTCGACGAGCTGCTCGACCTCGTCGAGCTGCGGCGCGTTGCGCGGACCAGGTACCGGCGGCTGTCCGGCGGGGAGCGGCAGCGGCTCGCCCTCGCGCTGGCCCTCGTCGGGCGCCCGGACGTGCTCTTCCTCGACGAGCCGACGGCCGGCATGGATCCGGCGGCGAAGGCCGCGACGCGGGCGCTCCTCGCGCAGCTCAGGGCGGACGGCGCGGCGATCCTGCTGACGACGCACGACCTCGATGACGTCGAGCGGCTGGCGGACCGGGTGGCGATCCTCCACGGGGGCCGGATCGTGGCATCGGGGTCGCCGGCCGACGTCGCCGCCCACGGCGAGGCGGCACTCGAGGTCCGGTTCGTCCGACCCGTGGAGCCGCGCTCGCTCGGGCGAGCGCTGGCCGCCCGCTGGCCGATTGCCGCCGTGGGCGCCGACGTGGACGATCCGGCCGCGGTCCTGATCCACGGCCAGGCGCCGGTCCCCGAGCTGGTGGCCGCCGTGGCCGGCTGGGCGGCCAGCGAAGGCGTGCTCATCGCGGAGCTCCGGACCGGATCGGGCGGGCTCGAGGCGCGCTACCTCGAGCTGACCGGCGACCGCGAGGTGGCGGGCGCACCGGAGACGCGGCGATGACGCGCGCGGCGTCGCCAGGTCGCGCGGTTCTCGCGCTGGCTGCGTACGAGCTGCGGCTCGCGGCGCGGCGCGGCGAGAACCTGCTCGTCACGCTCGTCGTGCCGGCCGCGGTGCTCGTGTTCTTCTCGACGGTGGGCGCCGTGGAGGCTGTTGCGCGCCCCGTCGACCGCCTGCTGCCCGGCGCCCTCGCTCTCGGTGTGATCGCGACGTCGTTCGACAACCTCGGCATCGCGACCGCATACGAGCGGCACTACGGCGTGCTCAAACGGCTCGGCGGCGCTCCGCTGCCCCGCGGCGCGATCGTCGTCGCCAAGATCATGGCCGTCGTCGCGATCGAGGTTGCGCAGGTGGTGCTGCTGATCGCCCTGGCCCGGTTCGTGCTCGGGTGGCGGCCAGGCCCGGACCCGACGCCGCTCGTCGCGGTCGCCGCCCTGCTCCTCGGGACCGCGGCGTTCGCCGGGCTCGGGCTCGCGATGGCCGGCCGGCTCCGCGCCGAAGCGACCCTCGCCCTCGCGAACGGCCTGTTCCTCGCGTTCCTCCTCGTGGGCGGCATCGTTGTGCCGGTCGAGCAGCTGCCGGCGCCGCTCGCTGCCATCGCCGGTGCGCTGCCCGCGGCACATCTCGCCGAGCTGTGGGCCATCGGGCTCGGCAGCGGCCGGAATCCGGTGCCGTCGCTCCTGGTGCTGGTCGGCTGGGCCGCGGTCGCGGTCGCGGTCGCCATTCGGGCGTTCCGCTGGGAGTAGCGCGCCCGTCGGCCGGCGCCCGTCGGCGGAGCGCCTCAGACCGGGCGGCTCGCTGCGCGCCTTTGGTCAAGCACCACCCCGCGCGCGGTGGTCCAACGCGTGAACACCCCGCCTTGCGCACCCGAACCGGCGGGCCGGCGGCGTGCCTCTCGCCATATACCACCCCGCGTAGTGCACGCCGAGAATCCGCCGCCTTGCCCGCGGCGACACCGCCCTACCGCCAGTCGAGTTAGCCGAATTCGTAGACATTCTGGCCCGGTTCCGGGCGGTCACGACCGTCGCGGTGCCCCGCGCGGCTCCAATACCACGCGGGGTGGTAGATGGCAGGACCGCGAGCCGCTGGGCACGGTGCTCGCTTCCGACGCGTGTCGAAGCTCAGTGAAGCTGTCAGCTCAACTGTTCAGTGATTCTGTGAGTCGCTGCTCGTAGAGCTTGGTGCCCTTCCTCACTCGGCGCCACGGATGATCGGCCGCCGGCGTCCATGGCACGGTTGCGGTCGCGGGGACAATGGCCGGGTCCGGCCGGGCGCGGTCGTGGGCCCCGAGCCCGGTCGGGTCGGGTGGTGCGCCGCTGACCCCGACTCGCGTGGGCCATCGAAGGCGACGATCGAGCCATCGAGCCGGAGGTGGACCTCGACCAGGCGTCCGGCGTAGCCCCGGCCGGCCCCGGCCGGGCGGCAGCTGGAGGGTCCGCCCATCGAGCCGGATCGTTTGGTCGCGGGCGACCTCGCAGCGGTACTTGAGCCCGCCCCCGGCTCCGTGGGCCCGGACAACGATCCCGCGAACTCAGCCCAGCGGCCAGTCGAGCGGGCGCTACCGGGGCACAATTCGCGGCATGCTCATCGGGATCAACGGTCCCATCGCGAGCGGCAAGAGCGCGGTTGCACGGGCGGTTGCCCGTGAGCTTGACCGCCGAGGAACGACCGCGGCAGTAATCGACATCGACCTTGTCTACGACATGCTCGACCATGCCGTCGGTGTGCCGAAAGGTGACGACAGAAGCTGGCGGGCGGCACGGAGGGCTGCCGCCGCGATCACGGACACGTTCCTGTCCGACGGGATAGACGCAGTGATCGTAGAGGGACGACTGTTCGTGGCCGAACGGCGGGAGTATCTGGAAGCCCTAGAGTCGCCTATCTATCCGCGGTTTGTCACGCTTCACGTGTCGTACGAGGAGGCACTACGGCGCGCTCAGAACGATGAGACACGCGGCGTCTCTCGCGACCCGGCGTTCCTGGGGCCGTACTTCCTCGGCGTCGAACGAGACCTAGCAGAAGTTCCCAGGACGGACCTACGAATCAACACCGAACGGCTGGATATCACCGAGTCCGTCGCACAGATTGTGCGGTTCGCCGACGATTCACGCTGAGACACTGCTCCGAGTTTGTAAACATTGTGGCCGGATTGGCGGCGATGCCGACCGTCGCGCTACCCACGCCGTTCCCAATACCGCGTGGGGTGGTAGATGACAGGACCGGGGAGCCGCTGGCGCGGTGCTGGCTTCCGACGCGTGGACGGGCGACCTTACACTCGCGCGGCCCCGCTCTCCCTGCGTCCCCGCGGACCGGCCAGTCGAAGACGCTCGACCGGGGAAGGGTCGTCAAATGGCGTGACCACCGGGAGTCCCCACGTGCACGAACAAAGGAACTCAGCCTTCTTCTTCATCACGGGGCCCTCAGGCGCTGGCAAGTCGACCTTGCGGCGCTTCTCGCCGCACGCTTCGCTCGAGGGGTCGACCTCGAGGGTGACTACCTCCGGCGGTGCATCGTGTCCGGGCGGCAAGAGATGGCGCCACAGCCGTCCGCAGACGCGGTCGCCCAACTCCGCCTCCGGTATCGGCTGGCAGCGGCGAGCGCCGACGGCTACTTCGAAGAGGGCTTCGCGGTTGTCCTCGAGGATTTGGCCGCTGGACCCCTGCTTCCGGACGCCCGTCGCGGTGGTCCGCAGCCGGCCCTTCCATCTTCTCGTGCTCATGCCTTCCGTCGAGACGGTCGTCCGCCGGGACGCGTCCCGATCGGCGTCCGGGTATGAGACCTGGTCACCGACGCGGCTCTACGACGCGTTCGCGAAGGACACGCCGCGGGTCGGGACGTGGCTCGACACGTCTCACCAGACGCCGAGCGAGACCGTGGAAGACCTTGTCTCGCGCGTCAGCGTGTCAAGCAAGACATGACCCGCAGCCGCTTGGCCGCCGCCGCGCTCCGTGGCGCGGCGAACGCAACAGACGCCGCAAAGGATGAACCCCGGGTGGTCGGGACCCGGGGTTCGGAGAATGCGCCTTGGTTGCGGGGAGAGGATTCGAACCCCTGACCTTCGGGTTATGAGCCCGACGAGCTGCCGCTGCTCCACCCCGCGACCACCCATTCTAGGGAGGGGGCCGGGATCGGTCAAACGGCCGGTCGTGCAGATAGTGGCTCAATCCGGACCCACGGACCGCGTCGACCGGTCACCGCCCCTCCACGCAGTGCCCAACCGAACAGCAGGAAGCCCGAATCGCGAACGGGACCAGAACGATCACGATGCTCCCGCCACCGGACGGGAACAGGGCGATCGCCAGGAGGATCGGGAGCCCTGCCAGCGCTGCGCCTACAAGGGCGGCGATAACGGGCGAGCGCATTGAACCATGCTACCGGCCACCGTTGGCCGAAGTCCGCCAGTCGGTCAGTTTTGAGCGGCCGACGTTGTGTGGGTCGTCGAGCCGGGGTAGCCACAGGCGGCGGCGCGGGCGCCCGCATGATCCGCCGATGACGCCGGAGCTGATCGCGGTCGTTCTCGGGACGGGACTCCTCGCGCTCGTGCCGGCACGCCGCGTCGCGGAGCGGCCGGCCGCCGGCTGGACGGTGGCCGCCTGGTGGGTGGCGCTCTGGCTGACGCTCATCGCGGTCATCGCCGCCCCGCCGCTCCGGCGGCTCGCCATTCCGCTCGCGGTCGTCCTGGTGGTCGGGCCGTGGCTCGCGATCCCTGCGCCGCTGGCGCGACTCCTGGGCGGTTGCCGGCGCCCCGCTCCACCGCGGAACGTGACGCCGCCCGAGGCCGGTGGTCCGGCGCCCTGACCGCGCCCGCGCGATTCACGCTTGCGCCGCGACGGGCTCTGGCGGCCGCTGGCTGACGGCGGACCAGATGGCACCCATCCAGCGGCTCGGGACGCGGCCGATCTCCCGCGTGTCGGCGAGGCCGGCCTCGGCCGCCATCCGCTGCCACGTCGCCGGGCGGAACGGGTGCGGCACCCACGGGTTCCCGCGCTCGGCGTCGTACTCGACGACGAGGAACCGCCCGCCGGGCCGCAGGTGCGACACGAGCCGCCGAACCGCCTCGACCTGCTCGGTGCGCGGGATGAAGTGGAGGGCGTTCGCCATGACGATGCCGTCGAGCGCCGGGAGCGGCATGGCGTAGCGGAAGTCGGCGACCGCGCGTGCGAGGCGGACGCCCGGGAACCGCTCCGCCATCACCTGCTCCTGCTCGCGCAGCGCCCTCGCATCACGGTCGACCGACACGATCATCGCGCCGTCCCCGAGCAGGTCGGCCAGCGCGAGCGTGAAGGCGCCGGTCCCGGAGCCGATGTCGGCCCAGGTGCCGCCCCGTCCGGCACGCCGGGTCGGAGCAGGCGCACGTGATCGGCGTGGTCCATCGCTAGCCGGTCGACTGCAGCCCGGCGGCCACGCCGCTGACCGTCAGCTGGACGAGGCGCAGCAGGCGCTCCCGGTCCGGATCGTCCGCGTCGCGCCCGCGCAGGTCGGCGAGCAGCCGGACCTGGAGCTGGGACAGCGTGTCGACGTAGGGCGTCCGGAGCGCGATCGTCCGCTGGAGCGTCGGCGCCGCGTCGAGCAGCCGGTCGCGGCCGACGACACGCAACAGCAGCTCGACCGTCCGCCCGAATTCCGCCTCGATCGCACGCCACCGCGCGTCGTCGCCCGGCGCGGTCGCCAGCGCGGCATAGCGCCGCGCGACGCCGAGGTCGACCCGGGCCAGCGAGAGCTCGGCGTTGTCGAGGATCGTGCTCACGAACGGCCAGTCGCGGTAGAGACGGGCGATGCGATCGAGGCCGGCCTCGCCGTGGCGCTCCCGGTACGCCGCGAGCGCCGATCCGAGGCCGTACCAGCCGGGTAGCTCGATGCGCGCCTGCGTCCAGCTGAAGACCCAGGGGATCGCCCGCAGCTCCTCGATCGGCGGCGCGACGCCCGGCTCCGCGCCACCGCGCCGGGCGGCCGGACGGGAACCGAGGCGCAGCGAGGCGATCTCGGCGATAGGCGTCACGGCGCGGAAGAAGGCCGGGAAGCCGGGGTCGTCGTAGACCAGCGCCCGATACGCGTCGCGTGCGTCCGCGGCCAGCTCCTCGAGCACCGGCGAGCCGTCCGCGACGACGGCGTCGAGCGACTGGTCGCGCGCCGGCTGCGATGTCAGGAGCACCGCCGCGACCGTCAGCTCGAGCTCCCGCCGTGCGATCTCCGGATCCGCGTAGCGAGCCGCGATCACCTCGCCCTGCTCGGTCATCTTGAGGCGACCGTCGACCGTGCCCGGGGCCTGCGCCCGGATGGCGCGGTGGGTCGGTCCGCCGCCGCGACCGATCGCGCCGCCGCGCCCGTGGAAGAGCGTCAGCTCGACGTCGTGCCGCCGGGCCGTCTCCACCAGCTCGACCTGCGCCCGGTGGAGCAGCCAGTTCGAGCCGAGGAAGCCGCACTCCTTGTTCGAGTCGGAGTAGCCGAGCATCACCTCCTGCCGGCGGCCACGCGCGTCGAGGTGGGCCGCGTAGGCCGCGTCCTGGAGCAGCGCCCCGAGGATCCCGCCGGCGGATTCGAGCGCCTCGGCGGACTCGAAGAGTGGCACGACGTCGAGCGTTGCCGGCGCCGAGCCGGCGCCGGACGAGTCAGCACCGGCCGCTACGGCCGCGAGGCGAAGGACGTCCGTGACGTCGTCCGGCGTGGCCGTGAAGCTGACCACGTAGCGGCTGACCGCCGCCTCGCCGTACCGGGCCTGGATCCGCTGAACGCTCTGGAACGTGTCCAGCACGTCGCCGAGCGGGACGTCCGGGCTGACCTCGCGATCGGTGGCCGCCCCGTCCGCGAGCGCGGCGAGTGCCGCGCGGTGGACGTTGCTGTGCTGCCGGATCTCGAGCGACACGGCGTGGAACCCGAACGCCTCGACCTGCCAGCGGAAATCCTGCAGCTCGCCGCAGGCGATGCGGGCGAGACCGTCGTCGACGAGCACCGCCTGGAGCTCGCCGATCTCGGCCAGCAGATCGGCGGGCGATCCGTACCGGCCGGCCTGTGGGCCCGGGACGCCGGTCAGGAAGGCTCGCGTCCGGCGGAGGCGTTCGGCGACGAACGCGAGCCGCCGGCGGTACGGCTCAGACAGGAAGCGGTGCCGGAGCTGCCGGTCGAGGTCGGGGAACGTCTCGGCGTCACGGGCGAGGCGCGAGACGAGCGCCCGCGACAGGCCCTCGTCCGGGACGGCGACGGCCACGGTCTGCATCAGCCGGGTGGCCACGGCCTCGAGCCCGCGGAGCACGTGATCGGCCTGGATCCGGAGCGTCTGCTCGGTCAGTTCCGCGGTCAGCGTCGGGTTGCCGTCCCGGTCGCCGCCGACCCACGAGCCCCAGCGCAGGAACGGCCCGACGAGCGGCGGCCGCGTCCCCGTCCGCCCGCTGTCGGCCGCCGCGCGGCCGTCCGGCGACGCGTCGTCGAGCGACACGTCATCGAGCGCCGCGTCGAAGGAGCGGAGCAGCCGCGGCAGCAGCGTGAACAGGGTCTCGTCGAAGAACGCGAGCACGGCTCGGACCTCGTCGAGCGGCGACAGCCCCGTCGGCCGGAGGTCCGCCGTGTGCCACAGGATGGCGATCTCCTCCCGGAGGCGGCGGCGGATGTCGAGATCCTCATCCGGCGTCAATCGCGGGTCGTCGAGCCGCTCGAGCAGCCGGGCGCTCCGGCGCAGCGCGAGGAGCAGCGTCCGGCGGCGGGCCTCCGTCGGATGCGCCGTCAGGACCGGCGTGACCGCGAGCCGGCCGACGAGACGCTCGAGCTCCGCTCGGCCGCCCGTCCGCCGGACCGTCCCGACGGCGCCGGCGATCGAGTCCGCGAGCACACCGCCGCGTGCCGCCCGGCGACGCCGACGGAGGACGCGGACCCGATGGCGCTCCTCGGCGAGGTTGACCAGCTGGAAGTATCGAGTGAACGCTCGCCCGACGAGCTCGGCGCGGTCGAGGTCGAGGCCGTCGAGGAGCCCGGCGAGCCGAGCCGGCGTAGTCGGGTCGTCGCCGCGACGGACCGCGACGGCGGCGCGCCGGATCCGCTCCACCAGGTCGAACGCCTCGCGTCCCGCCTGCTCGACGATGATCTGCCCGAGCAGCGCGCCGAGCAGCCGGACCTCGTGGGCGAGCGGATCACGCGCGTTCGCGCTGCCGATCCCCGCCGGCTCTCCGCGGACGGCGGCGTTGGGTGCCGCTCGCTGGGGCCGCTGCGCTTGCTGGCGGCGCCGGCTCGAGCCCACCGTCATCGCGCCGCGCGACCGGACCGGTCCCGTCCGGCAACCCACCGGCAACGTCCCGGCCGCCGCCCGCAACGTAGGCTTGTATCGTGGCCCGCGTGGCGACCGCCGACCCCGTGACGCCGACCGGAGCGGAGCAGCTCGAGCAGCTTCGCTTCCTCCACCGTGTGGCGCGCCTGGCCACGACGGCCCGCACCTGGGACGAGCTGCTCGGCACGGTCGTCGACGAGACCCGGGACGCGCTCCACGCCGCTGTCTCCTCGCTCTATCTCCTCGATCGCGACGGAGCGTACCTGACCCTCGCCGCGACCAACGGGCTCGACCGGTTCCAGATCGGGCGCGCACGCGTGCCGTTCGGCGAGGGCGTCACCGGTCGCGTCGCGCAGAGCCGCGAGCCGCTCGTCGTTGTCGACGTCCGGGAGGACCCGCGGTTCCTGTGGGTGCGCGGACTCGACCAGAAGCGGTTCGTCGTCTCGATGCTCAGCGTGCCGCTGACGTGGAACGACCAGACCGTCGGCGTGCTGAACGTCCAGACCGAGCGGCGCCGCGAGTTCAGCGAGCAGGACGTGGACCACGTTCGCGCCATCGCGGACCTGCTGGCAGGGATCGTCGAGAAGGGTCGCCAGCAGCGTGAGGCGGAGGCGCTGGCGGACGAGCTCAAGCGCATCAGCGAGGCGCGTGCCGAGCTGATCGCGCTCGTGACCCACGAGCTCCGCACGCCGCTCGCGGTCGTCCGCGCGTACACCGACCTCCTCGCCGACGATCCGCCGCTCGACGGGCGGCCGTCCCGCGACCCGGAGCGACGGGCAACGCGCGCCGGCTGGCACCAGGCGACGCTCCAGCAGGTCGAGCGGCTCGACCGGCTGGTCGACTCCATCCTGCAGTCGGTGCGTGTCGTCCCGGACCAGCCGGCCGCCGTCGTCTCGACGGACCTCGGCGGTCTCGTCGCCGACGTCGTCGGCGAGCTGGCGCCGATCCTCGCCGGACACCGCCTCGAGGTGCGCCCGCTGGCCGACCAGCAGGTCCTCGCCGATCCGCCGCGGCTCCGCCAGATCGTCGAGCACCTGGTCGAGAATGCGGTGAAGTACGCGCCGCCCGAGACGCTGATCACGATCGACTGGCGGATGGAGGAAGGACGCGTGCGTCTTGCCGTGACCGACCAGGGCCCGGGCATCCCGGCCGAGTGGCGCGAGCGCATCTTCGAACCCTATGCCCGGCGCGACACGCATACGGCTCGCGGCTCGGGGATCGGGCTGTATGCGGCCAAGCGGCTCGGCGAGTCGATGGGCGCGCTCCTCTGGTGCGAGCCGGCCGAGCCGACCGGTGCACGGTTCGTCGTCGCGCTGCCGGCGGCAATCGGCGCCTGACGTGACGCGATGAGCCAGCGGCCGCTCAGGATCCTCGTCGTCGACGACGACCCGGCCATGGTGGGTGCCGTCACGGCGCTGGTCGGGACCGAGGGTCACCAGGTCATGACCGCCTACGACGGGCTGACGGCCGTCAAGCGGTTCCGCGAGGAGTCGCCGGACCTCGTGCTGCTCGATCTGGCGATGCCCGGGCCGGATGGATTCACGGTCGCGGGTCAGATCCGCGCCGCCGGTCCCGCGCCCATCCTCGTCGTCTCTGGCGAGAGCGCGGAGGAGGCCAAGGTGCGCGCGCTCGGCATTGGGGCCGACGACTACCTCGTCAAGCCGTTCGGCAAGGCGGAACTGCTGGCGCGGATCGCGGCCGTGATGCGGCGGGTGGACCGCTCGATCACGCCCCCCGCCGGCACGACGCTGTCGGCGGGGCCGCTCGTGCTCGACCCGGGGCGACACGAGGCCCGCGTCGGCGGTGCGGAGCTTGGTCTCACGCCCACCGAGTTCCGGCTGCTCGAGGCGCTCGTGCGGGCCGGCGGCTCGCTGGTACCGCATCTCCAGCTGGCTCGCGCGGGGTGGCCGGCCGAGACCGACCCGGACCTGCTCTGGCTCAAGCCGCACCTCGCCCGGCTCCGCGCGAAGGTCGATGCCGCCCGCGGCCCGGCGATCGTCGCCGTGCGCGGCGTGGGCTACCGGATCGCCGCCGACGCGCCGGGCTGACGAACCGGCCGGTCGGGGACGGGCACGGGCTCGCTCACCGCGCCGAGCGTCGCCGGGACCGGCTCGACCAGCCAGGTGTCGTCGGTCAGGCGACCGTCGTCCAGCAGCCGCGCGGCGGCGGCGGAACCGACCGCCGCGTGTCGCTCCAGGAGGAGCCGCAGCTCCGCGAGCCGGTCGGCTCCGTCGGCGCGGTCGCCGAGCACCGCCGCCAGGCGGACGCCGGCCACGCTGGCTGAGTTGAGCGCGGCCGTCGCGCGACCCGCCGGATCGTGCATGTACGCATGACCGCCGGTCATCCCGGCCCCGAAGTTCGCGCCGATGGGCCCGAGCACGGCGACCACGCCACCGGTCATGTACTCGCAGGCATGCGGCCCCACGCCCTCGACGACGGCCACGGCCCCGCTGTTGCGGACGGCGAACCGCATCCCGGCCCGGCCCACGAGGTGGACCCGGCCGCCGGTCGCGCCGAAGAGGCACGTGTTGCCGGCGACGGCCGTGGCCGCGCCGGCGGCGAGGTCACGCTCGGGCGCCACGACGACCATCCCACCGGCCAGTCCCTTGGCCACGTAGTCGTTGGCCTGGCCCTCGAGCCTGACGTCGACGCCGTGGGGCAGGAAGGCGCCGAACGACTGACCGGCGGCGCCGCGCAGCCGGATCACGACCGGTGGTCGCAGCTCGCCGCGCTCGACGGCGCCCGCCAGGCCGGCGCCGAACGACCGATCCGCGGTCGTGAGCCGGAGACCGGTCGCCTCGATCGAGCCCTGCCCGCGGAAGGCGTCCACGAGGGCCGTCTCGAGGGCCGACGCCGGCCGGTGGCGCACGGCGCGCGCCGCACCTGCCGGGTCCTCGCGCCGGACGCCGTCCGGGCGCCACGGGACGGCGGCCAGGACCGGCCGGAGATCATGCGTCGGTCCCGTCGAGTGGCGTGCCGCCCGCAGCCGCCGCCCGGCCTCGCCGACGATCTCGCCGACGCTCCGTGCCCCGATCGCCGCCAGCTCTCGCCTGACGTCCTCGGCCAGCGCGAGGGCGAACCGCTCCACCTGCTCCGGCGTGCCCGTGAACTTCGCCCGGAGATCGTCGCGCTGGGTGGCGATGCCCGTCGGGCAGGTGTCGAGATGGCACTGCCGAGCCATGTCGCACCCGATCGCCACGAGCATTGCCGTGCCGAAGGCGAACTCCTCGGCGCCGAGCAACGCCGCGACGAGGATGTCGCGGCCGGTCTGGAGCCCGCCGTCGGCCCGCAGCGCAACACGGTCGCGCAGCCCGTTGCGAAGCAGGACCTGGTGGACCTCGGCGAGTCCGAGCTCCCACGGCGCACCGACGTGCTTGATCGAGCTCAAGGGGCTGGCGCCAGTCCCGCCGCTGTGGCCGGACAGGTGAACGTAGCTCGCGCCCGCCTTGGCGACGCCGGCTGCGATCGTCCCGACGCCCCGGGCGGCGACGAGCTTGACGCCGATCCGGGCCCGCGGGTTGATCGCCCGCAGGTCCGCGATGAGCTGCGCGAGGTCCTCGATCGAGTAGATGTCGTGGTGCGGTGGCGGGCTGATGTAGGCCTGCCCCAGCTGCCCGCGACGGAGCGCCGCGATGAACGCCGTCGCCTTGCGGCCCGGCAGCTGGCCACCCTCGCCCGGCTTGGAGCCCTGCGCGATCTTGATCTCGAGCTGGTCCGCACGCGCAAGGTACGCCGCCGTCACCCCGAATCGGCCCGAGGCCACCTGCTTGATGCGGGCATCGCGCCGCGCGCCGTCCGGACCGGGCAGGTACCACGCCGGATCCTCACCGCCCTCGCCCGTGTTTGCGGCACCGCCCGCGCGCTGGATCCCGATGGTCAGCGCCTGGTGCGCCTCCGGGCTCAGCGCGCCGACGCTCATCGCCGAGACGACGAAGCGCCGCGCGATGGACCGGGCGCTCTCCACCCGCTCGAGCGCGATCGGCGATCCGGGCACGATCCGGAGGTCGTCCCGGACGAGCGCCGGGGGTCGTGCGGCGACCGTCGCCCGGTGTGCGTCGAGCGCGGCACCGGCATTCGCCGCCGGGGCGTCGGCGACGGCCTGGATCGACTGGACGACCCGCGGCGCGTACAGGTGCGCCTCGCCGTCGGACCGGAAGCGAGCGAACCCTGGGTCCGGCAGCCGCGCCTCGCGGCCCGGCGGCGGCTCGGGGAGGGCGAGCGCCGCGTCGCGCCGTCGCAGTTGACGCCGCGCAAGATCGGCCAGGCCGACGCGTCCCGGCCACGCGGCGGCAGCCGGGAAGCAGCGGTCGATCACCTCCGGCGCCAGCTCGATCGTGTCGAACAGCGAGCCGCCGATGTACGAGGCGGCCGTCGAGATGCCCAT
Organism: Chloroflexota bacterium; assembly: GCA_030447745.1. Taxonomy (GTDB): domain Bacteria; phylum Chloroflexota; class Limnocylindria; order Limnocylindrales; family CSP1-4; genus JACDAV01. Next base: position 33,632 of record JAUJOH010000011.1, on the reverse strand, counting down.
CCGCGCCAGCGTCTTGCGCAGGCCGGCGTCGAGGGCCGCCACGAGGCGCCGGATGGCGTCGTCCGGCGCAAGGTCCTCGGCCCCGCGCGAGCCCGCCACCTCCGCCGCCAGCTCGACGGCCAGCCGCGGGTGGACGGCCGTCGCGCCGGTCGCCAGGACCATCGCGAGCGCATGCACGTCGAGGACATCGGCGGCGTCGGCCAGCACGTCGGTCCGTCCGCGGAGCCCGGCCCTCGTCAATGCCGTGTGCACCGCGCCGACCGCGAGCACCGATGCGATGGGCAGCCGCTCGGCGCCGAACCGCCGATCGGTGACGACCAGCAGCTCGACCGATCGGCGAGCCGCCGCGACGGCGTCGCCAGCCAGCCGATCGAGGGCGGCCTCGAGACCGTCCGGGCCGGCCGCAGGGTCCCACGTCGCGTCGAGCTCGAGCACCGGCCCGCGCACGGCTGCGCGGACGGACGCCGGCGCGACGACGATCGGGCGCTCGAGGCGGACCGTTTCGGGTTGCCCGGGCCGGCCGCCGAAGAGGGAGGCGCGCCGGCCGAGCTCGACCCGGAGGTCCATGACGGCCCGCTCCCGCTCCGGATCGATCGGCGGGTTGGTCACCTGAGCGAATGCCTGGCGGAGGTGGTCGACCGCCCGCCGGTCGACGCGACCGCGGCCCGGCGTGGGCGTGTCGTCGCCCATGCTCCAGAGCGGCTCGTGGCCGTCGAGCGCCATGGTCCGGATGTCCAGTCGCCCGCGCTCGGCGTCGAGACCGGCCAGGTAGCGCAACGCAGCCGGCGTCACGTCGCCCGCGATCGCCGGTGACGCGTCGTCGTGGTGGACGGGATGCGGGTCGTCGTGGATGGCGACGTCCGCCAGCACCGCCGCCTTCGCGTCGGCGTCCTCGAGCACCCGGCCCGCACGGGGGTCGACGAGCAGCAGCTGGCCGGGGCCCAGTCGCCCCCGCCGGATCGTCTCCTCCGCGGCCAGTGGCACGGCGCCGGCCTCCGACGCGGCGGCCACGATGCCGTCCGACGTCGCGCTCCAGCAGATCGGCCGCAGCCCGTTGCGATCGAGCAGCGCACCCACGCGCCGGCCGTCGCCCCACACGAGCGCCGCCGGCCCGTCCCACGGCGCGAGGAAGCCGGTCGTCCGCCGTTGGAGCGCCGCGACCTGGGGGTGCGGCGAGAGGCGGAGCGCCAGCGCCTCCGGGATCACGGCGAGTACCGCCGTCGGGAGGTCCCAGCCGGTCAGCTGGAGGACCTCCAACGCCTCGTCGAGCGAGAGCGAGTCTGAGCCGTCCGGCGACGTCAGCGGGCCCGCCGCGAGCAGATCGCGCGCCGTCGCCGGGGCGGCATCCCCGCGGCGCCCCTCGAGCTGCTCGCGGTTGGCGCGGACGGTGTTGATCTCACCGTTGTGGGCGATGTAGCGGAACGGCTGCGCGAGCCGCCAGTCGGGGTGCGTGTTGGTCGCATAGCGCTGGTGGAAGATCGCGTAGCTCACGGCCACCGGATCGGCGAGGTCCGGGTAGAGGGTCGCCAGGCGGTCGCCCGCGACCAGGCCCTTGTAGACGATCGTCCGCCACGATGCGGACGCGACGTGGAGCTCCAGCAGCCCCGCCGCCCGCGCTTCCGACTCGACCGTCCGCCGCGCCAGGACGAGCCGCCGCTCGAAGGCCGTGTCCCCGAGACGATCTGGCCGGGCGACCACTGCCTGCCGGACATCGGGTCGCGCGGCCCGCGCCGATGCGCCGAGCGCCGCCGGATCGAACGGCACCCGGCGCCAGCGGCAGACGGGCACGCCGGCCCCGGCGAACGCTCGCTCCACGAGCGCGCGGCCACGGGCGGCCCGGACCCGGCCGCGGGGCAGGAACACGGGCACGATCGCGGGACGCCTCGCGGCGAACTCCGGTGCGAGGCGCGTGACCAGCTCGTCATCGAGCGGCAGCGAGACGCCGGCACCGTCGCTGGACTCGCCGTCGGCCGCGAATGCCCCCCGGTGCCCGAGGGCGGAAAGCCCGGCCAGCGCCAGCGGCAGCACCCGCGCCCGGCTGCGCCGGGTGGTTGCCGCGACGAACCCGACGCCGCACGCGTCGTGCTGGAATCGGGGGTCGTCGAGGCCTTGTGCGGGTCGACGGGACATCGATCGGCTCCGCTGGAGGGTGGATCGGCCGGACGGGTCGCGGGAGCAGACCGGCCAGGAAGGACCGCCGCCGTACCGGGACGGCACCGTGTAGTCGGGGACTGGTCTACGGCTGGTAGGCCACCTCGCCGTGGACGGAGAGGTCGAGGCCCACCTCCTCCTCGTGGCTCGGCACGCGGATGCCCAGGATGAAGTCGACGACCTTGACGATCACGAAGGTCGAGGCCACGGCGTAGCCGACCGTGGCACCAACCGCGATCAGCTGGGTCACGACCTGCGCCGCGTTGCCCTCGACGAGGCCGGGGTAGGCATTGACGGCGGTCGTCGCGAAGACACCGGTGGCGACCGCACCCAGCGTCCCGCCCACGCCGTGGACGGCGAAGACGTCGAGTGCGTCGTCGATCTTGATCCGCTCGCGCAGGAGCGTGGCGCTGTAGCACAGCGCGCCGGCCACGAGCCCGATGGCGAGGGCACCGCCGGCCGTCACGTAGCCGGACGCCGGCGTGACGGCCACGAGCCCCGCGACGGCGCCGCACGCCGCACCGATCACGCTGACCTTGCGGCGCAGCGCGTAGCTCAGGAGCACCCACGTGACCGTGGCGGCGCCTGCGGCCGTGTTCGTCACGACGAGTGCGTTCGCGGCCAGGCCGTTCGCCGCAAGGGCGGAGCCGGCGTTAAACCCGAACCAGCCGAACCAGAGCAGTCCCGCGCCGAGCACCGTCATCGGCACGTCGTGCGGCTCCATCCGGTCGCCGTTCACGGCGCGCCGGCCGATCAGCAGGGCGACCACGAGCGCCGACACGCCGGAGCTGATGTGGACGACCGTGCCACCCGCGAAGTCGAGGGCACCCAGCTTGAAGAGCCAGCCGTCGGCGGACCAGACCCAGTGCGCGAGGGGGGAATAGACGATGACCGACCAGAGGACCGTGAACAGGACGAACGCGCCGAAGCGCTTCCGCTCGGCGTAGGCTCCGGTGATGAGCGCCGGCGTGATCGCGGCGAACATCAGCTGGAAGCCGGCGAAGAGCACGAACGGGATGGTCGTCCCGTAGATGGCACTGGGCACGGGGCCGACGTTGGCGAAGCCCACGAAATCGAGGCCGCCGACCAGCCCGAGCCCGCCGACGTCCGGGCCGAACGCGAGCGAGAACCCGACGAGGACCCAGACCACGCTCACGAGCGCCAGCCCGAAGAAGCTGTGCATGATCGTCGACAGGACGTTCTTGCGGCGGACCAGCCCGCCGTAGAACAGCGCCAGGCCGGGGAGCATCACCATGACGAGCGCCGTGGCGACGAGCAGCCACGCGGTGTCGCCGCTGTCGACCTGGCCTGGCTCCGCCGCCGCTGCGCTGGGCGGTGCGGCCAGCGCAGCGATCGCGAGCATCGCCCCGGTGACAAGCCGTACCCGTCTCGCTCGCGCGTCTCCTGATCCCCTCCGGCGGCCCCTCCCGTGCCTCGTCCACGTCGTCGACCTGGGTCTCCACGCCCCGGTTCGAACGTACTGACCGGGACCGGGAGCGTCACGGGCGGCTGAGGCGCGTGGAGGATGCGGTTCGGTCGCGGAGACGGTGACGACGCGGTAACGCCGACATGGCGAGGCGCCTCCTTGCCGGAGGGGCCGGTCGTGGCGGCGACGCGGTGGACGGCGCGGCTGGAGCGCCGCGGATCGCCGCTAGGCGGTCAGCGCGAAGACCGGCTCACCCGCCGCGTCGTGCGGCGCGTCAACGCACGAGACGCGGCAGCCGCGGGCATCGCGACCGGCGAACCGACCGAAGTGGAGGTACGTGCCGTCGTCCGCGCCCGCCAGCCGGCACCCGCACGTGGCGCACACGGTGGGCGCACCGCGGCCGTCGCGAACGGTCCGGACGCGGGCGGTCGTGTTGTCGGACGGGTGGATCACGGTGGCCTCGCGGGATCGGACGGTGGAGTCACCCACCATGGATCCCGAACGCTACCGGCGCGCGGCGGGCCGGTCGGCGGCGGGCGGGAGTCGGGTTGGTTGCGATCCGGTTGCGGCCCGTCGGCCGTTCCGGCGTCGTTCGTCGAGCGTCAGCCGTCGGAGTTCACCGGGGCAAGGTCGAGGGCCGGTCCCGAACGGGCCGGCCCTCAGAGCTGCGGTGCGGTTCGGCCGTCAGATCACGCCCACCGGAGCTCGTCGATCTCGTCCTCCGGGATCGTCTCGAGGATCCAGTCCTGGACCGCCTGCGTGTCGATGCGGAATGCGAAGTCGGTCCCGCGGCACCACGCGTTCAGGCCGAACGAGGTGACGCCGACGATGACGTTCGTGTCCGCCGGGTAGAAGACCGGCCCGCCGGAATCACCGGAGCACGTGCCGCTCCGCCCGCCACCGTTGCCGGACGTCTGGAGGTTGAAGCCGGCATTCAGGCCGCTGTTCACGTTGACGAGCTTCGAGGTGCCCTGCAGCCGCGAGCGGTACGAGAGCGTGTGGCGGCCGCTCGCGTCCACGTACGTGACCCCGTAGCCGCTGACCGTGAAGGTGACGTCCTTGACGCCGCGCGACGTCTTCAGCGTGTCGAGCGTGCCGACCTCGGGGAGGACACCGTACTCGGACAGCGTGATCGGCTGGTCGAGAATGATCAGGCCGGCGTCCTGGGTGTTCGGGAAGCCCGCGAAGTCGTCGAACCCCATGTTGTAGAGCTCATCGGACGTCGCGCAGGTCACGCCGAGGGTGCCCGCCGCGCACGTCTCCGGGTAGCCTGAGACGGGGTCGACCTGCGTGGCCCGGTCGTAGTGGGCACCGGCGTCCTGCTGGAAGTAGATCCGCGCAGTGTCGGCACCGTCCGTGCAGTGGCCCGCGGTCAGGAAGACCTCGTCGGTCAGCAGCGAACCCGAGCAGCGATGACTGAAGACCTCCTGTCCGTCCTCGATGGTGTAGAAGACGGCCAGGCCCACGAACGGGTGGTCGAAGTCGGCGGTGTAGTTCCTGCCGGTGATGGCTCCGACCGGGGCCGCCGTGGCGGCCACCAGGGCGAGCATGGCGACCAGCGATGCGAACAGCCTGCGCAACGATCTCTCCTCCTGTCCAGGGACCCGCAGGCTCCGCGAGCATGCGGACGCGCTCCGCCGATTGACATCCTGACCCGCCGAAGGTCGCCGTGCGCACGGACACTCCGCGTGGTTCCGCGTGATATCGGCATATCAGCGGCATGTCACCACAGGGATCGCCCCGGGCCGACGTGACCGCCCGCGACGCCTGCGGAGCGCAACTCCCGCGTCGGTCGGCGATCGGCAACCGGATCGGGCGCCGGTGCCGCCCTTCGGCGAGACTGTTGGCGATGACGCGCGAGGACGAGACGCGAGCGGCCGGTGCCCTGTTCGAGCAGCTCGTGGCGCACTTCGGTGCCGACCCTGACGTCACCCAGGGAACGGGCTTTGGGTCGTACGGCGGCCTCCGCGTCGCCAAGAGGATCTTCGCGATCTTCGGCCCTGATTACCTGGTCCTGAAGCTGCCCGCCGGGCGCGTCGACGAGCTCATCGCCTCGGGCGTCGGCGCCCGCTTCGAATCAGGCCGTGGCCGGCCCATGAAGGAGTGGGTCACGGTTCCCGTGGTGCACGGGGACGAGTGGCAGCGCCTAGCGGTCGAGGCGCACGCGTTCGTGGCCGGCAGGGGCGAGCGGCGTCACGGTCGCTGATGATGCCCGGCAGTTCCGAGCCGAGCCGAGCCCTCAGCCTGAGGTCCACGTCGAAGCACCGGTCGCCGTCTCGCCGACCCTCGACACCTTCTTCCACATCTCCGAGCGAAGCGCCGTTCCTCTCAGCGATCCCGCCGGTCCGGCCGAATACCGCCGAGCGGCAGATCAACCCCGGATCGCGCCGTCACCGGCGGGTTGGCGAGCCGGGTGGGGTTCGAACCCACGACACGAGGATTAAAAGTCCCCTGCTCTGACCACTGAGCTACCGGCCCACGTACATCCGCGAGATTGTGCGCGGATCGACGTTGTGCGCGGATACAGTGCACCCGCGCGTTGACTATGGTCTCGTCTTTCCCTGTCAGGCGGCCAGCTCGAAGCGATGGCGACGCGCGGCGGGTTCTGTGGTCGTTCTACTGTAGACGCCGCCCCTGTGACCCGTGATACTGCCGCGCCCGACTCGCCAGTCCGACCCCATGGAGAAGACCGATGCCGTCTGCTTCGCGAGAAGACCTGCCTGTCCAGGCCCGGATCAGCGACTACGAGGCTCGGGGCACCCAGGAGTGGGGAGACATGAGCGTCGGCTGGGAGAGCGCCGGTCCCGACGTCGTCGGGATGGATACCGCGCCGCTGTACAAGGGCCTCCCGGACGACCGTTGCCAGGCTCACCACTGGGGCTACGTCATCAAGGGAACGATGGCCTACCAGTACGAGGACGCCGAGGAGGTCATCCGCGCGGGCCAGGTCTACTACGTCCGTCCGGGCCATATCCCGCGCACGATCGAGCCGGTCGAGGTCGTCGAGTTCACCCGGACTAACGAGCTCAACCAGACGGTTGAGGCCGTCCAGCGCAACGCGCAGGAGATGGGGATGGGCGGCGAGTAGCGGCGGCTATCCGAGGGCGAGCTCGGCGCTGCCCATCACCGGAAAGGCACCGAGCCTCGGCCCCGCGCGTCGGTTAGACCTGGAGGGCTAGTCACTTACGCCGACCGCGGGCCGATCCGTTCGCCTAGACTCCGTCGATGTTGGCGATCCAGCTCGCGTTGTTCGTGCACGTCGTCTCGGCGATCGTTCTCCTCGCCGGCGTCATCGGCGGAAACGTCCTTGGCGTGATGGCCCGACGGGCAACCGGACTGGATCAACGCCGCGCGATCGTGGCGCTCGGTGCGCCCTTCGAGAGGATGACGACCCTCGCCGTGCCGTTGACGGTCATCAGCGGCCTGGTGGCGCTGGTGGTGTTCGGGTACTCCATCACCGACCTGTGGGTTCTCGCGACCGGCGCGGTGATCCTCGCCCTCGTTGCGATCCCGATCGTGTTCTGGAACAAGGTTGGTCCGCAGGTCCACGACGCGCTCGACCGCGGCGACGACTCCGCGGCAGCCGCGCTGATGCGGGATCCGCGGGCGGTCACGGTCGGGCGGATCGAGATCGGCCTCGGCTTCGTGATCGTGGCTCTGATGGTGTTTCGGCCGGGCTGGCCCGGCTGGATGTGATGCTCGAGGACGTCGCCGACAGCCGCGCGGTCTTTCTCGCGCCGTTTCCAGTGGTCCGTGTTCCAGGTAGCAATGCGAGACATCGCGCGCCTCGTGTGCCAGTGGTCAGCGCGCTGGCTGATCGGGGTACTCGTCGGGATGCTCGGCGCGGTCTTTGTCGACTGTCTTCATGATCGTTTCGATCGTCTTGGCGATGGAGCGGTTGTTCGCCTCCGCCGCCCGTACAACGCTTTCATACGTGATGTTGACGTCCGGCCTGCCCATATCGTCGTGGGCCCGCATGCATCCACAGTTCAGGCACATCGGTCGGTACTCCAGTCCGTAACGCTCGAGCGATGAGCTGGGCAGTGTACCGGCCGGAACGCGGCGCCGAGCGCGACAGTGAGTCACCTCTATTCGGCTCGGACGCCCCATCCGGTCGGAACGACGTACTCCCATCCTTCCTGCCACTGCATCCCCGCGGCAACGAGCGGCGCGAGCTGCTTGTCAAGGAGGAGATGGTCCAGCGTAGTGGGTCAGTTTGAGCGCCGCCGATCGAGACGGCGCTCGTAGGTGATGGACGACGCTTCGTATCCGAGACTTCGATAGAAGAGGTTACTGAGTGGGCTCCGAGCGTAGGTATCGAGCGTCACCGTTCTGGCCCCCTGCTCTCGCGCCCACGCCTCAGCTTTAGCCATCAGTTGCCGACCGATGCCACGGCGACGCCACCGGGAGTCAACAGCGAGGGCCGGCACCTCTGCCCGTACCTCGCGGAGATAACGCAGGATCTGACGCTCAGCATTTTGGCTTCGGGTCTACTCGGTGGACAACGACGAACCCGACGAGCGCGGCGTGCACCTCCGCGACGAACTCGGCGCTATCGGGCTGACTACCGCCCAGCCGCTGGTCAATGGCCTCTGCGAACCTTCGAGCTCCGGACGTTCCGAAGCGAACGGCGTCCAATTCCACCAGGTGGTTCGCCATATCGAGCCACAGCCGTGCCAACTCGGCTCGTCGCCTGGACGCGCCTCACGCGGCTTCGTCCACCGCCCCCGCTGCCGCCTCCGGTGATCTCCCGGTGCCGCATCTACGATGGACGTGGCGGGCTGGTTCAGCTCGCACGGGCGCTTGATGAGCGGTCAGGCATGACAGAAGGCACGATCGAACAACCGGCGGCTGTCCACGGCCCAGTAATCGTCCGAGACGCCGAGATCACCGATGCTCCGGGCCTCACTCGCGTCTACGTCGAGAGTGCGCGGCATCACGTGGCGCTCGATCCGGACACCTACACGATTCCCGATCAAGCCGCCGTATTGGCGAAGGCGGAAGAGCAGCTGGCCAGGCGTTCGCCTGACCTCCATGTGATTGTGGCCGACGTCGCAGGTCAGGTGGTCGGGTCAGCCGATGTCCGGATCATGCGAGCAAGCGACCCCGCCTCGATGATCCGGCCTCGAACGGTCGCGAGCATCGGTGTGGCCGTGCTCGCGAAGTACCGTGGACGAGGGATCGGGGAGCGCCTCATGCGGCGAGCCGAGCAATGGGCCGTCGACCACGGTGCCGAGGCAGCGGTGCTCGACATGAGCGCGGCGAACGTCGACGCGCGTCGGTTCTACACCGACAGGCTCGGCTACACGCTCGCCGGCTGGTTCCTGACGAAGAAACTCGACGATCACTCGGATTGACCCACGAGCTGGAACGACGGAGCGCCCCCACCCGTCCAGCGGTCGAATGAACGGAACCGCGAGGTAGTGATCGTGGGCAACCCGGTTGGACGTGTGCGCGGTCCTGTTCTGGCAGGCCGTCGCTTACTCCGACTGCCAGTTCGGCGCCATCCGGACGCCGGGCGACTGGGCGCTGCCGTCGTTGGTCGTCGGAGCCGCCATCGGCGGTGCGCTGGCCGTCAGCGGCCTCGTCGCTTCCGGCTCCGCACGTGATGATCGCACGTGGCGCGCGGTCATCCTCGGCGCAGGGACGGAGGTGGTGATGGTCCTGGCGGCCATTCTCGTGACCGGCATCGTGCTGATGGCGCCGGCTTGCCAGCGGCCTCCAACCCGACGCCGCGACGCACGCACCGGTCCCAGCCGGCCGTCCACCGGCGGATCCCGCGCAGCTCGTCACTGGACAGCCGCGGCCGCAGGTCGCAGGCCATCGCGCGGCCGGCCCAGGAGACGAACCCGGCAAGATCTCCGAACGGCCCATTCCGCGCCTCGTACCCGGATCGCCACCCGCGCCGAAAGGCGTGAACCACGCGTGGCGCGAACGCACGCACCGCCGGATCGGCGCGGACGATCGAGTAGGTGCGAGCGATGTCGGCTCGGGGGTCGCCGGACGCGGCATTCACCCAGTCGAGCACGGCGCGGACCTCGTCACCCTCGACGAGCACGTTGAGCGGATGGAAGTCGAGGTGCAGGAGCGCGCCGGAGCCGTCGGCGGCCGGCGGCGGCAGGTCTCCGCCGGGCGGCCACACCGGCGCCTCATCACGCCAGCCCCGAGGCGCCGCGAGTCGGTGAATCTCCGCCTGTGTCCGCCCGAACGCGTGGCCCACGCCCTCGGCACGGTCAGGCGCGTCGATCAGGCGAGCGACGACCGTCTGACCGGCGCACCAGCCGAGGATGGTCGCCGGCCGCCGATCCCAGACGCCACGGGCCAGGACGTCCGGGACCGGAACGCCACCGGCGCGAGCCGTCTGGAGCGCCCCAACCTCGCGGTCCGCGGCCCCCTGCTGCCGCTCCCGGAAGAGCCGCACCGCGACGGGGCCACTCGACGATTCGACGCGCCACGTCATCGTGTCTGACCCGCCCTCGAGCCGGCGTGCGTCCCGGCCCCCCGTCAGGCCGAGCGCGGCCGCGACGCGGATCGGGTCCGGGGATGGATCGCTCAACGGTCGCACCGGCGACGGCCGCCTCACCGGCCCGTGACGGCCTCCGGGTTGACCGGGGTCGGCAGCGGCTCGCCGCGGAGCCCGGCGAGGAGGTTCGCGGCGGCCATCTGCGCCATCCTGGCGCGCGTCGCGTGCGACGCCGAGGCGATGTGTGGCACGACGAGGCAACGCTCGTGGGCCAGCAGCGGGTCGTCGACCGGGATCGGCTCGGGGTCGGTGACGTCTAGCGCCGCCGCCCAGATCACCCCGTCTCGGAGCGCCTCGTGCAGCGCCCGCGGGTCGACGACCGGACCGCGCGCCGTGTTCACGAGGACCGCGGTCGGCTTCATGCGCGCGAGTCGATCGGCGTTGATGAGGTGCGTCGTCTCCGGGGTGAGGTTGACGTGGAGCGACACGAAGTCCGAGCGCGCGAGGAGCTCGTCGAGATCAACCCACGTGGCGCCGAGCGGCTGGCTGACCTCCTCCGGAAGCGGCGCGGTGTCGTGGTAGAGGATCGTCATCCCGAAGCCCTGCGCCCGGCGCGCGACGGCCTGGCCGATCCGCCCGAAGCCCACGATCCCGAGCGTCGCGCCGTGCACGTCCGGGCCGAGCAGGAGGAGCGGCCCCCAGGTCTTCCACTTCCCGGCCCGCACGTAGTCGGCGCCCTCGACGATCCTGCGGGTGGCGGCCATCAGCAGCGCCCAGGCGAGGTCGGCCGTGGTTTCGGTGAGCACGTCCGGCGTGTTCCCGACGGGGATGCCGCGCCTCGTGCACTCCGCGACGTCGACGTTGTCGAACCCGACCGCGTAGTTGGAGACGACCTTCAACCCCGGACCGGCGCGGTCGAGGAACTCGGCGTCGACCTGATCCGTCAGCAGCGTCAGGACGCCGTCGCAGCCTTCGACCGCACGCAGCAGCTCCTCGCGTGGCGGCGGCAGCTCGTCCTCCCAGATCCGGGCATCGGTCGCCTCGAGGACGGGGCGGATCCCCTCGTCGGGGATGACCCGTGCGACGAAGACCCGCGGCCGGTCAGGCATCGCGGCGCTCAGGCCGGTGTCGGCGCGGCGGCGTGCTGCCGGACGAAGGCATCGATCCGGCGGACGGCCTCGGTCAGGTTTGCCCGCGAGTTGGCGTAGCTGATCCGGATGTGCTCCGTGCCGACCCCGCCGAAGGCCGTCCCGGCCAGCACACAGACGCCCGTCTCGGCGAGCAGCCGGTCCGCGAGCTCGGCGCCCGTGAACCCGGTCCCGCCGATATGTGGGAAGGCATAGAACGCCCCGTGCGGCGTCGCGGACTCGACGCCCGGGATCGCGTTGAGCCCGTCGACCACGAGATCGCGTCGGGCGCGGAACTCGTCGACCATCGCGTCGACGTCGTCCTGCGGCCCGCGCAGCGCCTCGACGGCGCCGACCTGGACGAACGTGGGCGCGCAGCTGACGGTGTTGATGATCAGCGTGCCGTACGCCTGGACGAGCGTGGGCGGGACGATCGCGTAGCCCATCCGCCAGCCCGTCATGGCGTACGTCTTGGAGAAGCCGTCGAGGACGATGGTCCGCTCCGCCATGCCCGGCAGGGAAGCGAGCGACACGTGCTCCGCGCCGTCGTACAGGATGCGGGCGTAGATCTCATCGGCCAGCACGACCAGGTCATGCCGGAGCGCCAGCTCCGCGATCCGCTCGATGTCGCCGCCGGTGAGGACGCCACCGGTCGGGTTCGCGGGCGAGTTCAGGACGAGCAGCCGTGTGCGGGGGGTGACGAGCGACGCGAGCTCGTCGACGTCGAGCCGGAAGTCGCGCTCCTGGCGGATCCGGATCGGCACCGGCGTCGCGCCGACGAACGAGGTCAGGGACGCGTAGATGGGATACCCGGGATCCGGCACGATCACCTCGTCACCGGGGTCGACGAGGCCCAGGATCGCGTACACCATGACGCCCTTGCCACCGACCGTGACGAACACCTGGGACGGGTCCACCGGGAACCGCTTGCGGCTCGTCGCGTCCTCAGCGATCGCGGCTCGCAGCTCCGGGATGCCCGCGAACGGCGCGTAGTGCGTGGCACCGTCGTCGAGCGCTCGTTTGGCGGCCTCACGAACGTGCGCCGGGGTGTCGAAGTCCGGCTCGCCGATCTCGAGGTGGATCACGTCGCGCCCCTCGGCCTCGAGGGCCCGGGCACGCGCCGCGGCCTCGAAGGCGGTCTCGGTACCGATCGACCCCATGCGGGCGGCGAGTCGCATCGCCGGATGCTAGCAGGCGGCAGGGTCGTCGGAACCTTGGCGATCTGCCGGTCGACGGGATCGTTGGCCCGGGGGTCTAGAATCCGCCGGTGAGCCGGTTCTTCGACATCGACGCCGCCAACGCCGCGCTGCCCGAGGTGCGCGGGATCCTTGCCCTCCTCCGCGACCAGCGCTTCGAGCTGATCCGGCTGCGGGACGAGGTGCTCGAGCGGCAGTCTGCCGTCGAGGCCGCCGCGGAGGCCCCGGCCGGCGGCGCCGCTGCGGGCTCGGCACGGAGGGCCCAGGCGGCGGTGGCGGAGCTGCGCCGGTTGCGGCTCCGGATGCAGGGCGTCATCGACCAGATGCAGGCCGGCGTCGCCCGGATCGACGAGCTGGGCATCACGCTTCGGGACATCGAGACGGGCCTCATCGACTTCCCGGCCCTCGTCACGGGCCGCCAGGTCTGGCTCTGCTGGCGGCTGGGCGAGGACGAAGTGGGCTGGTGGCACGAGCTCTCGACGGGCGTCGCCGGCCGTCGCTCGCTCGCGGACCTCGAATGACCGCCCGGCCGGCAACGGTCGTCCAGGGCGGACGGCGCAAGGCGTGGCGGCCGCTGCCCGACATGGATCGCGAGGCGGCCTTCCGGGCCGGGGTCGCGGCCTACGCAGCCGGGGACTTCTTTGCCGCCCACGAGCACCTCGAACCGGCCTGGATGGGGACGGACGACCCCGCGGAGCGCGACCTGCACCAGGGGCTCATCAAGCTCGCCGCCGCATACGTCCATGCCGTCCGCGGCAACCCGCTGGGAATGGTGAAGAACCTGCGCGGTGCCCGGGACCGGCTCGCCTCGGCCGCCGCGGCGGCGTCGGACACGCGCGGCCTCGATCTCGACGCCCTCGTCTTCCAGGTCGACGCACGTCTCGAGCGCCTCCGTCTCGAGCCGGACGTCGCACGCGTCGATCCGCCGCCGCTCCCCTGGAGGAAGCCATGACGCAGCCGCCGACTTCCGTTCCGACGATCGACGTCCGCGAGGCGGATCGCCGCCTACGCGAAGCGCAGCCGGCGCCGCTCGTGATCGACGTCCGCGAGCCGAACGAGTTCGCTGCCGTCCGGCTCGACGACGTGGCACTGGTCCCGATGTCCGAGTTCGCCGTCCGCTGGGCGGACCTGCCGAGGGATCGGCCGCTGCTCGTGATGTGCGCGGCCGGCGGCCGATCCGCGGCCGCGACGGCCCATCTCCTGCGGAACGGCTACACGGACGTCGCCAACGTCGCGGGCGGGATCACCGAATGGGAGCGGGCCGGTCTACCGGTGCGCCGGGGACCGGTCGAGCCCGCCGAGGGCGCGCTCCGAGGCTGATCGCGGCCGACGCCAGGCGTCACGGGGCGGTCCACGCGGTGCACGCCGCCGAGCCGCCCGATCAGGTTCGGCCTCGGCGCCTCATCCGGTTCCACAGACCCCGCGTTTGCTCGCGGTGCGCGAACATCCAGCCGATCGCGACCAGCAGCGCGAACATCGCACCGCCGGCGGCCGCGGCATTCAGGTAGCCCAGCTGCTGGCCGATCTCGCCCTCGATCTTGAGCGCCGGGACGACGACCCCGACCAGCCCCAGCTGGAAGAACGGAGCTTGCGGCGAGGTGTTGGCGCGAGCGCTGCCGACCTGCGGGTCTCTGCCCGACATCCCGCCGACGAGCAGCAGGTTCGACCCGGACTGACCGATGGCCGCGCGTTCCAGCCCGGGCTCCGGCAGGTCGGTCTGGGCGAGGTGCCGCCACTCCGGGATCGCGTCCGGGCTGTCGCCGCCCGCTGGCACCGCCCAATACAGCTCGTTGTGGGTCGCCGAGCCGTCCGACCCGCCGATCACGTACACCGTGCCATTCGCCTGGTGGCCCATCGCGTTCATCCGTGGCGCGGGCAGGCTCGTCCCCTCCGACCAGCCCGAGATCGATCCCGCGCCGGTGCCCGCTTCCGGCGCGGCCGAACCCTCCGGCGCGGGCGAGGCGTCCGGCGCCGCCGAGGCGTCCGGCGCGGCGGAAGCGTCGGTCCCGGGGCTTGCGGCCGACGCATCCGGTGCGCCCGAGGCGTCCGTCCCGGGGCTCGCGGCCGAGGCGTCCGGCGCGGTGCTCCCCGCGCCTGGCGGATCGTCCGCCTCGTCATCCTCGCCGACTGCGCCACTCTCACCCCCCTCGGCATCTACCTCGCTGTCCGCTCCGCCGGGATTCGGGTCACCCTCGATGCCTTCCGTTCCCGCGATCACACCTTGCTGAACGCGGGCGGTCGGTCCATCGAGATCCCGGCCACCGATGACCCAGACGGCCTCACCGGTCAGTACGCCCACGGCGTCGGCGGTCGGCTGGATCAACGCCCGTTGGGGCGTCCATTCGCCGAGCGCGCCCTGCGCGTCGATCGTCGACTTCCAGACCGTGGAGGTCGGCTGTCCGTCCAGCCCGACCCCGCCTGCGAACAGCAGGCCGTCAGCCAGGACGATGACCGAGCCGCCGGCTCGGGGCTCGGGCAGGTCGAGCGGCTGCTCCACCTGCTCTGCGGTCTGCCATTCACCCAGATCCCCCGTCTGGAGGTTCGGCGCCAGCACGAACGTGGTGTCCGTCGGCTCGCCGTTCTCGTCGTAGCCGCCGGTGACGTAGACGACGCCGTTCAGAAATGCGACGCCCGCATCCGCTCGAGGCTCCGGCAGCGGCGGGCCTTCCTGCCACTTGTCGAAGCTGCCGGGCTCGACGAGCTCCGCGACGCTGACCGCATCGGTCGCGGTCTGGCCGTCGCTGCCGCCGATCACGAGCAGCTTGCGACCCGCCTGCACGACGGCGGCGTCGACGCGCCCGGCGGGAAGCTGCAGCTCCTCCGGTGAGGCCTGCCACGGCAGCACCGCGCCGACCGGCGCCGGACACGGTAGGTCCTGGTTCTCTGGCGGGCAGAGGTTGACCGGCGACCAAGCCAGGATGCCGAGATCGATCGTTCGGTTGACCGTGAAGTAATACGCCCGATCCGGCACGTACCCGAGCAGGAAGATGATGACGACGAACCAGAAGAACGCCTTGAGCGACGCCCACCCCCAGCCGTCGGCGTCGAGCAGCCCGAAGAGCGCGCGGCGACGCGGCGCGGGACCGGAGGTCAGGGCTCGGGCCATCGTCCTCCTGCCTCTGTTACTCGACCGTCAGCGTGCCGACCATCTGCTGCGGGTGGACCGAGCAGAAGAACTCGTACTGGCCGGCGGGGAGCGGCTCGATCGCGTAGGTCGCCTCGCCCGCGTCCTCGAGGATCTCGTTGTCGACGCGCACCTCGTCGCCGGAGCGGATGTCGACGTCGTGCGGGATGCCCGCGTCCTCGTTGACGAAGTGGATGTTGAACGCCGTGTCCGCGGGCGCCGTGAGCGCGTCCTCGGTGCACTCGACGTTGGCGGCCGTCACGACGCCCGTCTGTGCGTTCGGATCCGCCGAGGCGGCGGGTGAGGCGTTGCCGCCGCCGCCGCCGCCTCCGGCGCTCAGGGCGTCGAGGTAGCAGTCCGGGTATGGCGTGGCGCCCGGCTCGGGTCGGTAGCTCGGGTCGACCCAGCCGTTGAAGTGCTCGCCGGTTGGCTCGTTGAGCTCAGGGTCGCGGACCTCGTACTCCTCGGTGCTCGGCGCGCGGAGGAACGCGATCAGCTCCTCGATCTGGCGGTAGTTGAGCGGCCCGCCGTTGGTGTCCGCCCAGACGGGCATCTGGCTCCGGGCGTTGCCGCAGACATACCGGCCACCGACCTCGAGGACGTTCCGCAGGTAGTCCTCGTTGAGGTGCTGGAACAGCTTGGCCTGGTCGTTGAGCGCGGGGCCGATATAGCCACCACCGGCCTCCGGTGGCTCCGGCTCGTTCGGGCCAAGCCCGTTCGGCCCGTGGCACCGCGCGCAGTTCGCCTGGTAGAGGTTGTAGCCGCGCTCGACGGCCACGACCTGCTGCCGCTCGTCCTCGACCGCCAACCGGGGCTCGGTGAGTCCGAGCGGCGCACCCAGCTCGTAGAAGTAGTAGAGGATCGTGAACAGGACGACGACGATCACCGCGAGGAACCCGACCCAGCGGGCGTTCGACGACTGCCGCACGATCTGCGCCGCTCGCTCCGGCGACAGCTGGAACGAGCGCGTCGACGGCGGGGAGGTGAAGCGGTCTGCGGGCGCCGGTTCGCTGGGCGGACGGCGAGCCGGCAGGCGCTCCTCGGGCTCGCGGCCGGAGGGCGTGGTCATCGGGCTCCTCCGTCGTGGGTGCCGGTCACGCCGGGCCTAGATGCAGCCGGTCGGGCTGGTGGGCGGAATGATCCCGGGCTGGCCGAGCGCGACGGGCAGCGGGCCGAGCGTGATCTTCCCGGTGTCGATGGTCAGCACCCCTTCCTGGCTCACCCGGACGCCGAACCGATCCATGCTCCGCGGCGCCGGGCCGAACTGCGAGCCCTCGGCCTTGATGCCGAGCCGGTCATAGCGGGACCCGTGGCACGGGCACTCGAGCCAGAAGTTCTTGAGGCACGGGTTCGGCTTGCAGCCGAGGTGCGGGCAGCGCT
Source organism: Chloroflexota bacterium (assembly GCA_030447745.1). Classification (GTDB taxonomy): domain Bacteria; phylum Chloroflexota; class Limnocylindria; order Limnocylindrales; family CSP1-4; genus JACDAV01. The sequence continues at coordinate 16,765 of JAUJOH010000011.1, read as the reverse complement.
GGTAGAGCGCCCGGACGTTGAGCGCGGTGCCGTCGCCCTCCGGGTCCTCGCCCGGGATGAACTGCTGGCGGGCGGGGTCGACGAGCATGACGAAGGCTCGGGCGTTCGAGAAGTAGGCCGGGAAGCCCTCCTCGATCGGCAGCGAGCTGTTCTGGAGCTTGACGTCGTCGAGGGTCCCGATCTCGAGCTCGCCGCCGAAGGCGCCCTCCAGGTTCGGCCACAGGAAGCCGATCGTGCCGGCGCTGATCTCCAGCAGCCACAGCCCGATGCCGGCTGCCAGCGAGCCGCGGAGCAGCTGCCGGCGCGACATGCCCTGGACCTGCTGGTGGCGCATCGACTTGATGGCCTGCTGGGTCAATGCCTGCGGCTTGTCGGCGGGCTCGACGTGGTAGTTGCTCATCGGTGGTTCTCGGTCCTCGGGTGCGCCGTCAGAGCGCGAAGTGGAGGCCGTTCGAGCTGTTCTCGAAGAACGGCAGGTACGGGATGACGAAGTTGTAGCCCGGGCCGCGGAAGAAGATGCCGACGAACGTCACCACGAGCCCCAGGATGCAGAACAGCGTGAACAGCATGACCGCCGTCTTGCGCTCCGACGGGCGTGTGGCGAGGACGTTGCCGCGGTCGACGAACGGGATCAGGGCGGCGCCGACGAGCACGAAGGTGGGCACGAGGACGCCCGCCACGGTCGGGTGGAAGTAGGCCAGCAGCTCCTGCAGCCCGAGGAAGTACCACGGCGCCTTGGCCACCGCCGGCGTCACGTTGCTGTTGGCCAGCTCCTCGAGCGGCGCATTGATGAACAGCCCCATCAGCAGCAGGAAGACGCTCATCACGCCCGCGGCGAGGAACTCGATCGACAGGAGGTGCGGCCAGGTCATGACCGTGTCGTCCGGCTCCTTCTGGACCCGGACGACGGCGTCCTGCTTGACGAGCGCAAGCAGCCGGTACGGCCGCGCCGACATCGGCACGCGCTGCTTGTCGATCTCGGTCCGCCGCGACGGATCGACCGGCAGCACGACCCGCCCCGGCGTCGCGACCTTCGTCTCGGGCTTCTTGGTATCAGTCATGGGTCACAGAGGACCACTGATTCCACCGTCTTTTCTGATCCTCCAGAAGTGGACGGCAAGGAAGATCGCCGCCGCGAGCGGCAGGACCATGATGTGGAGCACGTAGAACCGGAGCAGCGTGTTCTGCCCGACCTCGAGCCCGCCGAGCAGCAGCCGCGTGACTGGGAAGTTGAGCAGCGGGGCGTAGCCGCCCATGTTCGTGCCGATCGTGATCGCCCAGTAGGCGATCTGGTCCCACGGCAGCAGGTAGCCCGTGAAGCTGAGCATGATCGTCAGGAACAAGAGCACCACGCCCACGACCCAGTTGAACTCGCGCGGGGGCTTGTAGGCGCCGTGGTAGAAGACCCGCATCATGTGCAGGAAGACGAAGAACACCATCAGGTGCGCTGCCCACCGGTGGATGTTCCGGGTCAGCAGCCCGAACGTGACCTCGCTCTGGATCTCGAGGATGTTCGTGTACGCCTGGGTCGCCGAGGGGACGTAGAAGAACATCAGGTAGACGCCGGTGATCGTCAGCACGAGGAAGAGGAAGAACGACAGCCCGCCGAGGCAGAACGTGTAGGCGAACTTGACCGCGTGCTGCCGGACCCGCACCGGGTGGATGTGCAGGAAGACGTTGTTCATGACCGCGTACGCGCGCGACCGCTCGTCGTTCGGGTACGGGTTGCGGAACAGCGAGCGCCAAACGACGCTCCGGCGGATCGTGTGATCGACCCGCTCGAGGAAGCTCAACGGGCTCCTCCCGCCACGCCGGGCGTCCCGGCGAGCTGCGCGTCACGGTACGACTCCTTGTAGAGCCGGCCGTCGGTCGAGATCTCCTGGAGCTCGAACCGCTCCATCGTAATGGCGTCGAATGGGCATCGCTTGACGCACAGGGCGCAGCGGATGCAGCGCTCCTCGTCGAGGATCATCGCCGCGCCCTGGTTCCAGCCGTACGACTCCTCGATCTCCGGCAGCAGCCCCTCGGTCTTGAGCTGGTTGACGTCCACCATGTGGATGACGCCCTCGGGACAGACGTCCGCGCAGGCGCCGCACAGGACGCACCGGAAGGGGTCGAACCAGATGTTGTAGTTGCACATCAGGCAGCGGGTCGACTCCGCGACGGCCTGCGTCGCGTCGTAGCCCAGCTCCACCGGCGTCGTGAAGTTGATCTCCGGGTCCGTCGACGGCATCCGTGCCGGCAGGTCAACCATCGGCAGGTGCTGGCGAGGCAGGATGTCGTACAGTTCCGGCATGTCGTGCCGCCACGAGCTCGTGATCTTCACGTTCGCCGCCACGGACACGTCCGTCCGTCCGGTCAGGTACCGGTCGATCGCGATGGCGCACTTCTTGCCGTGGCCGGCCGCCTCGATCAGCGTCGTGGGGCCGGTCACGAAGTCGCCGCAGGCGAAGACGCCGCGGACGTTCGTCGCGTAGGTCGCCGGGTCCACCTTGACTCGGCCGCGGTTGATCTCGAAGCTCGCCTCGACCGGCAGGAAGGTCAGGTCGGCGGCCTGAGACACGGCGGGGATGATGACGTCCGCCTTGATCACGAACTCCGAGCCCTCGATCGGGATCGGGCTGCGCCTACCCGAGGCGTCCGGCTCGCCGAGCCGGTTGCGGATGAACCTGACGCCCGACACGTGGCCGTCCTCGCCGAGCACCTCGATGGGGCTGGCGAGGAACTCCATCCGGACGCCCTCTCGCTCGGTCTCGCCCAGCTCCTCCTCGTCGACGACCAGCTCCGAGCGCGTCCGGCGGTAGACGATCGAGACGTTCTGCGCGCCGTGCCGGAGGCTGGTGCGCGAGCAGTCCATCGCGGTGTACCCGCCGCCGATGACGACGACGTCGTTGCCGACGACGAGCTCCTCGCCGAGGTTGGCCCTCTTCATGAAGTCGACGCCGTACTGGACGCCGTCGAGGTCCGCGCCGGGGACGTCGAGCATGACGGCGTTCATCGCGCCGGCCGTGATCGCAACCGCGTCGTACTCCGCCTGGAGCTGCGCGAACGGGATGTCGACGCCGATCGTCGTGTTGTAGACGAACCGCACGCCGAGCCGCTCGACCAGTCGGATGTCCATCTCGATCGCCTCTCGGGGCAGCCGGAAGGCCGGCACCCCGATGAGCATCGTCCCGCCGCCGTAGGGCAGGCCGTCGAAGACCGTCACGCCGAAGCCCTTGGTCGCGAGCTCGCGCGCGACGGCGATGCCGGCGGGACCGGCGCCGACCACGGCGACGCGTTCTGAGCGAGGCGTGATGTGCGGCATGACGTCCGGGATCCCGGCTGCCTCGTGCCACTCGACGAGGAAGCGCTTCATGGCCCGGATGGCCAGCGGGCGGTCGATGTCGCCGCGACGACAGGCCCGCTCGCACGGCGCGGAGCAGACGTACGCGCACATCGCCGAGACAGGGTTGGGCTCGCGGGCGAGGATGTACCCCTCCTCGAAGCGGCCCTCGGCCGCGAGGTTCAGGTAGCCACGGCAATTGGTCCCCACGGGACACGCTTCCTGGCACTCGATGTTGCACTGGAGCCAGGACGCGTCGACCGGCTGGACGAGGAATTCCTGTTGGGGGTCGAGGGCCAAGAAGGTCGAGCCTCTCGTGTGACGGGCGACGACTCAGGTCAGAAAGACGGAGGGGTCGGCGACGGCGGACGGCCCGAATCTACCACCGGCCTCCTGGCACCGCCGAAATCCGGCCCTCCCGGCAGAGCCCTCGCATGCGCCGTTCCCGGAGCTCGCTGGTCCGCCGCCGCGGAGCTGGGGCCCCGCGTCTTACCGCTACTCGTCGCCGGCTGCCGACCCGGCGGGCGACGCCGCGGCCTCGTCGAAGATCTCGACGGTCCCGCTCGCCGCGTCCGCTGCACCCTCCGCCGACTCGACCTCCGGCGCCGCCGGCCCCTCCGACTCGTCGTCCTCGATGACGATGACCCGGAGCGCCTCCGCCGCCTCGGCGCCGATCGCCTTGCCCTCGTCCGCGGCCCAGCCCCGGATCCACGTCTCGATGCGCTGAGGGTCGCGGAGCTGGCTCTCGTGGGCGCGGAGCGCCGCGATCTTGCGGTCGATGGTGGCCGTCACGTCCACGCGCGCCGTCGGCTGGTTCGACCAGAAGAGGTAGAGGCGCTTGACGACGTGCTTGGCGAGTCCCGCGCGAGTGAGCCATGGGAACGCCATCGGGTTGCGCGCTGCCGGGTAGACGGCGTCGACGGCGGCCATCCCCGCCGCTCGGTGGTCGGTGTGGTTGACGCCCCGGTCGGTGTAGAAGATGACCTCGGGATCGGTCGCCAGGACCGCATCCGGGCGGAAGGTGCGGATCTCGCGGACGAGGAGCTCGCGCAGTGCGAGTGTGTTCTCGAGCGCGCCGTCGGGTTGGTGCAGGAACGTGACGCCCTCGTATCCCACGATGGCCGCCGCGGCGTGCTGCTCGCGCTCGCGGGTCGCCGCCAGCTCGAGCGGATCCTGGTCCGCGTCCTCGCCACCCTGGTCGCCGCTCGTGCAGCAGACGAGCCAGCCGACGCTGCCCTGGTCGATCCAGGCGGCTGCCGTCGCCGCCGGCCCGAACTCGGCGTCGTCGGGATGGGCCGTGATGACCATGAAGCGACCCGGCCGCCACCCGTGGGCGGCGGGTTGCGGGGCGTCGTCCGCGGTCGCGGGTGGCGCTGTTGCGCCCTCCGTCGGAGCGCCACGCGGGTCCTCCGCAGCGGACGGCGCGGCGCCCGCGCTCGTCGCTCCGTCGGCTCGTCGGTCGCGCGCGGTTCCGTCGTCTGTCGGCTGCTCGCTCATGACCTCCCTCCTGGTGACACGAAACGGCGCCGATCCGTCTTGCGCCCGGTCGCGTCGCGCCTCACAATCCCGGCCGAGGCTTCGCTCGTATCCCCCCACGAGCGAAGCCTTGTCGTGTTCGTGGCCCGGTGGACCGGCGCGGGGACGCGAGCGCGTGGTCAGGCGCCCTGGCTGGCCCGTGCCTCGTCGAGCGCCTGCAGCACGTCCGCCGCGTGGCCCTCCGGCTTCACCTTCGGCCACACCCGGGCGATCCGCCCGTCGGGGTCGACCAGGAACGTGGTTCGGGCCGTGCCCCACGACGTCTTGCCGTAGTTCTGCTTCTCGACCCACGCTCCGTACGCCTCGGACGCCGCGTGCTCCTCGTCCGCGAGCAGCGTGAACGGCAGACCGAACTTCTCGCGGAACGCGCGCTTGCTCCCGGCACCCTGCGGGCTGACGCCCCAGACCTCGGCGCCCCGCCCGACCAGCTGCTCGTTCGCGTCCCGGAACTCGCATGCCTCGACCGTGCAGCCCGGCGTGTCGTCCTTGGGGTAGAAGTACAGGACGGTCCATTCGCCGCGGCGATCGGACAGGTGGTGGGTGGCGCCGTTTTCGTCCCGCAGCTCCAACTCCGGGGCGGCGTCGCCCACCTGCGGCATCGTCATCGGCCGAGCGTAGCAGGTGACTCGACCACGAGCAGTCGGCCCCGCCGAACGGTCACCGCGGCGTCCGGCGCAAGCCGGACGTTGGACAGGCCGCGCGCCGGCCCGGCCGGCAGCGGCTCGTCCCGGAGCGGGTAGCGGAACCCGTCCGTCGTGACGCCGTCGACATCGCCGCCCCACGGGAGCAGCGAGACGACGTCACCCGGGCGACCAGGGAGTGGCCATCGGACGGGCTGACCGTCCGCGCCGGGCGCCTCGATCAGCCGGACACGGGTCCGCTCGTCGAGCAGACACGCGGCGCGCCCGGCAAGCGCGGGGTGCGCGAGGAGACCGATGTTCGCGAGGGCATGGTCGAGCCGGCGACCGCCGAGCGCACCGAGCACCGTGATCTCCATGGCACCCGCCCCGACGGCGGCCGCGACGGCCACCTCCGTGTCCGACTCGTCCTTGTCCAGGGGGAGGCGCTCGACCGCCACGCCGCGGCGTTCGAGGTCGGCGACGTCCTCCGGGGCCATCGAGTCACCATCGCCGACCCAGCTATCGATCGTCAGCCCGAGTGCCGCCGCGAGACGTGCGCCGCCGTCGGCCGCGACCACCAGCACCGTGCCGCGCCGCCAGCCCGGCCACGCCGCGTCGAGCCCGGCACGGCTGGATGGCTCGCCGTCGGCGAGGACGAGCGCACGCACGTCACGCCTCCGCGACGGCGGCACGCCGGGCCTCGTCGAGCGGCAGGCCATGCCTCGCAAGAACCGCCACGTTGGCGCGATACAGCGCTCGCAGCGTGTCCACGAGCGTCCCGTCCCAGTCGAGGATGACGGCGTCCACGGCGTTGAATGCTACCGCTGACCCATGGCCGCCAGCCCGCCGCGGCGGCCGGGACGGGCCGGCGAGCGTCCCGACGGGCGGTGCTAGACTCCGCCGCCGATGCCGCCATGACCGCGCCCGGCCGCCCGCCGGAGCCGCGCAACGCCACCGTGCAGTACCCGGGCGGCATCCGGGCGCGCTGGCGGTGGGCCGGCAGCGGCCGCGCTGCGGACGTGTTCGCGCTCAGCGAGGCCGGTGGCGCGCTGACCGATCACGGTCCCCTCGTCAGCACCGAGCCGGACGCTCTCTGCCGCGCCGAGCTGCGGGTCGACGGGCCCGCCGGCGGCTGGTCGGCGCGCTTCGCCTCCACGATCTTCGACGACCCGGTCGCGGTCTTCTGGGACACGGCCGGGCTGCTGGTCGTCGGCTACGGGTTCCACACCTACGGGCTGGGGGCGCGCGCGGGCGACCTCCGTTGGTCGCATCGGTCGGCGACCCCGCTGGTGGCCGTCTTCGGCTCCACGCGCCTCGCGCACGTGATCGTCCAGGCGGAGATCGAGACGTTCGCGATCGAGGCCGACGGAACCGTCGCCTGGCGCGTGGCGCACTCGGACGTCGTGGCCGCGGCCGAGCTGATCGCCGGCCGGCTCGTCCTGCGCAGCTTCGGTGGCGAGCTGACGGCGCTCGATCCGGCCACCGGGCGAGCCGGCAGGTGACAGCGGCGCGTTGGGGATCGACGGTGGATAAGCGACGTCGGTTTCACGGAAACTCGTGGACAACCGGGTTGTCCGCGGACGGGCCGGCCCGTACCGTTGGCATCAGCCCGGAGGGGCCGAGCGACGCTGGTGGCGGAGATCGCATCAACGCTCACGCGTCGAGTAGGTTCCTTCGGGTGTTTCCATGCCCGGCGGTCGGCGCCGCGGCGCGGCTCACGTAGGATCTCGGCGTGATCCCCCTCCTCCTGGTGCTGGCCGGTCTCGTGCTGCTCGTCGGCGCGTGGCTGGTCCTGCGGTCGTTCGGCCCCGGGCTGCGTGTCGGACGGCTGATCGCCGCGACGCCGCGCGTCGCAGTCGAGCAGGCCATCGCGCTGGCTCGCGCGGGCACGGCGCGGTACGTCCGGGTGGACGGCCGGCTCGACAGCGAGCAGGAGTTCGAGGACCCGGACCACCGGCCGCTGGTCTTCCGCCGGACTCGTCTGCAGGCGAGCAGCGGCCGTGGCTGGCGAACGTTCGAGGACCAGCGCCAGGTCGTGCCGTTCGAGCTGCGCGAGGGGCTGGCCGCAATCGCGATCGACGGCTCAGCGCTCGAGGAGGGACTCGTCGTGCTGCCGCGCGAGTCGGCCGGCACGGCCGGCGATCTGCCGGGTCGGGCGCCTTCCGATCTCCCGGCCGGGACGCCGGTCCGGGCGCGGATCGAGCAGCTCTCCTCGGTCGAGCACGCGATCGCCCTCGGCGTGCCGGTCCGGGACGGCGACGGCGCGCGGCTGACGGCCGGTCTCGGTCGACCGCTGGTTCTCACCACCCTCGAGCCGCCAGAGGCCATGCGCGTGCTCGCCGAGGGCCGGACCGTGGCGCCCCGCTCGGCGGCGGCCATGCTCGCGGCCGGGCTCGTGCTCACGGCGATCGGTTCGCTGTGGCTCATCGTCGACGGTCTGACGTGACTCGCCGAGATCTCGTCGCGCTGGTCCGGACCGTCGTGGCCATGTGCGTGTTCCCGGCCGCGGCGGCCGCTGCCGAGCCGAGCCCGAGCGGGATGGGCGGCGACCCGCGCAGCGCCGGCGAAGGTCCGGGCCTGGTCGGCGACCCGGTCCTCGCGCTCGGGCTGGTCGTGGCGATCGCCGTGGTCGCCGTGGTGGCCACGACGGCGTGGGTCCGGCTCACGGCTCGGCGGGACGAAGAGGGCGCGGGAACGCGCCGCTGAGCGGCCCCGGCGCACGGGGCCGAACACTGTCGCCGCGCCCGGGACGGCGGCTCCCGGCGTATCCTCCGCCGATGCCCGGCCCTCTCGTCCTGATCACCGTCACGGACCCGGAGCGAGCGTCGGACCCCAGGCGGGCCGCGCAGCGGAACGCCGGCTACGCGGAAGCCGTCGCCCGCCACGGAGGCGAGCCAATGCTCGTCTCGACCGGCACGTCCGCGGACGAGCGGACGGCCGCGATGAAGCGGATGGGCGGGCTCCTGCTGTCGGGCGGCGTCGACGTCGCTCCCGAGCGCTACGGGGGAACGGGCGCCGGCTCCGGCGAGATCGACCGGGACCGGGACGAGCTCGAGGCGGACGCGTGGGCGGCCGCAGAAGCTCGTGGGCAGGCAATCCTCGGCATCTGCCGCGGCTTGCAGGCGATCAACGTCTTCTCCGGCGGACGGCTGCTCGAGGACGTGGGCGGGCACCAGACACCGGCCCGCAGCAAGCGCGCCCTGACCCACCCGCTCCGCGTCTCGCCCGGCACCCGTCTGGCACGGATCCTCTTCCCGACCAACGCCCGTGGCGGCGTGCTCGAGGTGAACTCCTACCACCACCAGGGCGTGCGGCCGGCGGACCTCGCTCCGCGCCTCGTCGCCTCGGCCACCGCGTCTTCGCCGGCGGGCGAACTCGTCGAGGCGCTCGAGACGCGGGACGGGCGATTCGTGATGGGTGTCCAGTGCCACCCGGAACGCCGCGAATCGACGCCCGCGGCGTTTGAGCGGGTGTTCCGCGTCTTCGTCGACGCAGCCCGCGGAGCGCTCACGAGTCGCTGAGCCGCCGTGACGAGGCTCGGACCAGCCGTCCGCGGGCCGACGCCCGTCAGCGCGCCCGACGGAGCACGATCGGCATGTCCTCATGCAGGCCGAGCACGGCCGCCGCGTCGCCCTGGTTGACCGCGACGCAGAGCCGCCCGTACGAGTCCTCGTACAGCAGCGGTTCGCCGACGCGTGCCTCCCCGAACGTCGTCCGCCAGGCGAGATCGACCGCCCGGTTGGCGCCACGCGGCTCGCGGAGCTCGGCCCTCAGGCGATCACCGGGGGAAACTGCCCCGAACGCCCGATCGAGGTCGGCTGCGAGGGCCGTCAGCTTGGCGTTGCCGAACGTGTCCACGTAGATCACGTCCGTCCGGAGCTCACCGTCGCTCGCGACGGCGTCGGGGATGTCGAGGCGGACGAGACCGGCCGGATCGATCCGCGGCCCGAACCGGTCGAGGGCGACACCCATCGCCAGGTGGGCGGCCGCGGGCGCGAAGATGTCGCGGCCGTGGAAGCTCGTCGAGACCATGGGCAGCCGGTAGCCGGGCTCGGTCAGCTCGACCGCCTCGGCCGCGCCGCCGACGCGGTCGACGGCCATCGGGAGCAGGCCGTTGTCCGGGCCGACGAGGACGTCGCCGCGTCCCGACCTCACCGCGACCGGCCGCCGTGCAGTGCCAACGCCCGGGTCGACGACCGCGAGGTGCACCCCGATCGGCAGGTACGGCAGCGCGCACCAGAGGAGCAGGGCGCCGTCGCGGACCCGGTACTTGCGGACCTCGTGGCTGACGTCGATGACCTCGGCGTCCGGGGCGATGCCGAGGATCACGCCGCGGACGATCGCCGGTGACGGGTCACGCAGCCCGAAGTCGGTCAGGAGGGAGATCAGCGGCCGCGTCACGCCGGCGATCGTAGCGGGCTCGGAATCCGAAGCGGCGCCTGGAGGAGGCAGGCGCCGCTTCGAGGGACTGGCCGCGGACGGCGGGAGGAGAGACGCCGCCTCGGCCGGAATATTCGGTTGTGGTCGGCGTCCTCGCCGCGACATGACCCGCACCCAGCCCGCCGAGCAGGCGAGCCGGGCCCGTAGACTGCCTCCGTGCGGGTCCGGATCTTCGGGCTCCGGCTGATCGCCGCAGCCCTCGCTGGTGCTTGGACGTTGACGGCGGCCCTCGTGTTGCTGGTGTACCGGCCGGGCGGCCCGTTCGACCTGCTCGTGGGGGTCGCTGCGGGGTTGCCGATCCTGATCGCCCTGGCCGGACTGGCGTGGCCGCCCGTCGCCCGCGGCGACCGGGCCTTCGCCGGGCTCGTGTGGATCGGTCTCGGGTCGCTCCTGCTGCTGATGCCGTCGATCGGCGGCATCGTCACCCAGCTGCTGGCCCGTGGCCCCCAGACACTCCTGCCGTCCTTCGAGGCGGCCTACCCGTGGCTGCTCGCGCTGCTCGGGACGAGCCTGTTCAGCGGTCTCGGCGTCGCGCAGCGGCGCCTCGGTGGAGCGGCCGTCCGGCGTCCGCGACTGGTGCTCGGGACGGTGCTCGCGGTCGCGGCGACGGTCGTCGTCAGCGCCGGGTTCACGTCCGTGGCGATCGCGAACGAGCTCGCGCTGCGCGACCGTCCCGCCGAGGCGTCGCGGTACGGACCGACCGTGGCCACGGTCGAGCCACCGACCTGCGACGTCCCACCGCGCGTCGGCGCCGCGGCACGAGTGGACCTGCTGCTGACCGGCACGGTCGACCGGCGCCCGCTCGGCAACGTCGACCTGCGCGGCGTGCGCCGGGGGGAGGACTTCCGGTGGCTAGCCTACGTCGCCACGGACCGCGAGCTAGGACAGCACGGGGCGGCACGTGTGGGCGACGACGCGTGGCGGCTCGATCCCCGGCGCGGATGGCGGCCCGTGGCGCCGCGCGAGGTGGCCGGCGCGGACCTCGACGCACAGGTGCTGGTCGTGGCGCTGGAGGCGGGGACACGCCAGGCGGCCGAGGACCACGGGCTCGCCTTCTTCGAGGGCGCCCGGGCGCGCCATTGCCGCGTGGCGATCGACGGGCCGGGCTTCCGCGAGGCGTTCCCGCAGGTCGCCTGGCTCACCGGTGAGACGAACCTCGGTCGGTGGCGTGGCGAGCTCGACTACTGGGTCTTCGCGGACGGTCAGGTCGGGCGGCTGTCCGGGAGCGTCAACGGCGACGCCGCGACGATCGGCGAGCGCGGGCTCCAGGGGACCCTCAATGCGACGATGATCGCCGTCGAGCGCGACCGGGAGCATGTCGTCGTTCGGCCGGCCGGCTGAGGAGACGATGGACGACGGCGAGCGGCGGAGCGGCAAGCGCGATCGGCTCGCGCGGCTGACGCGCCTGATCACGGTCCTCCGCGCCCACCCGGACGGGATCCGGGCCGGCGAGCTGGCGCGGCGGGTGGACATGTCCGTGCGGACCGTCTACCGGGATCTCAAGGCGATCGACGACGAGCTGGAGGTGGGCGTCTGGTCCGACGGCGGACTGTGGGGCGTCGCGGGCGAGGACTTCCTGCCACCCCTCAAGCTGACGCTGCCGGAGGCGATGGCCGTGGTCCTGTCCGCTCGGCTGATGGTGCGCTACGCGGACAAGTACGACCCGGATCTCGCGGGCGCCTTCGAAAAGCTCGAGCAAGGGCTCCCGCCGGCGCTGGCGGAGCACGTCGACCGGACGCTCGGGATCCTGTCCGGCCACCAGCGCGACGAGCGGTTCAGCCGCCACGTCCACGTGCTGACCCGGGCGTGGGCCGAGCGCCGGGTGGTGACGCTCGACTACGACCCGCCGCGTCACTCGCGCTACGGCGCGGCCGGAGAGCGCCGGCAAGCGGTCGTCCGGCCGTACCTGATCGAGCCATCGCTCCAGACGCACGCGCTGTACCTGATCGGCTGGGACGAGACCCGCGACGGTCTGCGCACGTTCAAGATCGAGCGCATCCGCGACGTCGCGCTGACGCCCCGCACGTTCGAGCCGCCGGAGGGCGGGATCGAGGATTCGCTCCGGCGCGCCTGGGACATCATCGCGGACCAGCCGGAGGTGGAGGTGGTGCTCCGCTTCGCGCCGACAGTCGCGGGGCGCGTCGAGGAGGCGACGTGGCACCCGACGCAGCAGGTGGAGCATGAGCCGGACGGCTGGCTGCGGTGGCGGGCGACGGTCAGCGGAACGATCGAGATCCGGCTCTGGATCCTGTCGTGGGGCGACGAGGTCGAGGTCGTCGCTCCGGCCGGGCTGCGCGACGACGTCGCCGCGACGTGGGAGCGAGCCGCCGAGCGCTACGCGGGCGCCAGACCGGCAGGGTGAGGGCTCCGGGGCGCGTCGCCCGGGGCGGCGGGCGACGTGCCCAGCGGCGGCCGTTGAACGCCCGCGGCGTCGCTCCAGCGGCGTCAAAGGCCGGCGTCGCCGCGACACTCGCCGAACGCGTACGCTCCGGCCGTGGCCCGTCACCCGTTCCGCGCCGTCAACCTCATCAGCGACCCGATCCACGGCTACCTCGAGCTGACCAAGCGTGTCGGGCCGTCCGATGCTGTCGCTGCCGGACTGCCGGACGAGGCGACCGTCGAGCAGGACCTCGTCGACAGCGCGTGGCTGCAGCGCCTCCGGCGGATCAGCCAGCTCCAGAGCGCGCGCTGGGTCTTCCCGACCGCGGAGCACTCGCGCTTCACCCACGGCCTGGGCGTCATGCACGAGGCGGGCCTCTGGGCGCGAGCGCTCTACCCGAGCCTCCGGGCGACGCTCGTCGCAGCGGGCGCATCGGCGACCGGCGTCCCGTCCGAGGGCCTCGTCGTCGAGACCCTGCGCGTCGCCGGGCTCCTCCACGACGTCGGGCACGGTCCGTTCGCCCACTTCTTCGAGGACCACGTGCTGCGCGCCTTCGAGGCGCCGCCCGACGACCGGCGCAAGCCCGGCAAGCAGCTGTCGCACGAGGACCTGTCCCAGCTGATCATCGAGCGCGAGCTGGGCGAGCTGATCCGGGGACTGCGCCGGGCGCCGGGCACGGACCGCGAGCGCGACACGTTCGGGGCGGGCGAGACGATCGACCCGCGCTGGGTCTCGTTCCTCGTCTCCAAGCCCGCGCTGCGGGATCCCTCGATGCCGGACTGGGTGCGCTGGCTCCAGCCGCTCCTGTCGGGCGTCTTCACGGTCGACAATCTCGACTACGTCCGCCGCGACGCGTACCTCGCGGGCGTCGCGGTGGGCCCAGTCGACGTCGAACGGCTCCGGCGGTACACCTTCGTGTCCGATCGCGGCCTGACGCTCTACGAGCCGGGTCTCGGCGCGCTGGAGATGTTCCTGGCGGCACGGCTCTTCATGTACCAGCAGGTCTACTTCCACCGGACGGTCCGGGCCATCGACCTCGACCTGGCGGAGGTATTCGAGCCGTCGATCCGGGCGATCTTCGGCGAGGGCTCGCCGGTCGACCGACTGGCGGCGTACGCCGACCTCGACGAGTACTCGCTGCTCCACCAGGCGGCACGCTGGGCACGCGGCGAGTCGGTCGCCGCGGCGGGCGGCGGGCGACCCGGCGACGGGACCGTCGAGCCGGCGGTGGCGCGCGGATGGGGCGCGATCCTGCTGCGCCGCCCGCGCTGGCGCGCCGAGGCGGAGATCCGCGTCGAGTTCGAAGAGGGAGAGTTTCCCGACGCGCTGGTCGAGGACCTCCGGCGCGACCCGCTGCGGCCGGCGGGTGGCTCGCCGGCGGGTGGCACGCCCGCGCACGGCATGGCGGCCGCGGGCGGCGGCCTCGTGGCGGCGGCCGGCGGCGGCCTCGCGAATGCCTCGCGCGTGGGCGCCACGACGGTGGACCTCGCCATGGTCGACGCGCGGCCGGCTGACGCCACGGCGACCGACTCTCTCCTGGCCATCGAGGCACGCGACGGCACGTCCGAGCTGCGGCTCAGCCGCGCCCTCGGACGACTCCCGGCGTACGCCCTGATCGCCCGGCGCTACCGGCGGATCGACGGCGGGTAGCGTCGGAACCAACCCGCGCGGGGTTGGCGGGTCGCCACGGGCGCGGCCGGGCAGGTCGGGCAGGCGCGGCCCCCGGCTGTAGCCCCAGGTCGGCCAGTTCCCGCGCAGGGCGGTCGGCTCGCGCGCGGCGCGAGGGCGGGAGGGGCGCGATCGGCCGGCGCCTGCAGTGCCAGATCGAGCGGGCGGCCGTCGGCCGGTGGCCTGAGTGCGAGATCGGGCCGGCGGCGACGGCGGGGCGCTTGTCCGCGTCCGGCGCGGCAGGGAGCGGTTCGCCGCGCGCGGCGCGAGCAGGCGACGAGCGGGCGGCGACGCGCGGCCGCAGGCGACGGGCGCGCGGCCTTGTCGCGGCCGCAGGCGACGGCCCGCGGCGCCTTGTTGCGGCCGGTATCGCTGGCAGCGCTATTTCGGGGACTACGGGCGCCGCATCGCCGCCGGCGCGCCTTCGCGATCCGTCCGTTATGCCCGACGCGTCGCACAACCGGCGCCTTCGGACTCAGCGCCCCGGGGCCATGTAGCCGACGATGTGCCGGGAATAACGCTGCGAGTGGTACGGCCCGCGTCACGGGAACGTCCCCGGACAAGCGGCGACGTCCCCGCGGTCCACTTCCCGGGTCGGGCGCTCCGGGAGCCGACCGCGAGCCGGCGCGTCGTGAGGATCCGCTGGCGGGTGTCACGCGCGTCCGGTTCGGCATGATGGGCCTGAACTGCTCCCCGTGCTCGTCCATCCCGCCGCTGTTCCGAGATGCCATGCCACAACTGCCATCCCGCTCGCGCCCGTCCGCCACCGCCGCCGCTCCATGAGCACCGACGAACAGCCGCGCGCCGGCGTCGCCCGGTCCGCGGAACCGGTGTGGGACGCGATCCGCCGGCGGCGGGCGATCCGACGCTTCGCCGACCGACCGCTCGAGCCGCGTCACCTGGAGCGCATCCTCGATGCCGGGCGCCGAGCCAACAGCTCCAAGAACCGGCAGCCCTGGGAGTTCGTCGTCTGCCTCGAGCGCGGTCACCTCGGCGAGCTCGCGAGGCTGGGGCCGTGGGCGGGACACCTGGCCGGGGCGGCGGCCGGGATCGCGCTCGTGACGCCGGATCCCCGTCAGCCCGGGGCGCCGCTGTCGGTGATGTTCGATCTCGGCCAGGCGGCCGCCGGGATGATGCTGGCGGCGTGGGAGCTCGGCGTCGGCAGCGTGCCGGCCACGGTCTACGAGCACGACCTGGCGCGGCGGCTGCTCGAGTACCCGGAGACGCACCACTGTGAGTTCGTGCTTTCGTTCGGCTACCCGGCCGACCCGGGCGACCTCATCGAGCCACCGCGGCCGGGCGGCCGCAAGCCGCTGACGGAGCTCGTCCACCACGAGCGGTGGGGGCGGCGAGGGAATCCGCCGCCGTGACGGGCCGACGGCCGGTACGGGCAATCCGTGTTGCTGCCGGCGCGGCCGTCGCGGCCGGCCCGTCACACCACCCGCGTCACCAGATCTCGGGGACGTACCGCTGCGAGGATCGGGGCGGCCGGACGTAGCCGTCGTCCCGCTGGCGCGGTGGCAGCGTCAACTGCTGTACCGGCAGCTCCTGGTACGGGACCTGACTCAGCAGATGGGTGATGGAGTTCAGGTGGGTACGCCGCTTGTCGTCCGACTCGACAACCCACCATGGCGAGTCGTCCGTGTCGGTGTACTTGAACATCTCGTCCTTGGCCCGTGAGAACTCGACCCACTTCGACCGGGCCTGGAGGTCCATGCGGCTGAGCTTCCAGCGCTTGGCCGGGTCGTTGATGCGCGCCTGGAACCGTCGCTCCTGCTCCGCGTCGCTGACCGAGAACCAGTACTTGACCAGGATCGTCCCCGACCGGATGAGCATGCGCTCGAACTCCGGGGCCGCGCGCATGAATTCGGCGTACTCCTCCTCGGTCGCGAAGCCCATCACGCGCTCCACGCCGGCGCGGTTGTACCAGCTGCGGTCGAAGAGCACGATCTCGCCGGCCGTCGGCAGCTGCGCGACGTAGCGCTGGAAGTACCACTGGCCCTTCTCGCGCTCGTTCGGAGCGGGCAGCGCAACGACGCGGCAGATGCGCGGGTTGACGCTGGCCATGATGCGCTTGATCACGCCGCCCTTGCCGGCCGCGTCGCGGCCCTCGAACACGACCACCATCTGCAGGCCCTCGGCCTTGACCCAGTCCTCGAGCTTGACGAGCTCAAGCTGGAGGCGCGCCAGCTCCTTCTCGTAGACCTTCTTCTTGAGCTTCTTGGTCGCGCCCTCTCCGGCGTCGTCGAGACCTTCGGCCGGGTCGGTGCCCGAGCCCGGCGCGTCCTCCCGGGCTTTCGTCTTGGCCATGTCCTGTGCCTCCGCTGCAGCCGTCGGATGACGGCAATGGTCGCCCGACGACGGCGCCGGCGGCATGAGACGGGCGGCTGTCCGCTTGCGGCGACGTTTCATTGCCGGCCGAGAAGCCGAGGAGGTCCCCAGCGGCCCGCGCGTGCCGGCCCGTCATGCGTCTGTGCCGTTGGCGAGACGATCCGCGACGTCCTTCTCGCCTCGCCGCGGTAGGCTGCGCAGCGCAGAAGGGAGCACCTGCATGGCATACGTTCTCGCCTACATCGACCCGGGATCGGGGAGCCTGATCATCCAGGCCGTCGTCGCGACCGTCGTCGCGGTTCCGTTCTTCTTCCGACATCAGATCGGGCGCGTCGTCCGCGCCGTCCGACGCCACGAGACGACGGCGCGGGCGCCCCGCACCGACCACACCACCAACGCTCGCTGAATCCAGACCCCCAGACCCCCACGTCCGCGCGTGCGGCGGGCCAGGTCAGCGACGCCGTA
>JAUJOH010000017.1 GCA_030447745.1 Chloroflexota bacterium | reverse complement strand
GAACCCGGGGCGGCCGCGGGCGCCACCGTCCGCCGCGGCACGCCCACCGTCCTCGCCCGGCCGCGGCTGGCCCGGTCCACGCCGGCCGGCGGGCCCATCTCGCCGCGGGCCGGCGGGCCCATCTCGCCGCGGGCGGCCACGAGAACCGGGGCCCCGGCCGCCTTCGGGCCGCAGACGGCGGTCGCGGTCGTCGCGATCAGCCACGGCCTGCCGCCACGAGCCTTCGCCAGCGCTGGCCGTCGCGCGTGTCCTCCACGGCGATGCCGCGCTCGAGCAGCTCGTCGCGTAGCCGGTCGGAGGTCGCCCAATCGCGCGCCGCGCGGGCCGCCGACCGCTCCTCGACGAGGGCGGCCAGCTCCGGCTCGAGGGTCTCCGCAGGGTCCGGGAGGATCGCCAGCACGCGGTCGAGGTCGCGCAGCAGCGCGACGCTTCGCTCCGCGTCGGCGGTGGACAGGGCCCGCGAGCCGATGCGGCGGTTGAGGTCGCGGACGAGGTCGAAGATGGCGGCCAGCCCGGCGGAGACGTTCAGGTCGTCATCGAGGGCGGATTCGAACGCCTCCCTCGCTGCGAGCAGCACGCCGCCCAGCTCGGCGTCGTCCGCTCGGTCCTCCGCGTACGTTTCGAGTGACGCCATCGCCGCGTCCAGCCGGTCCAGCGCAGCCGCGGCAGCGGCCAGCGACTCGTCGCCGTAGCTCAGCGGCTGCCGGTAGTGGACCGCGATCAGGGCGTAGCGGAGGGCGCGGGCAGAGACGCCGCCTTCCAGCAGCTCGGAGACACGGGCAATGTTGCCCGTCGACTTGGCCATCTTCCCGTGGTCGACCTGCAGGAAGGCGCAGTGAAGCCAGGTCCGGACGAAGGGCTGACCGGTCGCCGCCTCGCTCTGCGCGATCTCGTCCTCGTGATGGGGAAAGATGAGATCCACCCCGCCGGTGTGGAGGTCGAACGACGGCCCGAGCGCGGCCATGCTCATGGCCGAGCACTCGATGTGCCAGCCGGGCCGCCCGCGGCCGATCACCGTGTCCCATGATGGCTCGCCCGGCTTCGGACCCTTCCACAGCGCGAAGTCGCGAACGTCGCCCTTCGCATATTCATCGGACTCGACTCGCTCCCCGACGCGCATCTCGTCCGGGTCGAGTCGCGCCAGCCGGCCGTACGCCGGCCACGACGCGATCCGGAAGTAGACCGAGCCGTCGTCGGTTCGGTAGGCGTGACCCTTGTCCATCAGCGTCGAGATCAGCTCGACGATCTGCGGGATGTGCTCCGTCGGCCGCGGCTGCGCGTCCGGCGGCATCATGCGCAGCGCGGCCGCGTCCTCGATGAAGCGCGTCAACCACCGTTCGGCCAGCGTGTCGATCGTCTCGCCGCTGGCCGCCGCCCCGCGGATGATCTTGTCGTCGACGTCGGTGACGTTCATCACCCAGGTCACCCGAAGCCCGCGATACCGGAGGTACCGGACGAGGACGTCGGCGAACAGGAACGACCGGAAGTTCCCGATGTGCGCCGGCCCGTAGACCGTCGGGCCGCAGGTGTAGATCCGGACGTGGTCCGGCTCGAGTGGGTCGAGCGCGCGCACTTCGCCCGACAAGGTGTCGGAGAGCCGGATCATGCGTCGAGGACGACGGCGACCGCCCGGGCGGAAATCCCGCGCCCCGCACCCTCCATCCCGTCGAGGTTCCCGGTCGACGCCTTGACGTTCACATGGTCGGCGTCCACGCCGAGCAGCTCGGCAATCCGGGACCGGATCGCCTCGAGGCGTGCGCCGAGGTGGGGACGGCCGGCCAGGATCGTGACGTCGACGAAGCCCGGCCGCCACCCGGCACTCGCGAGGCGCGAGACCACGTCTCCGAGCAGCTCGGAGCTGTCGACCCCGCGCGGCGTTGTCGCGTCGGCCGGGAACAGGCGCCCGAGATCGCCCATGCCGGCCGCGCCAAGCAGCGCGTCGGCGACGGCGTGGAGCACGACGTCGCCGTCTGAGTGACCGTGCAGTCGCGGCGCGCCGGCGATCTCGACGCCGCCGATGGCCAGTGGTTCGTCTCGCCCGAACGGATGGCCGTCGTGCCCGAACCCGACGCGAGGCCGCCCGACACCCAGCGCCGACGCCACGTGGTGGAGGTCGCTCGGGTGCGTCACCTTGTGGTTGTCGTGCTCGCCTGGGACCGCATGGACGGGAATGCTACATGCCTCGAGGAGGCCGGCCTCGTCGCTGAACGTCCGCGTTCCATGGGGCGGGAACCGGTCGTACGCGCGGCGGAGCAGACCCAGGCGGATGCCCTGCGGCGTCTGGGCCGCGGCGAGGTCATCGCGGTCGACGGTGCCGACGAAGCGGCCCCCCTCGAGCCGCTTCAGCGTGTCGGGGACGGGCCCCACCGGGAGCGCGGCGCCGTGCTCCACCGCGGCCCGCGCCACGCGGAGCACGAGCGCCGGTCCGACGAGCGGCCGGGCCGCATCGTGGACGAGCACGACCCGTTCGTCGTCGGCACCGAGCGATTCAAGCGCGCGAACGCCGGCGGCGACCGATCCTGGCGGCGGCCCCGCCGGCGACGACGGCGCACACCTCCGGCGGCAGCCAGGGTCCATCGCGCCACGCCGACACGCGATCGCGGGCGACGACGAGCGCCATCCGGTCGACGATCGGTGTCGCGGCGAGGGCTCCGAGCGTCCACGCCAGGAGCGGGCGTCCGCCGACCGGGTGCCCGACCTTGTCGATGCCGCCCATCCGGGTCGACGCACCGGCGGCGACGACGACGACGTCGGCGCGCGGGCCCAAGTCGGCCTCATCCGGCCGCGGCGGGTCGTCGCTCAATCGAGCCGCGGGGGCGCGAAGATCACCCGGCTGGCGCGGCATCGCGGCGCGCGGGGGCGGTCCGCCGGTCGTCACCGGGGTCGGTCGGGCCGGAGCCTGCCGGGGACGGCGTCCTCGGTCCGAGGCCAGCCCGACGGCATCGCGCAGCGTCGCCACGGTCACCACGTGCAGCCCATCCACCGGATCTGGTGCCCGGCGCGCATCGTTCGGCACGATCGCGCGCCTGAACCCGAGCCGCGCCGCTTCGCCGAGCCGGCGCTCGAGACCCGAGACGGCCCGGAGCTCGCCGAGCAGCCCGATCTCCCCGATCGCGACCGTGCCGACCGTCACCGCCCGATCGCGCAGCGACGAGGCGAGCGCCAGCGCCACGGGCAGGTCGAGACCCGGCTCCGCGAGCGTCAGTCCGCCGGCCAGGTTGGCATAGACGTCATGGCTGCCGAGTCCCAGGCCCGCGCGGCGGCCGAGAACCGCAACGAGGAGCGCCAGCCGGTTCGGCTCGATGCCGCTCGCCCGGCGAACCGGGTTCCCGTACGTCGCCGGTGACACGAGCGCCTGGACCTCGACGAGCAGCGGTCGACTGCCCTCGAGCGTCGGCGCAACGACGCTGCCCGGCGCGGCACCATCGTGCTCGACGAGGAAGGCGCGGCCCGGATCGGTGACCTCCGTGAGCCCCGGCTCTCGCATCTCGAAGACGCCGACCTCCTCGGTCGAGCCGAAGCGGTTCTTGCTCGCGCGGAGAACCCGCAGCGCGGCGTACCGCTCGCCTTCGAGGTTCAGCACGGCGTCGACCACGTGCTCGAGCGTCTTCGGGCCGGCGATCGAACCCTCCTTCGTGACGTGCCCGACGAGCACGACCGCGATCCCCTCGCCCTTGGCCAGCTCCATCAGCCGGAGGGCTGACTCCCGTACCTGACCGACGCTGCCTGCCGCGCCGTCGAGGTCGTCGGCCGTCGCCGTCTGGACCGAGTCGACGACGAGGAGGTCCGGGCGAGCGGTTCGCGCGAGCTCGGCGATGCGCCCGACATCCGACTCGGCCACCACGCGCACGCCGGTCCCGGCCGGGCCGTCGAGCAGCCCGAGGCGCGAGGCGCGGATCCTGACCTGACCGGCCGACTCCTCCCCGCTCGCGTAGAGCACCGAGCCGCCGCGGGCCGCGATCCCCGCCGCAGCCTGGAGGAGCAGCGTCGACTTCCCGACGCCCGGCTCCCCACCGACCAGCACGAGCGATCCGGGCACGAGGCCCCCGCCGAGGACGCGGTCCAGCTCCCCGATCCCGACCCGTTGCCGGGGCAGGTCCGCCTCCCCGATCTCGCGCAACGCGACGGGGTCCGGGCCGACGGAGGCTCTGACCGCGGCGTTCAGCGAGCGGCGAGCGGGTTCACGGACGACGGTCTCGACGAGGCTGTTCCACGTGCCGCACGCGCGGCACTGCCCTTCCCAGCGCAGCGAGACGTCGCCGCAGGTCTGGCAGACGAACCGGCTCTGCGGCCGGGCCACGATCCGCTCGGTGGGCGCGGGCTACCGCGCCTCGACCGGCGTCTTCGACTCGGCGGCGTCGATGTCGAGCCCGGCCTCGGCGCCCTTGTCGACGACGATCGTGGTGCCAGGCTCGTACTTGCCAAGGAGCAGGTGCTCGGCAAGTACGTCCTCGATCATGTTCTGGATGACGCGGCGGAGGGGCCGCGCGCCGTAGGCCGGGTCGTACCCCAGCTTGATGACGTGATCCTTGGCCGCCTGGGTCACCTCGAGGCTCATCTGCTGGGCCTTCAGCTGATCGCGCACGCGGGCCAGCATCAGGTCGACGATCACCCGGATCTCCTCGACCGTCAGCGAGCGGAAGACGACCGTGGCGTCGATACGGTTCAGGAACTCCGGGCGGAAGTTCTGCTTGAGCTCCGCGTCGACCTTCTCTTTCATGATCTCGTACGAGGTCTCCGCCCGAGCCGCCGCCGTGTCGCCCATCGCCCGGAAGCCGAGCGTCGAGTTCGTCGTCAGCGACTTCGCGCCGAGGTTCGAGGTCATGATGATGATGCAGTTCCGGAAGTCGACCCGGCGTCCCTTGGCGTCCGTCAGGTGACCGTCCTCGAGGATCTGCAGGAGGATGTTGAACACCTCGGGGTGCGCCTTCTCGACCTCGTCGAGCAGGACGACCGCGTAGTTCTTGCGGCGGACCGCCTCGGTCAGCTGACCGCCCTCGTCGAACCCGACGTAGCCCGGGGGCGCGCCGACGAGCCGCGACACGTTGTGGCGCTCCATGAACTCGCTCATGTCGATCTTGATGAGCGCGTCCTCGCTGCCGAACATGAACTCCGCGAGCGCCTTGGCGAGCTCGGTCTTCCCGACACCGGTGGGACCGAGGAAGATGAACGAGCCGATCGGGCGCTTCGGATCCTTGAGCCCGGCGCGTGCGCGGCGGACCGCCTTGGAGATCGTCTCGATCGCCTCCTGCTGCCCGATGACACGCCCGTGGAGCGCGTCCTCCATGTGCAGGAGGCGCTCGGACTCCTGCTCGGAGATCCGGGTCACCGGAATCCCGGTCCACATCGCGACGACGTGGGCGATCTCTTCCTCGTCCACCGTCGGCTGGTCGCCGGAGACCTGCGACTGCCACTCACCGCGAAGCTGATCGACGCGCTCGCGGGCGCTGGCCTCGGACTCACGCAGCGTCGCCGCCGCGTCGTACTCCTGGGCGTTGATCGCGGCGTCCTTCTCCTTGGTCACGCGCTCCAGGCTCTTCTGCGCCTCGCGCAATGCCGGCGGCGCCGACGCGTGGCGAAGGCGGACGCGCGACGCGGCCTCGTCGATGAGGTCGATCGCCTTGTCCGGCAGGTGCCGATCCGTGATGTACCGGATCGAGAGGTCAGCAGCCGCCCGCACGGCGTCGTCCGTGATCGTCACCTTGTGGTGCTGCTCATAGCGCTCGCGGATCCCGAGCAGGATCTCGACGGTCTGCTCGACCGTCGGCTCCTCGACCATGACCGGCTGGAATCGGCGCTCGAGGGCGGCATCGCGCTCGATGTACTTGCGGTACTCGTCGAGGGTCGTGGCGCCGATGCACTGCAGCTCGCCCCGTGAGAGCGGCGGCTTCAGGATGTTCGCGGCGTCGATCGCGCCCTCCGCTGCGCCGGCCCCCACGAGCGTGTGGAGCTCGTCGATGAAGAGCACCGCGTCGTTCGTGTTGCGCAGCTCCTCGATGATCTTCTTCAGCCGCTCCTCGAACTCGCCGCGGTACTTGGTTCCGGCCACGAGCGAGCCGATGTCGAGGGTCAGGACCCGCTTGTTGAGCAGGATCTCCGGCACGTCGCCGCTCACGATCCGGTGGGCGAGGCCCTCCGCGATGGCGGTCTTGCCGACACCGGGCTCGCCGATCAGCGCCGGGTTGTTCTTGGTCTTGCGGCCGAGGATCTGGATGACCCGCTCGATCTCCTTCTCGCGGCCGATGACCGGATCGAGCTTCCCGGCACGCGCTGCCTCGGTGAGGTTGATCCCGAGCTGATCGACGGTCGGCGTCTTGCTTGCCCGCTTCGTCTCCTGCGCCGGGCCGGCCGACGAGCTCTGCGACAGGACGCGGATCACCTCGTGGCGAACCTTGTCGAGGTTCACGCCGAGGCTCTCGAGCACGCCGGCGGCGATCCCCTCGCCCTCGCGGACGAGGCCGAGGAGGAGATGCTCCGTGCCGATGTAGTTGTGCCCGAGCCGCCGAGCCTCGTCGATCGCCAGCTCGATGACGCGCTTGGCGCGGGGCGTGAGCCCGACTTCCCCGACGACCGGCCGGTCGCCTCGTCCGATGATGAACTCGACGGCGGTCCGGACTTTGGCCAGCTCGACGTTCATGTTCTCCAGGACGCGAGCGGCGACGCCCTCGCCCTCGCGGACGAGGCCGAGGAGCAGGTGCTCCGTGCCGATGTAGTTGTGATTGAACCGCTGCGCCTCGTCCTGCGCCAGTGTCAGGACCTTGCGCGCGCGATCCGTGAACTTGTCGAACCGATCCACGACCGAACGCCTGTTCCTTTCCCAAGGTCGAACGTGCGACCTTCCTGGCCATGCTAGCACGACCACTCTGCTCGGCAACCGACGGCTCGGATGCCCACCGAGGCCGATTCGTCGCTGTCCGGACGAGCCCTGGAGACGGCGTCGCCACCTATAGAATCGTCGATCAGCCGACGGTGGATGCGGCATCGCGGTGCCGAAACGGCTAAGGATTCGCTACGACGCCCGGGATGCGGAACGACCCGCTGGCGGCGGGTCGGCAGTCGGGGCGACTGTCCGGCGGCTAGACGGCCGGGTCGGTCCGCTCCTCGCCGCTCGCCGCCCCGGCTTCGACCGGAACGACCGCCGGGACATCGGCGGCTGCGGCGTGGTCCGTGGTTGCGGGCGTCTCCGCCGGTGCGGCTGCCTCGGGCGGCGTGACCGCATCATGGTCAGGGCCGCGGTCGGCGCCGTCGCCCGTCGCGTCCGCCGCCGGCGCCTCGATCGGAGCGTCGGTGGCTGTCGGCTCGTCCGCGACCGGTGCCGCGGCGTCGTCCGATGCGGTCGGCGAGGCGCCCGGTTCCAGAACCGCCGGATCGGAAGTCAGCGACTCCGCTCCGGGAGAGTCCGGGCCGGTCGGCTCGGCGGCCGTGATCGGCTCCGCCTCGAGAGGGCCCCCTTCGGCGACGCCGCCTTCGGCACCGGCGGGTTGGGCGTCGCCACCGCCCGCCACCGGTGCGCTCGCCGGGTCGTCACCGCCCGCCACCGCTGCACTCGCGGCGTCGTCACCGCCACCGGCCTGGTCCTCGGACCGTACCGCGGCGGTCGGCGTGGCCGGCGCCTCGGGCTCCACGTCCCGCGTACGCGCCTGCTCCTCCGACTGGGCGACCTGCTGGCGCACCTGTGCGAAGGCCGCCGCCAGCGTGTTGTCGATGCCGCCCTCGGGCTCCTGCACCGCGTCCGACTGGGTCCACGAGCGCTCCTGCCGTGGCCGGCGCTCGCCTCGGGGCTGGCTCGGCTGGCCGGGCTCGGGCGCGGGTCGCGCGGGCGGCTCCTCCGCCTGCTTGAGGCTGAGCCCCAGGCGGTGCCGCTCGGAGTCGAGCGAGATGATCTTGAGCTTCAGCGCCTGACCCTCATGGACGACGTCGCCCGGGTGGGCGACCCGCTGGTGGGACAGCTCGCTGATGTGGATGAGGCCCTCGAGCCCGTCGCGGACGCGGACGAAGGCGCCAAAGTTGACCAGCTTCGTCACCGTGCCGTCGATGATGTCCCCGACGTTGAAGTCGGCGACCGTCGAGTGCCACGGGTCCGGCTGGAGCCGGCGGATCGAGAGGCTGATCCGGCCGCGCTCGTGGTTGATGTCGATGACCTCGGCCTCGACCTCCTCGCCGACCTTGTAGCCGGCCTCGGGGTTGTTGACCTTGTTCCACGAGAGCTCGCTCTTGTGGACGAGCCCGTCGATGCCGCCGAGATCGATGAAGACGCCGAACGGCGCGATGGAGCGAACGGTGCCGGTCACCTTCTGCCCGACCTGGAGGCTGCTGAAGAGCTCGTCGCGCTTCTCGCGGCGCTCCTCGTACAGCGCGACCTTCTCCGACAGGATCAGCCGGTTCGCCTTGCGGTTGACCTCGAGGATCTTGAGCCGGAGCTTGCGCCCGACGAAGGGCATGAGCTTCTCGGCGATCTCCTGGGCGGCATCACGCGGCTGGTCGTTCTGCGGCCGCCGCGGGAAGTCGACGATCTGGCTGATCGGGACGAAGCCCCGGATGCCGCAGTCGACGATCAGCCCGCCCTTGTTGTGGTCGATGACGGGCGCCTCGATGATCACGCCCGCCTCGAACTGCTCCTGCATCGAGCGCCACTTGCGCTCGAGACCCGCTCGCCGGAGCGAGAGGACGACGTGGCCTTCCTGCGACTCCGGCTGGAGGACGTAGACGAGAACGGTGTCACCGATGTTCAGCTGCGGCTGCGCCTCGGCATTCCGCCCGTACAGCTCGCGGTTGCTGACGACACCTTCGCTCTTCGCGCCGATGTCGACGAGCATCTCGTCCTTGTCGATGCGGACGACGCTGCCCTCGACGACGTCACCATGCTTGAAGCTCTTGATGTCCGAGTCCTGCTCCGCGAGCAGCTCCTCCATGGTCGTCGGCTCGGGCCGCGGCGCGCGCGGCGCCGCAGGCTCCGGCTCGTCTTCGTCGACGGCAGCCGGTGCGGCCGCGGCTTCGTCCGGGCTCACGCTCGCGACCCCGTTGACCGCCGCAGGCGGGCCCGTCCCCGCGGCGGTGCCCGCGGAGACGTCGCTCGCGGCCGGTCCCGCCGAGACGTCGCTGCCGTCCGGACCAACTCCGTTCGTCGCCACGCCGGCGGCGGTCGGCTCACCACCCGCCGCGCCCGCCTCGTCAGCAATCTCGGTCGCCGTCGCCGGCTGCTCGGCCGCCGTCGCCGGCTGCTCGGCCGCCGCCTCGGTCATCGCGGGCTCGTCCGCGACGGCCACCGCTGCGGCACGGTTGGCGGACGCCGGCTCGGCGGCCGAGGCGCTGGCCTCGGGTTCCGGCGGGGTCCCGCCCTGCTGCTCTTCGGTCAAGTGGTGACTCTCCTGGGGTCTCGGATTTCGCCCCGTGAATCAGAACCGGCCTGAGCAGCGCTCAAGCCGGTTTCGAGACGATCAAGTGGTCCGTGTCCGATCCGGTCGCGGTCCGCTCCTTCGTTGCGAGTGGCGTGAGACGGCGCTCTTCAGCTGTCCTGCCGCTGGGGCCGGGAGAGTCTAGCACAGGGCCTTGCACGGCTACAATCGGCCGGCCGTGCCGGAACTGCCCGACCTGACCGTCGTCGCCGAGGCGTTCCACGCCGCGCTCGTCGGGCGCGCGATCACGACGGTGGCGGCACCCGGACCGCTCTCGGTTCGGGGCACGCCGGCCGAGTTGAGCGGGCTGGTCGGACAACCCGTGACTTCGATCCGACGTCGCGGGAAGTTCCTGCTCCTCGACCTCGAGCGCGACCGGGTGGTCGTGAACCCGATGCTCACCGGGCGCTTCCAGCTCGCGACGCCGGAAACGAAGCCACCGACGAAGACGGCCGTCGTGCTCGGCTTCGGCGACCGGGCGACCGCCCCGCCCGACGCGGCCGGCTGGACGCTCGGCGGAAGCTGGATGCCGCCGGATCCCGCGTCCGTCGAGGTCCGCTACCGTGACCCGACCCAGATGGGCAAGGTCTACCTGGCGCCAGCCGGCCTGGCCCGCCCGGTGCCCGGGATGAGCGACGGCGAGCAGGGCCCGGACGCCGACGACCCGGCCCTGACGCTCGCCGTCTGGCAGGCCCGGATCCGGAAGCACCCGGGGGAGCTCAAGAACCTCCTCCGCAACCAGAGTTTTGTGGCAGGGATCGGGAACGCCTACAGCGACGAGGTGCTCCACGCGGCCGGGCTCCTGCCGTTCCGGACGCGGTCCACGCTGGCAGCCGACGAGGTCGACGAGCTCTACCAGGGCATGCGCGACACGCTCGCCCGCGCGATCGACGTGCTCCGCGCGCGCGTGCCGCCTACGTTCGAGCAACAGGTGCGCGACTTCCTCGCCGTGCACATGAAGGGCGGGCAGCCATGCCCGCGGTGCGGCACCCGGATCAGCGAGGTCAAGGCAGGCGGCTTCGTGACGTCGTTCTGCCGCGCCTGTCAGCGCTGACCGCCGGTCCGGCCGTCACGGGATGCGGAGGACCAGCCCGGCGCGGATCACCGTCGACTCCATCCCGTTCAGCCGCTGGATCTCGGCCACGGTCGTGCCATGCTCGACGGCAATGGCGTACAGCGTGTCGCCCTCGCGGACCACGTAGATCCGTGGCGTGGCCGCGCTCGAAGAAGGCGGTGACGCATCGGCGGCGTCGGCCGGTGCCCCGGACGGCCGGAGCGATCCTTGCTCGATGGCCGGCGTCGAGGATGGGGCGGCCGGCAACCCGAAGGCCAGCGGACGGCCGGTCGACTCGGCGGCGCGCGTCGCGGCCGCACCGCCGGGGCGACCATCCGCGGCGCCCGGCTCCCCGGAACTGTCGCGGGAGATTGGCAGGGCCAGAAACCCGGCCGCCGCAACGGCCACCGCGAGGACGCCACCGAGCGCGATCCGCGCCCGTCGACCGGGGGCGGTGACGAGGTCGACCGGGGAACCGCGGCCATCATCGAGCCGCGCGGGCGCCGTGCGCACGAACGCCCAGCGCGTCGTCGCTCCAGCCGGCCGCGCCCGAACGCGAGCTCGCGGCGGCGCCGTCGCGGCGGATGGCCGGTCGAGGGTGCCCGCAGCCGCGGTGCGGAAGGTCAGGCAGGACCTGTGGGCATCGGACAGGCAGAGCCGCGACTGCTTGTCGAGCGCCAGGATCGCCGCGGGCTCGACGGCGGAGCAGCGCTGGTCGCGCCCCGCCTGCGCGCTTCGCCAGGCTCCGTCCGCGGAGATGATGAACGGACAGACGCGGTGGAGAGGGCCGGCAGCGCGAGCGGCGTCCTCGGCGGTGCGCCGGGGTGCCGGTGACCCGACCAGCAGCGTCGGGTCCCCGGAGGTGACGGCCACGAACCCCAGCATACTCCCGCGGCGGGCGCTCCGAGAGGTGAACCGGTCACCACGCCGCGCTGCGGCCACCCCCTGGGAGAGGTGGCCCGCCCGGGAAGACCCACGGAAACGCAAAAATCCTGGCGACGACCTATTTTCCCGAAAGGCTGCCCTCTCAGTATCTTCGGCGCTGGAGAGCTTAACTTCCGTGTTCGG
>JAUJOH010000010.1 GCA_030447745.1 Chloroflexota bacterium | reverse complement strand
TGTTCGTCGGCGTCGGCGCCTCGCGGGTGCGGGACCTGTTCGACCAGGCCAAGCGCAACTCGCCGTGCATCGTCTTCGTCGACGAGATCGACGCGGTCGGTCGCCAGCGCGGTGCCGGTCTCGGTGGCTCCCATGACGAGCGCGAGCAGACGCTCAACCAGATTCTCGTCGAGATGGACGGCTTCGACACGAACACGAACGTGATCGTCGTCGCCGCCACCAACCGCCCGGACGTGCTCGACCCGGCGCTCCTGCGTCCCGGCCGGTTCGACCGGCAGGTGATCCTCGATCGCCCGGACATGAAGGGCCGGGTCGCCATCCTGAAGGTCCACACCAAGGGCAAGCCACTCGACAAGGCGGTCGACATCGAGAATGTGGCCCGACAGTCGCCCGGCTTCTCCGGCGCGGACCTCGCCAACCTCGTCAACGAGTCGGCGATCCTGTCCGCGCGCCGGAACAAGAAGGTCATCGGGATGTCCGAGTTCACCGAGGCGCTCGAGCGCATCGTCGCCGGCCCCGAGCGCAAGTCGCGCGTCATCTCCGACCAGGAGAAGATGATCATCGCGTTCCACGAGGGCGGTCACGCGGTGGTCCAGCGGATCCTGCCGAAGTGCGACCCGGTGAACAAGGTCACGATCATCAGCCGGGGCATGGCCCTCGGCTACACGATGGCCCTGCCCACCGAGGACCGATACCTCCAGTCCAAGACCGAGTTCGAGGACAAGATCGCGGGCCTGCTGGGCGGGAACGTCGCCGAGCGGCTGGTCTTCGGCGATACGACCACCGGCTCGTCGAACGACATCGAGAAGGCGACCGACCTCGCCCGGCGCATGGTCACCGAGTTCGGCATGAGCGATCGGCTCGGGCCGCTCTCCTTCGGGAAGCGCGACGAGCTCGTGTTCCTCGGCCGAGAGATCGGCGAGCAGCGCAACTACTCGGACGAGGTCGCGAAGCAGATCGACGAAGAGGTCCGGGCGATCATCGACAAGGCCTACGAGCGGGCGGTCGACGTCTTGACCACGCACCGCGACCGGCTCGACGCGCTGGCCGAGAAGCTGATCGCCGAGGAGACCGTCGACAGCGAGGCGTTCGAGGCGCTTTTCGGCGGCCTGCCGCGCAAGCAGACCCAGCACGGCCCGGCACAGCGACCGACGGTCGTGGGCCCCGGCCAGCCGACGCCGGGCACGGCCCCGCAACCGAACCCGCAGCCGGCCTGAACTGTCGGGCGTCCGGCGCTGGCCCAGGGGCAGCGCGCTCCGGCGCGGCCCGGGCCGGGATCCGGCGCCGGCCGGGCGCTGGCTCAACGGCGTCGATCCGGCGCGGGGCGGGCGTCGATCCCGGCGCGGGCCGGGCGTCGATCCCGGCGCGGGCCGGGCGGCCAGCGCGTGTCGGCCGCGAACGCGAACAGGGGGTGCCGGGCTGGCGGCTCTCCACGGCCCCCGTTCTCGTCCCACGAGCGAACGGTCCGTGTGTGGCGCCCACAGCGTCGCAGTTGTTCGCCGTGCGAGCGGACCTGTCGGAGCGACATCGAGCGCGCTCGTGGGAGCGGGCCCATCGGGCTCGCTCGTTTGATTCGGAGGCCGATCCGGCCGCGCCCGCTCGCTCGATTTGGAGGCCAATCGGGCTCCGCTCCGGTGTCGCTCGCGTGCCGCTCGGGTGCCGCTCGGGTGCCGCTCGGGTGCCGCTCCGGTGGGAGCGGAACGAGCGCGTCCCGTCGTTGTCGCCGATAGATCAACCGCGCCGGTGTCTCTCGCCGATACGACCAACCGGTCCGGCGAAGCCGCCGGCTCAGCACCGGCTCCCTGGCTCACCCGCCCGCGCAGTCGTCGGATCACACCCGCCGATGCAAGCAACTGGCTCCGTGAATCCGCGGGCCGAGCCGTGCGCAGCTCGGGTCGACGTCTGTCGTCGCCGGTGCGCTCACGGGCCCGAGGGACCCGGTGGCTTCGCTCGCGGCACAAGCGAACCGGCCGCCGAGCCACCGGACGGCGAACCAGTGGCTCGTATCCACGAGCCGCGAGTCCTTCACAGCCGGACGATCCCGCTGCCTCCTGGGGATCGGCCGTCGCGTAGCGCAGCGAGCATGGTTCGGCCGTCGAGCGGCAGCATGTCGCGAAGGCCAGCCGACCCGTCGAGCGCCTCGCGGTTCGTGCGGGTCTCGTTCAACAGGAGCACGACGTCCGGTTCGCCGCCGTCTCGACGCTTCAGCGTGATGCGACGCTGGAGCGCCTGCACATCGTGGATACGAGTCTCCGCCTCGACCGCAATGCGCCATCCGATCCCGCTGATCATCGCGTCCCACGCGCGGAGATCGCCAGGGCCCTGCGACCGGCACCTCCGGCATCCAGCGGACGGTCGGCGGCAGCTGACGCCGAAGACGCTCGAGGAGCGCGATCTGGGCTCTGTCGCGAATCGGCGACGCGTCGGGATAACATCTGATGCTCACCACCAGGCCGACCGCCGCAGCCATCGCGCAGATTGCCTCGATCTTGACCCACGGCGCGACCCCGCGTTCGATCCTGCTCGCTTCCGCTGGCGACAAGCCGGCGGCTTCGGCGACGGCTCGCTGGCTGAGGCCGGCCTGGAACCGGGCGTCGCGCAACTCTTGGCCAAGCGTGGTGAGTACACGCCGTGCGAGGCGTTGCGGGCGGTAGCGCCGCCGGTCGATTGCGGTCATCGCGCAATGGTCCCCAGAACCGCTAGCCGCGCGCGTATCGAGCGCTCACCTGCCGGTCATCGCGCGGTGCCAACCGCAGATGCGAGCGACTCGTTCGCCGAGCCGACCTCGGCACGGAACCGCGCCGGCATCTGCGCTGCGCGGAGCCGTATCGCGGCGCGGCGCGCGAGGCTTGCAGGTATGCGCGGCGTCGTGGACCCTCGGCGTAAGCGTGACGAGTGTTCGGTCGTTTGTCGGCGATCGTGTCGGTCGCATCCGCGAGCACCGGCACGACGCCGGCGCCCGCGAGCAATCCAGTCGGTCCATCCACGAGCAGCGGCCCGCCGGCGGTGGCGCCGGCGGTGCGGCCGGTCCGCAAACGATCAGCGCCGCCTCGTATCCGCGAGCAGCGGCACGACGCCGGCGCCCGCGAGCAATCCAGTCGGTCGCATCCACGAGCAGCGGCCCGCCGGCGGCCGTTCCGGCCCGCGCGCGGCCGTTCCCGCCGGTCCGGAGCGATCAGCCCCCGTATCCCTCGAGGAGGCGGCACGAGTCGCGCCCGCTGACCCGCGCCAACGATCACCTTGGTCGCATCGACGAGAAGTCCGAGCCCGGCCGCTATGGGCTGTGCGGCCATCGGCGGGAGACCAGCGACGCCGCACGGGCTCTGCGGCGCCCGACCATTGACGGCGGCGACCCCACGACTCCCGACGGGCGACGGCCGGCGCCGCCCACCACTGCCACCGGGCGACGCCACGGCCACGGTCGCCGGCCGACTCCCGACGGCCGAGGGCCGGGCGTTGCGTACACTCCGCTCGCAATTCCCGCCCGAGGACCACGATGACGACGACCGCGCCCTCCGACGCCGCGCTCGACCGCTATCTCGATGACAACCGAGAAGCGCGGCTCGCCTCGTACGAGGCCTTCCTCCGTATCCCGAGCGTCTCGACCCTTCCGGCCCACGCCCCCGACTGCCGCCGCGCGGCCGAGTTCGTCGCGGATGAGCTGCGCTGGATGGGCGTCGAGCACGTCGAGGTCGCCGAGACCGGCGGACACCCACTCGCGTACGGCGACTGGCTCCATGCCGAAGGCGCGCCGACGGTCGTGGTCTACGGCCATTACGACGTCCAGCCGGTCGACCCGCTCGACCTGTGGGAGTCGCCGCCGTTCGAGCCGGCCGTCAAGGGTGGTCGGATGCTTGCCCGCGGGGCGGCCGACGACAAGGGCCAGGTCCACATGCACCTCCGCGCCGCCGAGGCGCTCCTCGCGACCGGCGGCTCGCTCCCGGTCAACGTGAAGTTCGTCTTCGAGGGCGAGGAGGAAACGAGCTCGGAGCA
This sequence comes from Chloroflexota bacterium, assembly GCA_030447745.1. Lineage (GTDB taxonomy): Bacteria > Chloroflexota > Limnocylindria > Limnocylindrales > CSP1-4 > JACDAV01. The sequence continues at coordinate 108,565 of JAUJOH010000010.1, read as the reverse complement.
CCTCGACCGGTGGCTCGAGCAGAACCGTGACCGCCTCTCAGCCGACGTCGCCGTGATCAGCGACACGAGCTTCTTCGAGGGCAACGTGCCGTCGATCACGCTCGGATTGCGCGGCCTGATGTACGCCCAGATCGATGTCACCGGGTCGCCCGTCGACCTCCACTCCGGAACCTACGGCGGCTCCGTCGAGAACCCGGTCAACGCGCTGTGCCACATCGTGGCCGCGCTCAAGGGGCCCGACGGGCGGATCCTCATCCCGGGCTTCTACGACGACGTGGTGCCGCTGAGCGATGCGGACCGGGCGGCCTTCGCCGCCCTCCCGTTCGACGAGGAGGCCTACCGGGCAGGGATCGGGGTGGAGTCGCTGGTCGGTGAGGTGGGCTTCACGACCCTGGAGCGGCGCGGCGCCCGCCCGACCCTGGACGTCAACGGGATCTGGGGCGGCTTCCAGGGCGAGGGCGCGAAGACGATCATCCCCGCCCACGCCCATGCCAAGGTGAGCTGCCGGCTCGTCACGGACCAGGATCCGGATCGGATCTTCGAGCTGTTCCGGGACTTCGTGCTCGAGGTCGCACCGCCCGGCGTGACGGTCGACGTCGTCAGCCTCGGCGGTGGCCGACCGAGCCTGACGCCGAGGCCCCACCCCGCCACGACGGGGGCCGCCGGGGCGATGGCGGCGGCCTGCGGCCGCGCGCCCGTGTACATGCGGGAGGGCGGGTCGATTCCCGTCTGCGCCAGCTTCGAGCGGATCCTCGGCCTGCCGGTCGTGCTGGCCGGGTTCACGAACCCGGACGACAACGCGCACGCTCCGAACGAGTCGATGGTGCTCGACAACTACGAGCGTGGCATCCGGGCGATCGCGCGGATGTGGCAGGAGATGGCGGCGCTCGACCTGAGCGACGGCGGCCGTGGCTCACGCTCGGCCGGACCCGGGCGCACCGGCGACGAGCCGCGGCAGGGGGCCGGCACGACGGCCTGAGCCGGCGGCCACGCGGTGCGGACCCGGGCGGCGACTCGCCGTCCGGGTGACCGCGCCGGCGCTGAGCAGCACATCGTTTCGAGCTGCGTCGCTGCGGCGGGTTGTCCCCACGCCGTCCACATCGCCCGCGGATTCGTGGATATCGGCGCGCGGCGCCGGCTGAAGTTCGTGGACAAGGGCGTTGCGGCACCACGTCCCGGCCCGTATGGTCCGTCTTGCCCGAAGGGGCCGTCGGAACGGTCAGGTGAGGCGAGGAGCAATCCCCGCCGCGCCGCCGGTCCGGTTGGTCGAGTTCGCAAGGCTCGCCCGGACCGGACCGCCGATCCCGGACCGACCAGCCGAGATCACATCAAGGCGGGTCAACCCGGTGTCGCGACCGATCTCTGGACCGGTTCCTTCGGGCGTTTCCGTGTCCGGGCGCGCGCGTCCTCGGCCGTCCGGCCGCTTGCCCGGCGCCTACACTGCGGGCGATGGCCGCGTTCGTCGCCCTGCCTTCCCTCGCCGACTTCCCGCGGGTGGTCGAGGTCGTCGTCGAGATCCCGCGCGGCAGCCGGAACAAGTACGAGTGGGACGAGGCCGCGGGCGTGTTCCGGCTCGATCGCGTGCTGTCCTCGGCCGTCTTCTACAACTTCGACTACGGGTTCATCACCGACACGCGGGCGGGCGACGGCGATCACACCGACGCTCTCCTCCTGATCGACGAGCCGACCTTTCCGGGCTGCCGGGTCTGGGCGCGGCCGATCGGCGGCCTCGAGATGCGCGACGAGATGGGCTTCGACTTCAAGGTCCTGTGCGTCGCGGTGGCCGACCCGCACCAGGCGCACGTCGAGCAGCTGGAGCAGGTCCGGCCGCACCGTCTCGTCGAGATCGAGCACTTCTTCGTGACCTACAAGCTGCTGGAGGACAAGCGGGTCGACGTCGTCGGATGGCGGCAGCGCGACCAGGCGCTCGAGGTGCTGGTGGCCGATCGCGAGACGTACGCCGGCGAGCGGGCGGGCCCGGCGTCCTGACCGGCCACCAGCCGCGCTCCGTGCCGGACCCAGACGACCCGCGGCCGCGGCTGTTCGTGGCCGTCCCGCTGACGGCCGCGGCGCGCGATGCCGTCGTGGCACTCGTCGAGGCCGTGTGCGGTGACGTCGAGGCGAACGTGCGCGAGCCTCGCTCGGCGGTCCGCTGGGTCCGGATGGACGGGCTCCACCTGACACTCCGCTTCCTGGGCCCCACCGACGCGGACCGGGTGGGTCCGCTCGAGGCGGCGGTTCGACGCGCCGCGGCAAGGGCGCGGCCGTTCGAGCTCACGCTGGGCGGCGGCGGAGCGTTTCCGTCTGCCGCCCGGCCGCGGACCATCTGGCTCGGTGTGACGGAGGGAGCCGACCACGTGGCTGCCCTTGCCTCGGCCCTCGACGATGAGCTCGAGCAGGACGGGTGGACGCGCGAGACGCGCCCGTTCCGGCCGCACTTGACGCTGGCGCGGGCAGACGGCCGACGTGAGGGACCGCTGGTCGCGCGGCGCCTGGTGGCGCGGATCGCGGACCGAACGATCGCGAGCGACGTCGAGCGCGTCGTGCTCTTCGAGAGCGTCACCGGGTCCGGGCCGGCGCGCTACGTTCCCCTCGCCGAGGTGCAGCTGGGGAGCGGTTGAGCCGGCCAGTGGGGCGGCGATGTGGCACGTGACGGCGTGCCGCCGGCGATGCGTCACGGCGGGTCGAGTGCGTCGCGGCTTTCGCCGGCAGCGGTCGGCGGCCGCCTAGTAGAGCGCGTCCTGCTGTCGGGGCGGCTCGACCAGGCGGTGGCGCAGGGCGAAGGCGACGGCCCCGAGCTTCGAGTGCACGCGAAGCTTGCCCATGATGTTCTGGACGTGCGTCCGCAGGGTGTTCGGCGCGATGACCAGCCGGTCGCAGATCTCCGGCGTCGACAGACCGTCCGTCAGGGCACGGAGCACGTCCAGCTCGCGCGGCGTGAGCGGTTCGACCTCGGGTCGCTCCTTGCCCCGGTCGCGCGCCACGGCAACCCGCTGGGCGATGCCCATGATCACGGCCCGAGGCAGGAGCGTCTCACCGGCATGGGCGGACCGCACGGCGCCGACCACCTCTTCGAGCGCCTGGTCCTTCGTCAGGTAGCCGTCCGCGCCCGCCTGGATCGACTCGAGGATCGTCTCGTCGTCGGCGAGCGCGGTCAGCATCACGACGCGGGCCGCAGGCCAGCGCGTCTTGATCGCTCGTGTCGCGTCGGCGCCGGTCCCGTCCGGGAGCCGGTAGTCCATGAGCACGACGTCGAGCCGCTCGCGGCGCATCTCACGAGCTTCGGTGACGGTGCCCGCGACACCGACGACCTCGATATCCGGTTCGGCGCGAAGCACCTGGGACAGCGAGCCGGTCAGCAGCTGGTGGTCGTCGACGAGGAGCACGCGGATGGGCTTTGGTTCGGCGTTCACGGCTGGGCAGGCTCCGCCGCGCGCGGGACTCCGCAGACGCACCCGAACGCATCCCGGACGTTCGGCAGCAACGGAATCGTAGCACCGGGAGGTGCCGCCAACGGCTCCCGCGCCTGTCATCGCCCGAGCGCCGGCTCGCCGGAAGTGGCCGAACGGTGGGCGCGGCGAGCCGGATAATCGGCCGGTGCGGCTGGCGTTTCTCGGCTTCGGGCTGATCGGCGGGTCCGTCGCCCGTGCCCTCCGGGCGCGGGAGCCTGGCCGCTGGACGATCACCGCCTGGTCACCGACCCGAAGTGGACCGGCGGCCGCCGTGGCGGAGGGTGCCGTGGACCGGGTTGCGACGGATCCGGCCGATGCGATCGCCGGCGCCGAGCTCGTGGTCCTGGCCGCACCGCCCCTGGCGTGCCTCGACCTGCTGGACGACCTCGGCGGACCGCTGGCCGGCAGCCTCGACACGGGCGCGCTCGTCACCGATGTCGCCAGCACGAAGCGCCGGATCGTCGAGCGCGCCGCGGAGCGGGGCGTCCCGTTCGTCGGCGGCCACCCGATGGCCGGCCGCGACGCGAGCGGCTATGCGGCGGCCGACCCGGACCTGTTCGTCGATCGGCCCTGGGTGATCTGCGGGTCGGACGACGACGAGACACGCGTCGAGGCGCTCGCCCGGGCCGTCGGCGCCCGGCCGGTCCGGATGGCCGCCCTCGAGCACGACGCGGCCGTGGCGTCGATCAGTCACCTGCCGCTCCTCCTCGCCGCGGCGCTCGTGGAAGACGGTGGCCGGGCACGCGTCGCCGTGGGCTCACGAGTGGCCGGCCGCCCGCGCACTCGCGGCAACCGGCTGGCGCGACATGACCCGCCTGGCCGCTGGCGACATCGAGATGGGTGCCGGGATCGCCGCCACCAACGCCGACCTCATCCGCGCCCGGCTCGACGAGCTGCGCGCCGTCCTGGACGGTTGGATCGGCGACCTGGACGCGCCCGACGGGGAGATGCCGGATCGCGTACGGCGGCGCCTCGCCGACGCCCGCGCGCGGCTCGACGGCGGCGGCCGGTGACGAACGAGGTCGAGCAGGTCTACGTCGTTCCGCGACGCGCGCTCGTGCCGGGTGACGGGTGGCACGGGGTCCGGACGGCCGGTCTCCCGGATGCGCTGAGGGTCATCGGGCAGCTCGGCGACTACCGGCCGCGACCCGAGATGGAACGCGACCCGTCGTTCAAGCAGGTGATCCCGTATCTCGTGCTCCGCGACGGTGACCGCTACTTCCTGATGCGGCGAACGCGCGCCGGACTCGACGAGCGGCTCCACGACCGCTACTCGATCGGCGTCGGCGGCCACCTGAACCCGGGCGACGGCGGCCTGGACGTGGGTCTCGAGCGCGAGTGGCACGAGGAGGTGGTCGCCGACTTCACACCGGTCTTCCGCCCGGTTGGGCTGCTCAACGACGACACGACAGACGTCGGTCGGGTCCACATCGGCATCGTCTATGTGGCGGACGCCGGCGGGCGGCCGGTCGGGATCCGCGAGACGCACAAGCTGACCGGCGGGTTCGCGCCGCCGGTCGATGTCGCTGCGGTCGCCGACGACCTCGAGACGTGGAGCCGGCTCGTCTACGAGTTCCTGGAGGGCGTGTCGACCCGCGATGCGATAATCGGGGCGGAGGGCCCGTGACCCGTCACCTCGTGCGCGCGATCTTCGCCTCGCTGTTCTCGCTGGGGCTGATCGGCATGGTCGCGGGCGGCCTCCGGGCGGCGGCGACGGCCGACGTCGTCGTGCTCCCGACGACGGGCGTCGTGGACAGCGTCATGGCGGGCTACCTGCGCGACGGGATCGCACGCGCCGCGTCGGAGGGCGCGCCGGCCGTCGTGATCCGGCTCAACACCCCGGGCGGCAGCCTCGAGGCGACGAACGAGATCGTCGGAACGCTCCTCGAGGCGGAGATCCCGACCATCGTCTGGGTCGCGCCGTCCGGCGGGCGTGCCGCCAGCGCCGGCACGTTCATCACGCTCGCCGCGCACGTCGCGCTGATGGCCCCCGGCACGAGCATCGGCGCGGCCTCGCCGGTCGGTGCCGGCGGAGAGGAGATCGAGGGGACGCTGGGCGACAAGGTCCGGAGCGACGCCGTGGCAAAGATCCGGGCGATCGCCGAGGAACGCGGGCGCGACGTCGAGTGGGCGGTCTCGACGGTCGGCGACGCGGTCGCGTCGCCGGCCGGCGAGGCGGTCGAGCGCGGCGCGGTCGACGGGATCGCCCGGTCGATCGAGGAGGTCCTCTCGTTCGCCGACGGGCGCGAGGTCGAGGTCGACGGCGAGACCGTCACGCTCGACCTCGCCGGGCGCGCCGTGCGCGAGCTGCCGATGAACCCCTTCCAGTCGTTCCTCCACCTCCTCTCGGACGGGAACATCGCGGCCCTGCTGTTCAGCCTCGGCTCGCTGGGGCTGCTGTACGAGCTGGCGAGCCCGAACTTCGTGACCGGCATCATCGGCGCGCTCGCGATCATCCTCGCCTTCATCGGGTTCGGGAGCCTGCCGCTCAACGTCGGCGGACTGCTCCTGATCGGGCTCGCGATGCTCCTCTTCGTGCTCGAGCTGACCGTCCTGAGCCACGGTCTCCTGACCGTCGGTGGCCTCGTCTGCTTCGCCCTGGGCGTCTCCGCGCTGTACACGGAGCCCGGCACGCCGACGGCACCGGATGTCAGCGTCGCCCTGCCGCTGGTGCTCGTGATGACCGCCACGATCGCGGCGTTCATGGCGCTCGCCCTCGTGACGGTGATGCGGAGCCGGCGGCGCGGCGGCCTGGTCGGCTTCGGGGCGGGCGGCTCGTTCATCGTTCCGCCCGGCACGCCAGCCCAGGTCCGGCGGCCGCTGGCACCGGTCGGATCCGTCTACGCCGCCGGCGAGGAGTGGCGTGCCCGGACCCCGGACGATCGCCTGATCGAGCGGGGCACGCCGGTGCGCGTGGTCCGGGAGGAGGGCCTGACCCTCATCGTCGAACCTGCCGACCCGACCGGTGCCGGCGCCTAACGGAGGTCCTCGTGGAGCCGATCACCATCTCGATCATTGCCTTCATCACGATCGTGGCGCTCCTGGTCCTGTACTCGTCGATCAAGATCGTCAACCAGTACGAGCGGATGCTGGTCTTCACGCTCGGCCGGACGAGCCCGAACGAGGTGAAGGGCCCGGGCTGGGTGTTCCTCGTCCCGATCGTCCAGCGCGGGGTGCGGGTCAGCCTCCAGGAGCAGTTCATCGACGTCCCCAGCCAGACGAACATCACCCGCGACAACGCGCCGATCAGCATCGACTTCCTGATCTACTGGCGGATCGTCGACCCGTACCGCAGCGTGGTCGAGGTCGAGAACTTCAACGGCGCCCTCCAGGGCGTGGCCACGACCTCTCTGCGCGCCGTGATCGGCGACATCCTGCTCGACGACGTGCTCTCGAACCGCGACCAGATCAACGAGGTGCTGCGGGTCAAGCTGGACGAGGTGACCGACCGCTGGGGCGGCAAGGTGACGACCGTCGAGATCCGCGAGATCACGCCGCCGCGCGACATCCAGGACGCGATGAACCGGCAGCTGTCCGCCGAGCGAACGCGGCGCGCCGTGATTACGGAGTCCGAGGGCACCCGGCAGGCCGCCATCAACGTGGCCGAGGGCCAGAAGCAGTCGGAGATCCTGAAGGCCGAGGGCGACCGGCAGGCGTCGATCCTGCGCGCCGAGGGGTTCAGCCAGGCGCTCGAGCGGATCTACGGCGCGGCACGCGGCATCGACCAGAAGACGATGGCGCTGCAGTACCTCGACGCGCTCAAGGCGCTCGGCGCGAGCCCGGCGACGAAGTTCGTCATCCCGACGGAGTTCACCCGGCTCGTCGAGCCGTTCGCCGGCTTCGTCTCGGGAAGCATGCGGCCGGACGGGTCGGGCGGAGTGGCGGGCGGCCCCGGCGGGCCGGGCGGGCCGGCAATCGGGCGGGGCGGCGACGCGTCGGGTACTTGATCCGCCGCGCAGTCACGCTCGCGCGGAGGGCTCGCCGCCGCGCGCCGGCCGGACGCGCGGCCACCCGGCAAAGTCGCGGACAAGCCCGTGGTGAGCGGCAGGTGAGCGCGCGTCCGTAAGTTCGTCGCGTGCTGGCGACGATGCTCTCGGCGACACTCCACGGCCTCGACGGCCGCGTCGTCCGGGTCGAGGTCGATGTGGCACCCGGGCTGCCCGGGTTCACGATCGTCGGCCTCGCGGACGCGGCGCTCCTCGAAGCGCGCGAGCGCGTTCGCGGTGCCCTGCGGAACGCTGGGTTCGTCCATCCACCGCGGAGGATCACCGTCAATCTCGCGCCGGCCGATGGAACGAGGTCGGGGCCCCGCTGGTGCTACGAGCCCGCGAGATGGCTGTCGCCCCGCTGCCACTGGGCATTCGGGCGAACCGCTCAGCGCTGGGGTCAGTCCCGTTCAAACGTCGCGACGGCTCCTACGTATTCGACCCAGCGACGCAGCTCGAAGCTCGGATTGACCGGCAGGCCCTGGCCGGGCGCTGGCTTGGGGGCCGGCGCGGTCATGGAGACCGCCTCCGCCAGCGCATCGGTATGGGCGGCGGAGGCGTCAAGGCCGCAAGCCTCCGGGGTGCAGATGTTCACCAGCGCCTCGCCACCGATGCCCAGGACCTCCTCGATCACCGGTCGGAAGAGGATGGGCGGGTCGACCGGTACGCCGCGCCCGACCGTGATCACCACTCCGAATACGCCGGTGCGGCCGGCGATGTCACGCAGCTGCTCCTCCGCTCTCTCCCTTTCCGCTGGGGACAGCAATCCGGCGTCGTCTCGGATGAACTGGAAGGCGGCGAGAGCCGCCGGATCGATCCGCACGGCGGGGGTCGGCGTGGGCAAGAGCAGGCCGCAGCCGGCGACGAGGAGGGCGACGGCGAGGAGGGTCGCGGTTGTCCGACCGCGGCAGCTGAGTACGACGCGCTGACCGACTGAGTTCGGAGGCCCATGCGCTCGTCGCGCGGGGATGGCCGGATCGGTCATTCCTTGGCCGCATCGCGTGCCGCGCGGGCGCGGCGTTTGCCCTCGTGCATGGCCTGCACCCGCGCGACCGGGATGGCGTGGCCCATCAGTCTGTGACTCTCGATACTCTCCGCGATTCCCGAAACTGACTGTCAGCCGGGCCAGATGCGAGCGGCTGTTAGGCGCTTGGCCGTCACAGCCAGCTGGCTCCCAAGAGAGCGGATAACCTCGGACTATCCCGGCCGATGCGCTGTAGGACCGAGCGTGGCGGTGTTAGCGAAGCGGGGGTCGAGTTATCCGCTGTTGCGCCCCCCGCGCCAGGCTGGGTTCACGGGGGCCCATGGCTCGGGCAGCGTGGTTGCTGGAGGAGCTGCCGGCCCGGCGACGCCGAACAGGTCGCTGGTTGGCAGTAGGTGGCCGATGCTCATCAGCGTCGCGCGGATCGGTCTTGAGCGCCAAGCGATGGTGGATGAGATGAAGGGTCTTGGGCCGACTGCGCTGATTGGTTCCAGTGAGAATCCACGTTTTTACCCCGGAAGTCCCTCTTCATGACATTCAGTGACAACCATCAGTTCGGCAGGCCCTTACCAGGATTGAGGATGCCCAACGGGTCGAGGGCCCGCTTAACCGCCATGATCATCCCTTCCGCGCCCCTATCAAGCTCCTCTCTCAGTTCCCTGCGTTTGAGCATCCCTACCCCGTGTTCCCCTGTCACCGTCCCACCCATTGAAAGCGCTGCCCTGATGATCGCGACTCCCGCCTGCTTGGCCCGATCCAGCGCCTCAACATCTCCCCGTGGCAGGACGAGGGTCGGGTGCAGATTGCCGTCTCCAACGTGACCAAAGGTGCCGATTGTGATGCCATAGAGGTTCCAGCACGAAAGGTGCTATTGACGCCGGCCGCAATCACCTCGATGTTGAGCCAGACGGCGAGATAGCGAGCGTCACGCGTTAGTCCAAGCATGGTCCGCGGCCTCCAGCCCGTCGCGCGTCGCCACCAGCTTCCGTCCAATGTCCGCGATGAGGGCTTCCGGCATCCTGACGGAGGGACCTGAAACGCTAAGGGCGACAACTGGACGGCCGGCGTCACGAATTGCCACGCCCACGCATCGCGCGCCCATTTCATTCTCTTCATCATCGACCGCATAGCCGCGTTCGCGGATCCTGGCAATCTCTGCGAACAGTGCGGTTCGCGACGTGATCGTGCTGTGGGTGAGCCTCGGGAGTGGGATTCCCGCTATCAACGCTGCTGCGTCCTCGTGACTCAAAGCCGCGAGCAGGGCTTTCCCGAGCGCCGTGGAGTGGAGGTGGTCCCGTTCACCGATCTGCGCAGCCATACGGAGCCCACGGCGGCTCTCGAGCATGTCGATGTAGAGAACACGATCGCCGTGCGGGAGTCCGACATTCACCGTCTCGCCATAAAGCTCGAAGAGCGTCGCCATGGCGCTCTTCATTAGTCCGGCAATCGCGGTCGAGGACGTTAGCGACTGACCCAGCGCGATTAGACGGGCGGCGGGGTAATAACGAGGGGATCGAGAGTTCTTAAGAACGTATCCCTGCACGCTCAATGTGTGAAGGAGCCGGAACGCTGCGGCGCGGCTAATGCCGATCCCTCGGCTCGCTTCGGCCACGGTCAGGCCTCCACGCGTGGCGAGAAGTTCCAAGAGGGCCATTCCGTTTTGAAGCACGCCCAGTGCGGAATTCCGGCCATCCGCTCGCATATCGGACATATTGCTCGTATAGCGACCTGCGGGGATGGTAGGCTGTGACCTCCTTCCCTGTCAAGCTTGAAGGGCTATGGCGGATCCGTCGAAGAAACAACTCCACTTCGAACCGAGACCCCACGGGTCCACGCCAGTTGTCGAGGCGGCAATCGAGGGGCTCCTTGATAGCCCGATGCCTGCCATTGACCGAGCAACTGCTCACAAGGCGCCGATAGCGCTGAGCGAGGTAGGGCGGCAGGGTTGGTACGTCGGTTCGACGGACGTTCCGCTCCCCCTCCTAACCCTGGATTCGGATGCCCTGCTCAACAACGCGGTCGTCATGCAGCGGTACGCTGACGAACACAACGCTTGGCTGGCTCCACACGGCAAGACGACGATGGCGCCGCAGATCTTCGCGGAGCAACTCCGGGCGGGCGCTTGGGCGATCACCGTTGCAACCATTCCTCAGCTGGCCGTCTGCGAGGCCTTCGGCGTTCCTAGAGTGGTGGTCGCAACCGAGGTCGCCACCAGCCATGACACGCGCTATCTGCGCGAGCAACTCGTCGGCGAGCGCCTCACGGAAGTCATTGTCTTTGTCGATAGCATCGACGGTGTACGAATGCTCGACGAGCGCCTTAGCGGTACGCCTCGCCGACTTCCGGTGCTGCTTGAGGTTGGTCAAGACGGCGGACGGACGGGCGTTCGATACCCAGCCACGGCCGTGGCAATCGCACGCGAGGTGGAGCAGAGTAGACACCTTGTGCTGGCCGGCGTCGCTGGGTTTGAGGGCACAATCACGCGCCGGCAAAGCCAGCCAGCGACTCCAGACCCCGTCCGAGACTATCTACGCGAGCTCGGGGTGATCGCAAACATGCTCCGGCCGCTGGCCCGAGATGTTGAGCCGTTCCTGGTTTCCGCGGGTGGTAGTGCGTACTTCGACATCGTCGTCGCGGAGTACGCCGACTTTGCTACCGATGACATGCAGTTGATCCTGCGCTCGGGGGCATATATCGCCCACGACTCCGGGATCTACGACAAAATGTCGCCTCTCGGAAGTCGACGTTACCGACCATCGGGCGACGGACTTCGGGCGGCTCTCACTTTGTGGGCACCGGTGATATCGCGGCCTGAAGAGCGCCTGGCGATCCTGCTGTTGGGGCGGCGCGACGCCCCCTATGATGCCGGGCTTCCGGTGCCACTCACCGTGATCCGTTCGGACGGCAGCCACGGTGCTGTCGACTCGCGCTACAGAATCCGACGCTTGGACGACCACCACGCTTATCTCGAAGTGCCGTCGGGGTCACGAGTAGGCGTCACCGACATCGTTGCGTTGGGTGTTTCTCATCCGTGCTCAGCATTCGACCGCTGGCGGACCCTCTTCACGGCTCGCCCGGACGGCAGCATTACGGGAGCAATACGCACTTACTTTTAGCGAGGGATGACTGGAGGATCTAGATGACTGAGGAAGACAGTCGAGAGGCGGAGCTCCGATCCGGTGTGAAGGCAAGCCTGCCGGAGCTGGATCTCATTCAGGATGACGCGCTTCGGACCAAGGTCATTGAGGCATGGGTCTTCGCTTTGAGCCGAACGTCGTTCCGGCGCATCGAGGACATTCCAGCCTCGGGTGTCCCTGGGACTGCGGTCCTGACGCACCTATCTCAGGCAGATCACTTGCGAGCGACGGCTCGACAGGATGGCGGACGGGCTTGAAGAAGTGACAGGCGCGACGAGGATCGACCGCGACATTCTTGTCGCTTCCTCCTTATGTCATGACGTTGGCAAAGCCTTCGAATATGACCCCGACAATCATGGAGGGCGGACCCCGCCGCTGCAGGGCTACCGGCGATCCGCCATCCCGCATACGGAGTCCATGTGGCTCTGACGACGGTCTTCCGGAAGCAGTCGCTCACGCCGCCGGGTATCACACGACAGGTGGCGAAGCGGAAACGGTCGTTAGAAGCTTAGAAGCAACCGTCGTTGAACTGGCTGACTACGCGTTCTGGCGGATCGCCGAACGTGCTGGGATGCTGAGCGGGGACATCTTCTCCCGTGATACGACATTCATAAAAATCGGTCTGAAGAGGGCCGATCGGTAATGCGCCCGCTGACGATCGGACTCGCGCAGGTCCGTCAGACGAATGACTTCGATGCGAACGCCGAAACGATCCTGCGGTACATAGACTATGTGGCCTGGAGTTGACATCCTGTGCTTTCCGCGCAAACCGTCGGTTACCGTCGACATTGTCGATCCGCGGGCGCCAAGCCCCGCCGCATCATCCCTGCACAGCTCGCCATGCGATGTGCCCAACGAGGATCGGTTGCATTCTTGGTACGGAGACGCCAAATCTGGCGGATGGCACAGATACAACTCTGCGGTGGTCATAGGACCTGCGGGATCCTGCAGGGCACCACCACAAGACAAAACTCACGCCCTTAGACGCCCTGGCGTACTCGGCCGGAGGCTCGATTGAGACCTTCGATATCCAAGGGGTCCGAGTTGGTGTTGTTATCTGCTTCGAAGGCTTCCGTTCGCCGCGACCACTGCTGATCGTTCGCCAGGGCGCACAGATCGTCTTCCATCCTCAGAACAACACCACACACCGCCGCGCGAAGTTGGATCACCATTCGATGATTGTTACGCGTGCGGCAGAGAACACCATCTGGTTCGCATCCTGTAATGCAGCCTTGGACCCGTATCAGAACAGCCGTTCGATGATTGTGGCGCCGGACGGACGCGGCGCGCTGAGTTGCGTCAGGAGCAGCTTGTCACAAGCAGGATTGACGTTGACGAAGGCAGGCGATGTTCAGGGACTCCATGGATGACAGGCCCGGCTGCTATTCGGAGACTCGGTGTCCGTGGAGGAGATTCGTGGGGCCGCGGGCAAGAAGTCGGCCAACAAGCCGACTCGACCGCGCGGTTTCACGACCGTCGCGAGATGAAGTGCGTTCGCCTCGGCGATAAGAGGCTCTCCAGGAGCCGCAGCGAGTGATCGCAAAAACTGGTTGCGTAGTGAATTAGCGCACTGCGACCCTCTGGGTAAGAGGAAAAGTGGTCGCCTAGGATACGTACGTGATGCCTATTGGTCGCTAAGCTCCCGTTGAGCCACAGCAGCGACGGCGGGCGACCGGGCCAAGCCCGGCGGCCGTCTTGACGGCACCGGCCGCCTCGTATGCCCACCGAAGCTCCGGCTCGCCGGCGAGGTCGGCCACCGCCAGCCATCCGCCGTCGAAGGGTGAACGTGTACGTCGACCCAGAAGTCGAGGCCGTCGGCCCTCAAGCGCAGGTCGGTGTGCGTCATGAACTGCCAGCGCCGCCACTAACGGTGGTTAGTGACTGGCTTGCTAACCTCGGACCATCCCGGCCGATGCGCTGTAGCACCGTGCGTGGGTGGGGGGCGTAGAGCGTCGAGTTATCTGCTGTCGCATTGGCACGCCGGTCACCACGATCGAGCGGCCTCCGTCCCCTGATTCGAATCCCGCTCAGTTGCTCCATGGTCCTGCTCTCTGCGACACGTAAGTGAAAGCGGGTACCCTTCGGGCGCGGGGATGCGCCCTGCCCTCGAACAGCCAATTCCAGGAGCCGGAAGCGCGGCGGCAAGCAATACTCGATAAGGAGGGCGGGTTGTGCCCGGGCTAGCCTCTATCACGCAAACCTGCACCCCCCGCCCGGACGTCGTGAGTGGCGGGCTGGCCGATAACCACTTCGCGGCCCAGCTTGACGGCCGTGAACGAGAGATCAACCTGCAGGCTGCCCGGCAAGAGGAACACCCGATAGATGGTGGGCGGCACCGGCCAGTCGAAGAGCCGGAGCGCCTCGAAGTCTCGTGAGAACCAGCGAGTCCACTCCTCGAGGACTTCATCAACCGCCTGGCCCTCTGCTACTGCGAACGTCAGATCCAGGTCCGACCAGCGATCGTCCGTGCCTCCGGCGAAGGACCCGACGAAGGCCGCGGCGACGATGGCGGGATCCGAGTGAGCTCGGGCCAGCACATGATCTCGAACGCGTTCACGATTCTCGACGGCGAACATCCGTCGATTCTGCCAGCCGCATTGGCCGCTCGGAGCATCGATGAGCCGATCGAGCGACGCCCATTGACACCGGCCGCTCCTTCATAAATGCGTGTCAGGCGACTCGGCGGACGACGCCGCAGGCGCCGCGGACCATATCTGGACCTGCGAGGAGATCCCGGCACTGCTGGACTTAGGGCAAGACGCTTGCACATACTCGCGGTGTGAACGACGCACTGCGCGCCGAGGTAGACGGGCTAGAGCGCCAAGGCTGGGATGCGCTGTCCGGTCCGGGCGGAGCGGCGTTCTACGAGGACATCATGGCCGAGGAGGGACTGATGGTCTTCCCCGGCATGGTGATGGACAAGAAGGCTTCGCTCGGCACCATCCCCCAAGTCGCTCCATGGTCTAGCTATGAGTTGAGCGCTGTCCGCGTCACTGGCGACGATGACGTCGCGTTGATCACCTATAAGGCCGTGGGCGAACGGCCGGGCCAGGCGCGATACGAAGCGGCGATGTCGAGCGTCTATGTCCGACGGAACGGCGAGTGGAAGCTGCTCCTCCACCAGCAATCACCCTGACATGTGATCTTAGGCGGATGCCGCGAGCCATTCGTGCGGCACAGCCCGTCGCGAGAACCGAATGATGGGAGCGAGCGGCCGCTAGCCTGCGGCGTCCTGGCGTGCCACACCGTCCGCAGTCAGACTTCGGCACCGTATCCGGTCGCTTCACCGTAGGCCCAGCCGTCCATATCGGGCGTGTCGACGCCGATGTGCGCGAGGTTGAGCTTCACCTCGGCGCGGTGCTCGACCCCGTGCGCGGCCGCATGGACGAGGAAGAAGCGAGTTGGATACCGATACACAGTGCCGAGGTACGGGAGATCGGTCTCATGCTCAGGGTCGAGCTGCTCGGCATCGAGATGAGCTCCTCGTTCGTGCTCGCGGCCAGTCGGATGATCTCGTCCATACCCGGCCAGGCACTGCCCCGATGCAGCTCCCCCTCATGCTGGCGACCCCTCGTGCGCAGCGCGAATGTCTGCTGGCCGCCGATGATGTGGATCAGCAGTTCACGGCTGGATCCCGACGTGACCGGAAGACGGGCATCGAGCTGCTGGTCGGTCAGCTCTCGGCAGGCATCCAACAGCGTCCGGTTCGCCCACGCGTTGTAGCGCATCATCTCGACGAGCCAGGGTTCACTGCTGCCCCTCCCATCTACCGTGCGCGTGCAAGTCTGATCGGGATTCCTGCCAGACGCTGCCAACAATGGGTGAGAGGATCGTCGCATGCCGCACCCGCTCGTCGACCAACTGCGGTTCACACGCACCGAGTTCATCCGTGGCATCCGCGGAGTCACCGATGACGATGCCCGCCGACGCATCGGACCGATGAACTCCATCAGCTGGAACGTCGGCCATCTCGCTTGGCAAGAGCAGCAGTACTTCGTCACCTGGCCGAGTGGCCAGCGGCCCTTTCCGGACATCGACCGCGAGTTCGCCTCCGGTGGGCCGGCCAGCACGCCGCCGCTGCAGCGCGTGCTCGATGCCTGGCGCGCGCTCGCTGCGGCCGCCGATCCCTGGCTCGACACGCTGACGAGCGACGATCTGGAGCGCCACGTCATCAGCGGCGGGTCGGAGCTCAAGCGCCGCTACGGCGACCTGCTCCAGCGGGTCATCTACCACTACTGGTTCCACACCGGCGAGAATGCCGCCATCCGCCAGCAGCTCGGTCACGCTCGCCTGCCGCAGTTCGTCGGCAGCATCGACGCCAAGGCGCCGTACCGGCCCGATCGGTAGCCGACCACAGCGTCTAGCGGAGCCGTCTGAGACCGCCCGCGACTGGGTACCTCATGCCGCCCCTGCGATCAAGCAACCTAGCGCCATATCTCACTATTCGCCCCGGCGGACCTGCGCAAGGCCGGGTCGTCCATTGACCTCGCGATCGCGATCGGGATCCTTCTCGGCTCTGAGCAGGTGCACGCCGCACCCGGAGGTCTGGCGCTCATCGGCGAGCTGTCGCTCGGTGGCGAGGTGCGGGTCGTGCCGGGCGTGCTGCCGATGGTCGCTGCGCTGGCGCGTCGCGGCGCCACCCGCGTGGTGGTGCCGGCGGCGGCCGCGGACGAGGCCCGTCTCGCGGACAGCGTGGACGTGGTCGCGGTGGCGTCGCTCGGCGCGGCCGTCGACGTCGTCCGCTCGAGCCGTTCGCGTCGGCGGTCGCGGGGAGCGCCGGAGCGGATCGAGGCGGCGGGACGCGAGGCACCGGCCGCCGTGCCGCCGGACGCCATTGGGGGAGACGTCGTGCCGGATCTGGCCGAGGTGCATGGGCAGCTCGAGGCGCGGCGGGCGCTGGAGATCGCGCTCGCCGGCGGGCACGGGATCCTGCTGATCGGGCCGCCCGGCTCCGGCAAGACGCTCCTGGCACGGACGATTCCCGGCGTGCTGCCGCCGCTCGGCGACAGCGCCGCGCTGACCGCGACCGTCATCGCGTCGGTGTCCGGCAACGGGCCCGTGCGGACACTCGTTCGGCGGCCGCCGTTCCGCGCCCCACACCACACGCTCTCCTACGCGGCGATGGTCGGCGGGGGGCCGCGGCTCTCGCCGGGCGAGGTGACCCTGGCAGACGCGACCCTGTTCCTCGACGAGCTGCCGGGAGTTCGGCCGTCGCCGTCATCGAGGCCCTCCGCCAGGCGCGTCGCCATCTTCGAGGGTCGGGCGCGCGACGATCTTCCCGGCCCGCTTCCAGCTCGTGGCGGCGATGAACCCGTGCCCGTGCGGCCTCGCCGGCACACCCGGAGTGCCGGTGCCCGGACACCGTGGCGGACCGATATGCCGCCCGCATCTCGGACCGCTGCGCGACCGGATCGACATCTGGGCCACGATGCCGCGCGTCCCGGCCACCGCGCTCGTGACCGGGGCGACGCCCGAGACGTCGAGCGTGGTCGCCGAGCGGATCGCGGCCGCCCGACTGCGCCAGGCGGGACGACCGCCAGGGGCACTCAACGCCCGCGTCCGCGGCCGGGCGCTCCGGGTGGCGGCAAGGATGGACCGACCGCGGAGCGGCGTGCCGTGGACCTCGCGGAGCTGGAGCGCCTGTCCGGGCGGGGACCGAGCGCCTGATCCGCGTCGCTCGGACCATCGCGGACCTGGCCAGTTCGGAATCCGTCGAGGCGGTCCACCTCGAGGAGGCCGCGCGCGACCGCCGGCAAGCAGGCTGGCGCAGCGGATGGCCAGCTGATGCTGGGGGTCGGCCGCACCAGACCTCTGGGGCCGGGTCTCGCCATCCGGCCGGCGCCATCCGAGCCGGCGGGGCCGCCGGACGCTTCGCCCGGTGGCCTGACGGAACGGCAGGCGCTTGCCGTCCTGGTGAGCGTCGACGGCCTCGGTCCGATCACCCTGGGGCGTCTCGTCTCGGCCGTGGGCTCGGCACGAGCAGTCCTCGAGGCCGCAGCACGCGGCGACGAGGCGTCGCTTGCCGACGCCGCCAGCTCGGCGGAGCGACAGGCACCGACGGGGTGATCCGCGCGGTCGTTGCCTCGGCCCGCAGCGCGGAGGCGACGCTGGCCGGGATCGACCGCTCCGGCGTGGGCCTCGTCACGCTCGACGACGAGGACTACCCGCCCCGCCTCCGGGCGATCGAGGTGCCGCCCCACGTCCTGTTCCTCCGCGGCGATCGCGCCGCCCTTGGCACGGCCCGCGCCGTGGCGGTGGTCGGGACGCGCCGCCCGTCGGAGGCGGGTCGGCTGACCGCCGCCCGGATCGCGGGCGCCGTCACGCGGGCCGGCGCAGCGGTCGTTTCCGGTCTTGCGGTGGGCATCGACGGTGCCGCGCACGCCGCGTGCCTCGCCGAGGGCGGCACGACGGTGGCCGTGCTCGGCGGTGGGCACGAGCGGCTGTTCCCGCGGTCGCATCGGCGGCTGGTCGACGCGATCATCGACGGCGGCGGCGCGGTCGTGTCCGAGCTGCCGCCGGACGTCGAGCCGACGCGTGGGACGTTTCCGCGCCGAAACCGGATCATCAGCGGCCTGTCGGACGCCACGGTCGTGGTCGAGGCCGGCGCGCGCAGCGGCGCACTCGTCACGGCCCACTGGGCGCTCGAGCAGGGACGTCACTGCTTCGTCGTTCCGGGGCCGATCGACCGCCTGACGAGCGCGGGCTGCCTGTCGCTCCTCCGTGACGCGCCGGGCGTGGCCGGGATCGTGGCCGGCGTATCGCAGCTGCTCGAGGATCTCGACCTGGTCCGGACCGACCTCGACGGTGGCACGTCGTCCCGCGCTCCGTCGCGGCCTCGCTCGGCGAGGTCGGCGAGGTGCCGCGGACGGTGGCGGGACAGCTGCTGGCCGGCCATACGACCGTGGACGAGCTGGTCGCGGCCACCGCGCTCCCGGTCTCGTCGGTCCTGACCGCGCTCACCATGCTCGAGATGCGCGGGCTGGTGGTCGACGCGTACGGACGCTATCGACCGGCCGGGTTGCTCGCGGCACGGGTCGACGGGTCCGTTCGCCGGCAGCCGGGCGGATGACGGTCCGCCGATGCGGGATGGCGTCGCCGATCCCGCCCCTGGCCGATCCCGCCCCGCACCTCGGTTAGGGCGGGCGATCCAGCTGGCACGGTGCCTCGGAGGTGACTGAGCGCCAAGGGGCCGGTGCTAGACTCCGGCCGATGCCCAGGCACCTCGTGATCGTGGAATCGCCTGCCAAGGCGCGGACGATCGAACGCTATCTCGGCGGCGACTACCGCGTCGTGGCCTCGTACGGCCACGTCCGTGACCTGCCGGACAATCCCGGCAAGGGCAAGTTCGGCGTGGACGTCGACCGCGATTTCGAGCCGGAGTACGTGGTCAGCGACGACCGCCGGAAGCAGGTCGACACGATCGCGCGCGAGGCGAAGCGGGCAGACACCGTCTATCTCGCCACGGACCTCGACCGCGAGGGCGAGGCGATCGCGTGGCACGTCGCGGAGGCCGCGGGCGTGCCCGCCGAGAAGACGCGCCGGGTCATCTTCAGCGAGATCACGGAGGGCGCGATCCGCGACGCCTTCGACCATCCGCGGGGCATCGACACGAACCTCGTCGACGCCCAGCAGACCCGTCGGATCGTCGACCGGCTCGTCGGTTACACGCTCAGCCCGCTGCTGTCCCGGAAGGTCCGGGGCGGCCTGTCCGCGGGCCGCGTCCAGTCCGTCGCGGTGCGGCTCGTCGTCGAGCGCGAGCGGGCAATCAATGCCTTCGTGGCCCGCGAGTACTGGACGCTCGAGGCGACGCTCGCGACACAGACCGGCGAGACGTTCAGCGCGGATCTTGTCCGGATCGACGGTCAAGCGATCGACGTCGGCGACGCGGCGACGGCCGAGCGCCACGCCGCCGCGCTGCGGGAGCGGCGACCCGTCGTGCGCAGCGTCGGGACACGGCCGCTCAAGCGCAACCCCGCGCCGCCGTTCACGACCTCGACGCTCCAGCAGGAGGCGAGCCGGAAGCTCGGTTACAGCCCGAAGCGGACGATGTCCGTCGCGCAGCGGCTGTACGAGGGCGTCGACACGCCGGACGGCCACGTCGGCCTGATCACCTACATGCGGACGGACTCCACGGCCATCGCGGGCGTCGCGATGCGTGATGCCCGGGAGGTCATCGGCCAGCGTTTCGGTGACCGCTACACGATGCCCAAGGGCCGCGTCTACAGGACCAAGGCGAAGGGGGCCCAGGAGGCGCACGAGTCGATCCGGCCGACGAGCTTCCGGCGGGACCCGGACTCGCTGGCCGGCCACCTCAAGCCAGACGAGCTGCGGCTCTACCGCCTGATCTGGCAGCGGGCCGTCGCCTCGCAGATGGCGTCGAAGGAGATGGAGACGACGATCGTCGAGCTCGACGCGGCGCCCTACGATCTCCGCGCGAGCGCGACTCGCACGCTGTTCGACGGGTTCTCGGCTGTCTACACGGAGGGCCGCGACGACGGTGCCGAAGACGAGCAGGAGCGCCGCCTGCCGGAGCTTGCCGCGGGTGACGAGACCGAGGTCCGCGAGGTCGAGCCAACGCAGCACTTCACGGAGCCACCGCCGCGCTTCACGGAGGCGGCGCTGATCAAGGCGCTCGAGGAGCACGGGATCGGCCGCCCGTCGACGTACGCGGCCACGATCTCCACGATCCTCGACCGCGGGTACGTGCGGGTCGAGGACCGCCGGCTCCGGCCGGAGCTGATCGGGGAGATCGTCACGGACCTGCTCGTGGAGCACTTCGGCGACTACGTCGACCTGGCGTTCACGGCGCGGATGGAGGACGAGCTCGACGAGGTCGCCCGCGGCGAGCGGGCATGGGTGCCGCTGCTGCGCGGCTTCTACGGCCCGCTGCGGGACCGGGTCGACGAGAAGCGGCGTGAGCTGCGGCGGAAGGACTTCACCACGGAGGAGACGGACGAGGTCTGCTCGGAGGGCCATTCGATGGTCATCCGCCTTGGGCGCAACGGCCGATTCCTCGCCTGCTCCACGTATCCGGATCACAAGGAGACGCGGCCGCTGCCGGGCGAGGAGCCGCCGCCCCAGGAGGGCGAGGGTGAGACGTGCCCGAGGTGCGGCGAGGGGACGCTCGTCGCCAGGCGCGGCCGTTTCGGCCCG
Organism: Chloroflexota bacterium; assembly: GCA_030447745.1. Taxonomy (GTDB): domain Bacteria; phylum Chloroflexota; class Limnocylindria; order Limnocylindrales; family CSP1-4; genus JACDAV01. The sequence goes on along the minus strand of JAUJOH010000010.1, from coordinate 87,855 downwards.
TTCGTCGGCTGCTCACGTTATCCGGAGTGCGACTTCATCCGGAAGGAGGGCCCGCCGCCACCCGAACCGCTGCCCTTCGAGGTGACCTGCCCGAAGAACGGCGACGGCCACCTCGTGCCGCGCCGCGCCCGGCGGACCGGGAACGTCTTCTGGGGTTGCTCGAACTACCCGAGGTGCGACTACACCACCAACTCGGAGCCGGTGGGCGCCGTCCATGACTCGGACGACGGTCCAGTGGCACGCAAGGGCGACGGCGCGCTGTGCCTGAAATGCGGCGCGGACGTGGTGCTGCCAGACGGCGATCTCGCCGGCCGACGACTGACGGGCGGGCCGCCGAACCCCGAGGCGCTCGCGCGTCCCGCGCGTGGCGGCGGACGCCGGAACGGTCGGGCTCCGGCGGGTGCCGGACGAGCACGGAGCGGTGGTCGGGCGAAGGCTGCCACCGGGCGCAACGCCACCGAGGCCGCGTCCGACGCGTGACCGTGGCGACCGGGTGACGGTGCCGGCGGGAGTCGCCGCCCTCGACCGGTTCCTGGCGGCGCTCGCGGCTCGTGACGTGTCCCCACACACGCCGCGGGCGTACGCGGGCGCCGTCGGACGGTACCTGGCCTGGCGCGGCGAGCGGGGCGTGGACTGGCGCGAGCCCCCGCGGGCGGACCTGCGCGCGTACCTCGCGTCCCTGGTGGGGTCCGTCGCCAGGAGCTCCGTCGCCCAGCGCCTCGCCGCCATCCGCTCGTTCCATCGCTTTGCAGCTCGCGAGGGGCTCGCCCCGGGCGACCCCTGGGGTGCGATCGCGACGCCGCGTCTGCAGCGCCGGCTGCCGCGTGTCCTCGAGGTCGAGCAGGTCGAGCGGCTGCTCGACGCGATCGAGGGCGGCGTCGTTCGGAAAAGCGCCGGGCGCCTCGACGCTGCGGGCGATCGTGACCTGGCCCGTGGGCAGCTCCTGGCGGCGCTCGCCGTCCGTGACCGGGCAATCGTCGAGACGGCCTACGCGGCGGGTCTCCGGATCAGCGAGCTGGCGGCGGCCGAGCTCGCGTCACTCGACCCGCGGCGGGGCGAGATCCGGGTGCTGGGGAAGGGGCGGAAAGAACGAGTCGGGCTCCTGGGGCGGCCCGCGGTCGACGCACTCGAGCGCTACCTCGCGGACGGCAGACCGGTCCTCGTCGGGCGGCGGGCCTCCGCGGCGACCGCGCCGACGGAAGTCTTCCTGAACCACCGCGGTGAGCCTCTCGGCGTGCGCGGGCTGCGTTACCGTCTCGACCGGCTGTGTCGCGCCGCCGGCCTCCCGGAGGGCGTCTCGCCGCACACCCTTCGCCACTCCTTCGCGACCCACCTCCTCGACGGGGGTGCCGACCTGCGCGTGGTACAGGAGCTGCTGGGCCACGAGAGCCTCGCCACGACGCAGGTCTACACGCACGTGTCGCCCACGCGACTCCGAGCGGCATACCGTCAGGCGCACCCGCGCGCCACGACGGACGACCCGGCTTGACGAGCGGGCGCACCGGCCCGATCGACCCTCCGACGGCGGTCGCGCACCCGGGGCGGGCAGCGGACACTCCCGGTCCTTCGGCGCCGCCGGCCGGCCGTGGCCGGAGACTGGCGATCGCGGGAATCGTGGTCTCGGGGGCGTTTCTCGCCTCCCGGGCGCTCGGCTGGGTGCGCACGGTGGTGGTCCTCAACACGTTCGGCGCATCGGCGGATCTCGACGCCTTCTTCGCCGCCTTCCGGCTGCCGGACCTCGTCTTCCAGCTGGTCGCCGCCGGCGCGCTGGGGTCGGCCCTGATCCCGATCGTGGCCACCCTGCTGGCGGCCGACGCCAACGAGCGGGCGTGGCGAGTCGTATCGACGGTCACGAACGTGATGCTGATCGCCCTCGCCGTGCTGGCGGTGGGGCTCTCCGTCGCGGCCCCGGCGATCGTGCCGGCGATCACGCCCGGCTTCGACGCGCTCTACACGGCGCGCACCGTCGAGCTGACGCGGATCATGCTCCTGAGCCCCGTGTTCCTGGCGCTCGGAGCCGTGGCGACGAGCGTGTTGAACGCCTCCGGCCGGTTCGCCGCGGCGGCCATGGCGCCGATCGTCTACAACGTCGCGATCATCGCGGGCGCCGTCCTCCTCGCCCCGAGCCTCGGCGTGCAGGGGCTGGCGATCGGCGTGGTCGTGGGATCGCTCGCGCATCTCCTCGTCCAGCTGCCCGGGCTGCGGCGCATCGGCTTCCGGTACGAACCGGTGGCGGCCCTTGCTGACGATCGGGCGCGTCAGACGCTCCGACTGATGGCGCCACGTGCGGTCGGGCTGGGAGCCAGCCAGATCACGTTCGTCGTCGTCACCTCGCTGGCGACGATGCTCGGCACCGGCGCCGTCACCGCCTACAACGCCGCGTTCACGCTGCTCCAGATCCCGGTCGGCGTCATCGGCGTTCCGCTCGGGGTGGTCGTGTTCCCGTCGCTCGCGCGGGTCGCGGCGGCCGGCCGCGAGCGCGAGTACGTAGGGCTCGTCACGGGCGGCCTGCGGCTGCTGCTGTACGTGATGCTGCCGATCGCCGGGCTGCTCGCGATCCTCCGCCGGCAGGTCGTCACGGTCCTGTTCCCGGGTCTCGGGAGCACCTACATCGACCTGACGGCGAACGCGCTGCTGTTCTTCCTGGGCGGCCTCGCGGCGCACGCGCTGATCGCGCTGCTGGCGAGGGCGTTCTACGCCCGGCAGGACACCCGAACTCCGGTCGGCGCGGCCGTCCTCGCGGTCGTCGTCAACACCGTCCTTGCCACGCTGCTCGTCGGTCCGCTCGGGCTCGCCGGCATCGCGACCGGGATCGCCGTCGCGGCGTGGATCGAGGCGGCCGTGCTGATCGTGCTGCTCACGCGGAGGCTGCCGTCGCTCGGCGTCGGCGACGTCGTGCGGGTCGGCCTCGAGGCCGCCCTGGCGACGGTCGTCGCCGGTGCGCTGGGGCTGCTCGCGCTCTATGCGATCGACGGCCTCATCGGACCGGATCCCGGCCCGCTCGCGCTCGTCGCGCAGTCGGTCCTGGTGACGGTCGCGTTCGGGGCCGTCTACCTGGTGCTGAGCGTCGTCTTGCGGATCCCGGAGCTCGCCTCGATGATCGCGCTCATGACCGACCTGCTGCACCGTCGGGGGCGGTCGTGAGCTCGCGTACCAGCCACGAGCCGGCCGCGCCGGACCGTCCTCGAGAAGAGCCGCCGCCGGCACGGCCGGACCGCCGCCACCGGTCTCGCGGCGCCGTGACGATGAACCGCCGGCTCGCCCAGGCGGGCCTCATCGTGACGGCGGCATTCCTCGCCTCGCGGGCCCTCGGATACGTCCGCGTCGTCGTCATCGCGACGACGTTCAACATCGGCCGCGAGCTCGATACCTTCTACGCGGCCTTCCGGATCCCGGACCTCGTCTTCCAGCTCGTCGCCGCCGGTGCCCTCGGGTCCGCCGTGATCCCGATCGTCTCCGGCCTGCTTGCGACGAACGACGACGCGCGGGCGTGGCGCGTGGTCTCGACGGTCATGAACCTGATGCTGGCCGCGCTGCTCGTGCTGGCCGTGGTCCTGTTCGTGCTCGCGCCACTGCTCGTGCCGGCGATCGCGCCGGGGTTCGGCCCGGCGGAGCTGGCCCGGACGGTCGAGCTGACCCGCATCATGCTGCTCAGCCCGATCCTGCTCGCGCTCGGCGCCGTCGCCACGAGCGTGCTGAACGCTCGCGGTCGCTTCGCCGCCTCGGCCCTCGCGCCGATCGCCTACAACCTCGGGATCCTCGGCGGCGCCATCTTCCTCGCCCCGGCGCTCGGCGTCACGGGCCTCGCCGTCGGGGTGGTCGTCGGGGCGCTCGGTCACCTGCTCGTCCAGGTCCGCCCGATGTTCGGCGTCGGGTTCCGGTACCAGCCGAGGATCGACCTCGACGAGCCGCTGTCGCGTCGCGTCCTCGTCCTGATGGCGCCGCGCGCGCTCGGGCTGGGGGCCACGCAGGTCACGTTCCTGGCCATGACCGCATTCGCGTCGGCCCTTGCCGCGGGGTCCGTGTCCGCCTTCAACATCGCGATGGCGCTGCTCCAGATCCCGCTCGGCGTGATCGGCGTGCCGCTCGGGATCGTGATCCTGCCGGCGCTGTCGCACGAGCTGGCCGCCGGCGCGATCGCCGACTACGTCGCCCTGGTGGGCCGCGCCCTCCGGCTCCTGCTCTTCGTGATGCTGCCCGTCGCCGTGCTCGGGATCGTGCTGCGCGAGGAGGTCGTCGCCATGCTGTTCGGGCGCGGCGCGTTCACGGCGGCGGCGATCGAGGTGACGGCGACGACGCTGGCCGTCTTCCTGATCGGGCTCGCCGCCCACTCGCTGATCGGCGTCCTGGCCCGCGCCTTCTACGCCGACCAGGACACCATGACCCCGGTCGCGGCCGCCATCTTCACCGTCGCGGTCAATGTGGTCGTGGGCGCGGTCGCGGTCGGGCCGTTCGGGCTGGCCGGGCTCGCGTTCGCGATCGCGGCCGGGGCGTGGATCGAGGCCGGCATCCTCCTCGTCCTGCTCAAGCGCCGCTTCGCCGCGCTCCGGCTGGCTCCGGTCGGCTCGACGTTCGTCCGGGCGGGGGTCGGTTCGCTGGTCGCCGGCGCGGCGGCGTTGGCCGTCCTGGCGGGTCTCGACCAGCGCGGGATCGACGGCCCGGGCTTCGTCGAGGCCGTCGTCCGCGCCGTGTCGGCGGCCGCGGTCGGCGGGGTAGGATACGCCGCGATGAGTCTCCTCCTCCGGGCGCCGGAGCTTCCCGCGCTGGTCGCCGTGGCGACCGGGCTGGTCCGCCGCCCGCGTCCCGCGTGACGGCCGCGGCCGACACGCTCCGGGCCGATCCCAACGCCTGGGACGCATTCGTCGAAGCCGCGCCGACCGGCTCGTACACCCAGCTCACGGCGTGGGCCCGGGTCAAGCAGGCGAACGGCTGGCGGTCGCTGCGGCTCGTCGTCGACACCGGTCCGGGCCCGATCGGGCTGCAGCTGCTTGTCAGGGACCTCCGGCCAACCCCGTGGCGGGTGGGCTATGCACCGCGCGGCCCCGTCGGAGGTCAGTTCGATGGCGCTGGCGTGGCGGCGCTCACGGACGCGCTGCGAGCGGCAGCCCGCCGCCATCGGCTGGTGCAGGTGACGGTCGACCCGGAGGTCGAGCCGGGCGACCCGCTGGTCGGCCACCTGGATGGTGCCGGCTGGCGACCGACCGCCTCGATCCAGGCCGATCGGACCAGGCTCGTCGACCTCCGCCGCGAGGAGGGCGCGCTGTGGGGCGACCTCCGCTCGAAGTGGCGCCAGTACGTGTCCAAGGCGCGCCGCACCGGCGTGACGGTCGAGGACGCGGGCGCCGCGGGGATCGACGACTTCTACCGGCTGTACGTCGAGACGGCACGCCGAGCGGGGTTCGTCCACCGCTCACGGCAGGCGTACGAGGACGTGTTCCGGGCGTACGACGAGGGCGGTCGCGCTCGCCTCCTCCTGGCCCGCCTGCCGAACGGGCATCCCGCGGCGGCGTTGCTCCTGCTGACCTGTGGCCGGCGCGTGATCGAGCCGTACGGCGGCATGTCCGAGGCCGGGGCGCGGTCGCGCGCGAACTACCTCCTGAAGTGGGAGGCGATCCGGTCGTCGCGCGAGCGCGGCTTTGAGGTCTACGACATGTGGGGCGTCGCGCACGCCGGGATCGAGCGGTTCAAGTCCGGCTTCGGCGGGCGCGAGGTGCAGTACGTCGGGGGGCGGGTCCTGGTCGTCGACCGGCTCGGCAACGCGGTCACGAACGTCGCCCGGCGGGCCGTGGTCAGCGCCGCCAGGCTCCGGCACGGCGTCCGTGGCGGAGCAGCACCCGGCGGCACGGGCGACGCCACGACCGACGGCGATGCGACGTGATGCCGATCGCGGTGGTCGGGGCGGCATCGGCGCCGCCCGACGGCTGGGACGCCCGGACCGTCGATCCGCCGGGCGGTCACGTTCTGCAGGGAACCGCGTGGGCCGCGCACCGCGCGGCGCAGGGCTGGCGGTCCCACTTCCTCCGATTCGCCGACGGGGCCTCGGCGCTCGTCCTCACGCACCCGCAGCCGCCGTTGCCGGGCTTCGTCGCGTACGCGCCCCGCGGGCCGATCTCCGGCGGTGACGGCGTGGAACCGGTCGCCGCGCGGGCGGCCGGTCTCGCCGATTGGGTCCGTGGCGAGGGAGGCACGATCCTCGCCGTGGACCCGGAGCTCGACGAGGATCCAGCGTACGATCGGGCTCTTGCCGCCGCCGGCTACCGTCCGACCGAGGAGCTGCAGCCATCGCGCCACCGGATGATCCTGAGCTGGGAACCGGGACACGACCTGGAGGCCGTCCGCGCGCGCGTCTCCAAGCAGGCGCGCCAGCGGATCCGCGCCGCCGAGCGGTCCGGCACGCAGGTCGTCGACGATGCGCGCGGCGTGCACCTGGAGGCGTTCGCCGCGCTCGTCGACGCGGCGGCCGAGCGACGGCGGTTCAACTTCGCATCGGACCGGGGCTTCCTGGCCTGGTGGCGCCGGGTCCTCGACGCGCGGCAGGCTCGCCTCTGGCTCGCGGTCCATCAGGGATGCGTGCTCGGGGGGCTGCTCGCGTACTGCCAGGGAGGCCACCTGGCGACTGCCTTTTCGGGCGACCGGGCTGATATGCGCCGCGAGCTGCCCGGAACGATGCACCTGCTCCGCTGGCATGCCATCCGGGAGGCGGTCGAGGCCGGCTACCCGTCGATCGACCTCGGCGGCGTCGACACCGCGGGGGCGCGGCGCCGGCCCGAACCAGGCGACCCGGGCTACGGCCTCTACGAGCACAAGGCCTCGTTCGGGGCCGAGTGGGTGGCGTCCGCCGGCGCCCACGAGACGGTCCTCCGTCCGGCGGTCTACCGGGCGGGGCTGGCCGCACGCCGCGTCCGCCGGCTGATCGCGGGCCTGCGCAGATGACCGCCGCGAGCGCCGCGCCCGAGCTCCGGGGGGAGGGGGCGCGGATGACCGGCCGCGCCGTCGCCGCCGCGACCCTCCGGCAGGACCCGGACGCCTGGGACGCGTTCGTCACCGGGGCGCGTGCCTCCTCGTACCTCCAGGCGTCGCCGTGGGCGACCGTCAAGCGGGCGAACGGATGGACGGCCCATCGGGTCGTCGCCGACGGGCCACGCGGGCCGATCGGTGCGCAGATCCTCGTCCGCCGTCCGCGACCACTCCCCAGGGGCTTCGGCTACGCCGCACGCGGGCCCGTCTCGACCGGACCGCTCGACGACGATGCCATCGGCGCGTTCACGGAGGCGGTCCGCGAGGCGGCCGCGGAGATGCGCGTCGCGCACGTCCGGATCGACCCGGAGCTGGAGGACCCGGACGGCTCGCTCGCCCGGGCGCTGCGTCGGGCCGGATGGCGCCGGGCGCCCGAGGTGAACCCGCGCGTGACCCGCGTCCTCGACATCGACCGTCCCGAGGAGGAGGTCTGGTCGGGCATCCACCGCAAGTGGCGCCAGTCGATCACGAAGGCCGGGCGGGACGGCGCGACGGTCGTGCCTGCGGGGGCCGAGCGGCTGTCGGAGTTCCACGCCGTCCACGTGCAGTCGATGATCCGGGCCGGGATCCCGTACCGGACCGAGGAGACCTACCGCAACCTGTGGGCCGCGTACTCGCCGTCCGGGGCCGCCGACCTGCTCTTTGCGGAGACGTCCGCGGGCGAGACGCTCGCCACGATCTTCCTGATCGGCTGGGGCCCGACCACGAACGACCTCTACGGTGGGATGACCGACGCCGGCGCGAAGCGTCGCGCGAACTACCTGATCAAGTGGCACGCCATCAGGCGGGCACAGGAGCAGGGGTACCGGCGCTACGACCTGTGGGGGCTGCCCACGCCGGCGGTCGCCGCCTTCAAGGAGGGCTGGGGCGGCCGGCTGGTCGAGTACGTCGGGTCCTGGGACCTCGTCCTGGACCCGCTCGGCTGCCTCGCCTTCGAGTCGGCCCTGCGCGTCCGGAACCGCCTCGAGGAGATCCGCGGGGTTCGGCGCGACGGCGACTGAGCGCGTGCCGGTGCGAATGGGAGTGGCAGGGCGGCGCCAGTGACGCTGGACCGGCCGGCGACGACGATCGCCGAACGCCTGGCCGCCGCCGAACCGGCAGGACCGCGCCCGCTCGCCGGGCTGATCGACCGCCTCGCCGCCGAGGGCCGGCTCCGCGGAGCCCGCGCCGACGGCCGGGCGATCGGTCCCGCGGCCCTCGCCGGCATCGAGGTCGCCGGTGTCAGCCACGACTCGCGCCACGTCCGCCCGCGCGGCCTGTTCGTCGCCGTTCCCGGCGCGCACGTCGACGGGCACGACTTCGTGGCCATGGCCGCCGCGGCGGGCGCCGCCGCGACGCTCGTCGAGCGGGCGGTCCCGGGCACGCCCCTGCCGCAGCTCGTCGTCGACGGCACGCGGGCCGCCCTCGCGACCGCCGCCGCCCGGTGGGACCGCGCTCCCCGCCGGGAGCTCGCGGTCGCGGGACTCCCCGGGCCGGACGGCAACTCCCCCACGTCGTTCCTCGGGGTGGCGGGCCTCGAGGCGGCCGGGCTGTCGGTCGGGCTCGTGGGGACCGTCGAGACGAGGATCGGAGGGATCGGCGAGGCGAACGCCGAGCACGCCACGACGCCGGAGGCGCCGGCGCTCCAGGCCGCGCTTCAGGCGATGCGGGCCTCGGGGGACGACGCCGCGGTCGTGGAGACGACGTCGCATGGCCTTGCGCTCGAGCGCGTGGGGGCGATCGCCTACGACGCCGCCGTCCTGACCAACGTGACCCACGAGCATCTCGAGTTCCACGGCACGTGGGAGGCGTACCGTAGGGCCAAGCTCTCGCTCTTCGAGCGGCTCGCCGCCGGTCCGCTCAACCCACAGAAAGCGCTGCCGGGTGGTCCCTTGCCGAAAGTCGCCGTCGTCAACGCCGATGACCCGAGCGCCGGCCTGTTCGTCGGCGTCGCCCAGGAAGCGCGGGCGCGCGTGATCACCTACGGCACGGACCCCGCAGCCGACGTCCGGGCGACCCGGGTCGAGGAGGACGCGCGCCGCCTCCGGGTCACCCTCGCCGCGCCATCCGGCGAGGCTCGCCTGGGGCTCCAGCTGGCGGGGCGCTTCAACGTGCACAACGCGCTCGCCGTCGTGGCACTCGGTGACGCGTGGGGGCTCGACGCGGCCGCCGTGCGGGCCGGGCTGGACGGGCTGACCGGCGTGCCCGGTCGGATGGAACGGGTAGACGCCGGCCAGCCGTTCGGCGTGGTCGTCGACTACGCGCACAGCCCGGCGGCGCTGGAGAAGGTCCTCGGGCTGCTCGCGCCACTCGCCGCCGCGCGCGGCGGGGAGCTCATCGCGGTCTTCGGGTCGGCGGGAGAACGAGACACCGGCAAGCGGTCGATGATGGGCCGCATCGCGGGTCAGCGGTGCCGGCTCGTCGTCGCCACGGACGAGGACCCGCGGGGCGAGGATCGCGAGGGGATCCTCGACGAGATCGCCCGTGGCGCGGAGTCGGCCGGCAAGCGCCGCGGCCATGATCTGCTGCTCGTCCCTGATCGACCGGCGGCCGTCGCGGCCGCGATCGAGCGCGCGCGACCGGGCGACGTGGTGCTGCTCGCGGGAAAGGGTCACGAGCGATCGATCATCGGACCGGCCGGTCCGGTGCCGTACGACGAGCGCGGGGTCGCCCTCGACGCGCTCGCCTCGCTCGGTTACGCGTCCGGCGAGCCGGCCGCAGGACGCTGAGGGATGTGCAGCATCGTCTCGCTGACGGGTGTCGTCGCGCTGCTGGTTGCCGTCGCGGCGTTGCTGGGTGGGCCCGGCATCGCGGGCAGGCTGGTCGAGGGATCGCTCGCCACGGCAGGCCTTCGCGGCACCGGAACGACCGTCCGCGTGGCGTCCGACCCGCCGTGGGAGCTGATCGGCGGGCACGCAGACCGCCTCGAGATCGACTCCGAGGACGTGTCGTTCGGCCAGCTGCAGGCGCGCCGGGTCGAGCTCGTGCTGCTCGACGGTGAGCTCGAGTCGCGAACGGTCGCCGGCCTCGAGGGCCGGCTCGACGGCGTGACGCTGCGGACGGCCGGCGGCTCCTCGATCGAGGCCGAGCGAGTGGATCTCGTCGGACCGCCGGACGCGGTCGAAGCAACGATCCGCATCCCCGCCGCGGAGGTCGAGCGGGCGGCGCTCGCCGGGCTGGAGGCGCAGACCGGGATCACCGGCGGGTCCGCCTCGCTCCAGGCGCCGGATCGTCTCGTGTTCAACCTCTTCCTCGTCCGGGTCGAGGGCCGCATCGTCGTGGAGCCGGACGGCGCGCTTTCGATGGCGCTCAACGTGCCGGGCAGCCCACGCGTCGGGCTGGTCCCCGCCGATCCGCTGCGGTTCACCTCCGCGACGGTGGTCGACGACGCGCTGGTCCTGACCGGCGAGATCGACCTGGCCGGGATGGCGCCGTAGGCTGCGAGAATGCCTTCGCCTTTCTGAATGACGGATCCGTCCGGTCCAAGGAAACGCCACTCAAGGTGATCCGGCGTTACGTCCCGGTCGGGAGCCGCGCCGCCGTGCGGTTTTGTTCATCCACCAACCCCCGTGGCACGCGAAGTGCCACGTCGCCGTGTTCTCGCCGCGACGTGCCTCGTGTGAGCCCAACCCGGGTCTCGCATCGGCTCGTCCGTTTCATCGAGCGGGCGTGGTTGCTGGCTGAAGCGGTTTGTGCGCCCGCTACCACGGCCGTGGGCAGGTGAAACGAACGGTCGCCTCGTGTGGCGACCGGCGACGCCACCAGTGGGGACTTTCTCATGGCCCTGCGGACGCTCCTCGGCGGCGTTCTCGCTCTCCGCCTGCCCAGTCCACGCAAGGTTGGTGTTCCACCTCCCGACGGAGTTGAAGAAGTACTGGTCGGCCCGGGCGCCCCCACCATTGCGCGATGCTCATCGCGGCGGACGCGCGTGAGCCGCGCGCACCGCGTATGTCGTCACGAAAGCGACCAGGCCCGCGACGATAAGCGCGACGGGCGGCGCCCGGGTCCCCCGCGGTCACTCACTGCCCTTCCCGAAGCTTCCGGTGACGTCGTAGCTGCAGGCCACGCCACCACTCAATCTCGGTGTAGTGCGCGGCCCAATCTGCCACGTTAATGTCTCGCGGCTCCCGCGATTTCCGTGTAGCCCTGCTGAAGCTCCTCCGCGGCGTTCTCGCTCTCTGCCTGCCCCGTCCACGGAAGGTTGGTGTTCCACCTCCCGACGAAGTTGAAGAAGTACTGGTCGTGGATCCGGATCTCGAAACCTAGACCCCGAGTTGCCTCCGCCCCTCGCTGATGTACGTGTCGTGGTAGTTGCTCATTCACGGAGTACGAGCCGGTGAGGCCATCTGGGTTGTCGTGCCCGATCCACCCGCAGCAGTTCAAGTCCTGACGGCCCGTGGGTTCGCCAGCGGTCCAACCGACCACCGGCGAGCCGGTGAGACCCTTGGACGGACGGCGCCGGCGGTCCACGCCACGCTGGCCCGATCCGGGCCAGGATGGCCGGCCCACACGCCCGTTGGGTTCGCCGGCCGCCACGGGGCCCGACCCCGGGATGGCCGGCCCACACGCCCGCGGCAGCGGTCCAACAGCGGCGCCGCGGCCTCCCAACCCGGCCCGCGGAGCGTCGCGTCCCAGCCAGGCCCGCCGACGCCCCCGCGGGCGAGGGCCAAGGGCGCTGCTATCCTCCCGAGCACGATGGCCACACCGCGCACCAAGCCCGCCGAGACCGCCCCGCCCCGTCGCGGGCCTCGGCGCTCGCTGACGCCGGCGCGCCCAGCCCCCCTGCGGCCGGGCGAGGCCGTCGACATCGCGGCCCTTCGCCAGCACCTGCTCGCGACGCTCGCGAGTCACTACCCGCAGGTCGATCTCGAGCCGGTCGGCCGTGCGTTCGACCTCGCCGTCGATGCCCACGCCTCGCAGAAGCGGTCCTCCGGGGAGCCGTACGTCACCCACCCGATCGCCTCGGCGCAGATCCTCGCGGACCTCGGGATTGACCCGGTGGCCGTCCTCGCCGCGCTTCTGCACGACGTTCCCGAGGACACCGAGTACAGCCTGAGCGACGTCGAGGAGCGGTTCGGCGGCGAGGTCGCGCGGCTCGTCGACGGCGTCACCAAGCTCTCGAAGTTCAGCACGCACAGCCACGAGCAGCAGCAGGCGGAGAACATCCGGAAGATGCTGCTGGCCATGGCCGAGGACATCCGGGTCGTCCTCATCAAGCTGGCCGACCGCCTCCACAACATGCGGACGCTGTACGCCCTGCCGTCGGAGAAGCAGCTCCGGATCGCGCGCCAGACGATGGAGATCTACGCGCCGCTTGCCGAGCGGCTCGGGATCTGGCAGATGAAGTGGGAGCTCGAGGACCTCGCCTTCAAGATCCTGGAGCCGCAGCGCTTCCGCGAGCTGGCCCGCCTGCTCGACACGCGGCGTCATGGCCGCGAGGGCTACATCGAGCGCGCGATCGCGGAGCTCGAGCCCCGGCTCAAGCAGGCCGGCATCCAGGCGGACCTGCAGGGCCGGCCGAAGCACATCTACAGCATCTTCAAGAAGATGCAGCGCAAGTCCGCCGAGTTCGGCGAGATCTACGACGTCTATGCGATCCGGATCCTGGTCGAGGACGTCCGGGACTGCTACGCCGCGCTCGGCATCGTCCACGCCCTGTGGCGGCCGATCCCGGGTCAGTTCGACGACTACATCGCGGTCCCCAAGAACAACCTCTACCAGTCGCTCCACACGGCCGTGATCGCGCTCGACGGCAAGCCGCTCGAGATCCAGATCCGGACGCACCAGATGCACCAGGTGTCCGAGGTCGGCATCGCGGCTCACTGGCGGTACAAGGAAGGCTCGAAGTCTGACCGCGAGTACGACGCGAAGCTGGCCTGGCTCCGCCAGCTGATGGACTGGCAGCGGGACGTCTCCGACGCCACCGAGTTCGTCGAGGGCATCAAGCTCGACATCTTCCAGGACCAGGTCTTCGTGTTCACGCCGAAGGGCGACATCAAGGACCTGCCGGCCGGCGCCACCCCGCTCGACTTCGCGTACCGGATCCACACGGACGTCGGGCACCGGACGATCGGCGCCAAGGTCAACAACCGGCTCGTTCCGCTCGACTACCGGCTCAAGAACGGCGACATCGTCGAGATCGTGACGACCAAGGGCGAGCACGGCCCGTCGCGCGACTGGATGAACGTCGTCCGCACCTCGCACGCCCGCGAAAAGATCCGCCAGTGGTTCAAGCGCAAGGACCGTGACGAGAACATCGTCCACGGCCGCGAGGCGCTCGAGCGGGAGCTCCGTCGGCTGGCACGGACGAACGTCGGTGCGGTCGGGCACGACCGGATCGCGGAGACCGCGCGGCTCTACAACTTCGAGCAGGCGGACGACTTCTTCGCTGCCATCGGCTACGGCGCCATCTCCGCCCAGCAGGTCGTCATGCGGCTGGGCGTCGTCGACGACGGGCAGACGGCGCTGCCGACGGTCGCCCCGTCCAGCGTCCCGGCCCGGACCGGCGGCGTGCGCGTCAAGGGCGTCGGTGACCTGCTCGTCCGGTTCGCCAAGTGCTGCCACCCCATCCCGGGCGACCCGATCGTCGGCTTCATCACGCGCGGCAAGGGCGTCACCGTCCACCTGCACTCCTGCCCGACGGTCATCAACGAGCGCGAGGTGTCGCGGCTCATCGACGTCGAGTGGGAGGCGGCTCCGGCCGCGACGTACCCGATCGCCATCCGGGTCGAGGCCTACGACCGGACCGGCTTGCTGAACGACATCACCCAGGTCGTGGCGGAGAACAGGGTCAACATCCTCGCCGCATCGGTCAACGTGAACCCGGACCACACGGCGATCGTGACCGCGACGCTGCAGGTCGCCTCGGTCGCCCAGCTGGCGCGGGTGATGGGCCGGATCGAACAGCTGAAGGACGTTCTTTCGGTCCAGCGCGACCTCGGGTAGCGATGCCCAGCTTCCGCGCCCCGCGCGGCACGCGCGACCTTCTCCCGCCGGAGCGGACCGCGTTCGTCAGGCTCGAGCGGATCGCCGCCGAGCTCGCCGCCCGGTACGGCTTCCGCCCGATCGAGACGCCGCTCTTCGAGCAGACGGGCGTCTTCGAGCGCGGCGTGGGCGAGGCGACCGACGTCGTCGAGAAGGAGCTGTTCCGGCTGGCGCCGCGCTCCGGGGAAGGCGAGACATGGGCGCTCCGACCCGAGCCGACCGCCGGGCTCGTCCGGGCGTATGTGCAGCACGGCATGCAGACGTGGCCGCAGCCGGTGCGTCTCACCACGACCGGGCCGATGTTCCGCTACGACCGGCCGCAGGCGGGCCGCTACCGGCAGTTCTGGCAGTTCGACGTGGAGGTCTTCGGCGATCCGGGGCCCGCGGTCGACGCGGAGCTGATCGAGCTCGCGTTCCGCTTCTACGCGGAGGCCGGCCTCAACCCGCCGGATGCCTACGTCAACTCGATCGGCGACGAGGCCTGCCGCCCGGCCTACGTCGAGGCCCTCGCCGCGTTCTACCGGGCCCGGATCCACCGGCTCCCGGCGCTCGAGCGCCAGCGCCTCGAGCGCAACCCCCTCCGGCTGCTGGACTCGAAGGAACCGGCCATGGTCGAGCTGAACGCCGATGCCCCGACCATCACCGATCGGCTGTGCGCCGAGTGCGCCGCGCACTTCGGCGAGGTCCGCGCGCACCTCGACGCGCTCGGGATCCGCTACGTCGTCGACGCGCGGCTCGTCCGCGGGCTCGACTACTACGTCCGGACTGCCTGGGAGTTCTTTCCGGTCGGTGCCCGGGGAACGCAGTCGGCGCTCGGCGGCGGCGGTCGCTACGACGGGCTCGTGGAGCGGCTCGGCGGCCGGCCGACGCCGGGCATCGGGTTCGGGATCGGGCTGGATCGGGTCGTGCTCGCGCTCGAGGCGCAGGGCGCCGATTCGGTCACGGAACCCGTCCCGCTGGCCGTCGTTGTCGGCGCGGAGCCCGGCGCCACGGCAGCCCGGCTCCGCATCGCCACGGAGCTCCGCGCGGGCGGCCTGTCCGTCCGTGCCGATCTCGCGCAGCGGAAGCTCGGCCGGCAGCTCGAGGCGGCCGTGCGCGAGGGCGCGCGCTTCGCGGTGATCGTCGGCGACGAGCTGGCCGACGGGCTCGTCCAGCTGCGCGACCTGGGGGCGGCGTCGCAGAAGCCGGTGCCGCTGGCGGACCTGCCGGCACTGCTTCGCCGCAAGGCCACGGTCGCCTGACTCGGCTCGGCCCACCCGGTTGGCTCCCGTACGATACGGCGGCCATGACCGACCCCGCGCCGAGCCTCGCCACGCCCTTCCGGAGCCACACGTGCGGCGAGCTGCGCGTCGACGACGAAGGCTCGGAGGCCTCGCTCGCCGGCTGGGTCCACCGGCGTCGCGACCACGGCCAGCTGATCTTCCTCGACGTCCGAGACCGGCACGGCATCACCCAGGTCGTGGTCGACCGTACGGATCAGCCGGCCGCGCACGCCACGGCGAGTCGCGTCCGCAACGAGTTCGTGCTCGGCCTCCGCGGCCGCGTGGCGCGCCGGCTGCCCGGGACGGAGAATCCGCGACTTCCGACCGGGGACGTGGAGCTGCGCGCCACGCACGTGACCGTCCTCAACGAGGCGCGCACGCCGCCGTTCTACGTCAACGACCCGGACGCGCCGATCGACGAGACGCTCCGCCTCAAGTACCGCTACCTCGACATCCGCCGCGAGGCGATGCAGCGGAGGCTCCTCCTGAGGAGCCGGCTCGTGCAGGCGATCCGCGAGGTGCACCACGCCAGCGGCTTCATCGAGGTCGAGACGCCGACCCTCATCAAGTCCACCCCGGAGGGCGCGCGCGACTTCATCGTCCCGTCGCGGCTCCAGCCGGGAACCGTCTATGCGCTGCCCCAGAGCCCACAGCAGCTCAAGCAGATCCTCATGGTGGGCGGGATCGACCGCTACTTCCAGATCGCCCGGTGCTACCGCGATGAGGATCTCCGGGGCGATCGGCAGCCGGAGTTCACACAGCTCGATCTGGAGATGAGCTTCGTCGACGAGGCGGCGGTCATGGACTTCGCCGAGTGGATGGTGGTCGAGGTCTCGAGGGCGACGACGCCCGAGCGCCCGATCCAGGACGCGCCGTTCCCGCGCCTCACGTACGAGGAGGCGATGGAGCGGTTCGGCTCGGACAAGCCGGATCTCCGCTACGGGATGGAGCTCGTCGACCTCGCGCCGGCGCTGGTGGACGACGAGGGAACGCCCGCGTCCGGGTTCCGCGTCTTCGACGAGGCACTCACCGGCGGCGGGCGGGTCAAGGCCATCGTTGCGCGCGGCATGGGCGGCGCAACGCGCCGAGAGATCGACGACCTGACCGAGACAGCGCGGCGGTTCGGCGCGAAGGGGCTGGCGTGGGCCGCGGTCGAGCCGGGCAGCGCGATCCGGTCGCCGATCGCGAAGTTCCTCGGCGACGAGCGCACCGCCGCGATCGCGGAGCGCACCGGTGCCGCGGAGGGCGACCTGATCCTGATGGTCGCCGACGACGCCGACACCACGAGCGACGTGCTGGGGCGCCTGCGGGTCGAGCTGGCCGGGCGGCTCGGCGTGGCCGACCCGGATGTCCTGGCCTACTGCTGGGTTCACCGTTTTCCGATGTACCAGTGGGACGCCGAGGGTGGCCGGTGGGACGCGACCCACAACCCGTTCAGCGATGTCGTGCCGGAGGACGAGCCGCTGCTCGTGACGAAGTCCGGCGACCCGGCCAGGCCGTCGCCGGAGGACGCCGCCGGTCAGGCGCGTGCGCTTCAGTACGACGTGGTGCTCAACGGCTGGGAGCTCGGCGGCGGCTCTGTCCGGATCCACCGCCGGGACCTCCTCGAGCGAAGCTTCGGGCTCCAGGGCTACAGCATCGAGCAGATGCACGAGCGGTTCGGCGCCGTGCTCGAGGCGTTCGAGTACGGCGCGCCGCCCCACGGTGGCATCGCGCTCGGGATCGATCGCTGGGCGGCGCTGTTGGCCTACCAGACGAACATCCGCGAGGTGATGGCGTTCCCGAAGACCCAGTCGGGGGCCGACCCGATGCTCGAGGCACCTGCTCCGCCGGCCCCCGAGCAGTACGCAGAGCTCGGGCTGCGGTTCGTGGGCACGCCGCGCTCCACCGGGGCCACGATACCGGCGGCGTCCGAATCGCAGCCGAGGCCGTGACCGCTCCCGGGTCCGCCGGCGGGGCGGATCGGGAGGAGGATCGCGGACCGGCCGTCCTCGCCGCGCTCGCGGCGCGCCCCCGGCTGTCGGCGCTGCTCGGGGCGATGTGCATCGCGTTCTCCGGGATCTTCTACCGCTACAGCGACGTCCCGCCCGCCACGGCGACCGTCTTCCGGTGCCTGTACGGCCTGCCGCTCCTGGCGCTCGTGGCCTGGCTCGAGCACCGCCGGCACGGCGGCCTCGACCGGCGGACGGTGGCGCTGGCGACCGTGGCCGGCGGGTTCTTCGCCGCGGACCTGACGTTCTGGCACCACGCCATCGAGCACGTCGGCGCCGGCCTGGCGACCGTGCTCGCCAACCTGCAGGTCCTGGTCGTCGGACTCGTCGCGTGGCTCGTCTTCCGGGAGCGGCCGTCCCGGGCGATCCTCGTGGCGCTGCCGGTCGTCCTCGTCGGCATCGTCCTGATCTCAGGGCTGATCGACGCGAACGCGTACGGGGAGAATCCGGCCCTCGGGGTGGTCCTCGGCGTGGCCACGGCGTTCAGCTACGCGGGCTACCTGCTCGTGATCCGGCGCAGCGGGCGCGACGCGCGGCGGCCGGCGGGACCGGTGGCCGTGGCCACGCTCTCGACGGCGCTCGTCGCGGGGGCCGTCGGCGCACCGCTCGGCGAGCTGCAGCTCGCCGTCACGTGGCCCGAGCACGCCTGGCTCCTTGCCTACGGCGTCACGTCGCAGTCCCTCGGCTACCTGTTGATCTCGCTGTCGCTCCCGCGCCTGCCCGCCGTCCTGACCTCGATCATCCTGCTCGCGCAGCCCGTCGCCACGGTCGCGCTGGCGATGGTGCTCCTCGGCGAAGCGCCGTCGATCGCGCAGCTGATCGGTGTGTGCCTCGTCGTCGGCGGGATTGCCGTCGCCACCGTGCCGCTCGGTCGGCTCCGGCCGTCCGTGCCGGCCGCGGCGTCCGGCTGAAGGTCCGAGGACCGTCTCAGCCTGGCTGGCCGGGGTCCTCCGCGACAGCCTGCCCGTACGGGGCGAGCGACGGGCCCTCCAGCGGATGGTCATCGCCGTGGTCCGCCACGCCTGCACCCCACTCGTGCATGTGTCCCGCGGCCGGCTGTGCCGGGCCCGAGTACGCGGGCAGTGACGACCGCGGCGTGGAGCGGTCGTGGACGGCGCCCGGGTCGCCGAGGTCCAGCGTGCGCGTCCCGACCCCGGTCGACGCGAGGTCGGCGAGCAGGTCGTCCGGCGTTCGGTCGGCGGCGAGCGCCGCGAGCCGGCCGACGCTGCCGAGAGGCACGAGCGCCGGCCAGCCGTTCGCGCCGTCGAATGCCGGTCGCAGGATCTCGTCCGGCGACGGCCCGTGGGCCTCGATGAGCGAGGTGACGGTCTCCGGGCCGACCCAGGTCATCGTCGCCGGCCAGACCAGCGCCGCGAGCGTCTCGTTGATCGCGGCCATGGCGACCTCCACCCCGCGCACGATCTGACCGACAGGGCCATGGTCGGCCGGCGCGGGCTCGGCGAGCGTGACGGCGGAACCGGCAAGCGCCTGCGCCACCGAGCCGTCCGGATCATCGGCCACGACAACGATCGGAACGGCGCCGCCCGCCCACGCGACGTCCGCGATCCGCCGGACGGACGGCATCCCGTCCGCGTCCGCGACGGCCGAATCGGGGCTCGCGGCGAGGACGACGGCGGCGACGGTCACGGGCTGATGGTAGCCGCTCGCGGTGTGCCGGCCGGGACGGACCGGCACGCTGGCCGGCCGCGGTGTACTGGCTCGTCGATCCGGCGTCCGGCCGGCGCGGGCTCAGTCGCCCGGACGGTCCGCCGCGGACGGGCCCGGGCGGGCCGGCGCCCACCCGATGATCGGGCGCGTCCGCCCGGACCGCGACCGGCGCGACCGGCCTGCACCCGATCCGCGGCCGTGGCGGCCGCTGCGAACCGCGATGTGCGACACTGCGCCGGCCCATGACCGACCTCGCCCGCTCCACCGTGCCCGCCGTTCGGGCCGACGTCCGCAATCTCGCCATCGTGGCGCACGTCGATCACGGCAAGACGACCCTCGTTGACGGGATGCTCCGCCAGACCGGCGCGTTCCGCGCCAACCAGGCGGTCGTCGACCGTGTCCTCGACTCGGGCGACCTCGAGCGCGAGAAGGGCATCACGATCCTCGCCAAGCAGACCACCGTCGACCACGCCGGCGTCCGGCTCAACATCGTCGACACGCCCGGGCACGCCGACTTCGGCGGCGAGGTGGAGCGCGGCCTCCTGATGGTCGATGCCGTGCTGCTGCTCGTCGACGCAGCGGAGGGTCCGTTGCCCCAGACGCGCTACGTCCTCCAGAAGGCGATGGCGCGCCGGCTGCCGGTCGTCGTCGCGCTCAACAAGATCGACCGGTCCGACGCCCGCCCGGCGGAGGTGCTCGACGAGGTCCTCGAGCTGTTCATGGATCTCGGCGCGACGAACGAGCAGATCGACTTTCCGGTCGTCTACACCAACGCCAAGGCCGGCACGGCGACCCGCTCGCTCGACGAGCCCGGTACGGACCTCCGACCGCTGCTCGACCTGCTCGTCGCCGTGACGCCTCCGCCGAGGCACGAGCCGGGGCATCCGCTCCAGCTCCTCGTGACGAACCTGGCGGCCAATGAATACGTGGGGCGGATGGCGGTCGGGCGGATCCGCAACGGCCTTCTTCGGATGGGCCAGCGGATCAGCGTCGTCCGCGATCAGCCGGACGACACGGCCGGGTCCGTAGAGCCCGGGCGCGTCGTCACGCTGACCGGCACCGTGACAGCGCTCCAGACGGCGCGCGGCATCGAGCGGATCGACATCCCGGAAGCCGGGCCGGGCGACATCGTGTCGGTCGCCGGGCTGCCGGACGTCACGATCGGCGACACGCTGACCGATCCAGCCGATCCGCGCCCGCTCCCTCGGCTCGACGTCGACGCGCCCACGCTCCGGATGACGTTCGGCGTCAACACCTCGCCGCTCAGCGGCCGCGAGGGGAGGTACGTCACGAGCCGGCAGATCCGGGCGCGCCTCGACAGGGAGGTCCTCGGCAACGTCTCGATCGAGATCCACCCCACCGGGAGCGGCGACACGTTCGAGGTCCGGGGCCGAGGCGAGCTCCAGCTCGCCGTCCTCATCGAGCAGATGCGCCGAGAGGGGTTCGAGCTGACGGTCAGCCGGCCGGAGGTGATCCTGCGGACGGTCGGCGGCCAGCTCCAGGAGCCGTACGAGCGGATCACGATCGACATCCCGCCCGACTACATCGGCGAGATCCAGCAGGCGCTGGCCGGCCGGAAGGGCCGGCTCGAGCAGATGACGACGGACACTGACGGGCGAGTCCGCCTGGAGTACGTCCTGCCGGTGCGCGGGCTGATCGGCTACCGGGGCCAGCTGCTGACCGACACCCGCGGCACGGCGCTCCTGCACCAGATCGGCGAGGGCTACGGGCCGTGGGCCGGCGAGGTGACCCACCGGACGAACGGCGTCCTCGTGAGCGACCGGGCCGGGACGTCGAACGCCTACGGACTGTTCAACCTGGAGCAGCGGGCGGAGCTGTTCATCAGCGCCGGCGTCGAGGTCTACGAGGGGATGATCGTCGGCGAGAATTCGCGGTCGGGCGACATGGACGTCAACCCGACCAAGGAGAAGAAGCTGACCAACATCCGGACCCACGCCCACGACGAGTCGCTGCGACTCACGCCGGCCCGGCCGCTGACGCTCGAGTCGGCGATCGAGTTCATCGCCGGCGACGAGCTGGTCGAGGTGACGCCGCGCTCGATCCGGCTCCGGAAGCGCGCCCTCTCGCAGCACGATCGGCGACGCGAGCGGGGACGGGACGACGATCTTCGTCGGGCGATGGACCGCGAGGCAGCCGCCGGCTGAGCTGCCCGGCGTTCCGGGCCGAGCGTACAATCGCCGTCCGATGGCGATCTACCTGGACCACGCCGCGACCACGCCCCTGCGCCCCGAGGTGCTCGAGGCGATGCTCCCGTACCTGACGGCGCAGTTCGGCAACCCGAGCTCCGCCCACTCGCTCGGGCGGGCGGCACGGGCCGGCCTGGACGAGGCGCACGAGCGGGTCGCGTCGCGCCTCGGCGCCGAGCCGCGCGAGGTCGTGTTCACCTCCGGCGGCACCGAGGCGAACAACCTCGCGATCAAGGGTGCGGCCTGGGCAGGCAAGGCGCGCGGGCACCGGCTGGTGACCAGCGCTGTCGAGCACCACGCCGTGGGCCACACGATGCGCTACCTCGAGAAGTTCGGCTTCGAGGTCGTCGAGGTGGGCGTGGACCGGTATGGGCGGGTCGACCCGGACGAGGTGGACGCCGCGATCACGGACAAGACGATCCTCGTCAGCGTGATGCTCGGCAACAACGAGGTCGGGACGATCCAGCCGATCGAGGAGATCGCCGAGCGGGTCCATGCGCACAAGGGCGTCCTGATGCACGTCGACGCGGTCCAGGCGGCCCCCTACGTCGAGCTCGACGTCCGGCGGCTGGGCGCCGACTTCGTCGCGATCGCGGCCCACAAGTTCGAGGGCCCGAAGGGCGTCGGCGCGCTCTGGGTGAAGCACGGAACCCACATCCTCGCCCAGCAGCAAGGCGGGACGCAGGAGCGCCACCGCCGAGCCGGCACCGAGAACGTGGCCGGCGCGGTCGGGCTGGCCGCTGCCTACGACCTCGCGTGCGACGAGCGGCCGGAGACCAATCGCCGGCTCAAGAAGCAGCGCGAGCGGCTCACCGCGGCCGTCCTCACGGTCGACGGCACGGAGGTCACCGGGCACCCCGCCCGCCGCCTGCCCGGCATCCTGTCGCTCATCGCCCGGGACACCGATGGGTCGTCGTGCGCGCTCGGCCTCGATCTCGAGGGCATCTGCTGCTCGGTCGGCTCGGCGTGCACGACCGGCTCGACCGACGTCTCCCATGTCCTGTCCGCGATGGGCTACCCGCCGGACGAGGCCCGGGGCGCCCTGCGGCTGTCGCTCGGCCGGACGACCACGGATGCCGAGATCGACACGGCGTGCGAGGTCGTGCCGCGGGTCCTGGCCTCGATGCGCGTGGGAGCGGCGGCGGTGGCGGCGGACCCGCTCGGCCAGGGGGTCGCGTCGGCCTCGTGACCCGGATCCTGGTCGCGATGTCCGGCGGCGTCGACTCGTCCGTGGCCGCGGCGCTTCTTCGCCAGCAGGGCCACGACGTCGTCGGCGTCTGGATGCGCCTCCATGACGTCGCCGACTCGTACTCCGAGTTCAAGAAGAGCTGCTGCTCGCTCGATGCCGCCGACGACGCCCGGCGCGTCGCGGCTCAGCTCGAGATCCCGTTCTACGTGATGAACCTCGAGCGCGAGTTCGACGCCGGCGTGCTCCAGCCGTTCCTCGACGCGTACCTCGACGGTCGCACGCCCAGCCCGTGCATCGACTGCAACACGTACGTCAAGTTCGGGGCGCTGCTCGGCCGGGCGCGGCACCTCTACGAGTGCGACGCCGTCGCCACCGGCCACTACGCGCGCCGGGTGGTGGGCGCCGACGGGAGCGCCCGACTGGCCCGTGCGCGCGACGAGGACAAGGACCAGACCTACTTCCTGTATGGGCTCCGCCAGGACCAGCTGGAGCACGCGCGTTTCCCGCTGGGCGAGCTCACCAAGCCGGAGGTGCGGGCGGTCGCCCGGTCGCTCGGCCTCGCCACCGCCGACAAGCCCGAGAGCCAGGAGATCTGCTTCGTGCCGGGCGGCGACTACCGCGACGCGCTTCGCGACCGGGCCGGCTGGCACCCGGAGCCCGGGCCGCTCATCGATGCGGACGGGGAGCGGGTGGGGGAGCACCCGGGAGCCGCGGGCTTCACGGTCGGCCAGCGCAAGGGCGTCGCGTCGCCCTCGGGTCACCGCGCTACGTGTCGCGGATCGACCCGCGCACGAACACGATCCAGCTGGGTCGGCGCGAGGACCTCGAGACGCGGGCGTTCGAGCTCGAGCGCGTGTCGTTCGTGGCCGGCGGGCCGCCGGCGTTCGACGCGCCGCGCGGCCGACGGCTTCCGGGCGCAGATCCGGATCCGGCACCGGGCTGCGCCGGTGGCCGCCACCGTGCGTCCGTCCGGCCGCCGCAGCGCGGGCGGGGCCGGCTGGACGGTGGAGACGGACGCTGCCCGTCGGGGCGGCCGCGCCGGGCCAGGGCGGTCGCCTATGCCGGCGACGTCGTGCTCGGTGGCGGGCGGATCGCGTCGTGACGATCGGCCCGGCGCCGGTCCTGGCGATCCTGGTCGGGATCTTCCACACGGCGCTGTTCGTGCTGCTCGCGGGGAGCGCCGGCGGTCAGCTTCCGCTGCTGGTGCTCGCGGCGGTGCTCGGGGCGCTCGCGGGCGACGCGCTGGGCGCGCGGCTGGGGCTCGATCTCCTGCGGATCGGCGACTTCCGGCTCGTCGCGGCGTCGGCCATGGCGTGGATCGGAATCGGGATCGTCGCGATCGTGGCGATCCTCGGTCCGGAGCGCCGCGCCGGAGCCGGCTCGTGAAGGACCTCGCGACGCGCTCGGCCGTGGGGCGGGCGACGACGATCCGTCCCCGCTCGCGGGCACGTTCCTCCGCGGGCTGACCGTTGGCGCGCTGGCAGGCCGGCGCGCTGATCGCGGGGTCCGCGCTGCTCCAGCGGCGGCGAGGACGCTGGACGAGCATCCGCGCGACGACCCGTCCGCGCGACGGCTCGGCACCTCGCCCAGGGACGGTCGCGGCGCCACCGACCGCTCCGGCCGAGGGCGCTACCGGCCGGCCGGCCGCACGGCCTCGCCGCGCGCGCGCTCCGCACCGAGAACCCGGCACTTGACCATCTCGCGGTCAGGTGGTTGAAGTCGGACGGCGCCCGCTCAGGTGACACAACGTCGTGTGACCCCTGCATCCAGTCACCGGACCCGGCATATGATCGAGCGATGGGCGATCCGAGGCAGCTTCCATCCGTCATCGGCTTCTATGCGAGCGCGCCTCAGCGCGGCATGAAGGCGGGCTTCGCGACCATTGCCGAGCAAGAAGCGAACGACTGCTCGGGCATTCCACGACGCCATCGGAGTCGAGGACTGGCGGGTCCTTTTCTCTGGCGGCCACGCCTACTTCGTGGTCGGATCGTTCGCGGAAGCAGCAAGGTTTGTGGCCGCGATCGCCCAAGTTGCGGAGGTTGTGGGCCACTTCCCCGACGTGGACGTGCGACCTGAGGGAGTCACAGTCCGGACCGCCTCCGGGGAGCGGAGCTCTGAGCCATCGTGATGTCGAGCTGGCACGCCAGATTTCGGCAGAAGCTCGCGCGGATCGAGCCGGACCCCTCCCAGGTCCAGGTCGTGGGCATTGCGGTGGCACAGGATGCAGGCAGCGACGTAGGTCCGTTTTGGGCCGCAGCCCTCGGGTAGGAGCCTTGGACCGAAAGAAGACGTCGTCGATCGGCACCGACGTAACCCGCACGTGTCGTTCCAAAGCCTCCGCCCTCCCAAGCCGGGGCGTGGCCGGACCCACATCGACGTCAGCGTGCCGGCCGATCAGGCCGAAGCAAGAGTCGCGGCAGCACTCGAAGCTGGCGGACGCCTGGCGGACGGTACGCATGTGCCCCATTGGTGGACACTCGCGTCGCCCGAGAACCACGGTGTCGACATCGCGGCTTGGCCGGACTTCGAGGACGACGAGGAGGACTGAGCCACGCCGGATTGCGATGCAGGCGCATGACGGCAAGATGCATGACGCCGAGGATGCGATGCTGAAGTCACGCGCCGTGGAGGACGAGGCGCGCGAGGCATACCACCATGCCGAGGACGACGCTCGGACCTTCCGGCACTGACGGAGGTCAGGTCGGACGACGCAATCTCGGGTGACATTCGCGCACGCTGACTGACCATGGGGTGCTCACAGCCGGGACCTGAGCACCTCGATCTCGCAGCCTGGCGCGGACGGGTCGAAGCCGTGCTCGACCAGCCAACGGACGGCCAGCAGGCTCCGAATGACCACCACGCACGGATCACGTCGAGGTCCACGTCGGTGCCGTAGCCGGCGACGACGTCTCCAAGGTGCTCCTCGTGTCCGAGCGTCAAGCTGGCGAGGTCGTAGAGGGCATCGCCCTGGCCCGCCTCCGACCAGTCGACCACGCCGGTGATCTCGTCAACGTCGATGAACACGTGGCTGACCTGCAGGTCGCCGTGCGTGAACACCGGTGTCCACGGCCGGAGCGCAGCCTCGGCAACCCGGTGGTTGCGCGTGACCAGGTCGGTGGGAAGGACGCCGTTCGTGACGAGCCACTCGCATTCGCCGTCGAGGCGCGATGCCAGCTCGTCGAGGCTCCGACCGGGCCATGGCGGCAGCGGCGCGTCGTGCAGAATCCGTGCGGCGGCACCCGCCGCGGCCCAGGCCGCCGGCGACGCGGTCGACGGCTCGCCGAGGCGGCCGAGTGCCGTGCCCCGGAGGGCGGCGAGCGCGAGCACGGGCGGCTTCTGCCACAGGACCTCCGGAGTCGCGATCGGCGCCATCGCCATCGCCTCGACCTCGACGTCGGTGCGCGACTGATCGCGTCGATCTTCAGGAACACGTCACCGACGCGCAGGGTCGCGCGCTCGCGATGGGCGACGACGACCTCGACCTCCTCCACGCCGGCCATTATCACGGGATGAACGCCGACCTCAGCGCGCGCGAAGTGACAGTGGCTCGCGCTCAGCGGCGCGGCGGGTCCGACCAGGTCGTGGCGCGTTCGTTCGTCGAGCAGCTCGGAGAGGCCACCGCACGGATCCGTAGCATGGGGGTGATCCATATCCGATCTGGAACGAGGGCGATGTCATGACGGACACGAAGACGTCCGCCAAGCGCCACGCCGTTGGCGATCCGGCGAGCGCGAGATGGACGGACGAAGAGCGAGCCGCGATGAAGGACCGCGCCGAGGAGCTGAAGGCGGCCAAGCGGCGCGGCGCGCGTGCCAGCAAGACGGACGGCGAAGGTGACGTGCTGGCCAAGATTGCCGGGATGCCCGAACCGGATCGCAGCATGGCCGAGCGGATCCACCAGATCGTCAAGGCCGGCGCGCCCGACCTGTCGTCCCGGACCTGGTACGGCATGCCCGCGTATGCCAACGAGGACGGCAAGGTCGTCTGCTTCTTCACACCAGCCTCGAAGTTCAAGGAGCGCTGCGCGACGTTCGGCTTCAACGCGGCGGCGAACCTCGATGATGGCAACATGTGGCCGACGTCCTTCGCACTGAAGGAGCTGGCGCCGGCCGACGAGGAACGGATCGCCGACCTCGTGAGGAAGGCGGTGAGCTGAGGACCGCGCGCATCGCGGGAGCGCCGACGCGCGTCCAGCGCCACGCATCTTCCGCGCCCCCGAGCTGACGCGACCGGACCGGCCCGTTCGTTACCATTGCCCGCGTGGGGCCCCCGACTCCGACCGTGACCCGCGGATCATCAGCCTGCCTGCGGCGGAGATCCGGCGCCGCTTCGTCGAGTTCTTCGCCGAGCGCGGTCACACCGTCGTGCCCGGCGCCTCGCTCGTGCCCGCCGGCGACCAGACCCTGCTCTTCACGAACAGCGGCATGGTCCAGTTCAAGGACGTGCTGACCGGGGTCGAGAAGCGCGGCTACACCCGGGCCGTCGACTACCAGCGCGTGCTGCGGGTGGCCGGCAAGCACAACGACTTCGAGGAGGTCGGCCGGACGACGCGGCACAACACCCTCTTCGAGATGCTCGGCAACTGGAGCTTCGGCGACTACTTCAAGCGCGAGGCGATCCAGTTCGCCTGGGACTTCCTCACCCGCGACCTCGGTATCCCGGGCGAGCGGCTGGCGGCGACGACCTACACCGCCGACGAGGTCGCGTGGAACGTCTGGCGCGACGAGATCGGGCTGCCGCCCGACCGGATGGCGCGCTGGGGGACGTCGACAGCGGCGATGACAGCAACTTCTGGCGGATGGCCGAGACCGGTCCGTGCGGCCCGTGCAGCGAGATCCATTTCGACCGCGGCGCGCATCTGAGCGAAGGGCCGCACTGTATTCCCGACCATTCCGAGAACTGCCCGCGCTGGCTCGAGATCTGGAACCTCGTGTTCATGGAGTTCGACCAGCGGCCGGACGGTCGCGTCCCCCTCCCGTTCACCAGCGTCGACACCGGCATGAGCCTCGAGCGCCTGGCCAGCGTCGTCCAGCAGGTGGCGTCCAACTACGACACGGACCTGTTTGCACCGATCCACGCGCGGATGCGCGAGCTGCTCGGCCACGACCCGGACGCGTTCGAGCAGGAGCGCTTCAGCTACCAGGTCATCGCGGACCACTCGCGAGCCACAACGTTCCTGATCGCGGATGGCGTGCTGCCCTCGAACGAGGGTCGCGGCTACGTGTTGCGCAAGCTCGTCCGGCGGGCCGTCCGCCACGCCCGGCTGCTCGGGCGTCGCGAGCCGTTCCTCGCCCAGACGGCCGCCGTCGTGATCGACGTCATGCGCGACGCCTACCCCCACCTCGAGGATCGGCGCGAGGAGATCCTCGGCGTGCTGCTACGGGAGGAGTCGCAGTTCGGCCGGACCCTCGACGCGGGCACGGTGCAGCTCGAGGAGGCGCTGATCCCGCTCACGTCGGCCGAACGCGAGGTCGGGCGGCGGCCGGAGGACTTGCCGGCAGACGCGCCGAAGCTCCCGGGCGACGTGGCGTTCCGGCTCCACGACACGTACGGGTTCCCGATCGACCTGACGGTCGAGCTGGCCGCCGAGTACGGCGTGGCGGTCGACCGGCTGGGCGGAGCCGTAGCGGAAAGAAGGCCGAGCTCGCGCGCCACGGCGAGCGGATGGCACAGCTCCAGGCGATCCAGGCCCGAGCCGGCGACACGGAGTTCCTGGGCTACGAGACGACGACCGCCGAGGCACGTGTCGTTGCCATCCTCCGGGGCGGGACCGAATACGACGAGCTGACGGCCAGGGGTGACGCGGAGGGCCGGACGGAGGCGGGCGCCGAGGCGGAGGTCGTCCTCGACCGCACGCCGTTCTACGCCGAGGGCGGCGGCCAGATCGGCGACCGCGGCGTGCTCGTCCTCGTGCCCGGCGACGATGAGATCGGCTGGACGGTCGGGGTTCGCGACGACGGCAGCGTGGGCGTGGCGATCGGCGATCGCGCGGTCGATCCCGTCTTCCGGGTCGACGACACGCAGAAGCCGGTCGGTGGCCTCCACGTGCATCTCGGCACGCTCCGGGGGCGTCTCCGGGTCGGCGACCGGGTGCTCGCGGTCGTCGATCCCGAGCGTCGCGCGCACACGATGCGCAACCACACCGGCACGCACGTCCTGCATCGGGCGCTCCGGAACGTCGTCGGGGAGCGGGCGCGGCAGGCCGGCTCCGTCGTCACGCCGGACTACCTGCGGTTCGACTTCCCGTTCGACCGCGCGCTGACGGAAGACGAGAAGCGCGCCATCGAGCGCGAGGTGCGCCGCGTCATCCGCGAGGATCAGCCGCTGACGATCGCGTTCATGCCGATGGCCGATGCCATCGCCAACGGCGCCGACGCTTTCTTCGACGAGAAGTACGGCGAGACGGTCCGGACGGTCCGCGTCGGCGACTACAGCTTCGAGCTGTGCGGCGGGACGCACTGCCGCGCCTCGGGGCAGATCGGCGGCTTCGTCATCACGGCCGAGCGGAGCATCGGCAGCGGGATGCGCCGGATCGAGGCGCTCACCGGTGCGGGTGCGGATGCCTGGCTCTCGACGCGGCTCGAGACGCTCGAGCAGGCGGCCGACCTCGCCGGAGCGCAGTCCGTCGAGGCGGTGCCGGAACGCATCTCCGCGCTCCAGGACGAGCTCCGCGAGGCGCGGCGCCGGTTGCGTGCCGGTGGTGGGGCCGGCCTTCCACGTCCCGGCGAGCTGGTCGAACGCGCCGAGGAGCCGGCGCCCGGGATCCGGCTCGTGGCGGCCGCGGCGCCGTGGGAGTCGATCGACGCGATGAAGGGGGTCGCGCGCGACATCCGGGGCGCTCTCGGCTCCGGCGTCGTCGCGCTCGCGCTCGACGCGGACGAGCCACAGGTCTTCGTCACCGTGAGCGACGATCTCGTCGGGCGGGGGATCGCAGCGGGACACCTCGTCCGCGCGGCGATGGCGCCGCTGGAGGGCAAGGGCGGGGGCCGCCCGGAGATGGCGCAGGGCAGGGGATCGCGGCGCGACAACCTGCCGGCGGCCCTCGACGCGGTCCGGGCCGCGCTCCGCAACGGCAAGCAACCGCAGGCCTGATGGCCTTCTGGCGCCGGATCTGGCAGCGCGACGGAGAGCCCCGGCTCGCCGCCTGCACCGCCCTCGACATCGGCACGGAGTTCGCCAAGGCGCTCGTCTTCGAGATCGACGACGGGGGCCACGGCATCGTGCGCGGTGTCGGCCGGAAGCGCCAGGGCCTCTCGCACATGCAGTCGGGCACCGTCGCGGACATCGCCGCCGTCGTCGACAACTGCGCGGTGGCCCTCCAGGAAGCCGAGGAGATGTCCGGCTTCCGGCCCTCGCAGGTCGTCGTCGGGATCGCCGGCGAGCTGGTCAAGGGCTTCACGACCACCCACAGCCAGGAGCGCAAGCGGCCGGACCAGCCGATCAGCGAGGGCGAGCTGCAGAAGCTGATCGACGGCGTCCAGCGCGAAGCGCTGCGCGAGGCGGAACGCTCGATCACCTGGGAGACCGGGCTGCCGCACGTCGACGTCCGACTCGTGCACGCCGCCGTCGTCGGTGCGGCGATCGACGGCTACTCGTTGACCAACCCCGTGGGGTTCCAGGGGCGGCACGTCAAGATTGCCATCTTCAACGCGTACGCGCCGCTCGTGCATCTGGGTGCGCTGCAGAGCGTGGCGTCGCAGCTGGACCTCGAGCTGCTCGAGATCGTGGCGGAGCCCTACGCGGTTGCCCGCGTCCTGGGAACCGAGCACGTCCGGCAGGCCGGCGCGCTGTTCATCGACGTCGGCGGCGGGACGACGGACGTGGCCCTCGTTCGGCAGGGCGGCATCGAGGGGACGCGGATGTTCGCCCTCGGCGGTCGAGCGTTCACGAAGTCGCTGGCGGATCGGCTCGACCTGCCCTTCCCGCGCGCCGAGGCCGTCAAGGTGGACTACGCCCGCGGGCTGCCGGTCGAGCGGCGCGACGAGGTCGCCGCCATCGTCGCCGATGACGTCGACGTCTGGGCGGCCGGCGTCGAGCTCGTGATGGAGGAGCTGTCGGGCGGCGACCTGCTGCCGGGCCGGATCTACCTGTGCGGCGGCGGCTCCAGGCTCCCGGAGGTCCCGCGCGTGCTCGCCGCCGAGGCCTTCTGGAAGCGGCTCTCGTTCGCCCGCCCGCCGGAGGTGACCGTGATGGCGCCCGGGGACGTCGACGCCCTGACCGACGCCACAAAGCTGCTCGTCGACCAGCAGGACGTGACCCCGCTCGGCCTCGCGTACCAGGCCATCGAGCTCCAGACCACCGAGGCGCCGCTCGACGTGGCCCTCCGCCGGGTCCTCCGGGCGATGAAGGTCTGATGGCGGCAATCGTCTATCTCGAGCCGGACGACGAGATCACGTCGGCTGCTGCGCGGATGCGGGGCATCGACCAGATCCGGATCGCGCTCGTCGTTCCTTACGGCTCCCGGCTCGCGACCTCGCGGATCAACTTCCGCCTCCTCGCGCGCGAGGCGCAGGGGCGCGGCCGCCGGCTTTCGGTCGTGGCGGGCGACGCGGCGACGCGCGCGTTGGCGGCCTCCGCAGGACTGCCCGTCTTCGGCAGTGTCGCCGAGTACGAGGAGGCGGAGGGGAGCTCGAAGGGTCCATCGGCGGGAGGGACCAGCTCCGGCCCGGACGTCGGCGAGAGCACGCGCGCGATCGCCGCCACGGGTGCGGTGGCGGCCGCCACCGGGACGACCGCTCGGCGACGCCCTCCGCCCGGCGCCGACGCGGCCGGACCGCCGGCGTCGACGAGCTCCGGACCCCGCGGACGCGCCGGTGCCGCCCCCCGCGCGGAGCCGGAGCCAGCCGAGCCGGATCTCGACGAGACGACCGTCATGCCGGCCGTGGAGGCGCCGGCTTCGCGCGGCACTCGTCCGCGGACGGCGGATCGGCCCGCGACAGCGGCGACCGATGCCCACCGGTCGCGACCGCAGCGCCCGATGCTCGCCGGCCCGCGGCGCCCGCCGGGGCGCCGGCCGCCGCCTCGACCACCGCGCGGCCCGCCGCCCGCCCCGCGGACTCCGCGGCGGATCGCCGGCGCGGGGGCTGGCCGTGGGGTCGAACCGCCGGAATCGTGGCCGCCGCACTCGTGGCCCTCGCCGTGCTCGCGGGTGGTGTCGGCGCCTACCTGCTGCTGCCGTCGGCGGACGTTACGATCCGCGCGCGGGCGGAGCAGATCGGCCCGGTCTCGCTCGAGATCCGGGCGGACCCGGAGGTGACGGAGCCGAACGCAGCGGCCTCCGTCGTCCCGGCCGAACGGCTCACGTTCGAGGTGGCCGTCAGCGACACGTTCGCGGCGACCGGCGAGCGGGTGGAGGAGTCGGCCGCGTCGGGGTCGGTGACGTTCTCGAACCTGAACACCGGCGGATCGACGGCGATCCCCGCCGGTGCCGTCGTCTCGACGGAGGGCGGGATCCGGTTCCGGACGACCCAGGCGGTGACGCTCCCGGCCGCCCAGCTCATCCTCGGCGAGCCGATCCGCGTCGAGCCGGCCACGGCGGAGGTGGGGGTGACGGCGACGGAGTCCGGGCCGGAGGGCAACGTGCCGGCGAACGCCATCACGATCGTGCCGGAGGGCCAGGACCCGACCCTGGTGAAGGTCAACAATCCCTCTGGCACGTCCGGCGGCGTGAGCGAGCGGTTCCCGCGCGTCCGGCGCGCGGACGTCGACGCGGCGCTCGCGGAGCTCACGACGCGGCTCGACGAAGAGTTCGCGGCGATGCTCGCCGACCCGAACCGCGTCCCGGAGGGGATGACGGTCTTCGCCGACACGGCGGTCCTCGGCGAGCCCCAGCCGACCACCAACCCGGACGGCCTCGTCGACCAGGAGATCGCCGAGTTCGAGCTCGGGCTGGCGGCGACCGGGACTGCCATCGCGGTCGACGCGCGGCCGGTCGAGTCGATCGCCGTGACGCACATCACGTCCCGGGTGGAAGACGGCTACCGGCTCGTGGACGGGTCGGTCGACGTCGCGCCGGGCGAGCCCCGCGTCGAACGCGGGACCGTCATCTATCCGGTCAGCGCGACGGCAGCCCAGATCCGGACGGTCGACGGCGACGCGCTCCGCGAGCAGATCAAGGGCAAGCCGGTCGACGAGGCCCGGGCATTCCTCGCGGCGTACGGCACGGTCGACCTCCGGGTCTGGCCGGACTGGGTGAACTCGATCCCGACGCTCGACAGCCGTGTCTCCCTCCGCGTCGAGGACGAGTCCAACGGTGCGGCTCCCGGAGCCTCGCGCTCGCCGAGCGAAACTCCGGCCAGCGGGGCGAGCGGATCCCCGGCCGGCGCGGCGAGCGGATCCCCGGCCGGCTCGAGCGGCGCATCGACGGCGCCGGGGGCCTCGGCGAACCCCGGCTCCTCGGACGAGGCCGCCCCATCAACTCCTTGACCCGTCTGCTCGGCATCGACCTCGGCGAGCGCCGGATCGGGGTCGCGGTCGCGGAGCGCGAGGGCGGTCGTGCGTGGCCCGTCGCGACCATCCGGCGCGGCCACGACCTCGACGCGGACGCAGCCGCCATCCAGCGGCTCGTCGCGGAGCACTCGGCGACCGAGCTGGTCGTCGGGCTGCCGCTCCAGGCCTGGGGAGCCGATGGGCCGCAGGCGGAGCTCACTCGAGCGTGGGCGGCCGGCGTCGCCGAGCGCCTCGGGATCCCGTACACGCTCCGGGACGAGCGACTGAGCAGCCACCGCGCGGAGGAGCGGCTCGGGCCGATGAAGCGCGGCCGATCGGGCGGCCCGCCTACGCCGGCCCAGCGGGAGGTGTACCGTTCCCGTGTCGACCGTGAGGCCGCCGCGATCATCCTGCAGGAGGAGCTGGATGCGCGGGCCGCCGCGGACACGGGCCAATCCCCAGGCACGGGCCAATCCCCAGCTCCCGAGGCCCCGTCCGCTCCGCCGTCGACGGCGATGGAGAGGAGCCAATGACCATTCGCGGCGGCGGTCGCCCGCGCGACCGGCGTGCCCCGGCGGAGCCGTACGAGCCGCACCAGCGCCTCGACGGACGCCGGACGTGGAACGGCGACCCGCGCCGCGCCTCGCCGGAGCGGCGGCCCCGCGATCGCGGCGGCAGCGGTCTCGTCGGGCTGCTTCGGTTCGTCGTGTTCGCGGTCGTGCTCGGTGCGCTGGTCATCGCCGTGCTGTTCACCGCCCTGCGACCGATCGTCGCGGACTCGCTGGTCGGCTGGGGCTATGACAACCCGGCGGCGCTCCGGATCCCGTTCGTCGCGGACCTCGTCCGCGAGCGGCTGGGCACCGCGTTGACCGAGGCGCCGAGCGAGGACTCCGCCGACGTCACCTTCACCGTGCGCGACGGCGACACGGTGGCGGAGGTCGCCAACCGGCTCGAGGCGGAGGGGCTGGTGAGCGACTCGCGGGCCTTCGTGTTCCAGGCCACGATGCGCGATCTCGCGCCGCGGCTCGAGGCGGGTGACTTCCGCGTGGCCAGGAACATGACCCCGGACGAGCTGGTGACCGCCCTGATCGACAACCGGATCACCGTCGTCGTGGTTTCCAAGACGTTCCGCGAGGCACTCCGGATCGACCAGATGGCCGCGCTGATCCAGACGTGGGAGGAGGACCTGAGCGTCGACGCCCAGGAGTTCCGGGACCTCGCGATGGAGCCGACCCCGGAGCTTCTCGCCGACTACCCGTGGCTCGGCGCATCCGGTCTGCCGGACGGCGCCTCGCTCGAGGGCTATCTGTTCCCGGCGTCCTATGACCTCGTGCAGGACACGACCGCGGAGGAGCTGATCCGAATGATGCTCGACCGGTTCGTCGAGCAGGTCGGGCGTGAGCGCGTGGCACAGGCGACCTTCTACGAGCGCCTGACCCTGGCCTCGATCGTCGAGAAGGAGGCGCAGGTTCCCGAGGAGCGTCCGCTGATCGCCGGCGTCTACGAGAACCGGCTCAACGGCAGCGGCCCGGAGCAGATCCTGAACGCCGACCCCACTGTCTTCTACGCGCTCGACACCCTCGCACTGCGCGAGCTGCCGTTCGAGCGGTGGACGGAGTACGCCTTCTGGGTGCCGCCGGGGGTCCCGCTGGCCGAGGTCCAGCTCCCGGAGGATCTGGCACCGTACAACACGTACGCGGTGCGCGGCCTCCCGCCGGGGCCGATCTGCTCGCCAGGGCTGAGCTCGATCGAGGCGGCCCTCGACCCGGACACGGAGGCCGGCTACTTCTACTTCCTCGCCATCCCGGACGGCGGGGGCAAGCACGTCTTCGCAAAGACGATCGAAGAGCACAACGAGAACCGGCGCAAGTACGGCTACCTGTGACGGCTCGCGCCCGCGGCGCTTCTTCGTGGCCCTCCCCGGCGGACTTCGCCGGCCCGCCGCCGCCGGCCCAGCTCGCGGAGTGGGAGGC
The DNA here is from genome assembly GCA_030447745.1 of Chloroflexota bacterium. GTDB lineage: Bacteria > Chloroflexota > Limnocylindria > Limnocylindrales > CSP1-4 > JACDAV01. Next base: position 53,157 of record JAUJOH010000010.1, on the reverse strand, counting down.
ACTCGACCGGGTGGCGCGGCCGGCGCGCCTGCGGCGCCTTCGGGCGCGATTCGGCGAGGCGGGCGTCGACGCGTACTTCGGCGTCCGGCCGGAGCACATGCGGTACCTCACCGGCTTCCGGCTCGGGTCGGGGGAAGACAAGGTCGCCGGCCAGTCCGGCCAGTTCCTCGTCGGCGGCGAGGAGGTCGTCGTGCTGGCCGACAGCCGGTACACGATCCAGGCCGGGCGGGAAGCGCCCGAATCGCGGCTGTTCGAGGTCTACCACGACCTGCCGTCGCGCTGGACGGAGCTCGTGGCCTCCGTCGGCGCCCGCCGCGTCGCCGTGGAGGCGGCGTTCGTGCCGCACAGCGTCTGGCGGGCCCTCGAGTCCGCGGCTGCGGAGGTCGAGCTCGTGCCCGTCGAGGGGTGGGTGGAAGCCGATCGCGCCACGAAGGAGCCCGCGGAGCTCGAGCGGATTGGCGCCGCGTGCGCCGTCGCCGACCGCGCCCTGGCCGCGCTGCTGCCGCGGATCCGTCCCGGCGCCACGGAGCTCGAGCTCGCGATGGCGCTCGAGTGGGAGATGCGGACGAGCGGCGCTGAGGCCCTCGCCTTCGACGTCGCGTGCCTGTCCGGCGCCCAGGCGGCGCTGCCTCACGGGGCGCCACGCGACCAGCCGATCGCCGCGGGCGAGGTGCTGCTGTTCGACTTCGGGGCGCAGGTGGCGGGCTACCGGAGCGACATGACGCGGACGCTGTTCGTCGGCGAGCCGGCCGAGCGCGACCTCGACGTCTACCGGCTCGTCGCGCGCTCGCAGCGGGCGGCGATCCAGCTGCTCGAGGCGCGGCTGGCCGAGGGCGCGGCACTGCCCACGGGTCGGGAAGCCGATGCCGCCGCCCGGTCGGTGATCGACGAGGACGGGCGGTGGCCCGCCTACGGCCACGGGCTCGGGCACGGGATCGGGCTCGCGACGCACGAGGCGCCGTCGCTCGGCAGGTCCGCGGCGGCGGTCGCCGAGCTCCCGTCGCGGACGGTCTTCTCCGTCGAGCCGGGCATCTATCTCGAGGGCGAGATGGGAGTCCGGATCGAGGATCTGGTCGCGATCGACGCGACGGCCGGACGCCTCGAGCGGCTGACGAGGTTCCCGAGCACGCCGATCGTCGTCGGGCGGTGAGCTCGGGCGCTCGCCGCGGGCGGCCCCGAACCGGGGATCAGCGGAACGGGCGGACACCCGGTCACGGCGTCGCGCTCGGCTACAATCGACCCACCGAACACCATCGATCCGCCGGTCCGCGCGCCCGGCACGTGGAGCCACACCGACATGATCAGCACCGGCGAGCTGCGAAAGGGCGTCGCGATCGAGCTGGATGGCGACCTCTGGCAGATCCTCGACTACCACCACATCAAGATGGGCCGCGGCTCCGCGCAGGTGCGGATCACGCTCCGCAACATCAAGCGCGGCCAGACCATCGAGCGCTCGTTCCAGGCGGGAACGAAGTGGCCGCGCGCCTCGATGGAGCGCCGGCCCGTCCAGTTCCTGTACCGCGACGGAAACGACTTCCATTTCATGGACAACGACTCGTACGAGCAGTTCACCCTGACGGCCGACCAGCTGGGTGACGCGGCGCGGTACATCAAGGACGGGATGACGCTCGACCGGACCTCGTACCAGGGCGAGACGATCGGCGTCGAGCTCCCCGTCACCGTGGACCTCAGGATTACGGCGACCGAGCCGGGCTTCGCCGGCGACACGCAGTCGGGCGCACGCAAGCCGGCGACCACGGAGACCGGGCTGGTCGTCCACGTGCCGATCTTCGTCGGCGAGGGCGACACGATCCGGGTGGACACGCGCACCGGCGAGTACCAGACCCGAGTCTGACGGAGCGACCGGCGCGATGTCAGGACGCGGCAGCATCGACACGCTGCTCTACGTCCTCGAGGACGCGTTCCGGGGCCGCGGGATCGAGGCGACGAACGAGAGCCAGGCGCTGCTCACCAATCTCGTCACCGTTCCAGCCGCCGCCTGGCGAGCGCTCCCGGCCGGCCCAGTGAGATCAACCACCTGCGGAGCCTCATCGACGGCGACGACCGCTGGCGGCACGTCCAGCTGGGCTACGGGTGACCCGATCCGAGCCGCCCGACTGGGCGCTGCCGGGACGCCTCTGGGACGCCGTCGCCCTGGTCCCGCGCGGGGGCCGCGGACGCCGTCGCCCCGCGCCGGGGACGGCCGCCCGGCCGGGGGAGTCGCAGGCCGCCGCGCCGGGCACGTACGGCCTCCGCATCCTCGGCGTCAGCGAGGTCACCCGTGCGATTCGCGGCGCCGTCCGCTCGGATCCGCGGCTGACGGACCTGTGGGTCGAGGGCGAGGTCGGGCGGGTGACGGTGTCGAGCGCCGGGCACGCCTACTTCTCGCTCAAGGACGAGCGCAACCAGCTCCAGTGCGTCTGGTTCCGCGACGACCGGCTGCGGAGCGCCTTCGAGCCGCAGGCGGGTCTCCGGATCGTGGCCCACGGCCGGGTCGACCTGTTCGAGCCGCAGGGCGCCCTCCAGCTGTACGTCGAGTCGATCCAGCCGGCGGGCTTCGGTGATCTCGCCCTCCGCTTCGAGGCGCTCAAGGCGCGGCTCGCGCAGGACGGGCTCTTCGACTCGGCGCGGAAGCGGCCGCTGCCACCCAGGCCACGCACGATCGCCGTCATCACGAGCCCGACCGGGGCGGTGTGGCGCGACATCACCCACGTCCTCGCCCGACGCTGGCCGCTGGCGCAGGTCGTGCTCGTCGCGTGCCAGGTGCAGGGCGACACCGCTCCGCCCACGATCGTCACCGCCTTCCGGCGCCTCGAGCGGTACATCGAGGTGTGCCGGGCGGAGGGACGACCGGACGACGCGCCGGCGGTCACGATCCTCGCCCGCGGCGGCGGCTCGCTCGAGGATCTGTGGGCGTTCAACGACGAGCGAGTCGGTCGCGCCGTGATCAACCACTCCGTGCCGGTCGTGTGTGGCGTGGGGCACGAGGTCGACGTGACGCTGGCCGACTTCGCGGCGGACGTCCGCGCGCCCACGCCGTCGGCTGCGGCGGAGATCGTGGTGCCCGATCGGGCGGACTTCGCGGCGTCGCTGCGACGAGCAGCGGACCGCTTGCACGAGGCCGGCGGCCGCCACCTCGCCGGCGCCGCTCGAGAGCTGGCGGCGGAGCGCCGGGCGCTCGAGCAGGCCAGTCCCGCAGCCCGGCTGGCGACCCTCCGGGAGCAGACCGGCCTGCTCTTCGACCGGGCGACGCGCGCGCTGACCGGCCGCCTCGTCCGCGACCAGCTGCGCCTGGGCAGAGCGGCGGAGACGTTGCCCCGGCTGACGGTCGCGCGGCTCGGCCGAGCTCGCGCCGGCCTCGCTGCCTCCACGGCGGCGATGGCCGTGCTGGCTCCACAGGCGACGCTCGATCGGGGCTACTCGATCGTGCATCGCGCGGTCGACGACGCAATCGTCCGAGGCCCAGACGAGGCACCCGCCGGCACGCCGCTGCGCCTTCGTCTCGCGCGCGGCGAGCTCCGGGCCGTGACGACGAACGAGCCCGATGCCTGAGCTCGTCGGCCTCCTCCTGGCGGCCGCGGCCGTGGCGGCGGTCGGTTCGGCCGTTGGTATGCTCGTCGCCCCGGCCGTGACCCGCTGGGCGGAGCGGGAGGACGAGGAGTCCGGTGACCGAGTCGACTGACACGCCGATCGACCAGCTCCCGTTCGACGTTGCGCTGGCCGAGCTCCAGAGGACCGTCGCGGAGCTCGAGACTGGCGGCCAACCGCTCGAGCGAGCGCTCGCGCTGCACGAGCGGGGCGCTGTCCTGATCGAGCACTGCAACCGGCTCCTGACCGACGCGGAGCTGCGGATGAAACAGCTGGTCGCGCGGTCGTCCGGCGTCGAGGTCGTCGATGTGCGCCCGGAGGACGGATCGGAGAGCTGACCCAGCTCGGCCGCACGTCGCACAACGTGCGCATCCGTGGTATCAAGTATTGACGCCAACCGGGCGTCACGCCGGAGAACGGTAGACTCGTCCGACTGCCATCCGAACCGCTGTCCGGCTCGAACCAACGGTCGACGGTCCTGTCCACTGGCATCGCTCGCAGGAGCACCGCGTGTCCATCCTCGCCAATCTCGACGGTCCGGCCGACCTCCGTGGCCTCGACGAACCCCAGCTCGCGCGACTCGCGGCCGAGATCCGCCAGACGATCATCGACACGGTGGCCGAGACGGGCGGGCACCTCGGCTCCTCGCTCGGCGTTGTCGAGCTGACGCTCGCGCTCCACCGCCTGCTCGAGTCCCCGCGTGACCGCATCGTCTGGGACACCGGCCACCAGGCGTACCCGCACAAGCTGCTCACCGGGCGGCTCGACCGGTTCCACACGCTGCGCCAGCTCGACGGCGTCGGCGGGTTTCCGCGCCGCAGCGAGTCCGCCCACGACGTCTTCGACGGCGGCCACGCCGGCACGGGCCTCTCGATCGCCGAGGGGCTGGCCGCCGCACGCGACATCCGCCACGGCCTCCAGCGCATCGCGGTGGTGGTCGGCGATGCGGCGCTCATGAGCGGGCTGTCCCTCGAGGCGCTCAACGACATCGGCCAGCGCCGGACGCAGCTGCTGATCGTGCTCAATGACAACGAGATGTCGATCAGCCCGACGGTCGGTGCGTTCTCGCACTACCTCTCGCAGATCAAGCTGTCGAGCGCATGGCGCCAGAGCAAGAGCGTGTACGACTCGCTCGTGGAGCGGCTCCCGGTCATCGGCCCCACCGCCCTCGAGCTCAGCCGTCGGCTCCGCCGATCGGTCGTCAACTTCGCGCAGCCAGGGCAGCTGTTCGAGGACCTCGGGATCACCTACATCGGCGTTGTGCCCGGACACGACCTGCACGCGCTGCTCGAGACGTTCGAGGCGGCGCTCCGGCTGCCCGGACCGGTGCTCGTCCACGTCCGGACCCAGAAGGGCCGGGGCTTCCGGCCGGCCGAGACGGACCAGATCGGGTTCCACGGGGCGGCGCTCCCGCCGATGATGCTCGAGCCGGCGGCTGACGGTCACCATCGCGGCGCGACGGGCTCACCGGGCACCTCCACCCAGCCGGGCGTCTCGGCGGCGTCCGCCCGCAACGGCAAGGTGCAGCCGGCGATGGACGACCCGGTGAGCGGGCGTCCTTCGATGCCGACCGAGTCGATGGCGGACGATGCCGCCCCGGCCTCGACGCCATCCCCTGAGGCGAAGAAGCACCCCAACTACACGGCCGTCTTCGTGTCGGAGCTGACCGAGCTGGCCGAGCGCGACCGCCGGATCGTGGGGATCACGGCCGGCATGCCGACCGGCACCGGGCTCTCGAAGTTCCAGGCGCGCTTCCCGGACCGCTTCTACGACGTCGGCATCGCCGAGCAGCACGCCATGACGATGGCCACGGGACTCGCGCTCGGCGGCATGCGGCCCGTCGTCGCCCTCTACTCGACCTTCCTGCAACGGGCCTTCGACCAGCTCGTCCACGACGTCTGCCAGAACGACGTGCCGGTCCTGATCGGGGTCGACCGGGCCGGGCTCGTCGGCGAGGACGGGACGAGCCACCAGGGCATGTTCACGCTCCCGGTCCAGCGGCAGCTTCCGCACCTCGTCGTTGCCTCGCCGAAGGACGAGCAGGAGCTCCGGTCGCTCCTGCACACCGCCCTCGCGCAGGACCACCCGTTCGCGCTCCACTACCCCCGCGACGCGGGGTTCGGGCTTCCGCCGGCCGACCCGGAGGTGCTGCCGGTCGGGCGCGGCGAGGTGCTTCGCGAGGGGAGCGACCTCCTGTTCGTCGGCTTCGGCCCGATCGTGGCGCGAGTCCTGGAGGCGGCCGACGCGCTGGAGGCGGAGGGCTGGTCGGTCGGCGTCATCAACGCGCGCTTCGCCAAGCCGCTCGACCGCCAGCTGATCCTCGACCAGGCGCGCGGCCGGCGGCTGCTCGTGACGTTCGAGGAGAGCGTGGTCACCGGTGGATTCGGAACCGGCGTGCTCGAGGCGGTCGAGGACGCCCGCCTCACCGACCCCGCGTTCCGCGACCTGACGGTGCGGATCATCGGCATCCCGGGTGACCGGTTCGTCGACCACGGCTCGGTCTCGGATCTGCGGCGGGTGCTGCGGCTCGACGCGTCGGGCCTCGCCGATCAGGTGCGCGAGACGCTCGAGGCGCTGCGTGGCACGCCCGGCCGAGCCGAGGAGACGGCAACGGCCTAGGTTGATGGACCGTCGTCCGGCATGGTTGCCGTCGCTGGTCATCGCGCTCGCGATCGCCGCCGTATCCCTTGGCCATGGGGAGCCGCGCCTCGGCAGCCATGTGGTCCGTCTTGACCGTTTCACCCGAGCGGCCCACTGCCGACGAACCGGCGGAGGTTCTGGTCCGCACGTTCGCCACCTTTGGCGCAGACGCCGCCAACCCCATGCAACACGACGGACCGATACCCGCGCCAAGTGGCACGGTTCTCGTCCTGTGGGGGGCTGACTATCCGTACCGCGTCGTCGCGGTTGGTCCTGACGGGGCGCGAGTCGACGTCGCCGTTCGGCCCGATGCCGAGGACGCCAGTCTCTATCGTGGGACAGTCGTGTTCCCGACGTCGGGTGAGTGGAGGCTCGAGCTGCCGCAGTTCCCTGCGCCCGCCACGGCGCCCGGGGTTCGCCTCAACGTCACGGTTGCGGAGCCGGGACCAACCGCGGACGGGTTGCCAACGCTCGGCGTCGCGGCGGTGCTCGGCGCACTTGTCGGTGCAGTCGTGGTCGTCGGGCTGCGTCGCCAAGGTCGTCGATCAGGTGGGATTCCCGCCGCCGATTGACCACGATTGAACGATGAGAGGCAGCCGCCATCATCGCGGTTCGATCGACAAAGGGGCGGCCGGTCGTCCAGACGACACGGCGGCCGGTCGCCCAGGCGACAATGCGGCCAGACATGCGCGGCCAGACTGTTGGGCCTTCTGGGCGGCCCGAAACACCGTCCTGGCGGTGCTTCCCACGCTCAGGGCCGGGTCCTCCGACCGCCTCGAGCCGGCCCAGGAGTCCTGGCCTGCATGGCTGGCCTGATTTCGAGGCCGCGCTGCAGATACCAGTCCGGCGATGATTATCTGCTCTCCTTGGGGCCGTGGGCGTCTCGGCCGCGACGTAATACGCTCGCGGACCTGTCCGCCGGCGCGCACCTCACCAAGGTCGGTAGCTCGACCAGGATGGAGCAAGCCTCATGCCAGACGCCTCCGCGATCAGGATCATGCCCATGCTGTCGCTCCGCGATGCCGCGCGAGCCAGCGAGTTCTACCAGCGCGCCTTCGGGGCTCGCGAGCTCTCGCGGCTGACGAGCTCGGACGGGCGTGTCGTCGCCATCCTTGCCATCGGCGAGGCGGAGTTCGGCGCGGTGGATGAGACGCCGTCAGTGGGCAACCTGAGCCCGGAGACACTGGGCGGGACGTCGGTCCGGATCAGCCTGTACGTGGATGACCCGGACGCCGTCGCGCAGCAGGCGATCGACGCGGGCGGCGACGTCATCTTCCCGGTCCAGGACCAGCCGTACGGCCTTCGACAGGGCCGGCTTCGTGATCCGTTCGGGCACCACTGGCTGATCAGCCGGCCGATCGATGCGCCGGGGGCCCCGGCGGCGGAGCTCGACACGTGATCACGAACCGCTCCGTTCCCGGAGCGTGGTCATCCCGGTGCTCGCGTACGCCGACGTCGCCGAGGCAGCCGACTGGCTCTGCCCGGTGTTCGGCTTCACCGAGCGACTTCGGATCGGGGGCCACCGGGCCCAGCTGGTGATCGGTGACGGTGCCATCATCGTGACGCGGCTGCCCGACACACCGCACGTCCGCCCAGGCGGCTTCGCGACGCACTCGGTCCATGTCCGCGTCACCGACGCACGAGCGCACCACGAGCAGGCGGTCCGCGCCGGAGCGCGCATCCTCGATCCGCCGATCGACGACCCCTACGGCGAGCGGCAGTACGTCGCGGAAGACCCGGCGGTCACCGCTGGACCTTCTCTGAGTCGATCGCCGACGTGGATCCCGCATCGTGGGGTGCCACCGTCCGCGACACGCGGTGAGTGGACGGTGGCACGCACAGGGCGCCGGCGACGCTCCCACCGCCGCGTTGGGTCCGCCCGGACCGGCCAAAGGCCGCTCGACGGGCCGGATGATTGGGGTTCCGCTCGTCGGCGGGCATGGACTCCAGCGCGCGGCGGACACTGACAAATGGCGTCGCCGGGCCGGCCGACGGAGCGGCGAGCACGACCCGACAAGCGGAGCGATCGATGATGGAGCACTCCGGGATTCAGCGCTTCTTCGACGCGCATCGGGCGCGGTTCGAGGCCTACGATGCGCCTGGGGTGGCGGACCTGTTCGCCTACCCGTGCCACGTCACGAGCGACGTCGGCGAGGTGACCAGCGCCACCGTGGCGACGCGCGACGCGTGGCTCCCGCAGGTCGATCGGCTCCTCGCCGGTTACCGACGGATCGGCGTCCGGTCGGCCGCCGTCCTCGAGCAACACGTGACCGCGCTGACCGAGCGGCTCGCGCAGGTGGATGTCCGGTGGCAGCTGATCGGCGGCGAGGAACGAGCCCTGTACGACTTCGACGCGACGTACACGCTGGCGGACCTCGGCGACGGCTTCCGGATCGCGGCGATCGCGCACAACGAGACGCCGAAGCTGCGGGCGCTCCTCGAGCGGAGGGGCGGCGATGCGTGACGAGTGTTGGGATGAGGATCGTGCCGATGGCAACGGCGCACCGCCAGCCTGAGGGCCGGTACGGCCGGCCGCGGGACCGGCCGCGGCGAGGCCGGTGTGCCACGATAGCCGCGTGAGCCGGGCGAGCACACCGAGACCGTCACGCCAGCGCCTGGACCAGCTCCTCGTAGAGCGCGGGCTGGTCGAGTCGCGGGCTCGGGCGCAGGCCCTCGTGCTGGCCGGCAAGGTGCGGGTCGGCGAGGGCGACGGCGCGCGGACCGATCGGAAGCCGGGCGACCTGCTCGAGGCCGGGACGTCGGTCACCGTCGTGGAGCGCGAGCCGTACGTCTCGCGAGGCGGGCACAAGCTGGCGGCCGCGCTCGACGCGTTCGGCATCGAACCCGTCGGCTGGACCTGCCTGGACGTTGGCGCCTCGACCGGCGGGTTCACGGATGTGCTGCTCCAGCGGGGCGCCGCTCGCGTCTATGCCGTCGACGTGGGCCGCGGCCAGCTCGCGGAAGCGCTCCGCCGCCACGAACGGGTCATCTCGATGGAGCGCGTGAACGCGCGGGGACTGACCGCGCAGACGCTGCCCGAGCCGATCGATCTCGCCGTCGTCGACGTGTCGTTCATCTCGCTCGGGCTCGTGCTCGCGCCGATCGCGTCGACGTTCCGCGAGAACGCGGTCCGGATCGTCGTCCTGGTCAAGCCCCAGTTCGAGGTTGGCAGGGGCGAGGCCCGGGGCGGGGTCGTCCGCGACCCCGCGGCGCACCGGGCGGTGCTCGACAGGGTGGTGGGGCAGGCCGACGGGATCGGCCTCAGCACCCGCGGCGTCATCCCGTCGCCGATCCTCGGTCCCGAGGGGAACCGCGAGTTCCTGGCCTGGTTCGCGACCGGCGCCGGAATGCCGGATCTCGAGGCGTGCCTGGCCGCGGCGACCGGGGGGTGACCGTGCACCGGCTCGGCTTCGCCTACAACCCGACGAACGAGGCGGCCGTCGACCTCGGTGAGCGCGCCGCCGGCTGGTGCCGCCGGCGCGGGATCGACCACTGGTCCGCGCAGGCCGGTGACTTCGACGCGCTCACGGGCCACCTCCCGACGACGGACCTGCTCGTCGTCCTGGGCGGCGACGGCACGTTCCTTCGTGCGGCCCGAGCCGTCGCGACGGTCGACGTGCCCCTGCTCGGGATCAACCTCGGCAAGGTCGGGTTCCTCTCGAAGGCCGAGGCAGAGGAGCTCGAGGGTGTCCTGGACAAGCTGGCCGGCGGCCGCTTCTCGCTCGCGGAGCGGATGACGCTCTCCGCCCGGATCCTGCCCGGCGGGCGCGACGGCGGCGGCGTCTTCCACACGGCGCTCAACGACGTCGTCGTCGCGCGGGGTGCGCTCGCGCGCGTGTGCCGGCTCGACGTGACGATCGGGCGCAGCCATCTCGCGACGTTCATCGCGGACGGCCTCGTCGTCGCCAGCCCCACCGGCTCGACCGGCTACTCCTTCTCGGCCGGTGGCCCGATCGTCGACCCGTCGGCGCGCAACCTGGTCGTCACGCCCATCGCCGGGTATCTGTCGGCGATCCGGTCCGTCGTGGTGGGGCCGGAGCAGGTCGTCCGGTGCCGTGTCGTCGACGCGCACGAGGCGCTGATCAGCATCGACGGGCGCGAGGATCTGCCGCTCGAGGTGGGGGACGTCGTGGAGGTCCAGGCGGTCGACCGGCCGATCCGCCTGATCGAGCCGGCGGGAGCCCAGCCGTTCTGGGACCTGGTCCGGCAGAAGATCGAGCTCCTCCCGTCGTAGCGATGACAGTCCTAGGGATCACGGTGGCCGAGCGCCTCGGCCGCCGCGACCCGTCGCGGCCGACCGTATGACGTCGCACGTGGCGCCCGTCGCGTCCACACCCGCGCTCGACCGCGCGATCGCGGACTACCTCGTGTGTCTGCGCGTCGAGCGGGGCTTGTCCCCGGCGACGATCGCGGCGTACGCCACGGATCTGCGCGACTTCGCGGCCGTCCTCGGCGCGCGGCGCACCGGCCCCGGGTGGGACGCGTCGCCGGAGGCGGCGACGGCCTACCTCGCTGGACAGACGAAGCGTGGCCTCGCCGGGTCGCGCGGGCTCGCGCCCACGAGCCTGCGGCGGCGCACGGCCGCGATCCGCGGCTTCTACCGGTTCGCGTTCGGCGAGGCGATCATCGGCGTGGACGTGGCGTCGCGGCTGGACCTTCCGCGCCAGACCCGACTCCTGCCGGAAACGCTGACGGTCGAGGAGGTCGAGCGGCTGCTCGAGGCCGCGGCCCGCCCGGAAGAACCGCCCGGGGCAGCGATCCGGGCGCGCGCCATGCTCGAGCTCCTGTACGCCGCCGGGTTGCGGGTCAGCGAGGCGCTGCGCCTCGACCGCGAGCACCTCTCGCTCGACGGCGGCTTCGTCCGCGTCGTCGGGAAGGGCGACCGCGAGCGACTCGTGCCGGTGGGCGACGTGGCGCTCGCGTGGCTCGATCGGTGGCTGGGCGAAGCTCGTCCGGTGCTGCTCGCGCAACACCATGTGCTGCTCCAGCGGGGCGGTCCGCTCTTCCTCGGCGACCGTGGCCGGCGGCTCGCGCGCCAGCAGGCGTGGGCGGTGGTCAAGGCCGCCGCCGCGCGGGCGGGCCTCGCCGACCGGGTCAGCCCCCACACGCTGCGGCACTCCTTCGCCACCCACCTGCTCGACGGCGGGGCGGACCTCCGGATCGTCCAGGAGTTGCTCGGGCATGCGAGTATCAGCACCACGCAGCTCTACACCCACGTCACGGGAGAGCGGATCCGATCGGTGTACGCCCGCGCCCACCCGCGGGCCTGAGGAGGCTCACCCAGGGATGCCACGCTACGCCGACAGGCTCCTCGCCGACGGGGAGCAGGTCATCATGCGCACGCGCCAGCACTGGCTCTGGCCGGTCCTGGAGGCCCGCTACGCGTGGCTCCTGTTCGTCGCCGGCCTGGTCCTGCTCGTCGTCCAGACCAACCTCGACCCGGGACCGGTCCGCGACGTCGCCGGGTACGCCATCCTCGCCGCCATCGTCATCGCGCTCCTGTGGCTGGGCAAGGTCTACCTCGGCTGGTGGTCGCAGGACTACATGATCACGAACCGGCGCGTCCTGAAGGTCGAGGGGATCATCAACAAGCGGTCCGGCGACAGCTCGCTCGAGAAGATCAACGACGCGGTCCTCGACCAGAACCTGTTCGGCCGCATGCTCAACTACGGCGACCTCGACATCCTGACCGCGGCGGACACCGCGATCGACCGCTACCGGATGCTCGACAAGGCACCGGTGTTCAAGCGGGAGATGCTCAACCAGAAGCACGAGCTCGAAGGCGAGGTCAGCCGGCCGCTGCCCTCGCCGCCGATCCGCGCGACGCCGGGCGGCGGCCACGTGACGGAGCCGGTCGTGGCGGCCGCCCACGCGGGCACCGGCTCCGATGGTGCCTCCCGTGGCGCCTCGGGCGGCGCCGGTGTCCGGGCGATGAGCGCGGACGAGGTGACCCGCGCGCTCGGTTCGCTCGCCGACCTGCGCGATCGCGGCGCGATCAGCACCGAGGAGTACGACGCCAAGAAGTCGGAGCTGCTGGGGCGGCTCTGACCCCGACGCGCCGGTACGATAGCGACGTCCCGACACCTCCCGGAGCACCGTGTGATCCTGCTCAACCCGTCCATCGAGCTCTTCATCGTGCTCGGCGTCATCATCCTCGTGGCCTTTCCGATCCACGAGTTCGCGCACGCCATGGCGGCGTTCCAGCTGGGCGACTCCACCGCCCGGCTGTTCGGGCGACTGACGATCGATCCGCGCGCTCATTTCGATCCGATGGGCGCCCTGCTCCTCGCCCTGGCCGGGTTCGGCTGGGCGAAACCGACACCGGTCAACCCGTTCAACCTCCGGGGCGGGCGGAGGGGCGAGGCGCTCGTCGCCGCGGCCGGACCGCTGTCCAACCTGATCCTCGCCACCGCAGCCGCACTGCCGCTCCGGTACATCGTCACGACCCGGATGGACGTGCCAGACATCGCGCACAACACCCTTGCGCTCCTCGTGTTCATCAACATCGCGCTTTTCATCTTCAACCTCGTCCCGATCCCACCGCTCGACGGGTCGAAGGTGCTGTTCGCAGCGCTCGACCGCGAGACGGAGTACCGGGTCCGCCCGGTCCTGGAGCAGTACGGGTTCCTGATCCTGTTCGCGGCCGTGTTCCTGCCCATCCTGCCTGGGCGCCAGACGGTCGTGGGCGTCGTGTTCAGCGAGGTCGGGTTCCCGCTCTTCGAGCTCCTCGTGGGACGTCAATTCGGCCTCCTGTGACGGCTCGATCGCAGGCGGCCTGGTGGGCTGCCAGGACCCGCCAGTTCCTCCGCCACGTCCGGGCACGCGTCCGCGCCGACGAGCGGAACCGCCTGGCCACCTGGCTGACCCCGGCCCAGCTCGCGCTCTTCGACGGTATGCACGTCGCCGATCGCCGCCACGGGCTCGACGTCGTCGCAGCGCTTCGCGCCGAGGGGGTCACCGAGCGCGACGTGCTCCTCGCCGGGCTGCTCCACGACGCCGGCAAGGGCGCGACCGGCCTCTGGCCGAGGGTCGCGTGGTCGCTCGGCGAGGCATTCGGTCCACGGGCGTTGCAGGTCGCGGGCGTGGTGCCCGGCATGGCGGCCCACCTCGATCGGCTCCGCCACCACGCCGAAGTCTCGGCGCGTCTCGCGGAGGTCGCCGGTTGCGGCCCCCGCACGGTGGACCTGATCCGACACCAGGACGCACCCCGCGACGCCGAATTCGGTCAGCTGTTGCGGCTGGCGGACGATGCGAGCTGACGTGACGGCGGACGTCGCGACCTCCACCGCCCGACCGTCGGACGTTTCGGGCGCCGCGGTCGCGCCGACCGTCGTCTTCGGCGAGGGCCGCCGCCCCGAGGCGGCGACGCGGGTCCAGCTGGAGGCGTTCGAGGGCCCGCTGGCGATGCTGCTCGCGCTCATCGAGGCACGCGAGCTCGACGTCCTGACGGTGCCCCTGGGCGCGCTCGCGGACGCGTACCTCGACGCGCTCGCCGGGCTCCACGCCGACCGGATCGGGAACGTCAGCTCGTTCGTCGCGGTCGCCAGCCAGCTGATCCTGATCAAGAGCCGGGCGATGCTGCCCTCCCGGCCGGTCGTCGCGGCCGGGAGCGTCCCGGACGAGGGTCCGGACCCGGAGGCCGAGCTGCGGGCGCGACTGCTCCTCTACCGGGCGCATCGCGACGCTGGCCGGGAGCTCCAGCGCGGGGCGGCGGAACGGATCGGACTGTTCCGCCGCGAGCCGTCCGCCGCCCACGCCGCCGCGCTCGCCCGCGCGCGACCGGCGGAGGTGCCGGCACAGGATCCGGCCATCCTTGGCGCCTCGTTGACCGGGCTGCTCCGCCTCGCCCTGCCGCCGCAGCCGCCGCCGGAGGTCCTCCCACGGACGATCCGGCTGGCGGACCGAGCGGCGGTCATCCGGGCCGCGCTCCGGGACGCGGATGTCGTCGTGCTCCAGGAGCTGCTGCGCGGGGTACGGGACCGCGCCGTCGTGGCGATCACGTTCCTCGCCATGCTCGAGCTGATGAAGCGGCGCGAGATCGTGGTCGAGCAGGCCGAGCCGTGGGGGCCGATCCTGGCCCGCCGCACGACCGCGGAGGAGCGCGCGGCATCGGGCCTCCCCGGCGACGCGGACGACCTGGGCGACACGCCGATCGACGAGTCGCTGGAGTCGTTCGCTTGACAGACGATCTCGTGAACGGCCACCTGCCCGAGACCCCCGACACCGGTACGACGGCGGAGCCGGGGACGGAAGTCGCAGTCGGCGCGCCGGCGCCGCCCGCCGAGCTGACGGAGACGGCGCTCGAGGCACTCCTGTTCGTGGCGGAGCGTCCCCTGGCCCGGCGCGAGATCGCGACGCTGGCGGCGGTCGATCGGGCGGCGGTCGACGCCCGGCTCGGTGATCTCGAGGTCACGCTCCGCGGGCGCGGCGTCCGGCTCGTGACCTCCGGCGATCGCGTGGAGCTGGTGACTGCGCCGGAGGCCGGGGCCCTCGTCGCCCGCTACGTCGGGGTCGATGCCATCCGCCTGTCGCCGGCTGCCCTGGAGACGCTCGCGATCGTGGCTTACCGCCAGCCGGTCACCCGGGCCGCCGTCGAGCGCATCCGCGGAGTGGACTCCGACTACACCATCCGGTCGCTGCTTCATCGTCGGCTGATCGCGGAGCTTGGGCGCGCCGACGCCCCGGGCCGCCCGTTCCTCTACGGGACCGGGTTCGAGTTCCTCGAGCGGTTCGGCCTGACGAGCCTCGAGGAGCTGCCGCCGCTCGACGTGGACGTGGCGGCACGGCTCGCGGACGAGGGCGCCCGGGAGCTCGCGGTGGTCCAGGAGGCGGATGGCCTCGAGGGCGCCGCCTCGGAGGCGGACTGATGCCCGCCGAGCGGCTCCAGAAGGTGCTTGCGTCGGCCGGCGTCGCGTCCCGCCGCGCGAGCGAGGCGCTCATCGCGGGCGGCCGCGTCACCGTCGACGGCCGGCCGGCCCGGCTCGGCGACCAGGCCGACCCGGCCACGGCGCTCATCGAGGTCGACGGGCGCCCGATCGGGTCGGCGGCAACACCGGTGCACCTCGCCCTGCACAAGCCGGCCGGTGTGACATCCACCGTCCGCGACCGGCACGCCGACTGGACCGTGCTCGAGCTCGTGCCGACCGCGCTGGTGCCGGACGGCGCCCGCGTCTATCCCGTCGGTCGGCTCGACCAGGACTCGGAAGGGCTGCTGCTGCTGACGAACGACGGCGAGTGGGCCGAGCGCGTGCTCCACCCGCGGTTCGGGGTCGAGCGCGAGTACGCGGTCGGGCTGCGCGAGCCGCTGACCGAGGACCAGGTGACCGAGCTGATCCGCGGCGTCCGCCTCGAGGAGGGGCTCGCCCGGCTGGCCCAGCCCCTCCGACGCTCCACCGGCGCGGAGACGCGGCGGCTCGAGGCACTGCTCGACCCGCCGGCGCAGGGTTTGACGTGGTATCGCGCCGTGCTCGGGCAGGGCTGGAAGCGGCAAGCTGCGCCGGATGTTCGCGGCGGTCGCGAGCCCGATCGAGCGACTCGTCCGCGTCCGGATCGGCTCTGTCCGGCTGGATGACACGCTGCCGAGCGGTCGTGCCCGCCGCCTGCGAGCGGATGAGATCCGCCAGCTCGGTGCCGGCTCCCTCGGACCGCGCGGTCCGGGCCCACGGCGGCCGCCGCGCCGCTGACCACAGCCCGCGCCGCGCCGCTATCCTCGCGCCGATGCCCGCTGTCGCCGCTCCCGCTTCCGCTCCCGAGACGCGTCCCGGTCTGGTCGTCGCCCTCGACGGCCCGGGCTCGTCCGGCAAGAGCAGCGTCGGTGCCGCGGCGGCGCTCGAGCTGGGCTACCGCTTCTGCGACACCGGGCTGCTGTACCGGGCCGCGACCTGGCTGTCACTCCATCGCGGCGTCGGCGACACCGGCGTCGAGGCCCTCGTGGCGCTCGTCGACGACGTCGAGCTCGCAGCGGACGCCGAGGGGCGCCTCGCCCGCGTACTCGTCGACGGCCGGGACGTGACGAAGGAGGTCCGCGGACCCGACGTGGACGCCGCGGTCTCGGCCGTCTCCCGCGTGCCGGAGCTACGCGCGGCACTCCTCGACCGGCAGCGCCGGATTGCGGCGCCCGGCCGGATCATCATGGCCGGTCGCGACATCGGGACGGTCGTCCTCCCCGACGCGGATCTCAAGCTGTTCCTCAGTGCCTCGGTCGCCGAGCGAGCTCGTCGTCGGGCCGAGGAACGCCGCGTCAACCCGGATCGTGCCGAGGGGCGCGATATCCTCGCCGAGCTTCGTCGCCGCGATGAGCTCGACAGCTCGCGTGCGGTCGCGCCGCTTCGCCCCGCCGACGACGCCCGGGTTCTCGTGACGGACGGCAACCGGTTCGAGGAGACCGTCGAGCTCGTCGTTGACGCGATCCGCTCCGCGGAGGCGGCACGGAGCGCCGGGACGCCGTCCGCCGGCACGACGCCGACCGCCAGGGCCCTCGCGGGCGACGTGCGGCCGCGCCCGGAGCCCATCGAAGGCCACCTGACGCCGCTCATCCGGCTGGTCGCAGCGGCCGCGCGCCTCATCACCCGCGCCGTGACGCGCGTCACCATCGAAGGTGATCTGCGCGCGATCCCGCGCCGCGGCCCGGTGATCCTCGCCGCCAACCATGCCTCGAACGCCGACCCGGTCGTCATCGGTGCGTGGCTGACGCCGCAGCTCGGACGCCGGATCCACTGGCTCGGCAAGAAGGAGCTCTTCGACTGGCCGATCATCGGCTGGATGGGGCGCAGCGGCGGCGTCCATCCGGTTGACCGGTCGACCGCGGATCTCGAGGCCTTCCGGCTCGCTCAGCGGATCCTCGAGGAAGGGCACCTCCTGATGGTCTTTCCGGAGGGAACGCGGAGCTCGGACGGTGCGCTCCAGCCGGCGAAGGACGGTCTGGCCATGCTCGCGTTGCGGACGCGGGCGCCGATCGTGCCGCTTGCCGTCGTCGACAGCGATCTCCGGTGGCCGCGCGGCCAGCTGCTGCCGAGGCCCGGCGGACGGATCACTCTCCGGATCGGCGAGCCCTTCCTCCTCGCGGACGACGGCGCCCCCGCCCGGCGCGGCCGAGCGGCGAAGGGCGCGGCGACGGTGCGCCTGATGGGCCGCATCGCGGCGCTGCTCCCGCCGCGCCAGCGGGGAACGTACGCCGCCCACGCCGGCGAGGACGCGGCGAGGCCGGGTTCCGGCACCCGACCACGGGGCGGCCGCCGCGACCTCGAGGCGGTCCGGTGACAGATGCGCCGCGGACCCGACGGGCCGGGCGGCCTCCGGACGACCCCGTGCGATACTTGTCGTGACATGGGAACGGTTCAGACGATCCAGATGGCCAGGCGAACGGGCTTCTGCTACGGCGTGCGCGAGGCCATCGACAAGGCCAAGGAGTCGGCTGCCGCGGGCAAGCTGACGCATACCCTCGGGCAGAACGTGCACAACGAGGGCGTGGTCCGGGACCTGGCGGCGCTCGGCGTCCGGACCGTGGAATCGCTCGACCATGTCGATCACGGCGCCGCCGTCGTGATCCGCGCGCATGGTGTTCGCCCGGACGTGATGGAGCGTGCGAACGCCCGCGGGCTCGAGGTCATCGACGGCACCTGCACGTGGGTCATCCAGGAGCAGCGCGAGCTCGTCAAGCTCGTCGAGGAGGGCTACACGATCGTCCTCCTCGGAACGCCCAAGCACCCGGAGGTCGTCGGTCTGCTCGGGTTCGCCCCGGACGCGATCGTCGTCGACGAGGAAGAGGAGTGGGCGACGGCCATCCCGCGCAAGAAGCGGATGGCGCTCATCTCGCAGTCGACCCAGCCGCCCTGGAAGTTCGAGAAGCTGGCCGCGTTCATGACGTCGCGCGCGCACGAGCTCAAGATCGTCAACACGGTCTGCCCGGTCACCATCCGGCGGCAGGAGGACACCCTCGAGGCCGCGCGCGAGGTCGACCTGATGGTCGTGGTCGGCGGCCGATCCAGCGCCAACACGAAGGAGCTGACGCGCCTGTGCGGGATCGCCGGCACGCCCGCGATCCAGATCGAGAGCGTGCGTGACCTGACCGACGCCGCGGTCTTCGACGGCCGGACGGTGGTTGGCGTGACCGGCGGAACTTCCACGCCGATCGAGGATCTCCACGCCGTCGCGCAGAGGATCCTCGAGCTCGCCGGCACGCCGGAGGCCGCCGCGAATGCTCGTGCCCTCGCCGACGCCGCGCTGGCCGCGGCCGCGACGCCGGCCGGGCGCACGACCTCGCTGCCGAACGTCATCGCCCCGACCGCCGGCGCGGCGTGAGGCAAGCCCTTTGATGGGCGAACTCCCCGGCGACCAAGTCGAAGCTCTCCGAGGACGGAGGCGACGCCCCGGCGAGCCGTCGGTGCCAGGATTGCCGGTCGTCGCCATCGTCGGCCGGCCCAACGTCGGCAAGAGCACCCTCTTCAACCGGATCCTTGGCTCGCGCACCGCCATCGTCGAGGACCGGGCACGGACCACCCGCGACCGTCTGTACGGCGACGCGGAGTGGAACGACCGACGGTTCGTCGTCGTCGACACGGGCGGTCTGGAGCGTTCGCCGGACGACCCGATCGAGGCCAAGGTGCAGGAGCAGGCGCGGCTCGCGATCCGCGAGGCGGACGTCATCCTGTTCGTGGTCGACGCGGCCGCCGGGCTGACGCCCGCCGACCAGGAGGCCGCCGATCTCCTGCGTTCGGCGACGAGCCCGCTGCTCGTGGCGGTCAACAAGGCGGACAACGAGAAGCGCGAGCTCGAGGGCGCCGAGTTCTACGCCCTCGGCTGGGACGAGACCTACCAGATCTCTGCGTCGCACGGCCGCGGCGTGGCGGACCTGCTCGATGCCATCGTGTGGGCCCTCCCGCCGGAGAGCGAGGAAGAGATCGCTCGCAAGCAGCGCGAGCGCGAGGCGGACGCGTGGGCGCGCGAGGTCGCGTCAGGGCGCCTGCAGCCGCACGTCGTCGGCGAGGACGACGAGCCCGACGAGGACGACGAAGCAGAGGAGGCCGAGGACGCCGCCGGCCGTGCGGCAGGCTCGGTCGAGGCCCGCTGGGATGCGCAGATCGCGGCGGAGGCGGACGTGGCGGAGGCCGCGATCGCCTTCGTCGGCCGGCCGAACGTCGGCAAGTCCAGCCTGCTCAACGCGCTGCTCGGCGAGGAGCGGACGATCGTGTCGGAGGTGCCGGGCACGACGCGGGACACGATCGACACCCGGCTACGCTGGGGCCGCAGCGAGATCGTGCTCATCGACACAGCCGGCATCCGGCGCCGCGGCAAGGTTGCGGCCGGGCCGGCTGCCGAGCGGTACTCGACGCTCCGGTCGCTCAGAGCCATCTCCCGTGCCGACGTCGCCGTCCTCGTGATCGATGCCGTGGAGGGGCTCACCGCGCAGGACGCGCATGTCGCCGGCTACGTCGGCGAGGAGGGCAAGGGACTGGTCGTCGCGGTCAACAAGTGGGATCTGGTCGAGGACAAGACGGATCGGACGTTCGACCAGTACGTCCAGTGGATCCGGAACGAGGTGCCGTTCCTGGACTTCGCGCCCGTGATCTCGATCAGCGCCCGGACCGGACAGCGCGTCAGCCGCGTGCTCGAGACCGCGGTCGACATCTGGGGGGAGCGGCGAAAACGCATCTCGACGGGCGAGCTGAACCGGCTGGTCGCAGCCGCCAGCGACCGCCAGGTGCCGCCGATGGTGAAGGGTCGCCGGCCGAAGATCTTCTACGCCACCCAGGCCGCCGTCGCGCCGCCGACATTCGTGTTCTTCGCCAGCGACGCCGGTGCCATCCACTTCAGCTACCGGCGCTACCTCGAGAACCGGCTGCGCGAGGCGTTCGGGTTCGACGGCACGCCGATCCGGCTCGTCTTCCGCGACCGGAGCAAGGCGGAGCTGCCGCGACGGAGGCGATCGGGTGGGGGAGGGGCGGCCGCCCGAGCGGTCCCGCCGCGCGGCCGCCGCACGGCCGGCAGCGGCCGCCCGGGTCGCGCTCGGTGACGGAGGCGTGGTGACGGACGGGACGCCGTCGCCGCGGGTCGCGGTGATCGGAGCCGGTGCCTGGGGGACGACGCTCGCCGCGCTCATCGCGCGCCAGGAGCCGGTCACCCTGCTCGCCCACTCGGAGGCCTCGGCCGCGCGCATCCGAACCGATGGCCGCAACGAACGGCGCCTGCCGGGGATCGACCTCGGGCCGGGCATCCGCGTGACGGCCGATGCCTCGGAGCTCCGCCAGGCGTCCGATCTCGTGATCGTCGCCGTCCCTTCCCAGCACGTACGCCCGACGATGGCGCGCGTCGGACACGGAATTCCGCCGTCGGCTGACGTCCTATCCGTGGTGAAGGGCCTCGAGCCCGGCACCCTGATGCGGATGACGGAGGTCGTCGGTGACGCGGGCACGGTGGCGCCGACGCGCCTCGCGGCGCTGTCCGGACCGAACCTCGCCATCGAGATCGCCCGCGGGCTGCCTGCGTCGGCCGTCGTGGCGGCCGAGGAGCCGGTGCTCGCCGATCGTGTCGTGGAGCGGCTCTCGCGCCGCGAGTTCCGGCTGTACGTCAACAACGACGTGCTCGGCGTGGAGCTGTGCGGCGCACTGAAGAACATCATCGCCGTCGCGGCCGGCGCGGCGGACGGGCTGGGGTTCGGCGACAACGGCAAGGCGGGCCTCATGACGCGCGGGCTGGCGGAGATGACCCGGCTGGGAATCGCCGCCGGCGCGAACCCCCTGACGTTCGCCGGCCTGGCCGGTCTCGGCGATGTCATCGCGACGTGCGGATCGCGACTCTCGCGCAACCACCGGCTCGGCGAGGAGCTGGCGCGGGGACGGAAGTGGGCGGACATCGAGGGCTCGCTGCCGGGCGTCGCGGAGGGCGCGTACACCGTCGAGGCAGCTCTTGCGCTGGCACGCCGGCTCGAGGTCGAGATGCCGATCGCGCAGGAGGTCCACAACGCGCTCTTCGAGGGCAAGAGCGTCCAACGCTGCCTGGTCGATCTCCTCGCGCGCGAGACGAAGGACGAGCTGGCCGACTTCCGGCGGTGGGTCGATCGACTGGGCGTTGGCGCGCCGGGCTAGTTCGGCCGCGTTTCGCGGTCCGCCCGCGCGGCCGGAGCGCCACAGGGGCTCTGCTAGACTCGGTTGCCTGTCGGGGCGTGGCGCAGCCTGGTAGCGCACCTGAATGGGGTTCAGGAGGTCGAGCGTTCGAATCGCTCCGCCCCGACCAACACCGGAACGGTCGCAGCACCGCCGCGAGCAATCCCGGGGACCGGCCGTGGCATCGACGTCACCGGGCATCGCCACGTCGCTGCTGCGGCTTCCGCCGAGGTCCGAGGATGGCCGTGGCGCCGAACGCAGGAGGCATTTATTCTCGCAACCTACCGAGCCGGCTCGTGAGCCTGTACACGCGCCGTCGACGGGAGTTCGTCGTGAAGCTGACCGAACGCGGCTTCGAGCGCACAGGCGCCGAGCACCTGATGACCGAGTGGGAGTACGAGGCGAACCGGCAGGGGCTCGACGTGACGAGCGCCGAGTTCTGGCGACAGGCCCACCAGTGGATCGCCGAGGGGCCACCGGCGCCCGAGGACCGCTAGTCCAGATCGTCCCCGACGGACGCGCCGCCGACAGACGAAGACCCGCGCGGGGCATTGGGCAGTGGCCTCGCGCAGGTCATCGTTGAGTGGCACACCGGGGTGGACGCTTGCGCCGGGGGGAGGAGCTCGCGACCCCGTCCCGTCGTGCCTCTTCTCGGCGTCAGTTTCAGGTCATCTGCCGCGATCGTCCAGTACTTGCGTCCTGGTTGCCGTTGCGCGATGGCACCGGCCTCCGGACGCGGCGCCGTCGAGCGGTCAGTCAGGACTCACTGCAACGGCTCCGCAAGCCTCGTGTTCCGGGTTCACTGCACGCCGTGACCGCACGGCCCCAGCATCCCGTCAATGGGTCCAGAACCGCGTCCGCATCAGGATCGAGCGCGCTTCAGCGTCATGGTCGAGCAGATCTCCCGTGATGCCTGGCACGTGACCGTGCGTGAGCTGCCGGCGACGTGGACCGTCGCCTTCTCGCTGGACGACATCGAGGCGCGGTCACGTGAGCGGATCGCTCTCGACCTCGGCCTTCACCCCGCCGACTTCGACGTGGAGGTCGTAGAGGTCCGATCGGGCTTCTAGTGATCCGTCCGATCAGCGCTCCGGGCCGCGTGCGCGCGGCCGTACTCGTTGCGCAGCCGCTCGACGTCGGCGATGGCGGACTCCCATTCGGCCGTGCCGGGCGTCGCCGCCGACACGGACCGCTCGGCCTCCCGCCACTCGGCGAGGATCTGATCGATGTCGCGCGGCGGTACGAGCACGATCGGCCGCATCCGCGACGCGCGCCGCTTTCCGGCCAGCTCTGCAAGCTCGGTCTGACGTCTCGCGTACTGATGGACCTCGGCCGTCAGCTTCTCCACCTCGCGGGTGATCCGGACCATGTCCGGCGTCCCGGGCGTGAAAGTCCGCTTGCGCTCCTCGAGCCGATGGAGACGTTCGACGCGGGCGAGAAATGCGTCAGAGGTGGTCCGGAGCTCAAATTCGTCGGTCATGGGCTTCGGCTGCCAATGCGGGCAGTATGGCGGCCGCGCTGGCGGCTGACCGGAAAGGCGGAGCGGGACGGCGCCGAGTTCCTGACACCAGGTGTCATGAGCGCGCTCTACCGTGGCGCCATGACGAGCCTGCCACCGCGCCTCGCGCCCTTTCTGGCCCAGTGGGCGCCGGTGTCGGCTCGGTCGCGGGCGTCGCCTGACCCTCCACTTTCTGCCGGCGGCGGCCACGACGCGGATCGCTCGCCTGAGGCTCGGCCATGTCGGCGACGCGCGCCAGCGCGCCGGCCAGGGGCGACGCCGGCGCATCGCCCTCGCGAGCGTCGGCGATCGCGTCCTTCGCGGCCGTCAGCGTCCCGTATGGCCCGCGCACGAGCGCAAGCCCCAGCTCGTCTGTCGCTTCCGCGTCGACGACGACCCACGTGCCGGACTGTGGCTCGATCGTGAAGCGTCCGTCGCGCGTCTGCCACCGGCCACCGCCGAGCCGCTTGAGGGCCGTATCGTCGCGGGCCGCCATCGGCCGATCATGCCAGCGCATCCGAGGTGCCGCGCGATGTCCGTGCAGGGAGGCGCGGCGGCGGCATCTGCACAGGGGGACGCCGGCAACACCACCGGATCCGCCCCGGCCGCATCGATTGAGCCGGATCTCGCGGTCGCCCTGCGGACGTCGGTCGACGACTTCGCCGGGGTGACCCGTACGGGCCGGCGACCTTCGGGCGGACCTCCGACATGGACGATCAAGGCGCCACCGAAGGGCGTGAGCGGCTTCGCCCCGATCCGGCCGCTCTACCGGATCGAGCACGCCTTTGCCCAGCTGGGCCGCTGGCCCCGCCTGTCGCGCTGCTACGAGGGCACCGCGGCGAGCGCCCGGGCCTGGCTCCAGGTCGCCTCGGTCGGCTACCTCGCCTGGCGGGCGGCCGCCTGACCCAGAGCGCGACGCGTCCGAGAGCCCGTCCCCGCTTGGGCTCGGGCAGCGGGTCGGCCGGTACCCACGACTCGCCTAGAATCGCCGAGTGGCCACGCCGTGGATGATCGACGAACTGGCTCACGCGGGTCCGGAGCATCTCGATCTCGGCTTCGTTGGGGGGCTACGACCAGAAGCAAGGGTACCCCGATCCCGCTGCGGACCTGTCCGTATTTGCCGCCCACGGCCTGACCCAGACGTCGACGATCGTTGACCTCGGCGCGGGGACCGGGCAGTTCGCGCTCCCGTCGGCGCGACAGTTCGGGCAGGTCACGGCGGTCGACGTCTCACCGGTGATGGTGAAACTCCTCGAGGATCGAGCGGTCGCAGCCGGGTTGACGAACCTCGACTGCGTGCAGGCTGGCTTCCTGAGCTACCGCCACGTCGGCCCGCCCGCTGACGGGGTATACACCCGAAACGCTCTCCATCATTTGCCTGACTTCTGGAAGGGACTCGCGCTCGAGCGCATCGCCCGAATGATGCGGCCTGGCGCGGTCTTACGGATCCACGATCTGATCTACGACTTCCAACCCTCGGAGGCCGACCAAGTTTTCGAGCGGTGGTTCGCTCATGCCGTTGACGATCCGGCCCTCGGGTACACACGCGCCAACCTTGCCGAGCACATCCGCACCGAGTACAGCACCTTCCGCTGGCTGTTCGAGCCGATGCTCGTTGCGGCGGGCTTTGAGATCGCGACCGCCGAGTTCGGCGGGTCGGTGTATGGCGCCTATACGTGCGTCAAGCGCTGAGTTCCCGCGCGTTGAACTCCTCACATGATCGATCACCCAGCCGCGCCATCGCAGACCGTTGGAGGGAAGTTCCAGCCGACTCGGTCGGCCAGCACCCGACTCGAACGATGTCACGTGCGCCGGCAAGCTCCGTCCGACGCATCGGACCTCCGGGTTCCAGACGGCCTCAATTTCTGCTACACGCCCCTACACACGCGGCGCCCGCCGGTCCGAACGGCACCCATCGGGGCTGTGTCGGGCGGAGCCCGCGTAGACTCCGGACCGTGACGGAAGCTGGCTCGCCGCGACGGGCCGACGGGCAGGACTGGGATCTCGATCGTGCGATCGCCCTCGACGCGGAGCAGACCGACGGCCTGGTCGACATGGCCCCCGAGGCGTTCCGGGCGGCGGGCCACCAGGTCGTCGACCGGATCGCCGATTACCTCGCGTCCGTGGAGCGGTACCCGGTGCTGCCGCCGGTCGACCCGGGGTCGCTCGGGCCGCTGTTCCCGTCGCAACCGCCGGAGGAGCCAGCCCCGATCGAGGCGATCCTCGCTGACTACGGCCGGCTGGTCGAGCCGAACGTGACGCACTGGCAGCACCCGGGGTTCATGGCCTACTTCGCGACGACCGCATCCGGCCCGGGGATCCTGGGTGAGATGCTGACGGCGGGGATCGGGTCGAACGCCATGCTCTGGCGAACGTCGCCCGTGGCGACCGAACTCGAGGTGGTCGTCGTCCGCTGGCTGCGCGACGCGCTCGGGCTGCCGGCCGAATTCGACGGGCTCCTGACCGACACCGCCTCCACCTCGTCGCTCATCGCGCTGGCGGCTGCGCGGGAAGCGGCCGCTCTCGACGCCGCGGCGCGGGGACTCGCCGGCCGCGCGAAAACCGCGGCGCCCCGCGACTCCGCCGCCCCCGCGCCCCACAGCTCGATCGAGACGGCGGGCTTGACGCGCGGGCTCGGGCGCGCGGCGCTGGTACACGGCCCGGCCGCCGAGCGTTCCCCGCCCCGCGCCGATGAGCTCGACGGGGCGATCGCTCGCGAGCGCCGGGACGGCCACCAGCCGATCGCCGTCGTGGCGACCGTGGGCACCACGTCGTCGACGTCAGTCGACCCCGTGGCCGCGATCGCGGACATCGCCGAGCGGGAGGCGCTGTGGATGCACGTGGACGCCGCGTACGCGGGAGCCGTCGCCATCATCCCCGAGCGACGAGCGCCGTTCACCGGCTGGGAGCGCGCGGATTCCGTCGTCGTCAACCCGCACAAGTGGCTGTTCACGCCGCTCGACGCGTCGCTCCTGCTGACCCAGCGGATGGACGTCCTGCGGGACGCGTTCAGCCTCGTCCCGGAGTATCTCCGCACGCTCGACCACGAGACGCCGGTGCGCGACTTCAACGAGTACACGCCGCAGCTCGGCCGCCGGTTCCGGGCGCTGAAGCTGTGGATCCAGCTGCGCTGGTTCGGCCTCGAGGGGCTGCGCCGCCGGCTCGAGCGGCATCTGGAGCTCGCCCGCGAGTTCGCCGCCTCGGTGGATGCGGAGCCCGGGTGGGAGCGGCTGGCGCCCGTGCCGTTCTCGACGGTCTGCTTCCGCTACGCGCCGGCCGCCCTGGCCGGCGACGACGACAAGCTCGATCGCCTGAACGCGGCGTTGATCGACGCGGTCAACCGAACGGGCGAGGTATTCCTGTCGCACACCCGGCTGGCGGGCCGTTTCGTGATCCGCGTCGCGATCGGCAGCCTGCGAACGGAGCCGCGCCACGTAAGCCGCGCGTGGGAGCTGCTGCGCCGGGAAGCACGCGTGCTGCTCCCTGAGAGTGGCGGCTCCGGGGAAGCGTCATCGTCGGGAACCGTTCCGACGAGCTGACGGGCACGTCGGGGTGCCGGTGGCGGCCCTGGCGGTCCGGCGCCGGTGGTAGCCTCCGCGCACGCTGACGGGACCGCGCCGCGCGGCGGGCGCGTCGTCACCCGTGGAGGTCGTCATGCCGGGGCCCGTCACGGTTCTCTACTTCTACCGCACGCGGTGGGGCGCCCACGGCGAGTTCCTCCGCCTGTTCGAGCGCAACCACTGGCCGATCCTCCGCGAGCAGGTCGCGAACGGGCGACTCGTGGCCGTCACCTGCCACGTACCGCGTTTCCACGGCGACGGGCGCGCCGACTGGGACGTACTCGTCACGATCACGTACCGAGACTGGGTCGCGATCGAGGAGCACTCGGAGGCGGAGATCGCCGAGCGACTCTTCCCCGACCGCGAGCGCCATCGCGCCGAGGAGCAGCGGCGGTTCGAGCTGCTCGACGCGCACTGGGACGTGCCGCTCGAGGAGCGCCCGCTCGGCTGACAGCGGGTGCCGGGCGTCGGGCCCTGGGACCGGGGTGGTTGCGACGTCTTCGGCGTCACTGAGTGGAATCGGGACAGGCGAGCGTCGTTTCGCGCCCGGATCCACAGAAACGGCTCGCGACCACGCTCGCTCGTCCGGTCGTCGCTCAGCCTGGCTGAGGACCGACCGGGCGGAGACCACGGCGCCCCTGACGTCCGTCTGCGAGTCGCCGAGCCGCGATAATGGTCGCGTACCACAGCCAGGAGGACCCGCCCGCCCGTGCCGCCGATTACGGAGCTGACCCGGATCGAGCCCGTCCACCTCGAACGACTCGAGCGGCAGGGCATCTTCACGACGGGGCTGCTGCTCGAGGTCTCGGAGACGACGACGCGGCGGCAGTACCTCGCGGACCAGGTCGACGCAACGCCCAACGACGTCCTCAACTGGCGAGACGAGGCCCTGATGCTCAACCTGGCCGGCTTCGGGCCGGACGAGCACCAGCTGATGATCCAGGCCGGCGTGGAGGGACTACGCGACATGCTGTCGCTCGACCTCGACGAGTTCCGCGACCGGATCCACCGGGCGTGCCTCGAGCTGAAGGT
This sequence comes from Chloroflexota bacterium, assembly GCA_030447745.1. Lineage (GTDB taxonomy): Bacteria > Chloroflexota > Limnocylindria > Limnocylindrales > CSP1-4 > JACDAV01. The sequence goes on along the minus strand of JAUJOH010000010.1, from coordinate 25,738 downwards.
GGACCCACCACCCGATCTGATGATCGAGGGCTGGTGGGACCAGGCTCGGACGCTCGAGGACGAGTAGCCGCACCCTCGCGCCGGGTTGCGGGCCGGGACGGCCAAACCCCGCGCGGGTCGGAGCGGACGAGTCGGTACCATGGCCCGGTGAGCGTGCGCCTCGCCCGCGCGGCGGGCTCTGTCGTCGTCGCCGCGGCCACGGCCGTGGTGCTCGTTGCGCTCGCCGTCGTCCCGTTCCTCAACCCGGGCTGGATCGCGTTCGAGCAGCGCAGAGCCGACGCCGCGGCGTGGACGGGCTACACGCCGGCGCAGCTCCGCACCGCGACCGACGCGATACTCGTCGACCTCGTCCTCGGCCCAGCCCAGTTCGACGTCGCGGTTGCCGGTGAGCCCGTGCTGAGCGCGCGCGAGCGGCAGCACCTGGTGGACGTCCGCGGCGTGTTCGCGGGCCTCGCCGCCGTCGCGTTCGTGTCCGTCGTCGTGGTCCTGGTCGCGGCCCGCGCGTGGCGTGGCGGCACGGCGCTGTGGCGCGCGGTACGGGCGGGTGCAGCGGCGCTGGTGGCGACGATCCTGGCCGTCGGCGTCGTGGGACTCGTCGCGTTCGAGGCGGCCTTCGAGGTCTTCCATCGGCTCTTCTTCGCCGGTGGCACCTACAACTTCGACCCGCGATCCGAGCGGCTCGTCCAGCTGTTCCCCCAGCAGTTCTGGTTCGAGACGTCGCTCGCCGTTGGCCTGGTCATCCTCGCCCTCTCCCTGCTCGTGATCGTGATCGCGAGGCGGCGCCTGGGCGCGGCACGGCCGGACGCAAGGCCGGCCCCACGCGCGAGTCTCGAGGCGGTCCGGTGACCGGCTGGCCGGTCGCCCACCTCTTCGGGTTCGAGATCCGGATCCACCTGTCGTGGATCCTCATCGGCTCCCTCGTGACGGTCCTCGTGGTCAGCCAGCTCGAGGCGAACGCACCGACGATTGCGACGCCGATGAAGTGGCTGACCGGGGCGGTCATCGCCGTCGCCTTCTTCCTGTCCGTGCTCGCCCACGAGCTCGGCCACGGCATCGTGGCCCGGCGAAGAGGGCTCGACGTCGGTCCCATCACCGTCTTCTTCTTCGGTGGCAGCGCATCCTTCCAGCTCGAGTCGGACCGGCCCCGTGACGAGGCAGCCGTCGCCGTTGCCGGGCCGCTCGTCAGTCTCGCCATCGGCACCGTGCTCGCCGTGGCCGGGGTGCTTGCGCAGGCGGCGGGCGACGAGACGCTCCGGGCCGCGGGGCTCGTCGCCCTGGTGCTCGCGGCGCTGAACCTGATCCTCGGCGTCGCGAACCTCGTGCCCGCTTACCCGCTCGACGGAGGACGGCTCGTGCGCGCCATCTTCTGGGCCCGCACCGGGGACGAGCGGAAGGGCTCGCGCGCATCGGCCACGTCCGGCCGGTACGTCGGCTGGGTCCTCGTCGGCGGCGGTCTGGCGCTGATGCTGCTCGGCGAGACGACCGACGGGCTGATGCTCGGTCTGTCAGGCTGGCTCCTCGGGTCCGCCTCGCGCGCCATCAACCGGCGGCTCGCCGTCCAGGAGCTGATCGAGGGTGTGCGCGTCGGCGACGTGGTCGACCGGGACGTGACCACCGTCTCGCCACAGCTGACGGTCGATACCTTTGCCGACCAGTTGATGGAGCGCGGCGAGGGATCCGCGCTGCCGGTCGCGCGCGACGACCAGATCGTCGGCGTGGTCGGATCGACCCAGCTGCGGCGGGTGGGGCGACGGTCGTGGGCGACCACGCGAGCAGAGGACGTGATGGTCGGCCCGCCGTCGATGGCCGCGCTGGCACCGGGCGACAGCCTGTGGTCGGCGCTGGACCGACTGCGACGCACGGGTCTCGACGGGCTGCCGGTGATCGAGGCCGGCGGCTTCGTCGGCGTCGTGACGCGGCGGCTCATCGCCTCCGCGATCCAGGATCGCGCGAAGCTGCGGGGGGTGACGATCCGTTGACGACGGTTCCCGGCGCACGGCGCGCCACCGATGCTGCGCCCGAGGACACGACCATGCCGGCCGCGGCGAGACCCGAGGCCGCCGAGGCGGCGCGCGTCGCGCCCGAAGGACCGGCCGCGCCCCGCGGGGCAGCCACCGCGTTCGACCGCCTCCTGTCCGTCGAGGAGGCTCGCGAGCGACTGCTCCGCCACGTCGCAGGACCGCTGACGCCCGAGCGCCTCGATCCCTTGGCCTCGCTCGGGCGGGTGGTCGCCGAGCCGGTGGTCGCCGCGACCTCGCTCCCGCCCTGGGACAACTCCGCGATGGACGGCTACGCGATCCGGGCCGCGGACACGCTGGATGCGTCGGAGGAGGCGCCCGTCACGCTGCGTGTCATCGGCGAGGTGCGCGCCGGCGCCGCCCCGGAGACGCACGTCCGGCCCGGCACGGCCGTCCGGATCGCGACCGGGGCGCCCGTCCCGCCCGGCGCCGATGCGGTCGTGCCGGTCGAGGCGACGACGCCGCTGGACGCGGACGGCCGGCCAGGGCCGCGCGGCCGCGAGGCGGTCGGCCCGCTCCCGGGCTCGTGCCTCGTGCACGAGGCGGTGCCGGCCGGCGGCTCGGTCCGTCGCGCGGGCAGCGACCTCGAAGCCGGGGCGCAGATCCTCGACGCCGGCGCGGTCGTCACGCCACCGGCGGTTGCCCTCGCCGCGGGCAGCGGCGTCGACCGGATCACCGTCCATCGCCGCCCGCGCGTGGCCGTGCTGGCGACCGGCGACGAGGTGCGGTCCGCCGGGCAGCCGCTGGGCGAGGCCGGGATCCCGGACGCGAACCGCCCGGGGCTGCTTGCGCAGGTGGCGGCAGTCGGTGGCGAGCCGATCGACCTCGGGATCGCGGCGGACCGCCTCGACGACGTCCTCGCTCGCGTCCGCGAGGGACTCGCCCGTGGCGCGGATGCGGTGATCGTGTCGGGCGGCGTGTCGGTTGGACCGTACGACGTCGTGCGGACGGCCTTCGACGCCGTGGGACGGATCGACCTGTGGCGCGTTGCCGTCCAGCCCGGCAAGCCGTTCGCGTTCGGGACCGCTGACCGAGGCGGCGGCCTGGCCCCAGCGCTGCTCTTCGGGCTGCCTGGCAACCCGGTTTCGACCGTCGTGACATTCGAGCTGTTCGTGCGCCCGGCGCTCCGCGCGCTGGCCGGCCATCGGCGACTGCTCCGCGACGCCGATCGGGCCGTGCTGGGCGAGGGCACGTCAAAGAGCCCCGGCCGGCGGGCGCACCTGCGCGTGACCGTGGACCGGGACGCGGACGGCCGGCCGGTCCGCGATGCGGCCGGGCGGCTGCGCGTCCGGCTGGCCGGCGGGCAGGGGAGTCACGTGCTCTCGACGCTGGCCGCGACGGAGGCGTTGGCGGTCATCCCCGAGACGGTGGACGAGCCGCCGGCCGGACTGGAGGTCGAGCTGTGGTGGCTCGACCCGATCCGCTAGCGCTCCCGATGGAGCCACGATGACCGACGAGCTGACCGACGACGACGTCCGCGCACGCGATACGGCCGACGTCGCAGCCGAAGGCGGCGGCCCGGCCGACGCCGGCGGGCTCGAACGCGGCGACCAGCGGCGGGCCCGACCCGCCCCGGGCGCGACGCCGCCGGGCGGCCTCGGCCGACCAAGGACCGCCGGACCCGTGCCGCGCACGGAGCGGCGGCGGCTCTCGCACCTCGACCGCGCCGGCCGGCCGCGGATGGTGGACGTGTCCGCGAAGCCGCCGACCGCTCGTCGCGCCGTCTCGGAGGCGTTCGTGTCGATGTCCCCGGAGACGCTCAGCCTCGTGATCGACGGCGGCAACGAGAAGGGCGACGTGCTCGGCGTCGCCGAGCTCGCCGGGGTCATGGGCGGCAAGCGCACGAGCGAGCTGATCCCCCTCTGCCACCCGCTCCCGCTGACCGACCTCGTGGTGGCCGTCACGCCGGATCGGGCCGGCGGCGGTCTCCGTGTTCGCGCCGAGGCGGCGACGACCGGGCCGACCGGCGTCGAGATGGAGGCGTTGACGGCGGCGACCGTGGCCGCCCTGACCGTGTATGACATGGTCAAGGGCGTCGATCGCGGCGTGGAGATCAGCGCGGTACGGCTGGTCTCGAAGACGGGCGGCAAGAGTGGCGACTGGCATCGCGGCACCGACGCGAGTCGGGCGCGCGACGACCAGCGGCCGCGGCGATCCGGGCCCCGCACGGCCGGCCAGATCTGCGGCGAGCGTCGGAGGTCCGGCCGTGACCGCTGACCCGCACGCGACGGGCGCGGCGGCGTCCGCCGACCCCGTGGCCGACCGTCGGCGGTCCGCCGTCAGCGGCGTGGTGATCACGGCCAGCGACCGGAGCGTCGCCGGCGAACGCGAGGATGCGTCCGGAGCGGCGGTCGCGGAACGGCTCGCCGATCTGGGGCTCGCGGTCGAGCGCATGCTCGTCCCGGACGATCAGGCCCGCATCGAGGCGACGCTGGTCGCGGCCACGACCCGGCACCGGCTCGTCGTCACGACCGGCGGCACCGGGCTGACGCCGCGCGACGTGACGCCGCAGGCGACGGCCGCCGTCGTCGAGTACGAGGTGCCGGGCCTCGCGGAGCTGATGCGCGCGGAGGGCCGCCGGCACACGCCGATGGCCGCCCTGAGCCGCGGCGTCGTCGGCGTTCGCAGCGGTGCGCTGATCGTGAACCTGCCGGGCAGCCCCAAGGCAGCCCTCGAGTCGCTCGAGGCGCTGATGCCGGTCCTGCCGCATGCGCTCGAGACGCTCGCCGGGCCGTTCGACCACGGCGCCGCGCGGGCCGCCGGACGCGACGACCTGCCGCCCCTCGAGCCGGACGGATCCGAGGCCGCGGCGCGCTGATGTTCGAGCCGTTCCGCGAGGTCCCGGCCTATCCCCTGGTGTTCCTCGTCTTCTGGGGTGCCGTGGCGGTGTTCGCGCTCGTCATGGCCCGCCACCTCCGCGTCTTCGCGGCGGCTCGACCGTCGAACCCGTTTGCCAACGTGCCGGCGCGAATCGGCGGGCTCGTCGAGTACGCCTTCATCCAGACGAAGATGTTCAAGGACTGGCGCGCGGGCCTGATGCATGCCGGCATCTTCTGGGGCTTCATCCTCCTCACGATCGGCACCGCGAACGTCGTCACCGGTGGCGTCATCGAGACGGTCCTGAGCGCGCCGCTCGACGGCGTCGTGTGGGCCGCCGTGAGCGCGATGCAGAACGTCGTGGCGGTGGTCGTGCTGGTGAGCATCGGATGGGCGCTGTTCCGGCGGCTGGTGACCCGCCCGGCGCGGCTGACGTTCAACCGCGACGCGCTCCTGATCCTGGCGATGATTGGCGGGGTCGTCGCGACCGAGCTCCTGGCGGAGGCTCTTGAGTTCGCTCGCTACGGCGACCAGCCCGGCGCCTTCGTGGCGGCAGCGCTCGCCGGACCGCTCCGGTCGACCCTCGGCGCCGCGGCGCTGGAGGTGGCCTTCGGCGCCGCCTGGTGGGCGCACATCCTGCTGGTAGCCGCATTCCTCGTCTACCTGCCGTTCAGCAAGCACCTCCACATCGCCACCGCCTTCCCGAACATCTACCTCCGGAAGCTCGAGCCGCGCGGACAGCTCCCGGCGGCAGACCTCGAGGATGAGGCCGCGACGTTCGGGCTCAAGACGCTCCAGGATCTCGGCTGGAAGGACCTGCTCGACGGCTTCACGTGCACGGAGTGCGGCCGCTGCCAGGAGGCGTGTCCGGCCTGGCAGACCGGGAAGCCGCTGAACCCCAAGACGTTCATCATGGGCATCCGCGACATGTCCGTGGAGGCCGAGCACGGGGTCAACCTGATCCCGAACTCGCCCATCGTCCGCGAGACACACGGCCTGACAGACGGCCTCGCCGCCGATGCGCTCGCCAAGCCGATCGTCGACGACGCCATCCCGTACGAGGCGGTCTGGGACTGCGTGACGTGCGGCGCCTGCGTCGAGGCCTGCCCCGTGCTGATCGAGCACGTGGACAAGATCGTCGGGCTCAGGCGGAACCTCGTGCTCGAGGAGTCGAGGTTCCCGTCCGAGCTGACCGCCGCCTTCCGCGGCATGGAGGGTGTCGCCAATCCGTGGGGCCAGCCGCCGACCGCTCGCACGGACTGGACGAGAGGCCTGCCGTTCGAGGTCCCGACCGTCGCCGCGATGGGAGCCGCCGGCAGGCTGGACGAGCTCGAGGTGCTCTACTGGGTCGGCTGCGCGGCCGCCTTCGACGAGCGGAACAAGAAGGTCGCGCGGGCCTTTGCCACCTGCCTGGACGCGGCCGGCGTGCGCTTCGCGATCCTCGGTCAGGAGGAGTCGTGCAGCGGCGATCCGGCGCGCCGGATGGGCAACGAGTACATCTGGCAGATCCTCGCCGGCGGCAACGTCGAGACGCTCAACCGATACGGGCTGGGGGAGCGGACGATCGTGACCGCCTGCCCGCACTGCTTCAACACGATTGCCAACGAGTACGGGCAGGTCGGCGGCAGCTTCCGAGTCGTCCACCACTCGGTCTTCCTCCAGGACCTGCTCGCGGCGGGCCGCCTCCGCGCGAGCGACGGGCCGGGCGTCAACGGCGCGGCTCCAATCACGGTGCACGACTCGTGCTATCTGGCCCGATACAACGGCGTCATCGCGGCGCCACGCGACGTCCTCGGCTCCGTCGGTGGCCTCGACATCCGCGAGATGGACAACGCGGGCCGCAAGACATTCTGTTGCGGCGCCGGCGGCGGCCGCATGTGGATGGAGGAGACACGCGGGACCCGGATCAACGCCGAGCGAACGCGGCAGGCGCTCGAGACGGGTGCATCCACCGTTGCCACGTCGTGTCCGTTCTGCGTCGTGATGATGCGCGACGGGCTGGCGGACGCGGCCTCGAAGAAGGTCGATGCGGCCGGCCAGGTGGCCGCCCGCGACATCGCCGAGATCCTCGCCGAGTCGCTTGCCCCCACGCAGCCCTCTGGGCGCCGCCTGCCTGTCCTGCAGTAGGCGACGCCTCCGCCAGCGGACGGGTGCGGGCGTTCAGGCCGGCCGTTGTGCCGGCTCGTCGGCAACCTCTCGGTACGCGGCGAGACACCGCTCCGCGCAGTGGTCCCAGGTGAACTCCGCCAGCACCCGCTCGCGCCCGGCGCGACCCATCGCCGCGGCCTTCAACCGGTTCCCGAGCAGCTCGGCGAGGCGGTCGTGCAGTGCCGGCTCGTCGCCCGGCTCGACCAGGTAGCCCGTGACGCCGTCGACGATGACCTCCGGCAGACCGCCGATCCGGCTCGCCACGACGGGCGTCCCGCTCGCCATCGCCTCGAGGCACACCAGCCCCAGGAGCTCGGAGACGGCGATCGTGTGGCCGTAGCAGGTCTGCCGCACGGACGGCAGCGCGAGCACCGCGGCCCGGCGGTAGAGCTCGGGAAGGTGCACGTCGGGGACCGGTCCCAGGAACCGCACCCGGCGCCCGGCGGCGAGCTGGCGGAGGAGTGCCGGGTAGTCCCCCTCGCCCGGCAGCCGGTCGTGGCCGCCGCTGCCGGCGATCGACAGGATCTCGTCCGGCGGAAGCGCGCTGATGAGCCGGTCGATCCCCTTGTGCGGCGTCAGGCGGCCGACGAACAGGACGCCGTCGCGCGCGACGGAGTCGTCCGGCCGATACCGCTCCGTATCCGCCCCACCGAAGATCAGCCGCGTCCGCCCCGGCGGCGCGCGCAGGTCGTCTGCTGAGTGGCGCGAGACGAGCAGGAAGCGGTCGTAGAGGCGGGGCGCCAGCCCGCCCCAGTCGCGTCCCTGCAGGCCGTGATCCGTGACCGCAGTGACGGCACCGCGCAGGCGGGCGGCGAGCGCCGCGAGGACGCTTGCCGGGCTCCGCATCTGGTGGACGTGGACGACGTCCGCGTCTCGGACGGCCCGGATGAGGGACGGCGCGATGGGACGCGCCGGGTGACCGCGAACGTGCCCGATCGGCCGCACGACCCGGACCCGGAGCCCACTGACGTCCCGAGCGCCGGCCTGCTGTCCGAACGTGACGAGTGTCGTGTCGACCCGCCTCGAGAGCGCACGGGCAAGCTCGACGGGGTAGCGTTCGCCGCCACCGAACAGGCCGTCCGGCCCGAAGCCGGTAGGAGCGACGTGGATGACGCGAACGGTCGTGGCCCTCTTAACGCTCGGCGATCCGGCCAGGATGACCGGCGGCTACCTCTATCACCGCCGGCTGGCGGACCGGGCCGCGGCCAGCGATGTCGCGGTTCGGTTCGCGTCCGTGCCGGCCATTCCGTTCCCCGTCAGCGCCGGCGCCGGTCCGGCCTGGCTGTCCCACGACGCACTGGCCGCCGCGGACGTCGTGGTGCTGGACAGCATCGCAGCCGCGCCCGCCGCTCCGTGGCTGCGGTTCGTCCACCGCCCGCTCGTCGCGATGGCCCACCAGCCCGCTGGTGGGATCGACCACGGGCGCGCGCGACGCCTGCTCGAGGCGCCGTTCGACCTGTGGGCGTATCGACGGTGTCGGGTCGTCATCGCGGCGAGCGACTGGCTGGCAGAGCAGCTCGCCGGCCAGGGTGTACCGCGACGACGCGTCACCGTCATTCCGCCAGGGCGAGACGTGGAGGCCGACGCCGGCCGCGAACCGCGCCAGGGCGGCCCGTCCACCGGCGACCTGCGGGCCGGACGGCGGATGGCCGCGCTGTCGGTGGCGAACTGGGTGCCGCGAAAGGGGATCGCGGAGCTGCTCGACGCGGTCGCCGCGCTCGCCCCGAACCTCGTGACCCTGCACCTCGTCGGCGACGCCGCCGCCGACCTCCGGTACGCGCGGCAGGTCCGTGCGCGCCTGGCCCAGTCTGACCTGGCCGGGCGCGTCGTCGTGCACGGCGTGGTGGATCCGTCCCGCATGAGCGGCTGGTACCGCGCCGCCGACGCGTTCGTCCTGCCCAGCTTCGAGGAACCGTACGGGACGGTCTGGGGCGAGGCCATGGCGGCCGGGTTGCCGGTGGTCGGGTGGCGAGCCGGCAACCTCCCGTTCCTCGCCGAGCACGATCGGGAGGGACTCCTGGTACCGGTCGGGGACGTCGCCGGTCTCACAGATGCAATCCGCCAGCTGGCCGAGAGCGACGAGCTCCGGGTACGCCTGGGAGCCGCGGCGGCGCGCCGGGCGGCCGATCGCCCGACGTGGGACGAAACGGCGGCGCGTTTCTTCGCGGTGCTCCGGCGCGTCGCCGCGCAAGGGGCTGGCTGACGCGAAGGCAACTGAGGCGCCGCGTGCGCCGGCCTGGCGGTGCGCGTCCGTCGTCCTACCCGCCGCGCTGCACCGGCGAGTCGTACTCGAGGACGACCTGGAGCGCCTCGCCCGGCTGCTCGTCGAGGAGCCGGTAGGCCCGTTCCGCATCCGCGATCGGGAACCGGTGGCTGATCAGGCCGCCGAGCGGGAGCTGGCCGAGAAGCTGCCGGACAAGCTCGCTGCGCCGTTCGCGGGTCCACCGGCCGGAGAGGCTGGGATCGAGCGTCGAGACCTGCGAGCTGACGAGGCGGACGCGCCGACGGTGGAAGGCGGCCCCCAGATCGAGCGTCACCGGGCGCGTCCCGTACCACGAGGCGACGATGATCGTCCCGCCGAAGGCGACGGCGTCGAGGCACGACTGGAGCGCCCGCGGCTCGCCTGTCACCTCGACCACGACGTCGGCTCCGCGCCCGTCGGTCAGGTCACGGACCTCCACCGCCAGATCGTCGTGGGGCGCCAGCGCATGCCCCGCACCGGCGCGGAGGGACGCGTCCCTTCGCCGCTCGAACCCGTCCACCGTGATCACCGTGCCGGCGACACGGCCGAGCAGCATCGTGATCAGCAGCCCCACGACGCCCTGGCCGACGACGAGCACGGCCTCGCCGAGCCGCGGCGCGGCGTCGAGGGCGACGGTCACCGCCGTTTCCAGGTTGGCCGTGAAGACGCCGACGTTCGGCGGCACAGCGGCCGGCAGCGGCAGCGGGAAGTCCGCCGGCACGACGTATTCGGACTGGTGGGGATGATGGACGAAGACGAGGTCGCCGACGGCCGGGCTGGAGACCGCCGCCCCCACCTCGACGACCCGCCCGACGCTCGCGTAGCCGAACTTCACCGGCAGCGCGAAGGACCCGGCGACCGTCGGCAGGTCCGGGTCGAGATCGGGCGGGGCGAGGCCGCGATAGACGAGCAGCTCGCTTCCGGCGCTCACGCCGGAGACGACCGCGGCGACGCGGACATCCTTCGGTCCCGGCGTCCGCCGCTCCTCGCGGCGCACCTCGACCTGCCGCGGTGCCGCGATCCAGACGGCGAGCGAGCGCGTCTCGTCCGTTGCGAGACCGTCAGGCAACCGACTCGGCCTGCGGCTCCAGCTCGCCGTCGAAGATGACGTCCGCCCCGAGCTGCGTGAAGCGCGCCCGCCGGAAGGTCAAGGCGTCCCGGAGGCGTCGGATGTCCAGCTCGCCGACGGCCTCGATCCCGTGCCGATCTAGCAGGGTTGCGATGGCTCCGCCCACCCGCCGCGGGGGGCCGCCGCGTCGCTTCCCGTTGATCAAGCGGGCGCCCCCCCCCCGGAGAAGCGTCGCGTTGCCCGGCTCGCCGAGGGTGTCGCGGAGCTGCTCGCGGTCGCCCCGCCCCGCCGGGTCGCCCTCGAGAACGACGACCTCGGCTCCCGTCGCCTCCACCTCTCGCCGGCGGCGCGGATCTGCCCGGTTGGTTGTTGCGACGATCGTCGGCGCGTTGCCGTCGGACAGGAGCCGAGCCGTGAGCGGGACGCGCAGCGTGCTGTCGACGACCACTCGCACCGGCGACTCGCCGGGTACGAGGCGGACGGTCAGCCGGGGGTCATCGGCAAGGACGGTGCCGATCCCCACGGCGACGGCTTCATGCGACGCTCGGAGGCCGTGGGCGAGCCGAAGCGATTCTTCGCCGCTGATCCATTGCGAGTCGCCGGTCCGTGTGGCGAGGCGGCCGTCGAGCGTCTGGGCGTAGTGGACCGTGACCAGCGGCCGAGCTGACCCGGACGTCTCGATCCGATGTCCGAGCCGCCGCGCCTTGGCCTCGAGATAGGGCAGGTTCACCGGGTTCGCCAGTGCGGTGATCGGGACGAGGTCGCTGATCGTGATGCCGTTCTCCTGCAGCGCGGCGGGCTTGTCCGGGTTGTTCGTCATCAGTCGCACGCTCCGGACGCCGAGATCGACCAGCACCGCGGCCGCCGCGCCGTACTCGCGCGCGTCAATCGGCAAGCCGAGCGCGGCGTTTGCGTCGACCGTGTCGAGCCCGCCGTCCTGGAGTGCGTAGGCGCGGATCTTGTTCGCCAGGCCAATCCCTCGTCCTTCCTGGCGGAGGTAGACGAGGACGCCGCGACCCTCGCTCGCGATCGCAGCCATCGCCTGGTCGAGCTGCTCCCCGCAGTCGCACCGGAGCGATCGCAGGACGTCGCCCGTGAAGCACTCTGAGTGGAGGCGAACGAGCGGCGGCGGCCCGCTCGCGACGTCGCCGTGAACGAGCGCGACCGGCTCGCTGCCGTTGGTCAGGTCGCCGTAGACGATCGCTCGGAACAGCCCGACGCGCGTCGGCAGGGCGGCCTCGGTCAAGCGTTGGACGCGAGTGGGTCGGTCAGTCATCTGGTCTGAAGCCATGCACGTATGCTGGCACGCCGCGGAACGGTCGACAATCGCGGCCTCGACGTGCAGCCTGTGGCGGCTGGCGCCGCGTCCCAGCGCGCCGCACAACCCGTACCTGATGACGCACGGCGCAGGGGATCGGCCCTGCTACGATCCGGCCCGGTGACCGCCACGACCCCCGCCACGAAGACGACCTCGTCGAGCGGCCTCTATCGGTTGTCCGAGGAGCAGCTGATGCTCCGCGACGCCGTCCGCGTCCTCGCCGACGAGCGGATCGCCCCGCGAGCCGCCGAGATCGACCGGACCGCGGAATTCCCCGAGGACGTCCGGCAGCTCCTCGCCACCCACGACATCCTGGCCCTGCCGTTTCCAGAGCAGTACGGCGGCGTCGGGACGGACCTCCTGACCGTCTGCCTCGCCATCGAGCAGATCAGCCGGGTCTGCGCGACCAGTGGTCTGATCCTGGCGGTGCAGGAGCTCGGCGCGCTGCCGGTCCTGATCGCCGGCTCCGCCGATCAGAAGCAGCGCTGGCTGCCGGACCTCGCCGCCGGCCGGACGCTGATCGCCTTTGCGCTCACCGAGGCGGAGGCGGGCTCCGACGCGCGGGCGGTGCGGACGAGGGCCGTCCGCGACGGGGACGACTACGTGATCGACGGGGCGAAGCGGTTCATCAGCCACGGCAGCGTCGCGGACCTCGTCGTCGTGTTCGCGGCCACGGACCCGAGCGCGGAGAAGACGGGCCGGCGGCTCTCCGCGTTCGTTGTCGAGACGGACCGGCCGGGGTTCTCCGTCACGCGACTGGAGCACAAGATGGGCATCCGCGGCAGCCCGACGGCGGAGCTCGCCTTCACCGGCCTGCGCGTCCCGGCGGCGAACCTGCTGGGCGAGGACGGCGACGGCTTCGGCATCGCCATGCGGACGTTCGAGCGGAGTCGACCGGGCATCGCGGCGCAGGCCGTCGGCATCGCGCAGGGGGCGCTGGAAGTCGCCACCCGCTATGCGCGCGACCGCAAGCAGTTCGGCCGCCCGATCGGTGGGCTCCAGATGATCCAGGCCATGCTGGCCGACATGGACGCCCAGACGGAGGCGGCCCGACAGCTGCTGTACCGCGCCTGCGCGGCGATCGAGGCCGGCGACGGGGACCCCGCGCGCTGGGCGGCACTGTGTAAACTCGTCGCCGGTGACGCGGCCATGCGAGTGACGACGGACGCCGTCCAGGTTCTCGGCGGGTACGGCTACATCGACGAGTTCGCGGTCGAGCGGATGATGCGCGATGCCAAGATCACCCAGCTCTACGAGGGCACCCAGCAGATCCAGCGCCTGGTGATCGCGCGCTCGCTGCTCCGGCACGCCTGACGACACCGCGCGCGACAGAAGGGGGTCCGCCGCCCGTGCACATCGTCGTCCTCGTCAAGCCGGTGCCTGACCCGGCCTCCGGCGCCGAGCGCCTCACGCCTGACGGGCGGCTTGACCGGGCTGCCGCGCCCGCCGTCGTCAACGCGAACGACGAGTACGCGCTCGAGGCGGCACTCAAGCTCGTGGAGGCGCACGGCGGCGAGGTGACCCTGCTGTCCATGGCGCCGCCAAGCGCTCCGGAGACGATGCGCAAGGCGCTCGCGATGGGCGCGCATCGCGGGCTGCTCGTCACGGATGACGCACTTCCCGGCGCTTGCACGCTGTCGACGACGCGCGTCCTGGCGGCGGCGCTCCGGGAGCTCCAGTTCGACCTCGTCCTGGCCGGCGCCGATACGTCCGACGGCGGCGCCGGTGTGGTGCCGCCGGGCGTCGCGGCGTTGCTCGGCCTGCCGTACCTCTCCTACGCGGCGAGGATCGAGCCGCAACCAGACACCGGGACGGTGCGCGTCCACCGGATCGCGCCAACCGGCTTCGACGTCCTCGAGGCGCCGATGCCCGCGCTCGTCGTCTGCACCCAGGCGCTCGGCGAGCCGCGCTACCCGTCGCTCAAGGGGATCATGGCGGCACGCTCGAAGGAGCTGGGCTCCAGGGCACTGGCCGACGTCGGCGTCTCCCCGCAGGAGGCGAGCGGCGCGGCGGCGACGACGAAGGTGGTCGGCACGTCGACGCCGGCGCCGCGTCCGCCGACCCGCGTGATCCGCGAACCGGCGGCCGAGGCGGCGCGCCAGCTGGTCGCCTTCATGGCCGAGCGGAGGCTGATCTGATGCCCGGCGCCATCTGGGTCCACGGCGAGATCGGCGCCGACGGCGGGCTCGCGCGGATCAGCACGGAGGTGGCGACGCTCGGCCGGTCCCTCGCCGAGGCGAGCGGACGCGATCTCGTCGGCGTCGTCGCCTCGTCCGATCCCGCGTCGGCGGCGGAGCAGCTCGCGGTGTTCGTCCCACGAGTCCTGGCGATCACCGAGCCGGCGACCGCCGACCACGCCGCGGGCACGATCGTGGGCCAACGCCTGGCGGCGCTCGTGCCGCAGGAGCAGCCGCACTACGTCCTCACCGGCGCCGGCGCGGAGGGTCGCGATGTGGCCGGGGTACTGTCCGCGCTGCTCGGCTGGGGCGTCCTCGCGAACGCCACGGGCGTCTCGTGGAGCGACGGCGGGCCGCTCGTCGAGATGAGCGTGTTCGGTGGCAAGCTGAACACGACCAACGGCTTCACCGGACCCCGCGGGATCGTCACGGTTCGACCGAACGTCGTGACCGCCGAGCCCGCGGCAAGCCGCGGCCGCGTCGAAACGGTGACCGCAGCGGGCGAGCTCGCGCTGCCGCAGGTGAAGGTCGTCGATCGGATCGAGGAGGCCGTGGCCGCCGCCCCGATCGAGGAGGCCAAGGTCATCGTGGCCGGCGGCCGCGGGATCGGCGGGCCGGACGGCTTCGCGCTCGTGGAGGAGCTGGCGAAGCTGCTCGACGGCGCGGTGGGCGCCACCCGTGCGGCGGTCGATGCCGGCTGGGTGGGCTACAGCCAGCAGATCGGCCAGACCGGCAAGATCGTCAAGCCGCAGCTCTACCTGGCGCTCGGCGTGTCCGGCGCGATCCAGCACAAGGTCGGCATCCAGACCGCCGAGGCGATCGTCGCGGTCAACCGCGACCCTGATGCGCCGATCGCCGAGTTCGCCGACGTCGTCGTGGTCGGCGACCTGTTCGAGGTCGTCCCGGCGCTGATCGCCGAGCTCAAGGCACGCAAGTCCTGAGGCCGCGTCGTCGCCTGGGCAGCCGGTCGGGCCCGGACCGGTGCATCGTCGCTCCACCGGATGTAGTGGTACTCTCCCCGTACACCACAACTGATAGTGGTAGCGAGAGGAGAGCGATGCGCTGCCCTCAGTGCGACGCCCGCGACACCCGCGTCGTCGACTCCCGCGACCTCGACGATGCCGCAACGGTCCGCCGCCGCCGCGAATGCGTCGCCTGCAGCAGCCGCTTCACGACGTACGAGCGTGTCGAGGCCGCGCGGCTCCTCGTTCTCAAGCGCGACGGGACCCGCCAGGAGTTCGACCGTGACAAGCTGGCATCGGGCCTCCGCAAGGCGCTGACGCGGCGGCCGGTCGCGGACGGCGTGGCGGAACAGGCCGCGGACGAGATCGAGACCGAGCTGCGCGCGAGCGGCTCGAGCGAGATCCCGTCCTCGCGGATCGGCGCCCTGGCAATGGCGAAGCTCCGCCGGATCGACCAGATCGCCTACATCCGGTTCGCCAGCGTCTACGAGTCGTTCGGGGACCTCGAGGACCTCAAGCGGGAGGTCGACACGCTCTTCGCGGAGCGCGGTGCGCCGTCCGAGCTTGGTGCGGGAGAGGTTCGGCCCGCGGGACGCCGGTGAGCGTTCTCTCCGACCGCGACATCCGCGGCGCCATCGACGCCGGCGAGATCGAGATCCGCCCGTACGACGCCCGCGATCTCCAGCCGTCGTCCGTCGACCTTCACCTCGATCGCTCGTTCCGGGTCTTCCGCAACAACCGCTACCCGTATATCGACGTTCGGGCTCCGCAGCCGGACCTCACCGAGCTGCTCCAGGTCGAGGACGACGAGGCGTTCATCCTCCACCCCGGCGAGTTCGTGCTCGGCCAGACGCTGGAGTGGGTGGAGTTGCCGAATGACCTCGTCGCCAGGCTCGAAGGCAAGGCGCTTGCGCTCGACACGCCGGTCCCGACACCGACGGGCTGGCGGACGATGGGCGATCTCGAGCCGGGCGACGCGGTCTTCGACGAGACGGGTGCGCCGACAACGATCGTGGCCGCGACACCGCCAATGATCGGGCGGCCGTGCCGCGAGGTGATGTTCTCCGACGGTACGCGCGTCGTCGCCGATGCCGCCCACGAGTGGGTGACGGTCGACAAGGCCGGCCGAAGCCACGGCCGCGCGCGCGTCGAGGTGCGGACGACGGATGAGATCGCCCGGTCCATCCGCGTCAACGGGGAGTTCAACCATCACGTCCCGCTCGCCGGTCCGGTCCAACACCCGGACCGGCTCGACCTTCCCATCGCGCCGTACACATTGGGCGCGTGGCTCGGCGATGGAACGACGGGGGCTGCCGCGATCACGTGTTGTGACGCAGGGATCCTGGAGCAGATCAGCGGCGACGGTTACCCGGTCCGGCGCCTGGAGTACGCGCCGCATCTGTACAGCGTCGGCGCCACCGGCCGGACGCGCGACGCCGCGACCGGCAGGTACGCCCGGAACGGGACATTGTCCAGCCGCCTGCGAGACCTCGGGATGCGCGACGGAAAGTACGTCCCGCGCTCGTATCTCGAAGCGGGCGTCGGTCAGCGCGTCGCCCTGCTTCAGGGGCTGATGGACACGGATGGCCTCGTCGACGATGTCCCCGGCCGCTGCGAGTTCACCAGCGTCAACGAGCGCCTGGCCGACGCGGTGGTCGAGCTCGCCGCCAGCCTCGGCTTTCGACCGATCAAGTCGCAGGGTCGCGCCACGCTCAACGGACGCGACTGCGGCCCGAAATACCGAGTCAAGTTCACGCCGGATCGGCCCGTTTTCCGACTGCCGCGCAAGCTCGCGCGTCAGAAGCCCGCCCACGCGCGGTTCCACCGCTTCCGGGCGATCGACGTCGTCCGCGAGGTCGCCTCGGTTCCCGTCCGCTGCGTCCAGGTGGCGGCACCGCGGGGCGTGTTTCTCGTATCGCGCTCGTTCATTCCCACCCACAACAGCTCGCTCGGACGCCTGGGTCTCCTCATCCATTCGACCGCGGGCTACGTGGACCCGGGCTGGAAGGGGAACCTCACGCTCGAGCTGTCGAACGTGGCGAACCTCCCGATCGCGCTCTACCACGGCATGAAGATCGGCCAGATCTCGTTTTTCCGGATGTCGTCCCCGGTCGAGCGGCCATACGGCTCGCCGGAGCTCGGGTCGAAATACCAGGGCCAGTCGGAGCCGACGGCGTCGGCGTTCCACCGCGACTTCGAGACCGGCCGGGGCGAGTCGGCGGCGGCGGGGCAGCAGCCGGAGTCTGCCGCGCGACCCTGAGTCCCGCGCTACCGTCCGGGCATGACAGCAGCGTCCATCCGGGTGACCGATCTCCGGAAGACCTACCAGGTGCCCGAGCGCGAGGGCGGCCTGCGCGCGGCCGCCGGCAGCATCTTCCGGCGCTCGACGAAGTCCGTGCCGGCCGTTGCGGGCATCACCTTCGACGTGTCACCGGGCGAGATCGTCGGCTTCCTGGGCCCGAACGGTGCCGGCAAGACGACGACGCTCAAGATGCTGTCCGGGCTGCTGTACCCCACGTCCGGCGAGGCGACCGCGCTGGGCCACGTGCCGTGGCGACGCGAGACCGACTTCCTGCGCCGGATGACGCTGATCATGGGCCAGCGCAACCAGCTCGCCTGGGACATCCCGGTCATCGACTCGTTCGAGCTCAACCGAGCGATCTACGGGGTCTCGCGCGCCGAGTACAACGTCCGGCTCGACGAGCTCGTGGAGCTGCTCGACGTCGGCGACCTCGTGCGCAAGCCCGTCCGCAACCTCTCGCTCGGAGAACGGATGAAGTGCGAGATTGCGGGATCGCTGCTCCACCGCCCGGAGATGCTGTTCCTCGACGAGCCGACGATCGGGCTCGACGTGACGATGCAGCGCCGGATCCGCTCGTTCATTGCCGAATACAACGCCCGGACCGGCGCGACAACCCTCCTGACGAGCCACTACATGGGCGACGTCGAGGCGCTCTGCCGTAGGGTGATCGTCATCCACCACGGCTCGCTGCTGTACGACGGCGACCTGACCGGGCTCGTCGAGCGCTTCGCGCCGCGCAAGACGATCTCGATCGATCTCGAACCGGACCAGCCGGCGCTCGAACCCGGTGTCCTGGCCGGTCTCGCGGGCGGCCCCGATGCCGTGGTGCAGCACGGCGCGGAGCGGGTGACGCTTCGCGTGCCGCGATCCGAGACCGCCGCCGTCACCACGCGGCTCCTCGGGCGGGTCGCGGTCCGCGACCTCGTGGTCGAGGAGCCGCCGATCGACGAGGTCATCGATCTCGTGTTCGCCGCCGGACCGAGCGACGCCGCGGAGCGGGCGGAAACCGCCGCCGCGCAGCCCGTCGCCTGATGCCCGAGCTCGGTCGCCTGCGGGCCGTCTACGCCGCCAAGTTCCGGGCGGAGATCGCGCTCCAGTTCGCCTACCGGGGCTCGCTCGTGATCTGGCTGCTGGGTCTGCTCATCCAGCCGATCGTCTATCTCGTCGTCTGGACGACCGTGGCCCGGAGCCAGGGCGGGGCGGTTGGGGGTTTCCGGGCTGGCGACTTCGCGGCCTACTTCACGATGCTGATGATCGTCAACCAGCTGACGTTCACCTGGCACTTCCTGGAATTCGAATGGCGCATCCGGAACGGGTTCTTCTCGCCGCTGCTCCTGCGCCCCATCCATCCCGCCCACAACGACGTCGCGGAGAACCTCACGTTCAAGCTCCTGACGTTCACGGTCGTCGTGCCGGTTGCGGTGTTCCTGCTGATCAGCTTCGGCGCGACCTTCGAGACGCAGGCGTGGCAGGTCGCCGCGTTCGTGCCCGCCCTCGTGCTGGCGATGGCGCTCCGCTTCACCTTCGAGTGGACGCTCGCCCTGGCCGCGTTCTGGATCACGCGGACCGGCGCGCTCAACCAGGCGTACTTCGTGGCGATGCTCTTCTTCTCCGGCCAGGTGGCGCCGCTGGCGCTCATGCCGGCGGTGGTCCAGGCAATCGCCACCCTCCTGCCCTTCCGGTGGATGGTCTCGTTCCCGGTCGAGACCGCGCTCGGGCGGCTGGGCCCGACGGAGGTGCTCGTGGGCTACGGGGCGCAGCTCGCCTGGATCGCTGCCGCCGTGATCCTGCTGCGCGTCGTCTGGCGGGCAGGCATCCGGCGCTACTCGGCGGTCGGGGCATGAGGTCGCTCGGGCTCGTCTGGCTGTCGCTCCGGCTGGGCGTGCTCAACGCGCTCCAGTACCGCGTCGACTTCTTCATCCAGCTGTTTCAGTCGGTGATCGGGCTGGGCACGGCGCTCGCCGCCATCGCGGTCGTGTTCTCGCAGACCGACGAGCTCGGCGGCTGGACCCGCGACGAGCTGGTGGCGCTGGTCGGCGTGTTCTTCCTCGTGGGCGGCCTCGTCAACGTCGTCATCCGGCCGAGCATGGAGCGGCTGATGGAGGGCGTTCGACTCGGGACGCTCGACTTCACGCTCACCAAGCCCGCCGACGCGCAGATCCTCGTCAGCACGCGGCAGGTGGATGTGTGGCGGCTGGTCGACGTCGTGCTGGGCTCGGTGGTCATCGTGATCGCGATCACCAGGCTGGGGGAGCGGGTTGGCGTGGAACACGCGACCGCGTTCGGGCTCGTGCTGATCGCCGGCATGGCGATCATCTACAGCTTTCTTCTCGTGCTGGCCACGCTCGCGTTCTGGCTGGTCCGGCTTGAGAACATCCTCGTCATCTTCGCGACGATGTACGAGGCCGGTCGGTGGCCGGTTGGGCTCTATCCGCCGTGGCTTCGGCTCGCACTGACGGTCGTCGTGCCCGTCGCGTTCGCGATCACGGTGCCCGTCGAGACGCTGGTTGGACGGCTCGAGCCAGCGACGCTCGTGACGACCGTCGTCCTGGCTGTCGTCTTCCTGGTCGGGTCACGATGGTTCTGGAAGTTCGGGCTCCGGCACTACACCGGGGCTTCGGCATAGACGGGAGAGGCGACCTGTGGCGCTGAATGATGCGGCCGACTGGCGGCGCGAGCTCGGCGGCGGCTTCCGCGTCGCCCTCGTCCAGGCGGGAACGTTCCGATCCGACGCCGGCGCGCTGTTCGGCCCGGTGCCGCGGCTGCTCTGGGACCGCCTCGTCACGGACGAGATCGACCCGGAGCACCGCCTCCTCCAGGCCCTCAACTGCCTGCTGGTGGAGACGCCCGGCGGACGCGTGCTCGTCGAGACCGGGATCGGCGAGCGGATCGACGACAAGAACCGGGCGATGCGCCGGTACGACGGCCCATGGATCGTTCCAGCGCTCACGGCCGCAGCGTTCGATCCCGCCACGGTCGACATCGTGGCGATGAGCCACCTTCACTTCGACCACGCGGGCGGGCTGCTGGCGGCCGGCGGCGGCCGGGCGTTTCCGCGGGCGCGGATCGTGGCGCAGCGCGCCGAGTGGGAGATCGCGCTCGGCTCGAACCCGCGCCTCGTGGCGTCCTACGTGCAGCCGACGTGCAGCCGGAGCTCGAGCTCGTCCGCGACTGGGGCGCGGAAGGCTGGGTGGAGGGGGAGCGGGAGCTGCTGCCGGGCGTGTCGGTCGTGCCGACCGGCGGCCACTCCGCGGGCCACCAGGCGATCGTCGTGCGCGCCCCTGGCGTCGCGCCGCTGGCCTTCTTCGGGGACCTCGCGATGCGACCGTGGAGCTCGAACCCGCGCTGGGTGACGTCCTTCGACGACTTCCCGCTCGACTCCGTGCTCGTGAAGGGTGCCTTGTTCGCGGAGGCTGCGGACGAGGGCTGGACGGTCGTGCTGTCGCACGAGGCGAGTCGGCCGATCGGGCGGCTCGTGCGCGACCGCGACCGCTACCGCTACGAGCCGGAGTAGGGAGCCACCATGCCTGCCTGGATGGTCGAGGATCCTCCCGCCTGGCTCGTCGTCGCTGGTCTGGTCGCGCTCGTCGTCCTCGTGATGCTCTTCTGGCGATCACGAACGAGCCTGTCCGATCTCGAACGGCGGGGCGATCCGCGCGTCAAACCGCGGGACCTGTCGGCCCGGCCGGGGCCGCGGACGCGAATCCGCGAGTGGCTCGACCCGAACACGAACCGGCGACCGGACGAGTAGCCGCCGTGCCGCGCGGCCCGGTCGCCCCAGCCCAGTGCCCTGACGTCAGCGGCGTTCATCACATACCACTCCCCGTAGTGCAAGGCGAGGAGCGTTGCCCGGATACCACCGGGAGTAGTGCGTGGGGTAAGGATCGGCGCCGGTATAGCCTGTCGCGGCTACCAACCGTTGCGGCATGCCAACGCGACGTGGCCCAGCACTACGCGGGGTGGTATCCGGCAAGTTGACCTCACGGCCGGCCCGGCGACGCCGACGGCGACCGGGAACCGGCCGGGGCCCGGCTCACAGCCTCGCTCGGCGACGGCGACGGCGACGGCGACCGGGAACCGGTAGGCGCCTCGCTCGCGGACGGCAGCACGTCCTCCACGTACGCCCGCGCCTCCTCGAGCGTGAGCGGCTTGGGCACGACCGCGGCGATCACGCCGTCGGGTCCGACGAAGAACTGCGTCGGCAGGCCGAACACCCGGTATGTGCGGAAGACATGGCCAGACACGTCGGCCCCGATCGCATAGGGCAGGTCGTACCGCTCGGCGTACCGGCGGCCATCCTCCACGGTCTCCTGGACCTCCACCGCGACGACGGCCAGGCCGCGGTCCTCGTACTCCTGCGCGACCTGGCGGAGGATCGGCGTCTCCTGCTGGCATGGCGGGCACCAGCTCGCCCAGAAGTTGATCCAGACGGCCTTGCCCCGGAGGTCGGCCAGCCGGATCGGGCGACCGGCGAGGTCGGTCAGCTGGAACTGGCCGTCCGGCAGGTCGATCGTGAACTCGGGCGCGATCGCGCCGACGGCGAGCCCCTGCGTCGGCGACGCGAAGACCACCTGGGTCGCGCGCGGATCCGGCACACCAGGGTCGCGACCGCCGGACGCGAGCGGGGTCGTGACCGCTACCAGCACGAGCGCCGCGATCGCCACGGAGCCGATCGCCAGCCCGAGCTGCCGCCCGGTGAAGGGGCCGACGACGCCACGGCGCGTCCGGGGGGCGGGCGGCGCCGGATCGTCCACCACGGCGGCCGTCAGACCGCGCTGTTGAACGGCACGTACCGCGGCAGCAGCGCCAGCCAGTCCATGACCATCGCGACGCCGATCGCCACGACCAGCAGACCGCCGATCAACGCCACCGCGCGCCCGTGCCGGACCAGCGGCCGAACAAGGCGCGGTGCTCGGTCGTAGACGGCCGCGATGGCGACGAACGGCAGCCCGAGCCCGAGCGTGTATGCCGCGAGCAGCAGGCCGCCCTGCGCGACCGTCGTGGACGTCGCGGCGAGGGTCAGGATGCCGCCGAGGATGATCCCGATGCACGGGCTCCAGCCGATGGCGAAGATCGAACCGAGCCCGAAGGCCGCCGCCAGGCCACCTCGCTGGCCGACCATCCGGCCGCCCAGCAGGTGACCCAGACCCGGGCCGCCGGTCCCACCGGCCGGAGCGAGGGCCATCGAGCCGGTGACCGTCGCCATCGAGCCCATCGCCCCGGCGTCCAGTGGGCGCCACGTGCGCTCGAGCACGGGGATCCGGAGGATGCCGGCGAGGCTGAGGCCCATGACGATCAGCATCAGCCCACCGATCTGTCGGAGCGTCGAGAGGTACGGGGAGAGGCCGGCCGCGGCATACGTGGCGGTCACGCCGAGGAGCGTGAACACCGCGCCGAAGCCGAGGACGAAGGCGATGGCGTGCCGGACGGCCAGCCAGCGCGAGGCCGGCGTTCCGCGCGCGCTGCCCACGACCGCGACGGCCGTCAGCTGACCGAGGTACGCCGGGACGAGCGGCAGGACGCAGGGCGAAAGAAAGCTGATCAGCCCCGCCGCGACGGCGATGGCGATGGTCAGGTCTGCGCCGGTCACGAGGCGCCGTCCAGGAAGCGACGGATCCGGGCGGCGCTCGCGGCCAGCTCGAGCCGCCGCTCGCCGAGCTCGAGGACCGGGATCGTCGTGAAAAGCTCGCGCTCGAGGGCCGGGTCCGTCGTGATGTCACGCTCGACCAATCGGGGCGCCGGCTTCCCGGCGGCCAGGCGCTCGGCGAGGATGGCGGTGACGACCTCGCGCGCCTCGTCGCAGAGGTGGCAGCCCGGGCGGGCGTAGAGCACCAGGTCGGAGACGGTGCGAGCGGCCGCGGTGTTCAGCCGGGCGGTGTCAGTCATCGCACCGGATTGTAGGGCTGAGCCCTCGATCACCCGGGTTTCGCGGCCGGGACGGTACGCTGTCGCCCGCCTGTTCCACCACTCATCGAGATGACCCTCCTCAACCGACTTCCGCTCCACCCGCTGCTGTTCGCGGCCTACGCCGTCCTGTTCCTGTACGCCGCGAACCTCAGCGAGGTGCTCCTCGTCGACGCCGTGGCGCCCCTGGCGCGGAGCGTGGTCGGCGCGGCCGTCGTCCTGGCGCTCCTCGGGCTCGTCTTCGGCGACGTTCGCCGGGGCGCCGTCGTCGCCTCTGCGCTCGTGATCGCGTTCTTCGCCTTCGGACACCTCTCGCCGGTCGCCACGGATCTGGGGTTGCCCGACGGTGCCCAGCTTGCGCTCTGGGGGCTCGCGGTCATCGGCGCCGCCCTCTACGCGGCGCGAGCCGGGACGACCCTCCCGCAGGCGACGAGTGGGCTGAATGCGCTGGCCACTGTGCTCGTCGTCCTTTCCGTGGTCACGATCGTTCCCTACGAGGCGAGTCGCGTCGGGCGAGCGTCCGTGGCACCGATCGGGACCGTCTCGGCCGGATCCAGACCCGTCGCCGCACCGGACATCTATTTCATCGTCTTCGACCGCTACGGCTCAGCCGATGCGATCGAGCGTCGCTTCGGGCTGACGGGCAACGACCTGTACGGATGGCTGGAGGCGCGCGGCTTCCAGGTCCCCGACGACAGCCGCGCGAACTATCGAGCCACCGACTTCTCGCTCGCCGCCACCCTGAACATGCGCCACCTCGATCATCTGACGAGTGAGATCGGGCGCGTCTCCAGCGACCGAACGCCCGCCCACCAGATGCTCCAGGAGCACGAGGTCGGCCGCTTCCTGAAGTCGCAGGGATACCGGTACTACCACCTCGGCTCGTGGTTCGGCCCGACGGCGCTCAATCCGATGGCTGACGAGAGCCTGTCGCTCGGCGTCTCGAGCGAGTTCGAATCCGTGCTGCACGACACCACGATGGTGCCGACCGTGGAGCGATTGCTCGGCAGGCAGGCCGCGGGAATGACCTTCCGCGATCGCCATCGAGAGGGCGCGCTGTTCCAGTTCCGGCAGCTTCGGCGGCTCGCCACTGCGCCCGGCCCGAAGTTCGTCTTCGCCCACATCCTGCTGCCGCATGCCCCGTACGTCTTCCGCGCAGACGGCACGGTCATCCCCGAAGCGGAAGCGCGCGCCGCCGACGAAGCCGATCTCTACCGGGAGCAGCTCGCGTTCCTGAATACGCAGATCAAGGGCGTCGTCGAGAACCTCGTGGCCGGCCCCGCCGAGTCGGACCCGGTGGTGATCCTCCAGGCGGACGAAGGACCGCTGATGTGCCGGAACGTCGACTGCCCGACGGACACGCCCGATTACTTCGCGATCCGGTTCGGGATCCTCAACGCCATGTACCTGCCGGGCGTCGATCGGCCGCTGCCGCGGACGTTCACATCGGTCAACACCTTCCGGATGCTCTTTCGCGAGTACTTCGGCGCCGACCTCGAGCCGCTGCCTGACCGGAGCTTCACCTGGCCGGACAACGATCACCTGTACGACTTCCGCGACGTGACGGATCGGTTCCCGGCTCCGGTCGGCCGACTTGAGCCCGGATCGGCTCACGGTACGATTGGCGTCGCGCCCCCGTAGCTCAGTGGACAGAGCGAGGCCGTCCTAAGGCCTGCGTCGGCGGTTCGAGTCCGTCCGGGGGCGCCACACCAACCCGATTGCGAGCCTCCGCCACGGCCAGCAACGGCAGGTATTCCTCGCGAGCCAGCTTGATGCTGACGATGCCCTTGTCTCTGACCCGGACTTCGCCCAGCAACTCTTGGGCGATCTCGCTGCGCTCGTCCGGCGTGGCCCGCTCCCACAGCTGCCCCAGGTCGCGAAGGAGCCGTGCAGCCTTCACCAGCACCGCTTCGCTGTAGGTCGGCTGCGGGCGCCCGCTCGTGAGGCTCGCTTCCAAGTAACGCTTGCGGTTGCGGTACTCGTCCCGCCCGATGTCTCCCATCAGGAACAGCTCCTGGAGCCGTTCGAGCTGACCCCGCACCTTGGGTTCATCGACCAACGGCCGGTCGGCTTCCGCCTGTACTAGTCGCCGCTGCATCCGGTGGATGTCGGCTCGCCAGTCGTCCGGCAAACGCATGGCGGCCAGCCACTCCCCCAGCTGCGTCTCCAGTTCCGCCGACTTGACGCCCAGCTGGTCGCAGCGGCCTTTGCCTTCTCGCTGGCCCTGGCAGGCCATGTACGCCACGAGCCGGTGCTTCTCGCCGAAGTAGCGGCTGCCGCAGGCGTCGCACCGGGCGATGCGCCGGAACGGGTAGGGGTAGCTCACGCGCTGACCGTTCGACCCAGTCGAATTGCGAGCGCGGACGCGCTTGACCTTCTCCCACAGCTCGGCTGGCCACAGGGGCTCATGGCTGCCCTGCACCAGCTCCGCGTCTTCCTCCTTCGGGCGCTTGTCGCTGCGGTGGTGCCAAGCCAGGAAGCCCGCGTACACCGGGTTCTCGATGATGTGGCGGATGGTGCCGCCGGGGATAGGCCGGGCGGCCTGCTCCACGCCTTTCCACCGCCGGGGTGGCATGCGGTAGCCCAGCCGGTTCAACTCGGCGGCGAGCGCCCGCGCGCCCCGGTGGCCGCTGGCGTACATCGTGCCGATAAGGCGGACCAGCTCGGCGTTGGTGTACATGTCGCCGTGGCCGATGCGCGGCCGTGGCTCCTCGTCCAGCAGCAGGCGCCCGGTCTCGCGGCGCTCGTACCCCCGCCTGCCGGACACCGCCGCTCGTCCTC
>JAUJOH010000009.1:51852-102685 GCA_030447745.1 Chloroflexota bacterium | reverse complement strand
CGGACCGTCGGCGCCGGCGCCATCACCAGCATCGCCGAGTAACGGGATGGCGAAGCAGCGGATCAGGATCCGCCTCAAGGCCTACGACCACCGACTGCTCGACCAGTCGGCGGCGCAGATCGTCGAGACCGCCCAGCGGACCGGCGCGGACGTCGCCGGTCCGGTTCCGCTGCCGACCCGGATCGAGAAGTTCACCGTGCTCCGTTCGCCGTTCATCGACAAGGACAGCCGGGAGCAGTTCGAGATCCGCACCCACAAGCGGCTCATCGACATCCTGGATCCCTCGTCGAAGACGGTCGACGCCCTGATGCGACTCAGCCTGGCGGCTGGCGTCGACATCGAGATCAAGATGTGATGCACGACACCACCATGCGGCCCATCGCCGCGTTGTCCGCTCCGCGCGCTCGCTCACGCACGAACCCTCGGGCCGATGGCTCGCGGAGCGTCGCCTCGGACCTCGGGGGGTGGTGCGCTCGTTCGGGTGCTCGGCGGCGCCTTGCCCTCGGACCGGCTGAGCGTGCGCTCGAGGACTTGGCCCAATGAGCATTGGACTCATCGGGCGCAAGGTCGGGATGACACAGGTCTTCCAGGACGACGGCACCATGGTCGGCGTCTCCGTCGTGGCCATCGAACCGAATACCGTGACGCGCCTCCGGACCCCGGACCGGGACGGCTACACGGCCGTCCAGCTGGGGGCGGACTCGCAGCGCCGGAAGCTCACCAAGCCTGTGGCCGGTCAGCTCAAGGACCTGCCCAGGGACGCGGGCCGACCCGGCACGCTCCGCGAGTTCCGGGTCGAGAGCGTCGACGACTTCAGCGTCGGCCAGACCCTGGCGCTGAACGACCTGTTCGCGGCCGGTGATCTGGTCGACGTGACCGGCGTCTCGAAGGGCAAGGGCTTTGCCGGCCACATCAAGCGCCACAACTTCCACCGCGGTCCCAAGACTCACGGCTCGGACCATCACCGGGAGCCCGGCTCGATCGGTCCCGGCACCACGCCCGGTCGCGTCTACAAGGGCCTCCGCATGGCGGGTCACATGGGCGACGCGCAGGTCACCACCAAGAAGCTGCGTGTCGTGCGCGCGGACCCGGAGCGGAACCTCCTTCTCGTGAGGGGCTCGCTCCCGGGCGCGCGCGGCTCGCTGATCCTCGTGAAGAAGGCCTGACGATGCCGCAGACCACGCTCCACGACCGGGCCGGCAAGGAGATCGGCATCGTCGAGCTCAGCGACGCACTCTTCGCGGCGCCGGTCAACGAGGCCGTCCTCCACCAGGTGGTGAACGCCCAGCTGGCCGGCCGTCGCACCGGCACGCACGACACGAAGACGCGCGGCCAGGTCCGCGGCGGCGGCGCGAAGCCGTACCGGCAGAAGGGCACCGGCCGCGCCCGGCAGGGCTCGCGAACGGCGCCGCACTACCGTGGCGGCGGGGCGGTGTTCGGCCCGCACCCGCGCTCGTACGTGCAGCGGCTGCCGCAGAAGATGCGTCGACTGGCGCTGCGCGGTGCGCTCACCGCCAAGCTCGACGACCAGGCGATCCGCGTCGTGGACGCGTTCGGTCTCGAGGCGCCGCGGACCCGCGACTTCGTGGGGATCCTCGACGCACTCGCAGCGAAGGGCCGGGTGCTCGTCGTCGCCCCGGCGGTCGACGAGCGGCTGCGGCTGTCCGCCCGCAACCTCCCGACCGTCGAGGTGATCCTGGCCGACTCGCTCAACGTCGTCGACCTGCTGCGGGCCGATGTCGTCCTCATCGAGCAGCCGGCGCTGGCGCGGATGGACGAGGTCTACGGGGACCGGGTCGCGTCGGCGCCGCCGGCCGCCGCCGAGGAGGTGCCCGCGTGAGCGTCCTGACCGCTCCGGAGATCATCCTGCGCCCGGTCATCAGCGAGAAGTCGATCGACGAGTCCGGACGCGGCAAGTACACCTTTGCCGTGCACGAGAGGGCCAACAAGATCCAGATCAAGGCCGCCGTCGAGGAGCTCTACCGCAACGAAAAGGTCACCGTCGTCGGCGTCAACGTGCTGACGACCAAGGCCAAGGAGAAGCGGCGCGGGACGCGGCGCGGCCGGATCACCGGCTACACGACACCGTGGCGCAAGGCCATCGTCACGCTGGCCCCCGGCCAGAAGATCGAATTCTTCGAGGGGGTGTAGCGATGCCGCTTCGCAGCTACAAGGCGACGTCCCCCGGCATGCGCCAGATGACCCGGCCGACGTTCGAGGAGATCACGACCCGGGAGGCGTACAAGCCGCTGCTCGAGCCGCAGAAGCGCGGCTCGGGGCGGAACAACGTGGGCCGGATGACCGTCCGCCACCGCGGTGGCGGCGAGAAGCAGCACTACCGCCGGATCGACTTCAAGCGCGACAAGCTGAGCGTGCCGGCGCGCCTCGCGACGATCGAGTACGACCCGAACCGCTCGGCGCGGATCGGCCTGCTCCACTACCGCGACGGCGAGAAGCGATACATGCTCCTGCCCAACGGTCTGAAGGTCGGCGACGTCGTCGTGGCCGGGCCGGACGCCGATGCGCGGGTCGGCAACGCGCTGCCGCTGGCCAGGATCCCGCTCGGCACGACGATCCACAACATCGAGCTCGTGCCCGGCAAGGGCGGCCAGATCGTCCGCTCCGCCGGCACGTCCGCTCAGCTGCTGGCCAAGGAGGGCGAGTACGCCACCGTCCGGCTCCCGTCGGGCGAGATGCGCCGGGTGCCGATGCGCTGCATGGCCACGATCGGTCAGGTCAGCAACCTCGATCACGAGAACCAGAACCTCGGCAAGGCGGGCCGCGCGCGCCACATGGGCAAGCGGCCGGAGGTCCGGGGCGTGGTGATGAACCCGCGAGACCATCCGCACGGCGGCGGCGAGGGCAAGTCCCCGACGGGGATGCCGCCCAAGA
This sequence comes from Chloroflexota bacterium, assembly GCA_030447745.1. Lineage (GTDB taxonomy): Bacteria > Chloroflexota > Limnocylindria > Limnocylindrales > CSP1-4 > JACDAV01. The sequence goes on along the minus strand of JAUJOH010000009.1, from coordinate 99,793 downwards.
CGCCATGGGGCAGGCCCGCCATGGGCTTCCGCACCCGGCGGGCGAAGACGACCGGACGCCTCATCGTCCGCTCGCGGCGCCGGAAGTAGCGGGGAGGTAACGGACGGTGTCCCGGAGCGTCAAGAAAGGTCCGTTCATCGAGGCCCGGCTGCTCGGGCGGATCGAGGCGATGAACAAGCGGAACGAGAAGCGCGTCGTGAAGACCTGGTCGCGCGCGTCGGTGATCTTCCCGACGTTCATCGGCCACACGGTCGCGGTCTACAACGGCAAGAAGCACATCCCGGTCTACGTGACCGAGAACATGGTCGGTCACCGGCTCGGCGAGTTCGCCCCCACCCGCAACTACCGCGGGCACGGCAAGCACACCGAGCGATCGACGGCGCTGAAGTAGGCCCGCCATGCGTGTCTCCGCCACCGCCAAGTATCTCCGCGGCTCGACCCGCAAGACCCGGCTCGTCACCTCGGCGATCAAGGGCAAGCGGGTCGAGGAGGCGACCGCGCTGCTGCGGTTCATGCCGCAGGCCGCCGCGCGCGACGTCGCGCGCGTGCTCAAGAGCGCGGCCGCCAATGCCGAGAACAATCACAACCTGTCGGCCGAGGAGCTGGTCATCGCGGACGCCATCGCGGACGAGGGACCGACCATCAAGCGCTTCAAGCCACGGGCGCAGGGTCGGGCATTCCCGATCCACAAGCCAATGACCCACATCACCATCGTCGTCGCGGACCGGGAGGCCTGACATGGGACACAAGGTCCATCCGTACGGCTTCCGCCTGGGTGTCTCTCGCACCTGGTCCGCGAAGTGGTACGCGGACAAGGACTACACCGATCTCCTCAAGGAGGACATCGCCATCCGCCGCCTGGTGGAGCGACGCCTCGCCAATGCGAGCGTCAGCCAGGTGGAGATCGAGCGCGGCATCAACCACGTGACCGTGACGGTCCACACGGCCAAGCCCGGCATCGTCATCGGCAAGGGTGGCCAGAACGTCGAGGTCCTGCGACAGCAGATCGGCGCGCTGACCCGCCGCAAGGTCAAGCTGGAGATCAAGGAGATCCGCCAGCCGGAGCTCGACGCCCAGCTCGTGGCGGCCAACATCGCGCAGCAGCTGACCCGCCGCATTGCCTTCAAGAAGGCGATGAAGCAGGCCATCCAGCGCTCGATGAAGGCGGGTGCGAAGGGCGTCCGGATCGCCGTGGCCGGTCGGCTCGGCGGCTCGGAGATGGGCCGCCGGGAGTGGGACCGCGAAGGGCGGATCCCGCTCGGGACGTTGCGCGCCGACATCAGCTACGGCCAGGTCCACGCCCACACGACGTACGGCCGGATCGGTGTCAAGGTCTGGATCTACCGCGGTGACGTCGCGCCGATCCGCACGCCGGCCCGCGATGCCGTGCCGGCTCCGGCAGCCGCCGGGCAGGGGGTCTGACCGATGCTCATGCCGCGACGCGTCAAGCACCGCAAGGTGATGCGCGGCCGCATGTCCGGGCTGGCGAAGGGCGGTCACACCGTCGCGTTCGGCGAGTACGGGCTGGCCACGCAGGAGCCGGCGTGGATCACCAGCCGGCAGATCGAGGCCGCCCGACGCGCGATGACGCGGTCCGTCAAGCGCGGCGGGAAGATCTGGATCCGCGTCTTTCCCGACAAGCCGGCGACGAAGAAGCCGGCCGAGACCCGGATGGGCTCCGGCAAGGGTGCGCCGGACCACTGGGTGGCGGTCGTCAAGCCGGGTCGGATCCTGTTCGAGATGGCCGGCGTTGCCCATGACGACGCCGTCGAGGCGATGCGCCTCGCGAGCCACAAGCTGCCGGTGGCCACGCGGGTGGTCGTCCGCGACAACGTGACGGAGGCGACCGATGGACATCGATAAGGTTCGGACGCTCTCCGACGCGGAGCTCGAGGACGCGCTCCGGGATGCCAAGCAGGACCTGTGGCAGGCGCGATTCGCGCTCTCGACGCGCCAGCTCAAGGACTACAGCGCGATCCCGCTGACGCGACGTTCCATCGCTCGGATTCTCACGGTCCAGCGGGAGCGCGCCGCCGAACGCGCCCGCTCGGCGTAGGGGAGATCACGCGATGACTGAGGTGACCAGCCCCGTGCAGGGCAAGCGCAAGACCAAGGCGGGCCGCGTCGTCAGCGACAAGATGGACAAGACGATCGTTGTGTCCGTCGAGCGCCTGGCGCGCCACCCGCTCTACAAGCGGGTCATTCGCCTGACCACCAAGTTCAAGGCCCACGACGAGCGCAACGAGGCGCGCGTCGGGGACCGGGTGCTGATCGAGGAGTCACGGCCGCTCTCGGCGACCAAGCGATGGCGGCTGGTCGAGGTTCTCCAGCCTGCCGGCGATCACTCGCCGGCGTCGGACATCGTGGCCGAGGAGGCAGAGACCTCGGAGGCGATCCACGCCTCGGCGCATCCCGGGCGGGCACGGGCGGGTTCCGCGATCGCCGGTGACGCAGACACTGATGGCGAGGGCGGCAGTGAGTCAGCGGCGTCCGACGAGGCATCGGGCGCCGCAGGCGCCCGTTCCGCTGCAGCGGGGTCCTCGTGATCCAGCCCGAGTCCCGCCTCAAGGTTGCCGACAACACGGGTGCCCGGACGATCCAGTGCATCCGGATCATGGGCCGCTCGCTCAAGACGAGCGCCGGGGTCGGTGACGTCATCGTTGCCAGCGTCAAGCAGGCCATCCCCAACGCGGCCGTCAAGAAGGGCGATGTCGTCCGGGCGGTGATCGTCCGGACGGCCAAGGAATACGGGCGGCCGGACGGCAGCTACATCCGCTTCGACGAGAACGCGGCCGTCCTCATCAACAACCAGGGAAACCCGCGCGGCACCCGGATCTTCGGTCCGGTGGCCCGCGAGCTCCGGGATCGGAACTACATGAAGATCGTGTCCCTCGCGCCGGAGGTCCTCTGATGGCGCGCCCCGTCGAACCGCGAACCACCAAGGTCGCCGAGATCCGCAAGGGCGACACCGTCGTCGTGCTCGCCGGCAAGGACGCGGGCAAGCGCGGCGTGGTCGAGCGCGTGATCCGCGAGACCGCCGCGTCGGCCGGCGCCCGCAGCGTCTACCGGCGCAGCGCCGGACGGGCGCAGCCGTCGTCATCGAGGGCGTCAACATCGCCAAACGGCACGAAGCCGCGGCAGACGTCAGGGCGCGACCGATCGAATGCCGAAGGTCCAGCAGGGCGGGATCCTCGACATCGCGCAGCCGCTCGCGATCGGCAAGGTGATGCTCGTCTGCCCGAAGTGCGGGCAGCCGACGCGGATCGCGCACCAGACGCTCGAGAACGGGCGGCGGGTCCGCACGTGCCGCCACTGCGGCGAGGCCCTGGAGGCAGCGCGATGACCGCTCGACTCCAGGAGCGCTACCGGGCCGAGGTCGTGCCGGCGATGCAGAAGCAGTTCGAGTACCGCAACCCGAACCAGGTGCCGCGGCTCGACAAGATCGTCGTCAACATCGGGCTCGGCGAGGCGCTGACCAACGCCAAGGCGCTCGACGCGGCGCTCGGCGACCTGACCACGATCACCGGGCAGCGGCCGATCGTCACCAAGGCCCGCAAGTCGATCGCCCAGTTCCGGGTCCGCGCCGGCAACTCGATCGGCGCCAAGGTGACGCTGCGCGGCGAGCGGATGTGGGACTTCCTCGACCGCCTGACCACGCTCGCGCTGCCCCGCATCCGCGACTTCCGCGGCGTCCCGGGCCGCTCGTTCGACGGCCGCGGCAACTACTCGCTTGGGCTCCGCGAGCAGCTCGCGTTCCCGAGATCGACTACGACAAGGTGGACCGTCTCCGCGGGCTGGAGATCAGCATCGTGACGACGGCGAAGTCCGACGAGGAGAGCAAGCGTCTGCTCGAGCTCCTCGGCATGCCCTTCGCCTCGTAGGCGCGGGGAGGAGACCAATGGCCAAGAAATCGATGATCGCCAAGGCCAAGCGGGTGCCGCGCCACAAGGTGCAGGGATACCACCGCTGCATCGTGTGCGGGCGGCCGCGCGGCTACATCCGCCGGTTCGCGCTCTGCCGCATCTGCTTCCGGGAGCGCGCGCTTCTCGGCGAGCTGCCGGGCGTCACGAAGTCGAGCTGGTAGGGAACCCATGAACATCTCCGATCCGATCGCCGACATGCTGACCCGCGTGCGCAACGCCTCGCGCGCTCGCCACACCGAGGTGGTCATCCCGGCGTCGCGGACAAAGCGCGAGATCGCCCGCATCCTGAAGGAGGAGGGCTTCATCGCGGACGTCGCCGAAGAGCGGCAGGGTCCGGCGAACATGCTCCGGATCACGCTCAAGTACGTCGACGGCAAGGCGCCCGTCGTGTCCGGGCTCAAGCGCATCAGCAAGCCGGGTCTCCGCGTCTATGCCCGCAAGACGGACATCCCGCGCGTGCTCGGCGGGCTCGGCATCGTCATCGTCAGCACCAGCCAGGGGATCATGACCGGCGCCCAGGCCCGCAAGGCCGAGCTCGGTGGTGAAGTCCTGGCCTACGTCTGGTAGGCCGCCATGTCTCGAATCGGTCGCCTGCCCGTCAACGCGGTGCCGTCCGGGGTCGACGTCGCCATCGACGGCCACCGCGTCACGGTCACGGGTCCCCGTGGCGAGCTCACCCGCGAGCTCCATCCGGACATGAACGTCAGCCGCGAGGACGGCAACCTCGTGGTCACCCGGCCGACGGAGCAGAAGCACCACAAGCAGCTCCACGGGCTCACCCGCACGCTCGTCAGCAACATGGTCATCGGCGTGACGACGGGCTACCGCAAGGGGCTCGAGATCACGGGCGTCGGCTATCGCGCGGCGCTCGTGGGGCGGAAGCTCCAGCTGAACCTCGGCTACAGCCATCCCGTCGAGATCGAGCCGCCGGTCGGGATCACGTTCGAGCTCGAGAACCCCACGCGTGTGGCGGTCGTCGGCATCGACAAGGAGCTCGTCGGCCAGATGGCCGCCCGCGTGCGGTCGACCCGGAAGCCCGAGCCGTACAAGGGCAAGGGCGTCAAGTACGCCGGCGAGCGCATCCGCCGCAAGGCCGGCAAGGCCGGCAAGATCGGCGGCAAGAAGTAGGAATCGAGGAACGATGACGCAGGTCGCCAGCCGCGGCGCCGCGCGACGCAAGCGCCACGAACGGATCCGCCTGCATCTGGCGGGCTCCGGTTCGCGGCCGCGACTCGCGGTCTTCCGCAGTCTCAACCACATCTACGCACAGGTCATCGACGACGCGTCCGGCCGGACGGTCGCCTCGGCCTCGACCCGCGAGAAGGAGCTCCGCGGCTCCGCGGCCGCGAAGTCCGAGGAGGCGAGGGTCGTCGGCCGGCTGGTCGCCGAGCGCGCCAAGGCCGCCGGCGTGCAGCGCGTCGTCTTCGATCGGGCCGGGTTCCGGTACCACGGGCGGATCAAGTCGCTCGCCGACGCCGCGCGCGAAGCCGGCTTGGATTTCTGATCGAGAGGAGCCGACATGGCGAAGATCGACCCCAACAAGCTCGCGCTCGAGGAGCGCGTGGTCCAGATCAACCGGGTGGCCAAGGTGGTCCGGGGTGGCCGTCGCTTCAGCTTCAGCGCGGTCATCGTGGTCGGTGACGGGCAGGGCCACGTCGGTGCCGGCCTCGGCAAGGCCGGCGAGGTGCCCGAGGCGATCCGCAAGGGCGTCGAGGACGCGAAGAAGAACGTGATCAGGATCCCGATGGTCGGCACGACCATCCCGCACGAGGTGCGTCAGGTCTTCTCCGCCAGCCGGGTGATGCTGAAGCCGGCGTCGCAGGGAACCGGCGTCATTGCCGGCGGTCCGGTCAGGGCCGTCGTGGAGGCCGCCGGCATCCGGGACATCCTCGCCAAGACGCACGGCTCCACCAACCCGGTCAACGTGACCCGGGCGACGATCGAGGCGCTTCGGTCGCTTCGCTCGGCAGAGGAGATCAGCACCCAGCGCGGGATCACGGTGCGGGTCCGGATCCCGGGCCAGCCGGTCGCCGCCACAGGGGAGCTCGCGAATGGCCGGTAAGCTGCGGGTGACGCAGGTCAAGAGCACGATCAGTCACATCGCCCGGAACCGCGCCACGATGCGCGCGCTCGGGTTGAAGCGGATCGGTCACACCGTCGAGGTCGCCGACAACGACGCCACCCGCGGCATGGTCCGCCAGGTCCGCTTCCTCGTCTCCGTCGAGGAGGTGCCGCACGCGGCGTCCACGCCGAGCGCCCCGACGCTCGCCGAGGAGAAGGCATGAAGCTCCACGATCTCCGCCCGGCGGACGGGTCGCGCACGCAGCGCACGCGCGTCGGCCGCGGCATCGCCGCCGGCAAGGGCAAGACCGCGGGCCGCGGGACGAAGGGCCAGAAGGCGCGCGCGGGTGGCTCGATCCCGCCCTGGTTCGAGGGGGGCCAGACGCCGCTCCACATGCGGATTCCCAAGCTGCGTGGCTTCCGCAACCGGTCGAAGGTCGAGTACGAGGTCGTCAACCTCGGCGACATCGCCCGGCTGGTCGGCGAGGGCCGGCTCGGCGCCACGGAGGCGCCCGGCGCGACGAGCCCCGGGGCACCGGTGACCGTCAACCAGGATCTGCTCAGGGACGCGGGTCTCGTCCGGACGCTCAAGAAGCCGCTCAAGGTCCTCGGCGGCGGCGAGCTGTCCACGGCACTCTTCGTCGTCGCCGACGCGTTCACCGAAAGCGCCCGCCGGAAGATCGAGGCAGCCGGCGGTTCCGTCAACGTGCTCCAGGTGCCGGCCACGTCGATGCCCGCCATCGGCCTCGACGTCGAGGCCGGTGCTGCAGCAGTCCCGGCAGCGGAGGCGTCCGCGAACGCTGATGCCACCGCCGCGGACGGGACCTGAACCTCGGTGTTCGAGTCGCTCCTGAACGCCTTCCGGGCGCCGGACATCCGGCGCCGGATCATCTTCGTCCTCGGGATCCTGATCGTGTTCCGGTTCCTGGCCCATGTGCCGGTGCCGGGCGTCGACAAGACCCAGCTGGCGGAGTTCTTCGCCGGGAACCCGCTCTTCGGGCTCCTCGACCTGTTCTCGGGCGGCGGCCTCTCGAACTTCTCGATCGTCGGTCTCGGGGTCAACCCGTACATCAACGCCTCGATCATCATGCAGCTGATGACCGGGGTCATCCCGTCGCTGCAGGCGCTCCAGCGCGAGGGCGAGTACGGGCGCAACAAGATCAACCAGTACACCCGCTACCTCTCGGTTCCGATGGCGATCCTGCAGGCCTACGGGTTCCTGGCACTCCTGAACATCCAGGACCCGCCGGTCCTCGTCGGCGAGTTCAGCCTCGCCAGCTTCACGACGCTGACCCAGATCGCCACGCTCGTGGCCGGCTCAGTGGCGCTCATGTGGCTCGGTGAGCTGATCACCGAGAAGGGCATCGGCAACGGCATCAGCTTCATCATCTTCGCCGGCATCGTCAGCCAGGCGCCCGGCGCGCTGACGAACTTCGCGGCCAACCCGAACCTGACCTCGCTGTTCGTGTTCGCGATCATCGGCCTCGTCGCCGTGGCCGCGATCATCTACATCCAGGAGGGCCAGCGCCGGATCCCGATCCAGTACGCCAGCCGCGTCCGCGGGCGGCGGATGTACCAGGGCGGTCAGACGTTCCTGCCGCTCCGGGTCAACCAGGCCGGCGTCATCCCGATCATCTTCGCCGTCAGCATCCTCTTGTTCCCGTCGCAGATCGCGAGCTACTTCACGACCTCGGAGGTCTCCGTCGTCGCCGACGTCTCGCGCGGGATCGTGTCGTTCTTCGACCAGCGCTCGCTGCCGTACATCATCCTGTACTTCCTGCTGACGGTCGGCTTCACGTACTTCTACACGGCGTTCACGTTCAAGCCGGACGAGACGGCCGAGCAGCTCCGAAAGAATGGTGGATTCATCCCCGGCATCCGTCCCGGGCGGCCGACCCAGGACTACCTCGCCCGGGTCGTGTTCCGGATCACGATCGCCGGGGCGCTCTTCCTCGGCATCGTCGCCGTCGCGCCCCTCGTTGCCGGGCTGGCCTTCCCGGAGCTGGCCAACGTCGCGCTCGGCGGCACGGGTCTCCTGATCGTCGTCAGCGTCGTCGTCGAGACGATGAAGCAGATCGAGGCGCAGCTGATGATGCGCAACTACGAAGGCTTCATCCGGTGAGGTCGGCCGACCCGGCCCAGCGGCACGATCTGGCGGGCCATCGCGGCGTTGTCGCCTCCGGGCGCTCGCTCACGCAGACCTCGGGCCGATGGCGTCGTGGAGCTCCGCCTCCGGCCTCGCGGGTCGATTGCCCGCTCGCCGTGGAGGTTGGCGAGAAACCGGGCGGCCGATGACGGTCGTCGTGCTTCTCGGTGCGCCGGGAGCGGGAAAAGGGACGCAGGCGAAGTTCCTCGAGACCGAGTTCGGGCTCGCGCATCTTGCCTCGGGCGACCTCCTGAGGGCGGCGGTCGCCGCCGGGACGCCTGTTGGACGCGAGGCGGACCGCTACATGAGCCGCGGCCAGCTCGTCCCGGATGCGACGATGATCCGCGTCTTTCTCGACCGGCTCGACCAGCCCGACGCCCGCAGCGGCGCGGTCCTCGACGGCTTTCCGAGGACCGGCACGCAGGCCGAGGCCCTCGACGAGGCGCTGACGGAGCATGGCCGTCGGGTCGACCACGCGATCCTCATCGAGGTCCCGGTGGAAGACCTGGTCGCGCGCGCGGCGGGCCGATGGATCTGCTCCGCGGCGGGTCACGTCTACCACGCGATCGCCCACCCGCCGCGCGTTGTCGGCGTGTGCGACGTCGATGGGTCGCCGCTGGTCCAGCGTGCCGACGACACGGCGGACACCGTGCGGGCTCGCATGGCGCAGCAGCTCGGCGCGCTCGAAGACGTCGTCCGTCACTACCGGAGGCGAGGCGTCCTGCGGACGGTCGACGGGCTGCGCCCGATCCGCGAGGTGACCGAGGCCGTCCGCGCCCAGCTCGTCTTCGACCGCGGTGCCGCCTGATGGTCACCCGCAAGTCGCGCCAGGAGATCGAGAAGATGCGGCGTGCCGGTCGGGTCGTCGCCGAGGTGCTCGCGCTCGTCGAGTCGGAGCTCCGCCCAGGGGTCACGACCGGACAGCTCGACGAGCTCGCGGAGCGGCACATTCGGCGGTCCGGCGGCACGCCGTCGTTCAAGGGCTACGGCGACCGGCGCAACCCGTTCCCGGGCTCCCTGTGCATCTCGATCGACGACGAGGTGGTCCACGGGATCCCCGGCAACCGGATGATCCGGGAGGGCCAGATCGTCTCGATCGACGCGGGCGCGATCGTCGGGGGCTGGCACGGTGATGCCGCCCGGACGTTCGTCGTCGGCCAGCCGGCCGAGGACGTGCGCGAGCTGATCGACACGACGCGGCTGTCGATGATGGCCGGCATCGCAGCCGCCGTCCCGGGGGCGAGGATCGGCGACGTCTCCGCCGCGATCGAGGATGTCGCGGCGCCCCACGGATACGGGATCGTCCGGCAGTTCGTGGGCCACGGGATCGGGACCGAGATGCACCAGGAGCCGCAGGTGCCCAACTACCGGGTCGGGCCGCGCGGCATGGAGCTCGTGCCGGGCATCTGCCTTGCGATCGAGCCGATGCTCACGCTGGGGAGCCACGAGGTCGCCGTCAAGCCGGACGGCTGGACGGTCATCACCAAGGACGGATCGCTCGCCGCCCACTTCGAGCACACGATCGCCGTGACGGACAACGGCCCCGAGATCCTCACCACCGTCTGATGGCGATGGCAATGGAAGCCCGCGTCCACGATGGACTCACCGAGGTCCGAGGCGAAGCTCCGCGACGCCATCGGCCCGAGGTCGGCGAAGCGCCACAACCCATCCGTCCGAGGGCTCCGAGGCGAAGCTCCGCGACGCCATCGGCCCCCGGTCTCCTGTCCACGGTCTGATGGCAACCTCGACGGTGTTTCTGGTACGCTACGCGTTCGTGTGTCGGTCCCTGTCCGGGGCCGGCACTCGTCGTGAGAAAGGGAAGCAACGACGCCTATGGCCAAGCGTGACGCGATCGAGGTCGAAGGAACGGTCATCGAGCCGCTCCCCAACACCATGTTCGCCGTCCAGCTGGAGAACGGCCACCGCGTCCTCGCTCACATCAGCGGCAAGCTCCGGATGAACTTCATCCGGATCCTGCCCGGCGACCGGGTCCGCGTCGAGCTCTCGCCGTACGACCTGACCCGCGGCCGCATCACCTATCGACTCAAGTAGCACGCGCACCAGACCGCCACGCGCACGAGGATCCGTTGAAAGTTCGAGCCTCCGTCAAGACCCGCTGCGACAACTGCAAAGTCATCCGGCGCCACGGCACGGTGATGGTCATCTGCACCAACCCGAAGCACAAGCAGCGGCAGGGGTAACCCGATGGCACGCATCGCCGGCATCGACATCCCGCGTGAGAAGCGCGTCGAGGTCGCCCTGACGTACGTCTTCGGCATCGGCCTGCCGACCAGCCAGAAGATCCTGACCCAGACCAACATCAACCCAGACACGCGCGTCCGGGATCTGACCGAGGAGCAGGTGAACCGGCTCCGGGAGCTGATCGACCGGCGGTACAAGGTGGAGGGCGATCTCCGGCGCGAGGTCGCGCTCAACATCAAGCGGCTGATCGAGATCGGCTCGTATCGGGGTCTCCGGCATCGCCGCAACCTGCCGGTCCGCGGGCAGCGCACCAAGACGAACGCCCGACTGCGGCGCGGACCGAAGAAGACCGTCGGCGTCCGCCGCAAGAAGTAGCGAGGAACGACAGCGCGCATGGCCGACCGCAAGCGGGCCGTCAAGCAACGGCGCCGGGAAAAGAAGAACGTCCCGCAGGGACACGTCCACATCCAGGCGACGTTCAACAACACGATCATCACGATCACGGACCTGTCCGGCGCCGTGATCAGCTGGGGCTCTGCCGGCGTGGCCGGTTTCAAGGGCTCCCGCAAGAGCACGCCCTACGCCGCGGCGCTGTCCGCCGACGGGGCCGCCCGCCGCGCGATGGAGCACGGCATGCGCCAGGTCGAGGTCTACGTCAAGGGGCCCGGCGCCGGTCGCGAGCAGGCAATCCGCTCGCTCCAGTCCGCAGGCCTCGAGGTCTCCGCCATCACCGACGTCACGCCCACCCCGCACAACGGCTGCCGCGCCCCCAAGCGGCGCCGAGTCTGATCGAGAGCCACCAATGGCCCGCTACACCGAATCCGTCTGCCGCATCTGCCGCCGGGAGGGTGCCAAGCTCTTCTTCAAGGGGACGCGCTGCTACACCAAGAAGTGCTCGTTCGAGCGACGGCCCACCCCGCCCGGGCAGCACGGCGTCCGCCGCCGCAAGGTCGGCGAGTTCGGGCTGCAGCTGCGCGAGAAGCAGAAGGTCCGCAAGACCTACGGCGTCCTCGAGCGGCAGTTCCGCAACTACTTCAACGACGCGGACTCGCGCCCCGGAGTGACCGGTGAGAACCTGCTGCGCTCGCTGGAACTCCGCCTCGACAACGTCGTCTACCGGATGGGCTTCGCCCCGAGCCGCCCGGCCGCGCGCCAGCTCGTGAGCCATGGCCACTTCACCGTCAACGGGCGGCCGACGAACGTCCCGTCCTACCAGACGCGTCCGGGCGACCGGGTCGAGGTCCGCGAGACTCACCGCAGCCGGGAGCCGTTCAAGGTCGTCCGCGAGACGCTGCGCTCGCACCAGACGCCGGAATGGCTGCGCGTCGACGCCGCGACCCTCGGCGGACAGGTCGCGGACCTGCCACGCCGCGACCAGATGCCGCTCGACCTGAATGAGCAGCTCGTGGTCGAGTACTACTCGAGGTAAGCCCCGCTCATGATCGAACTGGAAAACCCGCAGATCGAGCCGGTCGAAGAGGCCGGCACGTACGCCAAGTACGAGGCCGGTCCGCTTCAGGCCGGCTATGGCGTCACGCTCGGCAATGCTCTTCGCCGCGTGCTGCTGTCGTCGCTCGAGGGGGCGGCGGCGACCTCGATCCAGATCCGCGACGTCTACCAGGAGTTCTCGACCATCCCCGGCGTCAAGGAAGACGTCACGCAGATCGTGCTGAACGTCAAGAAGCTCCGGCTGAAGAGCTTCGCGACCCACCCCGTCCAGCTCCGCCTGATCAAGAGCGGCGCGGGCGCGGTGACGGCTGGCGACATCGCGGAGTCCGCGGACGTCGAGATCGTCAACCCGGAGCTCGTGCTCATGACGCTCGACACGGACGACGTCACGATCGAGATGGACGTCACGGTCGAGCGCGGTGTCGGCTACCTGGCCGCCGAGCGCTCTGAGGCGCTCCCGATCGGCGTGATCGCGGTCGACGCGATCTTCACGCCCGTTCGCAAGGTGAACTACTGGGTCGAGAGCATGCGGGTCGGTCAGATGACCAACTACGACAAGCTCACGATCGAGATCGAGACGGACGGCACGATCACGCCGGAGGAGGCGCTCAGCCACTCCGCGGAGATCCTCGTCAACCAGTTCCGGCCGTTCATCACGATCGGGAGCATGGCCGCGTCGCAGGCGGACCGCGCCGCGACGGGCGTCCCGGCGCTGCCGCCGAACATGCTCGACATGCCGATCGAGGAGCTGGACCTGCCGATGCGGGCCTACAACTCGCTGAAGCGGAACAACATCGTCAAGGTCGGCCAGCTGCTCCAGCTCAAGGACGACGACCTGCTCCGGATGCGGAACTTCGGTCGCAAGTCCCTCGACGAGATGAAGGAGCGGCTGCGGATGCGCGGCTTCATCATCCCGGAGACCGAGAGCACGCTCGGTGAGGGAGAGATCGAGGACGACGACGAGTCGCTCGAGGACGAGGCGGAGGCCTGACCGGTGGCCCACCGCATCGGCGGCCGCAAGCTCTCGCGAAAGCAGGGCCCGCGGCTCGCGCTCTACAAGAACCTGACCGTGTCCGTGCTCCGCTACGAGCGGGTCAAGACGACCGAGGCCAAAGCGAAGGAGATCCGCGGCCAGGTGGAGCGGATGATCACGCTCGCCAAGCGCGGTGATCTGGCCGCCCGCCGGTCGGTCGTCTCCGAGTTTCCGAACGAGCCGCTCGTCGTGAACAAGCTGTTCGACGAGATCGCACCGAAGTACGCGGACCGGACCTCCGGTTACACCCGGCTCGTCCGCGTCGGGCAGCGCCAGGGTGACGCGGCCGAGATCGTCCAGATCGAACTGGTCTGACGCACGACGCTGAGCAACGACAGTGGCACTCGAGAGGGTGCGCCCGGGACGCGGTACCGCGCCCGGGTCGAATACGACGGGACGGATTTCGCGGGATTCCAGATCCAGCCAAACGCGAGGACCGTCCAGGGTGAGCTCGAGGCCGTGCTCGCCCGTCTCGGCAACGGGACGCGGCGGCGGGTCGACGGGGCCGGTCGCACCGATGCCGGGGTCCACGCGACGGGACAGGTGATCGCATTCACCTGGTCCGGGCGGTTGGCCGGAGGTGAGCTGGCCGAGGCGATCAACCGCCTCCTCCCGCCGGATCTCGCCATCGGCGAGCTGCGGCGGGTGCCGACCGGGTTCCACCCGCGCTACGCGGCGCGGTACCGGGAGTACCGCTACACCGTCTGGAACGGGCCGCGCAGTCCGCTCCGCGAGCGCACCGCGCTCGGGGTGCGGTCCCCACTCGACACCGACGCGATGGCGCGCGCCGGGTCGGCCCTCGTCGGCCGGCACGACTTCAGCGCCTGCGGGTCGGCGGACCGGCAGCCGGTCCGGACGGTGCCCGCGGTCCGGGTCCGGAGGACGGGGCGGCTCGTGACGATCGACGTCCGAGCCGACGCCTTCCTGCGCGGCATGGTCCGGCGTATCGTGGCCGTCCTCCTGGAGGTCGGCCGAGGAAGGCTGGAGGAATCGGCGGTCGCGGTGGCCCTCGAGTCGCGGCGACCGGCCCTCAACGGGGCCACGGCGCCGGCTCGGGGTCTCTGCCTCCGACGCGTCGCCCTGGGGCGACCGGTGAGGCGATCGGACGGAGAACACAGGTGACGATGAGCACGAAGACCTATGCCGCACGCGAGAGCGAGATCGACCGACGCTGGTGGGTCGTGGATGCGACCGACGAGACGCTCGGCCGGCTGGCCTCGCGGATCGCACGCGTCCTCGAGGGCAAGCACAAACCGACATGGCAGCCGAACCTCGACTCGGGCGACTTCGTCATCGTCCTGAACGCATCGCGGGTCGGCGTCACGCGCGACAAGAAGGAGACCAAGCTGTACGTCCGACACAGCGGCTACCCGCAGGGCCTCCGGCAGGAGTCGCTCGGCCACCTGCTCGAGCGGCGGCCGGAGGAGGTCATCCGGCGCGCCGTCAAGGGCATGCTCCAGCACAACCGTCTCGGCGCCCAGCAGTTGCGCAAGCTCAAGATCTACGCGGGATCCGATCATCCGCATCAGGCCCAGCGGCCTGAGCCGCTCGCCTGACAGGGGGAACAGACTCGATGGCCACAACCGCCTTCTTCTCCGGGACCGGCCGCCGCAAGACGGCGATCGCGCGCGTTCGGCTGCTGCCGGGCGAGGGCGAGATCGTGGTCAACGGGCGGTCGCTCGACGAGCACTTCGGCAACGCCATCAACGAGGCCGAGGTGCGACTGCCGTTCCGGGTCACCGGGACGGAGGGCCGCTTCAACGCGATGATCAAGGTCGAGGGGGGTGGCGTGACCGGGCAGGCGGGCGCGATCCGTCACGGGATCGCCCGAGCGCTGCTCGAGGTCGACGCGGACACCAACCGGGTGCCGCTCCGCCAGGCGGGTCTCCTGACCCGCGATCCGCGGATGAAGGAGCGCAAGAAGTACGGGCTCAAGCGCGCCAGAAAAGCCCCTCAGTACACGAAACGGTAAGCACCCGCCGGAGCGGTCCATGGGTGCGTTGGCTGCTCCGCGCGGTCGCTCACGTACGCTCGGGCACGCTCGCGACCGTGCTCGCCACCGCCTTCGCCTGAACCGTCCTGCGGGCGCTACATGACGGCCATGCCTGTGGCTCAGTCGTCGCTGGGCGGGAGAGATCTGCTCAGTGCGGCCGACCTGTCCGCTTCGGAGGTGCAGCGGCTCTTCGATCGGGCCACTCACCTGAAGGCGGAGTTCCGGGCGACGCGGCGGCACGCCGACCCGCTGCTGGCCGGGCGGACGATCGCGATGCTCTTCCAGCGCCCGAGTCTGCGGACGCGGGTGACCTTCGAGGCCGGCATGGCCCAGCTCGGCGGCCACGCCATCTACCTCACCCACGAGACGGTCCTCGGGGCGCGCGAGAGCGTCCGCGACGTGGCCCGCAACCTGGACCGGTTCGTCGACGCGATCGTCGCCCGGACGGGCCCGCACCAGGTTGTCGTGGAGCTCGCCGCACAGGCTGCCGTGCCGGTGGTCAACGGGCTGACGCTCCGTGAGCACCCGTGCCAGGCGCTCGCCGACCTCTTCACGCTCAGGGAGCGGTTCGGGCGGCTCGCAGGACTCGTGCTCGCGTTCGTCGGTGACGGCAACAACGTCTACCACTCGCTCGCCCTGCTGGGTGCGACGCTCGGCGTGGACGTGCGGCTCGCGCACCCGGAGGGCTACGGGCCGGACCGCAGGATCGTCGAGCGGGCGCGCGAGCTGGCCGAGACGACCGGCGCCGCGCTGGTCTTCGGGCACGACCCGGCCGAGATCGTCCGCGGCGCGCATGTCGTGTACACGGACGCGTGGACCTCCATGGGCCAGGAGGCGGAGGCAGAGGAACGCCGTGACGCCTTCGCGCCGTACCAGGTCGACGCTCGGCTGCTCGAGACGGCCGGCCCGGAGGCCATGGTGATGCACTGCCTGCCGGCGCACCGCGGCGAGGAGATCACGTCCGACGTGATGGACGGCCCGATGAGCCTCATCCTCGAGCAGTCGGAGAACCGGCTGCATGTGCAGAAGGCCCTGCTGGTCGAGCTCCTCGCCGACGAGGCGGCGAGAGCCGAACCGCCGGCGAGCGCGGGCGGGCGACCGGAGGCCTCAACGACGCCCGTCTGAGCGAGGCCCTGGACGAGCCGTACTGACGAGATGCCCCGACACGGACACGCCGCCCCCCGCCGGACCGCCTCGAGGCAACGCTCGCGGCGCACCCCGGGCAGCGGCCGCGAGCGCCGGGCCGGCGGACCGAGTGGCGGCGCTCGGAGACCCCGATCGTGGCGGCGGAGCCGCCGGAACCCGATGCTACACTCGCCCGACGATGCCGCAGCTCCTCGAGTCGATCCTGAAACAGGCCGACCTGCTGACGCTGGTCGACATCGGGCTCACGGCACTGCTGATCTACTGGCTGTTCCGGCTCATCCGGGGCACACGCGCCGTCAGCCTCGTCCTCGGCGTGACCGTGCTCTTCGTCGTCTATGCCGTGGCGGAGGCGCTCGCCTTCCGCCTGCTCACGCAGATCATGCAGACCGGCGCATTCGTCGGCGTCTTCGCCCTCGTGGTCGTATTCCAGCCGGAGCTGCGTCGAGCGCTCGAGCGGATCGGGCGCGTCGGCTCGTTCGGCTGGCTCTTCTCGCCGGCGGAGCAACGGGCGACCGAGCACGTCGCGGCCGAGGTCGCCCGGGCCGCCGCGTCGCTGTCCGCCGAGGGGCACGGCGCGCTCATCGTCCTGGAGCGGGACACCGGTCTCGAGGAGATCGCCGAGAGTGGCGTCATGCTCCACGCCGACCTGTCGTCCGACCTGTTGTCGACGATCTTCAGCCCGCGGACGGCGCTCCACGACGGTGCGGTCATCATCCGCGAGGAGACGATCGTCGCCGCGGGCGCGCTGCTGCCACTGGCGGAGACGACGATCCACACGGAGCGGTTCGGGACCCGCCACCGGGCGGCCCTCGGGATCACCGAGCAGACGGACGCCGTGGTCGTCGTTGTGTCGGAGGAGAACGGCCAGATCAGCCTCGTCGAGCGGGCCCGCATCGTGCGCAACCTCAACGAGGCCCAGCTGGCGCGGGCGCTCCGCACGCTGCTGACGCCGCAGAGCGGGCGCTCGATGCTGTCGCGGCGAGGAGACGAGCCACGGTCCGGCGGGCGCGCCCGCCGGCTCGGCGACCTCGGCCGGATCGTGGGGCGCGACGGCCGACCGGCGGCGAACACGGACGCGCGCAGCGACGCCGCGCAGGACGGCGCCGGGACGGAGCCCGTCCGCCGAACGACCGTCACCCCGCCGCCGATCGCCGGCGGGGCGGGCGAGCCCGATGCGCTCGAGGTAGCGCCGGTGGACGCGGACGGCGCCGGCCCCGGCGGCGCAGCCGCGCAGGTCGGCGACGGCCGCCCGGAGCGCGTGAACGTGCGCCGATCGACCCGTCAGCCCGAACGGGTGCCCGAGGAGGAGTCCGCCACCCGGGTCCCGCGATGACCCGGCTGCTCGCCTTCGTCGTCCACCACTGGCCGCTCAAGGTGGCCGCACTCGTTCTCGCGACGCTGCTCTACGGGATCCTGGTCATCTCGCAGGACACCCGCCAGCTGCCGGTCCAGGTGCCGATCGCGTCGCGCAATCAGCCGGAGGACGTCGCGCTCCTGACGCCGCTTGGCGACATCACTCGGGTGCGCTACTTCGCGCCCGACGACGTGCCGGTCACGAGCACGAGCTTCAGTGCCACGGTCGACCTCGGCGCACCGGTCGTCGGTACGGGGACGACCACGGTGAACGTGGACGTTCGACCGAACGACCCGCGCGTGGAGGTCTTCGAGTGGGAGCCGCGGCGGATCAGCGTCACCATGGACAAGATCGTCACCCGTGGCGTGCCCGTGAGCATCGCGACCGGCGAGGTCCCCGACGGGCTCGACGTCCGGGAACCGGAGTTCGACCGCGAGACGGTCCAGGTGCGCGGCCCCGCCTTGACGGTCCAGCGCGTCGATCGAGCCGAGGCCCGTGTCCAGATCCAGCCGGCCGGCATCGACATCAACCGGGACGTCGTGCTGACGCCGGTCGACGCGCAGGGCGAACCGGTCCTTGGCGTCGACGTCGATCCGTCGGTCGTCCACGTCCGCATCGCCGTCCTGACCAACGGCCAGACCCGGACGGTGCCGGTGACTCCCGTCCTGGAGGGCAGCCCGGCCCCGGGCTTCGAGCTCGCCTCGATCGCCGTCGACCCGCTCGCCGTGACGATCGAGGGCGACGCCGACGAGCTGGCAGCCGTGACCGCCGCGTCGACCGTGCCGATCTCGCTCGAGGGGGCGACCGAGACGATCGAGCGGCAGGCAGCGCTGGCCCTGCCCGTCGGCGTCCTGCCCGTCGGCGACGCGACCGTCGCGGTCCGCGTCACGCTCCGGCCCGTCGTCGGCACGCGGACCTTCAGCGCCGGGATCGCCCTCGAGGGCGCGCTCGCGGACCGGGCCTACACCCTGTCCACGAGCCAGGTCCTCGTGACCCTCGGCGGATCGGTCGCCGACCTCGACCGGCTCGAAGGCCGGGCGTTCAACGTCGAGGTGGCGGTCGGCGGGCTCGGGCCCGGGCAGCACGAGGTCCCGGTGACCGCGGACCTGCCAGCGGGGCTGACGCTCGACACGGCCAGTCCGCCATCCGTCACGGTGACGGTCGGTGAGCCCGTCGTGGCCTCGCCCGGTGCCCCGTCGCCGGGCACCGCTGCCAGCCCTGCTACGTCCCCCTGAAGCTCGCAACCGGAAGGAGCTCCGTTGGCCCGCCTCTTCGGCACGGACGGGATCCGTGGCGTCGCGAACGTGGACCTGAAGCCGCCCGTGGCCTACGCGCTCGGCCGAGCCGTGGCTCGCCGGCTCGTGCCGGAGGGAGGGGCGCTCGTCGTCGGGCAGGACACGCGGCGGAGCGGCGACATGTTCGTCGCGGCGTTGACGGCCGGCGCGACGAGTCTCGGTGCGGACGTCCATCGAATCGGCGTGGTCCCCACGCCCGCGCTCGCGTATCTCGCCGCGGCCGGTCCCTTCGCGGCGGGGATCATGGTGTCAGCCTCCCACAACCCGGCCGACGACAACGGTCTCAAGGTCCTCGACGCCAACGGTCTCAAGCTCGACGACGCGATCGAGGACGAGCTCGAGCAGCTGATCTGGCGATCGGAGGAGCTGGGCGGTTCCACCAACGCGGGGCTCGGACGCGCGCACGATGCGAGGGGTCTGCTCGACCGGTACGTCCAGCATCGGCACGGGCTCTCGGGCAGTGTGGACGCGAGGAGCATGCGGGTGGTGCTCGACTGCGCGAACGGCTCGGGGGGCGTCGTCGCGCCCGACATCCTGCGTGCGACCGGCGCGTCCGTGGAGGTGATCCACAACCAGCCCGACGGGGTGAACATCAACGTCCGGTCGGGGGCGACCGACCCGCGCGAGCTCCAGCGGGCCGTCGTGTCGGCGGGAGCCGACGCGGGGTTCGCGCTCGACGGCGACGCCGACCGGCTCATCGCCGTCGACGCGTCGGGTGAGGTCGTCGACGGCGACCAGGTCCTCGGGATCCTCGCCATCGACCGCCTCGAGCGGGGGGCACTGCCCCAGGGCGCGCTCGTCGTCTCCGTCCTGTCCAACGGCGGCCTGCAGCAGGTCGTCGAGGAGGCCGGCGGCCAGGTGATCCGGACGCCCGTCGGCGACAAGTACATCCTCGAGGGGATGCAGGTCTCCGGCGCGGTCCTGGGCGGCGAGAAGAGCGGGCACGTGATCGTGCTCGACCAGACCACGTCCGGGGACGGCATCGTCACCGCCCTCGAGCTCCTGCGGGTGATGACGCGCCGCGGTGTCTCCCTCGCCGGGCTGGCGGCGGGGATCCCGATGCTGCCGCAGCAGCAACGGGCGGTGAGGGCGCGTCACAAGGACCAGTGGGAGGGAGACCCGTCGCTGCAGCGCGCGATCGAGGAGGCCCGGGCTCGACTCGGCGGCGCGGGTCGCGTCCTCGTCCGCCCGTCCGGCACGGAGCCCGCCCTGCGGGTCATGGTCGAGGGCCCGGACGCACCGCTCGTCACCGAGCTTGCCGACTCGCTCGCGACCCTCGCCGGGGAGCGACTAAACTGAAAATCCTCGGGCGGATGGCGTCGCGGAGCTCCGCCTCCGGCCTCGGAGGGGTCGGGGGGCCTCCAGGACGAACCGCCCTCGACAGGAGTCCTCCAACTGGCATGTGCGGCATCGTCGGCTACACGGGGCCCCGCGAGGCGGGCAGCATCCTCATCGAGGGGCTCAAGCGGCTCGAGTACCGCGGCTACGACTCGGCGGGGATCGCGCTCGTCGACGAGGACGGCGACCTCTTCGTCGAGAAGAAGGCCGGCAAGCTCGCCAACCTCCAGACGGCCATCGCGGACCGGACGCCCCACGCCGCCATCGGGCTGGCCCACACGCGCTGGGCGACCCACGGCCGTCCGAACGACCTGAACGCCCACCCGCACCAGGACTGCACGGGCGACATCACGGTCATCCACAACGGGATCATCGAGAACTTCCGGGAGCTGCGCGACGGGCTCGAGGCGCGCGGCCATGGGCTGACCTCGGAGACCGACACGGAGGCGATCGCCCACCTGATCGAGGAGTCCTACACGGGCGACATCGCGGAGGCGACCCGGGCGACGCTCCGCCGCCTCGAGGGCGCCTACGCCCTCGTCGTCATGCACCGCGGCGAGAACCGCCTGGTCGGCGCGCGCCAGGACGTGCCGCTCGTCGTCGGCGTCGCGGAAGGCGAGTCGTTCCTCGCCAGCGACGTGGCCGCCATTCTCGCCCACACGGACCGGGTGATCTACCTCGACGAAGGCGACGTGGCCGACATCCGCCCGGCCGGCGTCGTCGTCACCGACGTGCACGGCGCGCCGGTCGAGCGCGTCGTGACCACGATCGACTGGTCGCCGGAGGCGGCCGAGAAGGGCGGCTACGAGCACTTCATGCTCAAGGAGATCCACGAGCAGCCGACCTCGCTCCGACAGGCGATCGCCGGCCGGGTCACCCGCAACGACCGGATCTGGCTCGAGGAGCTCGAGGGCTTCGATGAGACGCTCCGCGGGATCGACCGTGTCGAGCTGGTCGCGTGCGGGACGGCCTATTACGCCGCGCTCGTCGGGGCGGCGGCGATCGAGGACTGGATCGGGGTCCCGGCCCGCGCCACGTTCGGGTCGGAGTTCGGTACAGCCCGCCGCCGCTCGACGCGCGGACGCTCGTGATCGCCGTGACCCAGTCCGGCGAGACGGCCGACACGCTCGCGCCGACGCGCCTGGCCCGCGAGCGCGGCTGCCCGATCGTCGCCGTCACGAACACCGTCGGCTCGGCGATCACCCGCGAAGCGCACCGCGTCCTGTTCCTGCAGGCGGGTCCGGAAATCGCCGTCGCCGCGTCGAAGACGTTCGTGACCCAGGTGACGACGCTGGTCGTGCTCGCGGCCGCGATCGCCAAGGCGCGCGCGGCACGCTCGGCGCGGAGCAGGAGCTCGAGCTCGGGGCGGCGCTCCACGCGCTCCCGGACGCGGCCGCCCGTGCCCTCGCCAACGCCTCGGAGGTCGCGGAACTCGCCCGCCGCTACGTCAACTCGCGTGGGTTCATGTTCGTGGGACGCGGCTACGGCTACCCGGCGGCGCTCGAGGGCGCTCAAGCTCAAGGAGGTCAGCTACGTCCATGCCGAGGGATACGCCGCCGGCGAGATGAAGCACGGCCCGATCTCGCTCCTCGACGCCGAGTGCCCCCTGGTCGCCGTCGCCACGCGCTCGTCGGTCTACGACAAGCTCGTCAGCAACGTCATGGAGGGTCGCGCGCGCGCGACGCGCGGGTCATCGCCGTCGCTACCGAGGGCGATCCACAGATCGAGCGCTTCGCCGACGACGTGTGCTGGGTCCCGGACACCCACGAGGCACTGAGTGCGATCGTCTCGATCATCCCGCTCCAGCTGTTCGCCTATCACGTCGCGATCGCGCGCGGCACGGACGTCGACCAGCCGCGCAACCTCGCCAAGTCGGTCACGGTGGAGTGATCCTCGGGCCGATGGCGTCGCACAGCTCGGAGTCCTCGCCTCGACCTCGGAGAGCTGGTCATCCATGCCCGTTGAGGTTGCCGGTTCCATCGACGAAGTCGGGATCGACATCATCCGGGTCGACCGGATCCGCCGCACGCTCGAGCGCTTCGGGGTCCGCTTCGTGCGGCGCGTCCTGACCCCCGCGAGCAGCGGTACGTCCGCGACCGCCCGACGACGCTGGCCGGCCGGTGGGCCGCGAAGGAGGCGGTCTCGAAGGTCCTCGGGCTGGGCGTCCGCGGGATCGGCTGGCGCGACATCGAGGTGGAGCGACTGCCCACGGGGCAGCCCGCCATCCGGCTGCACGGCCGCGCGGCCGAGCGCGCGCAGCAGCTCGGGATGGAGCGGGTGGCGGTCTCGATCAGCCACGAGGCGGATTACGCCGTGGCGATCGCGTTCGGCGTCCGGACCGCCACCGGGCGGTACGTCTTTCCGCTCGACATCGAGCAGCGCCTCGATGACCGGGAGCGGCGGCTCCTTGCGCGGATGGAGCGGCTGCGGGCACTGCTGGATGCCGGCGGCGGAACACCGGGCGGCGGGGAAGACTCGCGTGACTGAGCGGCCGGTGGGTTTCGGACCCCGGTCGTCCGGGGGCGCGGAGGCGACCGCCGCGGCAGGGCCGGTGCTCGACGACGACACCGTCTCGGCGCTGCTCCCGGAGCGTCCGGCCCGCGGTCACAAGGGCGACTTCGGCCGCCTGCTGGTCATCGCCGGTTCGCTCGACTACGCCGGCGCCGCGCTCCTCGTCTGTCGCGCCGCCGGGCGCGCCGGTGCCGGCCTCGTGACCCTTGCCGTCCCGGAGTCGCTGCAGCCGCTCTTCGCCGGCAGGGTCGTCGAGGCGACGACGATGGCGTTGCCGGAGGACGACGTCGAGGAGGTCGAGCCGGCAGACGCGCTCGCCCGGATCCTCGACCACGAGCACGACGCCATCGTCCTGGGTCCCGGGTTGCGCCCGGGCCTGGCGACGACGGAGCTCGTCCGGAGGCTGCTCGCCGTGCCGGAGGAGCCGGCTCCTGCGCCGATCGTCCTGGACGCCGAGGCGCTCCGCTCGCTTGCCAGCCTCGACGCGTGGTGGGAGGGCGTCAACCGGGCCGCCGTGCTGACGCCGCACGCCGGCGAGTTCGTGCGTCTCCGCGCCGCCGCCGGGCCGCAGCCGGCTGGCGACGGCGACCTGAACGTCGACGACGAGGCCCGGGTCGCCGCGGCCATGGACGCGGCTGAGACGTGGCAGCAGGTGGTCGTCCTGAAGGGGGCGCGGACGGTGATTGCCGCGCCGGACGGATCCGTCGCGATCGCGCCGTTCGAGAACCCGGCCCTCGCGACGGGCGGGACCGGCGACGTCCTGTCGGGCGTGATCGGCGGGCTCCTCGCGCAGGGCCTGCCGCCGTTCGACGCGGCCCGCCTCGGCGTCTACCTGCACGCGCTCGCCGGCGAGACGGTCAGCGACCGCCTCGGCGATGCCGGCCTCCTCGCCTCGGACCTGCCGGAGCCCGTCGCCATGGCACGCCGGCGGCTGACGGCCGTCGCCGACCGGCGACGTGCCGGGGCGCGTGTCGGCTTTCGCGCCCGCGACGACGGCACGGGCGGGGGCCCGGCCTGACGGCGCCGGACGCGAACGTCCGGCCGATCGAGACGCGTCTCGCCGAGGCCGGGCTGCCCCCGCTGCCGCGGACGGCGTGGCTCGAGATCGACGTCGATGCGCTGGCGGGGAACCTCGCGGCGATCCGGGCGGCGCTGCCCGCCGGCGTGCGCGTCGAGCCGGTGGTCAAGGCCGACGCGTACGGCCACGGCGCCGGTCAGGTCGCGGGCGTGCTTGCCGGAGCCGGCGCCGACGGTCTGTGCGTCGCGACGCTCGACGAGGCGCTTGCGCTGCGCGACGAGGGCATCGACCTTCCGATCCTGGTGCTCTACCCGGTGCCGCCGCCACTCGCCCGGCGCGCGGCGGAGGCGCGGGTCGCGACGACCGCCGGCGCTGGAACGCTGCTCGACCGGCTCATGGCCGCGACGCAGAGCTGGCCGGACGGCGCCGTGCTGGACGTCCACCTCGAGGTCGAGACCGGCCTCGGGCGAGGCGGCGTGCCGGTCGAGGCAGCGGCAGGAGCGGCGCGGCGTCTCGTGGCTAGCCGCGGTATCCGGCTGGCCGGGGTGTGGACGCATCTCCAGGACCCCGGGGCTCCCGAGCGGACCGCCGGCCAGCTCGAGGCATTCGCGCGCGCTGCGCGATCCCTCGCCGCGATCGGCGTCCCGGTGCCGGCCCGGCACTCTGCCGCGTCGGGGGCGCTCGTCCTCGGCAACGCCCCCGCGGACGAGGCGGTGCGGCCCGGCCTGATCGCGTACGGGATCGTGCCGGACGACATCGGGCCGGTCGATTCCGCGCTTGCCGCCGCGTTGCGCCCGGTCATGAGCCTCCGCGCCCGCCCGGTCCGGGCCGTCGACCTGCCCGCCGGCCATGGGATCAGCTACGGGCCCACGTTCACAACCGACCGCCGGAGCCGGATCGCGACCCTTCCCGTCGGCTATGGCGACGGCTGGCCTCGCTCGCTCTCGAACCGCGCGGAGGCCCTCGTCCGCGGCGTCCGCGTCCCGCTGGTCGGCAACGTCGCGATGGACGGCGTGATGGCGGACGTCACGGACGTTCCCGGCTCCCCGGTCGACGTCGACGACGAGTTCACGCTGCTCGGTCGCCAGGATGGCGATGGCATCGGCGCCGGCGACCTGGCGCGATCCCGCAGCACGAACGCATGGGAGGTGGTGACCGCGATGTCCGCGCGGCTGCCTCGGGTGTACCATGCGACGGCCGGAGTGGTGGGGATCCGGACGCTGGTGCGCGGGGAGAGTCGGTGGCTCGGATCGGGCTCTGGAACGGCGACATCTGCGACCTCGACGTCGACGCGACCGTGAGCGCGGGGGGCCGGGGCGAGACCGAGTTGGCGGCGGCCCGGCAGGCGCGCGCCGACGGGCTCGCGGGCCGCGCGCTTGCCGGAGTGCCGGGCAACGGCGGCTGGGCCGCGGTTGCGTTCGAAGAGGCGCGGTGAGCCTTCCCTTCGAGCCGAGCGACGAGCAGCGCGACGAGCTGGTCGAACAGGTTGCCCGCGAGATCCAGGTCCGCGGCATGACCGGGCACGCCGTCCAGTTCCTCCAGGCGAGCCGGCCGTACCGTCCGCTCGGCGCCAACGCGATGCTCTTCTTCGACCCCGTGCTGCGCGGCCTCTTCGGGGGCGAGCTGGCGGGTGCCACGGCGATCCTCGCCGACGACGCCGGGATCGAGCTGCTGATCGCGCGCCTCGAGGAGATCGACGAAGAGTCGACCTGGGACGCCTGACCGGGCCAATGCGCCTGCCGGCTGACACGCGGGGAGACCGCCTGCGCCCGCGGCGGCGGGACGGCCACCGGTGACGGGCGGGGCCCGCGGCTTCTACGCGCTCGACCTCGGTGTCGCGACGACGTCGGCGGCGCTCATCGGGCGGGTGGCGGGCCGGCTCCGGTTGCTCGGGGCCCTCTCGTTGCCGTCCGGTTCGCCGGTCGACGCCCTCATCGCTGCCCTGACGGATCGCTTCGCGGGCGCCGATCCGGATCTCGCGGCCGACCTCCAGACGGACGCCTCCCACCGCTGGCCGCGGCTGACGGCACGGTCGACGCCCGCAGCGGGGCTGGCAGTGATCGCCGCGACGGAGCGGTCGCTGGCGCCCCTGGTCCTGGCCGGGCAGCGGACCGGCTGGCGGGTCCGGTCGGCCAGCGCGGAGCGGCTCGACCCGCTCGCCCTGACCGGCCCGCTTCTCGACCGGGACGTGCGCGCCGTGCTCGTCGGCGCCGCCGCGCCCGCCGCCGCGGACGAGCGTGGCGCACTCGGGCAGCTTGCCGCGCTCACGGCCGCAGCCGCCACCCGCCGCCCCGAGCTGGTGATCATCCTGGCCGGTGCGATGGCCGAGCAGGCGGCCCGGTTCGAGGCGTCGCAGGATCGAGCCGGTGGGGTCCTCCTCGGGCCCGCGGCGACGGCCGGCACCCCGCCCGGCACGACGCTCCGCGAGCTGCTGACGCGGGTGCGTGGCGGCGCGGACGAGTCGCGGCCGGCGTTCGCGCTGGGCATCGGGGCGCTCGCGGCGGCACTCGAGCGACGGGTCGAGGGGATCGAGATCGGGCTCGACGGCGGCGTCCGCGTCCACGCCGGGCCCGGGCGCAGCGACGACGCGCACAGCCTGCAGTGGGCGGTCCACGCGAGCGGCGGACTCGTGCCGACCGAGCCGGACGAGGCGTCGATCGACGGCGTCCTCGCCTGGTCCACCGTGCGGCTCGACCGGCACCGGACGCGTGATCGGCTCCGTGACCTGCGGCTCGTTCCGTGGGGCAGCGTGGCCGGGGAGGGCGCGACGTTCCGGCTCGCAGCGGCGCGCGCTGCCATCGCCCGGCTCGTCGCCGCGACCCCGGAGCTCAGCGCGCTGCCGCCGGCCGATATCGTGGTCGTGGCCGGCGGCGCATTCGCGGTCGCGCCGGGACCGGCCATCGCGCTCGCCGTCGCCGACGTCGTTCGGCGCCCCGGGGCCGTCCAGCTCGCCTACGACCACGCGCGGCTGCTCGCGCCGCTCGGCACGATCGGCGCCGCCCCGCAGCGGACGGCCGTCGTGGCGGACATGGCGAGCGATCTCCTCGTTCCGCTCGGCTCGGTGATCATGCCCCAGGGCATGCGCGCGGGCCGGAGCGGAGGCCGGCTGGTGGTCCACGGCAGTGCCGGCTCGTCCGAGCTCGAGCTGCTCCCCGGCGGCCTCGAGCTGGTCGACCTGCCGCCGGGGGAGACCGCGGTGGCGGAGTTCCAGTTTCGAGATGCGGTCCGGCTCGGTACGCGGGGCCGGCACTTCGCGGTCGACGTCGCCGGCGGGCTCGGCGGGCTCCTCGTCGACCTGCGCGACATCCCGCTCCGGCTCCCGGACCGGCCGGACCGGCGCCGGGAGGTGCTCGCCGCCTGGCAGGAGGCGCTGTGGATGGGAGGCGACCGATGAGCGGGCCGACCGACGTCCGGGCGGTGCGGCGGACGGGTCCGGTCATCCCGCCGGGCATCGAGCTCGTCCCGGCCCGCCGCCTGGTCGAGCCGACGGTCGACGCGTGGCTGCCGCTCCGGCCGGGCGACCGGCCGCGGGTCACGGCCGGCCAGTCCGTCGTGCCCGGGATGCCCCTCGCGGACCGAGTCCGGGACGTCCGTTTGCTCGACGTCCCGGCGCGACCCGGCGGCCAGCCCGGCGAGCGCTGGAGTGCCCCAGCCCCGCGCGACGGCAGCGGGCGCCCGAGGGCGCACTCCGAGGGCGAGATGCTGTTCGAGGCGAACGGCCGCTGGTGGATCGCGGCCGGCGACGACCACGAGCCGGTCCATGCTCCGGTCGAGGGGATCGTCCGCGAGGTGCGGCCCGGTGTCGGACTCGTGATCCGGACGGCCGGTTCCGCGGTCCCCGGGGTCCTCGCGCTGGGTGACGCCGCCCGCGGTCGGCTGGAGATCGCGACCGACGCCGACGGGGAGCTGCGCCCCCGGTCGCTGGACGTCGGCTCAGCCGGGGCGGTCCTCGTCGTCGGGGCGCGGATCGACGCGGAGGCGCTGACCCGGGCTCGCGCGATGGGCATCCGCGGCGTCGTGGTCGCGACGCTGCCCGGGAAGGATCGCCGCGACTACCTGGCATCCGAGGCACGGCAGCGATCGGCAATCCACCAGCTGTCGCCCTTCGCGGTGCTGGTGCTGCACGGATCGCAGCGCCGCCCGATCGCGGAGGCCGAGATGCGGCTGCTCGAGCGGCTGGCCGGACGCGAAGTCGGGATCCTGGGCTCGCCGCCGGCGCTGCTCTTCGATCCGCAGGGCGTCCCGCCGGAGCTCGATCGGCCGGGCACGGTCCACGTCCGGAGCGGGCCGCTCGCGGGACGCCGCGGGCAGTGGGCCGGGCTCGTCGGCCCGCGCCGGTTCGCCGGCGGCACCCACCTCGAGGCCGCGCTGGTCCGGTTCGCCGCGGACCCGCCCATCGCGCTCCCGATCGGGGACCTCGAGCGGCTGACGTAGCGGCGGCAATCCGGGCGACGCGAGCCCCCCCGCCCGCCCGTCCTCGACCGCCGCCGCAGCGGGCACGACCTTGGGCTACCCTCGCGCCGTGACCTCCCCCCCGCTCGCCGAGCGCGAGCTGCAGAGCCTCGACCACGACGCGACCCGGGCGATCGGCGCCGCGCTGGCCCGCGTCGCGCGCCCCGGCGACCGGCTGTGCCTGTGGGGCGACCTCGGCGCCGGCAAGACCCAGCTGGCCAAGGGCTTCGCGGCCGGACTGGGCGTGTCCGCGACGGTCAACTCGCCGACCTTCGTCCTCATGGCCGAGTCCGAGGGGCGGCTGCCGCTGTTCCACGTCGACCTGTACCGGCTGGCCGATTCGATCGATGCGCTCGGCAGCGGCCTGATCGACGAACGCCAGGCGTCGGGTGTCACCCTCGTCGAATGGCCCGAGCGCCTTGGCGACGCGCTGCCCGCGCAGCGGCTCGACGTGCGGTTCCGTGGCTCCGGCGACGAGCCGCGCTCGATCCGGCTCCGGGCGACGGACACCGCCCATACGCGATATCTCGAGGCGGTCGGGTGACCGATCCGCGTGGTGCGATCCTCGGCATCGACACGGCGACGAGCGAGGTCGTCGTCGGCGTGGCATTGCCGGACGGCAGCCCGCTGGGCGTCGCGCGCTGGGCCGCCGGTCACCGTCACGGTGAGCAGTTGCTCCCCTCGATCGAGCGGCTCCTGCGCGAAACGGCGCTCGACCTCGGGCAGCTGACCGGGATCGCCGTGGGCACCGGGCCGGGCGCCTTCACCGGGCTGCGCGTCGGCCTCGCGACCGCCAAGGCGCTCGCCCACGGGCTCGGCCGGCCGATCGCCGGCGTGCCGACCGGGCGTGCGCTGCTCGAGGCCGCGGCACAGGACGGCGGCGTGCCCGTCGGCCGCCTCGTCCTGCTGCTTCCGGCCGGGCCGTCGGAGCGCGTCGAGGTCCGGTCGGACCGGCCAGCACGCCGGCTCCCGGGCGGCACCGAGCCGGACGTCGAGCCGGGCGAGGTGCTGGTCGCCGTCGACCTCGAGGGTCGCGCGCCGGCCGACGCCGTCGACCGAGGCGCTCGCGCGCGCGGAGGGCTCGCCGAGCAGCTCCTGCGGCTCGGCGGGGCACGGCTCCGGGACGGTGGCGACGAGCTCTCGGAGCTCGTGCCGGAGTACGTCACGCTGCCACGCGGTATCTCCGCGGCGACCGGGGAGGTGGCATGGTCGCGCGACCCCCGGTGAGGCTCCGGATCGAAGAGATGCGGGTGACGGACCTGCCGGCCGTGCAGCTGATCGAGCAGGCGAGCTTCACGACACCGTGGCCTGCGCACGCGTACCGCAGCGAGCTCGAGACGAACCGTCTCGCCACCTACCTCGTGGTGCGCGCCGCCGATGCACTCGTCGGCTACGCCGGGATGTGGGTCATGGTGGACGAGGCGCACATCACGACGTTCGCGGTTCACCCCGCCTGGCGCCGCCGCCGGATCGGTGAGCGGCTGTTGCTGGCGCTCGTCGACCTTGCGCGCGCGCGGCGCGCCCGCGAGGCGACCCTCGAGGTCCGACTGTCGAACCTGCCGGCACGGCGCCTGTACGAGAAGTACGGCTTCCGGCCGGTCGGGATCCGACCGAATTACTACAGCGACGACCACGAGGACGCGCTGATCATGACGACCGAGGCGCTCGACTCGCCGCGGATGGAGGAGCGGATCGAGTCGTTGCGGTCCGACCTCGATGCAACGCCCGCGCCCGCCGCCGCGGACGCCGATGCCGCATACCCGGCCCTGGCGCCGACCCGGTCGGAACGCCGGCGGTGAGCGGTCCGCTGCTGCTCGCCGTCGAGTCGTCGTGCGACGAGACCGGGATCGCGCTCGTCGAGGGCGGACGCCGGATCCACGCCAACGTCGTGGCTTCGCAGGTCGCGCTTCATGCCGGGACGGGCGGCATCGTCCCCGAGATCGCTGCCCGCGCGCACCTGCGCTGGATCGTCCCCGTTCTCGACGCCGCCTGGGCGGACGCCGGTGCGTCGTGGCATGACGTGGCGGCGGTCGCGGTGACGCGCGGTCCCGGCCTCGCCGGCTCGCTCCTGGTCGGGATCAACTTCGCCAAGACGCTGGCCTGGGTCCACGACAAGCCGCTCGTGGGCGTCAACCACCTCGAGGGTCACGTCGCTGCGGCGTGGCTTCTCGATCCGGGCGAGCCGGAGCGCGAGGCACCACCGTTTCCGCTCGTCGCGCTGGTCGTCTCCGGCGGCCACACGTTCCTCGTCGAGATGCGCGACCGCCTGAGCTACCGGCTCCTCGGGCAGACGGTCGACGACGCAGCCGGCGAGGCGTTCGACAAGGTCGGCCGGCTGCTCGGGCTGCCGTACCCCGGTGGACCGGCGATCCAGCGCGCCGCCGAGGTGGCCACGTCGCGGGACCGGGTCTTCCCGCGCGCCTGGCTCGGCGACTCGTACGACTTCAGCTTCTCCGGCCTGAAGACCGCGGCTCGGCGGATCGTCGACGCCGCCCGAGCGGAGGCCGGCCTTGCGCCGGACGGCTCGGAACCACTCCCGGCCCGGACCACCGCCGAGCTCGCCTGGGGGTTCCAGGACGCGGTCGTGGATGTCCTGGCGTCCAAGACCATCCGGGCTGCCGTGACCTGTGGCGCCCGAGCCGTCGTGCTCGGGGGAGGCGTGGCGGCCAACGCCGCGCTCCGGGCACGCCTGGCGGCGGAGACGGAGCGTTGCGAGCTTCAGCTGATCGTGCCGCGACCAGGCCTGTGCACGGACAACGGGGCAATGATCGGCGCCGCCGGCGCCTGGCGATTCGCGGCCGGGGAGCGGGCTGGCCTCGACCTCGATGCGCGTCCGTCGCTGCCGCTCGCCGAGCGGTGACCGCCCGTCGGCCGGGCGTCGATGCGCTCGCAGTCCGGCGCACGCTGCGCTATGCCGGCCTTCGGGCGCGACACGGGCTGAGCCAGAACTTCCTGGCCGACCCGGACGTCCTCGACGCGATCCTCGCCGAGGCGGACCCCGCGCCCGGCCGGGGGGTGCTCGAGATCGGCCCGGGGCTGGGGCTGCTGACGGGCGCGCTCCTCGCGGCGGGCGCCGCCGTCACGGCCGTCGAGCTCGACCGCGGCCTCGCGCGACACCTGCGGGAGCGCTTCGCGGACGCGCTTGCCGGCAACGGCGCGAAGGCTCCGCACGGGCCCGGCGTCCTCCGGCTCGTCGAGGGCGACGCGCTCGACCAGGACCTGACGCGGCTCCTGCCGCCCCCCTACGACGTCGTCGCCAACCTGCCCTACCACATCACGAGCCCGATCCTTCACCGTCTCCTGGGCGAGACGCCGCGACCGGAGCGCCTCGTCCTGATGGTCCAGCGCGAGGTCGCCCAGCGGATCGCGGCCGCACCGGGCCAGATGAGCTACCTGTCCGTCTTCGTCCAGTACCACGCCCGCGTCCGCGTCGCGGTCGACGTCCCGGCGGACGCCTTCGAGCCGGCACCGGCGGTGGCGTCGGCCGTCATCATCCTCGAGCCGTATCCCGACGACGACCGGCTCGCCGATCGGGAGGCGGAGGACCAGCTCTGGCGTCTCGTCCAGGCGGGGTTCCGCGAGCGCCGGAAGATGCTCCACAACGTCCTGACCCGGCAGCTGCCGGTCTCGGGCGACCGCGTCCGGGCCGCTCTCTCGGCCGCCGGGATCGAGCCGGACCGGCGGCCCCAGACGGTGGCCGTCGGAGAGTGGCTCCGACTCCGGGAGGAGCTCGGCGCGATCGAGCCGGACGTGCGCGGCCGGGCCGGACTGGGCACCGCCCGGGATCGGCACGCCGAGCTCGACCAGGGGTGACGGACCCGTCCCGGCGGCTCGCGCCCGTCGTCCGGCTCGCGCCCGCGAAGCTGAACCTGACGCTCGCCGTGGTCGGTCGCAGGCGGGACGGCTTCCACGACCTCCATTCGGTGGTCGTCCCGCTCGCGCTCACCGATCGCCTCAGCCTGGCCGTGCGGCCGGCCGGGGAAGACACGCTCCATGTGCGCGGGCCGGAGACCGGACCGCCGGGCGACAACCTGGTCCTGCGCGCGGTCGCCGTCGCCCGCCGCGCGGCACTGCCTGCGGCGGGCGGCCCGTCTGGCGTCCCTCCGCTGGCTGCCCGGCTCGACAAGCGGATCCCCGTCGCCGCCGGGCTGGGCGGTGGCAGCAGCGACGCTGCGGCGGCGCTCGACGGGGCGCTCGAGGCGTGGAGCGTCGACCTGCCGGCGTCGACGCGCCTGGCGCTGGCGGCGGAGGTCGGATCGGACGTCCCGCTGTTCGCGGCCGGCGGCCCCGCCCTCGTCGAGGGCCGCGGTGAGCGCGTCACGGCGCTCGCGGCGCTGCGAGGGACGCCGCCGGGCGTGCTGCTCGTGACGCCCCGCGTTCCGGTCGCGACGGCCGACGTCTTCGCCGCCTTTGCCGCCGGTGGCCCGGCCGCCGCGCCGGCCGCCGGCTCGACGCGGCTCTCGTCGGAGCACCTGGCGCACGAGCTGCGCGCCGGGCTGCGCGCGGCCGATCTCGTCAACCGCGCCGGCGTCCTCGCCGCGGCCAATGATCTCGTCGCCGCGACCGCCGCCGTGGCCCCCGCGCTCGTCCCGTTCCGTCGGGCGCTGATGCGGTGGCTCGGGGGGCCGGTCGGCCAGTCGGGCTCGGGGCCCACGCTCTGGTCGCTCTATCCTTCGCTTGCCGAGGCCGAGGCGGCCGCAGGCCGACTCCGCGACGCCGCTGCGGCCGGTGAGCTGCCGGCCGCCGGCGATGGTCCGCCCTCGATCATCGCGACCACGATCTCGTCCAGCCAGGGGAGCGCCACATGACCCGCCGCGCCGTCTCGACCACGGGTGCCCCGGCCGCCATCGGCCCGTACAGCCAGGGCATCGCGTCCGAGGGCTACGTCTTCTGCTCCGGGCAGCTCGGGCTCGACCCCGTCTCGGGCGAGCTCGTCGAGGGGGTCGAGCCGCAGGCGGAGCGAGCGCTCCGGAACCTGTCGGCAGTGCTCGACGCGGCCGGGCTCACCTTGGCGGACGTGCTGAAGACGACGATCTTCCTCACCGACATGGACGACTTCTCGGCGGTCAACATCGTCTACGCGCGGCATATGGCGGATCCGCCGCCGGCCCGCTCGACGGTCGCGGTTGCGGGGCTCCCGAAAGGCGCCCGGATCGAGATCGAGGCGATCGCGCACCGACGGCAGGCGGACGCCGGCGCCCGCTGAGGCGCGGCGAGGGAGCCGGCAGGCGTTCGTCCGCGTTTGACACCCCCTCGGGCCGACCCTACGATGCCGCGACACCACTGATGAGATCCGACGCCCCTTCGCCGGACAGACGCGGCGCCGACACCAGCGCGCCGCCGCTGCGCTCAGCCGCCCGGCCACGTCGCCTGTGAACCCCCCAAGTCCCGGCTCGCCGCGGCGACCCGTGGCGGTCGTGCTGGCCGCCGGGCTCGGGACCCGGATGCGGTCGCGCGTCCCGAAGGTGCTCCACCCGCTGCTCGGCCGGCCGATGCTGGCGTGGGTGCTCGACGCCGCGCGCGAGGCCACCGGCCGGCGGCCGTTGGTTGTCACGTCGCCGGCCACGGTGGCCGTGCGGGAGCGGTTCGCCGATGAGGCGGACTTCGCTCTCCAGGCCGAGCCGCGCGGTACCGGCGATGCGCTTCGTGCGGCCTTGGACGCCCTGCCACCCGACGTCGACGAGATCCTCGTCGTCTCGGGCGACGTGCCGCGTGTCGATCCGTCACTGCTCCTCGAGCTCGTCGACCAGCGGCGGCTCGATCACGCGGCGCTGGCGTTGACGGCCGTGGTCGCCTTCGACCCGCGAAACCTCGGGCGGGTGGTCCGCAACGAGGCGGGATCCGTCGAGCGGATCGTCGAGGTCAAGGACGCCACGGTGGACGAGCTCGAGATCGGCGAGATCAACGCCGGGTTGTACGCCCTCGACGTCGAGTGGCTGCGATCGAGGATCGGCTCGCTCACCCCGTCGCCGTCGACCGGGGAGCTCTACCTGACGGAGCTCGTGACGCTGGCCCGCGCGGATGGCCGCCTCGTCGCCGCGCTGGACGTCGACGACGACGGCCGGCTGCTGGGGATCAACGACCGAGCCGAGCTGGCCCAGGCCGAATGGGACATGCGGACCGAGATCAACGCCGCGCACATGCTGGCCGGCGTGACGATGCAGGACCCGTCGACGGTCTATCTGGAGGCGACCGTGGACCTCGGCACGGACGTGACGATCGAGCCGAACGTCATCCTGCGCGGCGAGACGCGGGTCGGCGACGGGACCACGATCGGTGCCGGGAGTCAGATCACGGACTCCACGATCGGCCGGGACTGCGTCGTCTGGGCCAGCGTCGTCGAGTCGTCCGAGGTCGAGGACGGCGCGCGCGTCGGGCCGTTCTCACACCTGCGCGCGGGTTCGCACGTCGGGCGCGACGCGGAGGTCGGCAACTACGCCGAGATCAAGAACAGCCGGCTCGGAGCGGGCGTCAAGCAGCACCACGTGAGCTACCTCGGCGACGCGGAGCTCGGGGCGGCGACGAACGTGGGCGCCGGCACGATCACCGCCAACTACGACGGCACGAGCAAGCACCGGACGATGATCGGGGAGCGGGTCTTCCTCGGCGTCGACACCATGCTCCGGGCGCCGATCACGCTCGGCGACGGTGCGCGGACGGGAGCCGGCGCGGTGGTCACCCATGACGTGCCGCCCGGGGCGCTGGTGGTCGGGATGCCGGCGCGGATCCGGGAGTCGCCGGCGACCGCCGAACACGGCGCGGGCGACGGAACGAAGGCGTGAACCCCGGCCAACCGTTGATCCCGTTCCCGTTCGACATCCTGATCATCGTCGTGCTGGTCCTCGTGAACGGGATCTTCGTCGCGGCCGAGATCGCGCTCGTGACCCTTCGCAGGACGCGGGTCGACCAGCTCGTCGAGGAGGGCCGGCGCGGCGCCCGAAGGGTTCGTGACCTGACCGCCAACCCCGGTCGGTTCCTGGCCGTCATCCAGCTCGGGATCACGTTCATCGGCTTTCTCGCCGCGGCGTTCGCCGGCCAGAGCCTGACGGTGGGGCTGCGGGACGTGTTCGGCGGCCTGCCGGCGCTGGCCCCGTATGCCGGCGTGATCGCGCTGATCATCGTCACGGCCCTGCTCAGCTTCTTCACGATCGTGTTCGGCGAGCTCGTCCCGAAGACGCTCGCCCTCGCCTATCCCGAGCGCTACGCTCTCACGCTGGCCGGGCTGGTCGACCTCGTGGGGCGCATCCTCCGGCCCATCGTCTGGGGGCTCGAGCGCGTCACGAACGCCGTCAACCGGCTGCTGGGCGTCCGGGACGTCGACCAGAACCAGATCAGCACCGAGGAGTTGAAGCTGCTCGTCGAGCGCGGTGGCGAGCAGGGGATCCTCGAGGCCGAGGAGGAGCAGATGATCCACGCGGTCATCGAGCTCGGCGACCGGCGCGTGCACGAGGTGATGGTGCCGCGGATCGCGATCGCCGCGCTGCCGGCAACGGCCACGCTGCCCGACGCGCTCGACCGGATCATCGACCAGGGCCACAGCCGCGTCCCGGTCTACGCCGGCTCGATCGACGAGGTCGTGGGGATCCTCTACGCGAAGGACCTGCTGCCGTTTCTCAAGGACGGCACGGCCGATCGGCCCTCCGTCCGGGCGCTCCTCCGGACGCCCGTCTTCGTGCCCGAGTCGATGTCCATCGACGACCTGCTTCACGAGTTCCAGCGCCGCAAGGTGCACATCGCCATCGTGCTCGACGAGTACGGCGGCACGGCCGGCCTGGTGACGATCGAGGATCTGCTCGAGGAGATCGTCGGCGAGATCCAGGACGAGTACGACGTCCACGAGGAGCCGATGGTGACCAGGCTCTCCGAGGACGAGGCCCGGGTCGACGGCCGCGCGGCGGTCGACGACCTCGCCGAGATCTTCGACACGCAACTCGGGCTGGACGACGAAGACGAGTACGACACGGTCGGCGGGCTCATCTACCACCGCATCGGTGGAGTGCCGAGCCCCGGCGACCAGGTCGATGTCGACGGCCTGCACCTCACGGTCGAGTCGACCGACGGCCGGCGCGTCGGCAAGGTGCTCGTGGTCCGCCGCCGCGAAGTCGAGACCGCGGGCGTCGCGGTCGAGGACGCAGACCGCTAGGGTCGGCGTCTCCGGGGCGTGGCCCGGGCAGCGAGCGGGCTCGAGCCCGGTGTCGCTCGGGCGCCCGGGCCGGCCGCGAGGCCCCAGAACCGCGGCGGGACGGTTTCCGATCACCTGCCACGGGTGGTGGCACAGGACGCGCTTTCCCCCCGGCGCCGGACCAGCAGCATCGCCTCGGAGCCCGCGCATCGCCTCGGAGCCCGCGCATCGCGCCATTTCGCTCGATGAAGCCGCGCTCCGGCCACTCGAGACAGCCACCGCGCCGCGACGATCGATCCTTGCGCCATCCCAGATGGCAGATGGCAGGAAACTGGTCAGGCAGCGTCTGGCGTCACGCGCGGGCATTCGGCGGGTGGCGCGGGTAACCGCGGGGCCCGAGCTCAGCCGCCGGGTGGCCGCACCATGCCGTACACCGGCACACCGTCGCCAACGGTGTACTCGCCGGTGACGCGGTAGCCGCGCCGCTCGTAGAAGCGCACGTTCGGCTCCGTGAACGTCTCGAGGTAGCACGGCAGCCCCAGCGCGTCGGCGCGGCGGTGACCGTGCTCGATCAGCACCGTCCCCGTCCCGGATCGCTGACGGCCAGGCTCGACGCCGAAGAACTCGAGCCGGAGGTGCGGACCTTCGGTCAGCCGCTCGTGCTGGCTCTCGAGCTCGGCCACCATCGCAAGGAGGCGCTGGGCGGCGTCCGGTCCGCTTGCTCCAGCACCTCGCCGAACCCGTGCACTCCCATGGCCTCGGGCGACGGTCCGTGCCGCTCCGGACCGAACCAGCTCGCGACGCCCAGGATCGGATCGCCCGCAACGACGAGATCGGCGCCCTCGGAGAGCGCCGCCGTGACGAACGTCCGGAAGAACCCGGGAGGATCGCCGCCCGGCGTTCCGGGTTTGGCTCGAAGAGCGATGTCCCGGGGTCGGAACGCGCCGGCGAGCACGCGGGCACACTCGTCGGAACGCGCCGAGCCACCCCGAGCGACGATACACACGACCGTCAGACACGGCGGGCAGCGTTACGCCGGCTGACCGTGCTCGCGGTCGGCGAACCCGATGACCCGCGTGATGAGGCCAGACGATGCCCAAAGGGATCACGGACCTTGCCGGCCTGGACGCCGCTCGTCGGGTGGTCCGGCGCGCAGGCGCCCGCGCCGGCCTCGACCGCGCGCTCGACCGCCGCGTCAACGTCCTCGACCTCGAGGTCGATCGTCGACATCATCCGACGGGCGGCCGTCGGCGAACATCGGTCATGCGACCCGGCCTCCGGCTCCTCGATCAGCACCTCCTCGCGCGCGCCGAAGTAGAAGGCGATCGCCGACCGGGCGTCGAACGCCGCCGGCGGCCGGGAGCTCGGTCATCCGGTCACGCGCTGATCACCGAGACGATGATCGCCTCGAGTCGGTCGCGGGCGGCGCCGTCCAGCACGCCCGCGGCGTCGAGCTCGGTCAGGGCGTCGTCGCGGTACCGGCGTGCCAGGTCGCGGGTGTAGTCACGCGCCCCGGTCCGGTCGAGGATGGCCATGACATCCGCCACCTCTGCCTCCGTCGGGTCGCCGCCGCGGTACAGCGCATGGACCTTGGCCCGGTCGTCGACGTCGGCGCGCTCGATGGCATAGATGACGGGCAGTGTCTTCTTGCGGCGGAGCAGGTCGCTGGGCTCCTTGCCGGTGGCCTGCTCCTGGCCCCAGATCCCCAGTAGGTCATCGTTGAGCTGGAACGCGATCCCGAGCGCCCAGCCGAAGCCCCGGTAGCGGCCGATGACGTTCTCGTCGTCTGTCGCGAGGATCGCTCCGGCTGCAATCGACGCCGCGATGAGCGCGGCCGTCTTGCGACCGATCATGTCGAAGTAGAGCTCGACCGACATCTCGCCGTCCGACTCGCTGGTCGCGATATCGATGTACTGACCCTCGCACAGCGCCACGCACGTCTCGTCGTACAGCCGCATCAGCCGCAGGACCCGGGCGTCGCTGAAGCCGAGGTCGGTCAGCCGGTGGAGCGCCATGCGGCTCAGGCTGAACAGCATGTCGCCGGTGTTGATCGCCTGGGGAACGCCGTGGAGCGCCCAGACGGTCGGGCGGTGGTGTCGCTCGCGGTCGCCGTCCTCGATGTCGTCGTGGACGAGGCTGAAGTTGTGCCCGAGCTCGACCGCAGCGGCACCCGGCAGGGCCGGCCGGTGGTCGCCCGCGATCGACGCGTAGGCGAGGAGCCCGAGCAGCGGTCGCATCCGCTTGCCGCTCGGCGCCCCCGGTCCGTCCAGCCCGAGGTGGTAGCGGACCATCTCGTAGACGCCGTGGGTCGAATGGTCGCGGTCACCGACGAGTCGCAGGATCTCCGCCTCGGTGTCGGCGATGAGGTCGCTCAGCTCGAGCGGCGGCGTAGCCGGGGCCATGACGGCAGTGTAGCGCCGCGCGACCAAACGTGCGCCGCGCGAGTAGCCTGTTGACGGTTACGCCGGCGGCCGGTCCAGGCGCAGGTGCCGGATGTGCCACGGCGTTGCGGCGGCGTGGTGGCCGGCCCGCTCCATGGCGGCGAGCATCGGCCCGTTCTCGACGTCCACGGCGAAGTGGGTGCCGGCCAGGGGGACGCGACCGGACCGACACCTGTCATTGTTTCGTCGATCTTGGCGTTCTGGATGACACCGCCCGGAGTTTCGGAGCCGGCGCCGCTGGTGCCCGGCCGGCGCCGCTCGTCGTGGTACCGTCGGGGCGTGGCCCCGCCCCGTCGCTACACGACCGACGCCATCGTCCTGTCCCGTTTCGATCTCGGCGAGGCGGACCGCGTCCTGACCCTCATCACGCCCGGCGGCGGCAAGCTGAAGGCGATCGC
This sequence comes from Chloroflexota bacterium, assembly GCA_030447745.1. Classification (GTDB taxonomy): domain Bacteria; phylum Chloroflexota; class Limnocylindria; order Limnocylindrales; family CSP1-4; genus JACDAV01. The sequence goes on along the minus strand of JAUJOH010000009.1, from coordinate 60,911 downwards.
CAAGGGGATACGCCGGCCCACGTCGCGGCTCGGTGGCAGCCTCGAGCCGTTCGCCGAGCTCAATGTCGCGCTCGCGCGGGGCCGGACGTTCGACGTCGTCACGCAGGTCAGCGTCGGCCATGCCTGGCTGCGGCTGCGTGACTCCCTCGAGTCGGCGGCGACCGCCTGGTATCTCGCCGAGCTCGCCGATCGCTCGCTCGAGGAGCGTCATGCCGCCGAGCCGCTCTACGCGCTCCTCCGGCGCGCCTACGAGCTGCTCGACGCGGGGATGGCCCCCGGGCGCGTCGCCCGGTGGTACGAGATGCACCTCGCGGACGAGCTCGGGATGCGTCCGGAGGTCGACCGCTGCGCCGAGTGCGACCGCATGCTCGAGGCGGAGGAGTCGTTCCGCTGGGTGCCGCCGCTCGGTGGCGTGGTCTGCGAACGGTGTCCGGGTCCACCGGCAGCGCGCGCCGGGCTCACCCTGGACGCTTTGAAGCTGCTCAAGGCGTACCAGCGGCTGGACGTGGAGGCGCTCGCCACGCTGCGACTCGCGACCGGCGTGGAGCGCGAGGTCGAGACGGCGATGCGCGAGTTCATCAGCAACGCCCTCGAGCGCGTCGCTCGCTCACTGGCCTTCCTCGAGGAGGTGAGCCACCCCGCGCCGGTCGCGATCTGAGCGGGCGGCCGTCCGACCGATGACCACGGCCGGCACGACGGCGCGGCTCGTCGGCGCGGCCGGGATCGCGGGCGCGACCGCCGCCGCAGCTGGCGGGGTCGCGGTGGGGCTCGCGGCGCGGGCGGCCGGTCGAAAGCTGGTCGAGGTGCGCGTCGAGCGGCGCTTCAACATCACGCACTGGCCGCCGCCCTACGCCGTGTCGCGGCGGGCGGAGGAGCTTCACCGATCGCTCCTCGTCGCGGATCTCCACGCCGACTCGCTGCTGTACGGGCGTGACCTCCTGCGCCGCTCGGACGTCGGGCACGCGGACGTCCCGCGCCTGATCGAGGGCGGCATCGCCCTGCAGGCGCTGGCGGCCTGCGTCCGCGTGCCGAGAGGTCTCAACGTCGAGCGGAACGAGGACCGGACGGACGATGTCCGGCTGCTCGCCCTCGCGCTCGGCTGGCCGCCGCGCACGTGGCGGAGCGGCGTCGCGCGGGCACTCCATCTGGCGGCGCGGGCGCGCCGGATGGCGGAGCGCTCGCGCGGCGCCCTGACGATCGTGGCGACCGGCGCGGAGCTGGCGGCCTACCTCGAGCGGCGCCGTCGCGAGCCCGTCATCACGGCCGGACTCCTGACGATCGAAGGCGCGGCGGCGCTCGACGGCGAGGTCCGGAACGTTGACCGGCTCGCCGACGCCGGGTTCCGGGTCTTCGGCCTGACGCACATGGTCGACAACCGCTTCGCGGGCTCCGCCAGCGGCGTCGAGAAGGGCGGGCTGACGCCCGCGGGACGCGACCTGGTTGCGCGACTGGAGGCCCGATCCGTGCTCGTCGACGTCGCCCACGCCTCGCCGCGCACGATCGACGACGTGCTGGCGATGGCCGGACGACCGGTGGTCGCCACGCACACGGGCGTCCGTGCCACTTGCGACAGCGTCCGGAACCTGTCGGACCAGCACGTCTCGGGCATCGGCCGGATGGGCGGGATCGTCGGAATTGGCTTCTGGCCGACAGCGACCGGCGGCCGGGACGCCGCCGCCATCGCCCGGGCGGCCGCGCACGCGGCGGCAATCGCCGGCATCGCCCACGTGGGGCTCGGATCCGACTTCGACGGCGCCGTCCCGCTGCCGTTCGACGCGACGGGCATCGTCCAGGTCACGGACGCGTTGCTGGCAGAAGGGTTCACCGACGGCGACGTCGCGAAGGTGATGGGCGCCAACGTGTTCCGGCTGCTGCGCGACGCGCTCCCGACCGGACCCGGAGCCGGTCACGGTATCGAGCGGCGACCGACCGTCTGCTAGCATCGGCCGCCCAGCCACCCGCGACCGTCCCTTCCACCGCCGGTCGCCCCGCGGAGGCCCCGTGACCGACACCGCCACCGTCGACCCTGCTGCCGTCGCGCCCGCCGCCGCCAACCTCGACACGATCGTCTCGCTGTCGAAGCGGCGCGGGTTCATTTACCCGTCGAGCGAGATCTACGGCGGGATCAACGCGGTCTGGGACTACGGGCCCCTGGGTGTCGAGCTGAAGAACAACGTCAAGCGAGCCTGGTGGCGGGCGATGGTCCAGGAGCGCGACGACATCGTCGGCCTCGACGCCGGGATCCTGATGCACCCGCAGGTGTGGGTGACGTCCGGCCACGTCGGCTCGTTCTCGGATCCGCTCGTCGAGTGCGCGACCTGCCACCGGCGCTTCCGGCTGGACGAGCTGCCCGGGGCGGAGTCGCTCTCCGCGACCGAGCTGCGGGACGAGGCAATCGTGGAGCGGCTGGGTCTCGTCTGCCCGGTCGACGGCGGTCCGCTGTCGCCGCCGCGGCGGTTCAACCTGATGTTCACGTCGCACATGGGGCCCGTCGAGGACGACGGCTCGATCGTCTACTTCCGGCCGGAGACGGCGCAGGGCTCGTACGTCAACTTCAAGAACGTCCAGCAGTCGTCGCGCAAGAAGGTTCCGTTCGGGATCGCCCAGATCGGGAAGGCGTTCCGGAACGAGATCTCGCCCGGCAACTTCGTCTTCCGGATGCGCGAGTTCGAGCAGATGGAAATGCAGTTCTTCGTGCGGCCGGGCGATGCCGCCACTGCAGCGTTCGACGAGTGGCTTCCGGCCCGCCGCGAGTGGTACGCGCGGTACGGCGTCACGCCCGAGCGCCTGCGGCTCAGGGAGCACGCCCCGGACGAGCTGGCGCATTACGCGAAGAAGGCGGTCGACGTCGAGTACCGGTTTCCGTTCGGCTGGAAGGAGCTCGAGGGCGTCCACAACCGCGGGGACTTCGACCTCGGCTCGCACGCGAGGGTGAGCGGCGAGAACCTCGAATACTTCGATCCCGCGACCGAGGAGCACTTCATCCCGTGGGTCGTGGAAACTGCCGCCGGCGCTGACCGCGCTGCGTTCACCTTCCTGATCGACGCCTACCGCGAGGAGCAGGTCCGCGGCGAGAAGCGGGTCGTCCTCGGACTGCACCCGGAGCTCGCACCGTACAAGGTGGCCGTGCTGCCGCTCTTGAAGAAGCGACCGGAGATCGTGGCGATGGCCCGCGCGCTGCGCGACGATCTCGCGCGCGACGTCATGGCGGTCTACGACGACACGGCGGCGATCGGCAAGCTCTATCGACGGCAGGACGAGATCGGGACGCCGTGGTGCATCACGGTCGACGTGGAGTCGCTCGAGGACGGGGCGGTCACGATCCGCGAGCGCGATGCGATGAGCCAGGAGCGGGTTCCGCTGGCGGGCGTCAGGCGGCTGATCGTCGACCGACTGGCGGCCAGCCGCGGCTGACCGGTGGGCTCGCCGCGGGGCCGACGGCGATCGGCGGCGGCGCCGGCGGCCCGCGGCGGCGCGAGCGGGGCGCGAGCAGGTGGGCTACTCCGCCAGCCGTGGCGCGGTCGGGCTCAGCGGTCGGTAGTGCATCCACTTTGACTCCCGAGGCCGGGGGTGAGCCCGGCTCGGAGCCGACGGCCATAAGAGACTTCTGCGGAGGCAGCTGACTTGGTCAACTACGTCGAAATCGACGCCGACGGTTGACGCTTCCAGCCGCGGGTGGCAGCGGTCTGCGTACGGCGGGACCATCTTCTGCTTCAGCGAGCGCTCGACGGCGCCTTCTGGGTGCTGCCCGGCGGACGCCTGCTGCCGCTGGAGCTGACGGCAGATGCGCTGGTCCGCACGATGCGCTGGGAGATCGGGCACGAGGTGACTGTCCAGCGGCTGCTGTGGGTGATGGAGTACGTAACGCCGATGGGAGGCCGACCGGTCCACGAGATCGGGTTCTACTACGCCATTGACCTGCCCGAGAACAGCCCTTTTCTTGACCTGACGCGCGACCACACGGCGGTCGAACGCGGCCACGACCTGCTCCTGCGCTGGTTCCCGGTCGAGTCCCTCCCGGACCTGCCGCTCTTCCCCGACTTCCTGCGCACGGCGGTGCGGCAAGTGCCGGACGCCCCGCAGCACATCGTCCGGGTAAACATCGACCCGCGACCTTAGGGTTGATCGTCGCCGGGAACCGCTGGGTCCGCACGCTGGTCGCCCCGGAGGGTTCCGATTTGCACGTCCTTCAATGTCCGCCGCGCCGACTCCGGCAAGTCTTTGACCGAGAAGTCAATGGCGCCGCGCCGCGATCTCCTCCCACGTCCCAGACGTAGTCGCTGACACCCGCTGCGATTGCCCCAGTGACGTCCTTGCTAGGCGTCGGATGGGGGCGCGGGGGAGCCACTCGGCCAGCGGCGGCGCCGCCCCCAGCTCAGCGGTTGATTTCATTGACCAACCGACGTGGTACCCGAAGCGTCCGAGAACCGGTGCACGCCCGCTGCGCGGGACCGGCCGAGCGTGGCGTGGCGCCGCGCAGGGCGCGTCGGAACGTTTCGACCGAGGGTGTGGGGAGTAGCTGAAACGGAACCCGCTCCCACTACCACGGGGATTGGCACCTGAAACAACAGCCATCGCGAAGCGGGCCGTGCGCAAGCGTGCGCGGCCCAGGCACCGACGCCATGCCCGCCGAACCGGGCCCACGCCATGCCGCGCCGAACTGGCCGACGCGACGCCGCCGCAAAGCGCGCAGCGGCGAACGCCGCAAGGCACGGCGCGGCCCGCGCCAGCGCCGGAGCCGGAGCGAGAAGCGCGCGGTGAGTGCCGCCCGACACGATGCGCGGATGGATGACGTCCACGCCGGGCGTGCGCTGCGTCGGTTGCGGACGCGCCGGGGGCTGACGCAGTCGGAACTCGCTGCTCTGGCGGGTGTCTCGCAATCGTCCGTCTCACTGGTCGAACGCGGCCATCTGGACCGGCTCTCGCTGCGAACGGTGCGCCGGCTGTTCGCAGGAGTCGAGGCCACCTACGACAGCGTCGTGCGCTGGCGAGGCGGCGCGCTGGACCGGCTCCTCGACGAGCGGCACTCCGCGCTGGTGGAGACGATCGTCCGGCAGCTCGAGGCGGCTCGCTGGGATGTCGCCGTCGAGGTCTCGTTCAATCACTTCGGTGATCGCGGCTCGATCGATGTCCTCGGACTCCACCGCCGGTCCCGCATCGCCGTGGTGATCGAGGTGAAGTCGGAGTTGACCGATGCCGAAGGACACGCTCCGACGACTCGACGTCAAGGCGCGGCTTGCCGGTCGCATCGTTGCCGAGCACTTCGGTGCGCCCCCGATGGCGATCGAGCGGCTGCTTGTGTTGCCGAGATCCACCACCGCCTGGCGGCGTGTCCGACGGCTGGAGGCGACCTTCGGAGCCGTCCTGCCGGGAGGATCGGTGGCGTGCCGGCGATGGCTCAGCAGTCCAACCGGTCCCTTCGGCGGCCGGATGTTTGTTTCAGCCAGCAACGGCCGTGGTAGCCGAAGCGGGACGGGCGCAACGAGGCAGCGTGTCACGGACGAGCGGAGCGTGAGCCGAGCTGGCCGTCCAGCGGGGCGCTTCATCGGCGCAGTGGTTGGTGCCTGAAACGGATGCCGCACCGCGGACCACGGCGGCTGGTCGATGAAACACGCAGCGGCGCCACGATCGGCACGGCCACGAACACCGTCGGACGTGCAGCGCGCGCCATAAGCCGTGGACCGGACCCCCCGCCTGGGCAACTCGCTCGTCGGATGTGCACTGGCGCGTCACAAGCCGCGGACGGACCCCGCCTGGGCAACTCGCTCCTCGGCGCGCCGATCGGCACGAGGCGATACAGTCGCGCCATGGCCGCCCAGCAGCCGCTCCGACCCGACGAGCTCGACCAGCGGGCGGACCAGGTCAGCGACGACGTCGCGCCGGCGGGGGATCCGCTCGAGCCGGGCTCGGCGACCCGCGGCGAGATGGCGCGCCGCCCGGGCTGATCATCGGGCTCATCCTGCTCGTGATCTTCGTCGCCATCCTCGGCTACGCGATCGTCCTGCCCGCCCTCGGGTGACGCGGGAGGGCCGGCGCGGGTCGCCGCCGCGCCGCGCCGCACCGGCGCGGGTCGCCGCCGCGCCGCGCCCGCTCCGCCGCGCCACGCCGGCTCGGCGGGCGGAAGCGCGCCGCGCCCGCTCCGCCGCGGCACGCTACTCGATCGGCGCAGCCCCCGGGCGTGGCGCCACGCCGCGCGGCTCCTTGCCCTTCGGCCAGTAGAGCTCCTTCTTGACGGAGTCCTCGGGAAGCCGCGACCGAGCAGGGTCGTCTCCGCGGATACGATCATGTCGGGGTTGCCGCACAGGTACGCGACCGTGTCCGCGGGGTCAAACCGAGGTCGTCACACACGGGGCCGACGATCGTCTCGACCCGCCCGGTGCGCCCGCTCCAGCCGGCGTTCAGGGGGTCGGCCGGCCGCGACACCGTCGGGATGAAGGTCACCGGGTACTCGCCGGTGCGCTGCCAGCGCTCGACGACCTCGACGTAGCCGAGGTCCCGCACGTACGAGACACCGTTGAGGAAGACCGCCCGCCGCGCCGCCCCTCGCGAAGCAGCGCCCGCATCATCGCCACGAACGGCGCGTTGCCGGTTCCGGAGCTGATGAACAGGTGGACCCGGTCGTCGTCCGGCTCGAGCACGAACTTGCCCTTCGGCCCGATCATCCGCATCCGGTGACCCTCGGCCAGGCGCCACAGGAGCGGCGTGAAGGTGCCGCCCTGGACGAGACGGACGTAGAACTCGTAGCCGTCGCTGCCGGCAACGGCCGGGTCCGACGCCACCGAGTACGGCCGCTGCACGATCCTGCGGTCGACGAGCACGCCGATCGTCATGTACTGCCCGGGGTCGAACGCGACAGGATCGCCGTCGAAGCGGACCCAGAAGGTGGCCAGCGACTCGTGCTGGTCCAGGCGCCGGACGAGCGAGGCGTTGTACTGCGGAGCATCCGTCTCGATCGGGGGAGCGTCGGTGAGCAGGTCCGTCACGCGAACGAGTGTAGGGGATCGTCAGACGCGGGCCGCGGTCGCGTGGCCGGCTCGCGGCTCGCGGTTCGCCCGAGCTCGAAGTGGCGGCCCGCCGCCCGCGTGGGCGCGGCAGCCACCGTACGCCGCGTGTCGTGGACCCACAGCACCCAGACGCATCGGACGCGCGTGCTGTCGCTCGCATGACGGGTAGAATCCGCCGACCCGAGTGCGCACCCGAACCCCGTGCCGCAGCCGTCCCGGCCGCACCAACCCCAAGGAGCCCCTGATGGCCGACACCCTCGAACGTCCCGCCACCGCCGAACGGACCCACCGGGCAGCAAAGCGCTACATCTACGCCTGGGGCGGCGGACGAGCCGAGGGCAACGCGACGATGCGGGACCTGCTCGGCGGCAAGGGCGCCGGCCTGGCCGAGATGACGAACGCCGGCCTGCCGGTCCCGTCCGGCTTCACGATCACCACGGAGGCGTGCAACGACTACTTCGCGGCCGGCGAGCAGCTCCCGGACGGCCTCTGGGACGACGTCCTCGAGGCGGTCCGGGAGGTCGAGCGCGAGACTGGCAAGAGGTTCGGCGATGGCGAGAACCCGCTGCTCGTGAGCGTGCGGTCCGGCGCCAAGTTCTCGATGCCCGGGATGATGGACACCGTCCTCAACCTGGGCCTCAACGAGGAGACGCTGGCAGGCCTCGTGGCGCTGACCGGCAACGAGCGGTTCGGCTGGGACGCCTATCGACGGTTCATCCAGATGTTCGGCCGGATCGTCATGGACGTGTCACCGGAGCGGTTCGATCACGCGCTCGACGAGGTGAAGCGGGTGAAGGGGGTCGAGGCCGACACGGAGCTCGACGCGGCGGCGCTGCGCGAGGTCGCGGCGGCGTTCCTGGCGATCGTCCGCGAGCACACCGGGCGGGACTTTCCGACCGATCCGTACGAGCAGCTGGACCTCGCCATCAAGGCCGTCTTCGCCAGCTGGTTCGGAAAGCGCGCGCGCGACTACCGCGACAACCAGAAGATCCCGCACGACCTCGGGACGGCCGTCAACGTCGTGACCATGGTGTTCGGGAACATGGGCGACGATTCCGGGACCGGCGTGGCCTTCACCCGCGACCCGAACACCGGCGAGCCGGTGCTCTACGGCGAGTACCTCACCAACGCGCAGGGCGAGGACGTCGTGGCGGGGATCCGGACGCCGCAGCCGATCAGCAGCCTGCGCGACGAGATGCCGGAGGCGTATGCCGAGTTCGAGCGCATCGGCCAGCGCCTCGAGCAGCACTACCAGGACGTCCAGGACCTCGAGTTCACGATCGAGCGGGGCCGGCTCTACATGCTCCAGACCCGCAGCGCGAAGCGGACCGCGGCTGCGGCCGTCCGGATTGCCGCCGACATGGTCGAGGCCGGCATCATCGACCGCCGGACCGCCCTTCAGCGGATCGAGCCGGCGCACGTCGACCAGCTGCTGCGCGACCAGTTCGATCCGGCCGCCCGGCAGTCGGCCACGCGGCTTGCCAAGGGGTTGAACGCGTCGCCCGGCGCCGCCGTCGGGGTGGCCGTCTTCGACGCGGACCGCGCGGCGGAGCGGGCGGCGGGCGGGGAGAAGGTGCTGCTGGTCCGGATCGAGACGTCGCCGGACGACTTCCACGGCATGGCCGCCTCGCAGGGGATCCTGACCGCCCGGGGCGGCGCGACCTCCCATGCCGCCGTCGTCGCTCGGCAGATCGGCAAGCCGTGCGTCGCGGGGTGCGCGGAGCTGCTGATCGACTACCGGGCGCGAACGGCCGAGGCGAACGGGCAGCGCTTTGCGGAGGGCGACTGGATCAGCCTGGACGGCTCGACCGGCGAGGTGTTCCTGGGCGCCCTGCCGACGGTCGAGGTCCGGTTCGAGGATCAGGCGGGCCTCCAGCGGATCCTCGACTGGGCGGACGAGGAGCGTCGGCTCGAGGTCTGGACCAACGCCGACAAGCCGGAGGAGGCGGCGCTCGCCCGTCGCTACGGCGCGCAGGGGATCGGGCTGTGCCGGACCGAGCACATGTTCCGAGAGGGCGAGCGACTCGAGATCGTGCGCGACGCGATCCTCGTCGC
>JAUJOH010000009.1:12433-51752 GCA_030447745.1 Chloroflexota bacterium | reverse complement strand
ACATGTTCCGAGAGGGCGAGCGACTCGAGATCGTGCGCGACGCGATCCTCGTCGCGTTCCAGGCGACGCGTGCCAAGGAGAAGCAGGCGGGCGGCGCGGAGCTCTCGGCGGACGAGCGTGCCACCGTCGAGCGGTTCGACGCGGCGATGGGCAAGCTGGAGCAGCTCCAGCAGGGCGATTTCGAGGGCATCTTCCGGGCGATGACCGGCCTCCCGGTGGTCGTCCGCCTGATCGACCCGCCGCTCCACGAGTTCCTGCCCTCGCACGAGGAGCTGATCGAGCAGGTGACCCGGCTGCGCGTCCAGGGCACCGCCGAGGACGACCAGACGTTCGCGCACGCCCGGACGCTTCTCGCGGCCGTCGAGGCGCTCCGCGAGCAGAACCCGATGCTCGGCCTCCGCGGCTGCCGGCTCGGTCTCATGATCCCGGACTTCGTGAAGATCCAGACGCGCGCCATCCTCAACGCCCAGATCGCGGTGAAGCGCGAGGGCCTCGAGCCGAAGGCCAAGATCATGATCCCGCTCGTCGGGCACGTGAACGAGCTGGCGGAGACGAAGCGGCTGCTCGAGGCCGAGGCGAGGGCGGTCGAGGAGCGCGGCGGCGTGGAGGTCGAGTACGTCTTCGGCACGATGATCGAGGTGCCGCGCGGCGCGCTGACCGCCGACGAGATCGCGAAGCATGCGTCGTTCTTCAGCTTCGGGACGAACGACCTGACCCAGATGACGTTCGGCTACAGCCGCGACGACGCGGAGGGTGGCTTCCTGCTGAAGTACGTCGAGGACCGGATCCTCCCGGACAACCCGTTTCAGACGCTCGACGTGGCGGGCGTCGGCCAGCTGATGCGCACGGCGGTCGAGAAGGGGCGCCAGGCGCGGCCGGATATCGAGCTCGGCATCTGCGGCGAGCACGGCGGTGATCCGGCCTCGATCGCCTTCTGCCACGAGATCGGGCTCGACTACGTGTCCTGCTCTCCGTACCGGGTGCCGGTCGCCCGGTTGGCGGCGGCGCAGGCGGCGCTGACCGGGCCGGAGCGCGACAAGTAACCGCCGCCGCGACTGGGGAGGCGGGCCCGACCGCGGGACCCGCTACCCGCCGCCGAGGTCTGGGTCGTTCATCAACCAGCCGGCGTCGGTGAGAACCATGTCCCAGCTGCCGACGTAGCGGCGCACTTCTCCGTTCGTCCGGAACTCTCGGAGATCGACGGCCACGATGGCCGAGTCGCCGTCCTGTTGGACGACCTCGTTGCGCCGCACGTCGATCCGGGTCGTGTCGGCGAACCGCCCGTTGATGTTCTCGCCTGGTGGGTACCGCTCCCGCATGCTCGACGTCCAGAGCGCCGCCGCCTCGTCGAAGCGATGCTGTTCCACCAGGTCGTAGAACCGCGCGACCGTGCCGGCGGGATTGCCGGCTGCCGCCGGCGGCCGTTGCGTCGGTGCGGGCGTCGCGGGCGGCGGCGTGGCTGGGGGCGGCGTGGCTGGCGGACGCGTGGGCGCGCGGGTCGGCGGTGCGGTCGGGGGCGCCGTCGGCGGGGCGGTCGGAGGCGCGGTCGGTTCCGGCGTCGCCGTCGGCGGCGGCGTCGGGGTCGGTCGGTGTAGGGCTCGGGCTCGGGGTGGGGCTCGGGGTGGGGCTCGGGGTGGGGCTCGGCGTCGGGCTCGAGCTGGGCTCCGTGGACGCCGCGCCGGCGAGCGTCGGCGTCGCCGGGGGCGAGGTCGTCGCGAGCCCGCCGCCACCGGGAAAGCCGAGACGGCTGGCCAGCCCGAGGACCGCGAGCAGCAGCAGCAGACCCGCGCCCAGCGGCAGCAACCACGGCGGAACGGCCGCCCGTCGCCGCCGCCGATCGTCCTCGTGCGGCACGTCATCGACCCGCGTTCGGCCGATCGGCGGCCGCGCGTCACCGGGCGGGAACGGCGAGGGTCGGACGATCGTACCGGCGCTCGTCAATGCGCCGCCGCCGAGCGGCTCGGCAAGCGTCCCGGCTGCCGCGCCGCCCGCTGCGGCAGCCGCCAGCCCGGCTGCGGCAGGAAGCGCGCCCGTTGCCCCGCCCCTCCGGCGGGCGGCAGCATGCCGGGGATCGACGCCGGCGGTGGCACGCCGGTAATCGCGCCACCAGCCGCGGATCGCCTCGGCCATCGCGGCGGCCGACGGATATCGATCGGCCGGATCACGCGCCAGCGCCTGCCCGACGAGCTCGTCGATCCCCTCCGGCAGGTCCGGGACGCTCGCGCTGGGCGGCGGCGGGGGATCGTGGACGCGAGCCAGCGCCACGGAAGCAGCGGACGTACCGTCCCACGGGCGCTCGCCGGTCAGGAGCTCGTGGAGCACGACACCGAGCGAGAAGATGTCCGACTCCGGGCCCACCCGCTCGCCGAGCACCTGCTCCGGGCTGCAGTACTGGACCGACCCGAGCAGCAGCCCCGGGTTCGTCGTCCGGCTGTCGCCGAGGGCGTGGGCGATCCCGAAGTCGACGACCCGGACGTCGCCGTCGCGCGTGAGGAGGATGTTGCCGGGTTTGATGTCGCGGTGAACGATCCCCCGCGCGTGCGCCGCCGCGAGCGCCTCGGCGACCGCCACCGCGATCCGGAGCGCCTCGGCCAGCGGCAGGCGCCCGCGCTCGGCGAGGACCGCCTCGAGGTCCGGCCCGTCGACCAGCTGCATGACGATGTACTCGACGCCCCCGTCCACGCCCGTGTCGAAGATCGGCGCCACGTTGGGGTGGGCTAGGGAGGCGGCGTTGCGGGCCTCCTGCTGGAACCGCCGCACGAAGTCCGGGTCGGCGGCGAACTGGTCGCGGAGCACCTTGATCGCGACGTCCCGGTCGAGGAGCTCGTCCCGCCCACGATGGACGACCGCCATCCCGCCCTCGCCGAGCGTTCCGAGCAGGCGATAGCGACCCCCGAGGAGGGGGCCCGGAATGGCCATGACCACAGTGAAGCCCACCGAATGGGCGGGCGGCATCGAGTGCAGGCCATCGGACGTGACTGTCGGCTTGCAGTGCTGCTGCGAGGTGCGTGCCTCGACGACGCGCGCCGCCCACGCCGCGGGGGTCTAGATTCGACCGCGATGACCCAGGACAACGGCAGCAGCCCGCACCGCGTCGTCATCGTCGGCGGTGGGTTCGCGGGGCTCTATTGCGCGAAGAACCTCGGCGGCGACGGCGCCATCGACGTGACGCTCGTCGACCGCCGGAACTTCCACCTGTTCCAGCCGCTGCTCTACCAGGTGGCCACCGGGGCGCTCTCGCCCGGCGAGATCGCGCAGCCGCTTCGCGGGATCCTGCGTCGGGAGCCGAACGTCACCGTGCTCCTCGGTCAGGCCGTCGGGATCGATCCGGCCGGGCGGGAGGTCCTGATGTCCGACGGCGGTCCCATCGGCTACGACAGCCTCGTCGTCGCGACCGGTTCCCGCCACGCCTACTTCGGGCACAACGAGTGGGCGCCGAACGCGCCCGGGCTCAAGACGATCGAGGATGCGATCGAGATCCGCCGACGGATCCTGATCGCCTTCGAGGCCGCCGAGCGCGAGGCGGATCCCGAGCGACGGCGCGAGTGGATGACGTTCGTGGTCGTCGGCGGCGGCCCGACGGGTGTCGAGCTGGCCGGAGCGCTCGGGGAGATCGCCAACGACACGCTTCGCAACGACTTCCGTGCGATCCATGCGCCGGACGCGCGAATCATCCTCGTCGAGGCGCTCGACCGGGTGCTTCCGACCTATCCGGAGAACCTGTCACGGTCGGCGGTCCGCCAGCTCCAGCAGCTGGGCGCGTCCGTCCGGACGGGGACGCGCGTCACCGGCGTGGAGGAGGATGGCGTTCTCGTCGACACGTCGACGGGCGGCAAGCGGATCCCGACACGAACGGTCCTCTGGGCGGCCGGCGTGCAGGCGTCGTCGTTCGGGCGCGCCGTCGCCACCGCGCTGGAGCTCCAGACGGACCGCGCCGGCCGGATCGAGGTTGGGCCGGACCTGACCGTGCCGGGCCACCCGGAGATCTTCGTCGTCGGCGACCTCGCGATCGCGAAGCAGCCCAACGGCAAGCCCGTGCCCGGCGTGGCGCCGGCAGCCATCCAGGAAGGCAGCTATGTCGCCCGCACCATCCGCCGGCGCGTCCACGGCGAGCGCCCGAAGCAGTTCCGCTACCGCGACAAGGGCGACCTGGCGACGATTGGACGGCTCTCGGGCGTGGCGGACATCCGGTGGTTGGGACCGTTCGGCCAGTTCAGCGGCTTCCTCGCCTGGCTGATGTGGCTCGGGATTCACATCTTCTACCTGATCGGGTTCGCGAACCGGATCATCGTGACCGTCCGGTGGGGCTGGTCGTTCCTGACGAAGGGACGCAGCACGCGCCTGATCACCGAGGGCGAACTCCTGCCGCCGATCCGGACGCCGGAGCCGCCCGCCTAGCGATCGTCCGGCGTAGCGATCCGTCCGGCGTCGCGCGGCGGCGCGCGCGTGGCGGCGCGCGCGTGGCGGCAGGCGCACGGGTCCGGGCCGGGTCCACGGGGCGCGACCGGCGTCACGCGCGCGTCCCAGCCGTGTCCGCGCCGCCGCCCGGCCCACGCTGAGCCGTCCGTTTCACCTACCAACCTGCGTGGTCGCCGGAATGGCGCCCGTTTCAACGGCCAACCATGCCGCCGAACTGCAACGATTGCAACGGTGGCGGCAGATCAGTCACGCGCAACTGCCCTGCCCGGAGCCACGCCGGCCCGCGCCGCGCCGCTTCCGCTACCACGGCCGTTGGTCGATGAAACGAACGATGGCGTCGACTGCCGGCGGCGCGTCGACTGCCGGCGGCGCCCCCCGCTGTTTCGGGCCGCGTCCGCACAGCCGCCGAGCTCAAGGCGAGACCTTGTGCGTCCTCGAGCGCGAGTTCGACTTCCGGGTCCGTGCTGCAACCGCTCGACCCGAGGCGGGCCGTTCTCTTCGTTGCGCGGCACCAGCCGCGAGTTCGTCAACGCGGCGATACCCGCACGGCTCCTCGTCCACTCGTCCCCGCGCGAGGGGTTCTTGGTCGCGGTGGCGGAGCTCTCCGCCACCGGGCCGCCGGGACATCGCCTCGCTCATGCGCGAGTAAGAGTGGACGTTGGCGAGTAAGAATGGACGTCGGTCGCCGATCGTCGTGCGGCGGCTCCTGTTGCCCACCCGCCGCATGCCGTGGCGGCGAGCGTTCGCAATGTCCGTCGATGTTCCCGCCTAGCCCGCCGGCTTCTCCCAGACCGAGACGTGCTTGAGGCTTTCGCTGGTGAACGGCTCCCGCTGCCACCCGCTCCAGCGCTCGCGCAGCGTCATCCCGGCAAGCTGCGCCATCAGGTCGAGCTCCGAGGGCCACGCATACCGGCCAGGAATCGAGAGGGCTGGACTCTTTCGTCGACGATCTCGAAGTGATGGGACGTGAGGCCTTGTATCGCGACGTCGTACTCGTCGAACCCCCATCTCGTCTCGCTGACGTGGAAGGCACGGATCATCTCGCCGGGCGGGAGCCGCCGGAGCTCGGGTACGAGTACCTCGACCACGAAGCAGCCGCCGGGCTCGAGGTGCGCCGCGACGTTGCAGAAGCACGCGACCTGCGCATCCTGCGTCGCCAGGTTCATGATCGTGTTGAAGACGACGTACGCGACCGAGAACCTCCCGTCGACGGTCGTCGTCGCGAAGTCGCCGATCGTCACGCCGATGGCATCGCCGCCCGGCTTCGCGCGCAGCCTCGCGACCATCGCCTTCGACAGGTCGATCCCGTGCACCGGCACTCCCCGCTGTGCGAGCGGCAGCGCGATCCGCCCCGTTCCGATTCCGAGCTCGAGTGCGCGTCCGCTCCCGCAGAGGTCGGCGAGGAAGTCGATGACCGGCTCGACGGCCCCCGCGTCGGACAGCTCGCCGGACTCGTCGTACCTCGCCGCGACGCGCTCGTCGAAGTAGCCGTCGTCGTGCACCGCCGGAATCTACGGCCCACACCGGCCCGTGGCAACGAGACGCCCTTGCCGCCGCACGCGATCAGCACGAGCGCCTCGGCTGCGAGCAGACCGGGCAGCTGCCGGGCCGGCAACGCGAGCCGTCATCAGCCCGGTCGCGCGGATCCGGCGTCGCCGTCGAACACGACGACGGACCGGGCACCCTCGCCGCGGCGGAGCCGATCGAAGGCAGCCTCGAGCTCGTCGAGCCCGATCCGCCGGTCAACCAGCCGATCGACCGGCAAGCGACCGGCGAGGTGCAGCTCGGCGAGCCTCGGAAAGTCGACCGACGCGATCGTCGACCCGTAATTCGAGCCGAGGATCGACCGCCCGCCGTCGACGAACGGAAACGGCTCGAACGACGCCCGGACGCCGAAGGGCGTCATGCCGACCAGCACCGCCGTGCCGCCCGGCGGCAGCAGCTCGATGGCCTGCTCGATCGTCGCCGGCAGGCCGATCGCCTCGAGCACGACGTCCGGCCCGTCCCCGCTCGCGGCGCGAATCGCCGCATCGGTGGGCGGCCGATCCGTCGCCAGGACCGCGGCCGTCGCGCCCAGCTCGACGGCGAGATCCAGCTTGGCCGCCACGCGGTCGACGGCCACGACCCGCGCCGCGCTGGCCAGCACCGCGCCCATCACCGCGGACAGCCCGACGCCACCGAGACCGATGACCACGACGCTCGCGCCTGGGGCGACCCGCGCCGTGTTGGTCACGGCACCCACGCCCGTGGCGACACAGCAGCCGATCAGCGCCGCGACCTCCGCCGCTATGCCGTCCGGGAGCGCCACCGCGGCCTCCACGGGCACGACCGTCGCCTCGCCCAGCGTCCCGACGCCGCAGTACGGCAGGACCGGCGTGCCGTCCGGTCGGTGGACGCGTGTGCCGCCGTCCGGCAGCCGGTGCTCGAGCGCTCGAGAACCGGTGCACGCCCACGAGCGGCCGTGCCGGCACGCCACGCACCGGAGGCACGGCGCCAGCCAGCTGAGCGCGACCGTCCGGCCGGCCAGCACCTCGTCGACTCCCGGCCCGAGGGCAGCGACGACGCCGGCACCCTCGTGCCCGGCGACCATGGGACCCGGCCGCGGCCATTCCCCGTCGCGTACGTGGAGGTCCGAGTGGCAGACGCCCGAGGCGAGAATCCGCACGAGCACCTCGCCGGCGCGGGGCTCGTCGAGGTGGAGGTCTTCGATCCGGAACGGTTCGCCGGCCCGCTGGATGACCGCTGCTCGCACCGGCTCAGTCTCTCAGGGCGTGGCGCTCAGGGCGTGACGACGAGGGTCCCCGCCATGCCATAGGCCTCGTGGCCCGGGAGGTGGCAGACGAAGCGCAGCGTCCCCGGCCGGTCGAAGACGACCGTCGTCCGCCTGACCGCGCCGGCCGGGACGGTCACCTCCGTCGTCCGATCCCCGTGGCCGGCCTCCGTTCCGTCCCGATGCCGCGCGTGCACCTCCTCGTCGCCGACGATCCACTCGTGGTCGATGGGATCGTCGTTGTGGATGACGACGGTCACTGGCCGGCCGACGGGCACCTGGAGTCGGTCCGGCGAGAACCTCGAGTAACGGATCCCGATCTCGAGCGGGGCGGTCGCCCTGGCACCCGCCGCCGCGGCCACCGCAACCCCGGCCGCGACGAGGGCGACGACGGCAAGCGCCACCCCGATCCACCGGGCGGCGGCAGTCCGGCCGTGCACCGGAGTCACGCCGCTCGGGCCCGGCCGCGCGCCGGGCCGCCCACGCGAGCGATGGCGACCACTCCCGCCACGCCGAGCACGACGAGGAGCAGCGCCGCCGCGGCACGACCGCCGTCCGGTGGGGTGGTGACACCCGGCAGCTCGAATCCGGCGTCGACACGCGACGGCTGCCCGCCGTCGGCCGCGATCGCGAGGTCGTACTGCAGCTGATCGGCCGACGCGTCGACCGTGACCTGCGTCAGCCAGCCGGCATCCGGCACCCAGCTCATGCCGCGGTCCGAGCGAAGGTCATCGAGCAGAGACGTCGTGGCGGGCTGGGAATGGGTGACCGCGATGCCGTTGCGCCCGATCGGCGTGGGCAGCAGGTTGGGGCGGCGGTCGGTCAGGAGGAACACCTCGGCCGAGACGCGCTCCTCGGCCGCTTTGCCGAGGGCCAGGATCCGCAGCGGGACCCACGGATCGTCGGTCGGGATCGTGAGATGGATCGGTGTCCCGTCGCCGATCGCCTGCCCGCGAGCGGCGGCGGCGTCCGCGTCGAACGCGGCGGCGAGGAAGATGGGGCTGCGCGAGGCGTAGAAGTCCAGGACCTCGGGCGCGTCCGGCGGGAGGCGGAAGTCGTGCTCCTTTGCCCACTGGCCGATCTCGTCCGCACCGCCGCGCAGGACGGTCAGGTCGAGCGCGTCGATCCGGACCTTGAGAAGCTCTTCCGCTGAGGCGCGGGCGCGGTCGGTCCCGGCGGCCGCCTGGAACACCACCGGCGACGTCTCGAGCAAGAGGCGCTGCAGCGTCCAGTCGCCCCCCTTCTCGACCGTGGACGGGATGCCCGGCAGGGGAGTGATCGAGCCGAAGCGACCGCCGCCGCCGGCGAACTCGAATGACGTCACGTAGTGCTCCGTGCCGTCGACGTAGGCGGCGAACGTCGTCGTCCGCACAAGGTTGACGGCGCCGTTCGGGCCGATCAGGCCGCCACACGCGGCCATTGGGCCGGCGGTCAGGGCGATCGCCACGAGGGCGCCCGAGAAGGCAACACCGAGTCGTCGCATGCGTCGCGACCTCCGGGAGCGAACCGGCCTCCGCTGGCCGGTCGATGCCGGCTAGACGGCGCGCGGCGCGGCTGGTTCCCGGCGCTGGGCGCTGGCGTCCGTGCTGGTGGGGCTGGTCGGCACCTACGGGATGGTGGTGCCGGACCTCGCCGGCGCGCTGGCCGTGCTCGCCGCCGCCGCCGTGCTGGTCGTCGGGATGCTGACCCGTGGCATCTTGGCCGGCAGGTCGGTCGTGGCCGGGAGCCGCTCGTCCGCCAGCTTGCGGTACGTCGCGAGCGCCTGGGCGACCACCTGGTCCATGTTGTAGTAGCGGTACGTGGCCAGCCGGCCGACGAACGTCACGCCGGGCGTCCGCTCGGCGAGCGCCCGGTAGCGCTCGTACAGCGCCTGGTTCTCCGGCCGCGGGATGGGGTAGTAGGGATCGCCGTCGGCTCGCGGGTACTCGCGCACGATCGTGGTCCGCGGATGCTGCTGGCCGGTCAGGTGCTTGAACTCCGTCGTGCGCGTGTACGGCACGGCGGTCTCGTCGGGCTCGTTCACGGTGCCGACCGGCAAGAGCCACGGGGTGTCGTGCGTCTCGAACCGGAATTCGAGCGAGCGGTAGGGCAGGGGACCGAAGGGCTGGCCGAAGAACTCGTCGACGGGCCCGGTGAAGACGACCCCGGCGGAGCGCAGCGTGACCGGGAGGTCCCGGAAGTCGGTGTCGAGGGCGACCTTGATGTCTGGATGGTCGACCATCCGCGCGAACATCGCGGTGTAGCCCTCGCGCGGCATGGCCTGGAAGGTGTCCGTGAAGTAGCGATCGTCCCGGTTGGTGCGGACCGGGATCCGGGACGTGACCGAGGCG
Organism: Chloroflexota bacterium; assembly: GCA_030447745.1. GTDB lineage: Bacteria > Chloroflexota > Limnocylindria > Limnocylindrales > CSP1-4 > JACDAV01. Next base: position 42,233 of record JAUJOH010000009.1, on the reverse strand, counting down.
TCGAGCTCCGACGGGTCGAGACCCCACTGCTTCCGGGTGTAGCCCCGGAAGAACAGCTCGTAGAGCTCGCGACCGACGCGACCGACGACCGCGTCCTCGGACGTTCGGAGCCGTGGCAGCGTCTCGGCGCGCTCGGCGAACCAGTCCTCGAGCTCGTCTTCGCGCAGCGACAGGGAGAAGAGCCGGTTGACGGTGTCGAGGTTGATGGGAATCGGCACGAGCTGGCCGCGCACGCGGGCGAGCACCCGATGCTGGTACGGGCGCCACTCCGTGAATCGCGACAGGTACTCCACGACGCGGGTCGCATTCGTGTGGAAGATGTGCGGTCCGTAGCGGTGGACGAGAATGCCGGCCTCGTCGTGCTCGTCGTAGGCGTTGCCGCCGAGGTGCGAACGGCGGTCGACAAGGAGCACCCGCTCGCCGAGGCCACGCGCCAGCCGTTCCGCGATGACGGTGCCGGCGAACCCCGCCCCGATGACGACGCGGTCGACCCTCATACCTCCGACCTTCGGGCGGCGGGTCCGGTCGCCGGGACGCGTGGTCGCCGGGGCACGGGCGAGAAGCAGCCAACGTCCGACACGGCCAACCGCACGGGGGGCGTCCTCCGATCTGACCGGGTGTCTCTCCGGGTTCCGGGCGACACCGCGGCCCGTTCGATCATGCCGCGGATCCGGTTGCGCCGTCTGCGGTGCCCTCTCGGTCGCCCGTTGCGAAGACGTGTCACGCCGGACGGCCGGGTCACGCCTCGGGCCGCAGGAGATTCGCCGCCCAGCCGTCCTCGACCCGGCTGACGAGTCCCGACGCGTACGATACGGGCTCGGCATGCGCACCGGCCCGGGGCCGGGCAGCCGGCTGAGGAGGAGCTGACATCGCGATTGAGGCAGATGACGGCGGCGTCCGATCGGAGATGCCCGCCCGCGCGGTCGAGCTCACGGCGGTGCGCGTCAGCGCTGACCAGCACCCCCCGATCGCCGAGATCGAGCAGGTACGCCTCACCACGCTGATCGAGATCATGCGGGACGCGGTCCTCGTCGTCGATCGATCGGGTCGCACGGTGGCTGCGAACGAGGCGTTCGTCAGGACGTTCGGCGCGGACCTGACGCCACAGCCGGAGGCCGCCGGCCCTGACCCGGCGGACGACCTGCGCGCACGCGCCGCCGCCGGTGAGGAGTTCGTCCGGCGGTTCTTCGTCACCGGCCCCGACGGCCGACGGCGGTGGTACGAAGCCTACGGCCGCCCCGTTCCGCCGGAGATGGGGATTGCGGGTGGCGGCATCCTCGTCGTGCGCGACACGACAGACATCAGCCTTCGCCGCCTGCAGGAGGAGTTCGTCGGCATCGTCGCGCACGAGCTGCGAACGCCGCTGACGGCGCTGCACGGCTATCTCCAGCTACTGCAGCGCCGGCCCAGCCGCGACCGCGACATCCTCGAGCGCGCCGTCCAGCAGGCCGACCGGCTCCAGCGGATGGTCGAGGAGCTGTTCGACGTGACTCGCGTCGAACGCGGCCGGCTGTCGATCACCCCGACGCCGGTCGCGATCGGGGAGGTGATCGACCAGGCAGTCGACATCGCGCGCCGGGTCGACGGCGGCGATCGCCGGATCCTCGTCGAGAAGGAGGACGAAGACGTCGTCCTCGACGCGGACGGCGGACGCATCCAGCAGGTCCTGCTCAACCTGCTCCTGAACGCCTTCGTGCATGCTCCCCAGTCACCGGAGATCCACGTCCGTCTCCGAAAGCGCGGACGCCGGGTCGAGATCGACGTCGAGGATCGCGGGCCCGGGATCGCACCAGAGCTCCAGGCGTCCCTCTTCTCGGCCTTCGAGCAGGGCAGCCGCGCGGCGGGGCGATTCGGGCTCGGTCTCGGCCTGTACATCGCCCGCGAGATCGTCGTCGCCCACGGCGGGACGATCGAGGTCGATTCAGCACCCGGCGCGGGCACGACGTTCACCGTCCGGCTGCCCGTCGAGGCGTCGGCCGGCGTGGAACCGGACAGCAGGAGGACGGCAGACGGCGCGGCGGGACCCGGGACACGCGACCCGGAGGGGCGACCCGCCGACGGCCGGAAGGCGAGGTAGCGACGGACGGCGGGTCCCGAGGCGGTCCACTTCCCGGCCCGCGGACCGCTCGCCTCTATCGGTGCGGCGTCCCCTCCGCGGCCGCGACCGGGATCCGGCCGCGCGCCGCCTGGTCGATCGCCGCCTCGAGCGCCCGAAGGTCGAACGGCTTGCGCAGGACGGACATGTGCGCGAGCCGGTCGGACAACGCATCGCTGACGGCGCCGGTCGCCGTCATCAGGATCACGGGCCGGTGGGCGAGCTCCGGCGTCTCCGCGATCACGTCGTGCGCAGTCCGATCGCCCAGCCGACCATCGAGGAGGACGACGTCCGCGTCCGCAACCGCGACGGGCCCGTGGCCGTCGGACAGCCGGACGGCGTGGCCGGCGTCGCGAAGCGCCATGGCCAGCATGTCGCGAATGCCGGCGTCGTCGTCGACGACCAGCACGCGGGTCGGTGGAGTCGACACTCCGGCGAGGATACCAGCGGATGCACCGCCGACACCGCGCCATGGTCGCTGCAAGGCGGTCGCAAGCCGGCCGGTCCGGGCACCCGGGGCTCCGCTGCAGGCGACTCGTAACATCGTGCCGGTGAGCGACCGATGGTCAGCGGGCGACGAGGATCGCGTGGGCTCGCGCGAGGCGCTCGACGGCCGCGTTACGGCGCCCACGGACGCGGACCGAGACGGCGCCCGGAGCGAGCCGGTGACGGGTGGCGAGCCCCGTGACGGGGTCCTGCTGTTCGGTGCCGACGGTCGCCGGCTCGGTGCGTCGAGCGGGGTCGACGATTGGCTGACACCGCCCGTCGCGACGGTCGCCGAGCTGGCGGCTCGGTTCCGCCAGCCCGACGGCATGCCGCTCCGGCTCGACGCGCCCGGGGCGCGGGTCGCCGTGTCGCTCGACGGCCCGACCAGACGCTTGAGCGTCCGGACCGAGCGGCTCGAGATCGACCCCGACGCTCCAGGTCACCCTGAGGTCCTCCTCGTCGACATGCGGCCGTTCCGGGATGGGGGCGATCCCGTCTCCGTCCAGCGGGCGCTGAGCTCTGTGCTCGCCCACGAGCTGCGAACGCCGATGACCGCGATCTTCGGTGGCGCGGAGCTCATGACGTCGCCGACGATCAGCGACACGACCCGGGCGGAGGCGGCTCGCTCCCTTGCGCGTGAGGCGCAGCGGCTCCATCGCGTGGTGGAGAACCTCGTCGCGCTCGTGCGCTGGTCCGTGGACGCTCCCCCGGAACGCGAGCCGGTCCTCGTCCAGCGCGTGCTGGCGGGCGTCGTCGGGCGGGCAGCCGCACTGGCCGGCCGATCGATCGAGCTTGGCCTCCCGCCGGATCTGCCGCCAGTGCTCGCCACCGAGGCGCTCGTCGAGCAGCTCGCCTGGAACCTCCTCGACCACGCGATCGCGAACAGCCCGCCCGCAGCGGCCGTCGTCGTCGAGGCGCTCGTCGCCGACAACCGCGTCGAGGTCCATGTCACCGATGCCGGGCCGGCGCGCGATGACGCCGCTCGCGAGGAGGCTTTCGACCTGTTCGCGAGGGGTCCGAGATCCGGGGTCGACCCGTCCGGGGCGAACCTCGCGATGGTCGTCAGCCGCCGTCTCGCCGAACGCCTGTCGGGGCGGCTGTGGGCCACCGACCGCGAGACCGGTGGCGAAACCGTGCTCTCGCTCGAGCTCGCGGGCGACGCGCCAGGGGAGCCGGGCGCCCAGTGACAACGCTGCAGGCCACGCTCGTCGCGGAGTCACTGTCTGGCGCGGCTTGGGCCGGACGATCACACTGTCTCCTAGCCCGCACCGCCCGAGGCGTTCAGCTGCCCGTCATGAACGAGCGCACCGTGGCCGCGATCGCCACGGTCGCGGCCACCGTCACCCAGCGACCGATGCGCCGCACGTCGCCGCGACCGGCAGCCGCCCGCGCGCCGATCGGCGCCAGGCCGACGACCGCGCCGTACAGCACGTGCAGCGCGTCCGAGGGCGTCCCAGCCGACACGAGCGAGGCGCCGCCGGTCACCGCCGCCAGCGTGGCAGTCGCGAGCTGCACCAGGAGCACCCGGTCCACCAACCGGTACGAGGCAAATCGCCCGGCCGCCGTTGAGACAGCGACGGCCAGCAACGCCACGGTGGAGGCTGCCGCCAGCCAGGCGAGGGCCGTGTGAAGGCTCGACACGAGCAGCACGGTACGCGATCGCCTCGACCGTGGGCGGGACTCCTGGTCCTCGCCGGGCTGGCGGTCGGCGTCGTGCTCGCCAGCCTGGCCGTCCGCGCGGCTCCGGTCGCCGGCGCCGAGGCGTCAGGCGGGACCGTGACCGAGGACGCCGCGTCGCTGTACCTCCAGAACTGCGCCAGCTGCCACGGCGTCAACGGCGAGGGAGGGGTCGCGGGGCCGTCCCTGAAAGGCGTTGGCGCGGCTTCGGTCGACTTCTACCTGCGGACCGGCCGGATGCCACTCGGCGCGCCCGGCCAGCGGCCGCAGCGCCAGGACCCGATCTTCGACGACGAGCAGATCCGCGCGCTCGTCGACTACGTCGTCGGGTTCGGCGGCGACGGCCCGGAGATCCCGCAGGTCCGCGCGGGCGGCGACGTGCGTCGCGGCTGGGAGCTGTACGTGGCCAACTGTGCAGCCTGCCACGCGGCGACGGGCGCCGGCAACGCCGTGGGCGGCGGCAACGTGGCCGTCGGGCTGGGGCAGGCCACAGACGTCGAGATCGCCGAGGCGACCCTGATCGGCCCCGGTGCGATGCCCCGCTTCGCCCTCAGCCAGGAGGATCGCGACGCGCTGATCGCGTACGTGAACTACCTGCGCACCGCGGAGTCGCCCGGTGGCGCGCCGATCGGCGGGTTCGGCCCGGTGGCCGAGGGCTTCGTGTCCGTCGTCATCGGGCTGACCGCGCTCGTCCTGGTCGCGCTGTTCGTCGGTCGCCGCTCGCACGAGGGGGAACCCGGCTCACCGCTGCCGGCCGATGCGCTGACCGAGGCGGCGGTCGACGAGGCGGCTGCGACGCGGGCCGGCGAGGGGCGCGCGTGACCCACGGCGCCGCGCCGGGCGGGTCCGGCGGCGTGCCGCCGCGCGGCAGCGCGGCCGAGCGCCGAGCCGAACGGCTGGTGCTCCTGTCGTTCGGGATCACGTTCCTGACCGGCATCGCGCTGCTCGTGCTGTACGTCGCGGGCGGACAGACCCAGCTCGAGGGGATCCTCCTGACGCTGTGTCTCGGCGGTCTCGGCGTCGGGATCGTGATCTGGGCGCAGCGCCTGATGTCCAGCGAGCTGCGCATCGAGCGCCGCCATCCGATCGGCGGCGACCGCCACCGGATCGCCAACCTCGGCGAGGCGCTCAGCGACGAGGAGGGCTTCACGCGTCGCACCCTCCTGATCAAGGCACTCGGCGGAGCGCTCGCGGGGCTGGGTGCGGCGCTGGCGCTGCCGATCTTCTCGCTGGGGCCGGCGCCCGGGCGGGCGCTGTTCGAGACGTCGTGGCGGGCCGGGGCGCGACTGGCGACGATCGGCGGCGAGCCGGTCGGCCCGGACGATCTGCCGGTTGGCGGGGTGCTGACGGTCTTCCCCGACGGCGACGACATCGATCCCAACGCCGCCACGCTCCTGATCCACGTGGAGCCGGGATTGCTCCGGCTGGAGGGCGACGCCGCGACGGCGACGCCCGAGGGCTTCGTCGCCTACTCGAAGATCTGCACGCACGCGGGCTGCCCCGTGGGCCTCTACCGGGCAGCCCAGCACATCCTCATCTGCCCGTGCCACCAGTCCGAGTTCGACGTCCTCGCCGGCGCGGTGCCGATCTCCGGTCCGGCGGCGCGCCCCCTCCCGCAGCTCCCCATCCGCCTCGAAGGCGACACGTTCGTGGCCGTCGCCGACTACTCGGAGCCCGTCGGCCCGAGCTTCTGGAACATGGGCCGATGATCCGGCGGTTCCTCCGTCCGCCGCCAGGAACGAGCCGTCCTCCGTCACGCGCCGAGCGCGCCGGCCCGGCCGACGACGCGGAGCGCGACCCGCCGACGGACCTCGAGCGGCTCGCCATGTGGATCGACACGCGGACGGGGCTGGCGGGCGTGGTCCGGACCGGGATGCGCAAGGTCTTCCCGGACCACTGGACGTTCCTGCTCGGTGAGATCGCCCTCTTCTGCTTCCTGATCCTCGTCCTGACCGGGACGTTCCTGACGTTCTTCTACGTGCCGAGCGCCGCCCTCGTCACGTACGAGGGCGAGTACGTGCCGCTCCAGGGCCAGGAGGTCTCCGCCGCCTTCGACTCCGTGATGGCCCTCAGCTTCGAGGTCCGCGCCGGGTTGCTCATGCGCCAGATCCATCACTGGACGGCGCTCGTGTTCGTGGCCGTCGCGATCCTGCACCTGTGCCGGGTGTTCTTCACCGGCGCGTTCCGGCGGCCGCGCGAGCTCAACTGGGTGATCGGCTTCACGCTCCTCATCCTGGCCATGGCCGAGGGCTTCACCGGCTACTCCCTGCCTGACGACCTGCTCTCCGGGACCGGCGCCCGGATCGCCTACTCGGCGGCACTGTCCATCCCGCTGATCGGCCCGTGGGCGGCCTCGCTCGTCTTCGGCGGGGAGTTCCCTACGGAGGCCCTGATCAGCCGCTTCTTCGTGATTCACGTGATGCTCCTGCCGGGCCTCTTCTTCGGCGGCATCGCCGCGCACCTCGCGTTCGTCGTCCTGCACAAGCACACGCAGTACCGCGGCGGGCCGGCAGAGGAGACGAACGTCGTGGGCCGCTACTTCTGGCCGAGCCAGGTCTTCCTCTCGACCGGGCTCTTCTTTCTCACCGCCGCCGTCGTGGCGCTGATCGGCGGCCTGTTCCAGATCAACCCGATCTGGGCGTACGGGCCGTTCGAGGCGGCGGAGGTGGCATCCCCCGCCCAGCCGGACTGGTACGTCGGCTGGCTGGACGGCGCCCTCCGGATCTTCCCGCCGTTCGAGCCGACGATCCTGGGGGTGACGATCCCGTCGGCGTTCATTCCCGGCGTCGTCCTGCCCGGGATCCTGTTCACGATCGTCGCCCTCTGGCCGTTCCTCGAGGCGCGCTTCGTCGGCGACGACCGCGAGCACCACCTGCTCGACCGCTTCTGGGAGCGGCCGGTCCGGACCGCCACCGGGTCGGCGATCCTCGCCATCTTCGGGGTCCTGACCCTGGCCGGTGGCAACGACGTCATCGCGTTCTACTTCTCGACCGAGGTTGAGTCGCTGACGAACCTCTTCCGCGTGCTGACCCTGGTCGTGCCGCCCCTTCTCTGGATCTTGGTCTATCGCGCATGCAAGTCCCGCCGCGATCGCTCGCAGGAACCGGTCGAGACGCACCGGCCCCCGCGCGGCGGCGTCGCCCTCCGCCGCACCGCCAGCGGTGGCTTCGAGGAGGTCGAGACGTGAGGCAGCCAGGCCTCTCCCGCGTGACCCGGCTTCTCGGCCTGGCGGCGCTCGGGACGACGACGGCGGGTTGCCTGCCGGCTCCGGCGACGGAGGAGGCGCGCGAGGTCGCGGCGTTGTACACGGGGTTCCTGGTCCTCAGCGTGCTCGTCGGGCTCCTCGTCTTCGGCCTGGCGACGTTCGCGGTCGTGCGCTATCGAGGCCGCGACGACGGGTCCCTTCCGCCGCAGACGCACGGCAACCTGAAGCTCGAGGCGCTGTGGACCGCATTGCCCGTTCTGACCGTGCTCGTCCTGTTCGGGCTGACGCTCGTGGTCTTGAGCCGGATCGAGGCCCGGGCGGCGCAGCCCGCCACCGACCTGCGGGTGGAGGCCTTCCGCTGGGGCTGGACGTTCCGCTACCCGAACGAGGGGATCGTCGTGTTCGGGGCCGGGGAGCCGGGTCCCGAGGTCGTCGTCCCGATCCGTGAGCCGGTGCGCATCACGGTCACGGCCGTCGACGTCAACCACGCCTTCTTCGTGCCCCGGTTCCTGTTCAAGAAGGACGCCATCCCGGGCCGCGAGAACGTCTTCGAGATCAACGTCCAGGAACCGGGTGCCTACCGCGGCCAGTGCGCGGAGTTCTGCGGCGTCTACCACGCCTTCATGCCGTTCACCATCCACGCCGTGCCTCGGCCGGAGTACGAGGCGTGGCTCGCGCAGCAGCCGCGCGAGGGCGCCGAGGCGAGCGCGCTCCTGGGGAGTCCGCTGGCCTCGCCCGGCACGGACGCGTCGAGCAGCCCCAGCGACCCCGGACAGCCCCTGGACAGCGCGCCGTGAGCGCGACCGGCATCGCCGTCCGGGCGGCGGCCCCGCGGACGAGCGCCCTGACCTGGCTGGCCACGACCGACCACAAGCGGGTCGGGATCCTCTACGGCACGGCGGCCTTCGGCTTCTTCCTGTTCGGCGGCCTGCTGGCGCTGTTCATGCGCGCGGAGCTGGTGCAACCAGGGCAGCAGATCGTGGACGAGCAGACCTACAACCAGCTGTTCACGATGCACGGCACGATCATGATGCTGCTGTTCGGGACGCCGATGGTGGCGGCGTTCGCGAACTTCCTCGTGCCGCTGCAGGTGGGTGCGGCGGACATGGTCTTCCCCCGGCTCAACGCGCTGTCGTTCTGGCTGTTCCTGTTCGGCGGTCTCGTCGTGATGTCCGGCTACCTCGCCGCCGGCGGTCCGGCCGACACGGGCTGGACGGCGTACCCACCGAACTCCGAGCTGCAGTACTCGACGACGACCGGCACGGACCTCTGGATCGTGGGGCTGGGGCTGACCGGCGTGGCGACGATCCTCGGCGCCGTGAACTTCGTGGCCACGATCTACACCCGTCGAGCGCCCGGGATGTCGATGCTCCGGGTGCCGATGTTCTGCTGGACGATCCTGGTCACCTCGATCCTCATCCTGTTCTCGTTCCCGGCGCTCACGGCGGCCCTCGTGATGCTGCTGCTGGACCGTCGCTTCGGCGCCTCGTTCTTCATCCCGGCCGAGGGCGGTGACCCGCTGCTCTGGCAGCACCTGTTCTGGTTCTTCGGCCACCCGGAGGTCTACATCCTCGCCCTGCCGTTCTTCGGCATCCTGTCCGAGGTCATCCCCGTCTTCTCGCGCAAGCCGCTCTTCGGGTATCGGGCGATGGCCTTCGCCACGGTTCTGATCGGCGCCTACTCGATGTCCGTCTGGGCGCACCACATGTTCACGACGGGCGGCATCAACCTGCCGTTCTTCGCGATCACGTCGTTCCTGATCGCCGTGCCCACGGGCATCAAGATCTTCAACTGGCTGGCGACGATGATCCGGGGCCGGCTGACCTTCCCGACGCCGATGCTCTTCGCGACAGGCTTCATCTACCTGTTCGTGATCGGCGGCATCACCGGGGTGATCGTCGCGTCGCCACCGATCGACTTCCACTTCCAGGACACCTATTTCGTCGTCGCGCACCTGCACAACGTGCTCGTCGGCGGCAGCGTCTTCGCCGTCTTCTCCGGGATCTACTTCTGGTTCCCGAAGGCGTTCGGACGGCGGCTCTCGGAGCGGCTCGGGAAGCTCCATTTCTGGAGCTGGGTGGTTGGCTTCATCGTGACCTTCCTGCCCCAGTACCAGCTGGGTGCTGACGGCATGCCGCGGCGCTACGTCGACTACCCGGCGAACACCGGCTGGCCGGAGCTGAACGCCATCTCCTCCGCCGGGTCGCTGCTCCTGGGTCTCGGGATGCTGCCGTTCCTGCTGGCGGTCGTCCTCGCCTTTCGACGGCCTCCGGACCAGCCGGACGATCCGTGGGGTGGCAACTCGCTGGAATGGTGGACCAGCTCCCCGCCGCCGCACCACAACTTCCGATCGCTGCCGCCGATCCGGTCGGAGCGCCCGGTCTGGGACGCGCGCGTTGCCGCATCGGAGGCCGGGCGAGCGCACGCCAGCCGGGCGGAACGGGCCGGCGACGAGGCAGGGCCCGGGCGGCCCGCCGGGCCCGGGTGATCCTCCGCCGCCTCGTCGGCGCGGACGAGCCACAGGAGACGCGGGTCTTCCTTGTCGTGGCGGCCTTCGGCCTCGTGATCGCCGTGATCTACTGGTTCGTCAGCTACGAGGTGGCAGGCACGGTGCTGCTGCTCGCCTTCGGCGTCGCGACCGCCGCGATCGCGGTTGCCCTCGTGCGCGCGCCCGGCGCAGCGGTCGTCCGGCGGCGGCGGCGCGCGGAGCCGATGGCGGAAATCCGGGCCGGGCGCGAGGACGTGGGAGGCGGTGGGGGAACCGGCGACGTCGACCGGCCGTTCCTCGACGAGGCCGGGCGGATGCCGGCCGAGACACTCGGCCCGTTCGCGGTCGGGCTGGGCGCGGCGATGGCGGCCACGGGTCCGATCTTCGGGCTGGCGCCGGTGATCGTGGGCCTGCTCCCGTTTGCCTGGGGAGCGTGGACGTGGCTCTCGGGGGCTCGCGAGGAGCTGGACGCGGCGGAGTCCGACATTGACGCGGCCGAGGCGGCCACCGCGGCGCGCACGGCGGAGGAGGACGCGCTGCCGGTGGAGGCCACGCCGGACCGGGCGTCTCGCCACCACTGACGACCCGCCCGCGGGATCGGCCACCGGCGCCCGGACTCCGCGCCCGGTCCGCGCCCGGCAGTCGGGTGGATCAGGCACGCGTCGCGGCGGAGTCGGCGACGCTCGCGCCGACTCAGCAACGAACCTGCAACCTGCCGTCGACCGTCGGGCGCAGCGGGCGTTGCCGCGCACAGGTCACACTGGGTTCGCCCGGCGCGGCCCGGCCGGCCGGTCGCCGCTGTCGAGGGGTACGAGCGCCCTGGAAAATCGACCGTTGGTGCTCGTGGCCGACGATCAGCCCGAGATCACCAAGCTCGTGTCGCTGACGCTCGAGGCCGAGGGCTTTCGGGTGATGGCCGCGTTCGACGGACCGTCAGCGCTCGCGCAGCTGAGCGAGGCGAACCCGGACGTGCTCCTGCTTGACATCATGATGCCCGGCATGTCCGGCATCGACGTCCTCCGCGAGGTCCGCGAGCACCATCCGGTGCCGGTGATCCTCCTCTCCGCCCGATCGTCGACGGCCAGCGTGTCCGAGGGCCTGAACCTCGGTGCCGACGACTACGTCACGAAGCCGTTTCACCCGTTGGAGCTCGGTGCCCGCATCCGGGCCGTCATGCGGCGCTCTCGCCGGGGCATGATGACCGGCCTCCGTCAGGTCGGCACGGCGCAGGTCGACCTCGACGCGCGCGTCGTGACACGCGGCGGCAGCCCGGTCAGGATGAGCCGGAACGAGTGGCTGCTCCTCGAGTTGTTCCTGGCCAACGAAGGCCGGATCCTGCTCCACCACGAGATCCTCAGTCACGTCTGGGGACCGGAGTACCGCGACGAGGTTGCGTACCTGCGGCTGTGGATCGGCCAGCTGCGCCGGAAGCTGGGTGTCGCCGCCTGGGAAGAGGGGGCGATCCGGACGGTGCAGGGACTCGGTTACGTCTTCGACCCACAGGACCAGGTGCCACGGATGCAGTCGCGACGGCCGCGCCGCGGCGACGCCGCGGCGCCCGCCTGACCCCCCGCAGCCGGATTGCCGGCATGCGGGGCTTCGGCCGGCAGATAGAGAGGGACGGCCCGGGAGGGAACCCCGCCGTCCGTCGTGCGCATCGGGGAAACGCCCGTCACCAGCGTCCCCAGCCGCATCGCCCGGGCACCGCTGCCCGGCGAGAGGCAGGCGCATCGCCCGGGCACCGCGGCCCGGCGTGGGGGGGGCGGCCCGTGCCGGCGCCTACTGGCCGGGCGTCGGTCCCGGCCCCTCGCCGGGCTGGAAGTCCGGCAGCTCGTCCTGCAGGTCGGCGGGTGACGCGGGGCTCACGTTGAGGTCGCCGCGGTCGCGCGTGGCCGCCGCCTCGTCCTCGGGCTGTTCGTCCTGTCGTTGATCGTCCATCGCGTTCGTCCCCCTGCCGTGGCGAGGATCAGCGATCCGGGTGGCGCTGCGATCGCGCCCGCCGGCATCCCGCGGGCGTCGGTGCCGTCAGACCTCGGGCCGGCGGCGCCTCCTGGTCACGACCGTGAATGGAAGCCGGCGGGGTCACCCATCAGCCGGCGGAGTCGGATGAGCATCCGCCCGCCCGCCTTCTCGATGAAGCGCGGCTGGTCGGCGAGCTCGACGAGCGTGCGGCGAGCGAGCGCCACGTCGGCGGCAGCGATCGCGGACCGAGCGGGAAGGCGATTGACGGACGGCGCGGGACGCGCCTCGATCTCGATGGCCATGGTGTCCTCGATTGGAGGAGCGCGGCGGGTGAGCCGCCGCACTGGGCAACTGCGTGGGACCCTAGCCTAGCGCGTCCTGCCGGGCCTCCCCCAGATTGACCACGTTTCGGCGGCGCGGCCGGTGCGTGGTGCGGGCAGACACCGCCACGCCTACGGGACGAGAAGCTGATCGACCGGCGCGAAGTCGTCCGTGAGCGCCACTGCACCGGCGGTCAGCCGGCGTAGCGCCGCGTCCGTGCCGAGCACGCTGAGCGGGCCTCCGTCGCGTTCTGCCAGCCGGTCCTCGAGCGCCGGCACGTCGAGCGGCCGGTGAGAGGCGATGAGCACCACGTTGCCGGCGCTCTCGCCGGCGAGCGTCGACGGCGCGGCGACGACGGCGACGTGGGGCCAGACGCGACGGAGCGTCGCGACCTCCGCCCGGACGAATCCCAAGCGCGGGCCGTCGATCACGTTCATCAGGTAGCGACCGTCGTCACGAAGCACCCGGTCCACCTCGGCCAGGAACTCACGAGTCGTGAGGTGCCACGGCACGGACAGGCCGCTGAACGCGTCCCCCACCACGAGGTCGACGCTATCCGAGGCGACCGTGCGGATGCCGAGCCGCGCGTCGCCGATGTCGACCGCGATCCGATCCGTCGCCGGGAACCCGAGCTCCTCGCGGGCCACGGCGAGGACCTCCCCGTCGAGCTCGAGGACGATGTGCCGGCTGTCAGGCGCGGTGGCCAGGAGATAGCGCGGAAACGTGAAGCCGCCGCCGCCGAGGTGCAGCACGTCCACGTCGCCGGCGTGAGCCTCGATGAGCTCCGAGGAGGCATCGGCGAACCAGCCCACGTAGCGGAACCCGAGCTCAGTGGGATCGGCCAGGTCCACGAACGCGTGCCTGACGCGATCGAGGACGAGCGTCCGTCCGCTCGGGTCCGACGCCGACGGCACGACGGCCATGCAGAAGTAGCGGCTCTCGCGGCCACACGGATCGGGTCCGGCGAGAGCAGCACCGCCGAGGAGCAGCGCGGCGGCGATGGCGGCCGCGCCGAGCCCGCCCCGACGGCGACCGCGCTCGACGGCAACCAGTCCGAGCCCGACGAGCACGAGGAGCGCGCCGGTGCCGGCGATCAGGAGCCGGGTCGGGACGAGACCGAGCAGCACGAACCCGGTGACGAAGGTGCCACTGATGGCGCCGAGGGTCGCGATCGCCGACAACCGCCCGACGAGCGAGCCGCTCGACGAGAGGTCGACGAGGCTCGCCCGGACGAGAAGCGGGGCGACCGCCGACAGGATCGCCGCCGGCACCACGAAGCCGACGGTCGCGAGGATCACGATCGCGACCGGATCGCCACCGAGTCCCAGCCCGCCGACCGCCCCGACGACCGGCACCGCCGCCATGGCGGCGAGACCGCCGAGGATGAACGCCGGCCCGAGGAGTGTCGCAGGATCGAGCCGATCGGCCAGCCGGCCGCCGGCCCACGCCCCCAGCGCGATCCCGGCCAGGATCACGCCGATGATCCCGGTGTACGTCGTGAGCGACACGCCGACGTACGGCGCGAGCAGCCGTCCGGCGGCGATCTCCAGGATGAGCACGGAACCGGCGGCGAGGAACGTGAGCGCGCCGGCACGCCCGGGCGCGAGGCGTTGACGGGGCGGCGACTCGTTGACGGCCGGCATTCCTACAGCGTGCTCCGTCTCGCGCCGTCTCGTGTTGGACCGCTGCGCCCGTCGTCCGTTCGCCGCCGGCGCGTCGACCCCGGCGCCCCCTTTCGGCGAAATACCCCCCACGGGTATTGACAAGGGGCTTGTCAAGAGGGTCCCGGTGAGGTAACGTATCGGTAGCCGGGCGTGTCAAGTCTTGACACGCCCCTAGTCGTGTCCGGAAGGTCGGACGCGACAAGCCGGACGGCGGCGGGCGCCGGTTCGGCGCCGAACGGATGATATGCCGCCTCGCAGGCGAGGCGTTGCCGAGAGGACCGGAGAGCCACGTGGCGAATCTGCTGAATCAAGACACCGAGACGAAGGATCCGCGACGACGGGCCACGCCGGGCGCGGATCCCGTGGTGGACGTCGCCGTCGAGGCCGTCCCCGCGGACGAGCCCGTCGAGCTGCTCGCGGACGACGATGCGGCGGCGGAGGTCGCCGCGATCGCCGGGGCCGCCGACGTCGGCCCGGGCGCGGTTGCCATCTCGGCGGCCGTGCCGGCGGCACTCGCCCCCGAAATCGTGGAGGAGGAGGACGAGCCGGAGGTCGTCACCGCGGACGACATCGACGTCGACGACCCGGTCCGGATGTACCTGCGCGAGATCGCGCGCGTGCCGCTGTTGACGGCCGAGGAAGAGGTCGTCCTTGCCAAGGGCATCGAGCTCGGCGAGCAGATCGTCGACGAGCCGTGGAAGGGTCTGGTCTCCCTCCGGGAGTGGACGCTCCACGACACGGAGCGGAAGACCCGCACGGCGAAACCGCAGTACCGGCTGCCATTCGGGCCGGACGCACAGCGTATCGTCCACGACGCGCTGGCGGACGCCGGCGCGCGTGACCTGCTCGTCACGGCGCCCGGCGTCGGGCTCGGAAGGGCCGTCGAGGACTCGCCTTCGGACCGGCTGCGAGGGCTCCTCGAGGAGGCCCGCAATCGGCGCTCCGTCTACAACGAGCGGCTCGACGTGGAGTCGTTCCTGGAGCTGCTCGACTTCGCCTACCTGGCGGTGCACGACTCGGACCAGACGGCCCGTGAGTCGGCGGCGCTGCGGGCGCTGTACGACTGGACCCGTGAGGACATCGCGTATCCGGCCGTGCAGCGCTGGATCGAGGCCGGCCACGACGCCGAGCTGCTGTCGGAGATGGGCTACAACCCGTCCGTTCCCGCCGGCACGAAGCTCAAGGATCGGCCGGGGGTGCTCGTCGCGATGGGCTGGGCCGCGCGCGACCACCTGACGTCCGCCAACCTGCGGCTGGTCGTCTCGATCGCCAAGAAGTACATGAACCGGGGCATGAACATCCTCGACCTCGTCCAGGAAGGCAACGCGGGGCTGATCCGCGCGGTCGAGAAGTTCGAGTACGAGCGCGGGTTCAAGTTCTCGACCTACGCGACCTGGTGGATCCGGCAGGCCGTGACGCGGGCGATCGCGGACCAGGCCCGGACGATCCGGATCCCGGTCCACATGGTCGAGACCATCAACCGGATGGTCCGGGTCACGCGCGACCTGCTCGGCGCCCTCGGCCGCCAGCCCACCGTCGAGGAGGTTGCCGAGGCGATGTCCCAGGGCCAGGAGGTCCAGGTCACGCCGGAGAAGGTCCGCGAGATGCTCAAGATCCGGCGCGACCCGATTTCGCTCGACGCGCCGGTCGGCGAGGAGGAGGACGCCAACCTCGGCGACTTCATCGAGGACACGGACGCGGTCGCCCCGCACGACGCCGCGACGAGCCAGCTGCTCAGGGAGCAGGTCGACGCGGTCCTCGCGTCGCTGAACGGCCGGGAGCGGCGGGTGCTCGAGCTGCGCTTCGGGCTGGCCGACGGCCGGGCACGAACGCTCGAGGAGGTCGGACGCGAGTTCGGGATCACGCGGGAGCGAGTGCGCCAGATCGAAGCGATCGCGCTGCGCAAGCTGCGCCACCCCTCGCGCAGCCGGAAGCTTCGCGGCTACGTCGACTGAGGTCGCGTCGTCCGAGCCCACCACGCCCGGGTCCTCGCGGCCCGGGCGTTTCGATCCACCGGGGTTCAGCCAGGGCGCCGGGCCGGACGACCCGCGGTGCCCAACGAGCTCTCGCCGTCCGGCGCCGTCGCACGCCCCCTCTTGACAACCCCTTGACAGCGACCCTTGTCAAGGGGGCGAGGTCGGCCTACAGTGCCCTGTCGTCGGCGTGTCAAGACTTGACACGCCAGCGCTCGTTTCCGGCATCGGCGGCGTCCGCGCGATGCCTTGATCCGGAGGAGGGAGCCGGCGACGACCGGCGGAGGAAGCGGTTGGCGGTCGGGGTCGCGGCCGAGGTCAAGGGTCGGCTGAACATCGTCGACGTCGTTGGCGAGACGGTTTCCCTGCGCAAGGCCGGAGCGACGTTCAAGGGGCTGTGTCCGTTCCACGGCGAGAAGACGCCCTCCTTCGTCGTCACACCAGCTCGCGACAGCTGGCACTGCTTCGGCTGCGGCCTGGGCGGCGACGTCTTCAGCTTCGTGATGCAGCGGGACGCGGTCCCGTTTCCGGAGGCGCTCCGCCAACTGGCCGCGCGCGCCGGCGTCGAGCTCGACGAGCGAACCCGGCGCGACGACGTCCGCAAAGCACGCCTGCGCGAGGTGATGGAGGCGGCGATCGCCTTCTACCACGCGGTGCTGACCGGGACCAGGGCGGGCCGGCGCGCGCTCGAGTACCTGCGCGGCCGGGGCTTCACCGACGGAACCATCGAGACGTACCAGCTCGGCTGGGCGCCCGGGGGCTGGGACACGATGAGCCGGACCCTCGCCGAGCGGCGCGGGATCAACGCCGGCGAGCTGGCGGAGGTGGGCCTGACGACGGCCCGTTCGAGCGGTCGCGGCGCGTACGACAGGTTCCGCGAGCGGGTGATCTTCCCGATCCGTGACGCGAGCGGCAGCCCGACCGGCCTCGGCGGCCGGCTGTTGCCACCCTCAGTGGACAACCGACACGCGCTCTCCGAGGCCCGAGGCCGATCTCCGGGAGACCATCGGGGCGAGGACGGGTCCGATCGCGGCCCGAAGTACCTCAACTCACCGGCCACGCCGCTGTTCGACAAGAGCCGCACGCTCTACCTCCTGGACCGGGCGAAGGGACCGATCCGCAGGATCGGCCAGGCGGTGATCGTCGAGGGCTACACGGATGCGCTGATGGCCCACCAAGCCGGCTTCGACAACGTGGTGGCCAGCCTCGGGACCGCGCTGACACCGGGTCAGGTCGCGCTGCTGACCCGTTACGCCAAGCGGATCGCCCTGGCCTACGACGTCGACCCCGCCGGTCAGAAGGCCGGCACGTTCGGCGTCCAGGCGCTCGAGGGCCTGATCGGGCAGCTGGCGGCGGCGGACACGGGCGTGGAGCTCGACGAGGTGCGTGTCGTCCGGTTGCCCGACGGCAAGGATCCGGACGAGGTCGTGCGAACGGATCCGGACCGCTGGCGCGAGGAGGTCCGAACGGCGCAGCCGATCGTCGACTACCTGATCGAGACGCAGGCGGCCGCCGTCGACCTGCGAACGCCGGGCGGCAAGGCGCGCTTCGTCGATGCGATCCTGCCGACCATCCGCGCGGTTCCGAGCCCGGTCATGCGTGACGCGTGGCTCCAGCGCGTGCGCCAGGTGAGCGGCGTCGAGGAGCGCGTCCTGCTCGAGGTCCTGCACCGGCCGCCTACCCGGACGTCGGCTGCGGAGGTCGGCCGGATCACCGCCGAGTCGGTGACCCGCTCGCCCGACGCGCTGCCGATCGGCGAGATCCTGCGCTCCGTGACGCGCGGCGAGCGGGACCTCCTCCGGCTGCTCCTGCTGCGACCGGAGGAGCAGCTTCGGGTCGTCGATCTGCTCGGACCGGACCAGCTCCCGTCGACCCCGGCGCGCGAGCTGTACCGGGCGATCGTGCTCCAGCGGGCGCCGGACGACGCCGGGGTGCACCCGCCGTTCGACTCGTCCGCGCTGCTGGCGGGCGTCGACGACGAGACGGCAGCGCTCGCGCGCGCGCTCTACGCGCTCGACGGCCCGAGCCCCAGCGACCTGGACCAGCGCGACGTCGACTATCTCGTCGAGAACTTGCTCCTCGACCTCGAGGAGGACCGCCTCGAGCAGCGCGCGGACTTCGCACGGAACTCGCTCGGCGAGGCCGAGCGGGCGGGCGACCGGGAGGCGATCGATCGCCTGCTGCGCGAGCTCCGGCAGATGAACGAGACCCGTCGCTCGCTGGATAAGCGACGCGACCAGACCCGCTATCTCACCCGGCAGGTGGCGGCTCGAGCGTGATGTCCGTGCCCGTCGGCCGCCGGCCCATCGACGACTGCCGCGCCCACGTCAAACCTCGGAGGACGACCGGTGCCTGACCCCCTCGACAAGCAGCTCGTCGAGGCCGTGCTGACCCGGCCGCGTCGAGCCCGCGCCGACCTGGAGGAGGCGAAGCTGGCGAACCTACGACCCGCCCGGACCGCCGCCGCCGCACCGGTCGTCGAGCCGGACGAGGAGGAGGATGGCGACGAGCTCGAGCTGGTGCTGGACGGCGAGGACCCGGACGTCCAGGCGACGGACCTCGGCGTGGTGGTCGTCGACGAGGAGGGCGGACCGGTCGAGCCGAAGCTGCCGGTCGACGCGCCGATGAAGCTCGACCCGGCCGAGGTCGAGGAGCCGACCCGCGAGGAGCTCGAGGCGCTGTCGGCCGACATGATCGGGATCGACGACCCGGTCCGGATGTACCTCAAGGAGATCGGCAAGGTCGCCCTGCTGACCGCCGAGGAGGAGGTCGTCCTGGCCAAGGCGATCGAGCTCGGCGAGCAGCTCGTGGACGAGCCGTGGAAGGGCATCCTGAGCCTCCACGAGTGGACGCTCCACAACACGGAGGCTCGAACCCGGACGGCGAAGCCGCAGCACCGGCTGCCTCTCGGCGACGAGGCACACCGGCTCGTCCGCGATGCGATCTCCGCGGACGAAGCGGCGGACCTGCTCGTCGCGTCACCCGATTTCCACCTGATCCGGGCCGGCCGCGACGCGCAGTCGGAAGGACAAGCAGCTCCTGAAGGAGGTCCGCAAGCTCCTCGAGGCTTACAACAGGTCGCCCGGTCCGGACACGTTCATCCGGCTGCTCGACTGGGCCGACTCGCGGTCCACAACGGCGATCTGGACTCGCGCGACAACGTGGGGCTGCGGGCGATCTACGACTGGACGCGGAACGACGTGGCGTTCCCGGCCCTCGAGCGACTCGTCGCCTCCGGTCGCGAGGCGGCGCTCCTGAAGCGGATGGGCTACGACCCGGACGTCCCGAAGAACACGAAGCTTCGCGATCGGAAGGGCGAGCTCGTTCGGATCGGGCGCGATGCGCGCGAGCAGCTGACGTCGGCCAACCTGCGGCTCGTCGTGTCGATCGCGAAGAAGTACATCGGTCGCGGCATGTCGTTCCTCGACCTGATCCAGGAAGGGAACATCGGCCTGATCCGGGCGGTCGAGAAGTTCGACTACGAGAAGGGCTTCAAGTTCTCGACCTACGCGACCTGGTGGATCCGCCAGGCGATCACCCGGGCGATCGCCGATCAGGCCCGGACGATCCGGATCCCCGTCCACATGGTCGAGACGATCAACCGGCTGATCAGGGTCTCGCGGGGGCTCCTGCAGGAGCTCGGGCGCGAGCCGACGGTCGAGGAGATCGCCGAGGCGATGTCCAGGGGGCAGGAGGTCCAGGTCACGCCGGAGAAGGTCCGCGAGATCCTCAAGGTCTCGCAGGAGCCGGTGTCGCTGGAGACGCCGATCGGTGAGGAGGAGGACTCCCACCTCGGCGACTTCATCGAGGATCGCGGCGCGATCGCGCCGCAGGAGGCAGCCTCGCACCAGCTGCTCAAGGAGCAGGTCGAGGCCGTGCTCGATTCGCTGACCGGACGCGAGCGGCGCGTGCTCCAGCTGCGGTTCGGGCTCGAGGACGGGCGGGCGCGGACGCTCGAGGAGGTCGGCAAGGAGTTCAACGTCACGCGTGAGCGGATCCGCCAGATCGAGGCCAAGGCGCTGCGGAAGCTGCGCCACCCGTCGCGCAGCCGGAAGCTCAAGGACTACCTCGAGTAGGCGCGCTCAGCCGTAAGCGCCCTCAGCCGCCGAGCGCGTCGATCCCGGAGTTCGTCGTCGCGCCGAGGACGAGGTGGCCGACCAGCCCGCGCCAGTGCGTCTCGGCCGGGTAGGCGTCCGGCGAGGCCGCGAACCCCAGCCGCGTGTTCAGGTACTCGTCGTTAAGTGCCCAGAGCAGGAAGCCGTAGAGCAGCCCGCCGGCCGCCCCGACGAGCGGCACGCGGCGGCGGAGCAGCGCGAACAGCGCCCCGGGAACCGCGCCGAGACCGTAGTGAACCGCCTGGGCGGCCTGCGACTTCTGCGTGTCCGCGAGCTCGAGTCCGGTCGCGGCCGTGACGCGGTCGACCAGGTTGGCGATGGAGCTCTGGCCGTTCGGGCGCGCCCGCTCCTCCTGCTCGGTGACTTGCGGCTCCTGCGAGGAGAGCATCGCCGTCGTGACCTGATCCATGACCCAGGTGGCTGCGGTGCCGGCGATCGCTCCCCGGACCAGGTCGCCCAGGACGGACGTCTTCTTCGTCATGGCGCCAGTGTGCGGTGACGGGTCCACAGGAGCACCGCCGGCGCGACCGGGCGCGGTTGCAGCCGGCTTGCAGGTGGGTGCTGACGGTCAGCCGCGGCGGCAGAGCCGTTGCCTGGCCGGGGCTTGGTGACGGTCAGCGGCGCGCGGCCGCCTCGGCGGTTCCGGGGTCGGCACCCGTCGCGACCTCCTCGCCTGCCCGGGACCAGTCGCTGAACGAGCCGGGGTAGAGGATCGGGTCCGGTAGGCCGGCGACGCGCATCGCCAGCGCGTTGTGGCAGGCGGTGATCCCGCTCCCGCACGAGGTCACGACGCCGCCCGGCTCCCCGGCGAAGCGTCCGAAGCGCTCGCGAAGCGCGTCGGGTGGCAGGAACCGCCCGTCATCGCCGAGGTTGCCGCCGGTCGGGACGGAGATGGCGGTCGGGATGTGGCCCGGGACGGGGTCGACGGGCTCGACCTCGCCGCGGTAGCGCTCGCCGGCCCGCGCGTCGAGGAGGGCGACCGCCCCGAGCCGCTCCTTGAGCTCGGCTCGATCGATCACGCCCGTCCAGCGATCCGCGAGCCGCAGCTCCGCCGGGCGATACCGGGGCGCCTCCTGCGTCAGCTCGCCGCCGGCGTCCAGCCAGGCGGCGAGCCCGCCGTCGAGGATCGCGACGCGTCGATGGCCGAGGTTGTCGAGCATCCACCAGAGACGCGCGGCGATCGTGCCGCCGACGTCGTCGTAGGCCACGACGTCGTGCCGGGAGCCGATCCCCATGGCGGCCATGCGAGCCGCGAATGCACCAGGTTCGGGCAGCGGGTGACGGCCGCCTCCGTCCGCGCCCGCGAGGTCGCGGTCGAGGTCGACGTGGACGGCGCCGGGAACGTGCCCCTGGAGGTACGCGGCACGCCCCGCATCCGGCTTGCCGAGGTACCAGCGGACGTCGCAGACCCGCAGGTCGGCGTCACCGGCGCGCACCCGGCGGAGGAGGTCGACGGCCGTCATCAGGCTCATCCGCCGAGGATAGCCGGGCGCCACCCTCTGCTATCCTGTCGCGCGGTGCGGCCGGTGCTGCCGGGCGCTCGACGCCTGGCGCGACGCCCGGCGGTCCTCGCTCCGGCGTAGCTCAGTGGTAGAGCGGGCGGCTGTTAACCGCTTGGTCGTAGGTTCGAATCCTACCGCCGGAGCCATCACTCGCTCGTGGATTGCCCTCCTCGGGCGACTGAAGACGACTCTCGGCAGCCCCGCCTGACGACTCGGTGACTGACCGCGTGACTGACTGCGGATCCGTCATGGCGAGCTCAAGCAGATCGGCCGCCGCCCGTTGTTGACGTGCCGTCACGTGGGCGTAGCGCTCCATGGTGACCTTGCTCCGGGTGCGTGCCGCAGGAGCTCCTGCGCTACCCCGAGGTGCGCCCCAGCTCGAGGAGCATGCCCCCGCCCGAGCGTCGTTCTTTGTCCCGCAGGCAGGCGTGTGGATCCTACGTGGCCATGGACCCCCGGCGGAACGATCCGGTCTTGCCGCCCATGCTCGATCTGTAACGCGTCCGTCGCTTGTCGCGCCGCAAAGCCAAGATATCGTGGTGGCCGCGGTTGTTGACCGGGAGTGGGCGCGCGCTCATGCCCGCGTCGAAGGGCCGAGAAGAGCGGAGCTTGGTAATGCGCGTTCTCGCCGTATGCCTCCCGACCTCCGACGCGAGCTTCGGCGAGCGCGTTCGACGGCTCGTGGCGCAGGACCGGTGGGACGTGCAATCCCGGGACGGGGTCGCGGAGCTGCAGTCGGTGCTGCGCCAGAGCTACCCGATGGCCACCGTGGTCAGCCGTGACGGCGTGTCCGCGGGCGGCGTGCTCCGAACCGTCGTGCTCAACGTCTTCCGGGACGGACTCCCGGGAGCGTCTGAGTTGCGCGTTCGCTGGGCGGCGGCCGTCTACGACCTGAGCGGGGCGGTGGCCTACAGGACCGCCGCCAGGATCCTCGGCGAGGGCTCGGCTGCCGAATCGGTTGTCGAGCAGGCGTTCCGCGAGGTCCGGCCGCGGGATCCGGACGGCCTGTCGGTCGAGGCGGGAGGCGCTGCGGTGGAGGCGGCGTCGCTCCGGATCGCGAACGACGCCCGTGCCGCCCGTGACGCAGGCCCAGGTGATGAGACGTCCGTTGAGCCGACGACGACCACCGCGCCCGCCGAAGCCTCGTTGCGGAAAGGGACAGTCCGCAGGAAGCTCACCGAGCGTGCGCTGACCACGTTGCCTTCGTCGCAGCGCCAGACGCTCGAGTTGGCGCTTGCCGAGGACCTCAAGGTCAGCGAGGTCGCGGAGCGCCTGCAGACGACGTCTGCAGCCGTTCACCGCCACCTCCGCGAGGCGCTCCTGGCTGTGGACGAGGGCGTTCCCCCGACGGCAGCGACGACCCTTGCTCGCTGGCGCCAAGCGCAACGAAGTTGGGCGGAGCTCCCCGACGGCGACCCGTCTCGAGCAGCACGCGGGCTGGAGGTTGCACACGCCTGGCTCGACTATCAGACGGCAAGCGGATCCGTTCCGCGGGAAGTTGTGGTCCTGGTCACGGACGCCGATCGGCGCTTCGTGACAACGAGTGGCAACGCCGGCCAAATGCTCGGCAGACCCTCAGTCGTCGGGCTCAGGATCGACGACGTGACGGCCGAATACGCTCGGCCACTCCTGCCCGATCTATGGGCGGTCTTCGACGAGACCGGAGGGATGCAGGGCGAATACGACTGCGCGCGCCCTACCGGTGCGCCTGTTCGCGTGCCGTTCCGCGGTGTGTGGGGTCGGCCGCTGCCAGATCTCCAGGTCGGCTTTCTCCAGCCGCCGGTGCCGACACCAATCGCGTTGACCGCACCGGAGCCAGGAGGACGGTCTCAGTAGTTCGTGATCGTGGGGTGTACTGCTTTCCGATCATTTCGGGACTTGATCTTCCAGCTCGGGGGACTCGTGGATTGCCCCGACCGCGAGAGCCGCGCGTATCGCGGCCGGGTCTGCCGCCGGGACGGACCGAGCGCCGTCCCGCCGCCGCGGCCCTGTAAGCGAGCGCACGTCCCCTTCGACTCGAGCCGTCCATGCTCGCCGTGATGGAGACGCTCCTCCCGACGTTCCTTCTCGGGCTCGCGAGTGCCGCCAGTCCGTGCCTGCTGCCGTTGTATCCCGGCTTTATCGGCTACCTCGCGGGGAGTGGAGCCGCCGCGCAGCGGCGCCGTGCCAGTGCGCTCCTCGGCGTCGCGGTCCTTGCCGGGTTGCTCACGACGATGATCGTCATCGGGCTCGTCGTGTCCATCCTGGCGTTGCCGCTGGCTGATCTCCTGCAGTGGTCCGTGCCGCTATCGGCGCTCGTTCTCGTCGTCCTGGGACTGGTGCTGCTGGCTGGGGTCAATCCATTCGGCCGCCTCGCGGGCTTGCAGGTCCCGATCGTGGGTCATCCGGTTGGCCAGGCGTACGTCTACGGGTTGCTCCTAGGGCCGGTCGCACTGCCGTGCGCTGGGCCGTTCCTGCTTGCGCTGCTCGCCATCTCCGTCGGCCTCGGCGACACCGTTGCCCGTGTTGGGTCGTTCGTCGTCTACGGGCTCGGCTTCGGGCTGCCGCTTGTGGCGCTGGCGGTCATCGGTGCGGCGAGCGGACAGGCAATCGCGCGGGCGCTCGCCCGGCATCATCGAGCGGTTCTCCGTGGCATGGGTGCCCTGCTCATCGTGACCGCGCTGTTGGAGTCGCTGACGGCGGGCCTCCTTTGAGCGGCAGACTGCCGGGTGCGCCAACCCCGACGGCACGAAGGATCCGCTGGGGAGGTTGTGGGCAAGCGCACGGCGAGCACGGCGTTCCCCCCGCACGATGGTCGACATGAGCGTGCGAGACCTCCCGGCGCCGATGCGCCGAGTCCAGCCGCGAGACCGCCTGAGATGGGGATCCGGCCTGCTTGCGCTCGCGCTGCTCGTCGGCGCCTGTTCGTCGAGCGCCCCCGCCAACGCTGACGTCGCGGCCGCGGACGACCGTTGGCGCACGATCCCCCTGCGCGACGTCCGGTCCGGGCAGGAGTTCCGGATCGAGGACCTCGACGGGAAGGTGGTGGCGATCGAGACCATGGCGATCTGGTGTGCCAATTGCCGGACCCAACAGCTCCAAGCCCAGGAGGCCCTCGACCGGCTGGCCGATCCGGATCTTGTCTACGTCAGCCTGGACGTCGATTCGAATGAGCGCGCCGAAGAGCTGGCGGAGTACGCGCGGCGCGAGGGTTTCGAATGGCACTTTGCCGTCGCGTCGCCCGAGCTCTCACGCTCGCTCGCCGCGAGTTTCGGCGACCAGGTCCTGTCACCGCCCGCGACGCCGCTCCTTGTCGTCGGCCCGGACGGTCAGGTGGTCGAGCACGGGATCGGGATCAAACGCGCAGACCAGCTCGTCGCACTGTTCGAGGAGCATCTCCCGTGATCGACGCAACGCCCTTCCCGGTGCGTGCCGCCTCCTGCATTCCGGCCGTCTCCGCCCGTCAGATGGCGGAGGTCGATCGGCTCGCAGTGGACCAGTTCGGGATCCGTGTCGCGCAGATGATGGAGTTGGCCGGCTCGCACCTCGCAGAGGTCGTCCGTGTCGAGCTTGGCGGCGACCTCACGGGACGGCGGATTGTCGTGACGGCCGGGCCGGGAAAGAACGGTGGCGGCGGTCTCGTCGCGGCGCGACACCTGGCGAACCGGGGTGCGTCCGTGCTGACGGTCCTTGCGGCGCCGGTCAATCGACTGGATGAGACCGCCCGGCACCAGGTTGCGACACTGCTCGAGATGTCGATCCCATGCCGCGTGGCGAGCTACGACGTCACGGGCGACGAGTTCGAGCGGGAGCTCGCGGACGCCGACGCGGTCGTCGACGCGGTACTGGGCTATGGCGCCGCCGGTCCACCGCGGGCCGGCGTGCAATGGCTGGTCGAGCGCATCGCTCGCACTGCCGTCCGGGTCATCAGTCTCGACCTTCCATCCGGGATCGACGGCGACGGCGAGGCCGCCGGCGTCGCCGTGACCGCGGTTGCAACGCTCACGCTCGCCCTGCCGAAGCGCGGCCTGTTCTCGGACCGCGGGCGCCGCGGCGCCGGGCATGTGCTGCTCGCCGACGTCGGCCTTCCCGCGGCGCTGTACCGGCTCATCGGCCTGGACGTCCGAACGCCGTTCGCACTCGGACCGATCGTGCGGCTCGAGGTCGCGGGGTGACCGCGAGCCAACGGCGAAGCTTTACGGAGAAGCTGGGCTTGCTGCGCGAGCTCGAGTTGTTCAACGGGCTGTCCGACGACGACATCATGGCGATCGGCCATGCCACAACCATGACCCACTGCCAGCCGGGCCAGACGATCCTGTCGCCCGACGACCCCCCTGACCAGATCCACATCCTCAAGAAGGGGAAGGTGCGCGTCTATCGCGTGTCGCCCGACGGGAAGCAGCTGACGCTCGACATCTATGACAAGGGCGCGATCCTCGGAGACATGCGGCTCCTCGGCCAGGACCGGATCGCCGAGGCGTACGCCGAGTCGATCGACGCGGCCGTGATCTGCACGATCACGCCCGACGAGCTCCGCCGCCTCGTCGAGCGATACCCGACGATCGGCGTCAACATCATCACGTTCCTGTCACACCGGCTGCAGGAGGCCCAACGGGAGCTCGAGGCGATGGCCTACCAGCGCGTCGGCCAGCGGCTTGCCCGCAAGTTGATTGACCTCGGTCAGCGTTTTGGCGTCGAGACGGTCCGCGGCACGCTGATCGAGGCACGCCTCACCCAGCAGGAGCTGGCGGAGCTGATCGGCACCACCCGGGAGACCCTTGCGCACACGCTGGCCGACTTTCGTCGACGGGGCCTGCTCGACACGGCCAATCATCAGGTGGTCATCCGGGACGCCGAGCGGCTGGCCCACGTCGCCGAGGACGGCGACCGCCCGGAGCCGTTGTAGATGCCGTTACTGTGACCGACCCGTGCGCGAACGAGCGCTCGCCGGCCCTCGAGACCCAATGGATCAGTTCGACTTTCTGATCATCGGCGCCGGTACCGCCGGCGAGGCAGCCACGCGCGAGGCGCGACGCCGGGGCGCAACGGTCGCTGTGGTGGATCGCGAGCTGTTCGGCGGCTCGTGCCCGTTCTGGGCGTGCATCCGTCAAGGCCCTCCTGCATGCCGCTGGGATCCACGCGCTCGGTGGCGACTATCCATGGCCTCGAGCGTCCGACCGACGCGACTACATGATCAACCGCGAGGGTCGGGACACGCCCGACGACGCCGGCCATGTCGTGAGCCTTCGCGACGACGGCGCGGGGGTGGTCCGCGGTGACGCACAGATCGTCGGCCCCGGCCGGGTGCGAGTGCATCTCGGTGATGGGAGCGCACGCGACCTGCGAGGTCGGTTCGTCGTCGTCGCTGTCGGCACGGGGCCCACGGTGCCCGACCTTCCTGGCCTTGATGATCCGGAGACGGCCGGAGTCGGTCTTCGCCTGGAGGACGCCCAGGAGCGGGGCGTCGACGCCTTCGAGAAGACAGCCGACGTTGTGACGAGCGCCAAGGGGTACGTGTCGGAGTCGGGCGGCCACGTCTCGATCGTCGTCGACCGTTCGCGGCGAGCGTTGGCCGGCGCCTTCATCGCGGGCCCCGGGGCGTCCGAGGCGATCCATCTGGCCGTGCTCGCGGTCAAGACGGGGACGCCCATCGACGTTCTCGCCGACACGATCACGGCCTTTCCGACCACCGCCCGCGTCATGGGCGGCCTGTTCGTGGAGGCCGCGCGCGACCTGGGACCGCTCAGGGCTCGATGAACACCGCGACGTCGGCCAGCGGCTTTCGTTGGAGGTCCGGGACGACGCAGTCGTCAGCTGGATAGCCGACGGGCAGCAGGACGAAGGGCCGCTCGTTGCGCGGGCGGCCGAGGATCTCCGTCAGGAACCGCATGGGCGATGGCGTGTGGGTCAGCGTCACGAGCCCCATGCGATGGATCGCGGTGATGAAGAGTCCGCACGCGATGCCGACACTCTCACGCGCGTAGTAGTGCTTGCGGACGGACCCGTCCGGGAACCAGCCGTGGACCTGTTCGAACAGGACCACCAGCCACGGCGCTGACTCGAGGAAGGGCTTCGGCCAGTCCGTGCCGAGGGCCGCGAGTGCGGCTCGCCACTCCTCCGGCATCCGCCCTCCCTCGTAGCTCCGGCGCTCCTCCTCCTCGGCCGCCGTCCGGATGCGGCGCTTGATCCGTGGATCGCTCACCGCGACGAACGTCCACGGTTGCTGATGGGCTCCCGATGGTGCCGATGCACCGGTCAGGATCGCCTCCTCGATCAGTCTCCGGGGCACGGGCGCGTCCGAGAACATGCGAACGCTTCGCCTCGTCGCCATGTCCTCCCGAAACTGCCGGGCGCGCTCACCCGCGAGCGCCTCCGGGAGTCGCGGCCGCTTGTACGGGACCATCCGCGGCTTGCTGCCCGGTGTTCGTGTCGCCACCGTTCTCCTTCCCGGCTGGTTCTGCGGTTCGGCGTCGCCGTGCGTGCGGTGTCCGGACGTGACGCACGCTACAGCCGGATGGCCGTTCCGCCCGCAGGCTGAGGTTCAACGGTCACGTGAGAGGAGAACCGATGACGAGCTACTCGAAGAGCGTTGTCCGGGAGCGGAGCTGGACCGTCGACGCGGTGGCGGGCGCGGGAGCCGGGGTCGTCGGCGGGATCGCCTTCGGGGCCCTGATGGCGATGGCCGGAATGCTGCCCATGATCGGGATGCTGGTCGGGCGCGAGGATGCGCTCGTCGGCCTCGGGATCCACCTGCTCATCAGCGCGACGATCGGCGTGATTTACGGGCTGCTGCTCGGCGGTGTCGCGGCCGCCCGACGCGCCGCGACCGGAGCGCTCCTCGGGGCCGCGTACGGCTTCGTCTGGTGGATCCTCGGCCCGCTCGTGATCATGCCGACGATGATGGGCATGGGTCCGCAGTTCGGCGCCGCCTTCAGCGGGATGAACGTCATGAGCTTGATGGGCCACGTCATCTACGGGGTGATCCTCGGCGTGGCGTTCCCGTTCATCGCGAGGAATGTCGCCGCGCGTTCCCCGGAGGCGTCGCCCGTCGGGCGGTGACGGGGCAGGCGCGGCCCTAATGACCAGTGTGGCCCGATGAAACGATTCCGGCGCGCCGTCGTGACGACCGTCCTTCTGAGCTTGGTCGCCGCCGGCTGCTCCGGCGCGGCGGCGCCGGAAACGACGCCTTCGAGCCCGACGAGCGGTCAGGCGCCGGCGGAATCACGCTCGGCTGACGCGAGTCGGCTGCGGGTGTCGACCGGCGGCTGGAGGACCGACTTCACGAAGGCCAGCGTCGATCTCGCGGATTTCGTCGGTGGCGGTCCGCCGAAGGACGGGATCCCGCCGATCGACGAACCGGCCTACGAGTCGATCGCCGCCGCGAAGACCTGGCTCGACGACCGCGCGCCAGTCATCGCCCTGGCGGTCGGCGGCGAAGGGCGCGCGTACCCGCTCGCCATCCTCATGTGGCACGAGATCGCGAACGACGTCCTCGGCGGCGTCCCGGTCGTCGTCACGTTCTGCCCGCTGTGCAACACCGGCCTCGTGTTCGAACGAGAGCTCGACGGCACGGTCTACGACTTCGGAACGACCGGCAACCTCCGCTTCAGCGACCTCGTCATGTATGACCGCCAGACCGAGAGCTGGTGGCAGCAGGCGACCGGCGAGGCGGTCGTCGGGGACTTGACCGGCGCCAGGCTCACCTTCCTGCCGGCCCAGATCGTTTCGCTCGCCGACTTCGAGCGTGCGCACCCGGACGGCGACGTCCTCAGCCGGGCGACTGGCATCGCGCGGGACTACGGTCAGAACCCGTACGTCGGCTACGACACCGTCGACCAGAACCCGTTCCTCTTCGAGGGGGAGCTCGACGGCCGGTTGCCGCCGAAGGAGCGGGTGGTGACGGTCGGGGAGGGGATCGAGGCCGTCGCCTTCCCGTACTCGGAGCTCCGGAAGCATGGCGTGGCGACGGCGACCGTACGTGGCGAGGAGATCGTCGTGTTCTGGACGCCGGGCACGGCGTCCGCCCTCGATGACCCGACCATCGACCAGAGCAAGGACGTCGGCGCCACTGGCGTCTTCCGGCCGGAAGTCGACGGCCGCCCGTTGACTTTCGCTCGCGACGGCGACGAGGCGGCTCCGATCCGCGACCGGGAGACCGGTTCGACGTGGTCGATCGCCGGGGTCGCGGTGGACGGCGCGCTCAGCGGATCGCAGCTCGAGCCGGTGGTCCACGGCGACCACTTCTGGTTCGCCTGGGCGGCGTTCTCGCCGGACACGACGATATGGGCGGCAGGGTAGTCCGGGGCAGGCAGCCCGGGTATCGTCGACGAAGC
>JAUJOH010000009.1:10537-12333 GCA_030447745.1 Chloroflexota bacterium | reverse complement strand
CCGGGTATCGTCGACGAAGCGCGCTGGACGACGGCGGTGCTAACCGACGTAGGCGCGCTCCTCGTAGCACCAGATGAACCCATTGGCGGCCGGCATCTGGTAGATGACGGGATGATCTTCGGCCCGGGCATGGGCCCGGGCGTCTCCGCGCTGCGATTCGCAGCAGCCGACGTGGCCGCACGTGGCGCACAGGCGGAGGTTGAAGCGGCTCCCGCATTCCTGGCACCGGTCGGCTTGTGGCTCCGGAGGCGCCTCGGGGACGTGAGTGCAGTCCGTTGATGAGCCGGTCAGCCGGCGAAGGAGTTCCATTTGCCTGACCCTAGCGTGTCGGCGCTGCGCTGGCTGTGTGATGGCATACGCCGCCGGCATGCGAAAGGAGGGTTCTCGTGTCACGCCGCGCGCTCATCGAGACGGGCGCTGACGCGATCACCCGATGGATCGCTCGCCTCTATTTCGACGTCAGCTATCGGCTGCTCGCGGGAAGCGTGGGCCGCGAGTTTCTCGAAGCTGCTCGTGATCCGGACGCGCCAGGGGGCCACGGGTACGCCACGTCACTCGACGTCCAGGCGCTCGTCGAGGCGCTTGAACCGCTCCCTCATGACACGCTCGTCGATCTCGGCTGCGGCATCGGCGAAGTCGCGATCGCCATCCACCGCCGGACGGCGTGCAGGATCGTCGGCATCGACGCCGCTCCGAGTGCGATCGCGGAGGCCAGGCGACGGGCTTCGGCCGCGGGGGTGCAAGGATGCGTCCGCTTCCTCGTGGCGGACCTCGCGTCACCGCCGTCCGGTGCGTCAGCCGGATACGCCCTCGACTCCCTCATGTTCGTACGGCGGCCGGCGCACGCGCTGGCCTCGGTGTCGCGCTCGCTCGAGCCACCCGGACGCGTCTTCGTGACACTGCTCGCACCGGGTCGTCTCGGCCGGGCCGGTCTCGTCGGTTTGATCGAGGGGGCGGGGCTCTGGCTCGAGTCGCTCGACGACGTCACGGTGGAGTTCGCGGCCCAAAGCCGGCGACGAGCGTCAACGGCACGGCGGATGATGCTCGCCCGGCCCTCACTGGCTGGCCGGGTCGCGCTCCTCCTGGTCCTCGCGGAGGAGACCGCCGTGAAGCACCTGATCGGTCACGGCCGCCTGCGACGGTGGCGGTTCACGACGATCCTGGCCGGCGCCTCCTCGAGCCCGGCTCCAGAGCCTGTCGGGCGAGCGTAATGCCGCACACGGCCATCGCGAGTGGACCGGCTAGTGTTCCGGCATGCCGTACCGCAGCTCCTCGCACCATGCCTCTTGTCGGCGAGGTGGCGTCCCGTGGCGGTGATGACGATCGGTCCCGTATCGACGGCGATCGCCGCTCCCGCTCCGCTCGTGTACCAGATGCTGTCCGCGATCGGCCAGGGTGGCGGACACGACGGCGAGCGCGCGGAGGTGCTGGAGCGCGACGGCGATGAGCTCGTGGCCGATTTCTGGACGCAGGTGAGGCTTCCCGGAGGCTTCGGTCGATTGGTCCGGACACGCGAGCGTGTGACGCTGACGCCACCGGAGAGGATTGACTACGAGCATCTCGACGGTCCCGTCCGCGGGCTGCGGGAGTCGATCACGGTCGCGGCGAATGCCGGCGGTGGAAGCGAGATGACCTACCTTGGCTCGTACGAGCCCGACGGCGTCATCGACGACCTTCGCGCCCGCCTGCTGGCCGGCCCCGCCATCCGACGCGTCATGGAGCAGCATTTCGCCGATGTCCGGGCTCGAGCTGAGGCTCGCGCCGCGCGGAGCCGCGTCTTCCGAGAGGACGCCTCG
>JAUJOH010000009.1:0-10437 GCA_030447745.1 Chloroflexota bacterium | reverse complement strand
CGAGAACCAGCTCCTTCAGGGCGAAACCGGCGTGATCTGTCGCCACGGCGATCCTCACGCCGGGACTGTATGCGATGTGGCGGGTCGAACCTGCCGCAGCAGTCGGACGCGCGGCGTCTGGGCGCGGCTCCTCAGAGGGCCCGCGCCACGACGGCGCGATACCCGATCCGTCCCTCGCGCAGCATCTGCCGGATGGCCCGGAACATGCCGTCGACGTGAGCCCGATCGCCAATCTGGTCGAGCCCGGCGCCGAAGTCACCGAGCCGCTCGAACTCGCCGGTGTCACGCGCAACCGCGCCGAGCAAGCCGATGCGCGCCTCGAGGCGGTCGATCAGGGACGACACGCCGTCCGTCTCGTCCCAACCACGCTCCATCCGGTACCCGGCCGAACCGAGGACCTCGTCGAGCTCACCGGGCCGCCACGCGCCCGTGAGGCACAGGACGCTCGCGAGCGGCTCCGGGATGGCGACGGTCTCGGTGGCCGTCACGTCACTGAGCAGCAGCACCCCGCCATCCTCCGTCACCCGCCGGAGCTCGGCGAGGCCGTCGGTCCTGGAGGTCGTCGAGAGGACGCACTCGGAGAGGACAGCGGCGAATGCGCCGCGTGGATAGGGCAGCTCGAGTACGGAGGCCGTACGGAAATCGATCCCAGCCCCGGCGCTTTCGGCGAGGGTGGCGGCACGGCTGAGGGCCGACGCGCTGACATCGCAGGCATCAACGCGGAGCTCGAACTCGATCGCGGCGAGCCGTGCGCTCGCGCCGAGGCCACACCCGGCGTCGAGCAGGCGGGCCCAGGGCGCGAGGCGGGCCTCGCCCAGGAGCCGCCGCGTCGTCGCCAGGCCGCCTGGGTGAAGCGACTGGCCGGCGATCAGCTCGACGATCGGGTGCCCGTATAGACCGGCGCAACAGGCCGCGATCGCGGACGTCGCTGGCGTCACTCGATCCGTCCCGGTCCTGGCCGCGCCGGCTCCGCGGCGGCTACGGGGAGCGCGCGGCCGCGCCGACGTGCTGCCAGTCGCGCGCGGGTCTCCTCGCGGTAGCCGACGGTGTTGTACGTGCAGAAGGGGATCATCCGGCCGTCGTCCTGGAGGATGCCGATGCAGCACTTCATCGCCTTCTTCACGTCGAAGGTCCATGGATCGAGAAAGTCGCGCAGCTGGACCATGAATACCCGGCGGGCGAGGTCCGTGAGCGCCGGCAGGTCGATGTCACAGGCGGCGCAGGCGAAGCGATCGGCCGTCGGCTCGCCGGGCACCGACCCGGCAGACCAGAGACCCTCCAGCGCGTGCAGGACCTCTCGGTCCACCCCCGGCATCGACCGGTTCGTGATGTAGTCCAGGTACTGGTCGACCTCGAGCACGCGGGGCAACGGGACGACGGTGCCGTCGTCACCCAGGTAGGCGTATGTCACGGAGGAGCAGGTCGGAAAGCAGCACGGGATCGGCACGAAGTCCGAGGCGCGGAAGGAGCCCTCCGGGTGCGAGTCGATGCGCGCGATCACGTCCGGGATGGTCATCCTTCGAAGTGGATCGTGGTCCGGGTGCCGGCCCGTGTGGGTCACCGGCTGGAACATCACGCCGCGCACCGCCGGGTGCCGGATCCCGAACTCGACGAGCGGTCCGACCTCGTGCTCGTTGACGTCTCGTTCGACGGCGGCGACGAGCATCACGTGCAGGTCGGCTGCCGCCAATCGGTCGATGGCCCGCAGCTTCGTCCTGAGCAGACGCTCCCCGCGAATCGCGCGGTAGGTCTCGTCCGTGAGGCCGTCGAACTGGAGGTAGATCAGCGGGCGCCGCGCGGCGAACTCGTCGAACCAGCGGCCGCCCTCTGCGATCCGGAGCCCATTCGTGTTGACCATCGTGTAACGGATGTCGCGTCGCTCAGCGGCATCTAGCATGGGGATCAGCTCGGGATGGATCGTCGGCTCGCCGCCGCTGAACTGCACCACCTCCGGGTGCCCCTCGAGCTCGACGAACCGGTCGAGCATCGACTCCACTTCCGCGAGGGTGAGGTTGAAGCCCGCGCCGGCGTTGGCGAAGCAGACCGGGCAGTCGAGATTGCACGCGGTGTTGATCTCGATGAGGGCCAGGCAGGTGTGCTGCCGGTGCTCGGGGCACAGTCCGCAGTCGAAGGGGCAACCCCGCTCGACCTCGGTCGACGTCCGGAGCGGCGCCTGGCCGGGCTTGTTGAATTTCGCCTGCTCGACGTATGCCCGCGCGTCGGCGTAGATCAGTCCCTCGAACCAGCCGTGATCAGGGCACCGCTTCCGCATGAACACCTGACCGTCTCTCAGCAGGACCTGCGCGTCGACTGCCGCCCGGCAGGTCGGGCAAATCGAGCGCGTGGCCTCGTGCAGGATCTCCCCCTCGGGGCGGGCGACGGAAGGGCGCGTCGGGAGAGTGCTGGACATCGTTCCTCCTGAGTCGGTCGAGGTGCACACCTCGCGGGGCTCCTCGGAACACACGGTATGCGTGAGCCGCTCGCTCGGCATCTCGCGGAGTCCACAATCGCGGACCTGGTGTGGCGACTGTCATCTCGCTTACTTCAGAAGGCTGAAGACGCCGGTACGGTCGGGCGTGACGGGACGCGGTGCAGAAGGACTGAATCGAGGCGACGATGGCAGCAGATCGGATCGGAGAGGCCGTGAAGTCGACCGTGCAGGCGGTTCAAAAGGAGCTGTCGGGCCAGGGCGGCGAGAAGGGCACGCAAGCGCTGGCCGACCCCAGGCAGGTCGCCGCCATCCTCGACGGCTGGCCCGAGAAGCCGGCTGACGTCGCCCGGAAGATGCTCCGGGAGTACGGTCCCCCCAACGAGGCGATCGAGACCCAGCTGATCTGGCATGCCAACGGGCCATGGAAGCGGACGATCGTGTACCGGGACGAGGTGCCCCACAACTTCCCCAAGCCGCATACGGACCTGCTCGAGCAGTTCATCGACTATCGCGTCCCGGTCGGGCGACTCGACGATCTGGCAGCCTACGACGGGAGCCTCGTCCCGGAGCGAACGAAGGGTAGATCTCGGCTCGCTGCGACATGGAAGACATGAACTTTCTTGCGCTGAACCTGGCGCACGCGGTTGCCCAGCGCTCGTCGACGGTCGATGAAGCTCGCCGGCGGTACGCCGAGACGGCAACCGCCTTCATGACCGGTAACAATCCCGATGGCCGGGCAGATCGCGGACCAGCTGAGGGGCGAGAGTCAGCGGTGACGGAGGCAGTCCTTGCGACGACCGGGAGACGCGACGCCCTCACGCTTCGCGTCGGCCCGTACGATCCAGGCGCGCCAACTCCAAACACGCGGCGCTCCGTCGATCGCGTGCCTCCGGCCACGGTATGACACCCGGTGAACGGGTGTCCTTGATCGCCGATTACGGACTGCTTGGCGACTGTCACGGCGCCGCGCTGGTCTCGAACGACGGATCAATCGATTGGTGGTGTCCACCGCGCTTCGATGCCCCAGCCGTGTTCACCCGACTGCTCGACGCCGACGCCGGACACTGGTCGATCCGGCCGCGAGTCGAGTGGACCGTCAGCCGCCGCTATATCGACGGCACCATGGTGCTCCAGACGGACTTCCGGACGGCGAGCGGGGTGCTGCGGCTCACCGACGCGCTTCTACTGGGTGCCGGGGAGCGCGGCCACGAGATGGGGTTTGCCTCACCGCACGTGCTGGTTCGCCAGGTCCAAGCGATCGAGGGCGAGATCGATGTCGAGGTGGACTTCGCCCCTAGGCTCGAATACGGCCGCGTCGGCCCGCAGTTCAGCGCGAGTGACGGCCGGCTGGAGGTTGCAGGTGCGGCTGACCGCCTGACGTTGACGGGTGACCGCGAGCTGAGCGTGGAGGATTCGCGCGCGATCGCTCGCTTTGCCCTGCGCCGCGGTCAACGCGCTGTCTTCGCTCTCCAGCACCGCGGGGCCGGCGATCCGGTCGTCGCCCCCTTGGACCCGGCCGCCGGACTGGCGGAGACGATCGCGGCATGGCAGTCGTGGACCACGATCCACCAGCGCTATGACGGCCCGTACCGCGAGCTGGTCGAGCGCAGCGCCCTCGTCCTCCGGGCACTGACCTATCAGCCGACCGGCGCGGTGATCGCGGCGCCGACCACGTCGCTCCCCGAGAAGATCGGCGGCACGGCCAACTGGGACTACCGCT
The DNA here is from genome assembly GCA_030447745.1 of Chloroflexota bacterium. Lineage (GTDB taxonomy): Bacteria > Chloroflexota > Limnocylindria > Limnocylindrales > CSP1-4 > JACDAV01. Next base: position 6,286 of record JAUJOH010000009.1, on the reverse strand, counting down.
TCGGGTGGCTTCGGGATGGCAGCTTCGCGCTCAAGGCGCTGTGGGTGGCCGCGTGTGCGGAAGAGGCGCAGCGTTTCTTCGACTGGATCGCCACGTCAGCGGGCGCGATCGGTGACGGGCCGATCCCGGTCATGTTCGGCGCCGGTGGCGAACATGACCTGACCGAGCACGAGCTCGACCACCTGACCGGCTACGCCGCAAGTCGCCCGGTTCGGATCGGGAACGGCGCCTGGACCCAGAACCAGCTTGACGTCCTCGGCGAGGTGCTCGAGTCCGCCTGGGTCTTGCGGGATCAGCTGCGACAGTTGCCCGGCGCGACGGCTCACTTCCTGCGCTCACTGGCCGACCGAGCGGCGGCTCAGTGGCCCGAGCGGGACGCCGGGATCTGGGAGGGTCGCGAGGGCGAGCGCCACTACCTGACATCAAAGGTCATGTGCTGGGTGGCTCTCGACCGGGCCATCAAGCTCGCTGACCGCATCGGGGGCGATCCGGACGTGGCGCGCTGGAAGGCGGCCCGAGACGAGGTCCGAGCGGCGATCCTCGAGCACGGCTGGAACGAATCCGCGCGAGCGTTCACGGGCGCGTTCGGCTCCGACCACCTCGACGCCGGCGTCCTTCTGCTACCGATGGTCGGGTTCCTGCCTCCTGATGACGAGCGGGTCCTGGCAACGCTCGACGCCATCGAACACGACCTCTCGACGGGTGGCCTGGTGCAGCGCTGGACGGGATCGGGGGACGAGGGCGCGTTCGTCATCTGCTCGTACTGGCTCGCTGCGGCGCGCGCGATGGCGGGACAGGTTGACCGGGCGAAGGAGATCTTCGACAGCGTCAGCGCCTACGCGAACGATCTCGGGCTTCTGTCCGAGGAAGTCGATCTCCGGGACGGCGCGCTGCTCGGCAACTGTCCCCAGGCGCTGTCGCACATCGGCGTGATCAACGCGGCGGCCGCGATCGCGGAGGCAAAGAACCGCGGCGACCGCGACCAAAACGGGGAAACCACTTGGGGCGACCCGGCGTAGCGCTCGCCAGCACGAAGGAAGAAGGAAGTGACATGGGCAAGCTGCAGGACAAGGTCGCGCTCATCACGGGGTCCGACTCCGGAATCGGTCAGGCGACGGCGATTGAATTCGCGGCCGAGGGAGCCGACGTCGTCGTCAACTACCTCCACGATGAGCAGGGGGCCAACGCGACGCGCGAGCAGGTCGAGGCACAGGGCCGTCGCGCCATCGTCGTGCAGGCGGACCACGGCTACGAGGATCAGGTGGAGCGGATGTTCAAGGCCGCCTTCGACGCCTTTGGTCGGATCGACGTCCTCATGAACAACGCCAGCGTCGACGCGTCCGGTACGTATGTTGCCGACCTGCATATCGAGGACTTCGAGCGGACGCTCCGGAGCAACCTGATCGGGCAGCTCATCTGCTGCAAGCACTTCATCAGGCACCGCAAGCAGCAGGGCGGCGGGGGAAAGATTCTGAACACGACGTCTGTCCACCAGGAGCAGCCACGGGCCGGTGCGGCCGACTACGACTGCTCGAAGGGAGCGCTTCGCAACCTGACCAGGACCTTGGTCCTCGAGGTGTGAGACATGGGCATGACCGTCAACAACATCGCGCCGGGCATGGTCCTCACCCCGTTCAATCAGAAGGCGATTGACGATCCGGAATTCCTCGAGAAGGAAGTCCAGAGCATTCCGCTCAAGCGCGCCGCCGACCCTCGAGAGATTGCTCGACTCGCCGTGTTCCTGGCGTCCGGTGACGCCGACTATGTGACGGGTGCGACGTACGTCATGGACGGCGGCCTGATGCAGATGGTCGGGCAGGGCGCTTGACGAAGGACCATCTCGGTCGGGTTCGTCGAACTCGCGTTGCCACGCGACGGACAACACGTCGTTCGGTGTGGGCGCGTCGATTAGCGAGTACGTCTGGACCTGCGAGGAGATCGCGGCGCTGCTTGACTGATCGCCGCTTGACATTGGAGCCGCTCCAACCCCTAGCGTGACGTCATGCAGATCGGCACCCTGGCTCGCAAGGTTGGCACGACGCCCGACTCCATCCGTTTCTATGAGCGGCAGGGCCATCTACCGAGCCCTGAGCGCGGCGAGAACGGCTACCGCGAGTACAGCGACGCCGACGTCAGCCGGCTGCGGCTCCTCATCGGCCTGCGCCAGCTCGACTTGCCGCTCGACCAGGCGGCGGAGATCGCCGGGCTGTGCAGCGCGGGACGCTGCGACGAGGTATCCGACGAGCTGCGGACAGTCCTTGCGGAGAAGCGCGCCGAGGTGAACCGGCGCATCGACGAGCTGCGGTTCCTCGACCGACGGCTCGCGCACCTATCGGGAGAACTTGGCGCCGGCGCACAGCCACGCGCCCTCATCACCGGAAAGGAGGATGCCAATGACTCGCTGTGAGCCTTGCTGCTGCGACAAGCACTGCTGCGGCAACTGCCCGAAGTGACCAACGAGACCCGCCATCACGGCGGGTCTCCCATTCTCGACGGCCGATGCCGTTCACTGCGCTAAGACCGTGTACAGGAGCCCGCGACAATCCAGTGGATGAACCGACCTACCAGTCCGGCAATCCACAGCTGCTCCCGATTGCCGAGAAGCTCGAAAGCGAACGCGTAGATCAGTCGATCAGCGCGCTGCCGCCGAGGCGGACCAGCCACCCGAGGCGCCGCCCGGTCTCGCCGAGCCTACCGAACATCGATCCCCCGACCAGGAGGAGGTCCATCGGAAGCGACAGGCAGACGCTCTGACGACCGTTCGCCACAGGACCATGGCAGCACCGCGCCGAGAATCGACGCTGTTTCAGGGCGCGTGACACCTCCGAGGTCATACCTGACCGCGAAGCTGGCGGATCATGGCGCGGTACGCAGACCCGACCGGCCGTTCGCGCCGGTCGAGGTCAAAGAGTCCGACGGGGTTGACGACATTGCGCTCGTCCGCCAAGGCCATGTCCCAGTCCATCTGGTCCGTCAGGCTGTACCAGGTAAAGCCTAGGACAGGTATGCCGTCCCGGCGCATCAGCCGGACGTTCAGGAACTGCCTCCAGAGCCAGCGCGATGCACTCGCCTCACCCTCACCGATGTTGTTCGTCTCGGTGTGCATGAGCGGTCGTCCGTACCGGCGGAAATAGTCGCGCGTGATCAAGTACCAGCCATACACATCCCCCGCGGGTTCCATGGCTCCACCCGGAAGGACGATCTGTTCGTTTCGCCGGTAGAAGTCATTGCCCATGATGATCCGGTCGCCCCATGACTGGTTCATGAACCAGTCATGTTCGTCGTCGGTCATCCCGCAACGGCGGAGGTAGTCGCGCACGTCGTCGCGGACGGGATGCGCGTACAGGAGGTCGAGCGACAGGAAACGGCGCTCGTTCTCGAACGACGCGACGCGGCGGCAGTCCTCGTCGTGCGAGCCCTCGTGGAAGTACTCCGCGCTTTCGCTCTGTACGAACCGAGCGGTTGGCGTCACCGACAGAATCTTCTCGATCGCCAGCAGGTTCGCGCGACAGAGATTCTTGATGGCGGTGACAAACCCTTCCTCGGTCCGCAGCCGCTCGTTCCACATCCCGAAGAGACCGCTCAGCTTCGCGCACACAAAGATCTCGTTCACCGGGGTGTAGAGCGTCACCCACGGGTATCGAGCCGCGAACGCCCCTGCGAACTCCGCGAGGTGGACCGGCCAGTCGGGGTTCTGGAAGTTCCCCGCCCAGTCCGGAACGCCGAAGTGGCAGAGGTCAACGATCGGCGTCAAGTCGAGCGCCTGAATCTCGGCGAAAACCTCGTCGGTGAAGCTCCAGTCGTACCGGCCAGGACCGAGGTGAACTCGGTAGTAGGGAGGCCCGTATCGCAGCACCTCGATTCCGACGTCGCGCACCAGGGCGAGGTCTTCGCGCCAGCGTTCGTAGTGGAAGCATTTCGCGAGCTCGTCGACCCTGCGCTCCGTTCCATCGCGCCCGAGCACCGTCGGGTAGCTGCACTCGATGCCCGTGGCAAACGCGAAGCGCTCACCGCGGGCAATGGGTCGTCCGAGGTCCCCGAATTCGGCGCCCGTCATTGACCGGCCCTGATCACCGTGAAGACGAGCGCGAGGATCAGGCCGTACGCGACGTGACCACCAAGTACGAGCAGGGTGACCCGCGTCCCCGCAGCACGGGGCGAGACCATCAGTCGCATCTTCGGGATCAGCCACACAGGTCCCAGGAGCCAGAGCCAGACGCCATACGCCAGGCCCAGGACGGCGGTCGCAACAGGGACGCTTGCCGCGATCACGCCGAAGAGAAGCCCCCAGCCCGCCCCGTAAGCGAGGTGCCACGCCGCTCCTGCCCAGTGCTGCTGGCGAGCATCGAGACTGACGCCGAACAGGCCGATCGCGAGCTTCTGAACGAAGAGCGATGTCGCCCCGGCAAAATCGGGGACCGTCCCGGGGCCCTCTGCCAGCGCGCGCCCAGGCGTCAGGCCTCTTGCGGCATCGCTTGCTTCAGCCGCCGGCGGATGAGTCACAAGGCGCGCAACAAAGATCACGACGGTTAGCGCGAGGGCTCCGGTCGCGCCGGCGACGATTCCGCCGAGCGCAGCATGCAGGGGACTCACACGTTCAACGAAGACGGCCGCCGAGGCATCCGCTCCATGATCCTCGCCGCCGGCCGTAACGGATCGCACAGCGGCCGGCCGTCTCTGGGGTCCACTCTTCGCGCAACCCGGTTCGCAAACGAGGTGAACGATGACCACCAGAGCGCGGCGGTCGCTCGGCGGCCGGAACGTGACACGAGACACTGCCCTTCGGGGCGACCGCTGGGCTGCTCGCGGGCTCGTCATTCGCGGGTCAGAGAGGCGGCCGTCTCCGTGACACACGTGCTTCGCCGCTGGTCCATCAGTGGTCCGGGTGGAGCGAACCCCGATCCAGCAGTCGACGACGTACGGCAGGCCGAAGCTCGTGGCGCTTGAGATGCCGTGCCGCATCAGCAGCGCCTCGAGCTCCGCGCGGAACCGGTCCTGGGCCGCTGCGTCCGCCGTCCTGACGTGCGAGCTCGTGAAGGCGAGCCCGACGAGCTCGGCGCCCGTCATCGCCACCTCGTGCGGCACCTGCTCGAAGGTCGGACGCTCGAACAGGCCGGAGGCGAGGATCTCGCTTCGCGTTTCCTCCCGCGGGCCAGGGCGACGCGGCGGGCGTGGCTCGGCACCGACGATCGCGCGGAGCTCCTCGTACTCGGCCAGCAGCTTCGAAGAATCGGCGTCCCGGACGTTCCAGAAGCAGGCCAGGCCGCCACCCGGGCGCAGGATGCGGCCGATCTCACGCAGCGCGCGAGGCGCGTCGAACCAGTGGTACGCCTCGGCGGCCGTGACAAGGTCGAACCCGCCGCTCGGCAACGTGGTGTCCTCGGCCGGTGCCAGCACTGTCTCGAGCTTCAGTCCTGCCGCGAGCGCGCGGTCGCGGAGGACGGCAAGCATCGTCCCGCCGGGCTCGACGGCCGTGACCCGCCACCCGCGGCTCGCCATGGCCAGCGACGCCTTGCCCGTGCCCGCGCCCACGTCCGCGACCGCGGGCTCGTCCGGCAAACTCAGCCGATCAGTGATCAGGTCGAACAGCGTCGACGGATAGGACGGCCGGTACCGGTCGTACTCGGCCGCCCAAGCGTCGAAGCTGCGCGCACGGACGGAGCGCGGCGCCGCCTCGGTCATGGTGAGTCGATCCAAAGCACGCCGTCATGCACCCGCGGTCGTGCGGTGCCGTTTGCTGCGTGCACGGGCTCCCGGTGAGGCATCGACGTTACTGGGGTCGTCAGTCCCAGAGGTCGACCTGGGACAGCCCAGAGATCCCGAGCGTCTCGTTTAGCTCGGCGCAGTGGTAGACGTCGTGGCTGAAGACTCGCTGGATGACCGAGCCGCGGGTGTGCACCCACTCTTCGTCGCCAAACGTGCGTCGGAGCTCTTCGCCGAGCATGTCCACGGTCCACCGGTCGAGACAGCTCTCGACGACGCGGAAGGTCGAGTCGAGCGCCTCGACGAGCCGATCGGCGCCGAGCGGATGGTCGAGGTCTTCGTCCCCCGGGCAGTAATGGAGGGCGTCCGTGAACGGCGTGGTCTCGGCGCCGGGCTCACCGGCGAAGTCGCACAGCCAGGAGACCCGCTGGCAGGCGGCGTGACCCACGGTCGCCCAGATCGGCCAACGGTCTGGCGACGGGCGCAGCGCGAGCTGCTCGTCGGTCATCGCAGCGACGACGTCGCGGAGGCGCCGGTTGTACTGCGGCCACATGCTGTAGGCCGGTCGGATCGTCACGTTGCT
>JAUJOH010000008.1:66875-142507 GCA_030447745.1 Chloroflexota bacterium | reverse complement strand
CGCCCGTCGTGCGTGGTGCACGTGTTCGTGGTGGCGGCGTCGCCGGCCGAGGTCCGGGACGTCGGCGGCCGGACGAGGAGGGCGCTCGTGGCGATCGTCGATCTCGGGCTGAAGGAGAGCATCGTGCGCTCGCTGCGGCGGCGCACGGGCCGGGGTCCTGCCCCACGACGTCACGGCCGAGCAGGCACTCGCGCCCCGAGCTCGACGGGCTGGTCCTGTCGCCGGGACCCGGCGATCCCGCTCGACTCGGCGGGCCGGTTGCGCTGGCGCGGGCGGCGATCGACGACGGACGACCGCTGCTCGGGATCTGTCTCGGGCACCAGATCGTGGGCCGCGCGGCCGGTGCCGAGACGCGGCAGCTCCCGTTCGGGCACCACGGCGCCAACCATCCGGTGCGCGACCTCCGACATCGACGCCCAGGTCACGGCGCAGAACCACGAGGTCCAGGTCGTGGGCGAGACCCTGCCCGCGCGATCGCTTCCTCGTCGCCAGGTCAACCTCAACGACGGTTCGGTCGAAGGGCTGCGGCACGCGGAGCGCCCGATCGAGACAGTGCAGTACCACCCTGAGGGCGCCCCGGGCCGCTCGACGCGCTGGCCGTCTTCGGCCGCTTCGTGGCGGCCGCCGCAGCCCGGCGGTGAGGAAGGTCTTGCGCGACACGAGGCCATTCCCTCGGGGAGCGGTGGAAATGCAGCCCGGTGGTGCGGCACCGGGACTTGTCGCAACCACGGTCCGGAATCGGGTCCTGTCAGCTACTACCCGGGGTGGTGCACGGGGCGTCGCGCCGCACCGCGCACTACGCCCACTGGTATGTGGCAAGGATTCGGGCTGAGTCGACGCGCACCACCATCCGGGGTGGTATCCGGCGAGTCCCGAGGCGGCAGACGCACACCCGACGGGCGCGCAGCCGACGGGCGCTGCGCCGACGCGCGCAAGCCGACGCGCGCGACGCCGACGCACGCCCAAGGGCGGCACGACAGCCGCGACGGCCCAGACTCCACGGCCACGGCCTGGACCCTCGCGACCCCGGCGACCGCGCGGTGACCGTCGGGAAGCCGTCGTCCGTCCTGATCCTCGGCAGCGGTCCGTCGTCATCGGTCAGGCCGCCGAGTTCGACTATGCCGGCACGCAGCGTGCCGCGCGATCGGGCAGTAAGGTGTCCGGACGATCCACGGTCAACTCAACCCGGCGACGATCATGACCGACCCCGGGTCGCCGACGCCGTCTACCTCGAGCTGCTCACGGTCGACGCCGTGGAGGCGGTGATCGCGCGGGAGCGGCCAGACAGGTGGCTGGCCGGCCTTGGCGGCAGACGGCGCTCAACCTCGCCACCAGCTTGCCGACGCGGGCGTGCTCGAGCAGCACGGGGTCCGGCTTCTCGGCACGCCGCTCGAGGCGATCCGCACGGCGGAGGACCGGGAGCTGTTCCAGGGCCTGCTCGACCGGGATCGGCCAGCCGTACGTCAGAGTCATATCGTCGAGGTGATGACGCCCGAGCAGCGCGCCGCGTCCACCGACGAAGCGCTCGCGGTCATCGGCCTGCCGGCCATCGTGCGCCCGGCGTTCACGCTCGGTGGCACCGGCGGCGGCATCGTGGACGACGGAGGCGCAGTATCGGAGCGCCTCCGCGCCGGCCTGCGCGCCAGCCCCATCGGGCAGGTCATGGTCGAGCGCTGCCTCGTCGGCTGGCAGGAGATCGAATACGAGGTGATGCGGGACGCGGACGACACGTGCATCGCCGTCGCTCGATGGAGAACGTCGATCCGCTCGGCGTCCACACCGGCGACTCGATCGTCGTGCGCCCGTCGAGACGCTCAGCGACCAGGTCCACCAGCGGCTCCGCAGCGCGGCGCTGGCCATCATCCGGGCGCTCGGCGTCGAGGGCGGCTGCAACGTCCACCTCGCGCTATCGCCGGACTCGACCGGAAATGCGCCGTCATCGAGGTCAACCCGCGCGTTTCCTCGGTCGTCGGCGCTGGCGTCCAAGGCTACCGGCTACCCGATCGCCTGGTTTGCCGCCCAGATCGCGGTCGGCCGGCGCCTGCAGAGATCCCGAACGTCGTCGCAGGAACCACGGTCGCCGCCTTCGAGCCGGCGCTCGACTACGTCGTCGTCAAGCTGCCGCGCTTCCCGTTCGACAAGTTCGACCGCGGACCGATCCCTCGGCAGCCAGATGAAGGCGACGGGTGAGGTGATGGCGATCGACCGGACCTTCGGCTCCGCGCTGAACAAGGCGCTTCGCGGCCTCGAGCAGGCGGGCGTCGGGCCGCTCGCGGAGGACCCGGCATGGCACGGCACGCTCGCGTACCTGGAGGCCGTCGCGGCGGATCCGGACGAGGACGCCGGTCCGTTGATCGACGAGTGGGGGACGCGTGCGAGTCGACGCGCTTCGCGCAGCGCAGCGCCGCGCCGGTTCCGGCGCCGCTTCCTCGAGCCATCCGACTTGCGACTGTGGCGCGTGCTCGCGTTGCTCCGCCGCGACGTCCCCGGAGGAGATCGTCCAGGGAGCGACCGGCATTGCGTCGTGGTTCCTCGCCGAGATGGGCCGCAACGTCCGGCTCGAGGCGGACGTCCGTGCGACCGGGTGCACGCCTCGTCGACGCCGGCGACCGCGATGCGGCGGAGCTGCTCGCTACGGTCAAGCGCGCACAGTTCGGCGACCGGGAGGCCACGCGCCCTCGCCGCGGTGGGGAGCACGAGGTCGCGCCGCGCCCGCGCGGCGCTACCGGCCTCCGCCTGGGCTACGCGATGGTCGACACCTGTGCCGCCGAGTTCGCGGCCGAGACGCCGTACTTCTACGGGACGTTCGCTGGCGGCGGGTTCGCCGGCGGAGGCACCGCCGGTCGCGCGCCCGGCCGCCCTCGTCATCGGCAGCGGGCCGGTCCGGGATCGGGCAGATCGAGTTCGACCTGCGCCGTGCGCAGCCGACACACTCCGCAGTGCCGGCTGGCAGGCCGTCATGGTGAACTCAACGGAACAGACCTCGGCCGACTTCGACGCGTCCTCCGGCTCTGCCGAGTCGCTCGACGCCGAGAGCGTGCGGAACGTCATCGAGGCCGAGACGGTCGCCGGGGAGCCGGGTCCTTCCGGCCGTCGTCGCGTTCGGCGGCCAGACGCTGCTCCTCGCGGCGTCGCTCGCGGCGGCCGGCGTGCCAGTGCTGGGGAGCGATCTGGAAGCCATCGACCAGGCCGAGGAGCGGACACGGTTCGCGGCGCTGCTCGACCGGCTCGGCATCCCGCAGCCAGAGGGCGGGATGGCCCACTCGTCGAGGAGGCGCTGACGCTGGCGGATCGGATCGGGTATCCGGTCATCGTCCGGCCGTCGTTCGTGATCGGCGGCCTCGCCATCGACTTCTGCCACTCGCCGGACGATCTCGTCCGGCAGCTCGCGGCGGCCACCGTCGTCGATCCGACCGGCCCGTCCGGATCGACCGCTACCTGGAAGGCGTGGAGGTCGACGTCGACGCCGTGTCCGACGGGGACGCCGTCCTGATCCCGGGACTGCTCGAGCACATCGAGCGGGCCGGGGTGCACAGCGGTGACTCGATCGGCGTGTTCCCGCCCCGGACGGTCTCGGAAGGCGACCAGGACCTGATCGTGACGACGATGGCCCGGGTCGCCCGTGCGCTCGGCGTGCGCGGCCTCGTCAACGCCCAGTTCATCGTCCGCGACGACGGCGTCTACCTGATCGAGGTGAACCCGCGGGCCTCGCGGACCGTCCCGTTCATGTCGAAGGTCACCGGCGTGCCGATGGTCGAGCTGGCGGTGCGCATCGCGCTCGGCGCGACTCTCGCCGAGCTCGGCTGGGACGACGGCCTCCTGCCCGCCCCGGCGCTCGTCGCCGTCAAGGCGCCGGCCTTCTCGACCGCCAAGCTGCGTGGCGTGGACCCGTCACTCGGACCCGGGATGCAGTCGACCGGCGAGGTCATCGGGCTGCACGAGGACCCCCGCGTCGCGCTTGCCAAGGCGCTGCTCGGCGCGTCGCTCGTGCCGCCTCGCGCCGCGACCGGGGAGGCGCCGCCCACGGCCCTCCTGTCGATCGCGGACCGGGACAAGGAGCTGCTGCCGCGGCTCGGCCTCGCCCTCTCGCGCGCGGGGTACCGGCTTGCGGCGACGCCCGGCACCCGACGGGCACTCGCCGCCGGCGGGTTCGCCGCCGAGCCCGTCCTGAAGCTCGGCGAGCAGGCGGACCGCGCCGCCGGCGGGGCGGCGATCCTCGACCTCATCGCGTCCGGCTTCGTGCGGCTCGTCGACAACACGCCGACGCCGCGGTCGGGACCCGTGCGCGACGCCGCAGAGATTCGGCTCGCCGCGACCGCCGAGGGGATCCTGTGCCTGACCGCGATCGAGACCGCCGTGGCAGCCGCCGAGGCGCTCGATCCGGCGACCCTGGCCCGGCTCTCCGACGTCCGCCCCCTAGGCGAGTGGGTCGCGACCTCGGCGGGCAAGCGGCCGGTTCTCGCCGCGCTGGCGGGCTGAGTCGAGCTCGGCGGCCGGGCCGGAGGCGAGACGCCCGGCGAGAACGGCGGCGACTGGCCGCGCTCGCCGCCGTCCGCAGCGACGGTGAACGGGAACGGTCAGGGGCGCATCAGCCAGGCGGCCATGTAGCCCGTCTGGCCGCTCGACGTCCGGACCTTGAGCCAGACGCGGAGGTTCGGGTCGCGGGTGCTGCCGAGAACCGTGACGCGCGTCCCCTTGGTGATCGTCACCAACGCCTTTGCCGAGGTCGACGGGGTTGCCCGAAGGATCACGTTGACCGTCGGCGCGGCGGAGCCGGTGATGGTCGGGAGCCAGGCTGCCACGTACCCGGTCGCGCCCGACGCCGTTCGGACCGGCGCCCACGTCCGCCCGCCCGGATCCGAGACCAACGGGCCCGTGACCGGGACCGTCGTGCCCGTCGCGAGCGTCGTGATCGCCCGGTAGGTGGTGTTCGCCCCGGAGCGGAGGATCGTGCCGGTGGTTGTCTTGGCGTTCAGCGCGCCCGGCCTCGCGGTGCTCGGGACGGCGCGGATCGCGTTGATCGCTGCCGGCGCATTGGCCCGGCCGTTCCCCACGTAGCTCATCGGCGTGGCCGTCGACAGCAGGGCCTTCTCGACCTGGCCCCTCGTCGCGCTCGGGTTGGCGGAGCGCATCAGGCCGACGATGCCGGAGACGAGCGGGGCCGAGGCGGACGTGCCGCAAAAGTTTCCGTACGTCTTGCCGATGCGCGTCGTGACGAAGCAGCCGGGCGCGGTGAGATCGACCCACGAGCCGCGGTTCGACCAGCTGTACGGCCGATCCGATGCGTCCGATGCCGACACGGAGATGACCCCCGAGTACGCGGCCGGATAGAAGAGCGACGTGTTGCCGTTGTTGCCGGCGGAGGCGATGACGACCGCACCGCTGCGGCGGGCGTAGGCGACCGCATCGGCCATCGCGGACGACGGCGCGAAGCCGCCGAAGCTCATCGAGATGACGTCCGCCCCGTGGTCGGCGGCCCACGTGATGCCGCGGACGACCGACGACGCGTAGCCGGTGCCGTATTGGTTCAGCACGCGGACCGGCATGATGCCGCAGTACCAGCAGCTGCCGGCAACGCCGATCGAGTTGTTGCCGCGCGCCGCAGCGGCACCGGCCGACATCGTCCCGTGGCCGCGCGGATCGTTTGTGGTGGTGTCGCCCTCGACGAAGTCGTAGCCCGGGACGACACGACCATAGAGATCGGGGTGCGAGACCTCGAGACCGGAGTCGAGAATCGCGATGACGGTCCGGGAGGCGCCGCGCGTCGTGTCCCAGGCCGTTCGGAGGCCGACCTTGTCGTGCGCCCACTTGTTGCCGGACAGCCACAGGCTGTCGTTCGGCGTGATCGTGCTCTCGACCTGGACGTCCGTCTCGATCGCCACCACGCCCTTCCCGGTCGCGAGTGCGTTCATCGCCTTCTGCTCCTGGCCGGGGTTCGCTCGGAAGACCTTGACGTTGATCGATTCGACGGTCTCGACGGCCTTGGCGCCGGGCACGTCGGCGCCGCCGCGCGCCATCGTCGCTCCGTCGCGGTAGGTCACCAGGATGGCGGCACCCGGTCGTGCCTTGGGCACCTTGACCGCGCCGGAAGGGTCCGCCGCGGCGGCCGGCATGGCGGATCCGAGCAGGGCGGCAGCGGCGAGGGCGAGGGCGAGGGCGGCCGGGCCCGGGCGGCGGGCGGCGTGCGCGGACACGGACATGTCTGCTCCGATCGACTCGGCGGACGGCCGGAACGAGCCTGTTCGACCCGGCCGGGGCGGAGGTGGCTTCGCCCGATCCAGAGGGACCTGCCCCAGGGACCGTGCGGAGCGTGCGCCGCAACGGGTCGTCCGCGACACGGGTCGGTGGTCCGGGTGCGGATGGGGGCCGATGGGTCCGGGGTGTGCCGGTACGGATGGGTGCAGTTGTGGTCCCCGTCGTTGCGGCGAACCGACCGCGGTGCTAGGCGGTTCGCACCTCCGCCGGCCCGCTCGCGGCCTCCTCGGCCGGCCGCACGACGGCCTGGCCGAGCGACCACAGGGTGACCGTCGTCAGCGCCACCATGACCACGGCCAGCGGCACCTGCCGAGGCGATGGTCACGCCCGGGCTGGCGGTCGGCCGCGACGTGACCGCCCCACGCGCCCAGCATGTGACCGCCGGCGCAGCGGCCAGCTGTCCATCAGGCCGCGCGGCGCACCCCGGACCCCGACCCCGCGATCGCCGTCCCGAGCCCGATCAGCATGCGACCGAGCGTGCCCCGCATCCCGCCAGCGGCGTGGTCGTGCACAAGAGCCGGATGCGCCTCGTGCTCCTCGCGATGGAGCCGGCGCTGGCTGGCCGCGAGCCGCTGGGCGGCCGCTTCTTCGGCGAGCGCCTGGAGACGGTGCTGGACGTGGGCGTGCTGGTCGGTCGAGTGCACGGTCTGGTTCTTCCTCCGGCGAGCGGGTGATGTGACGGTACGGTTGGGCATGGAAAGTGATCTCCGTGTTGTTAGTGGGCTATCTAACTCGGTCGCCGAAAAGATGGCCGCGCCGGTCGGCGCGACCACACGGCTCGAATCGCCGCTCAGGCGGTTGAGGCGTCTGGTTCCTGTCCCGCGTCACCGACGAGGAACGCCTTCAGCTCGACGGACGCGTCGTCGAGACGCTGCCGTCTCAGGTTGTAGTAGGTGACGGTTCCGGATTCGGTGATCGTCACGAGCCCCGCGGACCGGAGGAGCGCGAGGTGGTGCTTGATCGTCGGCTTGGAGAGCTCGAGCTGCTGGGCGATCTCCGTCAGGTAGAGGTCGCGTCCGGCCAGCAGCTTCAGGATCCGTAGCCGGGTCGCGTCGCCGAGGGCCCGGTGCAGGCGCACGACAGCCTGCGGCGCGGCGAGCGGATCGACCGCGTCAAGAGCGTCATCCGCGATCGGGTAGCCGAAGAAGCGCCAGTCAGGGCCGGCGAGCAGGAAGTTGTAGGGGCGGGCGAAGTACGACGGGGCGAGGATGACGCGCCGGACCCCGGGCTCGCCGAGCCACCGCAACCCGGCGGTCGTCCGCTCGAGCAGGTCGCCCGGGGCGAGCGTCGCTCGGTCCGCTGCACGGAGCGCGTAGTCGCGCTCGAGCATCGCCGCGACGCGGTTCGCGATTGGCTCGAACACCGCGAGCCACGCTTCCAGCGTGCTCACGATCTGCCGGTGCGTGCCGTCCGGATCCGACAGCATCGCCATCCGCTCCGCGCGCTGGCTCTCGGGCAGCCGAGCCTCGACCTCGGCCAGCCGGCTCGTGTCGCCCGCCACCACATCGGAGATCAGGTCGGCGAGACCCGGCTCCCGACCTGTCTCGCAGAAGACGGCCCGGAACACCTCGGTGGGGCTTGCGGCCGCGATCGCGGCCACGAACGCGGCCGGCGTGTCGAGCTCCGGCCGGTCGAGTGCGAACGTCGCGACCTTGATCGCGGCCTCCGTCTCGAACAAGCGGCCGACCGACGGCCTGACATCCCGTGGGAGCGAGGACCGGGCGTCGGTCAGCCACTTGCGGTCACCGGCGGGGAGATCGTCCGTGGAGCCCGCGTCCTCGGACATGCTGAAGACGAAGTCGTAGACGGGCCGGACGTCCCACTCGATCGTGTAGCTGACGCCGCCGGAGAAGTCCCGGACGCTCGCGCGGGCGGGGGCACCACCGACCGGTCGATCCTTCGTCTCGCGCCCCGCGGGCCGGGCTGCCATTGCGCCGGTGTCTCCTAACTGGTGTTAGACGGAAATCTAACGGCCGTCGCGGCTCGTGTCAAGCGTCCAGGCGGTAAGTCGGTCCCGTGAGGGGATCTCCCCGCCTACAATGTCCGGCGTCCGTTTCGTCCTCCGAGGTGGTTGCCCCGTGCCCATTCCCGCCGTCCAGTTCAGCGATGAGCGCCTGCCGAACGGTCTCCGGCTGATCGTCGTCGAAGACCACCTGGCGCCCGTGGCGGCGGTGAACATCTGGTACAACGTCGGCTCGAAGCACGAGCAACCCGGCAAGACCGGCTTCGCGCACCTGTTCGAGCACGTGATGTTCCAGGGATCGCGGAACGTCGGCAAGGCGGAGCACATCGCGCTCGTCCAGGCGGCCGGCGGCACGATGAACGGGACCACCTGGCTGGACCGGACCAACTACTTCGAGACCGTCCCGTCGCACCAGCTCGAGCTCGCGCTGTGGCTAGAGGCAGACCGGATGGGGACGCTCCTCGAGGCCCTGAGCCAGGAGAACCTGGACAACCAGCGCGAGGTGGTGAAGAACGAGAAGCGCTGGTCGTACGACAACCGACCGTACGGCTCGTGGAACGAGAAGCTCCAGGCCCACCTGTTCCCACCGGAGCACCCGTATCACCACTCGACGATCGGGTCCATGCAGGACCTCGATGCGGCGTCCCTCGACGACGTCCAGGAGTTCTTCCGGACGTACTACGCCCCGAACAACGCCGTGGTCAGCGTCGTCGGCGACGTCGAGCGGGCGCAGGTGCGCGACTGGACGGACCGCTACTTCGGGCCGATCCCGGCCAACCCCTCGATCCCGACGCTCGCCGACCTGTCGCTTCCTCCCACGCTCGGCGCCGAGCGTCGCGAGACCGTGCCGGACAGGGTGCCGCTGCCCCGCATCTACGTCGGCTTCCGCGCGCCGGCCTTCGGCGATCCGCGCATGGACGCGCTGGACGTGGCGTCGCAGATCGTGGCCGGGGGCAAGGGCGGCCGACTGCACAAGCGGCTGGTGCGGCAGGAGCGGATGGCGCAGGACGTCGCGCTGTTCACGCTCGGGTTCGTCGGCGGCGCGTCGATCACGGCGGGGTGGGCCACGGTGCGGCCGGGCGTCGACGTGGAGCGCGTCGAACGCGCGTTGCACGAGGAGCTCGAGCGGCTGGCCGTCGAGCCGGTCAGTGACGATGAGCTGGCGCGGGCGCGAGCGCTGATCGAGACGGACGAGCTGGGTGCGTTGTCGCGCGTCGAGGAGCGAGCGGACCGGCTGTCGATGTACGCCACGCTGTTCGACCAGCCGGAGCTGATCAACCGGATGCTGGGTCGCTATCTGTCCGTGTCGGCCGAAGACATCCAGGCTGCGGCCGCCGCGACACTTCAGCCGGACAACCGGGTCGTGCTGACCTACGTACCGGAGCAGGACCCGGCTCAGTCCGGCGAGCTGCCGGACCCGCTCGAGACCGAGGCCGCGGAAGACGAGCAGGTGGCGGCATGACGGAGATCGTCGCGACGCGCCCGGTCCCCGGGACGCCGCGGCCCTACGAGTTCCCGCCGTTCGCCCGCCACCGGCTCGAGAACGGGCTGAGCGTGCTCGTCGTCGATCTGCCCGGCCGCCCGCTCGTGTCCGCCTCGTTCACCGTCCGTCGCGGCGCGGCCGACGAGCCTGCCGATGCGGCGGGAGCAACAGTGCTCGCCGCGCGGTCGCTCTCGGAGGGCACCGAGCGGTTCGATGCCGTCGCGCTGATCGAGGCGGCGGAGCGGCTGGGCGCCTCCCTGCACGCTGAAGCCGGCTGGGACGCGACGTCGGCCAGCGTCGACGTCGTGAACGAGCGGCTCGCGGAGGCGCTCGACCTGGTGGCCGAGATGGTCTGCCGGCCGACGTTCCCCGCCGCCGAGGTCGAGCGGCTTCGGGACGAACGGCTGAACGACCTGCTCCAGGCCCGGGCGGATCCACGGCGGCGGGCGGACGAGGCCTTCGCCGACACGATCTACGCCGTTGAGTCGCCGTATCACCGGCCGGCCGGCGGGACTCAGGACACGGTCGCGACGCTCGATCGGGACCGCCTGGAGGGAACGTGGCGGCGCGCGCTCGATCCCGGTCGTGGCGCGCTGATCGTGGCGGGGGATGTTGCGGCCGTCGACGTGCCGGCGGTGGCGGAGCGGCTGTTCGCCGGCCTCGAACCTCGCGATGCCTCCGAGCCTGACCGGATCGTCGACGACGGAGCGGTGGACGAGCGGTTCGTGCGGGTGATCCACCGGCCGGGCGCCGTCCAGACCGAGTTCCGGATCGGACATCGCGGGCTGCCGCGCCGGACCGCGGACTTCCACGCGCTCTCGGTCATGGCCGCGATCCTCGGCGGCCTCTTCAACTCGCGCCTGAACGCCCGGCTGCGGGAGGAGAAGGGGTACACGTACGGTGCGTTCGCGGGCTTCGACCTCCGCCGCGGGGCGGGACCGTTTACGGCCAGGGCGGCGGTCAACACCGAGGTGACCGTTGCGGCCCTGACCGACGCCGTCGCCGAGATCGAGCGCCTGCGCGCGGAGCCCGTGACCGACGCCGAGCTGCGCGCCGCGAAGGACTATCTGATCGGCGTCTTCCCGCTCCGCTTCGAGACGCCGGGACCCGTCGCCGGCGCGCTGTCCGGTCTCCACGTGCACGAGCTCCCGGACGACGAGCTCGCGCGTTACCGCCCGGCGATCGAAGCCGTGACCGTCGAGGACGTCGCCCGCGTGGCACGCCAGCACCTGCGGCCAGAGCAGGCCGCGGTCGTCCTCGTCGGCGACGCCGACGCGTTCGGATCGGAGCTCGAGGCGGTCGGATTTGGTCGCGTCACCGTCGAGCGCGACGAGGGTCCGGTGACCGAAGGGCCGCTCGAGGGCGTCGGCGAAGAGCTCGGACCGGTCGACCGTGGTCCGGAGGGTCCGACCGAGGGGGCCGAGGATGCCGAGGTCGAGCCGGTGGAACCGGCGGAGCCCGGCACAACCGCCGACGAGGGCATCGACGCACGATCGTCTCGGTAGAGACGGCTCCCGCGCGTGGCGTGCGGCAACGCGCTACGCTCGCCCGAGTGATCGTCGTCATTGGGCACCCGATCGTCGCGCTCGACGACGGTGCGCGGCGCCCGGCCGGAGCGGCGGCCGTCGCGGCGCTGACGGCGGCGAGGGCCGGAGCGACCGTGCAGCTCGTCGGCAAGATCGGCGATGACGACGCGGGTGACGACCTGCTCGTGGCGCTTGCGCGCGGCGGGGTCGGCCACGTGGCGCTCCAGCGCGACCCGTCGCGCCCGACGCCGCTGCTCGTCGAGGGCGTCACGACGGAGGACCTCGACTTCGGCGGTGAGACGACCGTCCCCCTGATCGAGCCCGCCGATCGGCTCCAGCGACCCGCGCTCGAGCCCGCGGACGTGGAGCTCGGTCTTCGCTACCTGACGGACTTTCGGGCGATCGTCGTCGCGGAGCCGCTCGCGACCGCGGTCCTCCGGGTGGCGGCCGATGCCGCCGCGTATGCCTCGGCAGAGCTCATCGTCGTCACCGCCGACGCACCGGACGTCGCGGCCGACATCCCGCCCGGCGCGCTCGCGCTCGCGGTGCCACCGGACGGATCGGCCGACGGCTTCGCGGAGCTGCTGGGGACCATCGCCGCGGCCGTCGACGGCGGCTCCTCGGCAGCCGACGGGCTCCGCGCGGCGACCGGCCGGGTGGGAACGAGCAGACCGGACTGACGTCAGCCGAGTGGCGACGACCAGCTCCGGTCCGTCGTTCCGAACGTTGTAGAGTCGAGCCGATGGACCACCCCCGCCGGCCGGACGAACCGGAGCTCCCGGCCGTACCGTCAGCGGACGACCTGACGCCGCCCTCGGACAGCATCGCCGATGCGCCCCCGGTTCCGGCGCGGGAATCGGCTCCGGGGCAGGGGCCCGCTGCGGCCCCGGAGCTCACGATCGAGGGCCCGCTCAGCCGCGAGGCGGCGACCGCCGTTCTCGACCGGGCCGCCGAGCTGATGGGCAGCGGCGACTACCGGGACGCCGCCATCCACTACCGCCGGGTCGTGGGATACAACGACCAGGCGGTGACTGCGGCGGCGCTGCTCGGTCTCGGCCAGGCCCTGTATCGCCTTGATCAGGACGAGGCCGCGGTCGCGACCTGGGAGTCGATCTTCGAGCTGCCGGAGACGCCGAGCACGTATCGGGCGTGGCGCGAGGTCGCGGCGGCCCGCGTCCGGAGCGGCGACCTCAACGGGGCGATCGAGGCGTACCGCCAGGCCGACCGGCGAGCGCCGGCCCCCGACAAGCCCGAGATCGCGAACCGGCTCGGTTGGCTCGCCAAGGAAACGGGCAACACCGGCGCGTCGCGGCGGTATTTCGCGCGGAGCCGCACCAGCGGCCCGGCCTTCCCGCTGCCGTGGGTCATCATCGGGCTGACGGTCGTCGTGTCGTTCATGGCGTTCTCGGCCGGTGGGTCGTTCCTCTTCGACCTGCTGGCGCTCGACAAGACCGCCGTGGCTGATGGCGAGTACTGGCGGTTGTGGACGGTGACGCTGCTCCACGGCGGGCTCCCGCACCTGCTGTTCAACATGTACGCGCTGTACCTGGTCGGACCGATCGTCGAGGTCATGTACGGTTCGCGGCTGTTCCTGCTCTTCTACCTCGTGTGCGCCGCCGGGGGCTCCGTCGCGAGCTTCGTGTTCGGGGCCGGCAACCTGGCCGTCGGCGCGTCGGGCGCGATCTTCGGGCTCGTCGGCGTGCTCCTCGCCGCATTCCGGGCGCATCACCCGGTGCTCGATCGGCAGAGCCGCTCGTTCGTCGGGCAGCTCGGGACGCTGATCCTGATCAACCTCGCGTTCGGGTTCGCGGTCCCGCAGATCGACAACGCCGCGCACATCGGCGGGCTCGTCGCCGGGCTGTGGCTCGGTCTCCTGATCGTGCCGGGACGCGTCCCGACGCTGCGCAGCCTGTGGCAGGGTGGGGCAGGCGCACCCGCGCGATCGACGGTGCTGCCGACGGTGGGGGTCGCCGCCCTGATCGTGGTCATCGCGGCCGGCGTGGTCGTGGGGACGGAGCAGCGGCGGGCGGGGACGGCGTCGGGCACGACGGACGCGATCGCGGCGGCGGATGAGGAAATCCTCCGCTAGGATCGAGCGCCGAGCGACCCAGCCTGGACGGGCGTCAGCGCCATCCGGCACGGGTTCCGCGACGCTCTGGAGCACCGTCTTTCGGCTGCTCTACCGGCTCCTTCGGCTGCTCGACCCGCTCCTTCGCGTCGTGTGGCACGGTCGCCTGCCGACGCTCGGCCGAAGCGTGGATCTCCGCGTCCCGGGACGCCGCACGGGGCGGCCGCGTTCGACGCTCGTCACGCTGCTCGCCGTCGACGGGCGGCTGTACGTGGGACATCCGAATGGACCGGCCGAGTGGACGCGCAACGTCGACGCCGCGGACGAGGCGGAGCTCGTGTTCGAGGACGGAACGGCCGACCGCGTGCGGGCTGTGCGGCTGGTCGACGGGCCGGAGCGGGATGCCGTCATCCGGGCGACCCGGTCTCAGCAGCCGTTCCCGGCGAACGCCATCTACACGCTTGCCCGGCGACATGTCCAGAAGGTCGGTGTCTACTACCGGCTCGTGCCGGTCGGCGAGAACCGGGCCGCGGCGCCCGCGCGTGAGTGACGGAAGCCTCGACCCATGTAGGATCGGGCGATGTCCGACCGAGATCACCGCCCCGTCGCCGCCTTCGGCGGCGGCCGCTCGATCGACGCCATCCAGGCCGACTTCCGGGACCGGAGCTACATCGCGGACCGGTCCCTCGCCACGGCGGTCTTCCTCGCCCTCGAGCTCGGCCGGCCGCTGCTGCTGGAGGGCGAGGCCGGCGTCGGCAAGACCGAGCTCGCGAAGGTCCTGTCCGCCGCCCTCGGGGCGCCGCTCATCCGCCTCCAGTGCTACGAGGGCCTCGACGTCAACGCGGCGGTGTACGAGTGGAACTACCCGCGGCAGATGCTGGAGATCCGCCTGCTCGAGGCGCGCGGCGAGGCGTCGCACGCTACCACCCACGACATCTTCGGCGAGTCGTTCCTGATCCGGCGGCCGCTCCTGCAGGCACTCGAGAGCCGCGACGGGACGGCGCCCGTGCTGCTGATCGACGAGATCGACCGGGCGGACGAGGAGTTCGAGGCGTACCTGCTCGAGATCCTGTCCGACTTCCAGGTCACAGTGCCCGAGATCGGCACGATCAAGGCCGAGCGCCCGCCGCGGGTGATCCTGACCTCGAACCGCACCCGCGAGGTCCACGACGCGCTCAAACGCCGCTGCCTCTACCACTGGATCGACTACCCGACGCCGCAGAAGGAGTACGAGATCGTCCTCGCCCGCGTGCCGCACGCCCCGGAGCGGCTCGCCCGCGAGGTGGTCGCGTTCGTCCACCGGCTCCGCGAGGCGGACCTGACGAAGGTGCCGGGGATCGCGGAGACGCTCGACTGGGCATCGGCGCTGCTCGCGATGGGTGCGACGCAGCTGGCCCCGGAGCTCGTCGACGAGACCCTCGGCGTCGTCCTGAAGTACGAGGAGGACATCCGGCAGGTCCGCGGCGAGACGGCCGGCCGCTACCTCGCCGAGACGGCGGCAGCGCGCGGCTAGCGAGCCGCCCACCGTGGACGATCGCGTCGTCGCCGAGACTCCGACCGGGCAATCGGTCGACGGGCGCCGGCTGCTGGGCGCGGCGGTCGCCTTCGGTCGCGAGCTCCGACGGGAGGGGGCTGGCCGTCGACCTCGGCGCCGCCGTCGACTCGCGCGTGCGCTGACGCTGGTCGACCTGTCCGATCGCGGTCAGGTGCACGGGGCCGGCGAGGCGGTCTTCGTCCGGCGCCGCGACGACCGCGAAGTCTACGGGCGCGTGTTCGAGCGGTTCTGGCGGATGCGGCGCCTGCGGCTGCCGTGGGACCTGCCGCCGCCGCCGATCGTCCGCGCGGACGGGCTGCCGACCGACGACGACGGCGAGCCGACCGGCGAGACGGACGAGCGAGCGGCCAACGACCTCGTCGTGCGTGGCGTCCCCGTCCCGGGCGATGCGGAGGAGGCCGACGACGCCGCGGACGCCGAGGCGCACGCCGTCGCGCCGGACGCGTACAGCGCCTCAGACCTGTTCCGGCACCGCGACTTCGACCGCATGACGGCCGCCGAGCTGCGCGACGCGGAGCGGCTCGTCGACCTGCTGACGCCGCGGCTCGAGCAGCGCCGGACGCGGCGCCACGAGCTGCACCACCACGGCCGCCGCCTCGCGCCGCGGGCAATGTTCCGCCGCAACATCGCGACCGGCGGGCAGCTGACCGAGTGGGTCTGGCGGCGGCATGTGCGACGGCCGAGGCCGCTCGTCGTGCTGTGCGACATCTCGGGCTCCATGGAGCGCCACTCGCGGCTCCTCCTGCGCTTCGTGCAGGCGCTGTCGGCCGCATCGGAGGTGCGCACGGAGTCGTTCGTGTTCGGCACCCGGCTGACCCGGGTCACCCGGCTGCTCCGGGACCGGGACCGGGACCGGGCGCTGGCGCGGGTCGCCAATGCGGTGACGGACTGGGCCGGTGGGACCCGGATCGGCGAGAGCTTCCGCGAGTTCAACCTGCGCTGGGCGCGACGGACGCTCCGGTCGAGCGGCGTGGTCATCGTCGTCTCGGACGGCTGGGACCGCGGCGACCCGACGCTCGTCGCAACGGAGACGGCCCGGCTCCGGCGCCAGTGCCACCGGCTCGTCTGGCTCAACCCGCTCGCCGGGACGCCCGGCTATCAGCCGCTCGCGGCCGGGATGCGCGCGGCGTACCCCTACATCGACGACTTCGTCGCGGCGGGCACGGTCGCCTCGCTCGAGCGCCTCGGGAGATCCTGGCCGGTGTCCGCTCGAGCGACAATCGCCGCAGCAGCGAGGCCGCGGCCGGCGTGACGTCCGCGCGCACCGTTCGTGCGCTGGCCCCGCCGCTCGCGCTCGCGGCGGAGACGTCCGATCCGTCGATGGCCCGACCGCTGACCCGCTGACCGAGGCCGAGGACCACGACATGAAGGAGCTGCTGACCACCATCGAAGCGTGGCGCGCCGAAGGCACCGAGATCGGCCGAGCCACGGTCGTCCGGACGTTCGGGTCCGCGCCGCGGCCGGAAGGCGCGGTCCTGCTGGTGACGGCGGACGGCCGGATCGCGGGCTCAGTCAGCGGTGGATGCGTCGAGGGCGCCGCGGCCGAAGAGATCGAGGCCGCGCGCCGGACCAGGCGGCAGCGCGTGATCCGGTACGGGATCAGCGACGAGGAAGCCTGGGACGTCGGGCTCGCGTGCGGCGGGACGATCGACGTGCTCGTCCAGCCGTTCGTGCCGGACGCCGCGGTGACGGCCGCCCGCGACGCGGCGCGGGACGCCGGCGCGGCCGTCGTCACAGTGCTGCCGGCCGACGCACCGCCGCCCACGCTCGGTGCGCACGAGCCCGGTGCCGGCGCGGCCCCCCGAGCCGCCGCTCGTCGTGCGCGACGACGGCCAGCTCGAGGGCTCGCTGGGGAACCCCGCGCTCGCCGCGGCGCTCGTCGAGACCGCCCGGGACGCGCTCGAGCGGGGCACGGCGGACACGATCGAGCTGGCCGACCGGCAGCTGTTCATCGAGGTCTACCCGGTGCGGCCGCGGCTCGTGGTGGTCGGTGCGGTCCAGGTCGCGATCTCGCTCGTGGCGTTCGCCCGCGAGCTGGGCTGGGCGACCGTCGTCGTCGACGCCCGGCCAGCCTTCGCCACCCGCGAGCGCTTCCCGCACGCCGACCGCCTCATCGTGGGCTGGCCGGACGAGGTCGCCGGCGAGATCGGGCTCGGGCCGAACGACGCGGTCGCGGTCCTGACCCACGACGTCAAGTTCGACGAGCCGGCGATCCTCGCGGCACTGAACCGCGGTTGCCGCTACGTGGGCGCGATCGGGTCGCGGAAGCGGCAGGCCGAGCGGCGGGCACGGCTGGCCGGCGCCGGGGTGGGGGAGTCGGAGCTGGAGCGGCTCCGCGGGCCGATCGGGCTCGACCTGGGCGGTCGCGAGCCGGCCGAGACGGCTCTCGCGATCATCGCGGAGATCGTGGCGACCCGCCACCGTGCCAGCGCCCGCCCGATGCGCGAGGTTGCCGGGTCGCGCACGGCGCGGACACCGGAGGCCGTCGCGGCCGGCTGAGGTCCCGGCCGGCGCAGCCCGCGTGTGGGTGCCGATCCCGCCAACCGGCTTCGCAGCCGCCGACGGCGGTGGGAAGATGCCGGCATGTCGCATCGCGCCGCCGCGCTGATCCTTGCCGCCGGCGCCGCATCCCGGTTCGGGAGCCCGAAGGCTCTCGCCCCACTGGACGGCCGCCCGTTGCTCGAGCATCTGCTAGATGCCGTGCGCGAGGCGGGGATCGATCGGACGGTCGTGGTCCTGGGACACGCGGCGGACGAGATCGAGGCGGGCATTGACTGGGTCGACGAGCTGGTCGTGCGAAACCCGGATCCGCGCCACCTGTCGTCGTCGCTCCAGGTCGGCATGGCCGCGGTGGAGGCGCTCGACCCGCCGGTGTCGACGCCGTGCTCGTGGCGCTCGGCGACCAGCCACGGACCCGGCCAGAGACGATCCGGGGGCTGCTCACGGCCGCGTGGCGTACGGACCGACCGGTCGTCGTTCCCCGCTACGCGGCGGGCGGCGGCGGCAATCCCGTCGTCCTGCGTCGCCCGGCGTTCGACCTCGTGGACGAGGCTTCCGGCGACCGCGGCCTGGGTCCGCTCCTCGCGGAGCGACCCGAGCTCGTCCTGGAGCTTCCGGTCGAGGGCGCGAACCCGGACGTCGACACACCCGGCGACCTCGTGGCGCTCCGATGGGCCGATCGCGTCCGGGCCAACCGGGAACAGGTCGACCGAGTCCGCGAGGTGCAAGACGGCGCCGACTTCTACCGGCCCGTGACCTCGATGTTCCGGGCCGATCCCCGGCGTGCCGACGACCCCGTGCTCGGCGTTCTGCGGGCGCTCGCCCGGCCGGACGACGTGGCTCGACATCGGCGCGGGCGCGGGCCGGTATGCCCTGCCGCTCGCCCTCGCTGTGCGCGAGGTGGTGGCGGTCGACCCGTCTGCGGGCATGGTCGACGTGCTCCGCGAGCTGATGCGCGAGCACGGGATCGCGAACGTGCGCCCGGTCGAGGGCCGCTGGCCGCCGGACACGGGTGGGCCGCTCAGGGTGGAGCTCGGGCCCGACCCGTGTGCCGATGTGGCCTTGATCGCCCACGTCGGCTACGACGTCGAGGCGATCGGGCCGTTCCTGGACGCCGTGGAGGCGGCCGCCAGACGCGCATGCGTGGCGGTCGTGATGGATCGGCCGCCGGCCAGCCGCGCGGAGCCGGTCTGGCTGCGCGTCCACCAGGAGCCGCGCGCGGCGCTTCCTGCGCTGCCCGAGTTTCTGGAGCTCCTCCGCGCCCGGGGCGCCAGCCCGGAAGTCACGATGGTCGAGGCCGAGCCACACCGGTACGCGTCGCAGGACGAGCTGGTTGCCTTTCTCCGCCGCCAGCTGTGGATCGCCGACGGCAGCGAGAAGGAGCGCCGGTTCCGTGACGCGTTCGTGGAGCTCGCCGACGAGACCCGGGAAGGTTGGGGGCTTCGCGATCAGCGCGCGCTGTCGATCGGCGTCGTGACGTGGCGACCCGGCTGAGCGCGCGCCGAACACGCACTGACCCGTCGCCCGGGGCGGCGGAGGGGTAGTGGCGTGCCCGTCGCCGCGTCACGGGCGACTCCGGGAGACGGATCGAGCGCGCAAGAGCGAGGCACCCGCGACGAGCATCACGGCGCCCCAGGCGAGGAAGCCCAGGTCGTAGAGGAGCTCGTCCGGTCCCGGGCGGACGTGGTGGATGCCGAGCAGCTGATGATCGATCACGCCCTCCACGAGGTTGAAGCCGCCCCAGCCCGCGAGCAGCCCACCGAGCAGGATGCGCCAGCCGGGACGGGCGCGGGTTCGCTCCATGGCCCGCCACGTGAGCAGGGTTCCGGCCACCGTGACGAGCCACGTGACGGCGTGGAACAGCCCGTCGAGCGTCGTGTTCAGCTCGAGGTTGGCAAGGGAGTCCGGCGGGTATGGGTCGCTGACCAGGTGGTGCCACTGGAGGATCTGGTGCAGCACGATCCCGTCGAAGAAGCCGCCGAGCCCGACCCCGAGCAGGACGGCCGGCAACCGGAATGCGCCGGGTGACTCGTGTGCGTGCTCGGTCGGACGATCGGTCATCCGTCGGCGGGTCAGGCGGGACCGGCCGCGACCGGCTGCATCGAGCGGATCCGCCCGAGCACGGCGTCGGTGAAGTCGTCGACATCGACCTCGGTCGCCGGCGTCGCCAGCGCTCCCATCCCGCGCGAAGCGACGTGGAAGCCGTCGAGGAGCAGGCCGAGGAACAGCGCCGCGCTCGGCGTCAGCCCATCGTCCGCCGCTAGGGAGGGACCGGCGAAGACCTGGAACAGGGACGCCACGCCGCTCACCCGCGCATCGAGCCCCTCGTTGTCGATGGCCGAGGCAACTCGGCCGCGCAGCCGGTCGCCGAGGTTGGCAAGGCGCGCGTAGCGCTCGGGCGTCAGGTGGCGCAGGGTCGCGAGCCCGGCCGCGGCCGCGACAGGATTGCCGTTGAACGTCCCGCCATGGCTGAGCGCGCCGGGTCGGCGCGCGTCGAACTGGTCCATGATCTCGGCGCGACCTCCGAAGGCGCCGGACGGATACCCGCCGCCGATGATCTTGCCGAGCGTGGTCAGGTCCGGCGCAACGCCGAGCAGACCCTGGGCGCCGTTCGGACCGACCCGGAAGGCGATCACCTCGTCGAAGATCAGGAGGGCGCCGATCGACGTCGTCAGCTCCCGCAGGCGCGCGAGGACCGCCGCGTCGGCGACCCGGACGCCGCCCGCGCCCTGGACGGGCTCGACGATGACCGCGGCAAGGTCACGCTCGCGACCGGCGATGGCGCGCTCGATGCCGGCCGCGTCGTCCCACGGAAGCCCGAGGACGAGGTCGGAGGTGGCCCGCGGCACGCCCGGGGTGCCGGCCACGGCGGTGTCGTGCGTGCCGTGGTACGCGCCCTCGAACTTCGCGACGAGCGGGCGACCCGTGAACGCGCGGGCGGCCCGGATGGCGAACATCGTCGCCTCAGTGCCGGAGTTCGTGAACCGGATGCGCTCGACGGACGGCAGCCGCCGACGGATCTCCTCGGCGAGCTCGACCTCCGCCTCCGTCGGCGCGGCGAACGCGGATCCGAGCCGCACCTGCCCTCGACCGCTGCCACGACCTCGGGGTGCGCGTGGCCGAGGATCAGCGACGTGTAGTTGCCGAGGAAGTCGCGATACTCGTTGCCGTCGACATCCCAGGTCCGGATCCCGTGACCGCGGACCATGTACGGCGGGTACGGCGGATTGAACGTCGTCGTCCGGGTCGAGCCGCCCGGCAGCGAACGGGTGGCCCGCGAGAACAGCGCGACGGAGCCCGGCGTGCGGGCCAGGTACTGGTCGACGAGCGACGTCATCGCTCGGCGGTCCGGGCGCGCTCGCCGCGGACGATGCCGCGGTAGATCAACGCTCCGAGTGCGACCGCGGCGACGGCCACCACGACGCTGGCCCGGGCGTCGTTGGCGGTCGCTCCGGCGTCGGTCGCGAACGCGAGGAGTGGCCAGAGCATGAGGTTCGCAACGACCCACGCCGCGGTCAGCGACCCGATCACCAGCAGGACCCGGCGGACGACCGTCACGACCCGGATGATCGCACCCCGGAGCGCCATCCGCCGGTACGGCCGCGTCTCGTCGCCGTCACTCGGGCTCGCCGTCGACGGTGCTCTCGACGAAGTCCCCGCCCGAACCGGTGTCACCGATCTCGATCTGCGCCGTGTCGGATCGTTTGCTGTGCCATGGACCGCAGGTAGCTGACGTAGTGCGGCCTTGACTGACCCGGTGTTGGCCCGAACCTCCGGCTGTGGGCCGACGAGATGGATGCGGAACTGCGCGGTGGCGGGTCAACGGTGGTCCGCCGCGCGGCGATGTCGTGCTCCGATAGCCATCGCCTGGAGCAGATCGGTTCTCGATCTGCTCCGCCATCTCGAACGCGACTCGGCGCCATGGCAGGGTCAGATATGCGCCGCGAGCCCGGCGCCAGCGCCGGGGAGCCCGCCACGACTTCACGCCTCGGCGCCACGGCCTGGCCAGATATGCGGCGCGAGACTCTTGGGCCTTGTCGACGGCCCGAAAGGAGGTCGTAGCGGTGGTTCGCACGCTCGGCCACGGCTCGTCCGAGCGCATCGAGCCGGCCTACGAGTCATCGCGTGCATCGCTGGCCCTGATTCGAGGCCGCGCAGCACATACCAGTCCGCGGATGACTATCCGGCCTCGTCCGCGCGCGTGCCGATCCGCTTGACCCACGACCGATGGATCGGCAAGTACGCCGCACCGGTCGCCGGCACCTTGAGCGCATCGAAGGGCCACCTGGAGGGACGGTCGATGTCCGCGCCCGACCATGTCTCCAGCGTCTGCATCGAGGCCATCCACAGCACATCTGGCGCGCCATCATCGACGGGGTGGAGTGCAGCACTACTACTACCGGACGCGCGTCGGATCCGACTGGACGCCCGGCGCCCGGGTCGTCTACGAGTACCCGGACGGCTCCGTAGCGGCCGACGGCGAGGTGATCGAGATCGATCCGCCGCGTCGGCTGGCCATGACTTTCACGCCCGCTGGGCCCCGAAGATCGAGGCGGACTGCCCGGTCCGGACGACATGGGAGATCGAGCCGACGGGGACAGGCTCCTCGAAGCTCGCCGTGATCACCGCCGGGGCCGGCGCTCGGACCGCCCGCCAGTTCAGCGCCGGGATGGTGCACATCGTGTGCCGGCTCAAGACGTATCTCGAGACCGGGGCGCGCATGACGGCTGCCGCGGGCTGATCAATCGGGTCCGACCCGTCTGGCCCGTCCGGCCGCCGCCGTCTGTTTCACCCACCATCCCCCGTGGTCGCCGGAATGGCGTCCGTTTCAACCACCCATCACGCGGCCAGACAGAAACGACTGGCGCGGCGAGGGCAGAGTCGCCACACTCGTGCCGCCGGGGTCTACGGGGCCGGTGTCTGCGGCGGCGCTTCCCGTACCACGGTCATTGGTCGACGAAACGAACCGCCTCCGGAGCTGGCTGCCTACCGCGCCGTGACCGTTGGCGGCTGCCGGGCTATCGCGCGGGCGGCCGCCGCGACGCCTCGCGCCGGAGCAGCCCGCCGATCGACGGCGGCGATCGGCTGGATCGGCCCGCCGGTCGCGATCAGCCAGAAGAGCCCTGCGACCTCGGGAACGAGCTCGTTGGCGATTACCCTCCCACCGACGAGCAGCACGGTGAGTTCGCCCAGCCAGGCGGCGAGTACGAGGAGCATCAGCCGGCGGCGGTCGACACGCTCGAGCAGCCGAACGAACACGAACGTGACCGCCGCCGCGAGGACGGACTGGACGCGGTAGATCGGCAGCCACGCCTCACGAAGCGCCGGCATCGGGCCACCGAACGCCGTCGGTCCGCCGATGACGAACCACCCCGCCGCGCCGAGCCCGAGCGTGAGCACGGGCACCGCAAGCACGGTCCGGGCAAGCATCGGCGACGGGCGTTCCATCAGGCGAACGACGCGGGGCAGGCACACCGTGTGGCGGCATCGAACCGGTGGCTTCGAGCTGCGTACGACACCGCGATCACTGACGCGCCGCCCAGCCCGCTGCCGTCTGTTTCATCTACTAACCCGCGTGGTCGCCGGAATGGTGCCCGGTTCAACTACCCGCGACGCCGCAGCGTTGAGACGATTCGAGCGGCGCGGGCAGAGCCGCGACGCTCGGGTCGCCGGGACCAACCGCCGCGGCCGGAACGGCGCCGCTTCCGGTACCACGGCCGTTGGTCGATGAAACGAACCGCACCCCTAGGCGCGCGCCTCGCCGCGGCTCCTCATCCGCCCTACCATCTCGTGACCCACCCGAGCTTCCAGCCGAGGCTGCACCCGGAGGCCCCCGTGAACTTTTCCGGCACCGTCGACATCGCCGCGCCGCGCGACCGCGTCTGGTCGTTCGTGATCGATCCGAACCAGGTCGGTCAGTGCGGGCCCGGCGTCGAGTCGATCGAGGTCGTCGACGAGACGCACTTCAAGGCGACCGCCAAGGTGGGGATCGGGTTCATCAGCGCCCGCTTCGTCGTGAGCCTGGAGACGGCGGAGCAGGAGGCGCCCGAGCGGTCCGTGATCAAGGCGCACGGGCAGGCACCGGGCAGTGCGGTCGACGCGACGGCCGAGATGCGCCTGTCCGGGCCACCGGAGGGGCCGACGCGCATGGACTGGACCGCAGACGTGACGATCTCCGGGACGCTTGCGTCCGTCGGGGCTCGGATGATCGAGGGGACGGCGAACAAGATGATCGGCCAGACGTTCACGTGCATCCGTCGGCAGCTGGAGTCCTGAGCGCGGAGCCGAAGAACACCCTGCGCCGGGCCGTCGCGTGGAGCTCCTGACGCGGGTCGTGGGGCCGCTTTCGACGAACGTCTACGTCCTCGCCGACCCGGCGTCGCGCGAGGCGGTCGCGATCGACACCGCGATCCCGTCGCTGCGCTGGATCGCCAATGAGCTGGCGGCCCGCGAATGGACGCTGCGGCTCATCGTCTCGACCCATGGTCACTGGGACCACACCGGCGACAACGCGGCCGTGGCCGAGCACACCCGCGCCTCGATCGCCGTCCACCCGCTCGATCGACACCGGCTGACCGATCCTGAGCCCCTCTGGGCCCCGTTCGAGATCCCGCCGTCCGTGCCCGCCGTGGAGCTCGCCGAGGGCGGCAGGATCCGCTTCGGCGAGATCCGGCTGGACGTGCTGCACACGCCGGGTCACACGGAGGGCTCCGTGTCGCTCCTTGCGCCGGGCGACGGCGTGCTGTTCAGCGGCGACACGCTGTTCGCGGGCGGCTGGGGGCGGGTAGACCTGCCGGGCGGCGATCCCGGAGCGATGGTCGACTCGCTGGCGCGGCTCGCCTCGCTCGACGGCCCGCTGCGCGTCCTGCCGGGTCACGGCCCGGCCACGACGATCGAACGCGAGCGGCCGTGGCTCGAGCTGGTGCGCCAGCACGGGCGGTTGCTGGCGTAGCCGCGTCGCGCCGCCGTCAGTGGCCGCGCCCCCCTGCCGCCTCCGCCGCAGCGGCGCCGTCGCCCGCCCGCCCTGCGTCGACACGCGTGCCCCACCGCCGCCCCACCGCCGCCCGCCAGCCGGCAGGCGCCCTAGACGAGCCGGCCGCCCGGCTCCCACGCCTTGCGATACGTCGCCCCGCGGTCCTTGACCTCGAAGCGCAGCGCCCGGTAGAGCTGCAGGGCGCCGGTGGGGTTCTCGGAGTCGACGCCGAGCATTGCCTCGGCGAACCCGGCCGCCTTGAGCCGCCGGAGCGCGTCCACGATGATCGCCCGGGCGACGCCGCGCCGGCGCCACGGCCGGCGGACCGAGATGTGCTCGAGCCACCCGCGTCGGACGCCGAGGACCTCGTTCTCCGATCTCCAGATGACCGTCTGGACGGATCCGACCACCTGGTCGCCCTCCCAGGCGACGGACCACAGGCCAGTGTCCAGGTCCGGCGTCGCGAACAGGCCGCGGAAGTCCTCCTCGGTCTGCTCCCGGTGGCCCCAGTGATCCCGGAACGCCTCGTTGTCAGCCTCCCAGATCGCGCGGTGGTCCTCCGGCCGGACCTCGCGGATATCGAGCCCCGGCGGGAGGGGCGCCTCCGGGAGCCCCTCGAGCGTCGGCCGGCGCATGGCGAAGCCGAACCGGACGGGCCGGTAGCCCTCGCCGAGAGCAGCACCTTCGCGCCGCTCTCCCGCTCACCACACCACGACCCGTAGGCGCGGCCGTCGGCGTCGTCGAACCCGGCGGCCAGCTCGCGGATGCGCTGCTCGTTCAGCCGCAGGATCGCCCGCCCGATCCTCCGCCGCCGCCAGCCCGGCTGGACCCTGCCGAAGGTCTGGTAGACGGCGAGTCCGTCGCGTACCTGGCGCATGACGTAGCCCCACGCCACCACCTCGCCGTCGACCTCGGCCAGGACGATGTCGCGACTCGGCTCCAGGTCCGCAGTGTTCTCGAACTCCACGCGCATCGTGGCGGCGTCCGGGATCCAGTCCTCGCCGTCGTGGACGTTCGCGGCCGTGGCGACCGCGGCCATCGGCTCGTAGTCGGCGGGCTCCCGGAATGGCCGGAAGACGAGCCCGTCGACGGCGGGCGTCTCAGGCCGCGCGAGACGTGGCGTGGTGCTCATCGCACCGGGTCCTCCTCGGTGAAGGGCTTTCGCCACGTCGTGAACGAGCTCACGACGCGGAAGCCGCACCGCTCGTACAGGGACATGGCCCGGTTCGGGTTCTGACCGTCGACACCCAGCGCGGCGGTCGTTGCGCCTCGGTCGCGAAGCAGCTGCAGGCTCCGGGCGATCAGTGCGCGCGAGGCCGCGTCGCCGCCACGGCCGCCGCACCGCGACGGAGCTGAGCCAGCCGCGGCGCTCACCCTTGCGGGCGACGACGGCAGGGTCGATGACATTGCGGACGAGACCGGCGATCTGGTCGCCGTCGAAGGCGACGACCCACAGCTCCGGTTCGTTCGTCGGGTCGTCGCGGAACGCGAGCCACGCCTCCTCGGTCTCCTCGTCCTCGCCCCAGTGGTCGCGGAACGCCTCCGCGTCCGCCGCCCAGATCCGCCGCGTGTCCTCCCGACCCACCGGCCGGACCTCGAGCCCTGGCGGCAGCGGGGCCTCGGGCAGGTCGGCGAGATCCCTGCGGACCATCTCGTACCCCCGCCGCACGGGCTCGTAGCCGTGCCGCCGGAGCAGCCGGACGCTGTACTCGTCGGCGTCGAACGTCTTCGCCTGGAACCAGCGTGGCCGCCCGTCCGGCGGCCGCTCGCGACCGATCTCGCGCAGCCGCCGCTCGGCCCAGTCCTGCATCGCCCCACCGATGCCGTGGCCTCGCAGCTCCGGCCCGAGCAGGCAGATGGTGTCGAACGAGACGCTGCCGTCGTGCTGCTCGCTCCACGCGACGCGGACGTAGCCCACCGTCCGACCACCGAGTTCGACGATCACGAGGTCCGTCGCGACGTCCGAGTTCTGAAGGTGGGCGTACTGGTTCGCCATCCCGTCGACGCTGATCGTGTCCTCGACGCCGTATGCCTCGCGGGCCGCCATGTTGGCCTCGACCATGCCCGGGAAGTCTGCCGTGCCGCGGAAGTGCCGGAAGACGAGGCCTGGGATGTCCGGCCGCGCGGGGACGTCGACGGCGTCAACGACGCCCCGACCTCGACGCGGGCGTCGCGGACGTCGACCGCGCCGCTCGGGCTGGGCGCGTAGACGGCGAGGCCGTCGCGGACCTGGCGCATGACGTTGCCCCAGGCGACGACGCGCCCGTCGACCTCGGCGAGCAGGATGTCCTCGGTCGGCTCGAGGTCGGCGGTGTTCTCGAACTCGACCCGCATGTTCGCGGCGTCGGGAATCCAGTCCTCGCCGTCGTGGAGGTTGGCCGCCTGCGAGACGGCGGCCATGGCGTGGTAGTCGGAAGGGTCGCGAAAGCGGCGGAAGACCAGCCCGTCGACGGCGGGGGTTTCGGCCTCCGCGGAGCTGTGCGTCGTGCTCATGGCTCCGGGTCATCCTCCGTGAACGGCTTTCGCCACGTCGTGAACGAGCTGACGACGCGGAAGCCGCATTGCTCGTAGAGGGTCATCGCCTGGTTCGGGTTCGCGCCGTCGACGCCGAGCACCGCGCTCGTCGCACCTCGGTCGCGAACCAGCCGCAGACTCCGGGCGATGAGGGCCCGCGCGAGCCCGCGGCGGCGCCACGGTCGGCGCACGGCGACCGAACTCAGATTTCCTCCGCGCGTGCCCTTGCGCGCGACGTCCGCCGGGTCGATGACATTCAGGACGAGACCGGCGATCTCATCACCGTCGAAGGCGACGACCCACAGCGCCGGGTCGTGCGTCGGGTCTTCGCGGAAGGCGAGCCACGCTTCCTCGGTCTCCTCGTCCTCGCCCCAGTGATCGCGAAACGCCTCGGCGTCGGCCTCCCAGACCTGCCGGCTCTTCTCCGGACCGACTGGTCGCACCTCGAGGCCCCGCGGGAGCGGGACGTCGTCGATGTCGGCCAGATCCGGGCGGACCATCTCGTATCCCCGCCGCACGGCCGTGTACCCGTGTCGCTCGAGGAGCCGGATGCTGTAGGCATCCGCGTCGAACGTCTCGGCCTGGAACCAGCGCGGCCGGCCGTCGGCCGGCTGGGTAGCGCCGATCTCCCGGAGGCGCCGCTCGCCCCACCGCAGCATCGCCCGACCGATCCCGCGCCCGCGCAGCTCAGGGCGGAGCAGGCAGATCGACTCGTACGCAACGCTGCCGTCGTGCTGCCCGTTCCATGCCACGCGGACGTAGCCCACCGTGCGCCCGTCGAGCTCGATGATCACGAGATCGGTCGAGACGTCCGAGTTGCGGAGGTGCGCGTACTGAGTGGCCATCCCCTCGACGCTGATGGTGTCCTCGACACCGTGGGCGTCGCGAACGGCCATGTTGGCCTCGACCATGCCGGGGAAGTCGCCCGGCCGACGGAATCGCCGGAACACGAGCCCAGAGATCGCGGGCCCGGCCGGGACGTCGACCGTGTCCGCGACGACCTCCGTGTCGCTCACCACGCGTCCTCGCCGTACTTCTGCTGCATGTGGCGGTTGACGGCCCTGTGGATCGCCTTCCACTTGCGGCGGTTCTCGGAGGCGGCAAGCGGATCGGCCCGCCGGGCCTCGTGGGCGGCCTCACGATCGAGCTTCTGCCACGCCGCGAACCGTTCCGGGTTGAGCGTCCCGTTCTCGATGGCCGCACGGACGGCACAGCCGGGCTCTGCCTCGTGCCGGCAATCGCTGAACCGGCACCGCGCGGCGATCTCGGCGACGTCGTCAAAGGCCTGGCCGACGCCCTCCTCGGCGCCCACGACCTCGAGCGCGCGGAGGCCGGGCGTGTCGATCAGCAGCGCCCCGCCGGGCAGCCGGAACAGCTCGCGGTGCCGGGTGGTGTGGCGCCCGCGGGCGTCGTCCTCGCGGACGGCAGCGGTCGCCTGGCGTTCCTCGCCGAGCAGCGTGTTGAGGAGGGTGGACTTGCCGACGCCGGAGGAGCCGAGCACGACCGCGGTCCCGCCCGGAACGAGGTGCGGGCCCAGCTCTTCGAGCGCCTGACCCGTGCGTGCGCTGATGGCGACGATCGGAACGCCGGGCGCCACCGCCTCGACCGCCACCAGTCTCCGTTCGACGTCCTCCGCCACGTCCACCTTGTTGAGGACGATGACGGGCGCCGCCCCGCTCGACCAGGCGACCGCGAGGTAGCGCTCCAGCCGACGCAGGTTGAGGTCGCCGTCGAGGCCCGCCACGAGCAGCGCGATGTCGACGTTGGCCACGATGACCTGCTCGTCCGCGAGACGGCCACCGCCTCGTCGTGACGCGTCGCCCGCGGACCGCCGGACCGAGCTGCGGCGCGGCAGGATCGCCGCGATGACGGCGGTCGAGGACGTTGCGTCGGCGGCCTCGAGCGCGACCCAGTCGCCGACGGCGGGGAAGTCGGACGGCCCGACGGCATCGAACCGGAACCGACCGCTCACGACGGCCGGCCGGTCGCCCGAGCCGTCGCGGACGATCGACGTCTCCTTGTGCACAGCGACGACGCGCGCGGGCGTGCGCGCCAGCGCGACATGCGGCCGAAACGAGTCGGCCCACGTCCCGTCCCAGCCGAGCGCCGCGAGCGGTCCCGCATCGATTGCCACTGTCACCCCACCCGCTTCAGCTTGCCGGTGCGCTTCGCATATCGCTCGGCCTGGCCGAACGCCCACAGCCCAGCTGGGATCAAGACGATGCCCATAACGACAAGCGGCCAGACCTCGCCGAGCAGCGTCGTCACGGGCGCTCCGTCGATCAGGCCGCGCCGGACGCCGTCGAGCACGTAGGTCGCCGGCGAAAGCGCGGAGATGGCCCGCATCCAGCCCGGCAGGACGTCGACCGAGTAGTAGACCCCGCTCACGAGCAGGATCAGCGACTGCAGGACCCACGCCATCTGCGCGCCACGCTCCACGTACAGCAGCGGCAGGATGGCGGCCAGGATCCCGAGGCCCACGATGCTGAACGATCCCAGGAGCATGAACAGGCCGACCGTCGCGAAGTTCGCCTGTGACAGGTCCATGTTCGGGAAGAACAGGAACAGCACGACGAGGATCGCGGCCGTGTGGACGAGCCCGAAAGCCATCGCGTACAACACGGAGCCAAGCAGGTGAGTGGAACGCCGGATCGGGGCCATCATCGTGTACTCCAGCGTGCCCTCCCAGCGCTCGATCTCGATCGTCTCGGCGATCCATCCGAACACGACCGACAGGTAGTTCCAGAAGATCGCCCCGACCATCAGCGTCAGGAGCAGCCGCGGGCTGCCCTGGTCGGCACCGATGAGCGAGATCGAGAGCGCGCCCGCGACCGAATAGACCAGGAACGCGAGCTCCCAGCCCCAGTAGCGGCGTGTCAGGAAGAAGTTGCGCTCGATGAAGGCGTACGACGCCTTCAGCTCATGGGCGACGGTGGTCATCGGAGGATCTCCTCGTGGTCAGATCAGCCGACCCGAATCCCTCATCGGGACCGGGCCGGCTGCACGTGCTGCTCCTCCGCCAGGCGCTCACCGATCCGGATGATCTGGTGACCGACCGAGCGTCGGAGCGACGGGTGGACCTGCGGCTGGACCAATCGCGCGTCCGCGGCGGCCAGGACCGCGGACCGGATCCGGTCGTTGACCAGCAGCAGCTGGATCTCGCCGTAGCTCTTCATGTGTTTCTCACCTCCTTTCATTCGTCGCCACCGGACTGGTCCTCCTCGACGTCGTCGTCGAGCGAGCGGCCGGTCCAGGTCATGAAGGCCGATTCGAGCGTCGGTGCCTCGCCGTAGCGCGTCGCGACGAGCTGCTTGAGCCCCTCCGGCGTGTCCTCGGCGACGACTCGCCCGTCGTTGAGGATCGAGATGCGGCTGCACAGGCGCTCGGCCTCGGCGAGGTCGTGGGTCGTCAGCACGATCGTCGCGTCGTGGCTGTTTCGGACCTCCTCGATGAACGACTGCACGTCGAGCTTCGAGCGGGGATCGAGACCGGTCGTCGGCTCGTCGAGGAGCAGGAGCGACGGGCTCGTCAGCAGCGCCCGCGCGATGGCGACCTTCTGCTGCATTCCGCGGCTCATCTGCTCGACGGGGCGCCCGACCCGCTTCTGTGCGATGCCCAACCGCTCGAGGATCGCGATCGCCTGGGGCTTCGCAGCCCGGGCGTCGAGCCCGTAGAGTCGGGCGGCGAACACCAGGTTCTCCATCGGGCTCAGCTTCTTGAAGAAGGCCGCGTCGACGCTGACCCGGTTGATCAGCCGCTTGACGGCCATCTCGTCGCGCTCGATGTCGTGGCCGAACACCTCGACCCGGCCCTCGTCGAGCGTCAGCAGCCCGGACACGAGCCGGATGAGCGTCGACTTGCCGGAGCCGTTTGCGCCGAGGACCCCGTGGATTTCGCCGCGCTCGAGGCGCAGCGAGACGTCCGTGATCGCGGCGACCGGCTTCCGTTTCCGGCCAACCGTGAACCGCTTCGTGACGTGCTCGATGAGCAGCGCGGGCTTCGTCGCGGCCGGACGGGCCGGACGCGCCGCGGCCGGGCGGTCGTCCGACGCCCGTCGGGTCGTCTTCAGTTGTGGGTCGAGCGTGGCGGTCACGGCGGTGACTCCTGGTCGGGTGCGTGCGCGATGGGCGACGTGCTTGGGGACCGGACATGGAAGGAGCCGCGGGCCCGGATCCCGGCGGTCTCGTCGGGGGGCTCACGGCTCGGATCGATGCCGCTGGGGCATCAAAAAAGCCGGGGCCCGTCTGGCCCACGGCTCCTGGTCTGCTGAAGGCGGCGTCAGCGCCGCGGTGTCAGCTCGAGGTGGGCACAGATCTCCCGCGATCGGCGACGCCGAAAGGCGCGGCCGAGTGCCGGGTCATCAGGGGATTCCTCATTCGGAGCAGACCTCCTCTGAGCTGGACATGGCTGGCAGGACCAGCCGAGCGCGCAGTCTACGCGGGGCCGAAGCGATCGTCAACGCGACGGATGACGTATCCCGTTCGCCCGGCGCGGGGTCCAGCGGCCGCCCGGGCGTCCCGCCGCCGCCGTCAGCGGTCAGAGCCGGTCGAGCGCTGGCTTGCTGGTCGCGGCACGGTCGCACCGGTCGCCTGGTTGCCGCCGTCCGACGTGCCGTTGCCACCGCCGTTGTCATCGCGACGATGGAGCCGCCCGCGCAGCACCGAGTGCTCGAGGCGGTCGAGGATCTCAAGGACAATCAGCGCGAGGGCGGTGGCGCCGACGGCCAGAACGTACAGGCCGGCACCGGAGGCCATCCCAATCGCCGCGACCGCCCAGAGCGACGCCGCGGTGCTCAGACCGCGGACCCCACGTTCGTTCCGGAGGATGCTGCCCGCGCCGATGAACCCGATCCCGGTCACGATCTGTGCGGCGATCCGGGTCGGGTCGGGGTCGCCGGCCCGGAAGGCGTGGCTCGAAATGACGGTGAACGTCGCCGCCCCCAGGCCCACCAGGGCGTGCGTCCGCAGGCCGGCGTACTCCGACTGGAGCTCGCGTTCGACACCCACGATGGCCGCCAGGCCGACGGCGATCGAGATCCGAAGCAGCAGATCGAGCTGGGTGGCGACGTCGAGCTCCATGGGCCACACGGTAATCGGCCGACGGACGCGTGTCCCAGTGTGCCCGCGAACGGTCACTGCCTCGCAGTCGACGCCGGCCGTCGAACTGCGCGAACGGCGGCCCGGATCGCCGCCGCTGGCCGCCGCTAGACTCGGTCAGCGTGACGAGCGGCTCAACCGTGACGGTCGTCGATCTGCTCCGGGAGCGCGTGCTAGACGCCGAGCTCGCGGGGCTGATCTGGCTGCTCGTGGAGGGTCGCGTTCCGGTCCACGTTGCCGGGCCGGATGCGGGCCTTGATCAACGAGCTGCCCGACCTCGCCGAGCGGATCCAGGTCGGCCTGCTCAACATCATGGAGGAGCGCGACGTCCAGATCCGGGGGTTCACCGTCCGCCTGCCGCTCGACCTGTTCGTCGTGGCCAGCGCGAACCCGGAGGATTACACGTCCCGCGGCCGGATCATCACGCCGCTCAAGGACCGGCTCGGATCTCAGATCCGGACCCACTACCCCCGCACGCTCGAGCACGAGATGGCGATCGTGCGCCAGGAGAAGCAGCGCTTCGCCGCCGGCGACGCACCGATCGTCGTCGTTCCCCCGTTCATGGAGGAGCTCGTCGCGGAGCTGACCCACCTCGCGCGCCGCTCCCCGGAGATCTCGCAGCGGAGCGGCGTCAGCGTCCGGGTGAGCGTTGCCAACAGCGAGGTCCTCGAGGCCGCCGCGATCAAGCGGGCGGTCCGCCTGGGCGAGCCGTTTGCCGCGCCGCGCATCTCGGACCTGGGCGCTGTCATCGCCTCGACGGTTGGCAAGGTCGAGCTCGAGACGGTCGGCGACGAGGCGCCGGAGGACCGAGTGGTCGAGCGGCTGATCACGAAGGCGCTGCATGCGACGTTCGGCCGGCGCGTCGACGTCGACGACCTCGACGAGGTCGTGCTCGCCTTCGAGGAGGGGTTCGTCGTCGAGACGGGCGACCGGGTCCCGTCGCGCGAATACGTCCGCTGGGCCCGGGAGGTGCCGGGTCTCGAGGACGCGGCCCGCCGGCTCGGCGCCTTCGACGCCACCGACGGAGCGGAGGAGCCGGCTGCCCTGGCCTCCGCCGTCGAGTTTCTGCTCGAGGGGCTCCATCTCGCCCGCCGCGTGAACAAGGATCGCTCCCCGACGGGAACGGTCTACCGGCGCTAGCGGCGTTTGCCCGTGACCTTCTGGACGCCCGACCGTCGCGACCTGCGCGACCCGACCGGCGCAATCGAGCCGCTCGACGTCCTGCTGCCGCGCGCGGCCCGATATTCGCGATGGGACGGCAGCCAGTCGATTCCCGCGCTGGACGCGGACGAGATCCTCGACGCCCTCGCCGACGACGTGATGGCGGAGGGCGACTTGGGGGCGGCGCTGCGGCGCCTCATCGAGCGCGGCTGGCGGTCCGGCGACGCCTCCCGACCCGACATGGCTGGCCTCCAGGACCTGATGGAGCGGATCCAGCGCCGCCGCGAGGAGCTCCTGGCTCGTTTCAAGCTCGGGGACGTGCTGGCGGACGTACGCCGGGAGCTCGACCAGATCGTCGGCGAGGAGCGGGCCGGCATCGAGCAGCGGCTCGACCGCGCGTCCGCCGATGCCCCAGGCAAGGACGGCTCGCGCGTCGCGGATGCGGCACTGCGCAACATGCTGCGCGACCAGGCGGCGCGCCGCCTCGACCAGCTCGATGCGCTGCCGTCGGACGTCGGCGACCGGATCCGGGACCTGCAGGACTACGACTTCCTCGAGCCCGGTGCGCGGCAACGGTTCGACGCGCTCCTCGAGGAGCTCCGCAAGCAGGTGCTCGACCAGTATGTGGCCGGGCTCTCGGAAGCGATCCAGGGCATCACCCCGGAGCAGCTCCAGGCGAACCGCCAGATGGTCCGCGACCTCAACGACCTGCTCCAGCAGCGGCTGGCCGGGCGCGACCCGGACGCCGCGGATTTCCTCCGCAAGCACGGGCAGTTCTTTCCCGGAGCCCGCAACCTCGACGACATCGTCGAGCAGCTGGCCAACCGCATGGCGGCCATGCAGTCGCTGCTCCGGTCGATGACCCAGGAGCAGCGGGCCGAGCTGCAGGGGCTGACCGACGCGTTGCTGCGCGACGACCGGCTGCGCTGGGATCTGGCGCAGCTGGCGGCAACGATGGATCAGCTCATGCCCGGCGGCCTGGGGGACCGCTATCGCTTCGGGGGCGACGAGCCGATGAGCCTCGACGGGGCGCTCGACCAGATCGCCCGGCTCCAGGGCCTCGACGCACTCGAGGACGGCCTCGGTGACATCGAGGGACCGGCGGACCTGGCGCGGTTCGACCGCCAGCGGCTGGCAGACCTGGTCGGCGAGGATGCCGTCCGCGATCTCGACGCGCTCAACGATCTGGCTCGCCAGCTGGAGGCGGCCGGCTATCTCACGCGCGACGGGGACCGGCTCGACCTGACCCCGCGCGGAAGCCGGCGGATCGGGCAGAAGGTTCTCGATGACCTCTTCGCGCGGTTGCGGCGTGATGCCTTCGGTGGCCACCGAGTGGACCGTGCCGGGCGGGGCGGGGAGCGGGAGGAAACCACGAAGCCGTACGAGTTCGGCGACCCGTTTCACCTCGACCTCCGGCGCACGCTCGCGAACGCACTGACGCGGGAGGAGAACGCGCCGCACCGTCGGGCGGCCGGCGCGCGATCGGCTCTCCGCCTCGACCCGTCCGACTTCGAGGTCTTCAGGACGGAGCAGCTGACCTCGACCTCGACGGTGCTGCTCGTCGACATGAGCCGCTCGATGCTCCTTCGCGGCTGTTTCCTCGCCGCCAAGAAGGTCGCCGTCGCGCTCAACACGCTGATCCGGACGCAGTTCCCGCGCGACCACCTGGCCGTCATCGGCTTCGCGTATTACGCTCGCGAGATCCGGCCGGAATCGCTGGCTGAGCTCACGTGGCACGGCTACGAATACGGCACGAACCTCCAGCACGGCCTGATGCTCGCGCGCCGGATCCTCGCCCGGCAGCATGCCGCCAACAGGGAGATCGTGGTCATCACCGACGGCGAGCCGACCGCGCACTTCGAGCGCGGCCAGGTCGAGTTCAGCTACCCGCCGACGCGCCGGACGATCCAGGAGACGCTTCGCGAGGTGCAGCGCTGCACGAAGGCCGGGATCACGATCAACACGTTCATGCTCGAACGCTCGCGGGCGCTGGCCGAGTTCGTCGCGTTGATCACCCGCCTGAACCGCGGCCGGGCGTTCTACGCCTCACCGGAGCACCTCGGCGAGTACGTGCTGGTCGACTTCGTGTCGCGGCGCACGAAGCACGTCGCCTGAAACGGCGCGGAGCGCGCGGCGCACGTCCCCGGTGCGCGGCTCGAGGTGTTCGAGGGCGCGGCGCACATGCTCAACCTCGAGCAGCCGGAGCGGTTCGTCCGCGTCCTGCGCGAGTTCTTCCGGTCGGCCGCCGCCCGCGCGTAGGCCTCGTGCGCCACCGTCGGCGGCCTGTCCGCTGGACAGCCGGCGGACCGCGGGGGCCGTCCTCGATACCATGGCGGCACCTCCACCGCCCACGAGGACCCCTCCATGCCGAACGTCGCCAGCTCCGTCAGCGAACTGCTGGCTCGCCTCGATGGCGTCATCGCGATCGACGGCGACCGCCTGGTCGTCGAGGATGAGGCGCGGCTGCGCGGCGACGGGATCGCCGACCTCGCTTGGACCGCCGCGTTCAGCGAGGACGAGGCAACCGTCGAGGCGGCGCGCTGGATCGTCTGGGAGGCGAGCCAGTCCGTCGGGGCCCGCTCAGCCAGCATCCACGAGCTCTACATGGCGCGGGCGCGCGGCGAGGTGCACGGATTCACGGTTCCCGCGATCAACATCCGTGCCCAGACCTTCGACATGGCGCGGACCGTCTATGCCGCGGCCGAGGCGAGCGACGCCGGTGCCGTCATCCTCGAGCTGGCGCGGAGCGAGCAGACGTACACGTACCAGCGACCGATCGACTACGCGACCTCGGTCCTCGCCGGAGCCATTGCGGCTGGGTGGCGTGGACCGGTCTTCATCCAGGGTGACCACTACCAGTTCAACGCGAAGAAGTACGCGGCGGACCCGGAGGCGACGACCGAGGAGATCCGGCGCGCCTGTCGTCTGGCCATCGACGCGGGCTATCGCAACATCGACATCGACAGCTCGACGCTCGTCGACCTCTCCAGGGCCTCGATCGACGAGCAGCAGCGCGAGAACTACGTCCGGGCGGCGGAGCTCACCGCCCTGATCCGCTCCCTCGAGTCGGACGGCGTGACGATCAGCGTCGGCGGCGAGATCGGCGAGGTCGGCAAGCAGAATTCGAACGAGCCGGAGCTCCGGGCGTACCTCGACGGCTTCCGCCGCGAGCTCGAGGACCGGGCACCGGGCGCGGTCGGGCTGGCGAAGGTCAGCGTCCAGACCGGCACGTCGCACGGCGGCGTGCCGCTGCCGGGCGGCGGCGTTGCGGAGGTCAAGCTCGACTTCGAGGTCCTCGCGCGGCTCGGCGAGGTCGCCCGCGAGTACGGGCTGGCCGGAGCCGTCCAGCACGGCGCGTCGACGCTGCCGGACGAGCTGTTCCACCGGTTTCCGGCCGTCGAGACGGCCGAGATCCACCTCGCCACGGGTTTCCAGAACGCCCTCTACGAGCACCCCGCGTTTCCAGCCGACCTGGCCGCGGAGATCGAGGCGTGGTGCCACGCGAACGCGCAGGACGAGCGGAAGACGGACCAGACGGACCAGCAGTTCGTGTACACCACCCGCAAGAAGGCCATCGGGCCGTTCAAGCGCCAGCTCTGGGACCTGCCGGCCAAGGCCGAGATCCTCGCCGGGCAGCACCGCAAGATCGCCTTCTTGCTCGCGGAGCTCGGCGTCAACGGATCCCGGGAGATGGTCGACCGCTACATCGAGGCTCCGGAGGTTCATCGTCCGGCGCCCGAGGCGCTGCGCGGAGCGGTCGCCGCCGGCTGAGCGGTGGCCGTCACGGTCCGCCCCGAGGCGCCCGGCGAGGTCGACGCGATCTCGCGAGGCGTGCGTTCGCTACGCTGGCCGGCATGGCACCGTCATCGCGCGCCCGGGCGACATCGCGGATGCCGGGCCTCGCCCTCTGTGTCGGCATCGCTGCCGGGGTGGTGCTGACGGCGTGCGACCGGACGGCCCTGCCCAGCTCGACCGCGCCGATCGCATCGCCGGTCTCGGCCTCTCCGCCGCCCGCCACCATGACGCCGGCGGCGTCGGACGACGTGGCGACCCTCGTCGG
The DNA here is from genome assembly GCA_030447745.1 of Chloroflexota bacterium. Classification (GTDB taxonomy): domain Bacteria; phylum Chloroflexota; class Limnocylindria; order Limnocylindrales; family CSP1-4; genus JACDAV01. The sequence continues at coordinate 105,354 of JAUJOH010000008.1, read as the reverse complement.
CGCCGGGGACATCGCCGTCTGTGGTTCCGACCGTGACGAGGCGACGGCGGCCCTGCTCGACGAGATCCCGGGCACCGTGTTCACGCTCGGCGACAACGTCTACGGGGGCGCACGGGCGGAGCACTTCCGCGAGTGCTACGGCCCCTCGTGGGGCCGCCACCGCGCCCGCACCCGGCCGGTCGCCGGGAACCACGACTACGACCCAGGCGATGCCTCCGCCTACCTCGAGTACTTCGGCGTTGCGGCGGCGCCCGAGGGCGTCACCTGGTACGCGTACGAAGTCGGGTCCTGGCAGGTCATCGCACTGGACTCGGACTGCGAAGCCGTGGGCGGTTGCGACGCCGGATCCCCCCAGGAGCGCTGGTTGGTCGAGACGCTCGCGGGGAGCGACGCACGCTGCACCGTCGCGCTCTGGCATCACCCACTGTTCAGCTCCGGCGCCCACGGCAACGACGGCCGCACGCAGGCGTTCTGGCGCGCGCTCGACGCCGCCGGCGCCGAGATCGTCCTCACCGGGCACGACCACAACTACGAGCGCTTCGCGGTGCAGGACGCGGAGGGGCGCCCGACGGACGAGGGCCTCCGCCAGTTCGTGGTCGGGACGGGCGGTGTGGCGTTGCGGGATTTCGCGCGGACGGCGCACAACAGCGAGGTCCGCGACGCAAGCACGCACGGGGTGCTCGCGCTGACCCTTCGCGACGACGGCTACGACTGGCGGTTCGTACCAGTCGCCGGGGGGACGTTCACGGATTCGGGCACGGGCCGGTGTCGATGACGGCGGTCAGTGACCGGGAGCGCCAGGGCTGGCTCGAGCTCGCGTTGGCCATCTGTGACGAGGCCGACGTCCTGGCCATGCGCTCGTTCCGGCGCGCCATCGCCGTCACGGCCAAGCCGGATCGGACGCTCGTCACCGAGGCCGACACCGCGATCGAGCGGCTCGCGCGCGAGCGCATCGCCGCGCGCCACCCGGAGCATGGCCTCGTCGGCGAGGAGTACGGCACCGACGCCGGTGACTCGCGCGTCCGCTGGTACATCGACCCGATCGACGGCACCCACAACTTCGTCCGAGGCGTTCCGCTCTTCGGCACTCTGCTCGCGGTCGAGGCGGACGGCGTCCTCGAGGTCGGTGCCATCTCCGCGCCCGCCATGCGCAGCCGGTGGTACGCGTCTCGGGGCGGCGGTGCCTGGGCGGTCCACGCCAATGAGTCGCCGGAGCCGCGGCGGCTTGCCGTGTCGGGCGTGGCCTCGATCGGCGACGCGCAGGTCCTCTACGGATCCGGGCGGGACATCGCCGCCTCGGGCCGCATGCCCGGCCTCGACGGCGTCCTGCGCGACGCCTGGCGTGAGCGCGGGTTCGGCGACTTCTGGGGTTACGCGCTGGTGGCCGAGGGCGCCGCGGAGGCCATGGTGGAGGTCGGGCTGCGCAGCTGGGATGCGGCGGCGCCGGCGGTGGTCGTGGAGGAGGCCGGCGGTCGGTGGTCCGACGTCGACGGCAGTCGCAGCATCGACGGCGGCACGTTCGTCGTGACGAACGGCGTGCTACACGAGGACGTGCTGGCGCGGCTCCGGCTCGCGGATCGGGACGCGATCGTCACGACCCGCGCCGCGACGCCGCCTCGGTGAAGTCCAGCCGCATCAGCCAGCGCGGGCGTCTGGCGCTCCGGGCGGCCGTCTCGACGACTCGCCGGAAACCGCGTCGCTCGAACATCTGGGTGAAGCCGACGTAGCCGAAGTTGACGTCCACACGGCTCCCGTCCGGATCGACCGGGTAGGCCTCGACGCCGGGTGCGCCCGAGTCCCGAGCCAGCTCGATCACGGCGTCGAGCAGCGCGCTCGCGACACCGCGTCGGCGATAGCCCGCGCGGATCAAGAAGCAGACTATCGCCCAGACGGGCCGGTCGTCGATCGCGGGGATCGTCCGCGACCGGACGAGTCGCTTGAGCGCCGGGCGCGGCCCGAAGCCCACCCAGCCGGCCACCTCGCCGTCGACGTAGGCGAGGATCCCGGGGGGCGGGTCCCCGCCCAGCTGGCCGCGCAGCAACTCGCGCGCGCTCGGGTGGTCGCCACGCCCGTAGTTGCCCGACGGCTGGCGCCAGTACTGGCACCAGCAGCCGCGGTCACCGTGGCCGCCCATGAGCGCCTGGATGTCCGGCCAGCGGTCCGCCGTGGCCGGCGCCGTCTCGATGACGGTACCGGCCGCCGCGTCAGGGTGCGAGCTCGGACCAGGCACCGAGCAGTTCATCGCGGTCTTCCTCGCGGAGCACGTCCCCGAGCGCGACGGCGGTGACCGCCTCGCCGAGCGACGCGGCAAGGTTCGCTCGGTCGGCGACGGTGCCGGGGCGACCCCAGTTCGCCTCCATCCAACCGGGCTGGACGGTCGAGCGATTGAAGAGCGCCAGGACCCAGTCGTCGACTGCCCGTCGAGCGTCTGAGACGGCCGACTCGCGTCCCTCGGCCCGCGCCGCCGCGACTGCCCGGCCGACTGCCTCGCGATGCGCGCCCTCGTCCAGCGGCCGCGCCGCGAGCGCGATCATGTCCTCGACCCGGAGCCGCTCGAGACGCGACCAGAAACGTTCGACCGCATCCCGTTCTCGCCGCGGCAGGCCGTGCACCTCACGGCTCCATCGCGGGCAGCCGATCGCCTTCCGCGCCGAAATCGGCGGTGGCGCGGCTGAGGACGCAGCAGAGCATGGATCCTCCGGTGGGCCCGGGCCCGGGTATTGGTGCACAAGCTACGGTACTGCGTGGCGCGCGCGGTTCGATGATCGGGCCTACTTGGCGAAGCTCGCCGAAGAGCCACCTCCGCGCCACGATCGACGTCGCGGCGCCGTGCTCGGCCGCCACCCCGGCGACCCGGCGTCCTGGCGCCGGACCGTTCGGCGGCCCGCCCGGGCGCCGCGCGGTACGATTGCGACGCTTCCCCTGCCAGAAGTCCGCCGCCCCGCATCCGAGAGTCTTCCCTTGATGACCGCCCTCACCGAGGCCGCCGTCCTCGACGCCCTTCGCAACGTCCAGGAGCCCGAGCTGGGCGGCGACATCGTCACCCGGAACATGGTCAAGGACCTGCGAGTCGCCGGCGCCGACGTCGCGTTCACGATCGAGCTGACGACACCCGCCTGCCCGCTCAAGGACGAGATCGAGGGGGACGTCCGCGCCAAGCTCGGCCCGCTCGGCGTGCAGGGCATCGACATCACCTGGGGCGCCACCGTCCGCCGTGCGGCGCCGTCGCAACCGCAGCAGCTCGTGCCCGGCGTCAAGAACATCATCGCCGTCGCGTCCGGCAAGGGGGGCGTCGGCAAGAGCACCGTGAGCGTGAACCTGGCGGTCGCGCTGGCGCAGTCCGGTGCCAGTGTCGGGCTGCTCGACGCGGACATCACCGGACCGAACATCCCGCTCATGCTCGGGGTCGACGGGCAGCCCAAGGCAAGCCCGAACAACAAGATCACGCCGCTCGAGCGCCACGGCGTCAAGGTGATCTCGATCCAGTTCTTCGTGCCGGAGGGCCAGCCGATCGTCTGGCGCGGCCCGCTCATCGGCGGCGCGATCCAGCAGTTCCTGCGCGACGTCGAATGGGGGGAGCTGGACTACCTGGTCATCGACCTGCCGCCCGGCACGTCGGACGCGCAGCTGACCCTGGCCCAGGCGGTCCCGATCAGCGGCACGGTCCTCGTCACGACGCCGCAGGAGGTCGCCCTCGCGGACGTCGCCAAGGCGCTCGCGATGCTGAAGCGCATGAGCGTGCCGATCATCGGCGTGGTCGAGAACATGACCGGCTTCGTCTGCCATCACTGCGGCGAGATCACGGAGATCTTCGGGCGCGGCGGCGGCGAGCGGTTCAGCCAGGAGCACGGGCTGGAGTACCTCGGCGGCATCCCGCTCGACGTGACCGTCCGGCAGGGCGGTGACGTCGGCGTGCCGGCCGTCGCTCAACGGGAGCCGGGCCCGGCGGCGCACGCCCTGACCGCGCTCGCCCAGACGGTCGCCGCTCGCATGAGCGTCCGCGCGGCAGCAGGTGACCGACAGCCGGTGCTCACGATCTCCTGACGCCGTTCACCGCGCCGCCGCCCGCCGCTGCGCTGGACGGCGCCGCGCGAGCCGATCACCGAACGGCACGTCCTCCGGTGCGGCGGCGAAGCTGCCGCAGGAGCACGGCCGCGGCCGTGAGCCCCGCGCGTCGGCGCCCCTCCTGACCGCCGAGGAACGCCATCCGCCGCTCGCGGTGCACGTCGGCCGCGGTCGCGACGGCGACGCTGACGGCGGTGTCGGCACCGCGCTCCGCGGCGCGGACCGCGCCGGCCACGTCGGCACCGGAGGTGCGTCGCGCCGCCGCGGCGACGGCGTCCGGGTCGCCGTCGCGCGCCTGACGGCTCTCGCCGCGCCCGAACTCCGCCCGCCCCGCGGCGAGCGTCGCCAGGCTTCCGCCCGTGCCGGTCTCGACCGTGGCAAGCGACCACCCGAGCGCCTCCAGCTCGCTGCCGATCGCCTCGGCCCAGGTCGTCGCGCCACGGCTCCAGACGTGCTCGCCCAGACGTTCGAGGACCGTGGCCTCGGCGGCTGACGCGACATCGGCTGCGCTCAGGCCGCGGGCGGGATCGGGTGCCGCGGCGATCCGGACGTCGACGGCGTCGTGGCGCGCGTAGGTCGCCACGACCGGGTTCGGCGTGCCAAGGACGGCCTCCCCGAGACGTTCCGCCGCCTGTGACTCGCCGATTCCGAACAGCCGCAGCGTCCGGATGTCGAGCTTCGTGCCCAGCTCCCGGTCGCGGAGCCGCGGCCGGACCCAGCCGTCCCACATCGGCCGCATCTCGCGGGGTGGTCCTGGGAGCGCGACGATGACGCGGCCGTCTGGGCGGTCCACCCACCAGCCGGGCGCCGTCCCGTTCGGGTTCGGGATCGGCGTGGACGACGGGATGAGCCACGCCTGCTTGAGGTTCGACTCCGGAAACTCCATCCCGCGCCGGGCCCACAGCTCCCGGAGCCAGCCTTCCAGGGCGCGATCGACGATCGGTTCCTCGCCGCACAGCTCCGCGATCGCTTCGCGGGTCAGGTCGTCCGGCGTTGGCCCCAGGCCGCCGGTAGTGACGACGAGGTCCACCCGGGTGAACGACTCGGCGAAGGCGGTGCACACCACAGCCAGGTCGTCTGGCAACGCCTCAATGCGCTGCACGCTCACGCCATCCTCGGTGAGCCCGCGCGCCACCTCAGCGGCGTTGGTGTCGCGGGTTTCGCCGACGGTCAACTCCGTCCCGATGCTCAGCAGCTCCGCCGTGACGAGGCGGCGCCCCGGCGTCCCGGGATCCGTCGCGGCGACCGGCGCCCCTTCTGACACCGTCGGAGCGTAGCGCAGGCGGATGCGTCGCTGGTCCGCTGCGCCGCTCCGGGCGACGCGGACGGTCGCGGGGTCGGTACCATTGGGATCCGAGTGGGCGACGATTGCGCCGCTCGGTCGGTCGTCGCCAACGGTCCACGCTCAACGACCCCCGCCCGGGGGCACGAGGGGAGGCCGGCATGGCGGATCTCGACGGAAGCGGGTTTACGCACCTCGATCGGATGCTCGCGCTTGTCCGACGCACGAGGGAGCTGCTCGATCGGGTGGTCGACGAGGGCGGGCTCGGCGCCGAGGACGCCGCGTTCCTCGAGCGGACGACGCTGCCGCACGTCGAGGGGATCCAGACCGGCTTCCACGGCTGGCTCAGGTCGGAAGGTGCGGACGCAGCGGAGCTCCGGTACCTCCTGCTCCAGGTCGCCTCGATGCGGGTGACGCCGGCGCGCAGCGATGCCGACCGAGCCGCCGAGATCTCCGAGGCTGCCGCGGAAGCACGGCTCGCCGGCCGGAGCCTTGCCGACGGCCCCGAACCGACCCGGCTGTCGGCAGCCGAGCCATGGCACCTCGCGGCGCTCCACCACGCCCGCGTGGTCCTGGCCTTCATGCCGCGGATCCCGGACGGAGACGTCCGGTTCCCGAGCGGGCGTCGGACCTACGTCGACATCCCGACACCGCGCGGGCCCGCGGAGCTCGCCGACAGGATCGCCGAGCTGGAGGCCGAGCTCTGGAAGGCCGTGACCGGCCGGTCATCGGCGCCGGTCGACCCCGCGTTCCGTCGGACGTACGGCTTCTTCGACGCGGCGGATCGCCTGGGCGTCCGAGCGTTTCGCGGCGCGGCCTGACCGAAACGGGCCGCGCGGTCGCGGACCGCCGCGACCGCGGCGTGGTGCCTCCTCCGGCCCCCGATGCGGCCGCTGGTATGATCCGCGGGTCCCGAGCGCCCTGACTCTCCGGAGACTCACCCTGGACGAGCCCAAGTTCGAACGCGCCGATGGCGCCGCGACGTCGCCGAGCGACCGGCTGCGACCCTCCACGCCCTCCGGCGCGCCGAACCGCGTGTTCGACCGGCACCAGGCCCAGGGATCCGGCTCCGAGCCGGGCTCGCCCGAGCGATCCGCCGGCGACGCTGCCGGCCGCATCGGGGTCAGTCGTCGTCCCTCGGGCGGGGACGGCAACCCAGCGGCAAGCGCCGCGGCCACTGACGGCACGCCGGCCCCCGGGCTCCGCGCGCAGCTCGGCAACACGAAGTCCGCCGCCGGCCGGCTGGTCGGCTCGCACGTGGACCTCGCCAAGTCGGAGCTCGCCGACATCCTCGACGAGGTCAAGCGGGTGGTCCTGCTGGCCGGGATCGCGATCGGCGCGGTGCTGGTCGTGGGACTGCTGCTCGTCATCGGCTTGTCGCTGTTCGTCGGCGAGGCGCTCTTCGGCTCGCTCGGCTGGGGCGTGGTCCACGGCACGCTCCTCCTCCTCGGCGTCGCCGTTGCGGCACTGCTCCGCGCCCTCGACGTGCACGGCGTGCGCCGCGCGCTGCTGATTGGCGCGCTGGTCGGCATCGTCGTCGGCGTCGTGCTCGGGCTGGACCTCACGAATCGCGCCTGGACCGCGCTGGGCGACGCCGTCGCGGGCCCGATCTCGGCCGACATCCGGCCGCTCGTCGTCGGCGCCGGCCTGCTCGGGATCCTGGGCGCCATCCTTGGCGCCGTGCTCGGGGGTCGCAACGGCGGGTCCGGGGGTGCGGTCGCCGGGTTCGTGGTCGGCGCGATCCTCGGTGTCGTGATCGGCGCCCTCACCGCTGTCGCGCTCGGGCCGCGGGTGGGTGCTGCGATCGGCGTGACCGTCGCGCTGATCACCTGGATTGCCCTGATGGGTGCCGCCGTGGCGCGGCAGGGCGTCGACGGCGAGGCGGTCAAGGGTCGGTTCTGGCCGAACCAGACGATCGAAACCACGAAGGAGACCATCGAGTGGGTGCGCGAACAGACGCCGCTCGGGCGGAAGTCCTAGCCTCGCGCCAGGCGCTCGCCGGCGAGGTCGAGCGCCTCGAGGCGTCGGGCCGTACGGCCGTCGACATTCCGACGAAGGTCCGGAAGGCTCCGGCCAGGACGGCTGGCATGGCGGCCGGCGCGGCGTTCCTGATCGCCGGCGGACCCGGCCGCGTCGCGCGACGCGTGAAGCGCGCCGTGGTGGGACCGGAGGAACCGCTTCCGAAGTCGATGCTGCCCCCGGACATCGACAAGACGCTCCGCAAGATGGGCTCGGACGGCGCCAAGATCCGGGGCACGATCGAGCGGGAGTTCGCGGAGTACCTCGCGGCTCATCAGGGCGAACGAGACAAGCGTGACCTCGGCGCCGTCCTGGCCCTGCTCCTGTCCGGGCTGTCGCGCCCGTTCCTGCAACAGGCGTCCCGCCGCATGGTCGGCCGGCTGTTCGCCGGTGACAACGACACCTTCGAGAACGCGATCCAGCGGATCCGAGCCCGCCGGGAGGCCGGCAAGGGGAGCGACATCGGGCACTAGGTCGGCGCCCGGCACGAGCCCCCGTCCGCCGACCAGCGCAGGCCCGGGTGCCCGGCACGTCACCGCCAGCCGGTCGCGGCGACCGCCTCACGACGAGGGCAGCGGAATCCGCGAGGCTCGACCGACCGCGCGGTCCGGAGCGCCGGCACTTGACCACCACACGGTCACGGCGACCGGCCGGCGACCGAGTGTGGGGAGCTGGCCAGGCGGACCGCAGCCGGGCGGGCATCGACCGTACGGCGCCGTCACCACGCCCATGTGACCGGACGTCACGCCCATGTGACCGGACGTATTACTGCCAGCGTTATCTCGGGCCCTTCGAGGATCTCAACCGCCCGAGCAGGGTCGTTGCGAGTCCGTGCTCGTGCGGACGCGAGCTCATCCGCGATGTCGCAGCCCGCCTGAGCGACGGCCTGTGGTCGTCGAACCCGGCCGAATAGCACTGGCAGCGATATCGAGCGCGACATCGAACGGCGGATGCCGCCGGAGCGTCCGCCACGTCCCTGCGCGATCGCCCGGGCCGTCGACCGTGCCAGCCCACGTCGGAAGGCCTGATCGTGGTGCGGAAGGAGGGATTCAAACCCTCACGCCGTTGCCGGCACGAGCGCCTAAAGCTCGCGTGTCTGTCGTTCCACCACTTCCGCGTCCGCGCTGATGTTACGCGTCGCGAACGTCCGGGTTGGCAATGGCACCAACGGGCTCGCGAACGTCTCCAACGGGCTCGCGAACGGGCTCTCCATCGAGCCATGATCCGTCCTGGTGCCGGCGCGGCAGTCGGCGGACGCGCGACCCCGGCGCGCACGCCTCCGGCCCGGGAACCGCCCGGACCTATACTCCCCGGACGATGAACGTCACCGCCACCCCGGCGCCGAAGAGCGTCATCAAGCTCGAGGTCGAGCTTCCCCCCGAACGACTCAGCAAGGCCGTCGACGAAGCCGTCCGGCACCTGTCGCGACGCACGCGCGTTCCCGGATTCCGACCCGGCAAGGCGCCGCGACCCGTCCTCGAGCGCGTGCTCGGTCCGGGCGCGCGTGCTCGACGAGGCGGTCGAGCACCTCGTCCAGGACGCGTACCGCAAGGCGCTGATCGAGAAGGAGATCCTGCCGCTCGCCAACGCCGACGTCGACGTCGTCCAGGCGGAGGAGGGCAAGCCGGTCATCTTCACGGCGCTGGTTCCCGTCCGTCCCGACGTCCAGCTCGGCGACTATCGGAACTTCAACTTCCGGCCCGAGATCGAGACGACGGACGAGGCCCGGATCGACAAGGTGGTCGAGGAGCTGCGCGACCAGAACGCGACCCTCGCCGGTCGAGGACCGCGGCGCGCGGAACGGCGACTACGCCGTGATCGGCTTCGTCGGAACGAAGGACGGCGAGCCGTTCGAGGGCGGCACGTCGGAGCGGATGCCGCTCATCCTCGGCGAGGAGCGCCTGATCCCGGGCTTCGAGGCGAATCTCGATGGACTCACGGTGGGCGACACGACCGAGTTCGACATCACGTTCCCGGACGACTACGCAGACCGGAACCTCGCCGGTCAGGTGGCCCACTTCAGCGTCGAGCTTCGCGAGCTCCGTGAGAAGGTCCTGCCCGAGGCCGACGACGAGTTCGCGCGGTCGATGGGTGACTACGCCGGTCTGGCGGAGCTGCGCGAGGAGATCCGGAAGCGGCTCGAGCGGAGCGCGCTCGACAAGGCGCGCCACGAGTTCGCCGATCGGATCATCGAGTATGCCGTCGCCAACGCGACGCTGGAGCTCCCCGACGTGCTGATCGACCAGGAGGTCGAGGTGATGCACGACGAGTTCCGCGCGTCGCTCGCGCGCCAGGGCATCTCGGAAGAGGCGTACCTCAAGGTCGTCGAGAAGACCGAGCCGGACCTCCACGCTGACCTTCGGCCGAGGGCCGAGCATCGGGTCAAGGTCCTCCTCGTCCTGTCCAGGGTCGCCGAGACGGAGGGCGTCGAGGTCCCCGACGAGGCGATCGAGGCCGAGGTGGCGCGCGGCCGGGCGCGCTATGCCAACGACCGCAAGCTGCTCGGCTATTTCGACTCCGAGCGGGGCCGCAACTTCATCCGGAGCACGCTGCGCCGCAGCCGCCTCGTCGAGAAGCTCGTCGACGACTGGCTGGCCGCCCACCCGGAGCACCCGCCGCTGCCGCACGCCGAGGACGGGCCCAGCTCCGCGCTCGAGGCCGACTCCGCCACGTCGTCGGCCGCCATCGGCGCGACCGATCCCGGCACGTTGGTCGCCGAGGGAGGCGCCGCCGACCCCGTCGCTCAAACGCCCGGCGAGCCGGCTGAGCCCGCCGCCGGCGACGTCGGCGCAGATGACCCCGCGGCGGCCGGCCGGGCCGGCTGACCGACTCCCTTCACTCGACGCCCACTCCTCAGAGGGAGATTCCATGCTCGTCCCGATGGTCATCGAGTCCACGAGTCGCGGTGAGCGCGCCTACGACATCTACTCGCGGCTCCTTCGCGAGCGGATCATCTTTCTGGGCGACGCCATCGAGGACCACCTCGCGAACCTGATCATCGCCCAGCTGCTGTTCCTCGAGTCCGAGGATCCCGAGAAGGACATCAGCCTGTACATCAACTCGCCGGGTGGCGTCGTCAACTCCGGTCTCGCGATCTACGACACGATGCAGTACCTGCGTGCTCCGGTGAGCACCATCTGCATCGGCATGGCGGCGTCGATGGCCGCCGTCCTCCTGGCCGCCGGTGCTCCCGGCAAGCGCTACGCGCTCCCGAACAGCCGGATCATGATCCACCAGGGTTCCGGCGGCTTCCGTGGCAACGCGCCGGACGCCGTGATCCAGATGCGCGAGTGGGAATTCCTCGTCCAGCGCAATCACGAGATCCTCTCGCGCCACACTGGACAGCCACTCGAGAAGATCGTGAAGGACACCGATCGCGACTACTTCATGGCCCCCGACCAGGCGAAGGACTATGGCATCATCGATGCGGTCTACACGCTGCCGGGCGAGTCGCTCATCGCGCAGGCGCACGACGCGGGCCTGACCGGAGGCGAAGGCTCGTCGGTGACGGATCCGGAGTCGGTCGGCGAGCCGACGCCGGAGCCGGAGCCGGAGTCGAAGAAGGCGAAGGAGTAAGGGGCTCCGGCCGCACATGACGGGACCACGCGCGTGACCACCACGAGCGGCACCAAGGGGCCCAAGGTCCCGTATCGGTGCTCGTTCTGCGGCAAGAGTCAGGAGCAGGTCCGCAAGCTCATCGCGGGACAGGGCGTCTACATCTGCGACGAGTGCATCAACCTCTGCCAGGAGATCATCGAGGAGGAGATGCTCGAGCAGCCGAAGGCGAAGCCCTCGGTTGCCAAGCTCCCGAACCCGCGCCAGATCACCTTCGCGCTCGACCAGTACGTGATCAGCCAGGAGAAGGCCAAGAAGGTCCTCTCGGTCGCCGTGTACAACCACTACAAGCGGGTCAACGCCGGTCACCAGATCGACGAGGTCGAGCTCCAGAAGTCGAACGTCCTGCTCGTTGGGCCCACCGGCTCCGGCAAGACGCTGCTCGCGCAGACCCTGGCGCGGGTCCTCGACGTCCCGTTCTGCATCGCCGACGCGACCTCGCTCACGGAGGCGGGTTACGTCGGCGAGGACGTGGAGAACATCCTGCTGCGCCTGATCCAGGCCGCGGACTTCGACGTGGCGCGAGCGCAGCGCGGGATCATCTACATCGACGAGATCGACAAGATCGCCCGCAAGGCGGACAACCCGTCGATCACCCGGGACGTGTCCGGTGAGGGCGTCCAGCAGGCGCTCCTGAAGATCCTCGAGGGCACGGTCGCAAACGTGCCGCCCCAGGGCGGTCGAAAGCACCCGCACCAGGAGTTCATCCAGATCGACACGACGAACATCCTGTTCATCTGCGGGGGCGCCTTCGACGGCCTGGAGAAGATCGTCGAGGAGCGCGTGGGCCGGCGGTCGATCGGTTTCGGGTCGACCGGCGCGGTCAGCAGGGCGGACCGTGGCCGGATCCTCGAGAAGCTCATGCCAGAGGACCTCCTGAAGTTCGGGCTCATCCCGGAGTTCATCGGGCGTCTGCCGGTCATCGTCACGCTCTCCGCGCTGACTGCAGCGGATCTCGTCCGGGTCCTGACGGAGCCGAAGAACGCCGTCACCCGCCAGTTCCAGAAGTTCCTCTCGCTCGACAAGGTGGAGCTCGCCTTCACCGAGGGCGCGCTGCGCGCGGCGGCCGATGTCGCTCTCGACCGCAAGACGGGCGCCCGAGCTCTCCGGTCGATCGTGGAGGAGGCGCTGCTCGAGGTGATGTACGACATCCCGGAGCGGGCCGAGGTCCGCAAGTGCATCATCACGGAAGAGACGATCCGAGAGCGTCGCGTCCCGCTCCTGCTGACCAAGACCGAGGTCGACAAGGGCGTCGACGAGACGAACTACGCGGAGTGGCTCGCGGAGCGCGGCGAGTCCGCGTAATCGCCGCGTCATGAAGGGCGCCGGCGCCGCGGCGCGCGTGCCCATGCGCACGGGGCTGGTCCGGTTCGCAGCGCGGCCCGGCGACGCGTGGCGCGCGGCGCTGCTGCGGCAGCGGTGGGTCGGTCGGCTGGTGCTGGCCGGTGTGGCCGCTTCGATCGCCGGCTGCGTGCCGGCCGCCGACGCCGGCGAGCTCGCGCCGACCCTCGACCTCGTCGAGGTGCGCGGCGGTCAGGTCGCCATGCAGAACGGGATCCCGGTGCCGACCTTCGCACCGCAGGGCAGACCGCGCGTCGACCTGTCAGGTACCTGGCGCCACGAGATCGTCGGGCTCGACACGGCGCTGTCGCTGACCCCGCGGGAGGCGAGCCTCGAGGGCATCCTCGCCGAGGCTGGTGGTCGCGAGCAGCCCGAGTACAGCGACCGCTCGTGGACGCGGATCGAGGTGCCCGGTACCGTCAACCCGATTCCAGACCGGGCGGAGAAGTCTGCCTGGTACCGGACGCGATTCCGGTTGCCGGCCCTCTGGTCCGGCAGGACCGTGACCCTGAAGTTCGGGGCCGCCAACTACCTGGCGGACGTCTGGCTGAACGGGCACTGGCTCGGGTACCACGAAGGAGGGACGACGCCGTTCGCCTTCGACGCCACGGGAGCCGCCCGCCCGGGCGAGGAGAACGTTCTGGCCGTGCGGGTCGACAACCCAGCGTGGGGCTCCCGCAACGACATCGTGCCGTGGGGTCTCGCCGACTGGTGGAATTTCGGCGGGCTGACGCGCCCGGTCTGGCTCGAGGCCAGCCACGCGGTCCACGTCGTCCGTGCCGATGTAGTGCCGCACCTCGACGGGGCTGACGTGTCGGTCGTCGTGCGCAACAGCGGTGTCGATCCGGTGAAGGCCCGCGTCGCCGTCGAGATCTTCCCCGCCACCGTCACGCCGGCGAACCTGCTTGACCCGGCGCCAGCGGCGCTCATCGACCGGCCGACGCCGATCGCCCGACAGGTCCTCGAACCGCAGCGCATGGCACCGGGCGAGGTCATGCGCCTCGACGCTTCGTTCCTGCTGGCGGCGGCCACCTGGAGCCCGACGTCGCCCTCGCTGCACGTGGTGCGGGCCGTCGTGGGCGTGGGAGGCGTCCCGGTGGATGAGCTGACCGACACCTTCGGCCTGCGGCAGGTTGCGGTCGACGGCGACGGCCCAGCGGTGCGGCTCAACGGCCGACCCGTCGCGCTGCCTGGCGTGGCGCTCCACGACCAGTGGCTCGGCCGAGACGCGGACGGCGCGCTCGTCGGCGGGATGCCGGACGCCACTCGGATCCGCGATCAGCTCGAGCGCGCCCGGTCCGTCGGTGCGCGGCTCGTCCGGACGGGTCATTCGCCGGCCAACCCGGCGCTCCTCGACCTGGCCGACCGCCTGGGGTTCGCGGTCTGGGAGGAGATCCCGCTCTACCACTACACGCCCCAGACGGTCGACGTCGCAATGCGCCGGGGCATCCCGCAGCAGATGCTGCGCGAGATGGCCCTCCGCGACATGAACCGCCCGTCCGTGCTCTTCCACGGTCTCGCCAACGAGTCCACCGGCGAGGAGGCTCGAGCTTCGGCGCTGAGAGAGCTGCACCAGGTCGACCGGGCGATCGACGGGACGCGGCTCACGGGTCAGGCCGCGTACGGCTTCAACCCTGCGGACCGCACCAGCGAGGCGCTCGACGTGAACGGCTTCACGTTCTACCACGGGGTGTTCTACGGGTCGGATGCTCGGGCCGACACGGCGACCGCCCTCGCCGCGGCTGGGGAGACCTTCCCGAGCAAGCCGGTCGTGGTCCTGGAGTTCGGGCGGTGGGCGGACGGGCCGGGCGGGCAGGAGGCGCAGCGCCGGATCTTCGGCGAGACTTCCGGCCCGCTGCTCGTGGAGCGAGCAACCCGGCCGGGCGGATATGTCTCCGCCGCCGTCTGGTGGACGCTCGAGGACTATGCGACGCTCCGACCGAACCTGGAGGTCGAGCACTTCGGCCTCTTCCGGCCCGATGGCTCCGAGCGCCCGGCCGCTGCCGTGGCGCGGGATGTTTTCCGGCGTCTGCCCGACGGGCTCGACGTGGTTGGCGCGGGGATCGAGGCCGGCCAGGGAAGGACGGCGGCGGTCGCGGTCGAGAAGTCGCGGCCAGGGCTCGGCTACCTGGTCTACGGCATTGCCCTGTCGCTCGCCATCCTGGCGCTCGCGTTCCTCGTCGTCCTGCGTGGCTGGGGGCGCAGCGGCCCCGACGTTGGGGTGGATGACGACAGCGGTGTGGGACGCGCGTCCGGCGCCGGAACCCCGGCTCGGTGAGGTCCGGCGGGCGGCACGGTCAGCGGCAGGACGGGGGCTGGATCGGCGATCCTGTGGCGCTCGCCCTCGGGCCCGGGACACGGGCCGTCCGCGGCCGCCTTGCGGTCTCCGTGCGTGCCGCCATGGCGGCCGGAGCGTGGGTCGGCTTCGCCCTCGGTCTCTTCTTCGGCGCGGCAATCGGTGCGGGCGTCGTCTGGTTCTCCGGCGCGGTGGTCGACTGGCAGCGGGAGCTGGCGTTTACCTTCGGCGTCGCCCGACGGCTCCTGCCGTTCGGCGACCAGCTGGGACTGCTGCGGGAGCTCGAGCTCCGCTGGTGGCTCGTGATCCCCGTCGTGGCGCTGGCCGTGGGAGCGGTGGCGGCGCTCGTCGGCGCCCTGCTCGGCGGGATCCTCGCGGCGGCCTACAACCGGTCACCCCGACACGCGCTCGTGGTCGTGGAGTTCCCGGCAACGAGCGCCGGACCGGCCGACGAGGCCGCCGCCGAGACCTCCGCCGGGAGGCCGCCCGGATCGCCCTCGGAGGCAGTGCTACACTCGCCGCCTCACGGCGACGACCGGGAGGAGTAGCGCAGCCAAGGGCCACGCAGCGAACGCGGGACGGTGCGAGCCGCGCAGGACCGCCCGCGCGAAGGTCACCCGCGAGTCGTGCGGATGGCGCCCGTTAGCGCGCCGAGAGGGTGCCGGAGCCCGGCGGCCGCGATGAGCGACCCGCCCCGTCACCGAACCAGCAGGTGGTACCACGACCCCGTTCGTCCGCTGGACGAGCGGGGCGTTCTGTTTTCGGACCGGGACGCCGGACAGGGGAGGCGACCATGACGGACACGACGACGGACCGGACGCTCCCCAAGGCGTACCGGCCGGCGGACTTCGAGGCCGCGATCTACGACCGCTGGCTCGCCGCGGACGTCTTCGCGCCGGACGGCACCGGGTCGCGGGCGGACCCGGACGCGGACCCGTTCACGATCATCCAGCCGCCACCCAACATCACTGGGTCGCTGCACCTCGGCCACGCCCAGCGGACGGCGGTCGAGGATCTGATGGTCCGTCACGCCCGGATGCTCGGGCGACCGGCGCTCTTCCTGCCCGGGCTCGATCACGCCTCGATCGCGGCCCAGTTCGTGCTGGACGGGATCCTGGCGCGCGAAGGCGAGAGCCGGCAGTCGCTCGGACGCGACCGGTATCTCGACCGGATGCGGGCGTTCGTCGAGGAGACGCGGCCCGTCATGCTCGGCCAGCAACGGCGGGTGGGCGGCTCGTTCGACTGGGGACGCCTGCGCTACACGATGGACGAGGGCTCGGCGGAGGCCGTCCGGGTCGCCTTCGCGAGGCTCTATCGCGACGGGCTCGCCTACCGTACGGAGGCGCTCGTCAACTGGTGCCCGGGCTGCCGGACGAGCGTGAGCGACCTCGAGGTCGTCGCGACGCCGGAGACGGGCCGGCTCTGGACGATCCGCTACCACCTGGTCGACGCGGCGACGGAGGCGCCGGACCCCGACCGCTGTATCGCGGTGGCGACAACCCTGCCGGAGACGATCCTAGGAGACACCGCGGTCGCGGTGCATCCGGACGACGAGCGGTACCGCGCCCTGGTCGGCCGGGTGGTCCGGATCCCGTTCGTCCAGCGCGACGTGGCGGTCATCGCGGACGAGGTCGTCCAGCCCCAGTTCGGGACGGGCGCCGTGAAGATCACGCCGGCCCACGATCACGACGACAACGCCACGGGGCGCCGTCATGGGCTGCCGATGCCGACCGTACTCGACGATGCCGGCCGCGTCGCGGGTACCGGGACGCCCTGGGACGGGCTCGACCGGTTCGAGGCGCGGCGGCGCATGATCGAGGCACTCGACGAGTCAGGCGACCTCGAGGGCGAGCGGGACCACGAGATGGCGATCGGGCGCTGCGAGCGCTCGGACGACATCGTCGAACCGCGCCTCAAGACGCAGTGGTTCATCCGCACGCGCCCGCTGGCGGATCAGGCGCTGGCCGCGACACGCTCGGGCCGGACCCGCATCCTGCCGGAGCGGTTCGTGAAGGTCTGGGAGCACTGGCTGACCGGGATCCGCGACTGGAACGTCTCGCGACAGCTCTGGTGGGGACACCGGATCCCGGCCTGGTACTGCCCGGACGGCCACGTCACCGTCTGGGATCGCCCGGATGGGCCCCCCACATGCGACGGCTGCCCGCGGCCGGTCTCGGAGCTCACGCAGGACCCGGACATCTTCGACACCTGGTTCAGCTCCGGCCTGTGGCCGTTCTCGACACTCGGCTGGCCGCGCGACGACGCTCCGGATCTCGAGCGCTACTACCCGACGCAGGTCATGGAGACGGGCTACGACATCATCTTCTTCTGGGTCGCCCGGATGATGATGCTCGGGATCCACCTCACCGGCCAGGCGCCGTTCCGTGTCGTCTACCTGTCGGGGCTGATCCGCGACCCCTACGGGAAGAAGATGTCCAAGACGAAGGGCAACGTCCTGGACCCGCTCGGGACGATCGATGAGCTCGGCGCGGACGCCCTGCGGTTCGCGCTGATCCACGGGACGACGCCGGGCAACGACATCCGCTTCGGCACGGGCAAGGTCGAGAGCGCGCGCAACTTCGCGAACAAGCTGTGGAACGCCGGGCGGTTCGTGGTCGGCGCGCGCCCGGCGTCGATCGGCCGCGACGTGCCACTCCGGGAACCGCACCCGCCGAGGCTGGGACCGGCCGAGCGCTGGATCCTGTCGCGCGCCGCCGCTGCCACGGAGACGGTCGACCGGGCGATGGCCGACTTCGCCTTCGGCGAGGTGACCCGGGTGCTGTACGACGCCATCTGGAGCGAGTTCTGCGACTGGGGGCTGGAGCTCGCGAAGGTCCGGCTGACGGACGACTCGATCGCGCCAGAGGAGCGCGAGGCAACGTGGTGGACGCTGGTCGGTGCCCTCGACACCTACCTGCGTCTGCTCCACCCGGTCATGCCGTTCGTGACCGAGGCACTGTGGGCCGCGCTGCCGCACCGCGCCGATGACCCGGAGCTCCTGATCGTCGCCCGGTGGCCTGGCGTGGAGGAGCGGCACATCACCGCGGAGGCCGAGGTCGGTGCCCTCGTCGAGCTCGTCCGCGGGGTACGCAACGCCCGCGCGGAGGCGCGCATCGAGCCGGCCACTTGGCTGCCGCTCGAGGTCGTCGTGCCGGAGCGGCTCGCGCCCGCCTTCGAGGTGCTCCGGCCGGCGCTCGAGCGGCTCGCCCGGGCGCGTCCGCTGGTGCGGCATCCGGACCGCCGCGCGTTTCCGGCCGGTCCGCCGGGTGGGCTGGCGGTGATCAGCGGCGATGTCGAGGCCGTCGTGCGGACAGACCAGCGTCCCGACGGTCAGCCGGCGGCGGACGACCGCGCACGGCTCGAGAAGGAGCTGGCGGAGGCCGAGGGCCACCTCGCCTCGGCGCGCACCCGCCTCGCGAACGAGGGGTTCACGTCGCGCGCGCCCGCCGCGGTGGTCGACGACTCGCCCGATAGCGGATTGCGCGTCTGCGCCGGTCGCGCGGCCGCGGCTCAGTGGAGCTCGGCCACCACCGGCCAGTGATCGGACGCGTCGCCGGCCTCCCGGTGGACGCGGCAGCTCGTGGGCCGCAGGCCATGGACGAGGACGTGGTCGATCGCCCACGGTCCGCACGAGCGACGGGCCGGGTCTCCCTCCGGAGTGTCGGTCACGGTGAACGAGTCCGCCAGCGTCGACCGGAGCGGCTCGAGGGCCGGCGACTCGATGGCCGCGTTCAGGTCGCCGGCCACGACGACGGCGCCCTCGAGGGCCGCCAGCGCCTCGGCCACGAAGGCCGCCTGTGCGCGCCGCTGCTCGACGCCGACGTGCGTGAAGTGGGTCGCCACGACGTGCACCGGCCCGCGCGGTGCCGACACGGTGCATCGCAGGACGACGCGCGGCTCGCTCGCGCCGGTCGGCGCGTCGGCGTAGCGGACACCGGCCAGCGGGTGCGGGGCGCCGTCGAGCGGGTCGCACTCACCGACCGGCTCGACGAGGTCGTCCTGCGCGGCGCGCGGCAGCCCGGCGGCCCACGACGCCTCGATCGGGAGGCGACTGAGCACCGCGTTGCCCCAGAGGCTCGTCCCGGAGATGCGACCGGTTTCGGGCTCGACGATGGGGAAATGGCCGGCGGCCGCGTAGCGGACGTCCATTCCGGTGAGCCGCGCGAGCTCGCCGGGCTGGTCCACCAGGTTGCCGTCGACGTTGACGACCGTGACCTCCTGAAGCGTCACGACATCCGCGCCAAGCGAGCGGATCACGGACGCGAGCCGCTCGAGGCGGTCGAGCGAGACGTGCCGCCACCAGGCCGGCGGAAACGGCTCGCCGGGCCCGATCGCCGCCCGGATGTTGTAGGTCGCGACCACCAGCCCCGAGCGGTCAGTCACCGCCCGGTGCGGGTCCGGTCGCGTGCGGGGCACCACAAATCTCCAAGGGCGGCTCGTCGTCGGCTGAAAACGGGCCCGCGGCGGTCGTCGACCGGCCGCGGTGTGCGGGCGCGGGTCAGGAACGCCTTACTTCACGGAGCCGGCCAGCAGGCCCTGCACGAAGTAGCGCTGCAGGCTGAAGAACACGAGCAGCGGCAGGAACATCAGCAGGAATGCGCTCGCTGCCAGGATGTGCCACTGCGACCCGTACGTCCCGAGCAGCGTCAGCACCTGGATGGTGATCGGCCTCGTGCCCTGACCCTGGGCGAAGATCAAGGCGATCAGCAGGTCGTTCCAGGTCCACAGGAACTGGAAGATCCCGTACGCCGCGATGGCCGGCACGGACAGTGGAACGACGATCGTGCGGAAGACACCCCACGTCGATGCTCCGTCGATCCGGGCTGCCTCGATCAGGTCCTTCGGCAGGGTGATGAAGAAGTTGCGCAGCAGGAAGATCCCGAACGGCAGCGCGAAGGCTGTGTGCGCCAGCCACAGGCCGGCGAAGCCCTGGGTCAGCCCGAACGGCCGCATCAGCTGAAGGACCGGGATGAACGCCACCTGGACGGGAATCATGAGGAGCGCCACGGTCAGCAGGAACAGCGTGTCCCGGAACGGGAAGCGCAGCCACGAGAACGCGTACGCCGCGAGCGACGCCAGGAAGATCGGCAGGATCGTCGACGGGATCGTGATGATCAGGCTGTTGATGAACGAGCCGAAGATGCCCTGCCCCGCGAGCACCTCCCGGTAGTTGTCGAGCGTGAAGCGGAGCGTGCCGAGCACCTCCCACCAGCCCGACGTCTGGATGTCCGAGCGTGGGCGGAACGAGGTGATGAGCAGACCGATCGTCGGCGCCAGCCATACCACAGCCACGAGTCCGAGGACGATGTGGACCGGCGTCCGGTTCAGGGCCCGGACGATTCGCTCGCTCGTGGTGCGTGGCTTGGTCCCCGCCATGCCCACGCCCGTGAGAGCGTCCTGCGTCATGTGACTGCCTCCGACCGGAACCGGCGGATGTTGAAGATCATGATCGGGATCAGGATGATCAGCATGATGACGGCCACCGCGGCGCCCTTGCCGTACTGGCCGCCGGGGAACGCCTCCTGGTACATCGTGAAGGCGATCACCCGGCTCGCCGCTCCCGGGCCGCCACCGGTCATGACGTAGATCAGGTCGAACAGCTTGACCACGCCCACGATCAGCGTCACGGCCAGGACCGACATCGGCAGGCTGACCATCGGCAGGATGATCCGGAAGAAGATCTGGATCTCGTTTGCGCCGTCGGTCCTGGCCGCCTCGAGGATCTCCGTCGAGATCGACTTGATGGCGGCAGACAGGATGACGGTGGCAAAGCCGACGCCCGCCCAGACCGCCGTCGCGATGAGGGCCGCGTTGACCCAGCTCGGGTTACCGAGCCACGAGATCGGCCCGATGCCGAACACGCCGAGGAGTGCGTTGAGCAGCCCCTGCTCCTGATTCGGGGAGTAGACGAAGGTCCAGATAACGCCGAGCGCCGTCGCGGCGATCGCCTGCGGGACGAAGACGATCGCCTTGATCAGCCGCTCGTACCTGACCCTGGTCGCCATGACGGCGATGAGCAGGCCGAGGGCGAGCACCAGGCCGGTGTAGAAGATCACCCACAGGACGTTGTTCCAGATCGCTCCGCTCGGCGGAAACGTCCGCAGGTCGATGAAGTTCGGGTCGTTCGTCAGCAGGTTGACGTAGTTGCGGAGACCGACCCACTCCGTGAAGACGCCGGCGCGGCCGCGGTTGAAGCTGAGCGCCAGCGTGTACAGGGTGGGGAAGACGAGGAAGATCGCCAGCAACACGAGCGCCGGTGCAAGGAACAGCCACGCGACCGGATCGCTCTCCTTCGCGCCCCGGCCGCCCGCCGGCTTCGGCGGCACCGCGGAGGCCGCGGGTCCGGCCTGCGGAGCGACAGCCATGATCTCTCCTCCGATCTGGACGAGAACGATGAGGGCGGGCCCGAGGCCCGCCCTCATCACCGGTTGCGCGTTACTCGCTCTCCCAGGCGGTCGTGACCGCGTTCTGGAACTCGCTCAGGAGGCCGTCGACCTCCTCGCCCTGGATCGCGCTCTGGAGGAGTGCTCCCAGGTCCGGGCCGCCGGCCGGCAGAAGGTCCGAGCCGTCGTAGCGGACGGCCTCTGCGTTGGCGACCTGCTCCGCCTCCTTCTGCGCGGACTCGTTCGGGTAGACGTCGGCCGCGACGCCCTTCACCGGCGAGATGATGAGCCCGGTCTCGGCCCACGTCGTGCCGGCCTCGGCCGTCGTCATGTACTCCATGAACTCCCGGACGCCCGGCTTGTCGGTCAGCGCGGCGATGACGTCACCACCGATCGTCACTGCCCCGTTGTCGTCGCCGAAGGACGGGAAGTCGAACCACTCGATCGTCTCGCCCCATTCCAACTCCGGATTCGTGTCGCCGGTCGCGATGCCGTAGGTGAAGCCACCCTCGTAGTACATCGCGGCGTCCGGGTCCGGCTTGAAGACCTGGCCGATACCGTCGACGAAGCCGGCGCCCAGCGCGCCGTTGATCCCGCCCACGACGTTATCGTCGGTCAGGACCTCCTGCATCGCCGAGATCGCGTCCTTGACCGTCTGGTCGTTCCAGTCGCCTTCGGCGCTGAACAGCTTGTCGTAGGCCTCCACCCCGGCCTGGCGGATGTAGATGTTCTCGAACCAGTCGGTCAGCGTCCAGGAGTCTTTGGCGCCGAGTCCGAGCGGCACGACGTCCGCGGCCTTGAGGTCCTCGATCACCGTCGTGAACTCGTCCCACGTCGCGGGCGGCTCGACGCCGGCCTCCTCGAAGACATCCGGCCGGAAGAACATGGTGCTCTTGCTGTTGAACTTCACGGGTACCGCGTACTGGGTGCCGTCGACCTGACCGACCTCGAGCAGGCCCGGCGGGTAGTTTTCGGCGAGACCGGACGTGTCGATCCCCAGCTCCTCGAACGACTTGATCGAGCCGTCGCGCGCGAAGCTGCGCAGGAAGCCGATGCCCGGGATGATCGCGACGTCCGGGGGGTTCCCGCCCTGGATGCTCGTCCGCAGGACGGTCGCGTAGTCGGTTCGCTGGGCCTGGTACGTGGCGGTGATCCCGGTCTTCTCCTCGAACGCGTCGAGGACCGTCCTGAACGCCTCCTCCTCCGTGCCACCCCACAGGGACTGCACCGTGATGGTCGAGCCCGCCGCGCCGCCGCCGCTCGCGCCGGCGTCCCCGCCGGCGCTCCCGCTGGGAGCGGCAGTGCCGCCGCCACCACCGCCACCGCCACCGCATGCGGACACGAGCAGCACGCCCGCCACCGCGAGAGCCAGAAAACGCTTGGGTTGCGCCATGGGGCCTCCTCCAAAACTGACGCCGCCCCGCGATTGCCCGTTGGCTGCCACCCGCGAGTGGTCGTCACGACCGCACCTAACCGGCGGCTCTTCTCCAACCCTGGCACGGCTGCGACGGAGGCCGGCACCAGCCGACGTCCGCCGAAGGTTGCGTCCCGGGCTCGGTTGCTCGCGGCCGATGCGACGTTCGCAACCAAATTAGGCGCGCGAGCGGTGCCGACCCCGGCACTGCAGGGCAGACTAGGGGCGGCTCCGGCGCGATGTCAAGCAACGTGGAGTGGCGGTGTCGAGGGACAGCGATTCTGTCCGAGCGAAGGGGACAGCGACTTGTCACTCTCGTTGCCATGGAGACGAGGGACGCGATCGCGTTGGACCGCCGAGCACAGCAGCGTCTGTATGTTCGCCGGGTGCCGTCCGCGCCGCTGCCCGCTCACTCACATTGAACGATTCGCCCACGAACGAGCGTGGACGCACGCCCAGAATGCCGATCCGGTCCCGGTCCACGCTCGGCTGGACCGAAACCGCTCACTCCCGAACGCGGCTCGCTTCGAGCCCGTGCCAAGTCTCGCCGCGGCTCGCTTCCGCGCGTGGCAGGTCTCGCGGCGGCAGGCCGCGCGGCGGGACGCGGAGGGCGCCGCGTCAGGACCCCGGCCGCGTCAGCTCACGGCCCCGGTCGCCCACGGCATCGGCGCTGGGACAGCCACCGTCGAGCGGATCTCGACGCGCCGCCCGGCGTCGCGGATCGACGCCGCTACTCCGTCGAGGATCTCCGTCACGTGCGCGGCGCGGTCACCGGTCGCTCGGTGTGGTCGGCGCTCGTGGATCGCGGCCGCCATCTCCGCTACGCCGCGTGCCCACGCCGCGCCCGCGTACGGCGGCCGCACGGGCGGCACCGTCTCGTATCGCTCGCCGTACGCACCGGCCTCCACCGTGGCGTCGAAGTTTTGGAAGCTGTCGATCGCCAACGATCCCAGGTCGCCGTGGAACTCCACCATTCCGGTGAGCTTGGCCGGTCGCCCGACGTAGAAGCTCGTCGTGAGCCGCATCACGGTGCCGTCCGCCAGCTCGACGACGGCCACGATGAGGTCCGGACTGCCGATCCGGAACGGCGCGCCGGACGTCGTGACGCGGTCCGGCTTGAGCTCGAACCCCCAGGCGCGAACCGCCCGCGCGGGGCCGAGCATCGCCGTCACCAGCGTCAGCGGGTAGACGCCCACGTCGACCATCACGCCGACCCGGAAGAACGGCGCCGGTGCGGGGTGCCAGGTCTCGATCCGGCCCCAGTTGACCTCCGCATAGACGGCCCGGATCGTCCCGAGACGTCCGCTGCGGATCACCGCCGCAGCCGTCTGCTGGGCCTCGCCCATGAACGTCGCCGGCGAGCCGCCGAGCCGCAGCCCCCGCGCGTGGGCCAGCTCCACGAGCTCGCGCGCCTCCGCTGCGGTCAGCGCGAGCGGCTTCTCGCTGTAGACGTGCTTTCCGGCCTCGAGCGCTCTCCTGGTCACCTCGTAATGCGCCTGGTGGACGGTGAGGTTGACGACGATGTCCACGGCCTGGTCCGCCAGGAGGTCCTCGAGCGACGGGTGCACGCGGCAGCCGTGCTCGCGGGCGAACGCGGTCGCCCGGGCAAGGTCGAGATCCGTGGCCGCGGCAAGGCGGAGCTCCGCGTAGGTCTTGCTGTCCGACGCGTACTTGCCGGCGACGTTCCCGCAGCCGACGATGCCGATGCCGAGCGGTGTCATGGCGGAGAGCGTACGAGATCGCCGCACGTCGTCCGCCCGGCATGAGGAACGGCGCAGCGTGGCCGGATCGGCTACGGTGGCGGCCGAAGCAATCGAGGCGAGGGCACGTGCGGCACGACCAGATCGCGCTCCAGCTCTATACCGTGAGACGCGCCGCGGCGGTCGACCTGCCCGGCACCATCCGCGGCGTCGCCGATGCCGGGTACACGGCCGTCGAGCTCGCCGGCCTGCCGGACACGGACCCGACCACGCTGGGGGTACACGGCCGTCGAGCTCGCCGGCCTGCCGGACACGGACCCGACCACGCTGGCCAGGATGCTCCGCGACGCGGGGCTCCGGGTAGCGGGCTCGCACGAGTCGCTCGAGTCGCTCAGGGCCGATGCCGCGGCCGTCGTCGACCGGGTCGCCACCGTGGGCGGTGACCGCATCGTCGTGCCGTCGCTGCCGGAGGCGGACCGGGCGACGCCGGACCAGGTCCGCCGGACCGCGGAGGAGCTCGCGTCCCTCGCCAGCAAGGCGGCGGAGCAGGGGATCCGCTTCGGGTACCACAACCATGCGTTCGAGTTCGCCCGTCTGGACGGGACCTGCGTCTGGGACATCCTGATCGAGTCGCTGCCGGCTGAGGTGGAGATCGAGCTCGACGTCTACTGGGCGGCGTTCGCGGGCGAGGACCCGGTTGCCCGGATCCGCGGCCTGGGCGATCGCGTCCGGCTGCTGCACATGAAGGACCTGGCCGATGGCCGTGGCGATGCGCCGCCCGGCGAGGGAACCCTCCCGTTCCCGGAGATCGTCAAGGCCGCCCGTGAGGCGGGCGTCGAGTGGTACATCGTCGAGCAGGACGAGCCGCGGGACCCGATTCCCGACGCGACGCGGGGCCTTCGCTACCTCGAGCAGCTTGCCGTGGCGGATGGGTCGCGCACGGATGCGAAGGCGTGATGGACCCCATCCCGCCCGTCGATCTCGAGCGCGTCCGGGCGCGGATCGTGCTGGGCTCGATCGTCGCGTCCGTGACGCCGGACGCCGGCGAACTTCATGATCCGGATCCGGCGCTCGCCGGCGAGGGCCGCCACGCCATCTCGCCGCGCGCGGTCGCGGAGGCCCTGGCGCACGGAGCCGTGCCCGCGGGCGCCCTCCTGACGCTGTTCCTCGCCACGCGCGACGCGCCGCTCGCGCTCGTCGGCGGCGGTGCGCTGTTCACTGCTCGCGCGCTCCGGGCGATGGCGGCCGGCGTTCGGTTCGGGTTCGGTGACGGGTTCCTCGGCTTCAGGTCCGAGGCCGGGTGGCCGCGGGGCGTGCAGGAGGACGACGACTTCCGCTGGTCGTGGTCTGCCGGCCGGGACACCGAAGAGCAGCCGGCGAACCGATGGCCGCCGATGCGACCGGTCGACCGCGCCCGGCGACCGCCCGCCAGCAGCACCCACTGACCCGTCAGCACATGCGCCAGGCGGGCATGCGCGCGCGTGCCCAGCGGCGGCGCGGAGGACCTCGATGACCGAGCACTGGTGGACCCACGGCGTCCTGTACGAGATCTACACGCGCTCGTTCGGCGACTCGGACGGCGACGGCGTCGGCGATCTCGACGGGATCACGGACCGCCTCGACTACCTGGCGTGGCTCGGCGTCGATGCGATCTGGCTGACGCCCTTCTACCGGTCGCCGATGGCCGACTTCGGCTACGACGTCTCCAACCACACCGACGTCGACCCGCTGTTCGGCGACCTCGTTGCCTTCGACCGGCTCGTTGCGGCGGCCCATGGGCGCGGTCTCCGGGTCGTGGTCGACTACGTGCCCAACCACACCTCGGACCGGCATCCGTGGTTCGTCGAGTCACGGTCGGGCCGTCAGGCCGCGAAGCGAGACTGGTATTTCTGGCGCGATGCTCGCCCGGACGGGTCGTTGCCGAACAACTGGCTCAGCCTCTTCGGCGGTCCGGCCTGGGAGTGGGACGACGCGACGGGCCAGTACTACCTGCACACGTTCCTGAAGGAGCAGCCCGACCTCAACTGGCGCAACTCGGCCGTGCGCGAGGCGATGTTCGAGGTCGCGCGCTTCTGGCTCGATCGGGGCGTGGACGGCTTCCGGGTCGACGTCGCGGCGGCCGTGATGAAGGACCCGGAGTTGCGTGACAACCCGTACGGGGAAGGACCGTGGCGCGGCCAGTTCTGGGCGGAGTGGGAGGCGCAGCAGCACATTCACGACTTTGGGCATCCGGACGTGTTCGATGTGTGGCGGGAGTTCCGCGCCCTCGTGGATGCGTACGATCGCGAGGACGGTCGGGAGCGCCTGGTGCTGGGAGAGGTGTCGAGCCACGATCTGACCGCGTGGGCACGGTTCTACGGTCAGCGTCTCGACGCCATGCACCTGCCGTTCGGCTTCCACCTGCTGCGCCACGACTGGGAGTCGGCGACGGTCGGTGAGGTCGTCGACCGCGTCGAGGCCGCAGTGCCGGCGGGCGCGGTGTCGAACTGGGTGCTCGGCAACCACGACCAGCCCAGGGTCGCATCATCGGCCGGCCCTGAGCGGGCGCGCGTCGCGATGCTGCTCCTGCTGACCCTCCGGGGCGCACCAACCCTGTACTACGGTGACGAGCTGGGCATGCCCAACGTGGAGATCCCGCCGGAGCGGACGCGGGACCCGTGGGAGGGCAACGTGCCGGGCTTCGGGCGCGACGCGGCACGCACGCCGATGCCCTGGACGCCGGAGCCGAACGGCGGCTTCACGGCTCCGGACGTCGACCCGTGGCTGCCCCTCGGGCCGGCGGGGCTGGGGATGGACGTCGCGACGCAGCAGGCCGACCCGCGCTCGACGCTGTCGTTCACGCGCGCGCTGCTCGCCTTCCGACGGGCCTCGGCCGCCCTCCGCCGCGGCACGTACGAGCGGCTGCCGGGCGCTCCGAGCGGCGTCTTCGCCTTCTGCCGCTCCGAGGGCGCCGAGCGGCTCGTTGTCGCCCTCAACACCGCCGGCGACGCGACGGAGCTCGACCTCCGCGGACCAGGACGGGTGGTCCTCTCGACGGGGATGGACCGGTCCGGGGAGCCGGTGAACGGGCGCGTGCGCCTCGCGGGCTACGAAGGCGTCGTCGTCGGCGAGGCTACCCGGGGCTGATCGCCGGGCATCCGGAGCTGCAGCGTCCTGATCTCCCAGGCCTCCAGTGTGAGCCGGAGAACGCCAGGGGCGTCGGCCGGCGGCTCGAGCGGTCGACCGAGGAGGTCCGCCCCGCGCGCTTCGTCGAACCGGCCGCGGATCGTCACGGGACCGGGCGAGGGGTGCTCGGCCACGAGACGGAGCTCGAGCCAGTCACCGCGCCGGCGGAGCGAGCCATCACCACGCCGTGACCGTCGATGGAGAGCCCGTAGAGCGCTCCGTCATCGGCCGCCGCGGGCTCGCCGTGCGCGCCGCGCGCGACGAGGAACGGGTGTCGATAGCGCTCAGCCGCCGGGAGGACGTCAGCGGCGCTCCATTCGCCCCCATGCGGAAGGAGCGCGAACCGGAATCGGCAGGGGCCGACACGCTGCCCGTCCTCGACCGGCACCTGCGGCCCCGCCGGGTCCTCCCGGTACGGGTTGTCGTTCCGGCTGATGAGCCCGAACGAGCGGAGCACGGTGAGCGCCAGCTCGCGGCCGTCGACCACCTCGTACTCCGTTACCTGGTCGAGGAGCGCCGTGACGCCCGCCACGCTTGCGAGCGCGACCGCCGGGAACGTCGGAAGCGGCACCTCGCCGTGGCCGCCCTCCGGCTCGAGCCCGCGTTCCACGACCGCGAACTGGCCCTCCGCGCTCGAGCGACCGACGGCCGCCGGCAGGGGAACGTGCCAGCGCAGGCGATGGTCGCGCGAGCGATTGTCCCAGCCCAGCGCCACGCGGATGAACGGCTCGCCGGCACGGAGTTCGACCTCTGTGCGGACCCACGTCTCGACCTCGTCGCGTGTCCTTGCCGAGCCGTCGGCTTCGACGCCGCGCGGCAGGTCATAGCGCCGGTTCACGGCGAGCCGACCGCGGAGCGGGCCACGCTCGAGGATCTCGCTCCTGACCTCGCGCGGCGTCTCCACCAGGCGGTCGCTCCTGGGCGGCCCGTAGTTGTAGCTGTCGCCGAAATCGCCGCCGTCAACGAGCCGGCCGACCCCGTCCAGGGTCACTCCACCGCCGGCCAGGGTGAACGTCCCGTCCGGCTCAAGCGCGACCCGGACGAGTCCGTTGTCGAGACCGTGGTCGTCCGCCGCGACCGCGTGCTCGACGACCGCCGGCTGCCCCTCGGTCGCGAGTTCGACCGTGCTCCACCCGAGCGCGGGTGCCTCGACGCGGACGAGGACGCGCCGACGGTCCGACGCTACGACGAACACGTCCCACGGTTCGTCGGGCCGGGCCGCGGCCGCCGCGGTGATCCCGTCGACCAGCTCCTCGACGTCCAGCTCCGGCGGGTCGGCGACGGCGTCGACGGCGACGACGAGGCGCGGGTGCTCGACGCCGTCCCTCTCGATCGAAGCCCCGTTGACCTGGCGTCCCAGCAGCTCCCGGCCGTGCAGGCGTCGCGCGAACCACTGGGCGATCTCCGCACCCCGAAGCCGCAGCTCGTCGACGAGCGGCTCCTGGCGGCCGAGCTCCTGCGTCGGGACGATCCGGGCCCCGCTCCGAAGGTGGACCGCAGCCACGTCGCGTGGCACGGCGACGTCGATCTCGACCAGGTCCTCGCGCGCCCGTGGCGAGGGGTTGACCGCGACCCAGCGGCCGGCTCCGGCCCGCCGCCCGATCCGGTCGAGCGTCCGCTTCAGGACGCCGCGGGCGAGCTGCTCCGCTTCCGCGTACCGGGTCAGGACCTGGGCATGGACGGCGTCGTGCGAGCAGCCGCAGATCGAGTCGTGCGCCGAGTTGTCGACGACGCGCCGCCACGCTAGCTCGAGCGGTCGCTCCGGCCAGGCCGCCCCGTGGAGCGCCGTCAGCGGCTCCGCGTACCGCTCGAGGAGCCGCTCTGCCCGCGCCGCGGCCGCCTTCACGTCGATCCGGGCCGACGTCACGCTCATGAGCATGTTTGCCCGGGCGCCGGACCGCAGCTCGCCGGTCCACTCCCGTCGCGGCCGGTCGTCGTCGCGGTCGGCCGCGCCGCTGGCGTACTCCGCCAGGGTCGCGAGCCGGACCTCGATGTCGTCGCGAGTCCGGTTGACGGCCTCGACGAGGTCCACGAGGCGAGGGGAGGGGACCGCGTGGTCCGTCCCGTACATGGCCAGCAGCGACTGCTCGCCGTAGAACGGCGCGTTGGCGCGCACGTAGCCGGCCAGCTTGCTCGCCAGCCGGTCGGGGACATCGAAGAGGTGGGCGCCCTGCCCGTAGCCGCCGACGAGGTATTCCGTCTCGACGGACGAGCCGTCGGGCGCTCGCCAGAGGAAGGTGTTCCGGTCGATGGCCTTCGGAACGCCCCGCCACACGACGGCCCGGTCGATGCCGGCCCGGCGGAGGATCTGGGGCATCTGCGCGATGTGCCCGAACATGTCCGGCAGGTAGCCGACCGGCATCGCGGCGCCGAGCTCCGTCGCGCGCCGCCAGCCGAGCTCGAGGTTCCGGACGATCGTCTCGCCGGAGACCAGGAATTCGTCCATGAGGATCTGCCACGGGCCGATCGCCAGCCGGCCCTCGCCGACCAGTCGGCGGATCTGGGACTCCGCCTCCGGCCGGACCTCGAGGTAGTCGTCGACCGTGGCGCACTGGCCGTCGAGCGTGAACCGCATGCGGCGATCTGCTGCCATCCGGGCGAGCAGCTCGTCGACCAGGTCGACAAGGCGCAGCCGGAACGTCTGGAACGGCTCGTACCACTCGCGGTCCCAGTGGGTGTGGGGGACAAGGTGGACGACGGCGCGCGGCGGCACCGCGGGCGCCGACATTCCCGCGGCGGGGGCCTGGCTGGGCATCCACGGGAGTATAGCCAGCGCCCGCCGCCGGCCCCGCCGCGCGCCGGGCGGCCGGGCTCCGCTGCTACGATAGCCGCCGTCCACGTCGCGACAGCACCAAGGGGCGTCCGTGCCGGTCGATTTCCTGAAGCGCCGCGGGCCCGGCAACGCAGCCGCTCCCGTCGCTCCGCCGGCCCGCCTGCCCGAGCAGGTCTGCGGCTTGGCCCGGGCCCACGAGCGCACCCTTTCCTGGCCGAAATGCGGCATGCGCCTCCTGCGCGGCTGACGACGCGCTGCGATGCCGATCTACGAGTACACCTGCTCGGCGTGCGGCGAGCGCACGGACATGCTGCACGGCCGGAACGACCCCACGCCGGCGTTCTGCCCGGTGTGCGGCGCGGAGGGGGTGTTGCGCAAGGCGTTTGCGCCACCGACCATCCTGTTCAAGGGCTCCGGGTGGGCGAAGAAGGACCGCAGCACGGCCTCGAACGGCGCCAGGGCGTCGGCAACCGACGGCTCGGACGCGGGTGCTGCCGACGGGAAGGCGCCGACGCCGGACGCGGCCGCGACGCCGCCGTCCGGTCCCACGACCGCCAAGCACGGCTCGAAGCGCTCGAGCCCCGGAGCCACGGGCGGCGAGACCGGCACGTCCAAGGCGCCGCCGAGCGGCTCGAGGCCGGGCTCGAGCGGCGAGGGCTGACGGCCGCCGATGCCGGCCGCATCCGACTGGATCACCCTGGCCGAGGCGGCGGCGATCCTGCGCGCCGCCAACATCCATTTCCAGCCGGCCACGATCGGCGCGTGGGCGCGCACCGGCAAGCTCCAGAGCATCAAGCTCGGCGGGAGGCGCTTCGTGCGCCGCGGCGAGATCCGGGCACTGGTGGCGGCGCCGCGCCGGGTGCGCGCGTCCGACCTGCAGCCGGCGCTGTTCGAGGACCTGGCCCGCTGAGCGGCCGACGGCGGCCGTGAAGCTCCCGGGGTTCCTGCAGGCCGCGATCGATCGCGTGCTCGGCTGGCCGCCGATCGCGATGGCGCGGCGCGTGTTCGAGCGTTTCGACCGGGCGGGAGGGGCGCTGCTCGCCGGTGGGCTCACCTACAGCGCCCTCTTCGCCCTCCTCCCGACGCTGCTGCTCCTCACCAGCCTGCTCGGTCTGCTCGTCGAGGATCCGGCCCGCCGGGCGGCGATCGTGGAGGGCATAGGGCAGAGCCTGCCGCCCCTCCAGGGGTTCCTCGCCGCCAGCCTCGAGTCGATCCAGGAGGGTGCCGCCAGCGCGCGCGGTCTCGGCCTGATCGGTCTCGCCTGGGGCGCCAGCCGGTTCTACGGCTCGCTCGACGACGCCTTCTCGCGGATCTTCACCCAGACGACGCCGCGCGGCTTCGTCGAGCGGGTGATCCGGGGGATCCTGTCCGTGATCCTCCTCCTTGCCGTCTTCGTCATCGGGCTCGTCCTGACCGGTCTGGCGTCGTTCCTCGCGGAGCAGACGACCGGCCGGCTGTTCGGGAGCACCCGGGTGTTCTGGGCGGTGCTCACACCGCTCCTGACGCTGGTCGTGTTCATCGGCGGCATGGCCGCCATCTACCGGTTCGTCCCGGCCCGGCCGGTCCCGTGGCGACCGGTGTTCCTGCCGTCTGCCGTGGTCGGCGTCGGGTTGACCCTGCTCACCCAGCTGTTCAGCTACATCGCGCCGCGGGTGATCGGGGCTGCCGCGGTGTACGGAACGTTCGTGGCCATCTTCGTGGCGATGATCTGGCTCGCGACCGGGTTCCAGCTGCTCCTCCTGGGTGCGGCGTGGATCCGCGAACGCATCGGAGCGCCCGCGCCGCCGTTCCTCGAGCGTTGACGGCCGCGCCCATGGAGTCGTTGGCGGACCTTGCCTTCCTGTCCGACTCGCGCAGCGCGGCGCTCGTTGACCGGACCGGCTCCGTCCGCTGGTACTGCCCGCGTCGCTTCGACGGCCCGGCGGTCTTCGCGTCGCTGCTCGACCCCGACGCCGGCCACTGGCGGATCGGGCCGGCCGGACCGGCCGAGTCGCGCCGGTCGTACGTCGGCGACGGCCTCGTGCTGCGGACCGAGTGGCACGGGCCGTCGTGGGCGTTCGCCGTCACCGACGCGCTCGTGTTCGAGCCGGGCACGGCCGGTCACGAGATCGGACGGCGCGTCCCGCACCTCCTCGTCCGCCGCGTGGAGGAGCTGCGCGGGCGGTCGCCCGTCGAGGTCGTCTTCGCTCCCCGTCCGGAGTACGGCCTCGTCCTGCCTCGCCTCGTCGGCGAGGGCCGCTGCGTCGAGGCCCGCGGCGGGTCGGCGCACCTCCGGCTCCACTCGGACGTGGAGCTGAGCATCGACGGCGACGGCGTCACTGCCCGGTTCGAGGTCTCGGAAGGGAAGGTCGCCGCCTTCGCGCTGGCGGGCTGGGAGGCCCGGGACCCGCCACCCGACCCGGCGCCACCCGACGTCGCCGGCCTCCTCGACGCCACGATCCGGGGGTGGTCGTCGTGGAACGGGCAGCACACGCGGTACGAGGGCGAGGCGGCCGAGCTGGTCCGTCGATCGGCCGTCGTCCTCCAGGGCCTGACGGACGCGACGACGGGCGCGGTCATGGCGGCGGCGACCACCTCTCTCCCGGAGCTCTTGGGCGGCGACGCCAACTGGGACTACCGCTACGCATGGCTGCGCGACCTGTCGTTCGTCATGCGGGCGCTGTGGATCGCGGCCTGCCCGGACGAGGCGGACGCGTTCCTCCGGTTCCTCGCCGGTGCGCTCGGCCGGCTCGGCGACCGGCGCGTGCCGATCGTGCTCGGCGCCGACGGCCGTCGCGACCTGACGGAGCACCGGCTCGAGCACCTGCGTGGGTATCGCGGCAGCCGCCCGGTGCGTGTCGGCAACGATGCCTGGCTCCAGCAGCAGCACGACGTGCTCGGGGAGGTGATCGACAGCGCGCACCTGATGCGCGACCAGATCGGCCAGTTCCCCGATGACGTCCGAGAGCTCCTCGTGGCCTTCGCCGACCGGGCCGTCCGTCACTGGCGCGAGCCGGATGCCGGCATGTGGGAGGCTCGCGACCGGGATCGCCAGTACACGTCGTCCAAGGTGATGTGCTGGGTCGCGCTCGACCGCGCGGTCCGGCTGGCCGATCGGCTGGGCGACGACGTCCCGGTCGATCGCTGGTCGCGCGAGCGCGACACGATCCGCGAGACGGTGCTTCGCGAGGCGTGGAGCGAGCGCACGGGCGCCTATGCCGGCGCCCTCGGCTCGGATGACCTCGACGCGTCTGTGCTGCTCCTGCCGATGGTCGACTTCTTGCCCGCGGACGACCCGCGCATGGCGGCCACGATCCAGACCGTGCGCGAGCGGCTCACGAGCGGGCCGCTCGTCCACCGCTGGGACGGCGACGCCAACGGGTTCCTGCTGTGCAGCTACTGGTTGGCCGAGTGCGAATGGCTGGCCGGCGAACGAGGTCGGGCCGCCGACCGGTTCGCGCAGCTGAACGGGTTCGCGAACGACCTCGGGCTCCTGACCGAGATGGTCGAGCCCAGGGCCGGCGAGCCGATCGGAAACGTGCCGCAGGCGTTCTCGCACATCGGGCTGGTCAACGCGGCGTGGCGGCTGACGCCCCACGACCGGCGTCAGGGGATGTAGCAGCTCTTCGGGGCGGCTGACGGCATGGCCTCGGCGGGCTCTGCCGGCGCCTCGTCGACGAACTCGGCGGCGATCTGCAGCTTTGGCACCGTGCCCTTCGGTCCCTCGCTCGTCTGGAGCACGAGACGGCGCCCCTCCGCCGGCACGCCGCGAGCGATGCCCCGGTCGGTCGCGTGGCGCGTCACCTCGGTGACCCGGTACGTGTACCGGCGAGCCGCGTCCGAGTACAGCTCCACGGTCATCCCGATGAGCTCCCTGCCGTCGTCCTGTTCGGATGCCTCGAGGAGCGGCAGGAACATCCCTTCACGGGCATGCCCGTAGATCCAGGTCGTGGTCCCCGGCCGTGCCGGGTAGCGGTACGTCGTCAGGTACTGCGCCACGTCGCAGAGCGGGTAGTCCGGCGGGTTGTCGGGCAGGGTCAGGTCGCCGGACACGACGGGGAGGTCGATCCCGAGATCCGGCACCACGATCCGCGACGGCAGGGCGTTCAACCCGGTGCCGACGGACCTCGCCGGCGTTGCGGTGGGGGAAGCGCTGGCCGCTTTCGGCCCGGGGGACGCGGGACGGCTGGCAGGCGCCGGCGAGGCGCTGGCGCCGGCGGTCGTCGGATCCGCACCCTCTCCGGCACAGCCGGCGAGGGTCACCGCTCCGGTGACGAGGACCGCCGCCAGGCGGCGGCCGTGGAGGTGACGCATCCCGGGTCCCGGAAACGAAATGACCGACGCCCCTCGAGGAGGGACGCCGGTCACGGGAGGGACGAGTGGGGTCAGGCGGTCCGACGGCGGAGCACGAAGGCGCCACCGATCAGGCTCAGGGCGGCCACGGCCGCGAACGGCAGGACCGTCGAGGAGCTCTCGGTCGACACGGTGTCGGTCGACGGGGACTTCTCGAAGTTGTAGATGTGGAGCATCGCCTCGTTGTCCGAGTCACCCGACAGGTCGAGCGTCACGGTCGCGGAGTCAGCGTCGAACTCGGCGCCGGTCGCCGCGTCGTCGCTGCCCTCGGCCTGGAGGGCCTGGGGGGTCAGCAGCAGCGTGCCGAACATCCAGCCGTTGGGGGGCGTCGTCTCTTCGACGGTCAGCTCACCGACGGCCAGGTTCGAGAACATGTAGTGCGAGATGTCGAGGCAGACTTCGGCGGAGAACTCGCCGTCGCCGTTGGCATCGCGCTCGATGTCGGTCTCGCACAGCTTGGCGGCGACGAACTCGGCGTCGGCCAGGGTCTGCGTGTCGCCGTTGGAGTCGGTGACCTCGAACTCGAAGTCGACCGGGGCGCCGGCGATGCCGTCGGTGATGTCACCGCCGTCATCCGTCAGGACGATGGTCGGACAGGCAAGGACGGTCAGGGCCAGGGCCGTGATCTCGTCACCCTCGGCCTGGGCAACGATCGCGTCGAAGTCAGCCTGGTTCTTGACGGGCTCTTCCGTGCAGGCGTGCTTCATGATCATGAGCTTGCCCGCGTCGCCTTCGTCGGCGAAGGTCGGGGCGGCGGTGACGACCAACAGGCCGGCAGCTGCCAAGAGCGAAAGGGATCGGCGCATCTAGGCCTCCGTAGCGTTGCGCCAGCCTCTCGGCCCGGGGGTCGTCGTCGACCACTCGGTTCGGCGCTCTCGGCCGTAGTTCGCAATCCGTGTCGATCGGGATGAGTCATCAGACGTTGCACCGGCATCGCAGTCGCATTGCAGCGCCGATCCCTGGGCGTTTCCCGGTCGTCCGGCCGCCGGGAGTTCGTGGACCGCTTCGCGCCGGAGGTGCCGGCGGTGCGGGCGGCGCCCGGCCGCTGACGCCGGGCTGGTTACATCGAAGGCGTATAGCTCGGGTCGAAGTACTTCTCCGGATCGTCGCCGAACTCGAGCTTGCAGCCCTTGCCGCAGAAGTAGTACGTCTGGCCGTTGTGCTCAGCGGTCAGCCCGCTCGTGGTTGCCTGCTCGACGTCGACGGTCATGCCACAGACCGGATCGGTGGCGGTGGTCTGCTGCGTCATTGGTTTGCCTCCTTCAGGCTGGTTGGGGGACTGGGTTGGACGGAGCTGACCCGTCGCGTCTGAGACGCAGACCGCGCAAGAGCTGCGCGTTGGCGGCCACGACGATCGTGGACACGCTCATGGCGATCGCGCCGACAGCCATCGGCAGGTCGATGCCCCACGGGACGAAGATCCCGGCCGCCACCGGGATGGCGACCAGGTTGTAGCCGGTCGCCCAGAACAGATTCTGGACCATCTTCCGGTATGTCGCCCGTGACAGCTCGATCGCCCCAACCACGTCGCGGGGGTCGCTCCGCACGAGCACGATGCCGGCGGACTCGACCGCCACGTCGGTCCCCGCGCCGATCGCGATCCCGACGTCTGCCGTTGCCAGTGCCGGCGCATCGTTCACCCCGTCGCCCACCATGGCGACGCGCCGCCGCCCGCGCTGGAACGCCTCGACAGCGGCCGCCTTGTCGCCCGGCAGCACCTGCGCCGCGACCTCGTCGATCCCGAGCCGCCGAGCGACGGAGTCCGCCACCGCCTGACTGTCACCCGTGATCATGGCGACCTTGACGCCCATCTCGTGGAGGCGATCGATCGCCTCCTTCGACTCCGGTCGGATCTCGTCCTCGACGGCGACGGCGCCGACGACGCGGGCGTCGCGGATCACGTGGAGCACGGTCCGACCCTCGCGCGCCCAGCGCTCCGTCTGGCCGGCGAGCTCCGGCTGCATTGCCGCGTCGAGCTCGGCCAGCAGGCGCGGTCCGCCGACGTAGACGTCGCGCCCGTGGACGGTCGCTCGCGCTCCACGACCGGCAAGGGACTCGAACGCCGTCGTGGCGGCTGGCTCGATGCCGCGCTCGCGCGTGCCGCGGACGATGGCCTCTGCCAGCGGGTGCTCGGAGTCCTCCTCGACCCCGGCGGCCGTTGCCAGAAGCTCGGCTTCGTCAACCGCCGGCGCGGCGGCGACGTTGGCGAGCACGGGCTTGCCCTTCGTGAGGGTGCCGGTCTTGTCGAAGATGACCACGTCGAGCTCGCGCGCCCGCTCGAGCGCGAGGCGGTTCTTGACGAGCAGGCCGTTGCGCGCGCCGAGCGAGGTCGAGATGGCGATCACGAGCGGGATCGCCAGGCCGAGTGCGTGGGGGCAGGCGATCACGAGCACCGTTGCCGTCCGGATGAGCGCTCCGTCCTGGTCGCCCAGCAGCCACCAGGCGACGAGGGTGATCGCGCCCGCCCCGAGGGCGACGTAGAAGAGGAGGGCGGCCGCGCGGTCGGCCAGGGCCTGCGCGCGCGAAGCCGACGCCTGCGCCGCTTCGACCAGGCGCATGATTCCCGACAGAGCGGTCTGCTCGCCGACCGCCTCGACGCGCACGCGGAGGCTCCCACCGGCAGCAACGGTGCCGGCCACGACCCGATCGCCGGGCTCCTTGGCGACCGGTCGCGACTCGCCGGTGATCATCGATTCGTCGACGTCCGCCTGACCCTGGGCAACCGTGCCGTCGACAGGGACGCGGGCTCCGGGCCGCACGAGTACGACGTCGCCAACCGCAAGGGCGGCCAGCGACACGGTCTCGGTCCCAGTGACCGTCACCCGTTCGGCGGTGTCCGGGAGGAGTTCGGCCAGCGCGGTGAGCGCGCCGCGCGCCTGCGCGATGGAGCGCATCTCGAGCCAGTGGCCGAGGAGCATGATCGTGATGAGGGTCGCGAGCTCCCACCAGATCTCGACCTCGAACAGCCCCAGCGTGCCGGCCCAGCTGGTGACGAAGGCGACGACGATCGCCAGCGAGATCAGCGTCATCATCCCGGGCTGCCGATCGCGCAGCTCGCCGGCCGCGCCGCGGAGGAAGACGAGGCCACCGTAGGCGAACACGATCGTGCCGAGGATGGCCGGCAGGTAGTCGATGCCGGCGACCATCGGGATCTCGTAGCCCAGCCAGGTCTGGATGTCGTGGCTCAGCAGCACGACCGGGACGGTCAGGAGCAGGCTGAGCCAGAACTTGTCGCGGAACATCGCGACCGAGTGGCCGGCGTGCTTGTCGTGGCCGCCGGAAGGCCCGGTTTGGTGGCCGCCGTGACCGGCGGCGTGCGCGGGCGCTGCCTCGCTGGCGGCAGATGGCACGTTCGCGTCGGCGCCGTGACCGACGTGCCCGGTGGCGCCCGCGGCGTGCCTTGGCGTGGCGGAGCGCCCGGCGTGCGAGGCATCGAGGCCGCTCGCCTCGCCGTCTGAGTGGGAGGAGCCGCGCGCCGCGGCCCGGGACGAGACGCCGGCCGCGTGCTCCGGCGGCCGGGCGTGACCCAGGCTGGCTTCGCCGGGCCCGTGCTCGCGACGATCGACCGGGCTCGACTGCCCGGCAGCTTCTTCAAGGTGTTCGGCTCGCTCGTCGGCGAAATCATGCCGATGCATCGGTCGTCCCTCTCGCGGCGTTCGACAGTACTGTAGGAGCCAGGCGCGATGCTCGCCGCCGCGAGCGAGCATCGCACCCGTGTGCCGCCGGCTCGCGCTAGCCTGCTCCGGCGCTCATGGGAGCGAGCGCGACGAGTCCGAGGCCTTGCTCGAGCTGCTCGGCCCGTCGGAACCCCGTGACGCCGACGGGCCCCTGACCGGGCCGGAAGAGAGCGATGGTCGGGAGACGCATGATCCCGAAGGCGGCGGCCAGCGCCGGGTTCGCATCCACGTCGAGCTTGGCCACGTCAACCACACCTGCGTACTTATCGGCGAGCCGTTCGAGCTCCGGCGCCACACGGTGGCAGTCAACGCACCACGCTGCCCAGAAGTCGACGATCACCGGCCGGTCGCTGCGAAGGACATCGTCCTCGAAGGTCGCTTCCGTGATGTTTTTGATGTCAGCCATGTCCTGAACTC
>JAUJOH010000008.1:10521-66775 GCA_030447745.1 Chloroflexota bacterium | reverse complement strand
TCGTCCTCGAAGGTCGCTTCCGTGATGTTTTTGATGTCAGCCATGTCCTGAACTCTTTCTGCTAGCTCGAAGAAGCCGAGCCATTGCGTGCGGCGGCCGGGCTTCGCGCCGCGCTCGCCCAGTGGAAGAACGAGCCGGATCTGCTCGGCGAGGGCGCTGAGGTCGTCCGGTGGGTTGACGGCGGCGGCGCCGACGGGGCGACCCGAGCGCAGGTACGCCCACAGGGCCAGCGCGCCGATCGTGCCGAGCAGGGCCGGAACGAGTCGGGCGTCGGCAAGGCGCCCGCCAAGCAGGTTGCCGACGAACAGTCCGGCGCCGAAGAGCAGGAACAGCGGCGTGATCCACGCCTCCGAGAAACCGGCGAGATCCGTCAACTGGGGTGCCATGTACGTGTAGCTGGTGAACACGCCGCCATAGCGGAACGTGGTGGTGACGAGAGCCAGCCAGACGGCCGGGTGCCGGAAGGCTCGGAGCTGCTCGCGGATCGACGAGCGAGCACCCGCCTCCTCCATGTGCGCGCGGGCGCGGGCGTCAAGCTCATCGAGGTTGACCGCGTCGTGCCCGTCGTGACCGGCGTGCGAAGCGAAACGGACCCGGGGCACGAGCGCGACGATGCCGATCAGCCCCACGATGCCGAGCACAACGAGCGTCCAGAAGGTCATCCGCCAGCGCATAGACGGCGAGCGGCAGACCGAGGCCCAGTGAAAGAAAGCCGGCATGCTTCGCCGGCGTGGGGTGGTCGAGCGAGTGGCTCGAGTCGTGAACGTGGGCGGTCACCGCCAGCACCTCCGGTTTCCAATGCCGACGACCGGTTGCTCTGGTCGTCGCCCCGGCCCATGGATCGGGCCGTTGATGGCAAGGACGCTAGGCGGCAAAGGGCGCCGTGTGAAACACCGATTGGTGAGCAACTCACCAGCCGCGGTTGTTGATCGCGCCACCGGCAGAGGGGCGGCGCAAACAAACGCCCGCGGATCGTTCCGCCGCTACGGCAGAACCCCGGCGGTGACAAGCCGCGTCCGGCGCCGGCGCCCGGGCTTTGCCAGAGCGGCACCGCTCAGTGCGCGGAACTCGACTCGCTACGTCTCGTGCTCGTCGCGGCTCCGGTGCCGGCCCACGAGATCGGCCACGCTCGCAGCGCCGGCCGGTAGTTACAGTCGCCTGCCCGCGCCGTCGTCGCACGGGCCCACGGCTCAATCGGCGTCGCGCTCGAAGCGCAGTATCGTTGCGGGCCCTTCAGCAGAGAAACACCGAGTGGTTGCGGCTTGACATCGCGAGCTTGTAGATCGAGTGCGACCGCAACTACAATCCCGCCGCTGTGGACGACCGCCCAGCTCCCGCGGCGGGTCTCGACGCGATGGAGCTCCGACAGCTCCGCTACTTCGTCCGCCGTCGCCGAGGAGTTGAACTTCACGCGGGCCGCGGAGCGTCTCCAGCTTGCCCAGCAAGGGCTCTCCGCCTCCGTCCGACGGCTGGAGGAGCAACTCGGCGTCCCGCTCTTCGTCCGCACCACACGCAAGGTGGAGCTCACGTCTGCCGGTGAGGTGCTGGTGGACGGCGCGCGGGCGGTCATCGCTGCGGCATCGGATGCTCTGGAACGCGTCCATCAGGCGTCGGAAGGCCGGATCGGCCGACTGTCCGTCGGTTTTTCGACCGCGGCCGGCGGTGTGCCGATCGTCCGCGAGGTCATCCGGCGCTTCTCGGAAGGCGCGCCCGACGTCGACATCCGCACCCACGAGCACGACTTCTCGGATCCCTCGGCCGGCTTGGCCAGTGGTTCCACGCAGGTGGCGTTCATCTTCGGCCCGCTCCCGGTTGAAGCGCTCTCGTCGATCACCCTCCTCGAGGAGCCGCGCCTCCTGGCGATGCGGCCGGAACACCCCTGGGCACAGCGCACGAGCGTGTCGGCGGACGAGCTCGGGGACGTGCCGTGGCTTCGCGTGCCGGCGCCGCGCGGACCGTGGGCCGATTTCTGGTTTCCACGTCGGGCAAGCCGCCCGGTGGGTCCGGTCGTCCGCACCGCGGACGAGTGGGTGACGGCCGTGGAGGCCGGTCGGGGCCTCGCCTTCACCATGCCGACCGTGATGCACAACTTCGCGACGGCACGGCTCCGCGTCATCCCCGTTGACGACCTGCCGCCGGCCGCGGTGCTGCTGGCGTGGCCATCGATGAGCCCGGACCCGCTCGTGACGGCCTTTGTCTCCTCGGCAGTCGAGGTCGCGGCGGCTGCCCTGCGCCGGTGAGCGCGGCCGGAACCGAAACCGATACGCGCTCGTCCCTGTTCCCATGGGGATGACGGCCGAACCCGCAGCCGTTCGCTTCGAGGCGGCGTTTGCAGCCCATCATCGCCGTGTCTTCGCCTACGCCCTGCGGCGCACCGCGACCGCGGCCGATGCCGAAGACGTCGTGGCCGAGACGTTCGCTGTCGCCTGGCGACGCGTCGCGCACTTGCCCGAGCCGGACCGTGCGCTGCCATGGTTGATCGCCGTGGCTCGCCG
Organism: Chloroflexota bacterium; assembly: GCA_030447745.1. Taxonomy (GTDB): domain Bacteria; phylum Chloroflexota; class Limnocylindria; order Limnocylindrales; family CSP1-4; genus JACDAV01. The sequence goes on along the minus strand of JAUJOH010000008.1, from coordinate 64,280 downwards.
GGTCGCCGCCAATCACCATCGTGGCTCGCGCCGGAGATCCAGTCTTCTGGCGCGACTACGCGCGCAACCGCCAACCACCCCTGAGTCAGCGGCGGACACGCCGGCCACGGAGGCGCTGGCACGCCTTGGTCCCGACGACCAGGAGCTGCTGCGCCTGCTTGCCTGGGATGGTCTCAGCCAGGTCGAGGCAGGCGAGGTGCTCGGCGTCAGCGCGAACGCGGTGGCGATCCGTCTCCACCGAGCCCGCACACGCTTCGCCGCCGAGCTGGCCGCGGTCGAGCGCGAGACCGTGAAAGGTTCTGACCCCGGCCGGACACCTCACCCAGCGAAGGGCAACGTGTCCGGTCACGAGCCAGGGGAACGCACGGCATGAACGAGCACTCAGAGTTGGATCCGCTCGACGCGCTCCGCGCTGCCAATCCCGTCGGCGCCGACCAGCTGCCCTCCGCGAGCCTCGCCCGCATTCGCGCGAGGGTCAGTGAGGATGTCATGAACACGACCACACTCCGCCGCGCCAGGCCGGCCAGGTTGCTTGGTGCCGGTATCGGCGTTGCCGCCGCAGCGGCGCTCGCGTTGGCGCTGCTGCTGGGCGGTCGCAATGGCGCCCCTGCCGTCGTGCCGGGCTCGTCCGACGGCACGACCTCCGCCGCCTGCGTCGAGCAGTACAGCCCGGCGTCACTCGCCAACCGCGCGTTCGCGTTCGACGGCACCGTCACTGCCGTTTCGGGCGAGAAGGTCACCTTCGCCGTCAACACCGCCTATCGCGGCGCCGTCGGCGATCGGATCACGCTCGACGCGCCGGGGATGACGGGAACCGCGATCACGTCGGCCGGTGGCGCGAACCTCGCGGTGGGTGAGCGCTACCTGGTCGCCGGTGATGCCACATTTGTCTGGGCGTGCGGCTTCACGCAGCCGTACGACGAGGACGTTGCGGCCGACTGGTCAGAAGCACTCGGCGGCTAGGCTTCTTCGCTCGCCGGGATACCGCGAAGTGTTCAGCGCCGAGGCCGGCACAAGGGGGCCGGTGGTCTCCGGACGACCGGCCTCATCGTCACTTCGGGCAGTTGCCGCAGCAATGCTTGTCGCAGCGGCACGGGTCGCACGACGTCATGGCGTTCCTCCGTTGCGATGACGGCGGGACGCTGAGCGACCGCGCCACGGCGCCTCTGCCGTTCGCGATGTTTCTACCATCATCACGGTCGGCGGGGTCTGGACAGCGACGGGCCAGTCCGTCACAATACCCCCTGGGAGTATCAGGAGAACCGCACGGATGAATACCCAGGGACCCATCGAGATCGTGTCGTTCCCGGTCGACGGGATGACCTGCGCGTCCTGCGTGAACCGGATCACGCGCTTTCTCACGAAGGTAGAGGGCGTCGAGGACGCCAATGTCAACCTGGCGTCGGAGTCGGCCACGGTGCGGTTCGATCCCGGCCGTGTCGCCGTGCGTGAGCTGGCCGATGCGGTCGAGGCGGCGGGCTACACGGCGCGGGTCGAACAGGCCGCGACCGCCCACGATGAGGTGCAACCGGCGGAGGTTGCGGCCGCCCGAGCCGAGCGGGACGAATCCGCGGCGCGCCATCTGGGTGGGCTGCGGCTCCGTCTGGTGGTGGCCACCGTCCTGACCCTTCCGATCCTCGCCGGGCTGGCCCGCATGACGCTGGCGCCCGGTCTGCCGGCCTTCCTGACCGATCCGCTCTTCCAGCTCGCGCTCGCCACGCCAGTCCAGTTCTACGCGGGCTGGCCGTTCTACACCGGTGCCGTCCGCGCCCTGCGCCATCGTGCCGCCGACATGAACACCCTCATCGCGGTCGGCACGTCGGCCGCATACGTGTACTCCGTGGCGACCATCCTCTTCCCGGGCTTCTTTCACGCCGCGGGCATTGGCATGGGAGAGGAGGGCCTGCCGCTCTACTTCGACACCGCAGCCGCGATCATCACCCTGATCCTGCTCGGGCGGTTCCTCGAGGCGCGCGCACGGACGCACACCTCGGACGCGATCCGGCGCCTGATCGGACTCGCCCCGCGCACCGCGCGGGTCGTCCGTGGCAGCACGGAGGTCGACGTGGCCATCGAGGAGGTCCGTCCCGGAGACCTGGTCCGAGTCCGGCCCGGCGAGAAGATCGCCGTCGACGGCGTCGTCGTGGACGGCATGTCTGGCGTCGACGAGAGCATGGTCACCGGCGAGAGCCTGCCCGTGGCGAAGCGGCCGGACGATCTCGTCATCGGCGGAACCCTCAACACGACCGGGACCCTCACCTTCCGGGCCACCCGCGTGGGCCGCGATACGGTGCTCGCCCAGATCATTCGACTCGTGTCCGAGGCGCAGGGCTCGCGCGCGCCGATCCAGCGGCTTGCCGACGTGGTGACCGGCTACTTCGTGCCCGCCGTCCTCGGCCTCGCCGCGCTGACGTTCGCCGTCTGGTTCATCGCGGGACCGGCACCCGCCTTCAACCTGGCCCTGCTCAACACGGTGGCCGTGCTGATCATCGCCTGCCCGTGCGCGCTCGGGCTCGCGACCCCGACTTCCATCATGGTCGGAACGGGCAAGGGCGCCGAAGCCGGGGTGCTGTTCCGCAACGCCGAAGCGCTCGAGCGACTCGGCTCGGCCCGCGCGATCGTGCTCGACAAGACCGGAACCCTCACCGAGGGCAAGCCCCGGGTCACGGACATCGTGCGTGCCGCCGGGTCGCCCGCGCAGGACGAGCTCATGGCGCTCGTCGCCGCCGCGGAGGTTGCTTCGGAGCATCCACTCGGGGACGCAATCGTGCGCCATGCGCGCGACGAGCTGGCGCTCGACGTTCCTCGCGCCTCGTCGTTTGCGGCCACCGCCGGCGGGGGGATCGCCGCCGAGGTCGGCGGTCGAGCGGTCCTCGTCGGGCGCGCCGGCTTTCTCGCCGATCACGGCGTGGCGGTGGAGGGGCTGCTGGCGGCCGCTGACGCCCTCTCGGCCGCGGGCAAGACGCCGGTGTTCGCCGCGGTCGACGGCCGGCCGGCAGCGGTCATCGCGATCGCCGACACGCTCAAGGCGGGGTCGATCGCCGCCGTCGCGGAGTTGCACCGACTCGGCATCGAGGTCGCCATGCTGACCGGCGACAACCGCCGGACGGCGGAGGCCATCGCCCGTTCCGTCGGCATCGACCGCGTCGTCGCCGACGTGCGCCCCGACGGCAAGGCAGAAGCCGTGAAGGCCCTCCAGGCGGAGGGCAAGGTCGTGGCCATGGTCGGTGACGGGGTGAATGACGCACCGGCCCTCGCCGCGGCGGACGTCGGCGTGGCCATGGGCACCGGCACGGACGTGGCGATGGAATCGGCGGGCGTCACGCTCATGAGTGGCGACCTTCGCGGCCTCGTGACCGCCATCGCGCTCTCGCGTGCAACGATGCGGAACATTCGCGAGAACCTCTTCTGGGCCTTCGCCTACAACGTCGTGCTGATCCCGGTCGCGATGGGCGTCCTGTACCCGTTCACCGGCATCCTGCTGGACCCGATTCTGGCGGCCGCCGCCATGGCTCTCTCGTCGGTGACGGTCGTCTCGAACGCCCTGCGCCTGCGGCGGTTCGCGCCGCCCCCGATCACGGCGCGCGACGACCGGGCCGTGGGCGTCAGTCCGGTCGGCGCCGCGTGACCCAACTACCGCCTCGGGGTCGCCCGTTCCCGCTGATCACCCGCCGTCCGTAGCGACAGGAGAGACCATGCAGTCGACCCGTCCCGCCAAGCTCATCGATCCCGTGTGCGGCATGAACGTCGATGTCGAACGCGCCGAGGCGCACGGCCTGCTGCTGGAGCACCAAGGGCGAACGTACGCCTTCTGCCGAGCGGGTTGCCGTCGAGCCTTCGTCGACGAACCCGAGACCTACATCTCCAGGGCGGAGACGACGGAGGCCGGGGATGCGGCCGAGTCGGCCGGGTCGGCCGAGCGCATGCCGGCCGCTTCGGGCACCAGGGGTCTGCCGGTGATCGACGAGGGCATGCGGCGCTGGTACAAGAGTTGCTCCTGCTGTCTGTCGGATGCGTACCCCGACGTCAAGGCGCGACTCGACGCTGAGCTAGCCGGCTCGGCGACGCCGCCCGTCGAGCCAGGCATCTGCGAGGTCGCCGAAGCGACGACGTCGTAAGACGCAACGACAGCCGCCTCCCGGCATCGCGCGGCTGACCCTCGCGTGTGCGGTGAAACACGGTGACGAACGCGACGGCGGCATCATGGACGCCCTACTGGACGGGTTCGACGCGGCCGGCAGCCTCGCGGTGTGGTCCGGGGTGGTCGTTGGCTTGGCGGCTCTCGTCGCTTGGCGGACGCCGCGCCTGGCCGCGCAATTCGTCGTCGCTTCGCTGGCAGCGGAGACGACGGGTGCCCTCGAGGTGAAGGCCGGCGACTTGATCGGTTATGTCGGCAACACGGGTCGCTCGTTCGGCTGCCACCTCCATTGGAACGTCGAGTTCGAGGGCCGCTATCAGAACCCGAGGCCGTTCCTGTAAGGCGACCCGCACCGCGTTGCGGGCGCCCTCGAGGGCGCCACGCCGCGCGTCCGGGCGACGTGGGGTCACGGGCCTGGCCACGTCGCTCCGCCGTCGTCCGATCGGAAGAACTCCGTGTCCCGCGTAACGACGGCGACGACCTGCCCGTCCGCGGATAGCGCGAGCGCCGCAGCACCCGGAGCGAAGCCCAGGTCCCGCCACGACTGACCGGCGTCGTCGCTGCGATAGACGCCGCCCGGGCCGCCGGCCACCAATGTCGTGCCATCGGGCGTCGCCGCGAGGGTCGCGATCGGGAAGAGCTGCGGTGACGTCCGCGGCGCGAAGGTCCGCCCCCCGTCCTCGCTCATGACCAGTCCGCTGCCGGCAATCGCGAACAGACGCGTCGCACCGTCCCTGCTGGTGGCAACGGGGAACAGCACGTTCTCCGCGAAGACCTGGCTGAACGTCCGGCCCCCGTCCCGGCTTTCGTGGAGCCCACCCGTGGCCAGAGCGGCCCACATCCGGGCCGGATCCGCCGGATCGCGCGCGAAGCCGTGAATGTCCAGCGAGGGCAGATCCGTCGCCACCGGCCGCCATGACGCGCCGCCGTCATCGCTCGCGCTGAAGACCTCGTGCCCGGCAATGATGATCGAGCCGTCGCTCGCGGCGGCCAGGCTCATCGCGTCGTCGCGGGCGGCGGTGGGGTTCCACGTCCGTCCCCCGTCCCGGCTCTCGCTGATCCCGCCGTGGTGCCCGAAGAGCAGGCGCGACGGATCGCCGGCAAAGGCGAGCGAGTGAACGTCCTGGGTTCCCAGCCGCGACCACGCCTCGGGGCCGGACGAGGGGGCCTGGACGAGGAAGACCGCTGCAACCGCGAGCACGACCGCGATGACCGCGGGCAGCCAGCCCCAAGGCGGCAGTCGACGCTTGTGGGCGGGTCCGGGTCCGGGAGCGCGGCGGCTGTACCCCGGCCGCTCGGTGGATGGCCGGCTCCGGCGGCCTTCAGGCGACACGATCGCTCTCCTCGCATGACCAGACTCTGGCCGTCCCGGTGGCGCGCGTGGCGAGGCCCGGTGTGCCCGAGAACATGCCGGAGCGAGCAAGCGACAGCTTCGTCGGCGTCGCACGACCGAGCACGCGGCCGCTGGCCAGGAGCTCCGCAGGACGATGGCCGGCGACGAGGCGAACCCGTGTCACCGCTCTGGATCTCGGCCGGCGAGGAGATCCTGCGTCAGCGCGGCCCGGGGATCCTGGGGCGCCACGGCGAGGAAACGGCGCAGATCGTCGGCTGCGGGGCGGGCCAGCTCGGCGCGCACGCGGATCCGCGCATGGTTGCGAGGGGACACGGCGGGCTCGGCCACTACAAGGGTGTAGTGTACGGCGCGCCGGCGAACCGGAGCTGCAAGCGGCCGGACCGGGCGACGACACGCGTCCGGAGTCTTGCGCCGGCCTTCACAATCCCCGTAGGGTGCCGTCGGCACCTCGCGCAGTCGGCGGTCGCGATGTCCATCACACGGGTCCGCGCCGAGCAACTGGAGCGGTGCCCGGGCGCTGGATCGCGAAGGCCGGCTCAGCCGAAGAGGGCGACGCCGACCAGATGACAGCCCAGAAGCAGCGCGACCGCGGCGGCCACGGGCACCCATTCGAGCGGCGTGCTCCGACGCGCTGTCGGTTGCCCGGCGGCGGCCTCGAGCAGGGCCGCCACGCGGCGCTGACGCGTCGGTAAAGGCGCGAGCGGTCGCATCGGTCGGTCGCGCGCCGGTCGCATCGGCCGGTCGCGCGCCGGCTGTCTTGAGCAAGGCTGAAGCCAGGGTAGCGGGCGACACGCCCAGCCCGAGCGCGTGCGCGTCAGCGAAGCACTCCAGGTCGGCGAGGCGCCGAGTCAGTTGCGCCCGGACCGGTGCGACTCCGCCGAGCACGGAGAGCCAGGCCAGCAAAGCCGCGCCTCGCAGCGGTGCGCGCGTCGCTCGATGGTGCTCCTCGTGAAGCAGGACGCCGCGCAACTCGTCGTCGTTGAGCATCACTTCAAGGTCTCTCGAGACGTAGATCCGCGGCGCCACGAGCCCGAGTGCAAAGGCGCCCCGACCCGCGACGCGCAGGCGCCGGAACGGCACATCGAAGCGCGCGGCCGGTTCACTCTGCGCTTGCAGGGTCCGAGCGAGAGCGGCGCCCTCGATCCCCGTGAACAAGAGACGGATGACCCAAGCCGCCATCGCCACGAGGATGATGACTTCGACGAGAAGCATCGGGTCCGCGGCCGCCGTGGTATCCGATGAAAGGCAGGCGACGGCGACGCCCGCCGCAACCATGGACCCGAGAAAACGGCGGGGCGTCACTTGGCCTCCGCGCTCTCGGCGAGGGCGAGGAGCTGGGCTCGCAGATCGGGATCGAGCTCCGCCACGCGCTCCGCGAACTGGCGAATCGCCGCTGTGCCGTACTTGGCGAGTACGTCGTCGACCGCGTGCTCGCTCAGCCGCTTGATCGTGCTGGTTTCATCGGCGCTCGGTCGATACACGTACTGGCGACCGACCTTTCGGCGCACCAGAAGGCCTCGCTCATACAACCGCGACAGGATCGTCATGACGGTCGTGTAGGCAGACTCCCGACCCCTGAATTTCTCGGAGCCGCGGCAGCACCGTGGAGACGCTGATCTCCCCCTCTTCGTATGCCGCCCGCATGACTGCGGCACCGAGAGGACCGAGCACGTTCTCGATCCTGCCCGAGGCGATGTCGGCCAGCTTGCGCTCGTCAGGCACGCGGCGAAGGGTAGCAGAGGGCTAAGATACGACAGGCGCGTCGTAGCATGGAGCCTGATGGAGGGTGCTCGCGATCTTCGCCGTGGGGCCGGGCTACGCGCTCGGCGTCGCGATGTCGACGCGACGTTTTCGCCGTAGCGGCTGACCTCCGGGTTCCGATCTACTACCGCGGAGTAGTGGTAGCCTCAGGTGGCACAAGGCGTCTGTCACCCCTCCCGAGAAGGAAGCGAGCTCGTGCATCCCCCGAAGATCGTTGCCGCGCTCGGCGCGCTCGTCCTCACACTCGCCGCCTGCAGCGGCACCGGTGTCTCGCCTTCGTCGCCGGGCGGCGCGGCCCCGGAGCGCGGCCCCGTCCGACGCGGCCGCCAGCGGCGAGGTGGCCACCTTCGATCAGCAGTTCATCGACATGATGGTTCCCCACCATCAAGCGGCGGTCGAGATGGCCAAGGTCGCTCGGGAACGGGCAGAACGCCCGGAACTGCGGCAGCTCGCTGACGAGATCATCGAGGCCCAGGAGGGCGAGATCGAGCAGCTGCGTGCCTGGCGCAAGGCATGGTTCGGCAGCGACCAGACGCCCGGCATGGACGCCATGCCGATGCTGCCCGGCATGGACGACATGGGCGGCCACTCGATGGGCGAGATGACGACCGACATGACCGCGGACGTCGAGGCGCTGAAGACGGCCCAGGACTTCGACCGGGCGTTCGTCGAGGCGATGATCCCGCACCACGAGTCCGCCATCGAGGCGGCGAAGCTCGCCGAACAGCAGGCGGAGAAGCCCGAGATCAAGGAGCTCGCGGGCGAGATCATCGCGGGCCAGGAGCGCGAGATCGCCCAGATGCGAGGCTGGCTCGAGGAGTGGGACTGAGAGCGCGCGTCCCGGTCAGCCCGGGCCGCCGTCCGGGCAGCGCGCGGCGGCACGGCTGCGGCCGCCGACGTTCAGTTGCGATCGTGTTCAGTGCTCCCGCGGTCGCCCCGGTCGCCATGCTCCGGCTCGGATCAGTACCGTTCGAGGATCTGCCGCATCTTGGTGATCTCCTCCCCCGGCCCTCCTGGCACGGCTCAGGAAGATGGAAGGCCAGGTGCGCGGGCTTCAACAGATGGTCGACGACGACCGCTACTGCCTCGACGTGGTGCAGCAGGTCAATGCACTCACGCTGCGGCGCGTGACGTCGCGATGATCGTCCTCGCAGGTCACCTTCGCGCATGCGCCGCGGATGCGGTCGACGGCCGCGATCGCGATACCGCACTCAGGGAAATGCTTGATGTGCTGGATCGCGCGCTTCGTGGAGGGCGCTAGGGCGACCGGACGAGGACGCGGGCCGTGGTGTGCGAGGCGGACGCATCGGCGGCCGAGGTGGGGGGTGGCGGACGGACCCTCTGCTAGACTCGGCCCCCCACGATGCGACCTCTGGCCGCCCTCGAGCGGTTCTTCGAACGGATCTTCGAGCGGCCGAGCGCACGGCTGTTCGGCGCACGACTCCAGCCGGTCCAGGTCCAGCGGCGGATCGAGCGGGTGATGGAAAACGAGCGCCTTTCCGGCGCCGACCGGATCCTCGTGCCGAACCGCTTCCGGGTGCATCTGCACCCGGACGACCTCGACTCGTTCGGCGGCATCTCCGAATCGCTCGCCGCCGAGCTTGCCGATGGCGTCCTCGGCTTCGCCCGCTCCCACCGATACGCGGTCGCGGACCGGCCCCGAGTTGACCTGGTGGCCGATCCACGAGTGGGGCGCGGCGACCCGCGCGTCGAGGCCCGGTTCACCGACCCGGAGCCGTCCGCGCCGGTGGGACCGGAACCGGGGTCCCGACGCGACGACGAGTACCAGTCGCCGGTCGGCACGCGAACGATGGTCTTCCAAGTCCCCACCGCCCCGGCTCCGCTTGCCCGCCTGCGCGAGCTGCGCCCGGACGGCACGGAGCGGCAGATCGATCTGGACGGGTCAACTCTGACCATCGGGCGTGCCAGCGACAACGCGCTCGTCCTCTTCGATGGGCGGGTTTCGCGACACCACGCGCGGCTGCAGGCGCGGCGCGGCACGCTCGTGTTCCGCGACCTCGGCAGCACGAATGGCTCGCGGGTGAACGGCGTCCGCGTCGCTGAGGTCGTTCTCGGCGAGGGCGATCGGATCGAGGTCGGCGACACCGTCCTGGTGGTCGAGTCCGTGTCGCCCGGCTGACGGTGGACGGGATCTCGCTCAGTCTGTGGCTGCTTCGCCTGTTGTTCCTCCTGTTTCTCTATCTCTTCCTGCTGGCGGTGGTTCGAGTCCTCGTCCGCGATCTGCGCGCAGCCTCCCGCGAGCCGGAGGCAGAGCTCGGTCGACTCCAGGTCGTGGCCTCGCCGGGCGGTGAACCACGTGCCGGGACGGTCCTTGCCCTCGATGCCATCACGACCCTGGGTCGCGACGTGAACAACACGATCGTGGTCGACGACCAGTTCGCGTCGTCTGACCACGCCGTGCTGACGTTTCGCGGTCGGACCTGGTACGTCGAGGACCTCGAAAGCACAAACGGGACCTACGTGAACGGGACGCCAGTGGACGGCGTGTCGCCGCTCGGCTACGGGGACGAGCTCCAGATCGGGCAGGTCCGACTCCGTCTCGATCGGGCGCGACGATGAGCGCGGCGGCGCGGCCGATGCGTGGGCGAGCCGGGACTCCAGATGCCCGCGCCGGCGTCCTGGGCGTCATCCGACCGCGCACGCGGTGGCGCGAGTTCTGGCTGCTCGTGCTGGTCGGCATCACGCTGACGATCGGGAGCGTGTCGCTCAACGCGACGGTGGTGGCGGCGGATGCCGAGCAGGGAGCGGCGCTTCCGGCGGGGGCCCTTGCCCCGTACCGAGGCGGGCTGCTCCTCGTGTACCTGGGCGCGCTGCTTGCGGCCCACCTCGCCCAGGTCCTGGCCGGCCGGCGCTCGGACCAGGTCCTGCTCCCCGCCGTCGGGATGCTGGGCGGGATCAGCCTCCTGCTGATGAGTCGCCTGCCGCAGGACCTCGCGGGGCAATTCGGCGGCCTGGCCCGGACGCAGCTGATCTGGCTCCTGATCGCCGTCGCCCTGACGGCGGTCGTCGCGGTCGTCGTCCGGTCAGACAGATGGCTCCGGCTCTACAAGTACACCTGGGCAGCGGCGGGCGTGGGACTGCTCCTGCTGACCTTCGTGGCGGGCCGCGAGGTGAACGGCCAGCGCCTGACGCTCGATATCGGTCCGCTGAGCGGCCAGCCATCCGAGCTGCTCAAGGTCATCCTCGTCGTGTTCCTGGCCGGCTACCTCTCGGAGAACCGGGCGCTGCTCGTCGAGCAATCGACGCGGGTGGGTCCGATCCGCCTGCCCCCGCTGCCGTATCTCGCGCCGATGGCCGCCATGTGGGCGATCGCGCTGGGCGTGGTGGTCGTCCAGCGCGACCTCGGCGCCGCGCTGCTGTTCTTTGCCGTCTTCCTCGTCCTGCTCTACATCGCCACGGCGCGCTGGAGCTATGTGGTCATCGGCCTCGTCCTGTTCCTGGCGGGCAGCTGGCTCATGTACAACCTCTTCGGCCACGTGAAGGACCGGGTCGACATCTGGATCGACCCCTTCGCCGACCCACGCGTTGCCGGCTACCAGATCGTCCAGGCGCTGTACGCGTTCGGCCGGGGCGGGATTCTGGGCACGGGCCTGGGCAACGGGCTTCCCGTGGTGGCCGGCCGGCTCCCGATCCCGCTGATCCACGCGGACTTTCCGCTGGCGGCCCTCGGCGAGGAGCTGGGGCTGATCGGCATCCTGGCGATCCTCGGCCTGTACCTCGTGGTCATCGAGCGAGGACTGCGCATCGCCGCCTCCGCGGCCGACGACTTCCGTGCACTGCTCGCCGCCGGGCTGTCACTCGTCGTCGGCGTCCAGGCGTTCATCATCGCCGCCGGCAACCTCAAGCTCGTGCCGCTGACGGGCATCACGCTGCCCTTCGTCTCGTATGGCGGCTCGTCGCTGGTCGCGAACGCGATCGTCGTGGGCCTGCTGCTCGCCCTGTCCGACCGCGGCGTCGAGCCGCCGCCACCGCCGCAACGCACCGCCGGGCGGTTCCGGCGCTTGATCGACCGCGGAGCGGCGTGAGCGGCATTCGCGGCGGGGGCAGGCCGCGCGGCGACGAGCGGGGACCGGAAGAGTTGCGGCCGGCAGCCCGGGACGGGGCTCCGCGGCCGCACGTCGCGCCGCCGGCCCGCGCTGCAGATGCAGCGCCGGCACGCCAGCCTGGACAGCCGGCCCCCGCCCGGCCCGCACCACCTCGGTCCACCCCGGCCGAGGGGCTCGCCGGCGTGGGACGGAGCGTCCGGATCGGCCGCGGACAGCGGCGACCGATCGGCGAGAGCGTCACCCGCGTCGGGGTGGCACTCTCCCTGGCGTTCGGGGCGCTGGCGGCGAGTGCCGGCTACTGGCAGGTGGTCGAATCCGCGCCGCTGACCGCGTCTGCGGACAACCCCGCGGTGGTGGCGGCAGCCCGCAGCGTCGTGCGTGGGCCGATCGAGGATCGGAGCGGCGTCTGGCTGGCCTCGAGTCGGCGCGACGGCACCGGCGACCCGTACCGGGTGTACCGGGACCCGGTCATGAGCCCGGTCATCGGGTACGCGTCGCGGCAGTACGGCACGGCGGGGCTGGAGCGCGCGCTCGATGCCGAGCTGGTGGGGCTCCGGCGGCCGGACCCCGTGAGCGACATGCTGAAGAAGTTCGAAGCCGAGCCGGCGGATCCGCAGGCCCTCCAGCTGACGATCTCGCTCGAGCTCCAGCGGGCCGCCGTCCGCGCCCTCGGCGACCGGCGAGGCGCCGTCGTGATCCTCCAGCCGCGGACGGGCGACGTGCTCGCGCTTGCCTCCAACCCGGTCTACGACGCGAACGGCCTCGCCAAGCCCGAGACGGCGGAGGACGTCTTCCGCCGCCTGCGAGAGGATCCGGCGGAGCCGCTTCTGCCGCGCGCGACGCAGGGTCGATACGTCCCGGGCTCGGTCTTCAAGATCGTGACCGCGCTGGCCGCCCTCGACTCGGGGGCCGTCCGGCCGGACACCGTCTTCCCCGGCCAGCGGGAGGCGGAACGCGACGGACTCGTCGTCTCCGGGTTCCGGATCCGGGAGCACGGTGGCGTGCCGGTGCAGGACCTCGAGCTGGCCCCGGCGACCGAGGTGTCATCGAACATCTACTACGCGATGGCCGGGCTCGCGGCGGGCGCCGAGGCACTCGTCGCCGTCGCGGAGCGGCTCGGGTTCAACGCGCCACTTCCGTTCGTCCTGCCGACCGCGCCGTCACAGGTGACGAACGGCGGGGGACCACTCCCCGGAGGGTTCAAGGACGACGTGGAACTGGCCAACGCGGCCTACGGCCAGGCGGAGACCCTGGCGACGCCGCTGCAGATGGCCCTCGTCGCAGCGACCGTCGCGAACGACGGCGTGCTGATGGAGCCGCGGCTGGTCGCATCGATGACCGGTCGTGACGGCACCCGCACGAACCAGCCACGAGAGTGGCGCCGCGTCGTCTCCGAGGAAACGGCCGCCGCGGTGAAGGCGGCGATGCGCGAGGCCGTGGAGGGGGAGCTCGGCCGGCGGTTCACCACCGGGGCCGACATCCCGGGCGTCGAGACGGCCGGCAAGTCCGGGACCGCCGAGCTGGGCGGGCGTGGCGAGCCCCACTCGTGGTTCATCGGGTTCGCGCCGGTCGACGACCCGCAGGTCGCCATCGCCGTCCTCGTCGAGCGCGGCGGTCGAGGAGCGGAGGCAGCGGCACCCATCGGCGGCCGGATGATGGAGGCGGCGCTGGCGGAGCTGGCCGGCGGGTGACGGCCGCTGGCCCGCGGCAACCGCGACCGGAACGGGGGTGAGCGAGCGGGCACCCGGGCAGGAGCGTGGTCGCCGGCCGCTGATCGAGCGGATCGGGCTGGCGTCGGTCGCGCTCGTGCTCGGCATCCTGTTCGGCGGCGTCGCCGTCGCGGCGTGGCTGGGCGGCGAGCTCTTCCTTGCCGTGATGGGCGCGATCGGTTGTCTGATGACCCTGTGGGTCGGCGCGCTGACGCTCTTCCGCGGCTGACCGAGGTCGCGCCCGGGTGGCGTGGATCGATCGTGGCGGGCGCGATCGACGGCCAGATCAGCCGCCGCGAACCCCATTTGCGAACGAGACGTACTATCCAGCGCAACCCCCGCGCCTTGCCTGTCGCAACGGGGCGCCTGCAGCCATCCCGACGACCGTCCGGGGGAACGGCCGCTCCGCCGAGGGAGGTCCATGACCAAGATCCAGGAAACCGGCGACAAGGTCCTCGCCAACGTGGAGCGAGTGATCGTCGGCAAGCACCACGAGGTTCGCCTCGCGCTCGTCGCTCTGCTGTGTCGCGGGCACCTGCTCATCGAGGACGTGCCCGGCACCGGCAAGACGATCCTGGCCAAGGCAATCGCGCGAAGCCTGGGCTGCACGTTCCGCCGGATCCAGTTCACGCCGGACCTCCTGCCGTCCGACGTATCGGGTCTCTCGATCTACAACCAGAAGACCCAGGAGTTCGAGTTCCGGCCGGGTCCCATCTTCAGCCAGGTCGTCCTGGCGGACGAGATCAACCGGGCGACGCCGAAGACGCAGAGCGCGCTGCTCGAGTCGATGGAGGAGCGACAGGCGACGATCGACGGCACGACCTACCCGATGCCGGACCCGTTCCTCGTGATCGCGACCCAGAACCCGATCGAGTACGAGGGCACCTTCGCGCTCCCGGAGGCGCAGCTCGATCGGTTCATGCTGCGGATCCGTCTCGGCTACCCGCAGCCGATCGAGGAGATCGTGATCCTGGACGAGCAGAAGCGACACCACCCGCTCGACGAGCTCGAGGAGGTGCTCGCGGTGGACGACCTGCGCGGCCTCCAGGAGGCCGTCCGAGAGATCTACGTCGACTCGACGGTGAGCGACTACATCGTCCGGCTGGTGGGCGGCACGCGATCGCACCCGGACGTCTACCTCGGCGCGTCGCCGCGCGGCTCGATCGCGCTCTACCGGGCCGGCCAAGCGCTGGCCGGGCTGCTCGGTCGCGACTACGTCATCCCGGACGACGTCAAGGCGCTGGCCGAGCCCGCCCTCGCGCACCGGCTCATCATCAAGACGAGCTCGTCGATCCACGACGTGCAGGCCGGAGGGGTCGTCCGCGAGCTGCTCGAGACGACCTCGGTCGAGAACGTCCAGCCGACCGGCCAGACCGGTGGGCCGCGCGACCTCCGCGCGGCGGCGTCGAAGGCCACCGGCGCCTAGCGCCGCACCGCAGCCGCAGGACCGGGGCGACCGATGTTCCGCCGACTCCAGCTGTTCCTGATGGGCGCGGTGCTCGTCGTGGCGGCGTTCTCCACCGGGCTGCCGTTCCTCTTCTACCTCGTCTACCTCGCGATCCTGATCGTCGGCGGGTCGTACGTCGTCACCCGGCTCGGTCTGTCCGACCTCGAGGCCGGCTACGCCGTGAGCCAGCTCCACGGGCACGTCGGCGACCGGATGAAGGTCACCTACACGCTGCGCAACACCAGCCCGATCCCGAAGCTCTGGCTCGAGGTCCACAACCCGACCAGCCTCCCCGGCGGCCTGCCGGGACGGGCGCTCAACCTCGGTCCGAGGGCGGAGCGGTCGTGGCTGATCCGGGCCCCACTCGTCCGGCGCGGCCACTTCCGGATCGAGCCGCTCCAGATCCAGGCGGGCGACCCGTTCGGGTTCTTCGAGTCGTCGGCCGCCGTGGGGCAGGGCGTGACGGTCATCGTGTACCCGCGGATCGAGCCGATCCCGATGTGGCGGATCCCGGCGGCGAGCGTCGAGGGCAGCCACTCGGCCCCTGAGCGAACGCTCCAGACGACGCCGCTCGCGACGACCGTGCGGCCCTGGGCACCCGGCGACAGCATGAACCGGATCCACTGGAAGAGCACGGCGCGTCAGGGCGAGATCCTGGTCAAGGAGTTCGATCTCGAGACGACGGCCGACGCGTGGATCATCCTCGACCTCCAGCGCGACATCCAGACCGGACGCGGAGACGAGTCGACCGTCGAGGCCTCGATCCGTGTAGCGGCCGCCGTCGCGGACAAGGCGATCGCCCAGAACCGGTCGGTCGGCATGACGGTCAACGCGCATCGCATGGCCGTGCTGGCCGCGGATCGGGGCGCCCGCCAGCACCTCAAGATCATGCAGCTGCTCGCGGCCGTCGACGGCGACGGGACGACCCCGCTGGACGAGGTCCTCGTGGCGACCGTCTCCCGCCTCCGCCGCGGCATGACGGCCATCGTCGTGACGGCGTCGGTCGACACCAGCTGGGTCCGGCCGCTTTCCACGTTCCGGGCGCGGGGAATCGGATGCGTGACCGTCACGGTCGACGCGGATGCGTTCGAGCGCCACGCCCGTGACGAGCTGGCACGCATGAGCCACCGGCCGCCGTACCAGCCTGATGCCGTGGCCGCCGAGGCGCGTGCCAAGCGCGTGCGGGCGCTGCGCCACGCGCTCGCGGAATACGAGCTCCGGACGTACACCGTCACGCCGGGCAGACCGCTCGGTGAGGTCCTCGCGTCGTGAGCCCGGCCGCCGGCGACCTCGTCCCGGAGCCGATCCTTCCGGCGGCGCTCCGGCGAATCCCGAAGGCCCCCGCCGAGGGCTGGCTGACATTCGGGTTCGTGGCGCTGATGGCACTCACGGTCGCCTGGTCGCTGGACGACGCGGCGTGGGTGCTCGGGCGCCGGGAATGGGGCGACTTCTACGCGTGGGCTGCGTTGCTGTCCGTGATCGTCGGGTTCGTGGCCGCGAAGGTCGGCTGGGGGCGCTGGCTCGCCCACCTGGCGGGCGCGGTCGCGGCGGCGCTCATCGTGCCGTTGATGGTCGGCTCCGTGCTGGTCGTCGAGGGCGGCTCGCTCGACGAGCTCTACCGGGCGACGGCGGAGTCGACGCTCAACGCGTGGCGCGATCTCGCCATCCTGAATCGCGCGTCGACGAACGAGACGGGTCACTACCTGCTGACCATCGGGCTCGTCGTGTGGTCCGTCGGTCAGTTCGCCGCCTATGCCGTGTTCGGCCACCGTCGCCCGCTGGACGCCGTGGTCGTGGTCGGGATCGTGCTCCTCGCCAACATGGCCATGACGATCAACGACCAGCTCGGCTACCTGGTCATCTTCAGCGTGGCGGCGCTGTGCGTCCTCGCCCGGACCCACGCCTTCGAGGAGGAGACGAGGTGGGTCCGCCGGCGGATCGGTGACGGGAGCGTCGTGCGCTCGATCTACCTTCGGGGCGGGGCGGCCTTCATCATGCTGGCGGTGTTCGGCTCACTCGTGCTGACGGCGTCGGCCTCGTCCGCGCCACTGGCGGGGTTGTGGCGTGGCTCGGAACGGGCGCTGATCGACTTGAGCCAGGACCTCCAGCGCTACCTGCCGTTCGGTGGTGCGACGCGATCGCTCGGCTTCGGCTTCGGCCGGACGGCACAGGTCGGTGGTCAGTGGATCAGCGACAGCACCGTGGCGGTGACGATCCGGGTGCCCGCCGGTGACGAGGAGCGCTACTACTGGCGGGCGGTCACGTTCGACCGGTTCGACGCCAACACGTGGGCCTGGACCGAACCTCGTGCTGTCGATCGCGCCGCCGGCGACCCGGTGCTCGCGACCCTCGCCGACGAGCCGACCGGTGCCTACGCCCGGCGCGACCTGCGATTCGCGGTCCAGGTCGAGGGCGGCACCGGCAACTTCGTGCTGAGCCCCATCGATCCCGTCGTGCTCGATCAGCCGGCGACGGTGCAGGTGATCGGCGCCGAGGGCTGGCTGAGCGCTCTCGAGACCGAGTCCGACACCTACACGGTCGCCGCGCTCGTGCCCGAGACGGGCGAGGACGTCGAGAATGGCCTGACCGCGAACCGACTGGAGGCGGCCGGGCGCGACTATCCCGAGGAGATCCGACGGCTCTACCTCCAGCGCTCGCCGGGCACGCTGGGCCCCGATGCGCGGGCGCTCCTGGAGGGCGTCGTGTCGGCCGTCGGCAACAACCCGTATCGCCTGGCGGCCGAGCTCGAGCGGCAGCTCAGGGACCCGACACGCTTCACCTACGACGAGGATGTCCGGGGCCTGTGCGACGGGCTGGGCACCGTCGAGTGCTTCGCCCGGCACAAGCGGGGCTTCTGTCTCCACTACGCCACGACGATGGCGATGCTGCTGCGTGAGGCTGGCGTCCCGGCGCGGATGGCGGAGGGCTTCCTGCCGGGCGAGCGCGATACCACCACGGGGCTCGAGACGATCCGCGCCAACAGCGCCCACGCGTGGGTCGAGGTGTGGTTCCCGGGCTTCGGCTGGTACGTCTTCGATCCCACCGGCGGTGGTCTCTCCCGGACGCAGCCGCTCCCGGAGGGACCGGAGGTGTCGCCGACGCCGTCTGCGCTGCCCAGCTTCGGCAGTCTGCCGGCCGACGATCGCGAACGAGACGACGTCGACCAGCGCCCGGACGGGATCGGTCCGATCGCCGGGGGGAGCTCCGGATCGGACGCCAACCCGGCCATCCTGGTCACGGTCGCGGTCCTCCTCCTGGTCGGCGTCGGGGCCCTCGCGTTCGCCGCCTGGCACCGCGGGCCGCGCGGCGAGGTGACGGCGGACGCGGTCTGGCGCGGGGTCGGACGGACGGCGGCCCGCTTCGGCTTCCGGCAGCGCCCGCAGCAGACGGTCTACGAGTACGCGGGCGTGCTGGGCGACGTGATGCCCACCAGCCGCCCGGAGCTGCAGGCCGTGGCGCGTGCCAAGGTCGAGGTCGCGTACGGGCGGCAGGAGCTGGGTGCGGATGCCCAGCGGGCGCTTCGAGACGCGCACCGCCGGCTCCGCGTGGCGATGCTGCGGCTGGCCTTCCGCCGTCGCGACCGCCGCCGGCTGCGGGGCCGGTAGCGGCGGCAACGAGCGGCGCGTCGCCGGGGCCGCCGGCTGAGATCTACAGCGCCCCGGCCCGCTCGCGCTCTTCCGTGGCCGCCTGCGCGCGCTCCTCGAGCAGCGGCGCGAGATGCTCGGTCAGGTTGTGGGCTCGGAGCCGTGGGCGGCCATCGGCGATCTCGACAACGGTGATCCCGCACAGCGCGAACGGGAAGAGCCAGAAACGCTCGAGCGGCAGCTCGAACAGGCTGAGCAGGGCGACCTTGAACACGCCGTCGTGCGCGACGAGGATCGACCACGGCTCGTCCAGCCGCGTCCCGGTCGAGGTCAGGACGGGCGACGGCTGAGCGCCCGCCCGTGCCGGCGATGCCTCGGCCATGCGTTGGAGCATCGCGGACATCGCGGGCCGAACGCGTTCCTGGACCGCGGGGAGGCTCTCACCGCCGGGCGCGTGCGCGCTGGCCGGTGCGACGCGCCAGGCGGCCAGCACGTCGCCCCACTCCTGCGCGATCTCGGTTGTCAGCCGCCCCTCCCACTCACCCTGGCCGATCTCGGCGAAGCCCTCCTCGGGACGCAGCGGGACGGGTCGACCGAACGCAGTCCCCGCCGCCAGTGCCGCGCCGACGGTCGCCGCCGTCTGCGTCGTGCGCGCGAGGGGCGAGTGGACCACCTCGACCGGCGGCCCGCCCGGGACCGGGAGCGCCGGTGGGTCGTGCGGGCGCGCAACGCGCTCCGCGGCGCGCTGCGCCTGCCGGGCACCCAGCGGGGACAGGGGGACGCTGGAGCGACCCTGGAAGCGGCCCTCGACGATTGCCGTTGTCTCGCCGTGCCGCAGCAGGACGAGCGTCGCGTCGAGACCCGGGGGCACGAGACCGGGCGGCGGGACCGGCTCCCGGCTCAGGGCTCGCCCCGGAGCCGGATCGTCCAGACGTCGATGACCGCCTCGTGAGAACGGATCGCCTGGCCGACCGCATCGGGCACGTCGTCGTCGACGGCGAGGATCATGAAGGCATCCGCGCGGGGCGCGGTGCGCGCGACGTGCATCGCGCTGATGTTCACGTCCGCCTGGCCGAGGAGCGTGCCGATCCGTCCGATCATCCCGGGCCGGTCCCGGTGGCGCGTGATCAGCATGACGTCCGTGGGCGCCATGTCCAGCCAGTAGTCGTCGAGTCGGCTGATCCGCGGACCGCCCGGGCCGACCGTCCCGGCAACCGTCGTCGTCCGCCCGTCGGACTCCGCGGACAGCGTCAGGAGCGCCGCGAACTGTCCGGCCTCGGGCGTCTTGCGCTCGACCAGCGTGATGCCGCGGGCGCGGGCGAGGGCGCCCGCGTTGACCAGGTTGACCCGCTCGGTCGTTGTCGTCCCGATCAGCCCGCGGAGCACGGCCGCCGTCAGCGGTGAGGCGTCGAACTCAGCCGGGTCGCCGGCGATCTCGAGCGTAAGCCGCCGCGGGACGGCGCGCGCAAACTGGGCCAGGAAGCGACCGAGCGTCTCGGCCAGCGGAAGGTACGGCGCGATCGCCTGCGCCGTCTCCGGCGTGAGCAGCGGCGCGTTGACGGCGTAGCGGGCCGGTCGCCCGGCGAGGACGTCCAGGACCTGGTCGGCGACCTCCTCCGCGACGAGGATCTGGGCCTCCTCGGTCGAGGCACCGAGGTGCGGCGTCAGGACCGTGTTCGGGGCGTCGAGCAGCGGCGAACCGGTCGGCGGCTCCTGCTCGAAGACGTCGATCCCGGCACCGCCCAGCCGGCCCTCGCGAAGCGCGTCCGCTACCGCCGCCTCGTCGACGATCCCGCCGCGCGCGACGTTGAGCAGCAGGGCGCCGGGCTTCATCCGCGCCAGCGTCTCGCGCCCGACGAGCCCGCGCGTCGCGCGGTTGAGCGGGACGTGAACGGTCAGGACGTCAGCGCGGGAGATCGCTGCCTCAAGGGCCACGAGCTCGACGCCATGCAGGGCGGCCTGTTCCGGCGTGACGTAGGGGTCCACCCCGAGGATGGTCATCTCCAGCGCGCGAGCGCGGTCCGCGATCGCCTGGCCGATCTTGCCCATGCCCACGATTGCCAGCGTCTTGCCCCGCAGCTCCACGCCGGTGAACCGGCTCCGCTTCCACTCGCCGCGGCGCAGCGACGCGTCGGCCTCCGAGATGCGGCGGGCCAGCGCGAACAGGAGGGCCAGGGTGTGCTCCGCAGCCGCGATCGTGTTCCCGGTCGGCGCGTTGACGACCGTGATGCCTGCGCGCGTCGCCGCGTCGAGATCGACGTTGTCGACGCCGACCCCGGCCCGCCCGACGACGACGAGCCGCCGGGCGGCCGAGATCAGGTCCGCGTCGACCTTGACCTGGCTCCGGACGAGCAACGCCTCGTAGTCACCCACCACCGAGCACAGCTCCTCTCGGGAGAGGCCGGGTCGCTCGTCGACCTGGTGGCGCGCCTCGAGCAGCGCGACACCCTCGCGGGCCAGCGGTTCCGCGACCAGGATCTTCATGCAGTGGCGGCGGCCCGGCGCCCGACCCCGAGGCTCTCGAGCGCGGCGGCCTGCGCGGTGCCGACGGCGCTTCCGGGCTCGACGTCGCGACCGTGCTCGATCAAGACCGACTCGAGCGCCCCGATCGCGCCGAGGATCTCCTCGACGGTCACTGAGCCGAGGTGGCCGAGCCGGAACACCTTGCCCGTCAGCTTGCCCTGTCCGCCGGCGAGCACCACGCCGCGCCGCCGGACCCCCGCGTTGACCGACTTCCAGTCGACACCCTCGGGAATTCGCACGCAGGTGACCGTCCGGGACGCGAAGCGCGGGTCCGCGAAGAGCTCGAAGCCGAGGGCGGCCAGACCGGCCCGCGCCGCGGCGGCGCACGCCTCGTGCCGGGCGAAGACGCCGTCGGCACCCTCCGCCTGCATCAGGCGAAGTCCCTCGTCGACCTGGTAGAGGACCGCCAGCGCCGGGGTCCACGGCGTCTGGCCCTCCGCGTGGCTGTCGCGATGGCGGCGCAGGTCGAGATAGAAGCGCGGCATGCGGGCGGTCTCCATCGCCGCCCAGCCTCGGTCGGAGGCGGCGACCATCGCGAGGCCCGGGGCCGCCATCCAGGCCTTCTGCGAGCCCGTGACGACCAGGTCGATGCCCCACTCGTCCATCGCGAACGGCACGGCGCCGAGGGCGGACACGCTGTCCACGAGGATGAGCGTGTCCGCGTTCACCTCGCGGATCGCGGCCGCCAGCTCGGGGATCGGGTTCATGACCCCCGTCGACGTCTCGTTGTGGGTCAGCAGCGCGGCCCGAAACGGTCCCTGCCGCTCGATCGCCTCGCGGACCGCGACGGGATCCGCCGCCTGACCCCATGCGACGTCGAGCTTGACGACGTCCGCCCCGTACACCGAGGCGATCTTGGCGAAGCGATCGCCGAACGAGCCGATGCTGACGCCGAGGACTCGGTCACGAGGGGAAAGCGTGTTGACCACCGCGGCCTCCAGCCCACCGGTGCCCGCGCACGACAGGACGGCGACGTCCCCGGTCGTGCCGAAATACGGCTTCATGCCCTCGGTGATGCGAGCCAGCATCGCGGCGAACTCCGGGCCGCGATGGTTGATCATCTGGCGTGCACCGGCCTCGCGGACCGTGGGCGGAAGGGCGGTCGGCCCGGGGATGCGCAGGTTCGGCTCAAATCGGTCCACGAGGATCTCCTGGCGATGGGCGGGAGGCGCCGCGAGCGCGGATCGGACGGTCCTTCGATGGTCGCAGAACTGCGCGGCTCCCGCCATCACGAGGCGCGCGCCGCCGCGCGGCCGGCGAGCCGTACGCGCCGAGGGCCGGCTCGCGGCGGCCCGGGTGCCCCGGTGGGCCGGAGCACCGCTGCAGCAGGACGTGGCACGATGCGGCGGCCGGCGGACACACCGTCGCACCGCCCATCGCTCGGCCGTCCACGCTTCCGTGCCAGAGATGCCAGTGTCCCGCTTCGACGCCCCGTCACCCAACGGTCCTCCCGACCCGCGCCGACCTCGCGTGCGGTCCATTCCCGGACGGATCACCGCCCGCTGGCGACTGTTGCTCGTGGCGATCCTCGTCCTTTCGGCGATGGGTGCCGGCGCCGTGTCCACCGACGCGCTCGGCGCGGGCGACAGGTTCGACGGGCTCGTGCGCCGGATCGACCGCTTCATCGCGGGTCCGGTCCCAAGCCGCTCGACGCGGCCGACCATCACGGTGACGCCGCCACCGATCGCCACGCCGACGCCGCCACCCTCCCGCACCACGGCGACCCGCGTCCCGGCGCGCACTGCCGATCCGAGCAACGCTCCGACCGCCGCGCCGTCGCCGACCCCGGAACCGACGCCGACTACGCAACCGACCCCAGCCCGCGTCGCCGTCGATCTCGACCTGCTCGACGATCCGGAATCCGTGTTCAAGCACCAGGTCACGCCCGACTGGTGCGCGGTCGCCGGGACCCAGATGGTGCTGACGATCCATGGCAAGGGCGACAGCTCCGACGCATTCCAGCGGGAGCTCGCGTCGCGGGTCCGGGAGTGGGAGAGCGTGACGGACAGCCGCAACGGGAACTGGGGTCCCGCCGCGATGGCGCTGGCCCTCGAGGCGTACGGCGTCCCGGGCTACGAGGTCCGGGCGTATGAAACGCGGCTGGATGCCCTGCGCGACTCTGCCCGCGCGATCAGCGAGACCGGCGCACCCGTGATCCTCCTGACCTGGCGCGGCGCCCACACCTGGGTGATGACCGGCTATCGCGCCGACGCCGATCCGACGGTCTTCGCGGACGCCGTCGTCAGCGGGGCGTACATCCTCGATCCCTGGTATCCCAGCGTCTCGAGCATCTGGGAAGCGTCGAACCCGCCCGGCTTCTTCACCGGGATCGACGAGCTGGTCGAGAACTACCTGCCGTGGAAGCGGCCGGAGGGAATGTACCCGGACCGGGACGGCAAGTTCATCGCGGTCGTCCCGACCGTGCGCCTCGACCGGTAGGCTGTGGCCGCGTCCGGCCGCCCTCTCAGGCTCGTTGCGAGAGGTCCGGGGCGCGCCGGATCCCGCCGATGCGCGGCACGAGCGCGACGATCAGCAGCCCGACCTTGGCCGCCATGCCCAGCGTGAACGCCACCGGAATCGCCGCCAGACCCAGCGACGGCGTCAGCGCGCTTGCCGCCCCGACCACGATGCCGAAGCTGGCCACCGATGCGAGCACCTGCAGGAGCGTGTTCCGGGTCGCATAGATCGCGCGTGACAGGAGCTGCGTGAGGCTCTCGAACGGGATCGCAACCGCCATCAGGACGAGGACCAGGTTCGTCCGGTCGACTGCCTCCTGGGTGAACTCCTCACCCCGGAAGAAGAGCTGGATGACGAACCGGCCGAGCACGGCGAGCGCGATCGCCGCGGCCACCGTCAGGACGACGATCGTGGCGCCGTTGCGGACCAGCAGGCGGGTGAACCCGGCTCGGTCGCCGATTGCGGCCGCGGCCGACAGGGTGGGGAAGACCGCCAGCGCGAACGAGACGGCGATGACGCTCACCGGCACGCTCTGGAAGTTCCGGGCCAGGCTGAGTGACGTGATCCCGCCGACTGCGACGGTCGAGGCGAGCGAGCCAAGGACCGTGAACGTCAACGGGTCGATCGGATGGCTGGCCATCTTCGGGATCATGAGCCGGACGAACTCACGGAACGCCTGCGTCCGGACGCGCAACCCGACGCGGAACCGCACGCCGCTGCCGCGGAGCCAGAGCAGCCGGATGCCGAGGTGCGCGAGTGCGCCGAGGATCGCCCCGACGGCCCCCGCATGGATGCCGATCGAGCCCGCGAGCACGAGCATCCCGACCACGATGCCGACGTTGTACAGCACGGGCGCCAGGGCATAGCCGAGGAAACGGCGCTCCGCGACGAGGACCTCGCCGAGCACGTCGGAGAGGGCGAACAGGAACGGCGTCACGAGCATCAGCCGGAACAGCTCCGTGTAGAGGCCGCGCTGCTCGACGGGCAGGCCGCGCGCGACGAAGTCGACGGTCGCCGGCGCGATCAGCCACAGCATCGGCGTCGCGACCACGACGATCAGCATCGCGAGCGTGAGGATCGTCCCGGCGAACTCCTGCGCGGCTCGCTCGTCGCGTGTCCGGAGGCTCAGGAAGATCGGCACGAACGGCGCCGAGAGGCCGCTCGCGACGAGCACGCCCAGCGCGATCTCCGGGATCGCGAACGCCGCCAGGTAGGCGTCCAGCTCGGCACTGGCGCCGAACGTGCGTGCCTGCACCACGTCGCGGACGAGCCCCATGACGTAGCTCCCGAACGTGACCACCGCGAGCAGCAGTGCACCCTGCGGCAGGAACCGCGCCACGATCGGGCGGAGCGGCCGCGGGACGAGCCGCGTCCAGGGCTCGGCGGCTTCGACGAGCGGCACGGCGGCGGCCGGGTCGTGGGTCATCGGGGCCCCTCGCGGACGGATCGAACGACGGGCTGACGGCTGCTGGGTCGCGCCGGACAGCGGTCCCGTCGCCCGAGCACGATACGTGCTCGCGAGCGCGCTGCGTTTGCCGCACCCGCGCCAGATCTGTCCTTGACTCCCGCCCCGTGCGCGACGACAGTGGCAGCCCAGCAGGCAACAGCCGGAGGCGCCATGCGCTCGGTGGTCATCGTGACGACCGCATCGGGTAGCGGCTACGTGCTGTCCGTCAGCGACAGCGGCGTCCGCTGGCTGCGCGTGCCGGGGCTCGAGGCGGAGGCGATCGGGGCGGTCAACGGATGGGAGCCGACGGTGCCCCGGATCGTGGCCGGCGAGCGGCTGTTGATCGGCAACCTGCGTACGACCCCGGTCGTCCGCGTGACGGTGCTGCCCGCCTGATCCCTGCACGGCCGCCGGGCTACGGCAGGCGGCCGGTGAGCTCCCGGTACGTCGGCGTCTCGAGGATCCCGAACGCGTGGAGCGGCCAGTAGCGCAGCCACGCCCGGCCCACGATCGACGACGCCGGGACCGGCCCGAAGACGCGCGAGTCCTCCGACCTGCTCCGGTGGTCACCGACGACGAAGACCTGCCCGTCCGGCACCGTCCAGCGTGGCGGTTCGGTGTCCGTCGTCGTTGGCTGTGCCCGGCCGTCGACCTCGAAGACGTACGGCTCGTCGAGCGGCACGCGGTTGACGTACAGGCGCCCGTCGCGGATCTCGACCTCGTCACCGGCGACCGCCACCACGCGCTTGATGTACGGCGTGTCGTCGCGAGCGCCCCAGGTGTCCGGCGGGACGAACACGACGACATCGCCGCGGTCGTACGCGTCCCAGCGGGGCGTGAGTCGGTCGACGAGGACGTAGTCGCCAGGCTCGAGCGTCCGGCGCATCGATTCCTGCTCGACCTGGAACGGCTGCGCGACGAAGGTCTGGACGACGAAGAAGATGATCAGCGTCAGCGCGAGGGTCTGGACGATCTCGCGTGCCCGGCCCGCGGCGCCGGCACGACCCGGGCGGATCAGGTCCGGCTGGCCGTCCGTCGCCAGCGGGCCGGATCGGGCCTCCGGCTGGCTCACCGGTGGTCCAGTCGGCGCTGCGGAGGACTCCCGGCCCCGGGTGGGAGTCCGGGCGGGCACGTCGCCGTCGGTCACCGCCCGGGCTCGGAGGCCGGCTCGGTCGGGGCCACTGCCGCGGCGTCCAGCGCGGAGACCTGCAGCGGTACGGGTTCCTCGCCTTCGACGATCGGGTCGGACGACGCCCGCTCGCGCCGGGCGAGGTAGACGAACGGGATCGACAGAGCCGCGATCCCGGCCGAGACGACATACGAGGCGGCATAGCCGGAGACGTCCGCGACGCGGCCGAGCGCGGGCTGGGCGACGACGCCGCCGGTCGAGCCGACGAGGTTGTCGAACGAGAGGACCGTCGCGCGCTGGTCGGTCGGGATCAGCCCGTTCACGTACGCCTGGCGGAGCGGCACCTGCATCGCGAACGTGATGCACCAGACCGCGAGGACGGCCAGCGCGACCGCGAAGCTGCTGGTCAGTCCCAGCAGCGCGAGCAGCCCGACGTTGACCGCCGCGCCGAGAAGGAGTGCGTCCGTCCGGCGGCGGAACAGCCGCCGCACGTGCGACACGAGCAGGCCGCCGGCGATCTGGCCGCCGGCGACCATCGCGGCGGCGAGACCCGCGATGCCGTAGGCCGTCTCGTCACCGTACAGCTCCAGCAGGTACGGCTGGAGCGCGTAGAACGCGTAGAACCCGACGCCGACGCTGAACGGTGCGGCGAGCATCATCCACCGCACCGGGGGCTTCCGGACCCCGGCGTCCACGGCACCCCGCAGCACGGCACGGACCGCCTTGGTGGTGCTCGTCGCGCGTGCCGGCTGGAAGCCGAGGTCGTGCATGAAGCGCCACGCGACGAGGAGGGTCACGCCCAGCATCCCCGCTCGCACGAGATACGGCACACCCAGATCGGTTGCCTGGGCGATGACGCCGCCGGCGACGGAGCCGCCGAGCATGGCCACGCCGCTGGCGGTCTGGGCCCGGCCGAAGACGCCCTCGAGGCTGCCGCGGAAATCGGTCGCCCGCAGCGCGTCGACCAGCCACGCCTCCGTGGCGCCCGAGAAGAACGTGAACCCGAGTCCCAGCAGCACGGACGCGGCCGCCCAGCCGAAGAAGGCCGCGTGGACGTTCCACATCACGAGGTAGAGCAGGGTTGCCAGGAGCAGCGTCGCGGCACCGAGGAGGAACGAGAAGCGGCGACCCCGCGTGTCGGCGATGACGCCCGTCGGGACCTCGAAGACCACCTGGCCGAGCGCGAAGAAGGCGTTGGCGGCGAACGCCTCGGTGTTGCTCAGGCCGGCGTCGAGCAGGAACAGCGTGTTGATGCCCCAGATGAATGACGCGGCGAGCGTGGTCAGCAGCGTCAGCAGCAGGTACGTCCGCTGGACGGTCCGGGCATCCGTGGTCATGGTGCTGATTGTGGCCGCCCGGCCGTCGGTGGTGCCAACGCGACGCTCTACGGCCGATCGGCGACGGGTGCCGGCTGCGGCGGCGGCGAGTTCGAGCGCGCGTGAACGCCGATACGATGGCCGTCATGCCCCGGCGACCGAGGCTGACG
This sequence comes from Chloroflexota bacterium, assembly GCA_030447745.1. GTDB lineage: Bacteria > Chloroflexota > Limnocylindria > Limnocylindrales > CSP1-4 > JACDAV01. The sequence goes on along the minus strand of JAUJOH010000008.1, from coordinate 37,178 downwards.
CTCCCTTCTGGGAAGGACTCGACGCGTTCGTTCGCGAACACAAACTCGTTATCGACCGACCACGCGGCAGCGCCCATCCGCGATATCCGGACTGGACGTACCCGCTCGACTACGGATATCTCGATGGGACGACAAGGCGACCGCCGTTCAGCGGGGAGCCGACCGGGTCCGCGGGGGTGGGAGCCGTAGCATGGCCGCGCTCGGAACAGTCACGTGGTGCACTTGGCGCCAGGTCTGCCCTCGGAACCGCGCGGGATGATCGAGATCGATCCGTGGCGCTCCAACCCAGTGCGGAACGTCAGCTTCCGTCTCGCTTCTGTGTGTCCGCGAGTCGCTTGCGTTCCTCCATGCTGGCCTTCATTCCGTCGCTCATCGACGCCAGCGGCGGCGTAGGGCGGTCCTTCCGTCGCGGGCGGTCGCCGCGCGCACGCGCACGAGCCTCCATCCGAGCGCCGATCGTCGCCTCATGGCCCTGGTCGCCCGGCACGTAGTAACGCCGACCGGCGAGCTCGTCCGGCAGATACTGCTGGTCGACGTCGTCACCCTCGAAGTCGTGCGGGTTGACGTACCCGACGCCGATCCCGTGATGCTTCAGGCGGCGGTCGCCCGCGGTCCGCAGGTGGTTCGGCACGGGGAGCGACCCGTGCGCCAGGACGTCGGCCATCGCCGCGCCGTACGCCCGGCCCACCGAGTCCGACTTCGGCGACGCGGCAATATGGATCGTCGCCTGGGCGAGGGCGTACTGCGCCTCCGGCAGCCCGATCCAGTCGAGAGCGTCGGCCGCCGCGACGGCGACCTGCAGGGCGCGCGGGTCGGCGTTGCCGACGTCCTCGGACGCGGTGATGATCAGCCGCCGGGCGATGAACCGGGGATCCTCGCCGGCGGCGATCATGGCCGCCAGCCAGTACAGGGCGGCATCCGGGTCGTTGCCGCGGAGGCTCTTGATCAGCGCAGAGGCGGTGTCGTAGTGGCCGTCGCCCGCGCGGTCGTAGGCCAGCACCCGTTGCTGCGCCGCGGCCTCGACATCCGGGAGCCGAGGCGTCACCCGGCCCTCGGCGTCGCGGACGCCTTCCGACTCGGCGAGCGCGACGGCACCCTCCAGGACGTTCAGCGCCGCGCGCGCGTCGCCGCCGGCCAGGTCGACGAGATGCGCAAAGGCGTCGTCCGGGACGCGCACGCCGCCGTTCGGCCCGAACGAGCCGGCGAGGCCGCGCTCCGGGTCGTCGATCGCCCGGCGCGAGCGTGGCGACCGACTCGTCGGTCAGTGGCTCGAGCCGCCAGACCCGCATCCGCGACAGGAGCGCCGCGTTGACCTCGAAGTAGGGGTTCTCCGTCGTCGCACCGACCAGGGTCACCGTGCCGTCCTCGACGTGCGGCAGCAGGGCGTCCTGCTGAGCCTTGTTGAAGCGGTGGATCTCGTCGAGGAAGAGCACGGTCCGCGCCCCGTGGAGTGCGAGGCGCTCCTGGGCACGGGCGATGGACGCTCCGGCGCAGTGGGCCGCGTTCGCCGACGAGGTGCTCCTGGCCGACGAACTCGTCGAGGGTTCGCGGGCGCATCCGTGCGGCGAGGGGCTGGCGCTCAGGTGGTGGCTTGAAGAGGGCCTCGGGTCGCGCGCCGGTCAGACGGGCGGGAGAGCGGGGCATGGCTCGATGGTACCGCCGCGCCACGCGCTGCCGAGGGGAGCGGCCGCGATCAGATGCGGATGATCCCCGCCACGTTGATCAGGACGTGGAGGACGGCGAGGACGAGCAGCAGGAGGCCGCCGACCGCCGCGATCCGGCGGATGTCACGCCGCACGTAGGCATACTCACCGGCGGCACGGACGCTGAGCGGCGCCGTGTCACGAGCACGCACGCCGGTGACGTCGCTCGCCCGCGTCCGGTCCCGCGATCGCCGCTGCTGCTGTTCCGCGGCCCGTTCCTCGGCGACGATCTGCGCCTCGAGCTCCGCGGCACGCGCTTCCTCGGCCGCGGTCAGCGAACCCGCCGGCCGGACGGGGATCACCGTGCCGCTCGGTGCCGGACTGGCCGGCGCGGGTGCGGCCGTCGTTCGGGTCCCCCGCTGGATCGGGCGGCGCTGGCCGGGCCGGACGGTGCCGCGGGAGCGCTTCGGCATCGGTCGTGGTTCCCCTGGTGCTGCTGGCGCGTGCGACGTCCCGGTCGTGTCGGGAACCGGGAGCTCGGCGCGGCAGGAGGATAGCACCGGCCCGTCACCGGTCCGGGCAAGTGGCCGGTGATGCCGCGTTGGTAGACTCCCGACGACCCCCGCCGCGGGAGGGATGCCGATTGACCCGAACGCTCGTCGCCACGCCGCTCGGAGCCCGGCCGGCCCGGCCGTTGTGACGGTCTGACAGCCTAGATGTCACGGCGCCCGGCGATGGTCCATCCGTGGTTCTCGATCGTCCCGAAACACTCGATCCCGTGACCCGCCTGCGCACGAGGCGGGAGCCGGACCCGCTCGACCAGCTGCCGGTGTGGGACGGCCTCGTCGACGGGCCTGACACGGACGAGCGCGGCGATGCCCCGCTTGGTCTCGACGCGCTGCTCCACGGGCTCAACCCGGAGCAGCTTCGCGCGGTCACGCACGGAGAGGGTCCACTGCTCGTGGTGGCCGGCGCCGGGACGGGCAAGACCCAGGTCATCACTCGCCGCATTGCCTGGCTGATCGCAACCCGGCGGGCGAAGCCGTCGGAGATCCTGGCGCTGACCTTCACGGACCGGGCGGCGGAGGAGATGCAGGTCCGCGTCGACCAGCTCGTGCCGTACGGCTACACGGACACGGCGATCGGCACGTTCCACGCCTTCGGCGACCGCGTCATCCGGGAATGGGCGCTCGAGCTAGGGCTGCCCACGGACGTGCGCGTCCTGTCGCGACCGGAGGTCGTGATCTTCCTGCGCGAGAACCTGTTCCGGTTCGATCTCGACGAGTACCGGCCGCTCGGCGACCCAACGAGGTTCCTGTCGGCCCTGGCCACGCTGTTCAGCCGCTGCAAGGACGAGGACGTCGCGCCGTCGGCGTACGTGGCGCACGCCGAACGACTCCGCGCGGAGGCCGCCGCGCTGCGCGACGCAGCCGGCCGGATCGATCCCGCCCGGGACGCGGCGGTCGACGCCGCGGAGGCCGCTGCGGAGACGGCTCGCCGTCAGCAGGAGCTCGCGCGGGCGTATGCCCGCTACCAGGAGCTCCTCGCGGAGCATGGGTTCATCGACTTCGGCGATCAGGTCAGCCTCGCGTTGCGGCTGCTCCGCGAATCGCCGGCCGCCCGGGCAGAGCTCCAGCGGCGGTTCCGGTTCGTCCTGGTCGATGAGTTTCAGGACACGAACCGGGCCCAGGCGGAGCTCGTGGCGCTGCTCGTCGAGCGGCACCGGAACGTGACCGTCGTCGGCGACGACGACCAGTCGATCTACAAGTTCCGCGGCGCGGCGATCAGCAACATCCTCGATTTCCAGGCCCGCTACCGCGGCGCTCGGGCCGTGGTCCTGCGGCGCAACTACCGGTCGATGCCGCCGATCCTCGATGCCGCCTACCGCCTCATCCGCTTCAACGACCCGGATCGGCTGGAGGTCCGGAGCGGCCTGTCGAAGCGGCTGCGGCCGGAGCGCGTGTCGGAGAACCCGGCTCCGGTCCGGCTCGAGGCGTTCGCCACCGGAGCGGAGGAGGCCGACTGGGTCGCGGCGGACATCGCGCGCCGCGTCGCTGGCGGCGCCCGTCACCGCGACCACGCGGTGCTCGTGCGGACGAACGGGGCGGCGGACCCGATCCTGCGCAGCCTGAACGTGGCCGGCATTCCATGGCGGTTCTCCGGGACCTCCGGGCTCTACGCCCGGCCGGAGATCCGGCTGCTGCTCGCATTCCTCCGCGCCGTCTCGGACCCCGGGTCCAGCGTCGACGTCTACGCTCTGGCGGCATCCGACGTCTACGGCGTCCCGGGCGAGGACCTCACGTCGATCGTGAACATGGCCCGGCGGCGGAACCGCTCCGTATGGGACGTCCTCGACGAACTGGACCGCCAGCCGGGGATCCTCCGCGTCCGCGCCGAGACGCGCGCGACCGTGGCCAAGCTGGTCGCGGACGTCCGCCGCTACCTCGAACTGGCAAGGAGCCGGCCGGCCGGCGAGGTGCTCTACGCCTTCCTTCGCGGAAGCGGTCTCCTGGCGCGGCTCGTCTCGACCGACAGCGTGGCCGCGGAGGAGGCCCTCCAGAACATCGCCCGCTTCTTCGAGATCGTGCGCGCCCAGTCCGCGTTGCTGGCCGACGATCGGGCGATCTTCGTGGCGCGGCACCTGCAGACGCTCATCGATGCGGGCGACGATCCGCCCACGGCGGAGGTCGACACGGATGCGGACGCCGTGGCGGTCCTGACGGTGCACAAGGCGAAGGGGCTCGAGTTCCCGGTCGTCTACCTGCCCGGGCTGGTCGTCGACCGCTTCCCGATGCGCGGTCGGCCGGAGACGCTCAGCCTGCCGCTGGAGCTCGTCAAGGAGACGCTCCCGGAGGGCGACTTCCAGCTCCAGGAGGAGCGGCGCCTGTTCTACGTCGCGATGACCCGGGCGCGTGACGAGCTGATCCTGAGTCACGCGGTCGACTACGGCGGTGCCCGTGCCCGCCGCGTGTCGCCGTTCGTGCTCGAAGCCCTGGACCTGCCCGCCGCCGCCCGTGCGCCTGGTCACGGCGCTCGCTTGACGACGCCCGCGGAGCGGCTCGCGACATGGGCGCCCGTGGAGACCCCGGCGGACGCGCCCCGGGGACGGATCGAGGAGCCGCTGACGCTCAGCTTCTACGCGATCGCCGACTACCTGACGTGTCCGCTCAAGTACAAGTACGCGCACGTCCTGCGCGTCCCACTGGCGCCGCACCACGCGATCGTCTACGGCGCCGCGCTCCACCAGGTCGTCCAGGAGTTCCATCGCCGCCACGCACGTGGCGACGTGATGAGCGAGGCGGAGCTCTTCGAGTCGTTCGACATCGCCTGGAAGAACGAGGGCTTCGTCTCCCGCGAGCACGAGGACGCTCGTCGCGAGGCGGGCCGGAGCGCGCTCCGGCGGTTCCGCGAGGCGCAGCTCGAACCGGGCGCCGTGATCCCGACCTACGTTGAGCGCGAGTTCAGCTTCAGCCTCGGCGGCGACCGGATCCGCGGCCGCTGGGATCGCGTGGACGTCGAGCCAGCGGATGTGTCGGCCGCTGGTCCGTCGCCGGGGGACACGCCACCGGCCGCGGAGCCGCACGCCGATCTGGTCACGCCGACGTTGGCGTTGCTCGGTCGCGAGCGCGTCACGATCACGGACTACAAGTCCAGCGACGTGCGGGACCCCGTCCGAGCCCGGCAGCGGGCTCGCGAGTCACTCCAGCTCCAGATCTACGCCATGGGCTACGAGGCGATGACCGGTCGGCTGCCGGACGCGCTGCAGCTCTACTTCCTGGAGTCCGGGCTCGTCGGCCGGGCCGAGGTGGAGCCCAGACGCCTCGAGAAGGCCCGCCGGCAGATCGCCCGCGCCGCCGAGGGGATGCGCGCTCGTGACTACACCCCGAAGCCGGACTATCTCGCCTGCTCGTGGTGCGCGTTCCGCGAGATCTGCCCCTCGAGCGCTGCCGGACGAGGGTGAGGCTGCGCGGCATGGTCGCGCCGGCGCCCGGCGTCCCGCCGGACCTCGGCGGCGCCTTCCGAACCCCTAGACTCGCGCCTGATGGAGGCGCGCGACCGGCTCACCAACCTCGGCCTGTTCGCGGCCGCGGCCGTCGTGTGGATCCTCGTGGCGCTCGTGGTCACGAGCCGCGACCCTCGCCTGGACGCAGGGGCGGGCTTCCTGGGGGCGGCACTCATCGGGCTCGCGATCGCCCTGACCGTGACCCCGCTCCTGTGGCTGTCCGTGTTCGCGAGGCAGCGACGCATCGCCTACCGCGGGGACTGGCTTCGCGCCACCCGCCGCGGCGCGTGGGTCGGGGTGGTCGTCCTGCTCCTCGTGGTGCTTCGCCTCCAGGGCCTGTTCCAGGTCCCCCTGGCCCTGTTCATCCTGGTCATGGTGTTCATCGCCGAGACGGCCCTGTCGGTCGAGCGCTGACAGGCGCGGGAGGGCCGCGACCTCCGAGCGCGGACGGGCACGTGACGACTCGGCGCGTACCTTCCGCTAGGGTGGCGCCGCCAGGACGCGATGAACCAGTTGCCGCGGCCCACCCCGAGGAGCACGCCCGTGCCGTCGCCGACCGCCGCTCGACCCGCCGAGCCGCACGCCGACGCCAAGGCCCGTCTGGCCGACGCCGTTGAGGCAGCGCGAGCGGAGATCGTCGAGCTGAGTCACCGCATCCACGCCAACCCTGAGCCTGCCTTCGAGGAGCACCGCGCTTCGGCGTGGGTGGCAGAGGTGCTCGAGCGGCACGGCTACGCGGTCGAGGTCCCGGCGGGCAGCCTCGCCACCGCCGTCCGGGGCCGGCTGGCCGGGGGCCGCGGCGCGGGCCGGGCACGGATCGGCGTCCTCGCCGAGTACGACGCCCTGCCGGGCTTGGGTCACGGGTGCGGGCACAACACGATGGCCGCCTCCGGCGTGGGCGCCGCGATTGCCCTGGCCGCCCTCCGCGACGACTTCGCGGGCGAGATCGTGTTCCTCGGCACGCCGGCGGAGGAGCGCGGCAGCGGCAAGCAGCACATGATCGACGACGGGTTGTTCGAGGGCCTCGACGCAGCGCTGCTCTACCACCCCTGCGACCGCAACCACGTGGACTCCTTCCCCTTGGCGTCGGAGGACGTCTACGTGACGTTCACCGGGCGCCAGTCGCACGCCGCGGCGGACCCGTGGAAGGGACGCAACGCCCTCGACGCCCTGGTCCTGCTGTTCAGCTCCGTCGGGCTGTGGCGACAGCAGCTTCATCCCGACAACCGGGTCCACGGGATCATCCAGGAGGGTGGCACGGCGGCCAACATCATCCCGGACCGGGCCAGGGCGTGGTTCATGGTGCGGAGCCCGGACCAGGCAGAGTACGAGCGGATGAAGACCCGGTTCCGCGAGATGTGCGAGGCCGCCGCCCTCGCCACGGGGACCAGCGCGGAAGTCGTCTTCGAGGGTGGCGCGACGACGATGAAGACCAACCGGCGGCTGGCGGAGCGCTGGGTCGCCAACGCTGCCGCGTACGGCGTCGAGGACCAGGGCCCGGACCCGAGCAGCGGCAGCACGGACATGGGCAACGTCAGCTGGGTCCTCCCGACGATCCATCCGGACCTCGCGATCGCGCCCGAGGGCACCGCCGGGCACTCCCTCGAGTTCCGCGACGCGGCAGCGACCCCGCGGGCAGACGAGACGACCCTGCTGGCCGCGACCCTGGTCGCCCAGACCGCCTGGGACCTGCTGGCGGATCCCGCCCTCGTCGACGCGGCCTGGCGCGAGTTCCGCGGCGAGGGCTGATCCGCCGGTGCTACGATCCTGCCGGCGCGCCCCGCTGGACGGCAGGACCCGAACCGGCGGCGCTCCGGGCGAGACGGATCGACCTCCGCGGCCGGCGCAGCGCCGTCGCCGCGACCCGTCTCCGGGAGGAGAGCCATCGTGGCCGAGCGCCCCCACGACCCCACGGCCGAGTTCCGCGCGTCCACGGACCTCGCCGCTCGCAACGGCTGGGACCGCGAGTACCAGACGTACAGTGACTTCGACCTGCCGGTCTACGTCGGCCAGAGCACGTTCCAGAAGCTGCCCTGGATCACCGATCCGGCCGAGCTCCTGGCACGGGGAGTCGACGTGGCGATCATCGGCGCGCCGTTCGACGATGCGGTCAGCCACCGCCCGGGCGCCCGGTTCGGTCCGCGCGCGATCCGCGAGGCCAACTACGGCACGGGCTCGCTCAACTCGCTGCAGCTGGACGTCGAGCCGTTCGAGGTGCTCACGGTGGTCGACGCCGGTGACGCGAACATCGTGCCGGCCTGGATCGAGCGAGCGCACGCGGTGATCTACCGAAAGGTTCACGAGGTTGCGGCGACGGGCGCCATCCCGTTCATCCTGGGTGGGGATCACTCGATCACATGGCCGGCCGTGACGGCCGTGGCCGAGCTCCGCCGGCCGGGCAGCGTCGGGATTGTCCACTTCGACGCGCACGCGGATACGGCGAACGACGACTGGGGCGTCCTGGCCGGTCACGGCACGCCGATGCGACGGCTCATCGAGTCCGGCGCGGTGGCGGGACGCAACTTCGTCCAGGTCGGGCTGCGCGGCTACTGGCCGCCGCGCGACACGTTCGCGTGGATGAAGGCGCAGGGTCTCCGCTGGCACTTCATGCGGGAGATCGAGGAGCGCGGCGCCGAGGCGGTGATCGCCGATGCCGTGGCCGAGGCGCTCGACGGTCCGGACTACGTCTACCTCAGCCTCGACATCGACGTCATCGACCCGGGCATGGCGCCCGGCACCGGCACGCCCGAGCCCGGCGGCATGCTGACCCGGGAGCTGCTCCGCGCGATCCGGCACGTCGCCGGCCAGGTGGAGCTCGCCGGGATGGACGTCGTGGAGGTGAGCCCTCCGTACGATCACGCGCAGACGACGGCCATGGCCGCCAACCGGGCGGTGCTCGAGGCGCTCAGCGCGCTGGCCGTCAAGAAGCGCGACGGCCGACGCGTCCGGTGGGGCGGCGGCGAGGCGGCGTCGTGACCACAGCGGCGACGAGGCCCGAGCGACGACTGACCTGACGCTCCGCGACCCGGCGTCCGCGGCCGCCCTGGCTCGTCTCTACGACCTCGACCTGTCGGACGATCCCGGGGACCTCGACCTGTACCTTGCACTCGTGGGGCGGACCGGCGGGCCGGTCCTCGAGCTCGGGGTCGGCAGCGGCCGGCTTGCCGTGCCGATCGCGCGGGCGGGCCACGACGTGACGGGCGTGGACGTCGACCCGGCGATGCTCGACCGCGCGCGGGCAGCGGCGGACGCGGCCGGTCCGGACGTGGCGGGCCGGTCCTCGAGCTTGGGGTCGGCAGCGGCCGGCTTGCCGTGCCGATCGCGCGGGCGGGCCAGGACGTGACGGGCGTGGACGTCGACCCGGCGATGCTCGACCGGGCGCGGGCAGCGGCGGACGCGGCCGGTCCGGACATCGCCTCGCGGCTGACGCTGGTCGAGGCGGACCTCGTCGGGTTGCGGCTCCCGGACGGCCAGCGGTACGGCCTGGGGTTCATCGGGCTCAACACGATCCTGGCCCTGCGCACCCGTCACGCCCAGCGCGAGGCGCTCGAGACGCTGGCCGCTCACCTGCGGCCCGGAGGGCTGGCGGTCGTCGACGCGTGGCAGCCGGACGCGGACGACCTCGCCCGCTTCGACGGCCGCCTCATCCTCGAGTGGGCGCGCCGTGATCCGGCGAGCGGCGAGGAGGTCACGAAGATCGCCTCCGCAGAGCACGACGCGGCGACCCAGACGGTCCGGCTCACCACGATGTACGAGACGGCCGAGCCCGGCGCAGCGCCGCGGCGGTGGCTGCGCGCGGACACGATGCGGCTCCTCTCGGCTGACGAGCTGGCCGCATTTGCGGAGGACGCCGGCCTGGCGGTCGAGCTGGTGGCGGGCGGCTACGACCTGGCGCCGCTCGGTCCCGGCAGCGACCGGGCCGTCCTGATCGCCGTCCGAGCCTGACCCTCCGGCCGGGCCCGGCTGCGCGGTGGGCCTGTACACTCGGCGACGATGTCGCCCTCCCGCCAGACGCGACCCATCCTTGTCCAAGACGTGCCGCAGGTCGCGCAGCGCGTGCGCGGCCGCGATCTCAACCGCGTGGCGAGCGAGGTGATGGCGGTGCCGCCGCAGCCCGCCGGATCGCGGCGCTAGGGGAGCCGTCCGTGTCCGACCCGCGCCCGATCGGCGTCTTCGATTCGGGCGTCGGGGGGCTTACCGTTCTGCGCGAGATCGTCCGACGTCTGCCGACCGAGTCGACGATCTACCTGGGGGACAGCGCGCGCGCGCCGTACGGCGTGCGGAGCGACCCGGAGGTCGTGGCGTTCTCGTCCGAATCGGTCGATCTGCTCGTGGAGCGGGACGTCAAGGCCGTCGTGATCGCGTGCAACACGTCGACGGCGGTGGGGCTGCCGCACCTCAGACGCCGCTACGACCTGCCGATCCTGGGCGTCATCCGTCCCGGGGCGTCGGCGGCGTCGCTGGCCAGCCGCAACCGGCGCGTCGGCGTGATCGCCACGCCGGCAACTGTTCGGTCGCGCGCCTACTTCTGGGCGATCAAGGAGGAGAACCCGGCGGTCGAGGTCTACGAGCACGCCACGCCGGCGCTCGTGCCCATGGTCGAGGCCGGGAAGCTCGACGGCGCGGAGGTCGAGGCCACTGTCCAGGAGTCCCTTGCGCCGCTGCTCGGCGAGCGCGACGCGGCCGGCGAGTTCGTGTTCCCGCTGCCGCCGTCGGCTCGGATCGACACGCTGCTGCTCGGCTGCACGCATTACCCGCTCCTCCGCCCGGTCATCGCCAAGGTGGTGGGTGACCGGGTGGCGATCGTCGATTCGGCGTCGGCGACGGCCTCCGCGCTGGCCGAGCTGCTCAGCGTCAACGGCCTCGAGGCGCCCGGGACAACGCGCGGCACCGCCGCGGACGCGGGCCGCGACGGCCACGAGCGTCCGGACGAGACGCTTGCCGCCGCGACACACGTCCAGCTGACGACCGGGGACGTGGCCGCCTTCCGATCGGTCGCGAGCGTCCTGTTCGGCGACATCCTCCCGGACATCGGCGCCGTCCGGCTCCGCGAGGCAGTTCGCTGAGCGGCGACGGGCGCCGTGCGACCCGCGAGCCGCGGAGCAGCGCGACGCTGCGACGCGACCGCGTCTGGCAGGCGGGGTTCCTGGCCGGCTCTGCGCTCGGTGTCGCCGCGACGGTGATCGGTCGCCGCGCGGCGCGCGCGGCGCGCCGCGGGGGGGTCGACGGGGCCCAGCCGCCACCGCTCGCCGCCGCTCCGCCGCGGCGCGCCCCCCGCGGGCTGACGGCCGGGCAGCTGCGCGCCAGCGAGGTGGAGTACGCGGCCGCCATGGACCGGATCGTGCCGGCCCTCTCGGCCGCGCTCGGCACGGAGCTGCCCGGGGTCGTCGAGCGGGCCGGGGTCGTCGACCGGGCGGGCTGGGTCCACGCGAACGTGACGACCCTCGCCACTCTCATCGGCAAGGTCGCGTGCGATCTGCTCGACCAGGTGGTCCCCTTAGGGGGCGGCCTCGGGATGGCGGCGATGGGGATCGCTTACCGGTTCGTGCCGACGCGCCAGCTCGGCTTCCTGCTGGGCTTCCTGGGCCAGAAGGTCCTCGGTCAGTACGACCTCGCCCTCCTGTCGGCCGAGGCGACGCCCGGTCGCCTGCTGTTCGTCGAGGAGAACATCCGCGGCACGGCAAAGGCGCTCGACCTTCCGCTCACGCCCTTCAGGACGTGGATCGCCCTGCACGAGACGACCCACGCCTTCGAGTTCGAGGCCCATCCGTGGCTCCGGCCATACCTCGCCGAGCGCCTCGAGCGGCAGCTCTCGCTGTTCAGCCGCGACGCCTCGTCGCTCGGTCGCGACGCGCTCCGGGCGCTCGGCCGTGCGCTCCGCGGCGACGGGAGTGGTCAGCACTGGATGGAGCGGCTGATGGGCGACGAGCAGCGCCGGCTGTTCCGGGAGACCCAGGCCGTCATGAGCCTGCTCGAGGGGTTCAGCGACTATGTCATGGACGAGGTGGGGCGCGACCTGGTGCCCGACGTCGAGCGGATCAGCGCCCGGTTCCACGAGCGCCGTGAGCGGCGGACGCCGTTCGAGCGCGCGATCCTGCGCATCACGGGAATGGATCTGAAGCTCGAGCAGTACAAGAAGGGGGAGCGGTTCGTTCGCGCGATCGCCGAAGCGCGCGGCGCGGCGGCCCTGCGCGTGCTGTGGGCCGGGCCGGAGTCGTTGCCCCGGCCGGGAGAGATCGAGGAGCCGCGACGGTGGCTCGCGCGGGTCATGCCGGCGCCCGGGTCCGCCGCCGGATGATTGACGGCGTGCGGACGCCGCGGACAGCAGGCCCCGGCGCGGGACCCGGGGGGGCGCCGCTCGCGATCGCCCTCAGCCCGATCCTCGCCGCCCGCTACCGCGCACTCGACCTCGATCGGATCCGTGCCTCGGCTCCCGGAGCGCGGGTCGTCACGGTCTCCGTGGAGGGACTCGCCGACGCGCCGCTCGACGACGTCGAGGTGCTCCTTCGCGGCTGGCTCTCGGCGGAGGCCTTCGACCGGTTGCTTGCCCGGGCACCCCGGCTCCGGTGGGTCCACAGTGCCTCGGCCGGGGTGGAGCGGGCGCTGACGCCCGCCGCCCGGGACCGCGGGATCGTGATCACCAACGCCCGCGGCGTCTTCAGCCGGCCGATCGCCGAGTACGTGCTGATGATGATCCTGGCCGTGTCCCGCCGGCTGCCGCAGCTCCTCGAACTGCAGCGCGAGCGGACGTGGCAGCCGCTGGAAGGCGCGGAGCTGCGCGACGTGACCGTGGGGATCGTGGGACTCGGGTCGATCGGACGGGCCGTGGCGACGCTGGCCACGTCGTTCGGCTGCCGGGTCGTCGCTACCCGGCGCCGCGCGGAGGGGGACGCCACGGCGGCGGCCAACGGCAACGGCGCCGGCGCGGACGAACCGCGGCTGGCTCGCGTGGCGGGCCCCGAGGCGCTGCCGGATCTGCTGGCGGAGTCCGACTTCGTGGTGCTGGCCGCGCCGCTGACGCGCGAGACGCAGGGGATGATCGGGCGGGAGGAGCTTGCGGCGATGAAGCCCGGCTCCTGGCTCGTCAACGTCGCCCGGGGCCGGCTCGTCGACGAGCGGGCGCTGCTCCGGGCGCTCCGCGAGGGTCCGATGGGCGGCGCGGTGCTGGACACGTTCGCAGATGAGCCGCTGCCGCCGCAGTCGCCGTTCTACGACCTGTCGAACGTGATCGTGACTCCCCACACGTCGTGGTCGAGCGGCCGGGTCCTCGATCGGAGCGTCGAGCTGTTCTGCGAGAACCTCCGGCGCTACGCGTCCGGCGAGCCGCTGGTCAACGTCGTCGACCCAAACGCGGGGTACTGACGCAGGGCCCCATGATCGAGCGGGTCGCAAGGATGCGTCTCAGGGTGCTCGCGGCGTGGATCGCGCAGGCACTGCTCGTCGCGGGGCTCGTGCTGAGCGTCGTGGTCGCCGGGAGCCTCGGCGCGGCGGACTGGAGCTTCGTCGCGGTGATGACGATCGCCACGGTTCTCGGCGTGGCGCTGTGGGTCCGGTTCGCGTTGGGGCTGCCGCTGCTGATCGCCGACCTGGTCTACCTCCTCATGGGACTGGCCATCGGTTCCGCCGACTACGGCCTTCCGTCGCCGTTCGAGGGACTGCCGCGGCTGGTCAGCGCGCTGTGGGTGGTCGGTGGCCTGGTCGGGATGGTCGGGCTGGTCGCCAGCACGCACGCGGTCGGCAGACCGCGCGACGACATCGACAGCACTGCCTACTGAGCCGCACCCGGGCGGCCCGGTAGCATCTCCGGATGCAGATCGCGATCGTCGGGCTTACCGGCTCGGGCAAGACGACCGTCTTCAACACGCTCACGCGGGGACACGCCGAGACCGGCGGTTACGGCGGCCTCCAGCTCAACGTCGGCGTGGTCAAGGTCCCGGACGAGCGGCTCGACCGCCTGGCCACGCTCTTTCGGCCGAAGAAGATCGTCCAGGCGGACGTGACCTACGTCGACCTGCCGGCCCCGCCGGCATCGTCTGACGGCCGGGTCGGGACCGAGGAGCTGCCGGCCGAGCACCTCGCCCGGCTTCGCGACTCCGACGCGCTCCTCCACGTCGTCCGTGCCTGGGACGACCCGGCCCTTCCGCACCCGGCCGGCTCGGTCGGCGCCGCGCGCGACCTCGAGCAGCTCGACCTCGAGTTCACGCTTGCGGACCTGGCGATGGCGGACCGCCGGCTGGATCGGCTGGCGACCAGCGGCCGCCACGGCAGCGCCGCGGAACGGGAGGCGAACGAGCGGGAGGGGGCCATCCTGCGGCGGCTCAAGGAGGCGCTCGAGGCCGGCCGGCCGATCCGGGACGTGTCCCTCGAGCCGGAGGAGGAGAAGCCCATCCGCGGCTTCCGCTTCCTGACCCAGAAGCCGGTGCTCGTGCTGCTCAACGTGGGCGAGGCGGACCTGCCTCGTGCGTCGGAGCTCGCCGCCGGCATCGCCGCGGGGTACCGGCACGAGAAGGCGCTGGTCGATGCGCTCTCGGCGCGGATCGAGATGGAGCTGGGCGAGCTGGAGCCGGGCGAGGCCGCCGCGTTCATGGAGGAGCTGGGGCTCCGCGAGTCGAGCCTCGACCGGGTGATCGCGCTGAGCTACCGCCTCCTCGGCCTGGTGTCGTTCCTGACCGCCGGGCCGGACGAGGTGCGCGCCTGGCCGATCCGCGCCGGATCCACGGCCGTCGACGCGGCCGGGACGATCCACACCGACCTCGCCCGCGGCTTCATCCGCGCCGAGACGGTGGCGTACGACGATCTGCTCGCGCTCGGTTCGCTGGCGGAGGCGCGCAAGGCGGGCAAGCTTCGGTCCGAGGGCAAGACCTACCGTGTCCGCGACGGCGACGTGATCGAGGTGCTGTTCAGCCGCTGAGCGGAGGCCCGTCCGCATGGATGCGCGTCGTGCCTGGCGTCAGTTCTGGTGCTCCCCGGCGCCGCGCGGGTCGAACTCCGCGTAGAGCGTCCGGAACGCTCCATCGCGGTCGATCGCCCCGCCCGCATCGACCTCCGCGATGAAGTTGTCGTCCTCGATCCGCGACACGTTCAGGGCGGCGGTCAGCCGATCGTCCGCGATGTAGACGAAGTCGTGCTCGCGCTCCAGCTCGGCGGCGATCGCCTCGACCAGCGTATCTTCCTCGAAGCTGTCCTGGATCCTGCGACGGATCCCCTGGACGAGGTCGAAGAAGTCCTCCGGCGAGTACTCGACCTCGTTGGCGAGGAGCACGTCGGAGAACACGTCCTCGTCGCCCTCGTGAAGCTCGTAGAAGTGCACGGCGACCTCGGACGCTGCGAGAGACGGGTGGGCGGCCAGTATACGCGCCGGTCTGGAGGCCTCCCGGATGACCGACCCCCGCCGCATCGACGTGCCCGATGTCGTGGTCGTGGGCGCCGCCTCGCGCGACATCGCGGCCGACGACGCCCGCGGCTGGCGGCTCGGCGGTGGCGTCTCGTACAGCGCCCTGACGACGGCCCGGCTGGGGCTGCGCACAGCAGCCCTCGTCGGCACGGACGCGGCGGCGGCCGACGCGACCGAGCTCCAGCTGCTGCGCGATGCGGGCGTCGACGTGTGCGTCGTGCCGCTCGAGCACGGCCCGGTCTTCGACAACATCGAGCGTCCCGAGGGCCGCCTCCAGCTCTGCCACGACCGCTCGGATCCGCTGCCGGTGAGCGCGCTGCCCGACGCATGGCGGCGCGCGGGCGGCTGGATCCTCGCGCCGGTCGCCGCGGAGCTGCCGGATGCCTGGGCGGCGCTGCCACCGCCGGAGGCGACGGTGGCAGTCGGGTGGCAGGGGCTGCTCCGGGAGCTAGTCCCGGGTGAGGCCGTCCGGCACGTGTCGCCCACCGCGAACCCGCTCGTCCGGCGCGCGGACCTGGTGGGGCTGAGTCGCGACGACGTCGACCAGGACGTCCCGCTGGCAACACTGTACGAGGCGCTCCGGCCGGGCTCCGTCCTCGCGGTGACCCACGGCGACCAGGGCGGTCTGGTCGCGGACGGCGCGCACGACGAGCAGCTCCATCTCCGGCACTACCCCGCCGTCCGGAGCCACCAGGCGGTGGACGCGACCGGCGCGGGCGACGTGTTCCTCGCCGCGCTCGCCGCTGCGCGGATCCAGCCCCGACTGGTCGCGGGCCGGATCGGCCAGGGCTTCGATCTGCTCCTCGCGGCGTCCGCCGCATCGCTCGTCCTCGAGGGGCCGGGGCTGCTCGGCGTGCCGGATAGGGCGGCCCTCAAGCGGCGGATGGCCGAGGGGCTCGTCGCCGCCCGCGCGCGCGAGTGACCGGACGCTGCACACGGCGCGCCGGAAGCGGTCACCGGGGCGGCGCCGTCACGCCCGAGGCGAGCTGGTCGACGACCGGACGACGAGCGTCACGGGCAGGATGACCTCGGCGACGTCCGGGCCGAACGTCGCCTCGAGCCGTTGCTCGCCTCCGCGTGCCAGCGACGCGGCAAGTCCGGCGACCGCCCAGCGGCCCATCTCGGCCGTCGCCTGGGCGACCGTGGTCAGTGGTGGATCGACGTAGGCGGCGAGGTCCACGTCGTCGAACCCGATGACGCTCACGTCGTCCGGCACGCGGCGCCCAGCAGCGCGGATCGCCCGCATCGCGCCGATCGCCGTCAGGTCGTTGTAGGCGATGATCGCCGTCGTGTCCGGCGCTCGCGCCAGCAGGTTGCGCATCGCGCGCTCGCCGCCCGCAACGCCGGCATCGCCCGTTGCCGTCGGCATGCCGCCCGGATCGAGCCCTACGGACGCCACGGCCGCGCGCGCACCGGCGAGCCGGACCGGTCCATCCGCATTGCGGAACGGGGCGGTCAGGACGCCGATGCGCCGGTGGCCGAGCCGGAGTAGATGCTCCGCGGCCAGCCGGCCCCCGGCCTCGTTGTCGGAGGCGATCGCCGGGAGGATCACACCGGGCACCGTCGCGTTGACGAGGACGACCGGCAGCGGCGGCGCGGCCAGCCACCGCCGGTGCCGGGCGCTCAGGCTGCTGGCGGCGATCACGACCCCATCGACCCGTCGCTCGACGAGCAGGTCGAGGTAGGCGATCTCGCGCGCGCTGTCGTCGGCTGCGTTGCACAGCAGCACCGCGTAGCCGGCAGCGTGGGCGGCGTCCTCAACGGCGCGGACGAGCTGCGGGAAGAAGGGGTTCTCGATGTCCGTCACGATGAGGCCGAACGTCCGCGTCGTCCGGAGCTTCAGGGAGCGCGCGACACCCGACGGCCGGTAGCCCAGCTCGCGTGCGGACCGGAGCACCCGATCGCTCGTCGCCGGTCGCGCGCCTCCCACGCCGGCGAGAACGCGGCTGACAGTGGCGGTCGAGACGCCTGCCCGTCGGGCGACATCGGCGATCGTGACGACGGCCGGCCGGCGGTCAGGCGCGGTCGCCGTCCGACTCCACGGCGAGCGGCACGGCCGGCACGTCCTCGCCCCGAGCTTCGCGGTGGGCCAGCATCTCGAGGCCGGCCTCGAGCTCCTCGAGCTCGGAGCCACCGCCCATCAGGCGGTGCAGCTCGGCGGCGTCCCGCTCGCCCCGGGCGTAGGTGCCGCCGGACCGCCCGCGGGTCAGGATCGTGAACGTGTCGCCGATCGGCAGCGCGTGCTGGACGTTGTGGGTGATGAAGATCACGCCGAGGCCGCGGTTGCTGGCCGAGATCGCGTGGCGGAGGACGATCGCCGCCTCCTTGACGCCGAGCGCGGACGTCGGCTCGTCGAGGATCAGCACGCGCGCCCGGAAGTACTCCGCGCGGGCGATCGCGAGCATCTGGCGCTCGCCGCCCGACAGCGTGCCGACGTGCTGGTTCGTGTCGCGCACATCGATCCCGATGTTCCGCATCTGCTCGCGGGCGACGGCCGCGGCCTGTCCGCTGTCGAAGCGCCGGAACGGCCCGAAGCCGGTAGTCGGCTCGTTGCCCAGGAAGAAGTTTCGGCTGATGCTCATGAGCGCATGACCGACAGGTCCTGGTAGACCGTCGCGATCCCCGCGTCGAGCGCGTCCCGCGGCGCCGTGAACCGCACCGGCTGACCATCGACCGCGAGGGTGCCTGCGTCCGGCTGGTGGACGCCCGACAGGATCTTGATCAGCGTCGACTTGCCCGCTCCGTTGTCACCGAGCAGGCAGTTGATCTGGCCGCCATGCACGGCCAGCGAGACGTCCTCGACCGCGACGACAGCCCCGAAGTACCATGGTCCGGGTCGCCGGAACGGCCGCGTTCGGACCCCTGGTGCCGCTCGCGCGATGCTACGGCGCCGACGGCCGTCCGACCCGCCGGAATCGACACGGCCCATCAGGACGCGATCTCCTCGAGGCGCACGAGCCGGTGCTCCGCGAGCGCCCTCGTGGCCGCCTCGGCGATCCGCAGTGCTTCCACGCCGTCGCGCGACGTGCAGGGACTCGGCGCCGCACCGCGGGCGACGGCGACGAACGCCTCGAGCTCCGCCGCGTAGGCCGGCTCGAACCGGACCAGGAAGCTCGACCAGGGAGCTTCCGCCGGCGGTGGCACCCCCGGCTCGACGGAACGCAGCGGCATCATCGGCCCGAGCCCCACGGCGATGCTGTCGCGCGAGCCGAAGATTTCGGCCCGGATGTCGTAGCCGAGCGGGTCGTGGCGGGCGACCGTCATCGCCGCCAGGACACCGTCCCGCAGGCGGAGCGTCGCCACGGCGGTGTCGACGTCGCCGTACTTTGCGAACACCTCGAAGCCGCGCACGGCGCCGTCCGCGTATACCTCCTGCACCTCGCTGCCGGTCAGCCAGCGCAGGATGTCGAAGTCGTGGATCGAGAAGTCGCGGAACAGCCCACCTGAGGCCGGGATGTATGCCTCGTGGGGCGGCGCAGGATCGTGCCCCGCCAGCCGGAGCGCGTAGATCGTCCCGAGCTCGCCCGACTCGATCCGCCGGCGCGCCTCGCGGTAGCCCGGGTCGAAGCGCCGCTGGAACCCGAGCTGGAAGGGCACGCCGCTGGCGTCGATCTCGCGAGACAGCTGCAGCGTGTCGACCAGGTCCGCGGCGAGCGGCTTCTCGCAGAAGGTCGGCACCCCGCGCTCGATCGCGGTTCGGATCAGGCCCGCGTGCGCGTCGGTCGAGGCGGCGATGACGACCGCGTCGGCGGCGCCGAGCGCGCCGTCGATCGAATCCGCGGCCGCGCCCGGCACCTCGGCGGCCAGCGCCGCCGCTCGCCCGTCGATCGCGTCGGCGACGACCAGCTGGTCGATCCCGGCGGTCGCTGCGAGCAGCCGGGCGTGCAGGTGCCCGATCCGGCCGGCCCCGATCAGCGCGACGCGCACGGCGACCTCGGGTGCGAGGGGCCGACCGCGGCAGGCGACGACTGGCCGAGCCGGCGGAGCTCGGCGGAGAGCACCCGCCGGCCGATCGCCGCGCTCTCCGACGGTGGACCCCAGCAGCTGTCCTGCTCGACCATCAGCCAGCCGCGGTACCCGCGCTCGTCGAGCACGGCAAGCACGCCGGGAAGGTCGAGGATGCCCGCTCCGAGCTCCGTGAACAGCCGCGCGCGGATGGCCGCCTCGAAGTCCGGGATCGCACCGGTCCGGAGGCCCGCCAGCACGACGGGATCAACGTCCTTCAGGTGGACGTGCGTGACCCGGTCGCCGTAGCGGCGGAGCGCCGCGACCGGATCGCCGCCCGCCACCTTCCAGTGCCCCACGTCGAGGCAGATCCCGACGGTTCCGGGGTCGGTCGCATCGAGGAGCCGGTCGAGCTCCTCGGGCGTCTCGACCCAGGTCGCGGTGTGGTGGTGCCAGGCAAGCCGGCGACCCAGGGCGGCCGCCTCGTCGGCGAGGCGGTCGACGAATCGGGCCAGGCGCCGCCAGCCCAGGTCCGTCAACCGGGGCGTCGCCGCCTCGGCCGCGCGGCCGGACCAGCCCGATCGCTCTGGCGAGACGTCGAGCGCCGCGACGAGCACCTCGCCGCCGCCTTCGTGCAGGACCGCCAGCCGGTCACGCGCCGCGTCGATCGCCGCATCGGGCGGACCGTCCCGACCGGAGGGGATCGAGACGTAAACCTCCGCCAGCCGCAGGTCGCGGGCCGCGAGCGTCTCTCGGAGCGGCTCGCCGCGCGGGAAGCCCCGGCCTTCCTGCGTGCCCTCGAAGCCCGTGCGGGCGATCTCGTCGAGGACGACTTCGGCGTCCGTGGCGGGCGCGAGATCCTCGAGGTCCACGTTGTTCCAGAGGATCGGGACGGTCCCGATCGGTGCGTCCGGGAGGGCGTCGCCCGGGCGCCGGAGCGCGGACCGCAGCGCGGTCTCGCGGGGCGTGCTGGCGAAGGTCACCGGTGCTGCTCCTCCGCGCGGCCCTCGAGCTGGCGCGCGCGGCTCTCGGCGTGGCGCTCCGGCACGGGCACGTCCCACCAGCCGGTCTTGTCCGGGCCGGCGACGGCGAGGTCCCGATCGACCTTGATGGCGACGAGCGATGGGCCGCCCGACTCGAGCGCCCGCCGCACGGCGCCGCAGACCTCGTCGGGATCCTCGACCAGCTCGCTGTGCACCCCGAACGCATCACCGATTGCCCGGAAATCCGGCGAGTACGGCGCGCCGTTCCGGAGGAAGTCCGTCCACGCCGGGCGGCCGAAGAAGCTGGTCTGGCCGCCCTTGATGCTGATCCAGCCGGAGTTGTCGAGGATGACGGTGCAGACCGGAAGCTCGAGCATCGCGACGGTCGCCAGCTCCTGCATCGTCTGGAGGAAGCTCCCGTCGCCGGCCACCGCGAGGACCTGGTGGCCGGGCACCGCCAGCTGCGCCCCGATCGCCGCCGGCAGCTCGAAGCCCATCGTCGAGAAGCCGCCGGACGTCAGGTGCGTCCTCGGTGCGCGCGTCACCCAGCGCTGCTTGACCATGCCCTGAGGCAGGCCGGCGCCCGTGACGACGATCGCGGCGGGATCGGTCGCTGCCTGGACCTCGCGCACCGCGCGCGCCATCGTCATCGGGCGCGCCCGTGAGCCGGACTTCACCTCGACCTGCTGGAGCCACGCCGCCTTGAGCCGCTGGATCTCCGCGAAGTAGCCGGAGTCGCGGTACGCGCTCGCATCGCCGGCGGGACCGAGCGCCGCGAGCACCTCCTCAAGCCCGGCGCGCGCGTCGCCCACGAGCGGCACGTCGACGGGATACGTCTTGCCGATCTCGCGCGGGTCGATGTCGAGCTGGATCAGCCGCGACGGTGGGATGGCGAAGGTCACACCGCGCCGCCAGGAGGACGCCGACCAGTCGGTGAAGCGGTTGCCGACGCTGAGGATGACGTCGGCGGACGCTGCCAGCGCGTTCCCGCAGGTCGAGGCGGTGTCGCCGATCGTGTGGCCGGCGAGCTCGTGCGTCTCGTCGATGGCGCCCTTGCCGTTCCACGTCGTGACCACCGGCGCGCCGAGCCGCTCGGCGAGCGCTGTGACGGCGTCGCTCGCGTCGGAACCGATCGCACCGCCGCCGGCGACGATCACGGGGCGCCGGGCGGCCCGGAGCAGCGCCGCGGCGCGCTCAACGTCATCGGCGGCCGGACGGACGCGACCGCGGGCCTCGCGACGATCCGGATCGGGGATCGAGACCTCCGCCGAGTCGGCCTGCACGTCCATCGGCAGATCGAGCAGGATCGGCCCCGGTCGCCCGGACAGCATCGAGTTCCAGGCCCGGTGGAGGACGAACGGCAGCTCGTCGACCCGCGACGGCTGCCACCACTCCTTGACGACGGGCTCGAAGATCCGCGGGTTGTCCGCCACGTGGCGGCGCTCGAGCTCCTGGAGCAGCCCGGCTCCGCGCATGTCCGTGTGCGCCGAGCCCGTCATCAGGACCACCGCCGTCGAGTCGACGTA
The DNA here is from genome assembly GCA_030447745.1 of Chloroflexota bacterium. GTDB lineage: Bacteria > Chloroflexota > Limnocylindria > Limnocylindrales > CSP1-4 > JACDAV01. Next base: position 15,684 of record JAUJOH010000008.1, on the reverse strand, counting down.
CGCCGTGGCCATGCCGACGACCGTGTTCGTGGCGCCGGGTCCGATGCTCGTGAAGGCGAGGATGGGCCGGCCGCTGGCCCGGTAGAAGCCGTCGGCAAGATGGACCGCAGACTGCTCGTGCATGACCGGCACCGTGCGGATGTCCGCGGCCCGATCGAGCAGCGCGTCGGTGAGGTTCCAGCAGCCGTGGCCCGGGATGCCGGCCACCACGGGGACCCCCTGGCGTACCAGGTAGTCGACGACGATCTCCGCGCCGGACCGGCGGCGCACGGGCTGGCTCTCGCGTCCGTGGTTGCTCAAGGGCTTCTCGCCGCGTGTCGGTGTAATCGATTACATGAACCCGCGGCAGCGTAGCATTGGGCCGAACCGCGCACAGCACCGCGCCGACACGATGGCGCGGATCGCGCGACGACGAGGCCGCCGATGGCTCGCACCGCAGGCTCGAGCGCCGCCCCCGGGAGAGCCCGATGACCGCCGCCCATCCGACTGCCACGGCCGGCGACGCGGCCATGGCGGCACCGGGCCAGAGCCCGCTCGCGCAGACCGTGGCACAGACGGCGACCGACATCTGGAACGACTCGTGCGCGGTGGACGAGCTCCGCTACGCGATCGTGAACGGCGCGACCGGTGCCACGGCGAACCCCACGATCGTCCACGACGTCTGGCGCGCCGACCCGGCGCGCTGGCGCGCATGCGTCGTGGAGCTCGCCGGGGAGCACCCGGCGTGGTCCGAGCGGGAGCTGGCGTGGGGTGTCGTCGGCGTCATGTCGGTCGAGGGCGCGCGGCTGCTCGCGCCGATCTTCGATCGGTTCAGTGGCCGGAAGGGACGTCTCTCGGTGCAGACGGATCCCACGCTCTTCCGGAACGCGGAGGCGATGGTCGAGCAGGCGGCCGGCTTCGACCGGCTGGCGCCGAACGTCGTCGTCAAGTTCCCGACCACCCGCGCCGGGCTCGTGGCGATGGAGGAGGCAACGGCGGCCGGGATCAGCGTCAACGCGACCGTCTCGATCTCGGTCGCGCAGGCCCTGGCGGCGGCCGAGGCGGTCGAGCGCGGGCTCGCCCGCCGCGAGGCTGCCGGCCACCCGACCGACCAGATGTGCCCGGTGGTCACCCTGATGATGGGCCGGCTCGAGGACTGGCTCCGGGTACTCACCGAGCGTGATGGCGTCATCGCGGACCCGGCGGCTCTGCCGTGGAGCGGCGTCGCGGCCTTCAAGCGGGCGTACGAGCTGTTCCAGGGCCGTGGCTTCCGGCCCCGGCTCCTCGGCGCGGCGATCCGCCACCACCTGCACTGGAGCGAGCTCATCGGTGGCGACGTGGTGCTGACCCTGCCTGCCGTGTGGCAGCGGCGGTTCAACGCGTCCGCGATCGAGCTCAGGTCGCGGATCGACGAGCCCGTCGACGCCGGCATCGTGGCGGAGCTGGTCGATCGATTCCCGGACTTCCGGCGCGCGTACGAGCCGGACGGCCTGACCGTCGACGACTTCGACACCTGGGGTCCGACCGCGCGGACGCTCCGGGCGTTCATGGCCAGCTACCACGAGCTGCTCCATGCGGTGTCGGACGCGCTGATCGCCGATCCCGACCGGCCGCGTGACTGACGTCGACATCGCCGCGGCCGCGCCGCCCAACGACCTCGCTCCCGACGAGCTCCGGATCCGGCCGGACGGCGAGGGCCGCGTGACGGTCGACGCGGCGCGGGCCCGGTGGCGGTACCTGTCCGTGGACGCGGGACCGGTCCGCCGCGACGGGCGCTCCTGGTCCGCGCCGGGCCGCGAGGCCGCGGTCGTCATCCTCGCCGGACGCGACGTCGAGGTGTCGGTCGGTGGCCGCCGGGTCGCGGTGCTGGAGGGCCGGGACGACCCGTTCAGCGGGCTGCCGTGGGCCGCCTGGGTGCCGGACGCCGGGGGACTCCAGGTCCGTGCCGGGGCGCGCGAAGCCGTCATCGCCGTGGCGACGGCGCCGCGATCGGGACGGAGCGGCGTGGCGACCGAGCCGATCCTGATCACGCCGGACGACGTCACGGTCGAGGTGCGCGGAGCCGGCAGCGCGACGCGCCAGGTCAACCACATCGTCGAGCCTGCGTTCCGGGCCGATCGGCTGCTGCTCGTCGAGGTCCTGACGCCGGCCGGGAACTGGTCCAGCTGGCCGCCGCACAAGCACGACGTCGACGACATGCCCACCGAGGCGGTGCTCGAGGAGGTCTACCTCTACCGGTTCCGGCGCCCCGAGGCATGGGCCATCCAGCGGCTCTACCGGCCGGCGGGCAGCGCGGCGGGATCACCTCGGGACGGCGTCTGGGTGGTGCGCCAGGGCGAGCTCGTCCTCGTCACCGACGGCTACCACCCGTTCGCGGCGGTCCACGGCGACGACGCCTACTACCTGAACGCGCTCGCCGGCGATAGACGAACGATGGCCTGCTCCTACGACCCGGACCTCGAGCACGTGCGGGCCGCGTGGGCCGGGATGGTGCCCGACCCCCGCGTGCCATTCTCATCAGCCTCATCGCCACGATCAGGCTGATCGCCCCCGGCACGTCGCGACATCGCGGCGCGGCTGCCGGATGGCATTCGTGGCGAGCATCGCGCCCGGTTCCGACCCGGTCGCTCGAGCCACGTCGCCGCCGACCGCTGGCCACGTGTCCGCCTCGCCAGCCGGCAGGCGAGCCCGGAGGCGTCGACCCCGCCGGACCAGATCCGCCTCGATCGCGGCCTCCCGACGGCCGATGCGCCGGCGGCGCTCGACGATGGTCCAGCCGCGGCTCACGGCCTCCAACGCGCCGGAGATGTCGCGCTGGCGGTGCTCCCGGAGCTTCGCCAGCTCGACCGCCGCGACGGCCGACAGCCGCGTCGTGCCTCGCATCAGGCTGGCCCACGTCTCTGCTGCCTCATCCGCCCGGCCCAGGCGGCGGAGGACGTGCGCCCGCTCGACGAGCAGGCGCTCCTCCGACCAGGCGCTCGTGAGGCGCGGCGCGAAGCTCCAAGGCGCGGTGTCGGGCCGCCCGCCGAAGTCGGCGGGGCGTTGCGGCGACCACCAGTCGTCGATTTCCCCGTTGCCTCCAGCGGGCACCGCGGATCCGTACCGAGACGCCGGCTCGCGGGTGCCGGCCGGGTGGCTCACGCCGGGTGCGGCGCCGAGCGCGGTCTCGAGGCAGTCGAGCGCCGCGCCGAGCTGTCGCTCCCGAAGGAAGAGGCGGGCGAGCCCGGCCATGTCGCCGGGGTCCGCCAGTCGGCGCGCGTCCGCGTCGCCGAGGCATCGCTCGAGGTGGGCGACGAGCCGGGCGAGGGACCGGACGTCCTCAGCGTTGTGGCGGGCGACGGCCACGAGCGGCCCGGCGAGCCCGGTCCTCAGGAAGTCGAGGTAACGACCGGGGATCTCGCACCCTTCGACGTCCTCGTCGCGAGCGACCCCCAGCAGCGCCTCCTCGACGGTCCGGAGTCGGGCGTCCGCCATCCGGTGCCGGAACAGGCGGCGGACGAGCGGAAGGAGGTCGAGGTGTCCGGCGTGGACCGGCGCGTGTCGCCGTGCCATCCGGTAGCGTGTGACTAGCAGCGGCCAGTCGAAGCCACGACCGTTGTACGAGACGAGCCACGCGTCCGGCGGAATGTGCGCCTCGATCGCTTCGAGCAGGGCCGGCTCGTCCGACTGGTCCGGCAGCAGCAGCTGGACGGTGCGGAACCGGGCACCTTCCCACCACCCGAGACCCACCAGAAAGGCGTACGTGCCAGTCGCCGTGCCGAGACCGGTCGTCTCCGTGTCGAGGCACACCAGCGGCGTCGTCGCCGGCGGCTGACCCGGCAGCTCCGCCAGCCGGCCGCGATCGACGGGCACCGCGACGGGAGGGGATTCCACCCGCACGTACGTGCCGGTGCGGCCGTCCACCACCTCACCGTCGAGCCCGAGCGCCATCCGCCGAGCCAGGTCGCTGCGCGGGCGACGTGGCGGCCCTGCCCGGCCGTCCCGCGGCGATGGATCGCGCGCGAGCGTGGCCCGAAAGTTGGCGAGGCGCCGCTCCAGCGTTACTCGGTCCGTCACGGTGGAGCGAGCCGGGTCACGCGGCGCCCGGGATCGCGGCGCGCCGGACCGGCGTCCGGCGGGCTCCGAGTCCGCGGAGCAGTCGCAGCGCCAGGGCCTTGGCGTCGACCCCGGGCTCCAGTCGAGGTCCCGTGCACGCGGGGCAACCGGCGTCGCACGAGCAGGTCGCGATGAGGTCCGCGGCACCATCGACGAGCTCCTCGTGCCGCGCCCAGAGCCGTTCCGACAGCCCGACGCCGCCGGGCACCGCCTCGTACAGGTAGATCGTCGGCGCGTCGTGGTGTGGCGACCTGACCTGCGACACGAGCCCCAGGTCTCGCGGGTCGATCATCAGCAGCACCGCCGCCACGGCCTGGATGGCTCGTCCCGCCCCGATCAGGGCCACGTCCAGCTCGTCGCGACGCCAACCGTCGGCGAGCTCCTCCCCGGTGAGCCAGTAGGCGGTCGTCTGCAGCTCGAGCTCCGGCAGATCGATGGGGCCCCAGCCGACGTTCTCGTCCGTGCCGAACTTGAGCTTCTTGAACAGGGTCACCAGGCTGGCGACCATCACCCCGCCGCCCGCCGCCCGCCGGCCGCACGGGCATCGGCGAACACGTCGAGCGGCTTCAGCGTGACGGCGCGGTTGGCGTACGTGTAGTGGTCCGCGTCGACCCGGTGGACGTAGGCCTTGCGCTCGCCCCACTCGAGCCGGTCGACGTAGTACTGGACCGACTCGTGCAGGTAGATCGCTCGCTCGTGGACGAGCACCTGCGCCGAGAACAGGTCGACCTCGCCGAGGACGCGCGGGCGGTCCGGGCTGGTGTCGATGATCACGACGTTCTCCGGCGCAGCGGTTCGCAGGGACACCTCCGAAGCCGGGAAGTTCTCGCCGCTCCAGTACCAGCGCCCGTCGTCCGCCTGACGGATCTGGCCCGTCTCCGCGAGGAACGCCAGGAGATCGTCCGCCGGCGCCGGACCGAACGTCTCACCCGGAACGAACGGGAGCTCGAAGGTCGCACAGCGAAGGTGCGCCAGCAGCACGTGCAGGTTGTCCGGATCGAGCCGCGCCTCCTCCGGACGCCCGCCGAGCAGGAACTCCGGGTGGTGGATCACGTAGCGGTCCACCGGCGACGGCGAAGCGACGAGGAC
>JAUJOH010000008.1:7161-10421 GCA_030447745.1 Chloroflexota bacterium | reverse complement strand
CGACCGATCTGCTGCCACGTTGCGGCGACCGATCCCGGGTAGCCCGCGAGCACCGCGACGTCCAGGCGACCGATGTCGACGCCGAGCTCGAGCGCGTTCGTCGCGACGACGCCGAGGATCTCGCCGTCCCGCAGACCGTGCTCGATCGCGCGCCGCTCCGTGGGCAGGTATCCGCCCCGGTACCCGCGGACGCGTGAACGCGGGCCGAGGTCCTGGCGGAGCGCCTCGCGGAGGTTCGAGAGCATCACCTCGACTGCGGTTCGTGTCCGCCCGAACACGACGGTCTGGCGCCCGGCCCGCAGGAAGGGAAGCGCCCATCGCTGGGCGAGCGTCAGCGCCGACCCGCGGGCGCCCGTCGCCGGATGGAGCAGCGGCGGGTCCACGAGCAGCACGTGGCGCTCGCCGGACGGCGCACCGTTGCGGTCGACCAGCCGAGCGGGGCGCCCCGTCAGTGTCTGCGCCAGCTCGCCTGGGTTGCCGATCGTGGCCGAGCAGGACACGATGACCGGCCGGGAACCGTAGTGCGCGCAGAGCCGCAGGAGTCGGCGCAGGACGTTCGCGACGTGGCTCCCGAACACGCCCCGGTACGTGTGGAGCTCGTCGACGACGATCACCCGGAGCTGCTCGAAGAGCTGGAACCACTTGGTGTGATGGGGGAGGATCGCGGAGTGGAGCATGTCCGGGTTCGTGACGACGATCTGACCGGCTTTCCGGATCGCCGACCGGATGGGAGCCGGCGTGTCGCCGTCGTACGCCGCCGTCGAGACCCCCAGCCCGGTCTCCTGGGCGAGCGTCCCGAGCTCGGCCACCTGGTCCTGGCCGAGCGCCTTGGTCGGGAACAGGCACAGCGCACGCGCCGCCGGGTCGTCCGCGATGGCCTGGAGGATCGGCACGGCATAGCACAGGCTCTTGCCTGACGCCGTGGGCGTGACGACGACGACGTCGTCGCCGGCATGGACCGCCTCGATCGCCTCCGCCTGGTGCACGTACGGCCGCTCGATCCCGCGCGCCGCGAGGGCCGCCTGCAGCCGGTCGTCGAGCCACGCCGGCCACGTGCCGTAGACCGGCTGGCGCGCCGGGACCGTCTCGTGGTGAACGACGCCGCGCGCCAGCGACGGCTCCGCCAGCAGCGCGTCGAGGACGGCCTCAGGGGAGGCGGGGGCGTACGTCCGCATGCCGGCTCCTGCTTTGGAACAGATGATCTATTACCGGAGACTACCAGCACCATCTGAGGCCGTCGTGACACCTCTGCTGTCATGGCGCGCCGGTTGACACGGCCAGCTGCGCGCAGCTACGCTGGCCGACACGGATGAAGGCCCGCTCGCCGCTTGCGCCGCCGCCTGCCGACCCGCTCGACGAGGACGCGCTGCCAGAGGCGCTCGACGAAGACGAGCTCGGACGTGCGCGGTCCGCGACCCCGGACCTCTCCGCCCTGCCGATCGCGGGCGTGACCCGCCGCAGGATCGGCTTCCTCGTCGGCGCGCTCGTCAGTGCCTGGATCCTGATCGTGTTCGCACGCCAGGTCGGCGAGGCGTCAGCGGCCTCCGCGCGCGTCGACGCGCTCGAGGCAGCGAACGCCGCGCTCGCCGGGGATGTGGCCGCGCTCGAGCGGGAGTACCAGCTGATCCAGCGCCAGGAATGGATCGTCCAGCAGGCGCGCGGCTACCGGCTCGGCAGCCCGGGCGAGATCCCGTTCGGGCTCGCGGCGGCACCGTCGCTGTCGCCGGACGCTCCGGGTTCCGCTGCGGTCAGGCTGGGCGCGTCGGCGGACGATCAGACACCCCTCGAATCCTGGCTGTCGCTGCTCTTCGGCCCAAGCCGCTGACGTCGCGGCGGGCGGTGCCCGTCGTCAGGAAATGGGTGACCGCGCCGTCGATTCCCTCGCCCGCCGGCGACCGCGGCCGTATGCTGTGCCGGAGCGGGTCGATCGAGCGCCACCACGGGGCGGCCGTGTTCCCGTCGAGTGGTGTTGGGGGTCGACCTCCCCGGACGGAGGGGTCGAGGGCGATGTTCACCATTCCGGTCGAGGACTTCGTCTTCGTGCTGTGCGCGCTCGTCGGCGGCGGCCTGTTGCTCGTGACGGTCCTCCTCGACGACATCCTCGGCGGGCTGCTCGACACCCTCCATATCAGCGCTGACATCGGTGGCGTGTCGCTGGTCCCGCTGGCCCTCGGGTTCGTCTCGATGTTCGGCGTCGGGGGCCTGTTCGCGACGCAGATGCTCGACGTCCACGGCGGTCGGGCGGCCGTCGTCGGGACGGCCTTCGGAGCCGTCGGCTTCGGCGTGGTCTACGGGATGTTCGGCGTCTTCCACCGCGCGGAGGGCAAGGCGCCGTTCACGCTGGAGCACCTGATCGGACGGACCGGCTCGGTGGCCGTCGGCATCCCCGCCGGGCGGCTGGGCAGCGTCTACGTCCGGGCGGAGGGCCAGAACCATGAGTTCACCGCGACCGCAGCCACGGACGTGCCGGCCGGCACGGTGGTCACCATCACCGGTGTGGCGGGCAACGGCTTGATTGTCGCGCCGGTCGTCGCGCCGGCCACGGACGGAGGGCGCCAGGGTGTTTGACGCGTTGTTCAACTTCCTCGGCGGGGGGACCTTCGTCGTCTTCCTCGCGATCGTCATCCTCGTGCTGCTGCTCGCGTACATCGGCGGCCGGTACAAGGTCGCCAAGGCGAACGAGGCGCTGATCATCAGCGGCCGTCGCGAGCGGAGCGCGACGGGCGAGCAGCGGTTGAAGGTCGTACGGGGCCAGGGCACGATCGTGCTGCCGCTGCTCCATCGGGTCGGGACGCTCAAGCTCACGGCCCGGCAGATCAACGTCAACCTCGCCGACGCGGTCTCGCGCCAGGGCATCAAGGTTGCCGTCCAGGGGGTGGCGACGTTCAAGATCGGCGCCGACGACGAGTCCATCCAGAACGCCGCAGAGCGCTTCCTCGAGGCACGCGACGAGGAGGTCGACTCGATCGTCAAGAACGTGCTCGAGGGCTCGCTCCGCTCGATCGTCGGCACGCTGACCGTGGAGGAGCTGAACCTCGACCGGATGAAGTTCCAGCAGGCCGTACAGGACGCCGCCAAGGGCGACCTCGCGACCTCCGGCCTGCAGATCGATTCGTTCACGATCCAGGCGATCCGCGACGAGTCCGGGTACATGGAGCTGATCGGCCAGCAGGAGACCGCCCGACGCGAGCGCGACGCGCGCATGGCCAAGGCCGCCGCCGACCAGGAAGCGGCGGTGCGCGAGGCGGAGGCCAACCAGG
>JAUJOH010000008.1:0-7061 GCA_030447745.1 Chloroflexota bacterium | reverse complement strand
CGAGGCACGCGCCACGCAGGCTGGGCCGCTCGCCCAGGCGGAGGCCCAGCGGGAGGTCACGCGAAAGCAGACCGAGCTGGCGCAGCTCGAGGCGGACCGGAAGCAGCAGGAGCTCGTGGCGATCACCGTCCGACCGGCCGAGGCCGAGGCGGAGGCCCAGATCCGCCGAGCGGACGGTGACCGGCAGGCCCGGATCGCGCAGGCCCAGGCCGACGCGGAGCGGGTCAGGCTCGCCGGCGAGGCGCAGGCGCGGGTCGTCGAGGTCACCGCCGAGGCGACCGCCAAGCAGACGACGCTGGAGGGCAACGCGGAGGCCGGGATCGTGCTGTCGAAGGGCGAGGCGGAGGCCCGGGCGCTGGCGCTTCGCGCCGAGGCCTACCGCCAGTTCAACGAGGCGGCCGTCATCCAGACGGTCCTGTCGATGCTGCCGGAGATCGTCCGGGCCGCTGCGGAGCCGATGGCGAACATCGGATCGCTCACCGTCCTCTCGTCCGACGGCGCGTCCGACGTGGTCAAGACGACGACCCGCACCGTTGCCGAGGCCGGAGCCGCGGTCAAGGGTCTGACCGGGATCGACGTGCCGGCGATGCTCGCCAGCGCCATGGGTACGGCGGTCCACGCGAACGGCGGTCCCGCGCCGACGCCGGCCGGGGGCGGAGGAGCCACTGGCGGTACCGGCGGTTCCGGCGAGGGTCCCCGCGCCACGCCCACGCCGCCGGCGACCGGGCCGGCATCCGCGACCGCGCGACGCGCCACCGCCAGCCCGCCGATCGACGGGCCCTCGCGCCCGCCCGTCGACCCCGGTGCGGCGTTCGAGCAGGCCGGCAGGGCGATCGACCGGGCGAGCTGGACAGTCCGCGAGAGCGCGGCCGCCGTGCCGCCACCGCCCGACGCGCCGGCACTGCCGGGTCTGGCGGCAACCGAGCCGCCCGGGGGCGCCGCCCCGTCCGGGCGGGTGGTGCCGGCCGACCACGCGCTCGAGCCGCCGCGCCCGTCGGCGCGCGTGACGTCCGCCTCCGGCCGGGCGCGGACCGGGCGACCGGCGTCGCTGGACATGGGCCGCGAGACGACGCTCGACGAAGCGGCGACGCGGCTGGCGGCCGACCTGCAGTCGGTGCCCGGCATCGAGCGGTTCGGCGGCGTTCGCCTCGGCGAGCTCGACCGGACGGGACCGCGACCGCTCCGGACGATGTGGCGGATCGCGCGCGAGGAGCTCGACGACCGCTGGGCGGACGTCACGATCGGCGAGATGCTCGACCGGTACGGTTCCGGTCGCTCGGGCGGGACCGGCGCCTCCGCCTGAGTGACCGCAAGGCGGACATGCCGCCCGTTCGCTCGAGAAACGACGAAGCCGGCGGCCGACTGACCGCCGGCTTCGAAGCGCAGGAGCGTCGTCCGTCAGTGCCGCGACCGGTCGTCGTCGCGGCGCTCCAGGGTCTCGTCGCCGAGCTGCTGTCCGGTGCCGGTCGCGCCGGTCGTCACGTTGCTCGCGTCGTCGACGTTGACCTGCTCGCGGCGGACCGTCTCGGACACCCTCTGGGTCTCGGTGACCGGTCGCTTGCTGATCTCGATCTCCTCGACGACCCGGGCCTCCTTGCTGACGTCCACGGTCTCCGCCGAGACGGGGACGCGGATCGTGTCGCCGGTGAAGGCGTCGGCGTCAGCGCCGACCGAGCCCTCGGCCGGGACGCGCCGAACCTCGACCTCCTCGCGGGTGACCGGCACGTCGAGCGTGCGCTCCTCCTCGACCACGCTCTTGCCGACCTGGACCTCACCGGCGGTCTCCGTCGTGCGAGCCGCACGGAGCTCCTCCTCGTGGACCGGGACGCGAAGCGTGTCGCCGGTGGTCGCCGTGTCGGACGACGTCGTCGTGTCGTAGCCCGAGGTGGTCGACCCGAGATCGGCGTCCGTCGACTGGCCGACGTAGCCGGCGCTTCCGGTCGAGCTGCTCGCCGCGTACGACGCGTCGTCGGCGGTGCTCCCGCCGTACCCGGCGCTGTCGATGGCGCCGCCCGTGTCGCCCCTGGTCACGTTGTTGTCCATGACAGCGGAACCGCCGCCCGCGACGCCGCCGGCCGCCAAGGCGTCACCGTCGGTCGTCGGTGGCTGGTCCCAGCCCATGCTGTCGACCTCGGACTTGGCGACGTTGAGCCAGACCTGGCCCTGCTCCGTGTCGACCTCCTGGATGGCGGACTGCGGGATGTACAGGTCCTTCGTGAAGATGAGGCCCTTGGTCACGAGAAGGTAGTCCTGGCCGAGCTCCTCGATGTCGCCGATCTTGTCGCCCTCGCGATCGTGGGCGCTCCAGCCAGCCTGGATCTGGTCGTATCGCGTTTCCATTCGGACCTCCGATGGATGGGGCCCGGACACGTGCGCCGGGCGGTGAATACCGGGGTTGCAGTCCTAGCCTCGCACCCCGCCGGTACCCGCCGGAGTTTCCCGGCCCGACACGCGCTTGCAGGTCCCTTGCACGCCCCTCCTACCCGTTGCCTCGTGGCGCCGTCTCGCGTCGAGGTCCTATCGTGGCGTACTGTCAGGTCGCGCCAGTGAAGGTTCCCGAACGCATCGCCTGGGCCGTCGCGACCCTGCAGGTCGACCCGGCCGATCACCTGCTGGTATCGCGAGATCCCAGCCGACCGTCGCACTGCGTTCACAGCCGCGCTTCGCGACAGCGGCCCTATCCGAGAACAGTTGGGGGCCTTCTGCCTAGGCGCGGTAGTCGCAGTGACCCTCGGGGCCTGCCGAGCCCACGCGGCAGGTCGTAGCATCGCGATCAGATGGGCGACGTGGGCCGCTTCTTCGAGGCGCTCGACTTCCGCTACGACTGGCGCAAGTACCAGCGCCTGGTTCTTGACCTGTTCGAGCACCGCGAACCTGCGAAGCGGACCTTTCACGTCGTCGCACCGCCCGGATCGGGCAAGACGCTCGTTGGGATCGAGATCGCACGACGCCTCGGATTACCGGCCGTCACCTTCTCGCCCACCACCACGATCCAGCAGCAATGGCGCGACAAGGTCGCGCTGTTCATTCCCGAGGGGACGTCGGCCCAGCGCGCCGAAGAGCTGCTCGGGTGCGTGAGCACCGATCCATCGCGCCTCGGGGCGATCTCGAGCCTGACCTACCAGTCGCTATCGACCCAGACGCAAGAGCGAGAGTTCCTCGACAGACTCGGCCGCCAGGCGTGGCTGCGCGAGCTCGTCGAGGGGGGCGGGCGTGACGAGGAGGCCGCCGGCGCGTACCTGGCGGACGTCCTGGCCCGATCCGAGCCTGTCTACCGGCGTGAGGTCGCCCGACGGGCGGTTCGCGAGAAGCGTCGAGCGCTGGCCAGCGGCGAGGCGAGCCTGCACGACCTCCTGCACCCGAATGCCATCGCTCTCATCGACCGGATCGTCGCCGCCGGCACCGGTTGCCTGCTGCTCGACGAGGCCCACCACCTTCTCGACTACTGGGCACTGATCCTCCGCGACCTCATCGCCCGCTTGCCCAACGCCGTCGTCGTGGGCCTGACGGCCACGCCGCCGGCATCCGCAGAGCCGGACGAGATGGCCAACTATCTGCGCCTGGTCAACGGGATCGACTTCGAGGTGCCGACCCCGGCGGTCGTACGCAGCGGTTTCCTCGCGCCGTACCAGGACCTCGTCCTCCTCACCCGCCTCACCCCCGATGAACGCGAGTTCCTGGCCCGCCACGACGAGCTACTCCATACCGCGCTCGATCGCATGGAGCGCGACGCACGGTTCGAGGGCTGGCTGACCGCGCGCATCAACCGTCCAGCTGGCGACCTGACGTGGGAGCGACTGCTCAGCAATGAGTTCGAGTTCGCGGTGGCCGGCGTGCGGCTGCTCGTGGCGCGCGGCACCCCACTGGCCGACGACATCGAGCTGCGGGACGGGTTGCGTCAGCCGTCGACCGTGGACGACCGCCTTGCCATCCTGCGTACCTGGTCCTTGGAGGTCCTCAGGCTCTCCGACGATCCCATCGACGCGGAGGCGCTGGCCAACCTGCGCGCCGTGCTGCGCACGCTGGGGATGGTGATGACCGAGACCGGGTGGCGGCGGTCCGCTTCGCCGCTCGATCGGGTCCTACTCCGACAGCAAGGTGGCGGCGATGGTCGACATTCTGCGCGCCGAGCGCGACTCCATCGGTGACCGGCTCAGAGCGGTCGTGCTGACCGACCACGAGCGTGCCGCCGCCCGGGCGACGCGACAGCTCCGCGGCGTCCTCGACGAGTAGAGTGGCGGAGCGGTGCGCGCCATGCGGGCCCTCGTCGCCGACCCGGACACCCTGGCCCTCGACCCGATCATGGTCACCGGGCGAACCGTGCTGGTCGCCGCCTCCTGGGCAGACGAATGCCTGCCGCAGCTGCGGGCCTTCTTCGCCGAGCGCGAACTGCTCGGCGAGGTCAAGGCGCGAGTTGTCGAGCCCGGCCTGGTGGAGCTCTCGGCAGAGGGGTCGGCGTGGCGACCCCGCCACTACGTCGCCGCTATCACCGACCTGCTCGAGCGCGGCGTCACCCAGTGCATCGTCGGGACCCGGGGCTCTTGGCGGAGGGCTGGGACAGTCTGACCCTCAATACCCTGATCGATCTCACCACCGCCGGGACCTACGCGAGCGTGAACCAGATCCGTGGGAGGTCGATCCGCCTCGATCCGAGCGACCCGCACAAGGTCGCCAACAACTGGGACGTCGTCGCCTACGAACCCGACCTCGAGGAGGGCGACCGTGACCTGCGCCGGCTCATCGGCAAGCACATCCACACGTGGGACCGGGTCCAGGCGGCCGGATCCTGCGCGGCATCGCCCACGTCGACGAGCGCATCCCGCTGCTGGGGATGCCCCTGCCGATGACGATGGGGCTGCCCGTGGCCACGCCCGGCGGCATCAACGGCACGGCCATGCGACGGGCGCGGAACCGGCCCGACGCCTACCGCCGCTGGGGGATCGGCACCGACTACGACAACTTCATCTTCACCGGCACGATCCTGGAGCGGCCAGAGACGCCACTGCGCACGGCCTTCACGTGGGCCAAGTCGCTGCGCGCGCTGCTCAACATCGCGCTCAGCTGGCTCGGCTTCTACGCGCTCCTCATCACGTTCAACGGCCTCGAGCTGGCGCTGGTTCTGCCGTTGCCGTGGAACCTGGTGCTGCTCGCCGGCCTCATCCTCGCTCCCATTGCTCTGTCAGCGCCGTTCTTCTGGCGCTACGCGCGTGCCGCCTTCATCGACCTGCCGGTCGACTCGTTCCTCGCGGACTTCGGGCGGGCCGTGGCGGAGGCCTATCGAGCCGCCGGACTGGCCCGGATGGCGCCGGACCAGGTGCGCGTCCGCCTCAACGAGTCCGGCACCTACGACGTCGTCCTCGACAGCCGCGACAAGACGCTGGTCGACCAATTCGCGCGCTCCTACCGGGAGCTGTTCGAGCCGATCGTCGACCAGCGCTACCTTGTGCGCCGCGAAGAGGCCGCCATCTCGGGCACCTTCTATGCGCCGATCTGGTACGTGCTGCGAACCGCATTTCGGGTCGCTCGTCGCCGTGAAGTGGCCTACCACGCGGTGCCGAGCGCCTTCGCGCGTCGCCGCGAGCTCGCCGATGGATTCGTGACCGCCTGGAAGCGTTGGGTCGGCGGCGGTGATCTCGTTTACACGCGGTCACCGGCCGGGATGGAGATCCTCATGCGGGAGCGCGTGTCGCTACGGCGTGCGGTGCGGGCAGCATCGTTCGAGGAGTGGCGTTGACCGGGATGCCCGACGGAGAGACGACGCGAGTGATTTTGAGCAGGGGATCACAAGCCTCCCTCCTGCTGATGTCGGATCACGGGTTCAACGCGCCACGCTCGCTAAACGGTTAGAGCCTGGCGCGCGGGTGGCTCGGCTCGAGGCCGCAATCAGTCTCGTGGTCGCGATCTCGCTTCGTCGAGCCTTTCGTGTGCCTCTGCCTCACCGAGCTCCGCGATCTGCTCGCGGCTCAGGCCAACCTCGCGCTCGAGTGCCTGAGCCAGCCACAACGGCAGCGACCTCGGGGCGGGCTCCGGCGCTGGACTCGGTCGAGGCGCCGGGGTCCTGGTCCGGAGGACGTCCCAGAACTCAGCCTCGCTGAGTCGCAGCTGGTCGGACAAGATCGCCTTGAATCGACCCGGACTCATCGTCTTCGAGCCCGACCGGGAGGCGTGGGTGCGGAGCATCTCGCCATCCGGGAGGTTCTTCTCGAAGAAGTCGTGGCCGGTAGCCCGGTCCTCCTCCCAGTCGTCGTGCTTGAGGAACTCGCGGAAATCGTCCGAGGAGGGCGTTCTCACCGAGCGCCGACGAGAGCGTCCTCGCGTTCGGGTTCCTCGGCGCCGAGCATGCGACGTTGGTCATCCTCTCCCGCCAGAGCGAAGCGGAGCAGCGCAGCTGCATGCGCGCCCCGGCTGGTGGCCATGAACCGAGCTGGCTCTCGGAAGAAGCGAGTCGCATAGGCGCGCAGCTCGACCAGGAGATCGTCGATCGCCTCATCGAGGGTCTTCCCGAAACCAAGGACGCCCATGTCCGGGACGCGCAGAGTCACTTCATCCGAGTCAAAGACAGCCTGGACATCGAGACGGTGCTCGCCGAGCATGGCCACGAGATCATCCGGGCGCACGAGCAGCATCTGCTCCTTGCCGTGATGGCGTGACACGATCCGCGGCTGATGGCCGTGGAAGACCTGGGTCATCACGTCGGACAGCTGGCTCTTGGCGGGCGAAAACTCGATCGTTGGGACGGTAGGAGTTGGCATGCGGACGACATTAGGACAAATTGGTCAAACTGGTCAAGAAAGACCATGAGCCATCGCCGACCATTGCACTCGGCCCGGAGGTGGCGCGTGAAGGAGGCGAGGTTGGCGAGGATGTCGGGTTCGGCTATAGAATCGGAACGAGCCCGACCGCGGGCGCTAGAGCTCATAACTATCGGCCGCCGGCGTGGAACCATGGCGGCAGTTAAGGCTCAAAACGACTGTGGTCAAGCTCCGCGCCAGTTATGGACTGCAACTGCGCGTGAATCCCGGGCGGAGTAGCTCAGTGGTAGAGCAGGGGACTCATAAGCC
>JAUJOH010000016.1 GCA_030447745.1 Chloroflexota bacterium | reverse complement strand
GAGCGACGGTCGGTCCTCCGCGGCCGGCGGGCCCGGCTCCGCCTGCTGGGTGATGTGCCGGCCGGCGCGTTGGCTGGGCTCACTGCCGTCATGCTCGTGGCGTCCCTGCTCCCGGCCGCCACCGCGCTCGCGGTGGCATGGCTCGTCGAGCGGGCCGTCGACGCCGCCGGGGGCCGCAGCGGGCTGGGCGTGACCGCATGGCCGCTGGTCTCGGTCGGCGTGCTGTTGAGCCTCGATCAGATCACACAGTCGATGCTGGTGCCCTCGGCCTGCGAGTCGAGCGCGGCGTGACGTACCACGGGATTGCGCTGAACGTCGCGCCGGACCTCCGCGCCTTCGACCTCATCGATCCGTGCGGCATGCCGGGGACGGTGTCGACGTCGATCGAGCGAGAGCTGGGCCGTCCGCTCCCCGCGACGCCGGCCATCGCGGTCCGCGATGCCGCGACGGCGTTCGCCGCCGCGTTCGCTCGTCACCTGGACGCTCCGATCCGCACCATCCCGGGCACGTCGCACGATCGCCTCGCCGAGCTCGGTCGCCTCGCCGGCTCCGACTGACATGCCCGCCGGGCTCTTCGAGCTCCGCAAGGACCCCATCACCGGCTGGTGGGTCGCTACCGTGGTCGATCGGGCGTTCGCGCGAGAGCGGTTCGCAAGGGCGGCCGAACCGGTCGACGACCACGGCGACTGCCAGAACTGCCGCCTCCCGGAAGGCAACGGGATCCGCCTTCGGGTCCTCAAGGACTTCGCCTTCCACACCGTCGGCACCGAGGCGGAGTCGCGGCAGCTCGAGCGGGGGGTGGCGCAGGTCGCCCTCGACGCAGCGCGGGCATCCGGAAGCTGGCGGACCGTCGTGGCTCCGCCCGGCGAGCATCGCCCGCTCCACGCTGTCGGGTCGGCGACCATCGAGGCCGTCATCGAACGCGCCCGGGGGGTGGTTGCCACGGCCAGCGCCGCCGGCCAGACGGAGTATCTCCAGGTCGTCCAGAACTGGGGCGCGCAGGCCGGCGCCCGCACCAACCACCTGTGCCTCGATCTCTACGACCTGCCGCAGATCCCGCACCGCATCGCGGAGGAGCTCGGCGGCGCCGCCCGCTTCGTCATCCGCGAGGGTGAGTGCCCGTGGTGCCGGCTCGTACGCGAGGAGGTCGGTCGTCGGCAGCGGCTCCTCTGGGAGGACGCCGGAAGCGTCGCGTTCGCACCGTGGGCCAGTCGCTCGCCGTTCGAAGTGTGGGTCGTCCCGCGGCGTCACGACGCGGACTTCGGGCGCGCAACGGACCGGGATCTGGCGACGACTGCGGAGGCGCTGCGGCAGGTCATGTCGCGGCTCGCGGGCACCCTCGACGGGCCGCCCTACAATCTCGTCCTCCATACCGCTCCGCTGCGTGAGCAGGTCGACGCGACGTACCACTGGCACTGGGAGATCCACCCTCGGCTGAGGGAGATCGCGGGCCTCGAGCTGGGGACCGGCCTGCCGGTCAACCCGGTGGCACCGGAGGACGCGGTGGAGGAGCTCGTCGCCCGTGCCGACACGCTGGTGGCGGAAGCGTCTGGGTAATGGATACCGGGGGGCGTCACACCGTGCAGCAGCCCCTCGTCTCTGGGCCGCGGAGCGCGCGCCCCCCGTCTGGCGCCCTGTGGCTCCACCCACCCGCACCGGAGGGTAGATGGCCGGATCGTTCAGCGTCGTACTGGGCGCTCGCGCCGCTCGCGCCGACGGTCGCTCGATGAGCGGCGCCTGGGACCGCGACACCGCGGGCTCGTTCGTCGAGGAGCTCTTCGGCAAGCACCACGGTGAGATCTATGCCTACCTCGTCCGCATGCTCCGGGATCCCGAGCTCGCGGCCGATCTCACCCAGGACGCGTTCGTGAAGGCCTATCGCAACTACGAGAGCCTCGAGAAGCCGGAGAACGCGCGGGCGTGGCTCTACCAGATCGCCCATCGCGTCGCGCTCGACGAGCTCCGCCGCCGCAAGATCGTGCGGTTCCTGCCGTGGAGCGGTGAGTCGCGCGGCGCTGCGCCGTCTGCCGAGCACCTCGCGATGGACCTGCGCCTGTCGGGCGATCTCCAGCGTGCGCTGGCCCGGATCCCGGAGCGCCAGCGTGCTGCGCTCCTTCTCGCCGAGCTGCACGACCTGACCGGTCTCGAGCTCGCGTCGGCCCTCGGGGTGAGCCACGTTGCGGCACGGGCGCTGCTGACGCGGGCCAGGGAGAGCCTGCGTCAGGCCCTGGCGGCAGAGCGCGAGGCCGAGGCGGCGGCCGAGAGCAGCTCGACGGCGACGACCGGAGGCGACGGATGACCCCGCCGCTCCGGCTCGAGGAGCGCGGCGCGGTCGATCACGAGCGGGCGCGAACGCTTGCCTCGGAGCGGCTCCACGCGTCACTGCCGCCGCATGACGCACGCTGGCTGGACGACCACCTCGCCGGCTGCACCGCCTGTCGCGCCGTCGCCGAGGGCTACGCCTCGGACCGCCTCGAGCTGGAGGCACTCCGTCGCCAGCCGATCGAGCCGCCGCGCGACCTCTGGGCCCGCACGTCGGCCGCGGTCGAGCGCGAGGCCGCTCGCTCGCGCGGTCCTCGACGCGCCCCGTTCCTCCGGCGCCACCGGCCGTCGCCGGTGCCCCTTGGCGCCGCATCCGGCCTGCTCGTGGTCGCGGTCGTCATCGGCGCCTCCCTCCTGTCCGGCCAGCCTGGACCGTCGCTGTCGCCCCGAGCCACCGCGCCCAGCGTGGCCATGAGCTTCGGGCCGTCCGGCGAAGCGGGCCCGGTGGATCCGACCCCGCTCGCCGTTGCTGCGGACGTCGCCTGGGTCTCCTACGGGGCGAACGGCAAGCTTGAGCTCAACCAGGCGCGCGTCTCCGAGGTCTGCACGGAAGGCTCGGCCGAGTGCGCACCGATCGAGGCACCGTCACCCGGCGCGATCGAGCTGCCTGAGCCGCCGCGGACGGTCGTCCGGTCGCCGGACGACGAGTCACTGGTGCTCGTGGAGGGCGACACGGACGGCACGGGCGGTGCCCTGACGGTTGTCCCGGGCCCGACGGCGGCCTAGCGAACCGGTTCGCTCGTCGGTCGGACGGATCCGACGACCGAGACCGCGACGCCGACCCCGCCGGCGACCGCCACGCCGACGCTCCTCGCGAGCGCGAGCTTCTCCCCGCCGCCGTCGGCGTCTGCGGCCGTCGCGCCGCCGGCCGCGGCGACGCCCGATCCGTCCCCGACCACCGAGCCGGCGGCGACGCCCGAGCCGGCGACCAACGACCCGGCGACGCCCGACCCGGCGACCACCGACGAGCCCGATGGCGACACGAGCCCCGAGCCCAGCGGATCTCCGGCGACGAGCGTCGGCCCGACGATCGGCACGCCGCCCACCGCTGGCGACCCGAGCCTCGAGCCCGATGCATCGCCGGCCACGACCGCCGACCCGACCATCGACAGCCGGCCCAGCGGTTCACCGTCGCCCACCGTGAGCACGGCACGGCCCGAGCTGCCGTCGGGTGGCACGCAGATTGCGGAGGACGTTGTGGTCGTCGGCGAGAGCGCGGCGTTCTCCCCGGACGGCAGTCAATTCGCCTTCTCGGCGCGGCCGGAGGACGGCAGCCTCGGCTCGGACATCTACGTCTGGCAGGTCGGCGAGCCGGAGGCGACCCGCGTGACGGACGACCACCGATCGGTCTTCGCCGGATGGATCGGCAGGCTGGTGCTCGGCAGTCGTGCGGTCGACGCGGTCGAGATCGTGGGCGACCCCGCCTCGAGCGCCGGGTCGGGCGAGCGGAGCGTGGGTGCCCAGCTCGAATTCCGTCCGGAGGCCTTCCTCGTCGACCCGGAAACCCGCGAAGAGGTGGTCCTCGATCTCGCGCGCGTCTGGCGCCCGGCCGTCGACCCGACCGGGAAGCGCGCCGTCTACTGGGACGGCACGGTGCGAACGACCGAGACGGGCGTCGATCTCGAGACGGCCGGCGGGCGACTGGTCGTCGGCTCCTGGCCGGACGAGCCGGCGCTTCCGACCGACGCCGACGCCGGTCCGGCCACGCCCGCCGCCGGGACCGCGGTACCTCCCAGCGCGCAGCCGAGTGCCGGCGACGAGGGCTCGCTCGAGGTCCTCGCCGACGGTCCGATCCGCGACTGGGACGCCCGGTGGAACGAGACGGGGACGCACCTCGCGGTCTGGATCGCCGACCCGGACGATCCAACCAAGGGGCGACTGAGCCTCTACGTCGTCGATCGGGTGACGGGTCGCGTGGACGTCGAGGGCGCCCTTCTCCGGGACGAGTGGGCGCTGCCCGGCTTCGCGATCGGCGACGGCCGCTTGGCGTGGGCGACGCCGGAGGGCCAGGATGCCGAGAGCAGCCTCGTGAAGGTCCTTGCCTGGACGGACGACGGGATCGGCCAGGTCGAGACGGCGCCCGGGGACGAGCAGGTCGTCGTCATCCGCTGAGCGGCCACGGCGCTGCGCTAGACTCTCGGCGTTCCCTTTAAGGACCGGCCCGGCGAGGTCGGGAAGGAGGAGCGGAGGTGCCACGTCTCGCGCACGCGACGGTCGGCTGTGGCGGGCGTCGGCCTCGGGCCTGCGGCGGGCGTCGGCCTCGGGTCTGCGGCGGGTGAGCGGTCGACAGATCATGACCGCGGACGAGATCCGCCGGGCAACCGTGCGCATCTCGCACGAGGTCGTCGAGAAGCAGGCCGGGACAGAGGGTCTCGCGCTGATCGGCATCCAGCGCCGCGGCGTTCCCCTTGCGCGAAGGATCGCGGGCGCCATCCGCGACCACGAGGGAGTCGAGCTGCCGGTCGGTGCGCTCGACATCACGTTCTACCGCGACGATCTGTCGCTCGTCGCGCAGCAGCCGCTCGTCAAGGGCACGGACCTGCCGTTCGACCTGAACGGCCGGACGGTCGTCCTCGTCGACGATGTCCTGTACACGGGCCGGACGATCCGCGCCGCGATGGACGCGCTCGTCGACTTCGGGCGCCCGCATGCGATCCGCCTCGCGGTGCTCGTCGACCGCGGTCACCGCGAGCTGCCGATCCGCGCCGACCATGTCGGCAAGAACGTGCCCACCTCTCGCGAGGAAGTCGTCCGCGTGCATCTCGCCGAGGTCGACGACGAGGACGGCGTCGACATCGAGCGCACCGAGCCCGTGCTGGTCGGTCGGGCGGGGTGACCACACCGGTGTCCGAGCGGCAGTCGCCCGAGACACCGGTCGACGAGCTCATCCCGTCCGTGGACGAGGCACCCGGGTCGCGCCCGGTCGCGTGGCCGCACCGGCACCTCCTCGACGTGGACGCCCTGACGATCGACGAGATCGAGACGGTCATGCGGACGGCAGACGCCATGCGCCAGGTGCTCGCACGACCGATCCCGAAGGTGCCGGCCCTCCGTGGTCGTTCGGTGACGATCCTGTTCTACGAGGCCTCGACGCGCACCCGGGTCTCGTTCGAGGTCGGGGCCAAGAACCTGTCCGCGGACGTCGTCAACATCGCTGCCGCCACGTCGTCCGTGGCGAAGGGCGAGTCGCTCGTCGACACGGTACGGACGATCGAGGCGCTCGGCGCCGACATCCTCGTGATCCGCCACCCGGTGTCGGGCGCGCCATACCTCGCGGCCTCGGTCTTCGGCGGCTCGGTGGTCAACGGCGGCGACGGGTGGCACGCCCACCCGACGCAGGCGCTCCTCGACCTGTACACGATGCGACAGCGGCTGCCCCGCGGTTCCGTCGCCGGTCGCAAGGTCGTCATCCTCGGCGACGTCCTCCACTCGCGCGTCGCCCGATCGAACGTGTGGGCCCTGACCGCGGCCGGCGCGGACGTCTGGTTGTGCGGCCCGCCGACGCTCCTGCGCGGGTTCGACGCCTGGGCGCGAGCGGGCGCCGGGGGCCGCCGCTTCACCGTCACCTCTTCCGTGGTCGACGCGCTCCGCGACGCGGACGTGGTCATGGCGCTGCGGATCCAGAAGGAGCGCATGACCGGCGGCCTCCTGCCGTCGCTCCGCGAGTACGCGACGCGGTACGGACTGACCCGCGAGCGGCTGTCGCTGGCACGCCCGGACGCGATCGTGATGCACCCGGGACCGATGAACGAGGGCGTGGAGATCGCGCCCGCCGTGGCGACCGGTGCCCAGTCGGTCATCGCCGACCAGGTCGCGAACGGCGTGGCGATCCGGATGGCGCTCCTGTACCTGCTCGCCGGCGCTCGAACGTGAGCGCGGATTCGCCCGCCATCGCGCTCTCCGCCGGTGCGGTCGTCGCGGACCTCGAGATCTCCGGGGCGTGGCTCGTGGACCCGGCGATCGGGCGGGAGGGACCGGGTGACGTCATCGTGCGCGACGGGGTCGTCGACCAGGTGATCTGGCTCGATCCGGGCGAGGCGGGCGGAGCGCGGCCCGACGGCGTCGTCGTGGCGCCCGGGCTGGTCGACCTGCACGCGCACTTCCGGGAGCCGGGCAACGAGGACGCGGAGACGATCGCGTCCGGACTCGCCGCCGCGGCGCACGGCGGGTTCACGACGGTCTGCCTGATGCCGAACACGATGCCGCCGCTCGACGAGCCCGGGGTCGTCGGGCGTGTCGTTGCCGCCGCTGCCGCGGCCGCCTCGCCCGTCGGCGTCCGCGCGTTCGGGTGTGTCTCCGCCGGGCGGGCCGGGGAGCAGCTGGCGGCGCTCGGCGAGCTGGCCGACGCCGGGGTGGTCGGCTTCTCCGACGACGGGTCACCGACGCGGTCCTCGACCGTCTTCCGGTCCGCGCTGGCGTACGCGGGGGCGATGGGGCTGCCGATCGTCGAGCACGCCGAGGACCTGTCGATGACCGAGGGCGCCGAGGCGAACGAGGGACTGGTGGCGACGATCCTCGGGCTCCGGGGGTGGCCCGCCGCGGCGGAGGCGTCCGCCGTTGCGCGCGACCTCGCGATCCTCGGCGAGGTGGTCGAGGACGTCCCGGGCGCCCGCCTGCACCTGACCCATCTCTCGACGCGCCCGGCGCTGGACCTCGTCCGGCGTGCGAAGGCGGCGGGGCTGCCCGTGACCTGCGACGTGACACCCCATCACCTCGCCATCACAGACGACTGGATCGCGGGAGCGCGCACCTGGGCCTGGGAGCCCGCGTGCGCCCGGTCCGCGGCGCCGTTCGATCCGTCGCTGCGCGTCAACCCGCCGCTGCGCGGCCGCGATGACGCCCGCGCCTGCCTCGAGGCGCTGCTGGATGGCACCGTCGACGCCATCGCGACGGACCACGCGCCGCATACGGTGGTCGACAAGCAGGTCGAGTTCGGGCTCGCCGCGAACGGGATCAGCGGGATCGAGACGGCGCTCGGGATCGTGCTCGCCGCCGTGGAGGCCGGGCTTCTCCCGCTCGCGCGGGCGATCGAAGCGCTGACGGCGGGCCCCGCCCGCCTGCTCGGCGATCGCCTCGGGCGCCGGATCGGGCTGGTCGAGGGTGAGCCGGCCGACCTCGTCGCCTTCGATCGCGGCGATCGTTGGCTGGTATCCGACGAGGCGCTCGTGTCGAGCGGCAGGAACACCCCGCTGCTCGGCCGCGAGCTGCCGGGGCGGGTGCTGATGACCGTCGCCAACGGCCGGCTCGCCTACCTGGCCGGGTCGCGCCCTGCAGGCGCTGCCCGGCGCCGCCGCGGCTCGACGAGCCGCCAACCCGTTCGCGCCGAGGTGCCGCCACGACGGCCCCAGCGTGCGCGCGCCAGCGCCGCGTTCCCTCGCATCAGCGCCGCGTTCCCCCGCTCCCAGAACTTGTTAGGAGTTGAGTTGCCGCCAGCGGCGTCGTCCGGACCGCCTGCGTCGCGTCACCGCGACGGTAGTACTCCGGGCAGCGCGGTGATGCAGCCGAGCGCGCTCATGCAGGCATGGACTGGTATCCGCCTGCGTCGCCCGAATCGCGGCCACGGATGCACGCGAGGACTCGTTGGCCGATCGAGCAGTGCGATTCGGCCTCGGCTGGGGGCGCCGCACGCTCGTCGCAGGGCGCCGTCGCGCGCCTGACGTGGCCCAACAGTCCCGCGGCGCATGGATGGCCGCGATCCGAACGGCGATGACGCACATGAGTCCCCACGCGCATCTCCATTGCGCGCAGATAGAGGCTCGGGTCCATCGACCAATCCGCCGTGCCACCGCAGCCCCGCGTGCGCGCGCGGCACCTGGTCCACCCGCCGCGGCCCGGCCTGCAGCGGCACCGGAACGGCACCTCCCGTAGAGTCACGCCGTGACCGACCCATCCCCGGACCCCGCGGCCCCGGTTCGACCTGTCCGGTACAAGGGCGAGCCGCTCGACTCGCAGCGCGGCCCTGGCCTCGGCTGCTTCCGCTTCCAGCTCGGCCTGCTCGCGGTCCTCCTGGTCCTGACGCCCCTCAGCGTGGCGTGGCACTGGCCGGTCGCGGTCAGCGCCGGCTTGCTGTTCGCCGTCATCGCGCTGCTGCTGCTTGCCGGCCAGACGATCATCTTCCTGCTCCGGCTCGTCGCCGCCGACCGGCGCGCCGGCCGCCGACGGCCGCTGGCGAGCGCGACGCAAACGGTCGGCGAGCTCGAGGATGAAGGGCGCCGCCCGGAGCGACCCGAGACGGCCGACCCCGATTCCGACCGGCACGCCCCCCCGCCACGCTCGCCGGACGACCCGAACCCCGCAGAGCGCGTGCAACAATGAGCGCCCGGCGCGCCGCGCCGCCCGCCTGGAGGAGGAGCGCCCGAGGTGCCCGTGCTCGCGACCTACTTCTCGGTCCGGCGAGGTCGCGACCCGTTCTTCAAGTTCTTCATGCGGACGATCTTCCCCCGCACCGTCCGCGAGTACGAGCAGAAGTTCGGCATCCGCTTCATCGGCTGGTTCAACGTGGCGCACGGCTGGGACTTCGACAACGTGATCCTACTTGACCTACCGGATTACGCGACACTGGACAAGCTCGAGGCCGATGAGGCGACCCGGGCCCTCGGGCACCGGGCCGGCGAGTGGATCTTCGAGCGCCACCACTCGATGTTCCTGCGCGAGCGCATGGGGCCGGACCTCGAGTTCCACCGCTGAGCCATGGCGGGCCGGCCGGCCCGCCGGCGATGACAGACGACCACGGAGGCCACGCGATGGACACGAGCCGGAACGATCTGCTCGGGGAGCTCGCGGCCGACGCCGCCCTCGAGCGGCGGGACTTCCTCGTCCAGGCCACGGAGCAGCTCCACCGGTTCCTCGACGCGAACCGCGACCGGCTGTCGGACCTCGGCGGCCTGACCCTCATCGATGACGACCCGGACTACCTGTCGATCGCGCCGGACCTGACGTTCAGGAGCCGGACGCGCTACCAGGACGAGAGCGGCGAATGGGTCTCCGAGACGGAGGTGATCGAGACCGCCGGCGAGCTGGTGGAGCTGTACAACCCGGCCGACCTCTACCAGGCCTTCGCCGACGCCGCCCGTGAGGCAGCCGGCCTGGCAGAACAGCCGACCGCCGCAGACGAGCTGATGGACGACGCCGGCGTCGCGCCGGACGAAACCTTCGTTGGTGCCACCGCCGCCGATGCCAGCGGCGGCCTGTACGCCGCCGCAGCCGACGACTGGGCGGCGACCCAGCCCGACACCGTCGAGGCCGACTCGGACGAGGCCGCCGCGCAGCGCCTCTACGATCTCGCCCTCGAGTACCAGGAACGGAGCCAGCGCAGCGAGTCCCGGCTGCTCGAGGACTTCGCGACCGCGGCGCGCAACCTCACCGCGCGGCTCGGCGACCTGATCGTCGTCGACGACGATGACGAGCGCCTGACGCTGACGGCTAACGACGGCTTCCGGGCCGAGGTCGTGCCGGAGGACGCTGACGGCGAGTGGCGCACGCTCGAGTCGACGGACGAGCTGGTCGAGTTCTACGACCCGACCGACGTCTTCGGCGACCTCGCCGATGCGCTCGCCGAGGCATGGCCGGAAGTCGCGGCGGAGACCGAGCCTGGTCGCGTGGTGGGTAGCGTGCCGGGCGGCGCAGCAGCGTCCGACGGCGGCCTCGCCGACGCCCAAGAGGGCGACGACGTCGACCTCCGCAACGGGAGCGGTGGCACGCCGCGCGAGTGACGATGCGGCTCCTCGGGGCGGAGCTCGTCGAGAGCCGCGAGATCCTGCCCGGACAGTTCATCCAGGCGCTCCACGCGCCGCACCTTGCGACGGGCAGCCGCGCTGGTCAGTTCGTCCACGTCCGCACCGGCGACCTCTCCGGGCTTGTCCTGCGGCGCCCGTTCTCGATCAACACCGCGGACCCGTCGTCCGGAACCGTGACGGTCCACTTCCGGACCGTGGGTCGCGGCACGGAGTGGCTGACCCGGCTGCGCCCGGGCGATCCGGTCGACGTCCTCGGGCCGCTGGGGCGGCCGTTCGAGGTCGACGCGCGCTCCCGGCACCTGCTGCTGATCGCCGGTGGGCTCGGGATCGCGGGCGTCCGGATGCTCGTCGACGAGGCGATCCGGGACGGCCGCCAGGTGACGCTCCTGTTCGGCGCGGCAAGCGCCCGCGACGTCTACCCGTCCAGCCTGCTGCCGGACGAGGTCGAGTACGTCGTCGCTACCGATGATGGCTCGCTGGGACATGGCGGCTACGTCACGGAGCTGGTTCCCCAGTACGAAGCCTGGGCCGACCAGGGGTTCGCGTGCGGGCCGGCACCGATGCTCGCCGCGCTGAGCCGGCTGGCGGCGACCCGGCGGCAGCGTCTCGGCGTCGCCAAGCTCGGTCGGAAGCGGGGCGCAGGACGACCGGACCAGCCGGGCTCCGCCGCCGCCCGGCGCAAGGCATTCCTCCAGGTCTCGATGGAGCAGAACATGGGCTGCGCGGTCGGCGCCTGCCTCGGCTGCGTGGTGATGGGCGCATCGGGAACGCCGCTCCGCGTCTGCCGCGAGGGGCCGGTGTTCGCCGCCGAGGAGCTCGACTGGGAGGCGGGCTGGTGAGGGCACGCCGACGCGTCGTCACGCTCCGGGAAACCCGGCCGGCCGCGCCGCGCCGGCCGACGATCGCGCGACGGACGGCATCCGCACCCGCCTCCGGTGTCGAACGGGTGCCCATCGCGGGTCCGCCGGTGATCCGGGCGGACACGCCGGTCGACCTGTCGATCGAGCTCGGCCGCGGTCTCGTGCTGCCGAACCCGGTCCTCGTGGCATCGGGCACGTTCGGGTACGGCGTCGAGTACGGGGAGGTGGTCGAGGTCGAGCGGCTCGGCGGGATCTGCTGCAAGGGCACCACGCTCCGACCCCGGATCGGCAACGTGACGCCACGCGTGACCGAGACCCCGGGCGGCATGCTCAACTCGATCGGGCTGCAGAACCCGGGCGTCGATGCGGTCGTCGACCGGTACACGGCGACGTGGGCCGGCTGGCGCGTGCCGGTCATCGTCAACGTCGCGGGCGAGTCGGTCAGCGACTACGTGGAGGTCGTCAGCCGGCTCGACGGCGTCCCGGGCGTCGCGGGCATCGAGCTCAACATCAGCTGCCCGAACGTCGGCAAGGGCGGCATGCAGTTCGCAATCGACGCCGACGCGGCGGGGTCCGTCACGGCCGCGGTCCGCCGCATGACCGACCTGCCGCTCCTCGTCAAGCTCTCGCCGAACGTCGCCGACGTGCGCCCGATCGCCCGGGCGATCGCGGACGCCGGGGCGGACGCGCTGACGGCGGTCAACACGCTGTCCGGCATCGCGGTCGCGCCGTCCCGGACCCGACCGCTGCTCGGGAACGTCTACGGCGGCGTGTCCGGCCCGGCGATCAAGCCGATCGCCTTGCGCGTCGTGTACGAGGTGGCCCAGGTCGTGGACATCCCGATCGTCGGCATCGGCGGCGTGACCGAGCTCGCGGACGTGCTCGACTTCCTCGCGGTCGGCGCCGTCGCCGTGCAGGTCGGCACGGCGATCTTCGCCGATCCGACGCTCCCGGTCCGGCTCGTCGACGAGCTGACCGGCGCCTGCCGCGCACGCGGGCTCGACTCGCATCGCCCGCTCATCGGGACCGCGCTGCCGCGGCGGACTGGTGCCTCGTCGGCCAAGGGAGCCGAGTACCGGCCGTGACCGACGAGCGATGCGACCGTACGCGGCGCCGGTCGACGCCGACGACCGAACCGCCGGGGCGACCGCCCGCTGCGGCCGCGCTCACGACCCCGACCGGGATCCTCGGGGCGGCCGGTTCCGCCAGTCAGACGGCTAGACTCGCCTGCGTGACGACGATCCGCCCGGGTGTCGACCGCGCCGCGCGCCACGCGGTGGCGGCGCGGACGGAGGCCCTCTTCCGTGCGTCCGGCGCCCTCCGTGAGGGTCACTTCGCGCTGAAGAGCGGGCGCCACGGCGACGCGTACGTCGAGAAGTTCGCGGTCCTCTCGGATCCGGCCGCCACCAGCGAGCTGTGCGCCTTCTGGGCCGCGGACTACGGCGGGCGGACGGGAGGCGCCCGAGTCGACCTGGTCGCCGGTCCGACGACCGGTGGCGTGATCCTGGCCTTCGAGACCGGTCGCCTGCTCGGAACCCGCGCCATCTTCGCCGAGGAGGTGCGCCCGGACGACGGCGCGATCCGGCGCGAGTTCCGGCGGGGGTTCCGGATCGAGCCCGGCGAGCGGGTACTGCTGGTCGACGACATCCTCACCACCGGCGGGTCGCTCCTGGCGATGATCCCGGCGGTCGAGGCGATGGGCGGCGAGATCGTCGGCTGTCACGTGCTCGTCGACCGCTCCGGCGAGCCACGCTCGACGATCGACTCGCCGACGACCGGACGACGTTACCCGCTCCACTCGCTCTGGCGGCTCGCCTTGCCGACGTACGAGCCGGGCCCGGACAGCTGTCCGCGTTGCGCTGCCGGCGACCCGGTCCAGGCGCCCGGCAGCACGGGCACCGCCGCGCGGCCGGCATCCGCCATTTCGTGAGCCTTCGGCGCCTCGCGCCGCTGCTGGTCGCGGTCGCGGCCGTGGTCGTCATCGGCGCGGCGCTTGCCGGGCGAGCCGCGACTCGATCAGACGTCGGCGTGGTCGTCGACGTCGAGTCGTCAAGCCTGACCGACGTCCAGGGGTTCACGCTCCGCGGATCCGACGGTCGCGAGACGCGGTACCGGATCGGCCGCCTCGAGAACGGCGACGCGTTCCCGCCCGGTCATCTCGTCGAGCACCAGGCGACGTCCGAGCCGGTCCGGGTCGTCTGGCGGGAGGACGGCACGGGGCGCGTCGCGGTCCGCCTCGAGGACGGGTCGGGGGGCTGACTGCGAGGGGCACGCCGGCGCGGGACCCGCCGCCGATGCCCGCGGCTCAGCCGAGGCCGGCGATCGCCTGCTCGATCTCGTCCTCGGCGAAGACGGCCTCGAAGCCCGCCCGGACCTTGCCGTCACCGTCGACCACGAAGATGTACGGCTCAGACAGGAGACCGAAGGCGCTGACCGCCGGCACCGCCTGCAACTGGCCGTTCGCGTCGAGCACCGGCTGCAGCTGGCCATCCCGGAGCTCGAGCTCGTAGGGCTCGACGTTGATGAACGTCACGTCGGGATGCGCCTCGGCCACCGGCTTGAGCCGGTCGAGGGTGGGGCCGCAGATCGCCGTCTGGCAGAACTTGGGCGTGGCGAAGGCGACGACGAACGGCTCGCCGGCGGCCAGCGCCTCCGCGACGGACGTCTCGTAGAAGTCCGGCCGCGGGTCGTCGTCCGTGGACACGCGCGCGAGGTCGCCACCGACCTCATCGACGGTCGGCGTGTCGACCGAGGGGGCACGCTCGCCCGGCCGGAGCACGCTCGTGTCCGCCTTGACGTCGAACTGGAACGGGATCGTCTCGGTCTCCTTGCCCGGCGCGGACGTGCGGAACTCCGCGCGCCAGGCGCCCGCGACCGGGAACTCGACGTGCGCGGCGTAGACGCCGATCTCGTCCTCGATCGTCCAGATGAACTTCCCGTCGACCGGACCGGCCGTGGCGCCGTCCGGTCCGCTGAAACTCGCGCTGAGCGTCCGGTCCGGCGCGGCGACGGGCCGGTTCGTGGCCGGATCGAGGAGCGAGAACACGACCCGGTTGCTGCCGACGCCGACCTCGCTCGACGCGAGCACCGGGAGCACGCTTGGCGTTCCGACCGAGGCCGCCTGCGAGGGGCCGCCGGGGGAGACGCTCGGGCCCGCCTGGGGACCGCAGGCGGCCAGCATGGCCAGGACGGCGAGGATCGCGACGATCGTGAGGAGGCGCGGGAATCGCATGGCCGCAGCGTAGCCGGGGCTGCTCGACCGCGCCTTCACCCGGCCGGACGGCTGGCGTGGAACACCGGTCGCGGCGGGATTCGGGCGAGCGGGCGGTAGAATGCGACCGACGCCGGCGCCCGTCCTGGGGCCCACGTCGCGCGGCGCCAAGGAGACCCGTGACCCGCTTCCAGAGACTCGCGGCGGCGACCGTCGCGCTGACGTTCCTGCTCGTCACCATCGGTGTCGTCGTCCGTGCCACGGAATCGGGGATGGCGTGCCCGCACTGGCCGGGCTGCTTTGAGGGTCAGTTCCTGCCGGGACTCGACGCCGGGTACCAGGTGTGGCTGGAGTGGATCCACCGGACCGTCGCCGCGATCATCGGCTTGCTCGTCCTCGGTCTGGCAGCGGTCGCCGTGCGTGACCACCGCGACCGGCCCTCCATCATGTGGCCGTCGATCGGGGCCGTTGGTCTCGTCGCCTTCCAGGCGTGGCTGGGGCGCGAGACGGTCCGTCTCAACAACTCGGGCGAGTCGGTCACCGCCCACCTCGCCGCCGCCATGGCGCTCCTCGGGCTGCTGGTCTACCTCCTCGTGCGGTCGCGCCACCCGGCCCGCCTCGCCGGCCGCGGCGCCAGCCAGCGGTTCACGCTGCTGGCTGCCTTCGCGGCGGCTGCGACCTTCGCGCTCCTGCTCTTCGGCTCCAACGTCACCGCGGCGAACGCCTGGGGCGTGTTCCCGGACTGGCCGCTGATGGGCGGAACGCCTGTCCCGGCCCTCGTCGGCGAGCAGGTCGTCGCCCACGCGCTCCATCGGTGGGTGGCGGTCATCGTGGGGCTGATCGTCATCGCCGTCGCGATCGCGGCCTGGCGGACCCAGCGCGGGCATCGCCACCTCGTCGTGCTCGCGGTTGCCGCGGCCGTGCTCTACCCGATCCAGTCGCTGATCGGCGGGCTCCAGGTCCTCACTCGGCTCGCCGACTGGACCCAGACGCTGCACGTCGCGCTGGCGGCGCTCATCTGGGGCGTGCTCGCCGCACTCGCGGTGTCCAGCTACTACACGGCCCGCGCCATGGCACCGGCGGGCGCCGACACCGATACGTGGGGCCGTGGCGCGGGGGTCGACCGCGGCGCGGAGCCTTCGCCGCGCACGCGCAAGGACACGGTCCGCGCCTACGTCGCGCTGACCAAGCCGCGGATCATCGAGCTCCTGCTCGTCACGACCGTTCCCGCGATGGTCCTGGCGCAGCGCGGGATTCCGTCGGTCGGGCTGATCTTCTGGACGCTCGCCGGGGGGGCGCTCGCGGCGGGCAGCGCGAACGCGATCAACTGCTACCTCGACCGCGACATCGACCTGCTGATGGCCCGGACGCGACGCCGGCCGCTGCCGGCCCACGAGGTGGAGCCGGAGCGGGCGGTCGTGTTCGGGATCGTCCTCGGCGTCATCTCGTTCGTGGTGCTGGCCTGGTTCGTCAACCTCCTGTCGGCATTCCTCGCCTTGCTCGCGATCGGCTTCTACGTCGTCGTCTACACGATCATGCTCAAGCGGACGACGCCGCAGAACATCGTCATCGGCGGGGCCGCCGGGGCGCTGCCGCCGGTGATCGGCTGGGCCGCGGTGACCGGCGGCGTGGAAGTGCCGGCCCTGATCCTGTTCGCACTCGTCTTCTACTGGACTCCGCCGCACTTCTGGGCGCTCTCGCTGCGCATCCGGCGCGACTATGCCGCGGCCGGCGTGCCGATGCTGCCGGTCGTCCGCGGGATCGCCGAGACGAGCCGGCAGATCGTCCTCTACTCCGTCCTGATGGTCGCCATCTCGCTGGTGCTCTGGGCGGTGGCCCGGATGGGCTGGGTCTACCTCGGGTCTGCCCTCGTGCTCGGCGCCGTCTTCCTGCGGCAGGCGTGGACGCTGTGGCGACAGGGGAGCGCGCCGGAGGCGTCGACCGCGCAGGCGATCCGCCTCTACCGGTACTCGATCAGCTACCTGTCGCTGCTGTTCCTCGCCGTCGCCGTCGACGCGGTCATCTTCGGGCCGCCGCTCTCGTAGGTCGTGCGCCCGGTGCGTCCTTCCGGCTCCCGCGGAACCGTTTCGGGCGAAAGCGCGTCGGGCGGGGCATGACCGCCCTCGGCACCCTCGCCGCCGGTGCTGCCCTCGCCGCCCTTGGCCGGCTGCGGCGTTCCGTCGCGCTTGCGATCACCGCAGGGGCGGCGACGGTGCTCGTCGTGGGCGGCGGCCCGGCGAGCGCCTCCTGTGTCATGCCTCCGAGCCTCGACGACGCGGTTGCCACGGCCGACGCGGCGTTCGTCGGGACGGTCACCGCGCTTGCGAACGAGGGTCGCTGGGCGACCGTCGCGGTCGAGGAGGTCTGGAGCGGGCCATCGCTCCCGGCGGTCGTCGAGGTTCGCGGCGGCCCCGCGGGGGGCGCCACGTCGGTCGATCGCCAGTACGAGCCGCGGACGCGGTACCTGTTCGTGACCTCGATCGCCGAGGGACGCCTGCAGGACTCGTCGTGCTCATCGACGACCGTCTGGACGGCGGAGCTCGCCAGCCTCCGACCCGCCACGGCGCGGCCGCCGGCCGGCGCCCCTCCCGAGGCCCACGCCGGTGCCGGGCCCGACGCAGCCCCGGTCGCCGTGGCTGTCGGGCTCGCGGCCGTCGCGGGAGTCGTCGTGTTCGGCGGCGCCAGGGCGCTCCGACGCCGCTCCGCCTGACGGAGACGCGGACAGACCTTCCGTCCCTGCTCGGGACGGTTCCTCGCCGTCAGGTCCCCGGCCCTTCGAGTGTTGCGCGCCGCGCCGTCGCAGGCGAGGGTTCTCCCGTCGTCGCATGGTTGCGATGGCCCCGCGCGCGACGGCGACGCCACGTGGCGTCGCCGCTGTCACCATGGCCCGCCATGGACCTCCAATTCCTCGGCGGCGCGACGACCGTCACCGGGTCACGCTTCCTCCTGACCACCGCGCGAGCCCGAGTCCTCGTCGACTGCGGGATGTTCCAGGGCAGCCCCAACGAGACCGTCCGCAACCGGATCCCGCTGGGTTTCGAGCCCGGCGAGCTCGACGCGATCCTGTTGACCCACGCTCATCTCGACCACTGCGGCCTGCTGCCC
>JAUJOH010000015.1:11811-17659 GCA_030447745.1 Chloroflexota bacterium | reverse complement strand
AGCTCGCGGCATCGACCGAGGGATCTAGCGAGGAGCGAGTAGCGGGTTCGGTAGGCATAACTTGCTAGGCCACAGTAGCAGGGGCGGCTGCCGTGGAGTGCGACGCCCGGGCCCGGCTCGCCCATCTCGCGGCATGGAGGCGGTCGTATGATCGGCGGCCATGAGCATCCTCCGCACCCGGCTCGACCCGGCAGCCGCGGACACGCGCGCCAACCGGGAGGCGATGCAGGCGCTCGTCGAGGACCTCCGCGCGCGAACGGCGGCCGTCGCCGAGCGCGGAGCCGGCGGCGACGAGCGGTCGATCGCCCGACATCGCGAGCGAGGCAAGCTTCCGGTCCGCGAGCGGGTCGACCGGTTGCTCGACCCGGGATCCGCCTTTCTCGAGCTGAGCCCGCTGGCCGCGAACGGCCTCTACGACGACGAGGCGCCGGGCGCCGGCATCGTCACCGGGATCGGGCCGATCGAGGGCACCGTCTGCGTCGTGATCGCCAACGACGCGACGGTCAAGGGCGGCACCTACTACCCGATGACGGTCAAGAAGCACCTTCGCGCACAGGAGATCGCCCTCGAGAACCGCCTCCCGTGCGTCTACGTGGTCGACTCCGGTGGCGCCTTCCTCCCCCTCCAGGCGGACGTCTTTCCCGACCGCGATCACTTCGGGCGGATCTTCTACAACCAGGCGCGGATGTCAGCGCTCGGCATCCCGCAGGTCTCGCTGGTGATGGGCTCGTCCACGGCCGGCGGCGCGTACGTGCCGGCGATGAGCGACGAGACCGTCATCGTGCGCGGGACCGGGACGATCTTCCTGGGTGGGCCGCCGCTGGTGAAGGCGGCAACGGGCGAGGAGGTGTCCGCGGAGGAGCTGGGTGGTGCCGACGTCCACGCGCGCCGCTCGGGCGTCGCCGACCACGAGGCGCTCGACGACGAGCACGCGATCGCGCTCGGACGATCGATCGTTCGCAACCTCAATCGGCGTGCGCCTCCGCCGCCCTGGGATCGCCGGCCATCGGAGCCGCCCGCCGTCGACCCGTCCGGACTGTACGGGGCCGTGTCGGCCGATCCCCGGCGCGCCGTCGACGTGCGGGAGATCGTCGCCCGGCTCGTCGACGGGAGCCGCTTCCACGAGTTCAAGCCGCTCTACGGCGAGACGCTCGTGTGCGGCTTCGCGCACGTCGACGGTTGGCCGGTGGCCGTCCTCGCCAACGACGGGATCCTCTTCAGCCAGTCGGCGCTCAAGGGCGCGCACTTCATCGAGCTCGCGGCCCAGCGCCGGATCCCGCTCGTGTTCCTGCAGAACATCACGGGCTTCATGGTCGGGCGCGAGTACGAGGCGGGCGGGATCGCCAAGGACGGCGCCAAGCTGGTCATGGCGGTCGCGTGCGCCGAGGTCCCCAAGTTCACGGTGCTGATCGGCGGCTCGTTCGGGGCCGGCAACTACGCGATGGCCGGCCGCGCCTACCAGCCGCGCTTCCTGTGGAGCTGGCCGAACGCCCGGATCAGCGTGATGGGCGGGTCGCAGGCAGCGCGCGTGCTGTCGACCGTGCGGGGCGGCTTCGCATCGGACGAGGAACGGGATGCCTTCGAGGCGCCGATCCTCGAGACCTACGAGCGCGAGGGCTCGCCGTACTTCGCCACGGCGCGCCTCTGGGACGACGGCGTGATCGACCCGCTGGACACGCGCCGGATCCTCTCGATGGGGCTCGATGCGGCGCTCCACGCGCCGATCCGCGAGACGCGGTTCGGCGTCTTCCGGATGTGAGGGCCTGGCTTCTCGCCGCCGTCGTCGCCGTGCTCGTGGCCGGCTGCGCTGAGGTGCTTCCCGTGGGCCCCATGCCGGCCGTCGGCGAGGCGAGCGACGACCTGTTCCTGCTCGTGGTCCGGTCGCCGGCGGATCGGTACCGCGCGGGGCAACCGATCGAGGTCTTCGCGGAGCTCGTCTACCAGGGCCCCGGCGACGGCAAGACGGTCTACCACGCGTCCTCGCCGATCGGCTGGCAGATCGTCCAGCTCGATGGCCCGGCCGTGATGGGCGGCGGGATGGACATGCCCTGTCTGTCGACGAATCTCGCCGCCGGCGTGCCGGAGCGATACCCGTTCGCGAAGGCCGGCGTGGTCGAGGACCGGCCGCCGTTCGACCGCGCGTGGTTCGAGGAGGAGACGCTTCGCCTCCCGGCGGGCCGCTGGCGTATCACGGCGTCGATGGATGTCTCGCTGGGCGACTGCGGCGGCGAGACGCACGCGCTGGAGGCCAGCATCGACATCGCCGTCGGTCCCTGACCGACCGGCACGTCCGGCGCCGCGCCGTACAATCGACCGATGCCGCTTCCCCTCCAGCCCCAGCCCGGCGACCCGGTCGAGCTCGATCCGCCGACCGCCGAGCCCTCGGACGACCCGGCGACCCCCGTCCCCGCGAGTGCGCTTTCCGAGGCAGGCGCGAGCCCCGGTCTCGCGGCCAACGGCCCTGCGGCGCCGGACCCGGCGAGCCCCGACTATTCGCTCCGACCGCGCCTGGCGGACATGGCGCGCGAGATCGACCGCGAGGCGAACCGCCCGGAGTGACTCCCGGGTAGCTCCGGCTCCCGCACGCTTCGACCCGGCTACCATGCCGCGGTGACGAGCGCGCTTCGCGTCGATCGCATGGGGCCGGCCGGGGCCGTCGCCCAGGTGACGTTGTCGCGGCCGGCGGTGCACAACGCATTCGACGCGTCGCTGATCGCCGAGCTCCGGACGACCTTCGCCGCGCTGGCGCGAGAGGGGCCGATGGCGCTGCGTGCCGTCGTCCTGCGTGGCGAGGGCCCGTCGTTCTGCGCCGGCGCCGACGTCAGCTGGATGCGTGCCGCCATGGCGCTCGACGTCGAGGGCAACGAGCACGACGCCATGGCGATGGCCGACATGTTCGAGACGGTCGACAGCTGTCCCGCGCCGGTGGTCGCGCGTGTCCACGGCTCCGCGCTCGGCGGCGGCATGGGGTTGTGCGCGGTCGCTGACCTCGTCGTGGCCGAGTCGGGGACGCGGTTCGGCTTCACCGAGACCCGCCTCGGGATTCTGCCCGCCGTGATCTCGCCGTTCGTGCTGGCGAAGATCGGTGAGACGCACGCCCGCGCGCTGTTTCCGGGCGGGCGCCGGTTCGATGCCGTCCGCGCCCAGCGGATCGGGCTCGTCCACGAGGTGGTCGAGGGTGAGGCGGCCCTCGACGCAGCCGTGGCGGCCGCGCTGGCCGACCTGCTCGCGGCCGGGCCGACGGCGGCCCGCGCGGCAAAGGCGATCGTGCGCGAGGTCCGCGGGCTGGGGCACGGATCGGCCAAATGGCACACTGCGCGGGTCATCGCGCGGCAGCGGACGTCCGAGGAGGCGCAGGAGGGGTTCCGTTCGTTCGCGGAGAAGCGCCGACCGGCCTGGGCGCGTGACCCCGACGCAGACTGAGCCCGACCCAGCCGAGCGTCCGCCTGCCGCGTGCGTCGGCTGCAGGGCCGATGTGCCCGGCGGCGACCTCGCGTGACGCCGAGCGATCCGATCCGTCGGCTGTTCGTGGCGAACCGCGGCGAGATCGCGGTCCGGATCCGCCGGACGTGCGAGCGGCTCCGGGTCGAGGCGATCGTTCCGCCCACGGAGGGACCGGCGGCGCTCGATCTACTCGACGCTTCCGCGGTCGTCGCCGCCGCGCGTGCGGCCGGCGCCGGGGCGGTGCACCCGGGCTTCGGGTTCCTGGCCGAGAACGCCGAGTTCGCGGACGCCGTCGAACGCGCCGGCATGCGCTGGGTCGGCCCGCCGCCCGAGGCGATCCGCGCGATGGGCAACAAGGCGACCGCTCGACGGCTCGCGGCGGAGCTGAGCGTGCCGACGGTGCCGGGGTCGGAGGCCCCGGACCAGTCGGACGACGCCCTCCGGGCCGAAGCCGAGCGGGTCGGCTTCCCGGTCCTCGTGAAACCGGCCGCCGGCGGTGGTGGCAAGGGGATCCGCGTTGCGGCCGAGCCGGGCGAGCTCCACGAGGCCGTGGCCGCCGCCCGACGCGAGGCCCGGGCGGCCTTCGACGACGATCGCCTCATCCTCGAGCGGTTCCTCGGCGGTCCGCGCCACGTCGAGGTCCAGGTGCTGTTCGACGGTCACGGCAACGGCATCCACCTCGGCGAGCGCGACTGCTCGCTGCAGCGCCGCCACCAGAAGGTGCTCGAGGAGACGCCCTCGCCGGCGGTCGACGAGGCGGTCCGAGCCCGGCTGACCGATGCGGCGCTGCGGCTCGCGCGAGCCGTCGGCTACGTCTCGGCCGGGACGTGCGAGTTCCTGCTCGAAGACGACGGGCAGTTCTACTTCCTCGAGATGAACACCCGCCTCCAGGTCGAGCATCCGGTGACGGAGCTCGTGACCGGCCGGGATCTCGTCGCTGACCAGCTCCGGATCGCCGCCGGCGAGCCGCTCGGAATCGACCAGGACGCCGTCGTGCATCGCGGACACGCCTGCGAGGTCCGGCTCTATGCCGAGGACGCCGAGTCCGGGTTCCTCCCCGCCACGGGACGGATCGAGCAGCTCCGGTGGCCGGTCGGCGACGGCATCCGCGTCGACGCCGGCATCGAGCTCGGGTCGGAGATCAGCGGCCGGTTCGATCCGATGCTCGCCAAGATCGTGGCTCACGGCGTCGACCGCCGCGAGGCGTTCGAGCGGCTCGCCACGGCCCTCGACGCGACCGTCGTCCTCGGCCTCGTGACGAACCTCCGGTTCCTGCGCTGGCTGGTCCGCCACCCCGTCATCCGCGACGGCGACGCGCGGATCGACACGCTGGAGCGGATCTGGCCGCCGCATGGTCAGCCGGCCGGCATCGGGATCCCCGCCGCCGCGTGGGAGACCGCCGCGGCGGCGTTCCACACCGCTGGCGCGGCCGATCCGTGGCGCGGCGGCTGGCGGATCAACGGCCCGCCAGTCATCCGGCTCGCAGCCGACGGCGAGGAGCGCGCGGTTCGGATCCCGCCTGGGCGCGCAGCGGACGGGTCGTGGGTCCGCGACGCCGGCACCGTCCACGTCGACGTGGCTGGCCGGAGTGTCTCGTTCACGGTCGCACCGCCGCCGGACGTCGATCGCGCCGCTCGCGCGGCGGCGACCCTGGCCGGTGGTGCGCAGCCGGCGGAGCTCACGGCGCCCATGCCGGGCGCCGTCCTCGTCATCCACGTGCCGGTCGGCGGCACGGTCCAGGGGGGTGACCCGGTCGTGACACTCGAGGCGATGAAGATGGAGCACGTCGTCTCGGCGCCCCACGCCGGGCGGATCGGGGAGCTCCACGTCGCGCCCGGCGACCAGGTCGGGCGCGGGCAGGCGCTGGCGTCGGTTACCGTTCGCTCGGAATGACCGGAGCGCAACCGGGGAGACGCCGATGACCGACCCGAACCCGACCCACCCGGCGGACCTGACCCGCGAGCAGCTGCTCGTGCAGTGGCAGGAGGCTCGGCGCCGCCGGCAGGCCGCGGAGCTCGGGAGCGAGGCGTACCGCGAGGCGTCCGAGGAGATCGGCCGGATCGAGGTCGAGATCGCGCGGATCGAGCGGGCGATGGACCCGCCGCGGGTCTAGCCGCCCAACCGGACCACGAGCGATGACCGACGCCGTCCGGATCTACGAGGTCGGTCCGCGGGACGGACTCCAGAACGAGGCGACACCGGTCCCGACGGAGGCGAAGCGGCGCTACATCGAGCTTCTCGCGGCCGCCGGCGTGCGGGAGATCGAGGCCACGAGCTTCGTCTCGCCGCGTGCCATCCCGCAGCTCGCCGACGCGGAGGACCTGCTCCCGACGCTGCCTGCTGACCGCGGGATCCGCTACCCGGTCCTGGTCCCGAACCTGCGCGGGCTCGAACGTGCGGAGCG
>JAUJOH010000015.1:7322-11711 GCA_030447745.1 Chloroflexota bacterium | reverse complement strand
CCGTCGAGCGGATCGGCTTCCACTTCCACGACACCCGCGGGACGGCGCTCGCCAACGTGACCGCGGCGCTCCAGGCCGGCGTCCGGTGCTTCGACGCATCGGCCGGCGGCATCGGTGGCTGTCCGTACGCGCCTGGTGCCGCCGGCAACCTCGCCACGGAGGACCTCGTCTACCTCCTCGACGGCCTCGGACTCGACCACGGCGTCCGCCTCGGGGGTATCCTCGAGGCGGCCAGGTTCATCAGCGGCGTGCTCGGGCGGCCGCTGACGACGAAGGTCGGTCAGGCGGGTGGCTGGGATCCGGCGACCGGGCGGGCGACCGCACTCGCCTGAGGCCTTCGCCGACGTCCCTCGGCGCGCTCCCGGCGTCGCTTGCCGGCCTCATCCGCGGGCCCTGCCGGCTCGACGTCACGCCTCACGGACGCCTCCCCTCGTCCTGCTACGATCCGCCAACGATGGACGGAATCGTGCTCGTCCTGAACCAGAATTACGAGCCGCTCAACGTCTGCAACCTGCCGAGGGCCTTCCGCCTCGTCTTCGGGGAGAGGGCCGAGGTCATCGAGTACGACCACCAGGTGATCAGGACGCCGCGGACCGAGTTCCGCGCGCCGTCCGTCATCCGGCTGCAGCACCTGATCAAGCGCCCGCGGCCGCGGGTCAAGCTGACCCGGCGCGAGGTCTGCGCGCGCGACCGCCACACGTGCCAGTACTGCGGGCGCCACGCGAAGGACCTGACGCTGGATCACATCGTTCCGCGGCACCGGGGTGGTGCGCACAGCTGGGACAACCTCGTCACGGCGTGCAAGGCGTGCAACCACCGCAAGGGCGCTCGAACCCCCGAAGAGGCGAGGCTGCGCCTCGTCCGCGAGCCGTTCGAGCCGCGCAGCGACGTCTACTCGCTGTTCACGCCGTACCTGTCGGACGAGCGCAACGAAGCCTGGCGGACCTATCTCTTCCTCGGCCGCAACTGACGCCCGGCGCCCGATGGACCGCGCGCCCGATGACGCGCCGGGTGCGGCGCCTGCCGACGGACCCGACCTCCGGATCCCCGTCCCGGTCATGGAGCTGCTCCAGGTGCTGTGGCGCGCCGGCCACGCCGGGTACGCCGTCGGCGGGTCGATCCGCGACCGTCTCCTCGGACGCGAGCCCCAGGACTGGGACCTCGCTTCGGATGCGCCGCCCGAGCGGCTGGTGGAGCTCTTCGCGGACGCGGCGTACGAGAACCGCTTCGGGACGGTGGCGGTCCGACATGACGGCGAGGTGTACGACGTCACGACGTTTCGCTCGGACCACGAGTACGCCGACTTCCGGCGGCCGCACCGGGTGGAGTGGACGGACCGGATCGACCTCGATCTCGCGCGCCGCGACTTCACCGTGAACGCCATGGCGTGGGGGGCGGGTGGCTCGGGAACCGCGCGCGTGGCCGGACGTCCGCCGGAGCCGACCCCGGACGCGCCCGATCTGGTCGATCCGTTCGGCGGCCGGGCTGACGTCGCGCGTCGCCGGCTCCGGACCGTCGGCAAGCCGACCGACCGATTCCGGGAGGACGCCCTCCGGATGGTGCGCGGCGTCCGCCTGGCGGCGCAGCTGGAGTTCACGATCGAGGCGGCGACCCTGGACGGCCTCCGCGACCACGCGGAGCTCGTGGCGCACCTGTCCGGCGAGCGGATCGCGACGGAGCTGGACCACCTGCTGCGGGCGGAGCGGCCGTCGATCGGCCTGCGGCTGCTGGAGTCGACCGGCCTCCTGCGGCGATCAGCCCGGACCTCGCGGCGCAGCGCGGGGTAAGCCAGAACAAGATCGCTGGCGAGGATCTCTGGCACCACACCGTCCGGACCGTCGACGCGGCGCCGTCGCGTGACCCCGTCGTGCGACTCGCGGCGCTGCTTCACGACATCGGAAAGCCGGCCACCGCCGCGGGCGGCCACTTCATTGGGCACGAGCGCGTGGGCGCAGAGCTCGCGGCGCAGCTGCTGACGCGGCTCCATTACCCGAGGGCGGTCATCGACCGTGTCGGTCGGCTGGTCCGGCTCCATATGTTCTCGTACGAGCCGGGCTGGAGCGACGCCGCCGTCCGGCGGTTCATCGGCAAGGTCGGGATCGAGGTCCTGCCGCAGCTGTGGGCCCTTCGCGCGGCGGACAATGTCGGGAGCGGCCGGCCGGCGAGCGCCGGCGGTCTCGACGAGCTGCGCCGCCGGGTCAAGGCGCAGCTCGCGCTCGACGTGGCGCTCGACATCCGCGACCTGGCGGTGAGCGGCGACGACCTGATCGGCGAGCTGGGGATGGCACCCGGGCCGCGGCTCGGTCGCGTGCTCCGGGAGCTGCTCGAGCGGGTCGTCGACGACCCGGCGCTCAACGACCGGCCGACGCTGCTGCTTCTCGCCCGGACGCTGGTGGAGGACGAGTCGTGATCGAGCTCGTCCTCGAGGCCGAGCGGGCGATGTCGTTCGGGCTGCTCGACCAGGCGGAGCGTCTCTATCGGCAGGCGTCGGAGGCGGATCCGCGCAACGCGATCGCCGTGGTGGGTCTGGCCAAGGTGGCGATCGAGCGCGGCGACGAGGACGAGGCGCTCGCCCTGGGCGACCGGGCACTGTCGATCGACCCCGACAACCTGGCAGCGCGACGGCTGGTCGAGCGGCTGCGCGAGATCCGGGCCCATCGGGCGGGTCTTCCGCTGCCGGCCCGGAGCCAGCAACCGGTCGGGGACCCTGTCCCGCGGCCATCGACACCAGCCCCGTCGTTGGCCATGCGAGGGCCGCAGCCGGCGGCACGGAGCGAGCCTCCGCCAACGCCACCCAACTCGTTGCCGACGCCAGCCGGGACGGCGGCGTCGGACGAGACGGCCACCCCACCGCCGGACGCACCGGCGGCAAGTGCTGCCGCGGTACCGGTCCCGGACCCGTCGCCGCGCGGCCGCCGCGGCATCCTGCGTCGGTTGCTCGGTCGCCGCTAGGCTGCAGACT
The DNA here is from genome assembly GCA_030447745.1 of Chloroflexota bacterium. Taxonomy (GTDB): domain Bacteria; phylum Chloroflexota; class Limnocylindria; order Limnocylindrales; family CSP1-4; genus JACDAV01. The sequence continues at coordinate 8,749 of JAUJOH010000015.1, read as the reverse complement.
CCACCCGGAGCGAAGGAGAAACGTGCGCATCCTGGTCACCGGCGGTGCCGGCTACGTGGGTTCCGTGTCGGTCGAGGCGCTCCTCGCGGCCGGTCACGACGTGTCTGTCATCGACGACCTGTCGACCGGCCACGCCGAGTCGGTCGCCGACGGTGTCGACGTCGTCGACGGTCCGTACACGGATGCGGCAGCCGTGGCGAAGCTGCTCGAGGCGCGCCGGATCGAGGTCGTGCTGCACTGCGCGGCGCGGTCCCTGGTTGGCGAGAGCCTCCAGAACCCCGCCCGCTACTTCGTCGACAACGTGGCGGGCGGCATCGCGCTTCTCGAGGCGATGCGTGCGGCCGGCACGAACCGGATCGTCTTCAGCTCGAGCGCGGCGGTCTACGGGATCCCGGACACGTCGCCGATCGTCGAGGACACGCCGCTCCGGCCGATCAACCCGTACGGCGAGACGAAGCGCTCGTTCGAGGGCGCCGTGTGGTGGTACGGCGTGGCGTACGGTCTGCGCGCCGCGACGCTGCGCTATTTCAACGTGGCCGGCGCGACCGAGCGCAACGGTGAGGTCCACGACCCCGAGACGCACCTGATTCCCAACGTCCTGGCCGCGATCGAGGGAGGCAAGCCACTCGTGGTCTTCGGCGACGACTACCCGACGCCGGACGGGACGTGCATCCGCGACTACATCCACGTCGCGGATCTGGCGGACGCCCACCTGCTGGCGATCGAGGCGACCGCGCCGGGCGATCCCCGGACGGAGCCGTCATCCGAGCGCGGCATGCTCGTCTGCAACCTCGGCAACGGCGGCGGCTTCAGCGTGCGGCAGGTGATCGACGCGGCCGAGCGCGTGTCGGGGCAGGCGGTGCCGCACGAGGTCGGGCCCCGACGGGCCGGCGACCCACCGGTGCTCGTCGCCTCGTCGGCACGCGCGAGCGAGGTGCTCGGCTGGCAGCCGGCGCGACCGACGCTGGATGAGATGGTCGGTTCCGCGTGGGAGTGGCGGAGGCGGCATCCCGACGGGTACGCGACCGCCTGAGGCAGCCGGCTGAGAGCTTCCCGGCGGGCCGAGGCGGCGCGAGGCCGGGCAGACGCGTCGCTCGTGGATGCGAGCGGCCCGGTTTGTTGGTCGCGCGGCTCGGGCGCGGCACCTCCGGGCAGACGCGTCGCTCGTGGATGCGAGCGGCCGGTTCGGATTGCCGCCGGCCGTCGCGCTCGGGGCGCCGTCGCGCTCGGGGCGCCGTCGCAGACCCCTCCCGCGGACCCGTCCCGCAGACCCGTCGCTCGTGGATGCGAGCCGCCGGTCCGGAGACCCGCCGGCCGCGACGGTCCGAGGACCTGCCAGCGAACCAGTCGCTCGTGGATGCGAGTCGGACGCCCGGAACTCGCCGGGCCGGCACGTCCGCAGCACCTGGCGACGGTCCAGTCGCTCG
>JAUJOH010000015.1:0-7222 GCA_030447745.1 Chloroflexota bacterium | reverse complement strand
CCGGAACTCGCCGGGCCGGCACGTCCGCAGCACCTGGCGACGGTCCAGTCGCTCGTGGATACGAGCCGCCGACCCCGGCACGTGGCCGCCCGGCGCTATCGCAGCACCTGGCGACGGTCCAGTCGCTCGTGGATACGAGCCGCCGACCCGGCGGCGTGGGCCGGCCGGCACTCCGGCGGGCGTCACCCGCCCCGCGCCGTGGAAACTCGGGCCTACCTCCGCTCGAGGGGGGCGGCCGTGGGCTCGAGGGGCGCGGCCGTCGGCGCGAGCCGCTCCGGTGGCGCCGCGGCCGTCGGCGCGAGCGCTCCGGTGGCGCCGCAGCCCGTGGGACTTCGCCCGACGCCGGCCACCGGTCCGAGAGGGGACGGAGCAGCCAGGCGCCGATGAGCATCGTCACGAGTTGGCTCAGCACGGCGACCTGGCATGCCGCGATGCCGAGTGCCTCGAGCAGCAGCAGGATCGTCAGCCCGTAGAGCGCGGAGCCGATCACCTGCGATCCCTTGCCGACCAGCCCGTACAGCCCGAACTCCTCGCTCAGCCGTTCGGGCGGCGCGAGCCGGACCATGAGCACGCGGTCCGCGACCTCGACGCCGCCGAGACCACTCCCAGCACCGCGCCCGCGAGCAGGAAGGCGCCCATCCCGAATCGGGCCGGGGATCCCGAGCGACACGGCGCCGAGGACGAGCCCGAGCGCCTTTGAGGCGAGCACGAGCATCAGCGTCCGCTCCGGGCCCCACCGTCGACCCCGCAAACGAGAAGATCGTGTCCGCGAAGTCGTAGAGGGCCCACGCGACAGCGACTCGCGCCCGACCGGACCGTGTCAGCGCGCCGAGGAACCGCGCCGGAGACCGTCCCGCCCGGATCACGGGCGTCCGAGGTCGCCACGCCGCCGAGGACAGGACCGGCCCATCGGCCGGTGCAGGATCACGGCCGGTGTAGCATCCGGCGATGATCCGGGATGCGGTCGCCGCCACGTGGCGGCCCCAGGGCTTCGGCGGCCGCAACGCGAAGCACATCGCGGACCCGGTGATCGAGCCGCTCTGGTCCGGGACGCGGGTCCTCGTCCACGTCCTCGACCGGGACGTGGAGCTCCGTGACGAGGCGGGCCGGTTGGTCGACCAGCCGGCGATCGCGGCCGCGGTGGGCGACGCCGTCGACGCCGGCTCGGTCGTGCTGGACGCATACCTGACGGCACAGGCGGGCCGCTCGGGCGTCGGCGTCCACGTCGGTCCGGCGGCAGCAGTGCCGTCGCCGGGGGACGTCGCGCGGCAGATGCTCGTCGGCGGCGCCGGCCGGCGGGCCGAGGTTGTCGACTCGCTCGAGGACCGGGCCACGGAGCACGAACCGGTGCCATCCGATGGGCTGGTGCTGGTGGCCGTCGATCTCCTCCTGCTCGACGGCGAGCCGCTCCTCGACGTCCCGCTGCTCGAGCGCAAGCGGCTGCTCGACGGCGTGCTCGTCGAGGGAGACCTGGTCCGTGTCGGCATCCACGTGCGAGCGCCGGTCAACCCGTGGCTTCCGACGTGGCGGAACCTCGGCTTCCGGTCGCTCGCCTACAAGGATGCGAACGGGCGCTATCGGCCCGGCGAGATCAACGACGGCTGGGCCCGGGCGTCCATCCCGCGCGCCTGAGACCGGCTGAAGCGCGGCTGAGGCAGGCTGAGGCGCGCGACGGCGAACGCTGCGAGCGCGCGACGGCCAGCGCTGCCAGCGCGCGACCGTCGGTGGTACGGTGAGTCGGTGCCAGCGACCGCCCTCACGCCGGCCATCCGCGACGAGATCGCCCGGCTGGAGCGAGCCGACATCATGGTCGGCATCCCGAGCTTCAAGAACGCAGCGACGATCGGCTACGTGGTCCGGGCGGCGCAGGCCGGACTCGTCCAGTACTTCCCGGACCGCAAACCGGTGGTCGTCAACGCGGACGCCGGCTCGCCCGACGGCACCCAGCGAATCGTCGTCGAGACCGAGCCGCCGGATTACATCGAGCAGATCCTCCTTGTCCGGCCGACCAACCGGCTCGACCGGGTCAGCCTGACCTATCCGGAGATCAACGGCACGGGCGGCAAGGGCGCCGCGCTGCGGACGATCTTTGAGATGGCGGCCGCCCTGGACGTCCAGGCGCTCGTCGTCGTCGACTCGGACCTGCGGTCGATCGTGCCGGAGTGGATCGAGCTGCTGGCCGGCCCGATCGTGAAGGGTGGCTACGACTTCGTGGCTCCGCTCTACGCGCGCTACAAGTACGACGGCACGATCACGAACACGGTCACGTACCCGCTGACGCGGACGCTGTACGGACACCGGATCCGCCAGCCGATCGGTGGCGACTTCGGGGTCAGCGGCGACCTCGTACGCCACTACCTGACGCGCGACGACTGGACCGACGACGTCAGCAAGTTCGGCATCGACATCTGGATGACGACGTCCGCGCTGACCGGCGGCTTCGCCGTCTGCCAGACCCGCCTCGGGGCGAAGGTGCACGACCCGAAGGATCCCAGTACTGACCTCGGGCCGATGTTCCGCCAGGTCGTCGGCACGATCCTCCGGCTGGCCGTCCTCCACGCCGATCACTGGCTCCCGATCCACACCAGCCACGAGGTGCCGGCATACGGGTTCGAGCGGATCATCGACCCGCCGCCGCTCGAGGTGAACACGCTGCGGCTGCTGACCGAGTTCCACCAGGGCTCGCTCACGCTCGCCGATCGGTGGCGGATGATGTTCGCCCCGGCCACCGTCGAGACGTTGCTCGTCATCGCCGGCGAGGCCGGCACTCTGGCCGACGCGGCCGCCGCGAAGCTCGGGATCAGCGGCGATGCGGCGTCGACCAGGGCGACGACCGTCGAGATGGCGGACGCAGTCGCGGCGTTCCACTTCCCGGACGACCTGTGGGCCCGCCTGGTGTACGACCTGATCGTGACGGCGCGCGATCGGCCCGACGCGATCGAGGCGATGGTCGCCTCGCTGGTTCCGATCTATTTCGGGCGGGTGGGGAGCTTCGTCATCGAGAATCGCCACGTGTCGACCGACCAGGCGGAGGAGCGCGTCGAGCGGCAGGCCCGCGAGTTCGAGCTGCTCAAGCCGTACCTGGTAGCCCGCTGGTCGGAGGCCGGTCGCGAGACGGCCGCGTTGGGCGGTGCGGCTCCCGCCGGCGCGCGAGGAGGCGGGTGACGTCGCGCACGCCGCTCCCGGCCCGGATCCTCATCCCGGTCGCGAACCCGCTCACCGCCGAGGAGCTCATCCGCATCGGCTCGGATCTCCTCGAGAAGCGCGGCGGGGAGCTGACCGCGCTGGGCATCGTCGAGGTCCCGGAGGGCATGGCGCTGTCCGAGGGCGCGACCCGGGCCCGCCACGCGCGCCGGCTGCTCCAGCGCGTGCTCGACTTCGCACCGGACGGAACGACGATCCACCCGATCGTCAGGATCGGCCGCCACGCGGCGGAGGGGATCGTCGAGGCCTCCGCGGAGCAGGAGGCGGACCTGATCATCTTCGGCTGGGGCGGCAAGGCACCGGCCGGTCGCGACGGCCAGACGCCGACGGTCTTCTCCTCGACGATCGACGAGGTGGTCCGGGAGTCGCCCTGCGACATCGCGGTGGTCAAGCAGCGCGGGGCGCGGGACATCAGGCGCATCCTTGTGCCCGTCCGCGGCGGTCCGCACGCGGAGCTGGCGATCCGGTTCGCCGACGCGATCGCGCGCCGCCACGACGCCACGGTCGCGGTGCTCCACCTCGTCCCGCCCGGGATCACGCTGGCGGTGCGCGCGCAGGCCGAACACGCCCTGACGGCGTTCATCCGGCAACACGTCCGGTCGCGCGTCGAGCCGCTGCTCCGCGAGGCGGCCAACGTCCGGAACTCGATCCTCAAGGAGGCGGAGCGGGCAGACCTCGTGGTCATGGGCGCGTCCGCGACGCCCGCCGGCGCGAACGGCGAGACGTACCTGTTCGGGGCCATGCCGGAGGCGATCGCGGCCCGCGCGAGGCCGACGGTCGTCGTCGTCAAGACGCGCGAGACGATCGGGCGCCAGACCTTCGACCAGCTCGCCCAGCGCGCGGAGACCCTCGTCGCCGCCGACCGCGCGGCCGAGGAGGCGCGGGCCGTGCCGGCCCGCGTGGAGCGCTGGTTCGGTGAATCGAACTTCCATCACGCCGAGTTCGCGGACCTCCGCCGCCTCGTCCAGCTCAAGGAGAAGCAACGACTGTCCGTGAGCCTCGTGCTGCCGACGCTCAACGAGGAGGAGACGATCGGGCCGATCGTGCGCCGGGCCGTCCGGGAGATGGTCGGGCGTGTGCCGCTCCTCGACGAGGTGCTCGTGATCGACTCCTCGTCGACGGACCGGACGCGCGAGATCGCGGCATCCGAGGGCGCGCGCGTGGTCGAGCACCCCGACGTGCTCGCGCGCTACGGGTCCTTCCGCGGCAAGGGCGAGGCGCTCTGGAAGTCGCTCTACGAGGCGTCCGGCGACCTGATCGTCTGGGCTGACACGGACGTCCGGAACTGGCACTCCCGGATGGTCTACGGCACCCTCGGGCCGCTGCTCCACGAGCCACGTCTCCAGTACGTCAAGGGCTACTACCAGCGCCCGATCGTCGAGGCTGGCATCCTCAAGGAGGGGGGTGGCGGCCGGGTCACGGAGCTCGTGGCCAGACCGCTGATCAACCTGTTCTTCCCGGAGCTGTCCGGGCTGATCCAGCCGCTCTCCGGCGAGTACGCCGGCCGGCGTGCGCTGCTCGAGTCGATCCCGTTCTTCACCGGCTACGCGGTCGAGATCGGGCACCTCATCGATGCGACGGAGCGGCTGGGGATCGAGGGGCTGGGGCAGGTCGACCTCGAGCGGCGCGTGCACCGCAACCAGGAGCTCGAGGGGCTCTCCCGGATGTCGTTCGTGATCCTCCAGGCGGTGATGAAGCGGCTCGAGGAGCGGCGCCGGGCACGCCTGTTCGCGGAGCTCGGGTCGACGATGAAGCTGCCGCGCAGCGGCCGCGGCCGGCTCTCGCTGGAGGTGATCGAGCTGGCCGACCGGGAGCGCCCGCCGATGATCCGGATCCCGGAGTACCTCGAGAAGCGCAGCGCGGCCGGCATCGGGGCGCAGCCTGAGCTGGCCCCCCGGTGAGGCGGCGCCATCGACAGGCTCACGGTGCTCGTCGCGCCGGACTCGTTCAAGGGCTCACTGACATCGGTCGAGGTAGCCCGCGCGCTCGCTGAGGGCTGGCGCTGCGCCCGCTCGGACGACGAGATCCTGCTCGCGCCACTGGCCGACGGCGGCGAGGGCACCCTGGTGGCAGTCGAAGCGGCCGGAGGATGGGAGCGCAAGTCGGTCCCCGCCACGAGCCCGGTCGGGGTTCCGCTCGATGCGTCGTGGCTGCAGTCGCAGGACGGGACGCGCGCGTTCGTCGAGCTCGCGGAGGCCTCCGGCTTGTCGAGAGTCCCGGTGGCGGCACGTGCGCCGAGGTCATCGACCACGTACGGGACCGGCGAGATCCTCCGCGCGGTGTTGGACAGTGGCGCGCGCCAGATCACGATCGGGATCGGCGGAAGCGCAACGACGGACGGCGGCGCGGGGATCCTCGAGGCGCTCGGCGCGGTGTTCAAGTGGCCGTTCGATGAGGAGCCGGCCCTGGCGCCCGAGATCCTCGAGCATCTCGAGGCCATCGACCTGTCCGGCCTCGATCCGAGGCTGGCCGAGGTCGACCTGCGGATTGCCTGCGACGTGACCAACCCCTTGCTCGGCGAACGCGGCGCGGCGGCGACGTACGGGCCACAGAAGGGCGCCGACGCGGCGGATGTGGAACTCCTCGATCGCGCTCTCGCGCACTACGCCGGACTGCTGGAGCAGGCGACCGGAAGCCGTGAGCGTGACACCCCCGGGGCCGGTGCAGCCGGTGGGACCGGCTTCGGGCTGCTGGCGATCAGGACCTGGTTCCGGAGCCTGGATCTCGTTCCCGGCGTCGACCTCGTGATGGAGGCGACCGGCTTCGCGGAGAAGCTGAGCCGGGCGCATCTCGTCATCACGGGCGAGGGCCGGATCGACGCCCAAACGGCGTTCGGCAAGACGGCGCTCGGCGTCGCGCGCCGCTCGCACTCCCGAGGCGTGCACACCATCGCGGTCGGAGGCGGTGTGACGCCCGAGGGGATCGACGCCCTTTCGCGGTTCGGCGTGGTCGTCGTCCCCGTGGTCGAACGTCCGCAGTCGGTGGAGGAGGCGATGGCCGCCGGGACTGCGCCACTCCTCCGCTGCGGGGAGCGGATCGCCCGACTGCTGGGGTTGGCCAAGTCGTCCGACTAAGCTACGGCTCATGGCGACCGTCAGTGTTCACGAGGCGAAGACGCACTTCTCGGGCCTGATCGCGCGCTGCGGCGGGAGAGCGGATCCTCATCGCCGAGGCGGGGGTCCGCAGGCGATGCTGGTGCCGTTCGAGGGCCGAGGCGTGAAGCGCGTCCCCGGGATGAACAAGGGCAAGGTGATCATTCACCCCAACTTCGGTGACCCGATGCCCGAGTTCGATCCCGACTACATGCACCCGGACGATCCGATGCGCGAACTGGTCAAGTGAACGCGCTGACCGAGATCGAAACGGTCTGGTGACGACGCCACGAACCGCCGCGGCGGCCCGAACGTCCGCCGCAACCGCTCCCAGGTCGCCGGCCAGGCGCAAGCGGGCGAAGCCCGATCCCGTCAAGGCCTGGGTCCGCCGGCTCGCCCGCTACCGTCCCGGCCTGCAGCACGACGTCCGCGAAGGCCTTGCCTCGTTCTACGGCCGCCCGCTCTGGGAGCGTCGTCTCGACCCCACCAGCGAGCTGATCCTCACGATCCTCACCCAGAACAGCGCGGACATCAACGCGGAGAAGGCGTTCGAGGCGCTCCGCCGCGCCTATCCCGGTGCGGGCCAGGTGGAGGAGCACCGGCTGGGGGCCGGCTGGGGCGGGGAGGGCCTGGCCCCGGGCGCCGCTCCGGAGTGGTCGCGCGTCGAGTTCGCGCCGCTGGACGAGCTCGTCGACGTGATCCGGCCCGGTGGGCTCGCGCCGCAGAAGGCGCCCCGGCTACAGGCGGCGCTGCGGACGATCCGCGAGGCGCGTGGTGACTACGCGCTCGAGTTCCTCGCGGAGCTGCCGGCCACGGAGGCGCGCGCCTGGCTGACCCAGATCGACGGGATCGGCAAGCAGTCTGACACGAGTCGACGGAGGTCGAGATGACGGAACTGGTACGGCACTTGAATCCCGATGGAATGC
>JAUJOH010000007.1:152508-158509 GCA_030447745.1 Chloroflexota bacterium | reverse complement strand
CCCCGACCCGCATTTCCAGGGCCCCGCCACCGTCAACACCGCGACCTACACTTCGGGACAACCTCGCGCCATCCCGCGCGCTCTACCGCCGGCTCGGTCCGATGTCCGAGGCCCAGCCCCCGCGAGGCCATCGGCCCGAGGACTCGCGAGCCCATCGGTCCGAGGGTTCTTGGCGGAGAGGGCGGGATTCGAACCCGCGGTGCTTTCGCACACCGCTTTTCGAGAGCGGCACCATCAACCACTCGGACACCTCTCCGCCGGAGAGGATAGCAAAGGCCCGTTCGCCCTCCCGCGCTCGCGAACGGCCCGTGACGCCGCTCAGCCCGCGCGGGCGGCCGTCACGGACGCGAAGAGCTCCTCCGCCTCGTCCCGGCGGATCCCGCTCACGACCCGCAGCCGGCGGCGCAGTGCGTCGTGCTGGGCAAGCTGGAGGACCGTGCCCGCGGCCCCGTCCTCCCGGTCCGGGAGCGCGAACACGACCGCCTCGACATCGCTCTCGAGCAGCGCACCGACGCACATCGCGCAGGGCTCCAGGGTGGTGAAGATCGTGGCGTCGCCGAGACGCTGCCGGCCAAGCCGCCGCGCCGCCTCGCGCAGGGCGACCACGACGGCGTGCGCGGTCGGGTCGTTCATCTCAACGACCCGGTCCTGCGCGCGGCCGACCATCGCCTCGTCCACCACGGCGACGGCACCGATCGGCCGCTCGCCGCGGGCCAGCGCGCGGCGCGCCTCGGCAAGCGCTTCGCCCATGTACAGCTCATAGTTCATGCCCGGCGATCATACGCGCGGCGTCCCTCGGACAAGCGGCGCTCGACAGGTCTTCCGTGCGCAGCGCCGGTACGATGCGGCCGGGGCGACCCGTGCGGCCCGCCCCGTGTTGCCAACCTCTCGTCAACGCCGGAGCGCGCGATGACTTCCATTCGACGAGTCGGCATCCTGACCGGCGGCGGTGACGTACCTGGCCTCAACGCCGTGATCAAGAGCGTCGTCTACCGGGCCACCGAGATGGGCGCCGAGGTGCTCGGGATCCGGCGGGGCTGGGAGGGGCTGACGCACCTTCGGTTGGGTGACCAGCCTGACGACGGGTACCTCCGACGACTGGACCGCACGAACACAAGGGCGATCGACCGGACGGGCGGCACGATCCTCCACACTTCGCGCACGAACCCGCGCAAGATGCGTGCCGCCGGCCTGCCGGCGACGATCGACCGTTCCCGGCTGGGCGCGCTCGAGGTAGCGGACGGCCTGTATGACCTGACGCCCGTGGTCGTGGAGCACATCGACGGCCTCGGGCTCGACGTCCTGATCACGATCGGCGGCGACGACACGCTCTCCTTCTCGCAGGTCCTCGTCGGCGCAGGCGTGCCGCTCGTCGCGATCCCCAAGACGATGGACAACGACGTCCAGGGAACGGAGTACTGCATCGGCTTCTCGACGGCGGTCACGCGCGCCAAGGAGGCGATCAATCGCCAGCGGACGACGCTGGGCTCACACGAGCGGATCGGTGTCTTCCGGATCTTCGGCCGCGACGCCGGCTATACCGCGCTCTACACCGCCTACGTCACCTCGAGCCGCTGCCTCATCCCGGAGGTGCAGTACGACCTCGACCGCCTGGCCAGCGTGCTCGCGGAGGACCACGGGAACAACCCGAGCCACTACAGCTTCGTCATCACCGCGGAGGGAGCGATCTGGCAGGGGGCACGGATCGAGAGTGTCGGCGAAGCGGACGCCTTCGGTCATCGGCACAAGGCCAACGTCGGCGAAGTCCTGGCTGCCGAGCTGCGCCAGCGGACCGGCGCCGAGACCCTCGCGTCCGAGCTGACCTACGACCTCCGGAGCGGTGAGCCGGACTCGCTCGACTCGATGGTGGCGATCACCTTCGCGAACGTGGCCATGGATCTCGTCGAGGGCGGCGAGACCGGCCGCATGGTGGCGATCCAGGACGGCAAGTACGCGCACGCTCCGCTGCCCGATCCATCCCTCGGACCGCGCCGGGTGGACGTGCCCACGATGTACAACGCCGACCGCTTCCGGCCGCGGTACGACGGCAAGCTCGGCGACCCGTTGCTGCTCGTCGGCGTCGCGTAGCGGCCCCGAACGCGCCCTGGCGCGCGGCGCGTCGCGCCTCCGCGCCCGGAGGCCGATCGCTTCATCGAGCAATGGCCGTGGTAGGGAAGCCGCTCCACGCCGGTGGCGCGGGTCGGAGCGGGCAGTCCGAGCGTGACGGCGCTACCGGCGCGGCTCGAGTCGTTTCCACGCGGCAAGATGATGGGTGGTTGGAACGGACGCCATTCCGGTCACCACGGGGGTTGGTAGGCGAAGCGGACCGCCGAGCGGGCAGGCTTCCGTGGCGCTGCGCCTGGCCGTCGAGACGGGCGAAGCCGCCCCGGGCGACCCGGCCGCCGGGGCTCCGGAGCGCGCGGGCGGCAGGAAGGTCGCGGCGAGCGAACCAGCGGTCAGCCGTCGAGGCCGGACAGCTCTCGGATCGACCGTGCCAGGGCAGACATGTCGTCCTCCCCGTGACCGCGCCCCACGAGCCCGGTCTCCAGCTGCGCCGCAAGCGCGGTCACCGGCAGCACGGCGCCGAGCTCCCGGGCGAGCTCGAGCGCGATCGCCAGATCCTTGCGATGGAGGGCGACCTTGAAGCCGAGCGGGTAGTCGTTGGCGATCATCCGGCCGCTGCGGTTGGCGAGGACCCAGCTCTGCGCCGCTCCGCCGCCGAGCGCCTCGACGACCTGCTCCACGTCGAGCCCCGCCTTGGTCGCGAGCACGATGCCCTCCGCGACACCGAGGTAGGTCCCGGCCAGGATGACCTGGTTGACCGCCTTGACCGCCTGACCGCTGCCGACGGGACCAACATGGGTGATCGTCCGGCCCATCGCCTCGAGCAACGGCCGAGCCCGAGTGACGTCGGCCGGGTCGCCGCCGACGAAGATCGTGAGGCTCGCGTTGCGCGCGCCTTCACTTCCCCCGGACACGGGCGCGTCGACGAACCGGATCCCGCGCTCCGCGAGCCGTTGCGCGAACGTCGTCGTGGCGGCCGGCGAGATCGTCGAGCAATCGATGACGAGGAGGCCCTCGGCCGCGCCGGCGGCGACGCCTTCCGGGCCGAAGAGCACGGCCTCGACGTCGGGTGTGTCCGACACGCACACGACAACGATGCCGCTCGAACCGGCCGCTCGCGCGACGTCCGCTGGCGTTGCCGCGATCGCGGCCCCCAGCTGCCGCACGCCAGCCGCCCGACCCGGCGTCCGATTCCATGCCGTGACGGAGAAGCCCGCACGGACCAGGTTCGCGGCCATCGCCGCGCCCATCGTGCCGAGCCCGACGAACCCGGCGGGTGCCACGCGGCCTCGACGGCGAGCGATCATCGTCCGAGGGTAGCCGGCCCGTGCCGGCGCCGGCACACCGTCACGAAGCCGGGTCGCGGCCCGCGACGGCTTGCCTGACCCCGGCGACGGACTGGCCGGCGAGCGTCCGAAAGACGACCTCGTCGACGAAGCGCGCCGACGACCGCCCGTCCGCGACGTCGAACGCGGCGCGCGCGAATGCCTCCACCCGGGCGGTCTCGAACCGGCCCGCGCGGATGTACTCCGCGAGGTCCCGCGTCGTCTCGAAGATCGGGCCCGGCACACCGGTTCGATAGTCGAAGTAGAAGCCACGCTCACGCTCGTACGCCTCGTGGTCCGGCGCGAAGAACAGGATCGGCCGCCCGAGGAGCGAGTACTCGAAGATTGCGCTCGAGTAGTCGGTCACGAGCAGGTCGCTGACGGGCATCAGCTCGTTCAAGTCGGGATGGTCGGAGACGTCGATGACGAACCCCTCGAGTGCAGGAGGGACGCGAAAGGCTGTTCGCACGAACGGGTGGAGGCGCATCAGGACGACGTGGTTCTCGCCGAGGGTCGTCCTGAGCAGCTCCAGGTCGAGGAGCTCGTCATGCCGGGCGCGCATGACGCTGTCGCCCCGGAAGGTGGGTGCGTAGAGGATGGTGCGGGCCGTTGGCGGCAGGGCGTACCGACGCCGGACCGTCTCGGTCCGGCGCGCCATGTCGGCCGAATCGAAGAAGAGGTCCGTTCGCGGGATGCCGAGCCACGCGACGAACCTGTCGTGAGGCTGCCGGAAGGCTTCGGCATAGTGCGGGGCGACCGACATCGACGACACGAGGCACAGGTCGTAGTTGGAATGGATCCGAATCCGGCGGACCATCGCCTCGTCCGCCCCGAACGACTTGTCGAGGACGCTGTAGCCGAACTTCTTGAACGCCCCGCAGGCGTGCCACACCTGCACCCGGGTCGTGCCCGAGCGCGGCGAGATGACGTACATCGGGAAGAAGTAGTCGTCGACCACGAACAGCCGAGCGGTAGCGAGGTGATAGCCGGCGAGAAGCGCGTTGGCCACGGCCGTGACGCGCGCGCGCGCGCCCGTCCCGGGACGATGCGCGAGGACCGTCACCGGAACTCCGCCGCCGCGCTGCGCGAGCTCGTCGCGAATCCACGCCAGGTTGCCGCCGATCCGATCCGCGTGGGAGGTGGCGAGAACGACGCGCGATCTCACCGGCAGGATGCTTGCAAGACGGAAGGCGGTACGGACCAGGGCCGTCCGGAGGGTTCGGACCAGCCTCCTCACCCGGACACGATCAGGTCCACGACGCGGTCCGTCGAGCCGCCGTCGAGATGGTCGAAGTAGCGCGCGGCGAACGCCGCCACCTTCTCCACCTCGTAGTCGTCACGCCGGATGGCGTCGATCAGCTCGTCGAAGGTCTGGACGATCCGTCCCGGCACGAATTCTTCGTACGGAACGTAGAAGTCGCGGCCCGAGATGTACTCCTCGAGATCGTAGGCGTAGAAGAGCATCGGCCGGCCGAGCGTGGAGAACTCGAAGACGATCGACGAGTAGTCCGTGATGAGAAGGTCGACGGCAAACAGCAGATCGTTGACGTCGATCGTCGTTGCGGAACCGTCGAGGAGACGGTCTCGGTATTCCTCGGGGATTGGCGGCTGTTCCCGGACGAACGGATGCATCCGGATCAGGCACACGGCGTCCTTTTCGACGCACACGGCATGCAACGCGGCGTAGTCCAGTCGGTCGAAGTCGTACGTGGCGCTCCGCGCGCCATGGCCCCTGAAGGTCGGTGCGAACAGGATCACCATCCGGTTGCGGGCCTCGGGGAAGGACGCGAGCACCGCCTTGCGGACGGTCTCGCGCCGCGACGCGTCGAAGAAGCGGTCCACCCTCGGGATGCCGGTCGGGACGACGCGTTCCTCCGGGATGCCGAACGCCTCCGCGTAGAGCGGGACGTCGTGCTCCGAGCTGACGATGGCGTGGCTGTAGTTCTTGTGGGCTCGCTTGAACGGGTCGGGGGCGCCCGGCTTGCCGACCCGGCTGTACCCGACCGTCTTGAACGACCCGACGGCGTGCCACAGCTGGATGATCCGCACGTTCGGGTCGTCGATCCGGTAGATCACGGGGTGGTAGTCGTCGATGACGATCACGTCCGCACGGCCCAGAAGCCACGCGAGGCGAATGCGATCTCGGAATGAGCGCCGAATCGCCACGCTCGGCTTGAACAGCCTCATGAGCTCGTACTGCCGATCCAGTCCCCGCTCGACCATGCGGTCGTACACGATCTTCATGTTCCCGCCGAGCTCGGCGCGCGAGTCGGACGTGAACAGGATTCGCCGCCCGTTGCGCGGCGCGACGCGCTGGACGAGCCGGAGCGCGGTCCGAAACATGCTGACGCGCCGGAACCGGGGCAGCCGGATGCGCCGCAGCCACGCCAGCGGCCCGCGCCGGAGCCACGCCACGGGCCCGCGGCCAGACCGCACGCCGCCCGATCGGCGGGGTCGACCGCGTCGCTTCACCCCGATCTTCACGACAAACGAACCGGTGTCGGGATCGACGGCCGGGACGACGCTGTAGGTCGACCGCCGAAGCCGGAAATGCCGGACATGACTCGGGACGTCAGGGGCTTCGGGAGCGGCGTGCGAGGCTTCGGCTTCGG
>JAUJOH010000007.1:152201-152408 GCA_030447745.1 Chloroflexota bacterium | reverse complement strand
CTTCGGGAGCGAGGTCCGAGGCTTCGGCTTCGGCTTCGGGAGCGAGGTCCGAGGCTTCGGCTTCGGCTTCGGGAGCGAGGTCCGAGGCGTCCGCTTCGGGAGCGGCTTGCGCCGCTTCGGCTTCGGGAGCGGCGTAAAGGGTTTCGGGAGCCGCCTCGGTGACGACCGGGCGGTGCCCTCCGTCGGGCTCGGCCACGGTCAGGATCC
>JAUJOH010000007.1:93541-152101 GCA_030447745.1 Chloroflexota bacterium | reverse complement strand
GCCTCGGTGACGACCGGGCGGTGCCCTCCGTCGGGCTCGGCCACGGTCAGGATCCACGTCCCGCGGCTCAGCGGCATCTGCCCTGGGCCCTGCATGACGTTGAAGCGAAGGATCGTTTCGTCGCCGTCGGTCGCCCAACCGGTCGGGGCGACCTCGCCATCCGGGGCGCTGAGATGTCGCAGACGCACCGCCGCACGGTCGAGGACGGTTGCGCCAGTGGGACGTACCCGGAGGATGACCTGCACGCGCTGCCACTCGACCGAGACGATCTCGATCGACGGCGAGCCGACGACCGCGGCGTCTCGGGACTCGGCAGGAAACGAGGGCACCATTCGGCAGGCGATCATACGCGCTGCGAGGCCACTAAACGGGTACGGTGGGAGTGACAACGCCGGCCGAGCGCGGCCGATCGGACGCGACAACGAGTCGCCGGCGTACTCTCTGTCCCGAACGGATCACCGTGTGGGAGCGAGTCGATCACATGCGAATTCACGGGATCGTGCTGGCCGGCGGCGACGGCAACAGGTTCGGCGCTGAGATGCCCAAGCAGTTCGTACGGCTGGCCGGAGATCCAATCCTCCTGCGAAGCCTGCGGACGCTCGCTGCAGCCGGACTGGACCAGCTCGTCGTCGTGGCTCATCCGAACTGGCTCACCGAAACCGAGGAACTCGTCGCGACGGCCGCCGTCTCGGTGCCGATCTCCATCGTGCCGGGTGGAGTCACCCGGAACGAGAGCACGGCCAACGGCCTCAGGGCGCTTGACGGCGGTGACGACGACGTCGTTCTCATCCACGACGCCGTCCGGCCGCTCGTTCCCCACGACGTGATCCTCCGGTCGCTCGAACCCGTCGTGTCCGGTCGCGCGGACTCGACGGACACGGTGATCCCCAGCGCGGACACCCTGGTGGTCGTCGACGGTGAGAACGTCGTGGAGATCCCGGACCGCGGACGCTTCCGACGCGGTCAGACGCCCCAGGTCTTCCGGAAGAGGGTTCTCGCTCAGGCGTACGACGCCGCCGCCCGGTCCGGTGACCTCACCGCAACGGACGATTGCAGCCTCGTGCTCCGGCACGTGCCGGGGGCGCGCATTCTTGCCGTCGCCGGCGACGAGGTGAACGTCAAGATCACGACGCGGATCGATCTCGTGCTTGCCGATCGCATGCTCCAGATGCGGACGATCTCCCCGGCCACGGAGATGCAGCCGTCGTTTGAGCTCGACGGCGCGCGGATCCTCGTCGTCGGCGGCACGAACGGGATCGGGCAGGCGATCGCCGAGGAGGCCGAGCGGCAGGGAGCGCGGGCCGAGATCGACGGCCGCTCCCTCGGCCTCGACGTCCGGGACTACGCGGCAGTGGAATCGCGCATCGACGCAGCCGCAGAGCGCCTCGGCGGAATCGACCACGTCGTGTGTACCGCGGGCGTCCTTCGGATCGGCCCGGTCGTGGACACCAGCCCCGCGGACCTGGCCGAGGTCATCGACGTCAACCTGACCGGAACGCTCAATGTCGCGCGGGCGGCGCACCGGCATCTTGCCCGGAGCCGCGGCTCGTTCACCGTCTTCGCGTCGAGCTCCTTCACCCGCGGTCGGCCGGACTACGTGGCGTACTCCGCGAGCAAGGCGGCCGTGGTCAACCTCGCCCAGGGGCTGGCGGAGGAATGGGCGCACGAGGGGATCCGCGTCAACGCGGTCAGTCCCGAGCGCACCGATACGCGGATGCGGCGACGGGCCTTTCCCGAAGAGCCTCCCGTGGGGCTGCTGTCGACGGTCGACGTCGCGAATGCCACGTTGCGCCTGATCCAGTGCGACCTCACCGGACAGGTGCTCGACGTCCGCCGTCACGACGCGTTCGGACAGCCGACGGCGGTGGCGGAGGCGGTCGAGATCGCGCCCGGCTGAGGGCGCGACCTGCCGCGGCGTGCAATCCGGCGCCCTGCGCGGCCAGTCAGCCCTCCACCGTCCCACGGATGACGACGGTCGAGTATCTCGTTGCCAGCGTGTTCCTGCGCCTGCTCGGCAGGATGTTCTCCGTGCTTCCGCTCCGCGCGAACCGGGTGGTGCTCGCGACGGCGCGGACGGCCCGCCTCGAGGGGAACCTTCTCCACATCTACCGAGCGATGCGGACGGCGCGACCGGACATCGAGTACGTCCTGCTGCTCGAGCCGTACAGCTACGGCCTGCCGGGCAAGCTTGCCTATTTCATGCGGCTGGCGCGTGGCATGTACCACCTCCGGACCGCGCGGCTCTTCGTCGTGGACAACGCCTACCTCCCGATCCACGTCGCGCCGCACCGCCCGGGCACGACGGTCGTCCAGGTATGGCACGCCGCCGGCGCCCTCAAGCGATTCGGAGTCGACACGGCGCGGCCGCTGCGTGAGCCGGAGCGCAGCTTCCTCCACCGCTACTACGACTTCGTGGTGACGGCGGCGGAGGCATCACGGCGACCGTGGGCAGCGGCGCTGCGAACACCTCCCGAGCGCGTGCTGCCGCTCGGAACACCGCGGACCGACTTCTTCTTCGACGTCGAAGCGGTCGCCGCCGCTCGAAACCGCGTCCAGGCGGCGTATCCGGCACTGCTCGGCCGGCGCGTCGTCGTATACGCACCAACGTTTCGCGGCCGGGGGATGGGCAAGCACGCCGCACCGAGCCTGGAAGCCGAGCGGCTGCGAGCGGCGCTGCCGCCGAGCTACGCGCTCGTGCTGAAGTCCCATCCGAACCTCGACGCCAGCCGAGTGTCGACCGCCGGCTATGACGTCGTCGCCGATGCCGGCATGGAATTGAACGACCTGCTGGTCGCGACGGACATCCTGATCACCGACTACTCATCGGCAATCTTCGAGTACGCCCTGCTCCGCCGACCCCTCGTCCTCCTCACCGGCGACGTGGCCGAGTACGAACGGGACCCGGGTCTGTACGTCGACTACCGGACGGAGATGATCGGCACGCGCGTGAGCGACACGGACGAGGTGATCGACGCGATCGTCAGCGGGCGCTTCGACCTGTCCGGCTACGACGCGTTCATCGAGCACCATCTGCGGGCATGCGACGGCCGGGCCAGCGCGAGGTTCGTAGAACGCTTCCTCGGCGAGGCATCCGGGTAGGCGGCGACCCGGATCGCGGAGTGCGAGGTGCTACCCTTCGCGGCGATGTCCGCAACCACCGAAGCGCCCGTCGCGTCCCGGAACGCGGCCGGGACGCCGGCCGCCGTTGCGCTGCTCGGGCAGGGCATCGACGAGATCCGGTCTCGCAGGCGGCTCGTCCGCTACCTCGTCCACGCCGAGATGAAGAAGCGCGGGTCGGACACGCTGCTCGGCAACGTCTGGTGGGTGCTCGACCCGCTCCTCCAGATGGCCGTCTACGTCGTCCTCGTGACGATCATCGCGCGAGGGCTCGCGCCGGACTATCCACTGTTCGTCTTCGCGGCGATCCTGCCGTGGAAGTGGTTCTCGTCCGTCGTCAACGACGCCACCACGTGCGTCGTCAGTCGCGACCGGCTGATCCGGCAGATCGCCTTCCCGAAGATCGTCCTTCCGGTCGCGACCGCCACGGCGGGTGTCGTCGGCTTCGCGTGGGGGCTGATCCCCCTCGGCCTGATCATGCTCCTGTTCATCGAGCGCCTGACGCCGCTTGTTCTCTGGATCCCGGTGATCGCGGTCGTGCAGTACGTGTTCACGCTCGCCGTCGCGGTCCTGGTCTCCGCCGCAAACGTCTTCTTCCGCGACCTCGGCAACATCACCCGGCACGGTCTCCGGCTCTGGTGGTATCTCTCACCGGGCCTCTACAGCCTCGACGCCCTCACGCAGGTCTCGATCTTCCGGGAGCACCCGGTGCTCCTGACGGTCGTGGGCATGAACCCCTTCGCCGTGTTGTTCGAGTCGTATCGGTCGGTGATCTACGGCACCTCAGACGGCGGGTTGCCGACCTCGCCGAACCTCTTCGCCCTCGTCGTGCTCCTCGTCGTCAGTCTTGGCTTGCTGGCGGCCTCGATCGTCGTCTTCAAGCGCCTCGAGGCGAACTTCGCCAAGGTTCTCTGACATGACGCACGAGCTGCCGAGGATGCACGCGGGCGGCACGTATTCGATCGCCGTGGATGATGTCGGCGTCCGGTACAGCCTGCGCTTCAACCGCAAGACGACGGTCCGAGAGTCGTTCGCCAGGGTCGTGACCCGAACGCCGGCCGATGAATTCTGGGCCCTCCGGGACGTCTCCTTCAAGCTGCTGCAGGGCGAGTCACTGGCCGTGATCGGTCCCAACGGTGCCGGCAAGAGCACGCTCCTGCAGGTCCTCGCCGGGATCATCCGGCCGTCGGAGGGAGCGGTCGACGTGCGGGGTCACGTCTCGGGCCTGCTGACCCTCGGCGCCGGCTTCGACAACGAGCTGTCCGGACGCGAGAACATTCTCCTCGGCGGGGCATTTCTGGGGCTCGACGACGGCGTGATCGAAGGGCTGCTGCCGTCGATCGTGGAGTTCGCGGATCTCGGCGAGTTCATCGACGTGCCGCTCAAGACCTACTCGTCCGGGATGCGCGCGCGGCTGGGCTTCGCGATCGCCACCTCGATCGATCCGGACATCCTGCTGCTGGACGAAGTCCTCGCGGCCGGCGACGCGACCTTCCGCGAGAAGTCCAAGGCGCGCGTCGTCCAGCTGGTCGAGGGAGCGAAGGCAGTGGTTCTGGTGACCCACGACATGAACTGGGTGACCGAGTACTGCAACCGCGCGCTCCTCATCGAGAAGGGCAGGGTGGTGATCGAGGGCGAGCCGGACGAGGTGGTTCGCGTCCACCGCGAGCACACGCAGGAAGCCCGGGCGCGGAAGGAGAACGAGGCCCGGGCTGCCGGCGTCGACCCGCGGATCGCCGGGGCACGATGAACGCGGGTCGAGGATCACACGGCCGGCGGGTCGCACCGGACGAACCGCCACGCGCCGGATCGTGGCCGTCGTTCACGGCGAATGCGACGCCGCTGCGTGATGTTCAATTGACGGGAATGCACGTCTTGTCCGTGCGCCTGGTCATGGATCCCGTCCGTTGCGCGACAAGCGCGCCATCACGGCACGGTCGCTGACGACCGGCGGGGCAAGGACTCGATGCCCGTCAAGGTGAGCGTCGTGGTGCCGGTCTATAACCCGGGCCAGTACATTGAGCCGTGCATCCGCTCGGTCCTCGACCAGTCACTGCCGCCCGACGAGTACGAGGCCATCTTCGTGGACGACGGGTCCACGGACGAGACGCCCGCTCTCCTCGACCGGCTGTCGGCGGAACACCGGAACATCCGGGTCATCCACATCCCCGCGTCGGGTTGGCCGGGCAAGCCTCGGAACGTCGGCGTCGACAACGCCCTCGGCGAGTATGTGCAATTCCTCGATGCCGACGATCACCTTGCGCCGGAGGCCCTCGAACGGCTGTATCTGGTGGGCCAGCGGAACAGGTCGGACATCGTGATCGGCAAGGTAGCCAGCAATTTCCGGGGTGTCCCACAGGGATTGATGCGCCGCGACCGTGACTCGTGCACGATCCGCGACGCGCCGCTGATCGACAGCCTCACGCCGCACAAGATGTTCCGGACGGAGTTCCTCCGCGAGCACAACATCAGGTTTCCCGAAGGCAAGCGGCGACTCGAGGACCAGCTGTTCATGGTCCGCTCGTACTTCCGTGCGGAGGTGGTCTCGATCCTCGCCAGCTACACCTGCTACTTCTTCTACAAGCGGGCCGACGGCAAGAACATCGCGTCCGCACCGATCGAACCGGCCAGCTACTACGCGAATCTCCGCGAGATCCTCGACGTGATCGTCGCGAACACCGAGCCCGGCGAGTTCAGGAACAAGCTCCTGCGGCGGTTCTACCGCCTCGAGATGCTCGGTCGCCTCGGGGAGCCCGCGTATCCCAAACACGAGCCCGTCTATCGGCGCGAGCTGTTCGATGCCGTCCGCGAGCTGGCGATCGACCTCGACGATGAACTGGAAGTCGGCCTGGGCGCCGTACTCCAGATCCGGTCGCGACTCGTCCGAGACAACCGGCCGGACGATCTCCTCGAGTTCACCCGCCGGTGCGCCGCACTCGACGCCCGCGTCGAGATCGACGGAGCGAGCTGGAGGGAGGGCCGGCTCGACCTGAGCTTCGCGGCGCAATTCAAGCGACGGAAGGAGGAGTCCGCGCTGATGCTCCTGCGTCGAGGCGAACGCTACTTCCTCGACCCTTGGCTGACGCGCGACCTCTTGAGCGAGCCCCTCGACGTCACTGCGGCGATGGGGTCCCTCCGTGTCGACCTGTTCGCGCGCAATGCGGCCACGGCGGTGGAATGGCAGGTCCCGGCGGAGGCGTCCGTCGAGCTCCTCGAAGATGGCGTCGAGGACGGCGATGTCCGTATCCGGCCGGTCATGCGGGTGACGGCGTCCGTCAACCCGCAGGAGATCGCCGCCAGGCAACCGCTCGAGCGCGGAACATGGGAATTCAGGCTCCGGCTGTCGGGCTTCGGCCTCGATCGCCGGATCAAGCTTCGCCACGTCACCGCCTCGGACGTCGAGGCAGCGTTCCTTCCGGCGCTGCTCGGTGCGGGTCCGCAGCTGGTGGTGCCGTATCTCGATGAGAAGGCTCACGTTCTGCTTGACGTTGATCGGCACACCTGGACGCTCGGCCGCGCCCTCGCCGGGCGTCCGATCGACTACCTGTCTCCGGACGGGCGCTCGATCCGCGCCGCGCTGCCCGTGGCATGCAGCGAAGACACGGCTCCCTCCGCGGCGGAGGTGGTGGTCCGCCCGCGCAGCGGTGACCGGCAAATGCAGGCGACGCTCGAGCCCACCGGCGAGGCACTGGTACTCGTGGCGCGCGTCCCGCAGAGACCACGCCTGCCGCACGGCCTGTGGCCGCTCGTGGCCCGCCTCGACGGGGATGGGGGTCCGGATCTTGTCCTGGGTCGCATCGCCGTTCAGCGCAGCGGACGCGCCTGGATCGAAGGAGCTGGGCCGCTCGGGGGGGAACGGTCGGCGCTCGTCCGTCACTATGTCAGGACTGTGCGACGAGAAGCGCGGCGGATCGCGCGGAAGCTGGTCCGCCGAGCTCCGAAGCAGATCAAGCGAGTCGCCCGCCGCGCGTATCGAAGCCTGCAGCAGTGAGTGAGTCGGCGCTGTGCCGGCCGTCCCGACGGGGCGGAGAAACCTAGGGCATGCCAGCTCTGCCGTCTGCTCCGCGACGATGGGAGCGGAGGCGAGACGTCCATGCGGCGTGCCGACGGAGCACCGCCGCGCGCGAACGCCAGATCCACTTGGTGCGTGCCAGGCGACGAAGACGGTAGCGAAAACTCTGGACCCGTGAGGTCAGGCTCCGCGGGTCGGTCACCATTGCCGAGACGGTGACCGGCGGCGGAAAGCGGACCTGCTCGACTTGTGCGTCAAAGTCGGACGCGTCATTCCCGTTCGCAAAGACGTGATCAAGGTTGTGCCTCGCCAGGTACGAGGCGAACGTGGCGAAGCGCGCCGGATGACCACTGTTCAGATCGGTGAAGTCCGCCTCGGCATAGAGGTCGGCGGCGTCGACTTCAGCTGGCACGTCGGGCATCAGACGATGCGGGATCGCGAAGTAGCGAGCCAGCTCGAGGGTCCTCGAGTCGTGGGCGAAGACATACGCCGGAGTCCCGGCAAGGATCGCGGCGATGTTGCCGTGGATCCTCGTGCCGAACGCGAAGTCGTACGACTTCAGATCCGTGATCCATGGCCACGGGTCCAGGTAGAGGCGGACCTTGTTCTCCTGGAACAATGGGTGCGAGCCATGGACCGGCAGCTTGTTCGTCTCTTGACCGGTCGCCTTGGGGTGGCCCGTGAGAAGCAGCTCAAGGGTTGCCAGGTCCTGCGCGATATAGGTCAGGTTCGGATACCGCGCGTGGTGTGACACGACGATGTCGCCCATGCTCCTGACGTACGGCGACACGTTGATCGAGATGCGCGAATCCGTCTCCAGCCGCTCGACGCGCTTGTCGACGTGCAGATGACGGCCGTGAAGGAACATTGACGGGCACCCGATCACGTCGACGTCGCGGAAGCCCAGGCTCCGCAGGTATGTCTGGGTGAGCTCGCCGCGCACGCCGATCGTGCCCGACCGATCGAGCACCGCGGACACGAACGCCTTGACGGACCGTTCGATGGGGCGCAGCCTGTCGAGCTCGTACTTCAGGTTCGACTGGGCGCCGACGCCGAGCACGATAACCGGGATCCGCAGCCGCTCGATGAGCTGCGTCATCTTGATCAGGATCGGTTCGAAGCTGAGGCGGAACGCGTTCGCCAGCGGAATGACATACGCGCCGTACTGGTCGTTGATCGCGTCGGCGTCCGCAGCCCTGACCTTAAGCCGGTCGGGAACGACCTCGGTGCCCGGCGTCGACAGAAGCTTGTAGGCAGCATGGAGAAACACGAGGTTGCCGCTGTTGCTGGCGATCATGTTCCGGTCCAGCGTCGCGTCCGGCGAGGCGACTTCGAGAGGATGCTTCGGAGAGCGGAGGAGGACCCGCCTCATCGTTCTTCGTTCATCGGCGTCACGGTACACCAGCGGCGATCGCCGGTCGGCCACCGCCGGGTGAACGGTCCAGGATGGTCGCAGGCTCTGGTCGAGGCGCGGGCCGCGTTCCCTTCAGGCTCGAGTGACGACACGGCGGCGAGCCCGCCGGAAGAGACGCCGGGCGTATCGGGCAAATGGACGGCCCAGACCCACGGCACGCTCGACCCACAGGTCCGCGGACCCAAAGCGGCGCGCCCTCAGGCTGAGGTAACCGCCCGGCGTCACGTACAGGTGAGCAGATCTCCCGACTGTCGCGGGGTTCTTTCCGAAGGCTGCCGGCACAGCATCATCCCCCGCGCGAAGGCGAACGGTACGGCGGATGCCGCGACTCTCGATCGTCGCGAACAGGTCCCAGGTCCCGGCCGACAGTGGTGCGCCGGCCGCAGCTCGCTCGAGATCAACGGCAACCGCGAAGCCGGCCTGCGGGTAGGTCCTCTCACGATCTCGCAACCGCGGAGTGGGTCGCACCTCGACCGGGAACCGGTACTTGCTGCCGCGCCCTCGCGCCCGCAGCACGATATCCGTCGACCCGCCGAGCATCGCCAGATACGCCTCGCCCGAGAGCCGCAGCGTGCCGCCCTCCACGACGGCGCTCTCGACGCGATGCCGAGGCACGACCTGGCGCGTGATCTCAAAACAGCTGTCGGGGATTCCGGATCCGTCGCGGAAGTGGGGGAACGCCGCGAAGACACGCTGGCGCTCGAGGATGGCGTTATCGAGCGCGTCGTCCGTCGGCGTTCCGGCGATGTCCTCGAGCTCCCGCTGCATGTCGTGGCGGAGGCAGTGGGTCCGGAGGGCGTACCAGTAGGTGAGGTGCCTCTGGATCCAATCGGTGTGCCATCGGAGGATGATCTCCCGCGCGATCTCGAACAGGCGGTTCCTGTCCTCCGGCCCCATCTCCAGCCAGCGTTCGGTGAACGGCCCCACGACATCCCAGACGTGCCGAATCATCAGCCGATCGCGCTTGTGACCCGGCTCGATGTTCCGTCCCACGAGTTCCATCAGGCTCGTGTATCGGGCGAGACGCTCGTAGGGGTCGACGTAGCCCCTCGTCGTGCTGTCCGGTCTCTCACGTTGGTAGTAGCAGTCGTAGTCGGCGACGACGGAGATCACCTGGGCGGCGAAGTAGGCCTGTGCGGTGAAGGGCTGATCCTCGCCCGAGCTGACCCACTCCGGAAAGCGCAACCCGAGCCGCTCGATCAACGCTCGACGGAAGAGCTTGAGCGCGGAGAGGGTGACGTAAACACGGTCGCGCTCGAGATCCGCCCGATCGACGTTCCTCCTGAACATGGCGAGCGGCACGGCGCGCCCTCCGACGCCGGCCAGCTTGCCCAACACGATGTCCGAGTCGTTGCGCCGAGCCATCGCGACCATACGCTCGAGCGCTTCGGTCCCGAGGTAGTCGTCCGAGTCGAGGAAGTAGACGTAAGTGCCGGTCGCCCGGTCGAGCCCGACATTCCGCGGCCTGCTCGGCCCGCCCGAGTTCGCCTGGTGGATCACGGTGATCTGTGGATACCGTGCGGCGTATTCGTCGAGGATCGCGCCACTGCCGTCGGTCGAACCGTCGTCCACCGCGATGACCTCGAGCTCGTCGAGTCCGATCGTCTGGTTGACAACCGAGTCGAGGCATTCGCGGAGGTACGCCTCGACGTTGTAAACGCCGATGATCACCGAGACCGTCGGCACCCGGGACTCCTCACCCGACGCACGGGGAGAGCCGTGGATCCGCGTCGTCGTGGTCACGAGGTGCGTACCGGCACCGCCGTGGCGCAAACAACCGCCGGCAGCACGGCCGACGCGAGTGGTAGCACGACTGCATCCTAGCGCAGCCCGGCAGACCGCCAACCACCCCGGCATCGGCCATCGGAGCCGTGGTATAGAAGACCTTGAGCAGGTTGAGCGGCGGATCCGCCGCGGCTCGATCTGGGCATACGCCGGAAGTCGACTCAGGGCGCGGACGGCCCTCGTCGCTCGCGCCAGCCGGCATCACGAGCGGAGCGGCCAAGGCAGCCGGAGAGGAGATCGAATGTCCACCCCCCGCGCTCGCGGTCGAGATCGTCGCCCTGCTCCCGCGGATCGCCGGCGTGCTCTCGACTGGCACGCGGGTCCGCGCGGTGCATGGCACAGCGAAACGCGATCGAGGGGGAATCACGCTGGACAGCGGGCCGAACCGCGCAGCTGACGATGGCCGGCGTCAGGCGCTTTCTCCGCAGGCTGGCAAGCGTCGCCGGATTCGCTGTGAACCGGATCGGGCCGGGCGCCGTCCTGGTCACGCGGAAGGGCGACGGCGTGAGCACCCGAGGGAGGGGGAAGTACCGGGCTCTCCCGCTCGGACCAGGCGCCTGGATCGTCACGCGCGGTAAACCGCGGCGTCGGCTCGAAAGCGTGCTCGACACCGGACCCGACGACCATCCGGCCGTGCGGGTCGCGAAGCTCGCGGGGCTGGCGGTCCTCCCCGTTGCTCCGGGCGCTGTGCTCCTCGCGGCCAAGGAAGCTGGCGAGGACGGGTCACCGCGCTCGACGTACCGCGTCATCCCCGTCGGCTCCACGTCCTCTCTGGTCGCGGAGCGCCACGCCTCTCGAGAGCTTGAACCCGAGGTCGACTGGGCGATCACGGAGCAACGGGTGATCGAGCTTGCGACCGCCGCCGGGTTCGAGGCCGAGACGATTGCTCCGGGCGCGGTCCTCCTCAGCGTGAAGGAATCTGGGCCGGACGGGTCCGTGCGGTCCAAGTACAAGGTCATCCCGGTCCGCGCGATGTCCGGAATCGTGACGCCGCGCGAGGTCACGCGGGCGATCGAATACGAGCGCCAACGCATGACGGAGATCTGGGCGGGCCAGGAGCATCTCTGGTGGGTGCTGCGGAAATACGAGGTGAACTGCGTCCTCGACGTCGGGGCGAACAAGGGCCAGTTCGCCGGGTCGCTTCGGAAGATGGGCTACTCGGGGCACATCGTGTCATTCGAACCGGTCCCCGAGATCTTCGAGGATCTCGAGCGCGCGAGCCGGCGCGACCCTCGCTGGACAGCGCATCAGATCGCGCTCGGTCGCGAGTCGGGCGAGCTCGAGATGCACGTCGTGCCGGGCGGTTGCAGTTCTGTGCTCGCGGCGAGCGACTTCGGTCGGCGGCGGTTCCAGCAACTGGCGAATGCGACACCCGCCAAGGTCCCGGTGCGGCGGCTGGACGCCATCGTGCGCGACATCCTGCCGCCCGATCTCGAGACACCGCGCATCTTCCTCAAGCTCGACACGCAGGGCTTCGACCTCGAGGTGTTCGCGGGGACCGGGGAGGTCGCCTCAAGCGTCGTGGTGCTTCAGTCCGAGGTCGCTCTGCTGCCGATCTACGAGGGCATGCCCCTGATGCGGGCCGCGCTGGACACCTACGAAGCGGCCGGTTTCGAGATCACCGCGATGTATCCGGTGAGCTACGACCACCCGACGATGCGCGTCCTCGAGTACGACTGCATCATGGTCCGTCCGTCGGCGGTGCCTGCAGTGACCGCCTGAGGAGCAGTAAACCGCTCGCCAGGTCCTTCCCGGACTCCGCGCTTCCCGCTCGCACTCGCATCGCCGAGAATGCGCTGGGCCGTCCCCCGTTGCTCCGTCGAGCGAGTTCCCGAGTCCGGGAGCGGCCTTCTGTGCCGAAAACCTTCGGTGTGGCGCGCCCGGCGAGACTCGAACTCACGACCTTCAGGTCCGCAACCTGACGCTCTATCCACTGAGCTACGGGCGCCTGCACGCGGTGCGAGAGAGGTGGCGGAGAGGGAGGGATTCGAACCCTCGAAGCAGGTTACCCCACTTGGCGGTTTAGCAAACCGCTGCACTAGACCTCTATGCGACCTCTCCGTCGCGGCGCGGAATCGTAGCACAGGGTCGGCGCGGCTCCGACCGCCGGCGGCTCCCGGCGACGGCCACGCGAGTGCGTCGATTGACACCCGAGCGCGCCCTCGGCTACCGTCCCTCCACGCCCGTGCACACCCTCCTCTTTTATCCAGGCCCGGCATGACGGTTCCCGGTCGATAGATCCGGGAGCGCGAGTCGTGCCGGGCGGAGCAGAGGTCCAGACCTCTGCTTTTTTGTTTCCTCGACACATCGCGTCGACGAGGGAAAGGACGCGCCAGCATGTTCGTCGCCATGGCCCCGACCGCGACGGAGGCCGAAATCCTCGGCGTGAAGAGCCGCATCCTGGCCGAGGGGATGACGCCGTTCGACCATGTCGGCCCAGACCGCGTCGTGATCGCGGTGGTCGGCGACGTGGGGCCACGGAAGCCCGAGTTGATGAGCCGCCTGGGCGCCCTGCCGGGGGTCGACACGATCACGCCGATCAGCCGGCCGTTCAAGCTGACGTCGCGCGAGTTCCACCCCGAGGACACCGTCATCCGCGTCCTCGACGCAGTGATCGGGGACGGCTCGCTGACGGTGATGGCGGGTCCCTGCTCGGTCGAGAGCCGTGATCAGCTCTTCGCGACGGCCGAGGCGGTGCATGCCGGTGGCGCCACGGTGCTCCGCGGCGGCGCATTCAAGCCGCGGACCTCGCCCTATTCGTTCCAGGGCCTCGGCGTCGAGGCGCTCCGGTACCTGGCCGAGGCACGTGACACGTTCGGGCTGCCCGTCATCACGGAGGTGATGGAGCCGAACCAGGTCGACATCGTGGCGGAGTACGCGGACATCCTGCAGATCGGCGCCCGCAACATGCAGAACTACTCGCTCCTCAACGCGGTCGGCCGTGTGGCCCGGCCGGTGATGCTCAAGCGCGGCTTCGGCGCCACCGTCGAGGAGCTGCTCATGGCCGCCGAGTACATCGTCAGCTCCGGCAATCCGAACGTGATCCTGTGCGAGCGCGGCATCCGGACGTTCGAGACGTACACGCGCAACACCATGGACCTCGCCGCGGTGCCGCTCCTCCATCACCTTACCCACCTGCCGGTGATCGTCGACCCGTCGCACGCGACAGGGAAACGGTGGCTGGTGAAGCCGCTCGCGATCGGCGGGGTGGCGGTCGGCGCGGACGGGGTGATGGTCGAGGTGCACCCCAGCCGGACAAGGCGCTGTCCGACGCCGAGCAGCAGCTGACGCTCGGCCAGTTCGCGGAGCTGATGGCTCAGCTCGTCCCGGTCCATGGGCACGTCCGGGGCATGCACGACGGCCCGGCTGCGGCAGACGCGCTCCAGCGAGCCGGCGCGCCCGAGCCGAGCGAGCGTTGAGCTC
This sequence comes from Chloroflexota bacterium, assembly GCA_030447745.1. GTDB lineage: Bacteria > Chloroflexota > Limnocylindria > Limnocylindrales > CSP1-4 > JACDAV01. The sequence goes on along the minus strand of JAUJOH010000007.1, from coordinate 138,350 downwards.
GCTCGCGGCGGCCGGCGCCGAGCCCGGAGCGTGGCGGTCGTTCGGGCCGCGCAGCGACTGCGAGGCGATCTCGTGCTGCCCGGTGACAAGTCCATCAGTCACCGGGCGTTGATGCTGGGGGCCCTGGCCGAGGGGACCAGCCGGATCAGGGCAGCCGGCGACGGGAGGGACGTGCGCTCGACCGCCGCCATCGTGCGCTCGCTCGGGGTGGTCGTCGAACGCCACTCAGAGGACGGCCGGACGGTCGACTATCTCGTCCGGTCGCCTGGCGTCGACGGCCTTCGCGAGCCCGACGCCATCCTCGATTGCGGCAACTCCGGCACGACGCTCCGCCTGCTCGCCGGGCTCCTCTCGGCCCTTCCCATGACGGCCATCCTCGACGGGGACGCTTCGTTGCGGGGCCGTCCGGTCGCTCGTATCATCGAGCCACTGCGCCGGATGGGCGCGGTGCTCCATGCGCGCCGCCGCGACTCGCTCCCACCCATGACCGTCGTGGGCCGCCGGCCCCTCCGGTCGGTCGAGGTGCGGACCGTCGTCCCGAGCGCCCAGGTGAAGTCGGCCCTGCTGCTGGCGGCCCTCGGCGCGGACGGCGAGACGACGATCACCGAGCCGCTGGCGACTCGCGATCACACGGAGCGGATGCTGCGGGCCCGGGGCGTGGCGGTCCGGAGCCAGCGAGCGGGGGGTGACGAAGTGACTGTCGCGCTGACGGGCGGTATACCCGTGCGGCCCGTCGAAGAGCGGGTGCCGGGCGACGTGTCCGCGGCCGCCTTCTGGCTCGTCGCCGCTGCAATCCATCCCGACGCGGAGCTGACCCTGCATGGCGTCGGCGTCAACCCCACGCGGCGAGCGGCGATCGACCTGCTCCGGCGGATGGGGGCGCGCATCGACGAGATGCCCGTCGGCTCGACGGCGACCGGGTCGGATGCCGGCGAGCCCACCGCTGACCTGACCGTCCGATCGTCCGCGCTCCGCGGGATCGACATCGGGACGTCCGAGGTTGCCGCCGCGATCGACGAGGTGCCCGTCCTGTGCCTCGCCGCCGCAGCGGCCGATGGGACGACCCGCATCCGGGGCGCCGGCGAGCTGCGCCACAAGGAGTCGGACCGGATCGCCGGCATCTCCGCCGGCCTGGCGGCACTGGGCGCCAGGATCGAGGTCGACGGCGACGACCTGACGATCCGCGGCCCGGGGCGGCTGACCGGCGCTGCGACAGACAGCCTCGACGATCACCGGCTCGCGATGACCTTCGCGGTCGCGGGCCTCGTGGCCGACGGCGAGACGGCCGTCTCGCGCCCGCGGAGCGCCTCGGTCTCGTACCCCGGCTTCTTCTCCGACCTCGAAAGGATCCGAGCATGACCCGGCGCGTCGTTCTCATCGGTCATCCCGTGGCGCACTCGCTGTCGGGGGCGATGCAGCAGGCCGCCTTCGACGCGCAGGGCATCGACGCCACGTACGAGCTCTGGGACCGCCCGCCGGTCCAGCTCGGCGAGACCATCGCCCAGCTGCGCACGGACGAGTTTCTCGGCGCGAACGTGACGATCCCGCACAAGGAGCGGGTCGTGCCGATGGTCGACCGTCTGACGGAGGATGCCCACGCGACCGGCGCGGTCAACACGATCACCAAGGAGGGCAAGCGCCTGGTCGGCCACAACACGGACGTCCCGGGCTTCCGGGTTGCGCTCGACAGGCTCGTCGGCAAGCAGAAGATGCCGCGACAGGCGGTCGTGCTCGGGTCGGGCGGCGGCGCGCGAGCCGTCGTGCACGGCCTCATCACCGAAGCCTTCCAGCGCGTCATCGTGTTCAACCGCCACCTCCACCGGGCCGAGGGCATGGTCAAGCACTTCGGCCGGAGCGCGGCCCACATGGAGCTGCGCGCAATGCCCTGGCACGAGTCGATCATCGAGGCCGAGCTGGCCAAGACGAAGGTGCTCGTGAACGCCACGTCGATCGGCCTCGTCACCGACGAGAGCCCCGTGCCGGCGGAGATCATCCCCCCGGAGCTGCTGGTCCTCGACCTGATCTACAGCCGGACGAAGCTGCTCCGGGACGCCGAGTCGGCCGGCTGCACCGTCCAGGACGGCGAACTGATGCTGCTCCACCAGGGTGCCGCGGCGTTCACGCTGTGGACCGGTCAGCCGGCGCCCATCGACCTGATGCAGGCGAAGCTCGCGGAGGCGCGGGCCGGGGGCCTCCGATCCGCGGAGGGTGAGCCGGCCGGTCCCGGCCTCGAAGGCGCCGCCTCCGCGGCCGCCGACACCGCCGGCTGACCGCCGGGTCCGTGACCGCCTTCCGGTTCCTGACCGCCGGGGAATCGCACGGGCAGACGCTCGGCGTGACGGTCGAGGGCGTCCCGGCCGGGATCCCGCTCACGGCGGACGACCTGGCCGTCGATCTCGGGCGGCGGCAGCGCGGCTACGGGCGCGGCGCCCGCCAGGCGATCGAGCAGGATCGAGCCGAGATCGTGGCCGGCGTCCGCCACGGTCGGACGCTGGGTTCCCCCGTCCTGCTGCTGGTCCGCAATCGCGACTGGGAGAACTGGACGCGGGTCATGCGCGTCGAGCCGCTCACGGACGACGAGGCGGCCGAGCTGTCCGCCCTGGCCGCCGACGGCAACAAGCGCGCCGCCCCGATCACCCGGGTGCGGCCGGGCCACGCGGACCTCGCCGGGGCGCTGAAGTACGGGTTCAACGACGTGCGTGACGTGCTGGAGCGCGCGTCAGCGCGCGAGACGGCCGCCCGGGTGGCCGCTGGCGGCGTCGCGCGCGCGTTCCTGCGGCAGCTCGGGATCGAGTGCTGGTCGTTCACGGCGGAGGTCGGCGGCGTCGGCCTCGATCCGGCCGGCGCGTCCCGCTCGCGCGACGAAGCCGAGGGCTCGCCGTTGCGCTGCCCGGATCCGCAGGCGGAGGCGCGGATGATGGCCCGGATCGACGAGGCACGCTCCGGCGGTGACACGGTCGGCGGCGTGTTCGAGGTCGTCGTCCACGGCGCTCCGATCGGGCTCGGCAGCTACGTCCACTGGGACCGCCGGCTCGATGCCGCCCTAGCCGCCGCGGTGATGAGCATCAACATCGTCAAGGGCGTCGAGATCGGGCTCGGCTTCGAGCAGACGCGCCGGTTCGGCTCGGACGTCCACGACGTCATCGAGGGGCGCGGCGAGGCGGGTCGCTGGATCCACCGGTCCAACCGCGCCGGCGGGCTGACGGCCGGCGTCACGAACGGGGAGCCGATCGTCGTGCGCGGCGCCGTCAAGCCGATCTCGACGCTCGCCCGCCCGCTGCCGTCGGCGGATCTCGTCACCGGCGAGCCGGTCGACAAGGCCCACTACGAGCGGAGCGACATCTCCGTCGTCCCCGCGGCCGGCGTCGTGGCGGAGGCGATGGTGATGCTGACGGTCGCCAGCTTCGTGGTCGAGAAGTTCGGCGGCGACTCCCTCGCCGAGACGCAGGACAACCTGGCTCGCTACCACGAGCGGATCTCACGCATCCCGGACCCGCCGACCCCCGGCGGCCGGCCGCCCGCAACGCCGCCCGTGCTGGCGCCCTCGCCGGCCGAGGCCGGCCCGTTCGGCAGCGGCGGCGACGACTGACCGTGGACGTCGTCCTCGTCGGGCTGCCCGGGAGCGGCAAGAGCGTCGTCGGCAAGCGGCTGGCGCACCGGCATCGGGCACCGTACGTCGACCTCGACGCGGTGATCGAGCTCGAGGCCGGCGCGCCGATCGCGCGCATCTTCGAGGAGGAGGGCGAGGCCGGCTTTCGGGCGCGCGAGCGGGCCGCCGTGGCCGGGCTGGGCGCCCCGGACGAGGCGGCCGTCGTGTCTCGGGTCATCGCAACGGGCGGCGGTGCGGTGGTCGACCCGCGCAACCGCTGGCGCCTCTATCGCGGCCGGCTGCCGGTCTGGCTCGACGGCCGACCGGAGGTGCTGGCTCAGCGACTGCGACGCAGCGCGACGGTCAGGCCGCTCGTGGCCGGCCGCGATCCGATTGGCGCCGTCCGCGCGCTCCATGCTGCGCGCGAACCGTTCTACGCGGCGGCCGAGCAGGTCAGCGGGGTCGCCGAGGTCGCGAGCGTCGTGGACGCGGTCGACCGGCTGATCCGCGAGCGCGCCGGCCGGGGCCGCCCGGCCGGGCACGGGACCGTGCTGCTGCGCGCCGAGACCCGGATCGGGCGCGTCGTGCTCGGCGAGCGGATCGCGGTTGGGGCGGTCGACGAGGCGCTTCGAGCGCTCGGCGCGGGCCGGGCAGTCCTCCTCTCCGAGCCGGGCGCCTGGCGTGCCGCGGGCGAGGACGTGCGGGCCGGACTCGAAGCCGAGGGTTGGCGGGTGGATCTCGTGCTCCTGCCCGAGGGCGAGCCCGCGAAGCGGCTGGCGGTCGTCGAGGAGGCGGCCGGCGAACTCGCGCAGCTGCGCGTCGAGCGCGGCGAACCGCTGGTGGCCATCGGCGGTGGCGCACTCGGCGATGCGGCGGGCTTCCTTGCCGCCACCTGGCTCCGCGGCGTGCCGTTCGTCCAGGTCCCGACGACGCTCGTCGGACAGCTCGACAGCTCGATCGGCGGCAAGACGGGCGTCGACCTCGTGGCGGGCAAGAACCTGATCGGCGCCTTCCACCAGCCGGCCGCGATCGTGCTCGACGTCGCGCTGCTGGCGACGCTCCCAGAACGGCAGCTCCGGGCCGCGCTCGGCGAGGCGGTCAAGATGGCGGTCATCGGCGACGAGCGCCTGTGGGAGCTGCTCGAGCAGGACGGCCCGGCCATCGCGCGCGGCGAGCCCGCGGCCTGGCGGTCCGGCGCGGTGGCTGAGCTCGTCGAGCGCGGCGCGTGGGCCAAGGTGCGCGTCGTGCTCGAGGACGAGCGCGAGGCGGCCGGGCGGGCGGCACTGAACCTGGGGCACTCGCTCGGTCACGCCTTCGAGGCGGCCGCGGGCTACGCGGGCCTGCTCCACGGCGAGGCGGTCGCCTACGGGCTGCGCGCGGCGGCGCGGATCGGCGTCGAGATCGGTCGCACGCCGCCTGACCGCGCCGCCCGACTCGAACGGACGCTCGACTCGCTGGAGCTGGCCGGGGCGCCGCTGCCGCTCGAGATCGAGTCCGTGCTCGACCATCTCGGCTCGGACAAGAAGCACCGGGGCGGACGGCTCCGCTGGGTCATCCCGACGGACGAAGGCGTCGAGACCGGGATCGACGTCCCGGACGACGTCGTCCGGCGGATCACCGCCGGCCTGCTCGCCGGTGCCCGGGTGGCCGTGTGACCCGCGTCCTGGTCCTCCAGGGCCCGAACCTCAACCTCGTCGGCACCCGCGAGCCCGAGATCTACGGGTACGAGACGCTCGACGAGATCCACGCCGGGATCCGGGCTCGGGCGGCCCAGCTCGGCCTCGCCGTGGACTTCTTCCAGTCGAACCACGAGGGCGCGCTGATCGACCGGTTGCACCGCCGCGACTTCGACGTGGCGGTCGTCAACGCGGGCGGACTGACCCACACGTCGGTCGCGCTGCGTGACGCGCTGGTGGCGGTCCAGCGCCCGTTCGTCGAGGTCCATCTCTCCGACCCCTCGAAGCGCGAGGCGTTCCGGAAGGTCAACTTCCTCCACGACATCGCGACCGAGTCGATCGTCGGCCAGGGCGCGCGTGGCTATCACCTGGCGCTCGAGTCGATCGCCCGCCGGATCGGGGGCGGGAGCTGATGGCGACGCGGGATCGCGGCGATGACACGACCGAGACGGCCGAGCTGCGCGACCTCCGCCGCCGGATCGACGAGCTCGATCGCCGGATCGTCGATCTCCTGAACCAGCGGGCCGAGCTCGTGCGCGAGGCGGGACGCGCGAAGGCCGTGGCCGGCTGGGGCGGGATCCGGGACGCCGAGCGGGAGCGAGAGGTCCTGCTCCGGGTGACGATGGCCAACGCGGGTCCGATGCCGCAGGCCGATCTGATCGCGGTCTACCGCCGGCTCATCGCCGCGGCTCGGGCGCTGGAGGCAACCGACCGGGAGCGCAGCGACGGCTGACGTCGCGGTCGCGCGGCCGGACCCGTCATCCCTTCCGGCCGGCCTGCGAACCCGGTTCGCTCCAGCCCCGACGGGGTACCTCCACCTGGGTCACGTCGCCAACGCCATCCACGTCTGGGGCGTCGCCCGCGCGACCGGCGGCACGGTTCTGCTCCGGATCGAGGACCACGACCGGCAGCGCTCGCGGCCCGTGTATGACGACGCGCTGCTCGCGGACCTCGAGTGGCTGGGGTTCGCGCCGGACGAGGGACCCGTGCGGCAGTCCGCCGACGACGGGCCGTACCGAGAGGCGCTCGCGCGGCTGCGGGACCAGGACCTCGTCTATGCGTGCGACTGCTCGCGCGCGACCCTCGCGGCGGCCACGTGGCGTGGGCCGGGCTGTCCCGGGCGGTGCCGGGAGCGAGGGCTGCAGGACGCGCCGGGCCGTCTGCTCCGCGCGCCACTGAGCGGCGGCCACGAGCGCTGGACGGACGTGGCGCTGGGCCCGTGCACCGCGCCCGTCGCACCGGCCGGCGATCCGGCCCTCCGCGACCGGAACGGCAACTGGACGTACGCCTTCTGCGTGGTCGTCGACGACCTCCGCCAGGACGTCGGTCTCGTCATCCGCGGGCGCGACCTGCTCGAAGCGACCGGTGCCCAGATCCGCCTCGGCCGGGTGCTGGCGCGGACCGATCCACCGGCGTTCCTCCATCACTCGCTCATCCGGCGGCCGGACGGCGCGAAGCTCTCCAAGGCGGACCGCGACACGTCCGTCCGTGACCTCCGGGCAGCGGGTGCCACGCCGGAGGAGCTCATCGGCCGCGCCACCGCGGCCGTGGGGCTGGCACCAACGGACCGGCCGATCAACGCCGGCGAGGTGGCAGGCATGTTCGACGCCCTCGACGACCGCCGTCCGCCGGCGACGCGAAGCTGACGGTGCCGCCGGGCCGGTCTGGCGACCGTGCGACGAACGTGCAAGACGGCGCGCGGCGCGACGACTGGCGCAGCCCCGGCGCTGCGGGCACGATGAGCCGCGCCGGCGGGCGCCGTCGGATCGATGGGCTGGAGGGCGTCGCGTGTTCCCGATCGGCGATCAGAACGAACCTGGCCGTGGCCCGGCGTTCGTCACGCTCGTGTTCATCGCGATCAACGTCGCGGTCTTCTTCCTGATCCAGCTGAGCAGCGACGCCTTCACCTACGGCTACAGCGCGATCCCCGCCGAGATCACCCGTGGCACGGATCTGATCGGCCGCGCGTTCGTGGAAGCCGGCGGTCGGAGGATCCCGATCCCCCAGGCACCCGGTCCCGAGCCGATCCAGCTCACCCTCCTGTCCAGCATGTTCATGCACGGCGGGATCGCGCACCTCCTGGGCAACATGCTGTTCCTGTGGATCTTCGGCGACAACGTCGAGCACCGGGTCGGGCACATCCCGTTCATCGCCTTCTACGTCGCCGCCGGCGTGATCGCGACCTTCGCGCAGATCGCGACGAACACGAACTCGGTCATCCCGACGCTCGGGGCGTCAGGGGCGATCTCGGGCGTGCTCGGCGCCTACCTGGTGATGTTTCCGAGCAACCGCGTGACCGTCGTCATGTTCCGGTTCATCCCCTACCAGGTGCCGGCGATCGTGGCGATCGGGATGTGGGCCGTCTTCCAGTTCATCAACGGCTTCGGGTCGATCGCGGTCAGCGAGGAGACGGGCGGTGGCGGGGTCGCGTACATGGCCCACATCGGCGGGTTCGTCGCGGGCGTTGCGTTCGGGCTGGTGGGGCGCGGGATCTGGGGCAGCGGACCGCGCCGCGACCTCGTCTATTCGCGCTAGCGGCGGGTCGCCTCGCGCAATCCGGTGACCAGCCGGCCCAGGGCCTCGACGTCACGGCCGTCAGCGCCGAGCGCGTCGACGAGGGCAGAGGCGACGATGATCCCGTCCGCGCCAGCGCGCACGAGCGCGCGAACGTGCGCCGGCCGGCTGACGCCGAAGCCGACGCCGACGGGCACCGGTGAGACCGCGCGGACGTCGCGGACGAGGCGACCGACCGTCGGCGGCAGCGACGCGCGTGCGCCCGTGACCCCGACGAGCGACACGCAGTAGAGGAAGCCGCCGGACCGGCCCGCCACCCACGCCCGGCGCGCTGGTGGCGTGGTCGGCGCCACGAGGTAGACGAGGGCGAGCCCCGCGCCCCCCGCGACTGCCTCGAACGACCACCCCTCGTCCGGCGTGAGGTCCGCGACGATCAGCCCTGCCGCTCCCGCGTGGGCGAGGTCGCGGGCGAACGGTCCGCCGTCGCCGCCGCCGATCACCTGGTTCGCGTAGCCCATCGGGACGAGCGGCAGGTCCGGCCGCTCCGAGGCGATGCGCCGGACCAGCTCGAGCGAGCGCTCCGTCGTCGCCCCGGCGGCGAGTGCCGTACCGAACGCCCGCTGATTCGTCGCGCCGTCGGCCAGCGGATCCGAATACGGCAGGCCCACCTCGAGGAGGTCCGCACCCGCGTCCGCTGCGGCCAGCGCGGCCCGCAGGCTCGTCTCCGCGTCGGGATAGCCCGCGACGACGTACGGGATGAGCGCCGCGCGGCCGTCGCGGTCGGCGCGATCGAACGCGGCCGCGATCCGGCGCGCGCCCGGGGTGTCGTTCGTGCCGTCCGCGTTCGCCGGTGCGTCCGACGGGCGCGGGTCGAGCGCGGTCACCCGGCCGGCTCGGCGGCGGTCTCGCGCCACCGCCCGAATGCCGCCAGGTCCTTGTCACCGCGGCCGGACAGGCCGAGCAGCACGACCGTCTCCTCGGGCCAGGTGCCGCCGGCGCCCCCAAATCCGGCCAGGAGCCGCGGCAGCACCGCGAACGCGTGCGCCGTCTCGAGGGCCGGCAGGATCCCCTCGGCCCGTGCCACGACCTGGATCGCGGCGAAGGCCTCGGCGTCCGTTGCGGCTGCGACCTCCAGCCGGCCCGCCGCGAAGAGCGCCGAGAGCTGCGGCCCGACACCGGGATAGTCGAGCCCGGCCGAGGCGGAGTGAGCCTCGACGACCTGGCCGTCACGGTCCTGGAGCATCAGCGATCGGGCGCCGTGCAGGATCCCGGCCGTGCCGCCGGCGAGGGCCGCGGCATGGCGCCCCGTCGCGACGCCGTCACCGGCCGCCTCCGCGACCGCCAGGCGAACCGATGGCTCGCCGATGAACCGGTCGAGCAGCCCGATCGCGTTCGAGCCGCCGCCGACGCAGGCCAGGACGAGGTCCGGCAGGCGGCCCTCGAGCGCGACGAGCTGCGCCGCCGCCTCGTCGCCGATGGTGCGCTGGAGGTCGCGGACGATCGTCGGATAGGGTGCGGCCCCATCGCCGAGCCGAGCACGTAGTGCGTGCTCTCGACGTTCGTCACCCAGTCGCGCATCGCGTCGTTGATCGCGTCCTTCAGCGTCGCCGAGCCGCTCGTCACGGGGCGCACCTCGGCGCCGAGCGCGCGCATCCGGAGGACGTTGGGCTGCTGGCGCTCGATGTCTTCCGCGCCCATGTAGACGACGCACGGGAGGTCGAGCAGCGCGCAGGCGGTCGCGGTCGCGACGCCGTGCTGGCCGGCCCCGGTCTCCGCGATGACGCGCGACTTGCCGAGCCGGCGCGTCAGCAGCGCCTGGCCGAGCGCGTTGTTGATCTTGTGCGCGCCCGTGTGGGCGAGGTCCTCGCGCTTCAGGTACAGCCGCAGCCGGTGCGGCAGCCGGGCCGCCCCGTCGCCCTGCTCCTCGCCCGGTCGAGCACGTCGGCGGCGAGCCCGTCCGCCCGGTAGATCGCGGTCGGGCCGGCCGGCGTAGCGGCCGAGCAGCTCCCGCAGCTCGCTCCAGAAGCGCGGATCGTGCCGGAGGGCGGCATACGCCGCGTCGAGCTGCGCGAGCGCGGCCATCAGCGTCTCCGGCACGTATCGGCCGCCGAACTGGCGCTCCGTCCCCCACCGGCCGCGCTCGTCGGCCGTGAGCAGGCCGGGATGGACGGGCGTCGAGCGGGACGGGATGTGCGGTCGATCCGTCCGCGCGGTGCGCGCCCTTCGCGAACAGCGCCACGGCCAGCGGATCCGCTCCGCGGGCGCGCGCCCGGCTGCCTGCGCGCCTCGACGCCCGAGGCGACGTCGACGCCGAGCGCGGCGATCTCGCGGAGCGCCGGCGCGACGCTCGCCGGCGTGAGGCCGCCGCCGAGCATGACCGGCACCTCGCGCGCCACCGCCGCCGCGATGTTGGCGGCCGCCCGCCGGCCGGTGCCGCCGGGGTGGACGCCGCCGGCCGTGTCGAGGAGGACGCGCGCCGCACCCCGCCGCGAGGTACGAGCGGGCGCGCTCGACGAAGGGGGCGGCTTCGTCCGTCGCTCGCGTGGCAATGTCCGGTGGGAGGTGCAGGACCTTCCAGGCCGGCCGGTCCAGGTCGGCAAGGAGGGCGGGAGGCTCGGCCCCGTTCAGCTGCACGGCGTCGGCGTCGAGCGCGGCTGCCAGCCCGTTCAGGTCCTCCGCCGACCGGTCGACGGTGATGGCGACGATCTTTGGGCGGCGGTCCGGGGCTGCCGTCGTCCGTGCCAGGGCTGCCAGTGCCGCGGCCTCGTCGAGCGGGAGCGCACGCGGCGTGCCAGGCACGAGGTTCAGGCCGATCGCGTCCGCTCCCGCGCGCACGGCGGCCAGGATCCCGTCGCGGTCGGTGACGCCGCAGATCTTGACCTCCGGCTGCCGGGCGGCGTTGCCGATGTCCGCCGGCGGGCGCCCGGCGGCCACGAAGCGACCCGCCTCGGCTCGTGGGTCCCGCGCGCGGACGAGGGCCTCGCCCACGAGCGCGGCGTCGAAGCTGGCGGCGCGCCAGGTCGCGACGGTCTCCGGCTCGCGGACGCCGGACTCGGCGACGGCCAGACGATCGTCCGGCACGAGCTCGCGCAGTCGCAACGCCCGCTCGGGATCGACCAGCAGCGTCCGGAGGTCGCGGTTGTTCACGCCGATCAGCGGCGCCTGTGTTCCCAGTGCTCGCTCCAGCTGGCGCTCGTCGTGGACCTCGACCAGCGGCTCGAGCCCGAGATCCAGCGCCTGGGTGGCGAGCCGGGCGAGTCGCCGCGCCAGGTGCAGGACGGCGAGCAGCAGCACGAGATCCGCGCCCGCGGCGCGGAGCAGCTCCAGCTGGCCGGGCACGACCACGAAGTCCTTGGCGAGCACGGGAACGCCGACGGACCGCCGGACACGGCGCAGGTCGTCCACGGAGCCACCGAACCAGTGCGGCTCGCAGAGCACGGAGATCGCGGTCGCTCCGCCGGCCTCGTACGCGCGGGCGAGCGCGACGGGATCGAGACCCTCGGCGGCGATCGGGCCGGCCGAGGGCGAGCGTCGCTTCACCTCCGCGATCAGGTGGAGCCCGGGGCCGCCAGGCGCTCGGCGACCGGGCGTGGCGGTGCGCGCGCTCCTGATCGCGTGGCGCCGATCGCCAGCCGACAGGCCCGCGAGCTCCGCCGGACGTCGTCCCGCCGGCGTGCGGCGATGTCACCGACCACGTCGCGGCGCACGGTGGAGGCGGCCCTGGGGGCGCGAGTCGGCGGTCGAGGACGGTCACGCGCGTGCCCCGTGCGACAGGTCGGAGGTCCCCGGTCGCCGGCGGCGGCCGCCACGCCGCGTCCGCCGCCCGCTTGTCCGCACGGAGCTTCTCGAGCAGCTCGGCCGCCAGGCCGGCGTCGATCGTGAGCGCCGCGAGCTCGATGCCCGCTTCGAGCGTCTCGGCGCGGCCAGCAGCGACGAGCGCGGCGCCCGCGTTGAGCACGACGACATCGCGACGGGCGCCCGTCTCGCCGCGAAGGACGGCCTCGAGCAGCCGCGCGTTGGCGACCGGATCACCGCCAGCGAGCGCCGACGTCGGAGCAGACGCGAGACCGAGGGCCCGCGCGTCGATCGCGCGCCGGACGACGCCCTCCGCCGTGACGTCGTAGAGGACGCCCGTCCCGTCCAGCGGCAGCTCGTCCACGCCGGCACCGTGGACGACGAATGCGCGCTCCACGCCGAGCCGCCGCAGGACCTCGGCCACCCGAGCGGCCGCAGCCGGGTCGCCCACGCCGACCACCTGCCGGCGCGCGCCTGCCGGGTTGGTCAACGGCCCGAGCAGGTTGAACGCGGTCCGGACGCCGATCTCCCGGCGCGTCGGTCCGGCATGGCGCATCGCGGGGTGGAACCCCGGCGCGAACAAGAACGCGAAGCCTCGCTCGTTGAGCGCTTCGGCGGCGCTGGCGGCGTCATGGTCGGTCCGCACGCCGAGCGCCTCGAGCACGTCCGCCGAGCCCGCCTGCGACGTGATGGCGCGGTTGCCGTGCTTCGCGACGGGCACCCCGGCAGCGGCGACGACGAGCGCAGCCGTGGTCGAGATGTTGAACGTGCCGCTCCCGTCGCCGCCCGTCCCGCAGGTGTCCATCGTCCCCGCCGGCGCGTCCACCCGGACGACGCGTTCGCGCATCGCCGCCGCGAACCCGGCCAGCTCGTCGATGGTCTCGCCGCGCATCAGAGCGCGACGAGGAGCGCCGCGAGCTGTGCCTGCGTCGCCTCGCCGTCCATCACGGTGCCCTTCGCGACGCGCGCCGGGTCCATCGTGAGCTTCCCGCCGTCGAGGAGGGCCGGGAGCGCGGCGCGGACCGCGTCGCTCATCGACCCGCCCCCACCGAGCGCCCTGCCACCGCCGCGTCCGCGCGGCCGTCGTCGGGCGCGAGCGGCTCGGCCAGCCCAGCGGTCGCGAACGAGCCGCTCGCGGCGTCGAGCCGCGATGCCTCACCCTCGCCGGCGAGCCGCAGGAAGTTGGCCAGCAGGTGCGGGCCATCCGGCGTAAGCACCGACTCGGGATGGAACTGGACGCCCTCCATCGGCAGCGCCACGTGCCGGATGCCCATGATCACCCGGTCCGCCTCGCTCATGGCGGTGACCCGCAGCTGGGCCGGGAGGGTGGCCCCGTCGACCGCCAGCGAGTGGTACCGCGCGGCGAGGAACGACGGCGGCATCCCCTCGAGGAGGCCGCTCCCGTCGTGGGTCACCTCCGACGCCTCGCCGTGGACGAGCGTCGGCGCCCGAACGATCGCCGCGCCCCAGGCGGCGGCCATGGACTGCATGCCGAGACAGACGCCCAGCAGCGGGATCCGCCGTTCAGCGGCAACCCGGATCGTGTCGACGGAGACGCCGGCGTCGTCCGGGTCGCCGGGCCCGGGCGAGATGACGATGCCGCGCAGGCCAGCATCGGTGTCGTCGGCGAGCGCCTCGACGCCCTCGCGGTCGATCGCGTCGTTGCGGATGACGCGCACGTCGGCACCGGCCACCTGGAGCGCCTGCACGAGGTTGAAGGTGAACGAGTCGTAGTTGTCGACGACGAGGATCATCGGATCGCCCTCGCGAGCGGCTCGACCGGTTCGTCCGCCGCCGGATCGGGCGCCGTCCGTGCCTCCGGGAGACCGGCGGCCAGCCCGATCGCACGCCGGAGCGCGGCCGCCTTGTGCTCGGTCTCCTCGAACTCCTTCTCCGGCACGCTCCCCGCGACGATCCCCGCCCCGGTGTGGACGTGGGCGCGGCCGCCACGGAGGACGGCGCTGCGGATCGTGATCGCCGTGTCGAGGTTGCCGTCGTAGCCGAGGTATCCGACCGCACCGCCGTAGAGCCCGCGGCGCTCGCCCTCGGCGGCTGCGATCAGCTGCATCGCGCGCACCTTTGGTGCGCCCGACAGCGTGCCCGCCGGGAAGACGGCACGGAGTGCATCGAGCGCGTCGAGATCCGGTCGCAGTCGCCCCTCCACGTGGGACACGAGGTGGAGGACGTGACTGTAGCGCTCGACCTCCATGTACTTGCTGACGGTCACCGTGCCGGCCCGGGCGACTCGACCCAGGTCGTTGCGCCCGAGGTCGACGAGCATGACGTGCTCGGCTCGCTCCTTGGGGTCGCGCTGGAGCTGCTCGGCAAGGATGGCGTCCTCGCGAGCGTCCGCGCCGCGCGGTCGCGTGCCGGCGATGGGATGCGTCGTGAGCCTGTCACCCTCGACCTGCAGCAGGAGCTCCGGACTTGCGCCGACGACCTCGAACTGCGGCGTCCGGACGAGGAACAGGTACGGCGACGGATTCACTCGGCGGAGCGCGCGGTAGATCGCGACGCCGTCGAGCGGCGCGCCCGTCGCCGGATCGGCCGGCAGGTCGAACGACTGGCGGCGCGCGAGGACCACCTGGATCGCCTCCCCGGCGGCGATGGCGTCCTTCGCGACGTCCACCGCCCTGACGTACTCGTCACGGCCCAGGCTGGTGCTGACCGCCTCGGCCGGGATCGGCGTCGCCGACCCGCGGGGTCCGCGAAGGGCCGGTGCAGCGAGCTCGCGGGCGCTCGGCCGCGCCGTGCGCTCCAGCGCCTCGAAGATCGCCTGCTCCGCGATCCGGTACCGCCCCTCCAGGTCCGGCGCGTCGGCGTGGAGTGACGCGATGGCGCTCAGCGTGTGCGTCAGGTGGTCGAAGACGAGCACGAGGTCCGTCTCGATGAACGCGGCCGTCGGTACGCCGACGGGGTCCGGCCCGGGACGGGGGACGGTCGGCTCGAAGGCGGACACGGCGTCGTACGCGACCGCCCCGACGGCGCCGCCGGTGAACCGCGGCATCCCGTCGAGTGGCTCGACCCGGCGTAGGGGCACGAACCGTCGGATCGCCCCGAGCGGGTCCAGAGCGTCGGCGACCTCGAACGGCAGGTCGGCGGCGTACTGGGGGACTGTGACCGGACGGGTCTGGATGCGGGCGACGCCGTCGCGGACCTCGAGCAGGCGTCGCGGCCCGACGCCCAGGAAGCTGTATCGCCCGAGACGTTCGCCGCCCTCGACGGACTCGAGGAGGTATGCCGGCGTCGTGCCGTCATCGAGCCGGAGAAAGGCTCCGATCGGCGTCTCGAGATCCGCCAGTCGCGTCGCGCGGAGCAGCACCGTGTCCGCGGTGGCAGCGTGGCGTCTCGCCTGGGCGAAGCTCAGCGGATCGGATGTGCTCATCGTGGTGGCCTCCGGGCGCGCCTCGAGCCTTCCCGCGCCGTCCGAGAATCAAGAACGACCTTCGTCTCCGGGACGAAAGGTCGTGCCTTCCGCGGTGCCACCCTCATTCGGCGATGCCGCACTCCACTGACCGACGGGCCGCCGCTCACGCGACTGCCGATCGGCGCTGCCCGTTATCGCTGGCGCTCTGCGCCGGAGTCTACTGGCGATCGCGCGGGATCGCGTTCGGTCCGGAGGCTCACGGGTCCATTCCCCACCGTCGCCGCCCCGGTTCGCACCAGCCACCGGGTCTCTTGGCCGACGGGCGACGGGTACTCGTCCCGATCATCGCCGCTGTTCGTGATGTGGCCGGGAGTCTAGGCGCGGCCGTCAGCGGGGTCAAGCACGACCGGGGTAGTAGATGGGGCTGTCGGAAGTTGCCGCTGCTTGTGCCGCTCGTAGGCTTCACGGTCGCTGCCCGGCTAGAGTCGGCCCATGGTTAGCGAGGAACAGCCCGTCGAGCGGATCGCACCCTATCTCGACGAACTCCCACCTCCCGAGTTAACCCGCCTGTAGCCACTCGCCCCAGCTCCTACCGTTTCATGAGCTGTCTTGGGAGGACTTCGAGCGCCTCTGCGTCCGTGTCGTGCGACTTCAAGCAGAGGTCGAGCACGTCCAGATCTACGGAGTGCGTGGGCAAGCACAGGAGGGCATCGACGTCTACGGTCGCCATGCGGACTCGAGCCAGTACATCGTTTGTCAGTCACGGCGCATCCCTGGCGTCCCTTAGTCAAGCAGTCGTTGAGGTCCGGTGCGGCGTGGAACACAAATTCCCGGCTCACTTGGCTCACTTTGAAGAAAGCCGAGTTCGGCCAGCTCGAGGAGGCGCATCGAGAGCCCGATATCAGTCCGGAGGAATGACGAGCAGATGCAGAACTTGGCCGGAGCCTCGACTTTTTCAACGTGCCGCCGCAGGAGAAGGAGGAGGTATTGGGCGCGTTCGCCGCGCACAAGGGCGAGGTCACAGAAGGAGCTACTCCGACCGCTTGACTCGCTGACGAGGGGCGGTCACGCGATGGTGAAAACCGATCCTGGTCTCTCTGCGTATCACGGAGAAGGACGGTTGTCCTCGCATGGATAGAGGTCAGACAAGATGAGACGACGATGGTCCACGTTCCTGGTAACCGGGGCGCTGAGTCTTGCGCTCGCGCCGGCCGTCCTGGCGGCGGAAACGTTCACGACGGAGCTCAGCGGTGACAACGCCGTGCCGCCGATCGAGGTCGACGCAAGCGGCGAGGCGACGGTCACCATCTCGGACGACGAGCAGTCCGTCAGCTGGGACATCAGCTACAGGGACCTGACCGGCGCGCCGGCGGCGGGCCACATCCACATGGGTGGGGCCGACGAGAACGGACCGGTCCTGATCCCGTTTGACTCAGTGACCGAGTCGGGGTCGACCGGGACCTTCGCCGCCAGCGATTACGCCGGTGGGGAGGGTCTGCCCGACGATTGGGATGGCGTGCTCGAAGAGATCCGGTCCGGCAATGCCTACGTCAACATCCACACCGAGGAGCACCCGGGCGGCGAGATCCGCGGTCAGCTGCCCGGTGACGACGACGCGGCAACGGCGCCGCCGACCGACACCGAGTCGGTCGCGCCCACTCGCGCGGGCGGCACTGCTGCGGCCGTGTTGCTCGTGGCCGTCATGCTCGCAGGGATCGCCGCTCTCAGCCGCTTCGCGGTGCCTCGGCGGCGCTGACGCGACTGCACCCAGGTTGATCGACAGCGCGCGCCCAGGGGCGCGCGCTGTCTTCGCCTCGCAAGGAGGATCAATGGACCCCCAGATCACCCGCCGGTTCACCCGCCCCGGCCGGTATCGCCGCCCGACGATTGCGGTGGTGCTCGCGATGCTCGCTTTAGGCTCGGTAAGCGCCACGGTTCTGGCCGCCGACACGGCCGTCGAGATCAAGGATTTCGCCTTCGTGCCGGCGTCCGCGACCGTCAGCGTTGGAGACGCCGTGACGTGGACGAACGCGGACAGCGCCCCCCACACCGCGACCGCGGACGATGGCTCGTTCGACACCGGCACCCTCAATCAGGACGGCTCGGAAAGCGTCACGTTTGATACGGCTGGTACGTTCCCGTATCACTGCGAGATCCACCCCGAGATGACGGGAACCGTGGTCGTCGAGGCGGCGGCGGCAACCGACGCACCGGCGCCGACCGACGCACCGGTGGCGACCGACGCCGCCGACGAACCGACGGTCACCGAACCGCCGACCGACACCGCCGCGCCCGTGCCCGCGACGGGCTCCGACCACGCGGGCGGCGTCGCTGCCGTGCTCGTCGCGGTCGCCGCCGTCGGCGTCGGGCTGGCCATCCGGAACGGCGCTCGATCGAGCTGATAGGCGCCGGGCCCGCCCGCGCGAGCGGCGACCGAATCGCACTGCTTCCGCGCGGTGCAGGCTGCCGGTCAAGGGCGGGCGTTCCCGCCGCGATACTGAGTCCGGTCGGCTCCGTCCGGAATATCCGGATGCCGTTGATGGTTACGCCCGCCCGTGGCTTGCCCAGTACCGCGACCGTGGGACCTACTTCGTGAACCGGCCACGACTCCGGTCAATCCGGCCGTCGCGCGTGACGCATGACGACGAGCGACGCGCCTGGCACCGCGCGAACCATCGTCCGACGCGATCGTGGGGACGCGGCCTTCACCCCTCTTAGCGACCGTTGTCTGCGGGCGCTGGCTGGTGGAAGCTGGGCGCGGGAGCAGCGAGACAATCTGCGCGGTCGCCCCGCTGTCCGATCCCACGTCATGCCCGCGATCGTCTGTTGGACGTTGCTACCGGAGCCGGGATCGAACCCGGCTCCGGTGGCGAACTGGTCCTCGAGCTGCGCGAGGCCGTGTCTTCGGTGTTCACGTACAGAAAAGCATTGACGGGTGCCCCACTTGCACTTCCAGCGACCAGATACCCTCCGTCGAGCTTGGCACCGCATCAGGTCGCCCCGGCAACTTCTGGTACGTCTATCTACTACCCCGTCAAGCACGACCGCCACCGAAACAAGCACCAACACGAATGCCGCGAACGAAGCCCACCCAAGGTCCAGCCGCCACAACCTCCCTGCGGTCTGGTCGCTCGGAGGCGCGCGGAAGTGTGGCAGGCGGCGCCGCCGGCGACCGATCTCCGTGTAATCCAGCTCGATCGTCCGATGTCCGTCGCCACCGACGCACAAGTTGAGCGTGCGCCCGAAGACGCGATACATGTTCCCGACGAACCACAGGCGCTCGGGAAGCGCGTCAACGACCTGAGCCGGGATCATCGCCACCCGTCGGCGCACCGGGGTCGCCGTCAGAAGTCGGTTGGGAGGCCGGACTGCTGCATCAGCCGGACGAAGTGATCCGGCAGCGCATCCTCCCGCCAGTACCCCGCCCGCCAGCCGACGTACGACGTTGATCTCGTCAGACGCCAGATCGGCGGGCTCCATATATGGCTCTCGCCGCTCGGGTCGGGCGCGAAGGCCACAGCGAGCTCGACATCCCCTCCGCGGTGCTGGGGCGCATCTGGATCACGCCCCGCAACAACGGCAAGCGGCAGCTTCGCCATGTCCGGCGACACCGCGATCACGTGGGCAATGGCTTCCTCGCACAGCTCAACCGCCAGGTCGCCGCCGCAGACATGCTGCTGCGACCCAACAGTGGTCCGCGTCGCCTGCTCGCACGCTGACAGCACGAGCACGACAACGACGAGGAGGGCGAGCGTCCGTGGCATCGAGGACACGACGAGTAACCACGTCCGTTCGTGGCGCCGGTCTGGAGCGATTCGCCAAGCGTCGGAGCCGGCCTCAGGGTAGGTCCTCGGGGCTGCCGTCACAACAACCTCTCTCGTGTCGGATGTCGAAGTAGATGGTGCAGGACGGATCGCTCAACGGTACGGCCCCGCGCAGCGCCGGTGCGTCGTTGCACCTGACGGGCCCTCGCAGGACACCACCGTCACATTGCGCTAACGTTGCGCCGGTCCAAGACAGGCACGAGCAGAAGGCCCCCTGAAAACCCGAAGATCGGCCGCCCCCAGCAGACACCCGATCCCTCGGCCTGGGTCGTGCTCACCGACCCGCCCCTGCCCAGCCCCTCTCCTTGTGCGGTCGTGGCGTAGCCACGCACGCTTCCGTGCCTGTCCGTCTGCCCGGGAGGCCCATCCATCGCTCGTCGCGGCTTGCCCGCGGCGTCCCGGCAGATAGGAGCTCCATTGCAGGTAGCAGCACGCGCTCGAAATCTCGGCCTCGCCGTCATCGCCGGCGTCGCCCTCACCAATCCAGTCGCCCCGGCTCCCGCCGCGGCGGCAACCCCGGCCGACAAGGTCATCGCGATCGCGACCGCTCAGCTCGGCGATCCATGGGTCTGGGGAGCAACCGGCCCCTATTCCTTCGACTGCTCCGGCCTCGTCATCTACGCGTTCAGGCAGGCCGGCTACGGCTCCAGGATCGGTGACGGCAAGTACCGCAGCGCCTACGCGATGTACGACTGGTTCCGGGACCGAGGCCTCGCTACGCGGACCGGCGGCCAGCGCGGTGACCTCGTCGTCTACGGCGGCGGCAGCCACATCGGGATCTACATGGGTGATGGCAAGGTCGTCAGCACGCTGACGTCCGGCGTGAAGATCCACGGCGTGTACGCCGTCACGGCGTCGTTCACCGCCTTCCTGAAGACAGGCATGTCGTCGGGGACCACGACGACCACCGCGACAGCTACGTACACGTACCGCTACACGACCGCCAACCTTCGGCTGCGCAGCGGACCGTCGACTTCGTACTCGACGCTCGCCATCCTGCCGAGCGGCAGCAAGGTCAAGGTCACCAAGTCGGCCCGGGACTCCTACGGCCGCACGTGGTACCAGGTCTGGTCGTACGCCGCCTCGCGGAGTGGCTGGGTCGCCAGCTGGTACACCCGGCCAGCCTGAGACCGGAGCCGGCGCCTGTGAGGAGCGGGCACGGCAAGCGATCAAGAACGCCCGGGCGGTCAGCCGCCCGGGCGTTCTGCGTTCCCGGAGGCCGGATCCTCCTGCCCGTCCCTGTCGTCGCGGGCACTGAACCCGGCGCAGGCGACGACCGGGAGGGGCGGGTATCGCGGGAAGCGGGCGTCCGTCCGTGACCGCTCGCACAGGAGGAACGTGCTGCCGCGCCGCGTCGGTACCGCGCGCGCGTGGCGGCAGCGACCACAGAGGCCGGGCTGCGGAGTGATCAGCGCCAACTCGACGCTCCCTCAGCTACCGTCGCTTCGCGTGACGCTGCGCGGTCGGTCGCCGGCCTCCTCCCCGTCGCACACCTCCGTCTCCGCCTTCGCTTCCGTGCCTGATGCGTCCGTGAGCGTCCACGTCACCGTCCGGTACCCGTCCTGCGCCAGTGCCCCGAACACAATGTCGACTCGAGCAATCGTCCCGCCGGGCGGCGCAAGTTCCTCGAGCGCCTGTTCGCCCTGTGCCCGGCACTGGTCGGGCGTGGGCAACGGCGTCCCCGTGCAGACCGCCGTCAGGTGCGCGGGGTCGCGGAGGTCGGCCAGCAGGCGCGGCGGCGAAACCAGCTGGTCACATCCGAGGAGCCCCGCGAGAAGCAGCGTCACGCCGGTGGCCAGCCGGGGGTCGGCCCTCGTCGATCGCCAGACATCCGACAGCTCGCCCACCGGCCGTCCCCGCGACACCTGCCGCCCATCAGCGCCACGGGTCGGACGACTCCGATCACCGCATCCCGACAGCCGCGGCGAAGCCATACGGCTGGTCTCGGACCGCCCATGACACCCCATTCGATGTCGGTTTCGATGTCAGGTGTGGCGGAGAGGGTGGGATTCGAACCCACGGACCTTTCGGTCAACGGTTTTCAAGACCGCCGCAATCGACCGCTCTGCCACCTCTCCGGTCGGCGAGGATAGCAGCGCCTCTGTCACTGCAGCAGCCGGAGCGAGGCGAGGATCTGATCGAGTGACGGCGTGGCCGCGGACGGCCGAGACGCGTCGACGTTGCGAAGCACGAGGAACGACGAGGCACGAGTCGTCACGAGCGCGCCGTCGAGGCGGGCGCGGACACCGGCGCCGCCGTCCGAGTCGACGATCCGATGGTCGAAGCCGAAGCCGGTCGCGTCGCCAACGGGCACATCGACCGCCTCGCGTTCGACGGGCGTCTCGATCGTCAGGGCTCCGTCGAGCGCGTCGAGCACGAAGTCGGCCCCCACCCCCAGGCCGATCACCGGGAACCGCGGCGCGACGGCGACCACGGCGACCGTTTCGGCAAGCGCGCTCGTCCCGCGCGCCGCCGGGTCGACACCGAGAAAGACGAGCCTCACTCGCGAACCCTGCCGCCCGATGGCGTCGAACAGACCCTGGGCACCCGCGAAGTCCCGTTCCAGCTCCGCCCGCGTCGCCGGGTCACCGAGTCCGCCTCGTCGAGCGCCAGCCAGTCAGGCGGCAGCGACAACGCGATCGCGACCGGAGGCACCTCGTGCTCCTGCCAGCCGGCCGGTGTCGTCGGCTCGATCTCCCTCGCCGAAGGTGCGCTCGAGGGCGCACATCCCGCGAGCGCGAGGACCGCGAGCCAGGCGGCGAGGTGCCTCATGGCGCGGAGACGATCTACGCGTCGCCGTCCGAGCAGCGGCACTCGCGACCGGCCGTCCCGGCGCGTCAGGCGGGCGCCGCGATCCGGTCGCGGCGGAGGTACGGCCGCAGTACCTCCGGAACCGCGACCGAGCCGTCAGGCTCCTGGTACGTCTCGAGGATGGCCGCCACGGTCCTGGCCATCCCGAGCGCTGAGCCGTTGAGCGTATGGACGAGCTCGGCCTTGCCGCCAGCCTCCGGCCGGTACCGGATCGCCATGCGCCGCGCCTGGTAGTCGCGGAAGTTGGAGCACGAGCTCACCTCGAGCCAGCGCTCGAGACCCGGTGCCCAGACCTCGAGGTCATACTTCTTGGCCTGCACGAAGCCCATCTCGCGCGTGCTCATGAGCAGGACGCGATACGCGAGGCCGAGGCGCTGGAGGATCGACTCCGCGACGCCGGTCATCCACTCGAGTGCGTCCGCCGACGCGTCCGGCCGCTCGAAGAGCACCATCTCGACCTTGTCGAACTGGTGGACCCGGAGGATGCCACGGGTGTCCTTGCCCGCGGCACCCGCCTCGCGCCGGAAGCAGGGCGTGTACGCGCAGTACCGGACCGGCAGCTGGTGGGACGGGGAGGATCTCGTCGCGGTGGAGGTTCGTGACCGGCACCTCCGCCGTCGGGACCAGGTAGAGGCCGTCGCGCGGGACGACGTACATCTGGTCCTCCTTGTCCGGAATCTGACCGGTGCCGCGGACGCTGTCCTCGTTGACCACGACGGGCGGCCAGATCTCGGTGAACCCCGAGTTGGCGGTCAGGGTGTCCATGAACCAGGCGATGAGCCCCCGCTGGAGGGCGGAACCGGCCCCCTTGTAGACCGGGAAGCCTGAGCCGGCCACCTTGGCGCCGCGGGGTTGTCGATGATGTCCAGCGCCTCGGCCAGCTCCCAGTGCGGCCGCCGCTCCCAGCCGTCCGCTGCCCGGACCCGCGTTTCACCCCACGTGCGGACGGTCGCGTTCGCCTCCTCACCGCCGACCGGAACGTCCGGGTCCGCCGGGTTCGGGATCCGCAGCAGCAGGTCGGCCACCTCCCGCTCGATCTCCGCCAGCTGCTCATCGACCGCGGCGATCTGCTCGCCGCGCGCGCGTCGACGCCGCCTTGAGCTCCGCCATCTCGGGACCGTCGACGGGAGCCCCGCCGCGAACGGCCTCACCGATCCGCTTCGACGCCGCGTTCCGCTTGGCCTTGAGCGCATCCGACTCACCGAGCAGCCGTCGGCGTCGCTCGTCCGCCGCCAGCGCGGCGTCGACGAGCGAGGGATCCTCGCCCTTGTCGATCGCGCCCTGCCGGATCCTGTCGGCGTCGTCGCGCAGCCGCTGCAGCCCGACGCTCATGTCAGCCGCCAACCGGGATCGGATCCGGCGGTCCGCCGCTGACCGTCCAGCCGGAAGCGGCCCAGGCACGCTCGCGCACGAACTCCGGGTCGAGGCTGGCCAGGAGCCAGCCGGCGCGAGGGCCGTTCGGGCGGCCGAGGAAGGCGCGATAGATGGCCTCGAACGCCCGACGCGGCGGCAGCTCGTTGGATCGCGCGACGTCGAAGATCAACGTCTGCCACCTCGCCGCTGGCCGGTGGTCGCTTGGCCGCCGCCGCGGAGAGCGCCGCGAGGAACGCGCGCTGATCCTGGGCGAGGTCGCCGGCCGCGGCGGGCAGCTTCTCACGCTGGACCTCCAGCCGCGCTGACTCGGGGGCGTACGCGTCCAGCCATGCCCGAGCCGCGCGAACGCGCGTTTGAGGATCGCGCGTTCCCGTTCGGTGAGGGGGCTCCCCTCTCGGCCTCGACGCGCGGCGCGCAACGTCGACGCCGGGCACCTGGAGCAAGAGCGCGAGATGGCTGAACGCCGGCCGGAAGGCGGCCGCCTCCGCCTCGGGATCCGCGTCTGGCTCGAGGAGCGAGTAGCGGAAGACGCTCCGGAAGCCGGCCGGCAGCTCGCCACGGACCTCGCGTCCCGCGGTCGCGTCCGCCAGGCGGTCGAACTCGTCGAACAGGCGCGGGATCGCGTCCGTGCCCTCCGGGTCGAACTCGATGGCGGTGTTGGGGCGGGGTCGGAGGAAGAGGAGACGGACCTGCTCTGGCGGGACGACGTCGACGAACGAGTGGGCGGCCGCACCGACGCCCTTCGACGTCGACATCTTCTTCCCGCCGACCGTGAGGAACTCATACGGGTAGTTGAGCGGCGGCTCGCGCCCGAAGACCTCGCGCGCGATCGCGTCGCTCCGGTCCCGCGAGCCCCCGGCCGTCGACAGGTCCTTGCCGCTGGGTTCGATCGTGACGTCGAACAGCGACCACTGCGCCGCCCAATCGACGTTCCACGGCAGCTTCGCCCGTCCCCCGAACGGCGAGATCCAGCCGGAGTGACCGCAGCCTCGCGCCCACGACACCAGCCCCGGACGGCACTCGTAGTGGACGCGCTCGCCATCCCAGTCGGTCACGATCGTCGTGCCGACCTTGCCGCACGACTCGCACACCACCTGGAGCGGGTGCCAGACATCGGGATGGTGCACCTTCGCGACCCGCCGGTACACCTCACGCACCACGTCGGCCCGGTCGAGCACCGTACGGATGTAGAGGTCCAGCTCGCCCGCGGCGTACAGCTCGCTCATCCAGTAGTAGCGGTCCGGCCGGATGCCGAGCCCGGCGAACGTGTCGATGAAGACC
Organism: Chloroflexota bacterium; assembly: GCA_030447745.1. Taxonomy (GTDB): domain Bacteria; phylum Chloroflexota; class Limnocylindria; order Limnocylindrales; family CSP1-4; genus JACDAV01. The sequence continues at coordinate 114,119 of JAUJOH010000007.1, read as the reverse complement.
TGCGCGTGATGACGGGCGTAGCTCTCGTGCCCGTCACCCGCCTGGTCGGGTACGTGGGCGACCGGTACGCCCATGTATCGCTCGACGGCATCGGGCGTCAGCAGCGCCTGCGCGTCCATGGGATCCATGTCGTCGACGCCGTAGAGGTACGTGGTCTCGATCCCGCGCGCCCGGAGCGCCCGGGCGATCACGTCGAGGATGACCGGGCCCCGGAGACTCCCGACGTGGACCGTTCCCGACGGCGTCTTCGAGTCGTGGACCACCTGCGGTCCGCTGAACGAGGCGGCGAGCTCGTCGGCCCAGTCCAATCCTCGGGCCAATGGCGTCACGGAGTTCCATCCTCGGGCGAATGGCGTCGGGCACCTCCGCCTTCGACCTCGGAGGGCGAACGCCCGTTCATCGGCCCGGGTGGCATCTCCCGATCACGAGATCCCGACGACCTTGTAGGTGAAGTCGCCGGCCGGGACGCGAACCACCACCTTCTCACCCTTCTTCTTGCCGAGCAGGGCGCGTCCCACCGGGCTCTCGTTCGAGATGCGGCCCTCGCCGGGCTTCGCCTCAGCCGAGCCGACGATCGTGAACGACTCTTCGCCGTCGTCGCTGCGGACCTTGACCGTCGAGCCGATCTGCACGTGGTCCGTGGAGTGGTTCTCGCCGATGATCGTGGCGTTCTTGATCAACGCCTCGAGCGTCTGAATGCGGCCCTCGACGAACGCCTGCTCGTTCTTGGCGTCCTCGTACTCGGCGTTCTCGGACAGGTCGCCGTGTTCCTTGGCGTCGTGGATCCGCTGCGCGACCTCCGGCCGCTTGCGGGTGACCATCTCCGCGAGCTCCGCGCGGAGCTTCTCGAGGCCGTCCTTGGACAGGTAGGTAGGCTTGCTGTTCACTGGATGACGCCCCCAGGAGTTGCGCTGTCCCGACCGGCGGCCGGGTGCGAAAGCGACCGGATAAAGAGAAGAACTCCAGGCGACCGCGTCCCTCGCGGGCCTGAAGTTCCGACCGGTGGCGGAGTCTAGCGCGGGGCCGACGGCGGTGTCAAAGCGTCCTGCGCAGGATCGCGTGGCTGCTCGAACAGCAGGACCACGCCGCCATCTGCCGGCGACGAGCAGGGTGGAGGTCACGCGCCGCGCCATCCCTTCGGCAGTGGCTGGAACAGATAGCGGAGGACCGCGCGCGCGGCCGCCTCTGGATCATCGCCGAGCGCCGACGGCAGGTTGCCCGACAGCCACAGCGTCGCCAGACCGTGAACGAGCGACCACGCCGCGATCGCGCCGTGGAGGGCGTCGAACGCGGGATCCGCGGCCGCCGCGTCCTGCATCGACCCGTACAGCCGGTTGGCGGATGCCTGGCGGGCGGCAGCGAGCGCCGGATCGTCGCGCCGGAGGAGGTCCGGCCGGTACATCACCTCGAAGTGGGCGCGGTGCGTGATTGCGAAGCCGACGTAGGCCACGCCGACCTCGAGGAAGCTGCCGGAGGCTCGCCATGCCGCCTCGAGTGCTTCGGATAGGCCGCGGAAGCCGTCCGCGGCGATGGCCGTCAGCAGGCCGCGCTTGTCGCCGAAGTGGTGGGCCGGCGCGGCATGCGAGACGCCCGCCCGGCGGGCCAGGTCGCGAAGGCTCCAGCCGCCCGGTCCGCTCTCACGGATCGCTTCCAGCGCGGCTTCGAGAAGCGTCTCGCGGAGGTGGCCGTGGTGGTACGGACGGGCCTGCACCAACCCAGCGTACGGTCGCATCTTGCCATTGACAAGTTCACGGCGGCGCGCCTATCTTGGCGGTGTCAAGATCGAACCACGGAGCCGCACGACGACCATGGACGCTCTCCCGCTTTCGGACGCTGCCCGAACCACCGCCGCCACGCTGCTGCTCGCGATCGTCGCCGTCGAGAGCGGCGGTCTCTACCTGCTCTCCATCGTCCGCGGCTCGACGCCACGGACGCCGTTCCAGCTGGCGTTTGGCCGGGCCGGCCATGCCCATGCCGGCGTGCTCGTGACGCTCGGGCTCGTGGTCCAGCTGCTCGCCGACGCAACGGCCCTGTCCGCGCCGTGGTCGTTCCTCGCGCGGTCGGGCATCCCGCTGGCGGCGATCCTCATGCCGGCCGGGTTCTTCCTCTCGTCGACCGGGGCTGGACGCACCCGGCCCAACCGATTGATCGCACTCGTCTACCTCGGCGCGGCGGTTCTGGCCGCCGGTGCGGTCTCGCTCGGCCTCGGGCTGCTTGTCGCGCCTGCCCGCTGAGCGCCCGGGTCGGCGTCGCGCGCTTCGGCCTTCGGGCTAGGGCCGGCCACCGCCCGCGAGTCGGACAAGGCGCCGCTTGATCCGCTGCAGCGAACCGCGATCCCGAAACGCGACGAACAGCGTGTCGTCGCCGGCGATCGATCCCGCGACCTCCGGCCAGCGCGCTCGGTCGAGCGAGGCGGCGATCGCGTGCGCGGACCCCGGCAGCGTGCGCACGACGAGCAGCAGGCCCGCCTCGTGGAACTCGACCGGCAGATCGATGAGCAGCTTCCGGAGCCGGTCCTCGCCGGACGTCTCCGCCTCGATCAGCCGCGGCGGGAGCGCATAGGCATGCGTTCCCTCGCGGCTGGCCTTGATCAGCCCCAGCTCGGCGACGTCACGGCTGATCGTCGCCTGGGTCGTCCGGAAACCGCGCTCGCGGAGCGCCCCGGCCAGCTCGCCCTGCGTCCGGATCGGGCGCTGCTCGACCACGTCGCGGATGGCTCGTTGCCGGAGCTGCTTCATGACCTCCATGCGGTCGGCTACCGCTGGGGCCCGAGCCAGACGACCACGACCGTCAGGGCGAGCAGGATGCGATAGGCGACGAAGATGTCCGTCGAGCGCGTCCGCAGGAACCGCAGCAGCAAGGCGATGGCGACGAAGCCCGCGACGAGCGAGGCCACCATCCCGACCAGGAGCGGTCCGCCCTGCACCACGACGTCCGATTCACCGCGCAGGAGCGTCAGCCCCTCGTACGCGCCGGCGGCGGCCGTGACCGGCGTCGCCATCAGGAACGAGAAGCGCGCTGCCGCCTCTCGCTCGAGACCGGCGAACAGGCCGGCCGCGATCGAGATGCCGGAGCGGGAGATGCCGGGCACGAGCGCGAGTGCCTGCGCGCCGCCGATCGCGACCGCCACGGGCACGCTCATCCCGTCGATCGTCCGGTCCCGCCGTCCGCTGCGCTCGGCCAGCCACAGGATCGCGGCGCCGACGACGAGCATCAGCGCGACGAGGCCCACCTGCCGGAACTGATTCTCGGCAAGGTCGCTCAGAAGGAACCCCGCCACGAGCGCCGGAACCGTCGCCGCCGCGATGAGCCATGCCAGCCGCCGATCCGGGTCGCCCGCGAACGAGCGGTCGCGGATTGTGGCCAGACCCGCCGGCACGAGCCGGAGCCAGTCGCGGCGGAAATACACCAGCAGGGCGATCAGCGTGCCGATGTGGAGCATGACGCTGAACTCGAGCGAGGTGATGAACGGGTCCTCCCAGCCGAGCAAGGACGGCACGATGACGAGGTGGCCGGAGCTGGACACGGGCAGGAACTCCGTGAGCCCCTGGACGATGCCCATGACGAGCGCCTGGAGGATCGTGTCCACTTAGGGGCTGTCGCGCCTGACGGCCGATGCCGGCGTTGCCGACTGTGCTCCTCGCTCACGCACCATCAAGTGCGCTCGCTGCGGTGCTCGCCGGCGCCTTGACCTCGGCACGTCAACCGCGACGATTGCAGACGGAAGCTAGCGGATGAAGAGTGGCGCCAAGACCAGCGTGATCGTGGCCAGCAGCTTCACCAGCACGTGGAGCGACGGGCCGGCGGTGTCCTTGAACGGGTCGCCGACCGTGTCACCGACGACGGCCGCGGCGTGCGCGTCCGTCTTCTTGCCGAGCACGTTGCCCGTCGCGTCCTTCAGGTTGCCCGACTCGATGTACTTCTTGGCGTTGTCCCAGGCTCCGCCGCCGTTGTTGAGAACGGTGGCGAGGAGGACGCCGCTGATCGTCCCGACCATCAGCATGCCGGCGACCGCCTCGGCGCCGAGCAGCAGCCCAACGATGATCGGCGTGGCGACGGCGACGAGGCCCGGGGCGATCATCTCGCGCAGGGCGGCACGGGTGGTGATGTCGACGACGCGGGCGTAGTCCGGGCGCTGCGTGTAGTCCATGATCCCGGGCATCTCGCGGAACTGGCGTCGGACCTCGACGATGATCGCCTGCGCCGTCTTGCCGACCGCGCGGATCGCGAGCGACGAGAAGAAGTAGGCGAGCATCGCGCCGATGAGGGCCGCGATGAAGACGCTGACGTCCGCCAGGTTGACTGCCTCGAGCCGGATGCCACCGCGGCGCTCCTGGATCAGGTTGACCTTGTCGAGGTAGGCGCTGAAGAGGAGGAACGCGGCCAGCGAAGCCGACGCGATCGCGTAGCCCTTGGTCAGCGCCTTCGTCGTGTTCCCGACGGCGTCGAGCCGGTCCGTGATCTCCCGCGCGCCGGCCTCCGCGCGGCTGAACTCGGCGATCCCCCCGGCGTTGTCCGTGATCGGGCCGAAGGTGTCCATGGCCAGGATGTAGGCGGTCGTCATGAGCATGCCCATCGTGGCGACGGCGGTGCCGAAGATGCCGCCGATGTCCTGACCGGCCTCGTTCTGGATGCCCGCCTGCGACCCGAGCCAGTGGCTGACGAACAGCGCGATGCCGATGGTGATCGCGGTCACGAAGGTCGTCTCGAAGCCGACCGCCGTGCCGGAGATGATGTTCGTCGCCGGGCCGGTGCGCGACGCCTCGGCGATCTCGCGGACGGGCCGGAACGTGCCCGCCGTGTAGTACTGGGTGATGTAGACGAACGCGACACTCGTGGCCAGGCCCACCACGCCCGCACCGAAGAACCAGATCCAGGCCGGGATGCCGTTGTCCGGCGTGCCGGTCGTCTGCATCATCACGTTGGTGGTGAATGCCAGGGCAATGACGGACAGGATCGTCGTGGCCCAGTAGCCGCGGTTCAGGATGTTCATCGGGTTCTCGTCCTCGCGGCCGCGGACGAAGTACATGGCGATGATCGTGGCCAGCAGCCCGAACGCCCGGATCACGAGCGGGAAGAAGATCCAGGCCTCCGGGTTCGGCCAGCCGGCGGACGTGGCGATCGCGTACACGCCGACGCCGAGGATCATCGCGCCGATGTTCTCGGCGGCCGTCGACTCGAAGAGGTCCGCGCCGCGCCCCGCGCAGTCCCCGACGTTGTCGCCGACGAGGTCGGCCACGACACCGGCGTTGCGCGGGTCGTCCTCCGGGATGCCGGCCTCGACCTTGCCGACGAGGTCGGCACGTCGGCGGCCTTGGTGTAGATCCCGCCGCCGAGCTGGGCGAAGAGCGCGACGAACGAAGCGCCGAAGCCGAAGCCCACGATGAGGAACGGCGCGTCGCGGACGGCATCCGGATCACCGGACAGGCCGCCGAAGGCCGCGAACACGGCCCACACGCCGAGGAGCGACAGGGCAACGACGAGGAAGCCGGAGACGGCGCCGCCGCGCATCGCGACCTGGACGGCCTCCACGAGGCTGCGCCGGGCGGCCGCCGCGGTTCGGACGTTCGCCTTGACGCTGATGAACATGCCGATGATCCCCGACGCCATCGAGGCCGCAGCGCCGACGAGGAACGCGATCGCTGTCCGCCAGCCGAGGTCGAACCCGAAGATCTCGGTGTCGGCCACGTCCGGCCCTTCGAACAGCGTGATGACGAGCCCGATGATGATCGCGCCGGCGACGGCGAGAACGGCGATCGTCGTGTACTGGCGACGGATGAAGGCGACTGCGCCCTCGAAGATCGTCCCGGCGACGTCCTCCATCTCCCTGGTCCCGGTGTCGCGCGAGAGGACGTCCCGGGCGAGGTAGAGAGCGAACACCACGGCGGCGAGCCCGGCCACCGGGATGATCAGCTGCAGCAGGTCGGCGTTCATCGGGGCGTCGCGTTCCTCCGGTGCATGGCCGTCCACCGGCCGCGAACCACCGCAGCGCGCCGGGGACACAGGGGAGAGGTCAGGGCAGCCCGGGCGTCCCGCGTTGCGGGCGGGACTGGAACAATGCGGGCCGCGGGCGAGTGTATCAACGCGTCACTCGGTGGGTCAAACTGCAGGCCGGCTGCGGGTTATGCAGCCGATGACTCAGCCACCCGGCGCTACGGGACCCACCGGGGATAGGCGCCGTCGGTTGTCAGCGCAGCGGCCTCCCCGCCGTCGACGTCCACCGTCCAGATGCCGGCGGAGGCTCGGAGGTCGTCCGCGTGGACGCGCCCGAACACGATCTTGGAGCCGTCCGGCGCGAACGCCGGCCAGCGGTCGGCGAGCTCGCGGCCGGCCGTCAGCGTCCGCGCCGGAGCGGACGCACGGGCAGTCCCGACCGCGACGTGCGACACGCCACCCGGATCGTCGACCAGATACGCGACGCGCCCGTCGCCGGACGCCTCGACCGCCCCCGCCGCGTCCGCGCGGCGCTGCGCCGATCCGTCGGTGGCGACCCTGAACAGGCCGTCTGCCGTCTGGCCCGGCGCGCGCCCGACGATCAGGAAACCGGAGCTCCGCGACGACCAGACGGCTGGGCCCGTCGCGGTGAGCCCCGTCTCGGTCAGCCGGGTCGATCTGACGCCCTGTGCGGCATCGGTCGCCTGGAGGTCGACCACTGTCACCGTCCCGTCGGCGCGTATGACCGCGGCCCAGCGGCCGGTCGGATCCCAGGCGGACCGCGACGCCCACACCGGGAACCCGGCGTCCGGCTGGATGCCCTCCCCCGCGAGCGCCGTCGAGCCGAGTGGCGGCGCGCCATCGGGCAGGATCTCGCGCTCCTCGCCGGCCGCCGCGTCAAGGGGGACCAGCCACCAGCCGGCGTCCGTGCCATCCGGCTCCCGGCGGGCGAGCAGCAGCTGGCGGCCGTCGGGGCTGAAGCGGGGTGCGTACTCGAAGCGGCCGTCGGCCGTCACCACCGCGCTCGCGGAGCCATCCACCGCCGTCGTCCGGATCACCCCGCCGGACGCAAAGGCGATGCGCGCTCCGTCGGGTGCGACGTCGAAGGCGGAGACGGGTGCCAGGCCGGAGGTGAGCTGCCGCGGCGCCGACCCGTCCGGGTTCATCAGCCAGACCTCGCGCATTCCGCTGCGGTCGGTCAGCCAGGCGATGTGGTTGTGCGCCGATGTCGACGGGGAGCCAGTCGTGAACGTCCAGGTCCGGTCCGTCGCCACCTGCGCCTCGTCACCCTCCCGCGTGACCACCGGGTCGAGACGGACCGTGTAGGTCGTCGTCGCGGCGAGCGGGTCCGCCGGCTCGAAGAGCAGCACCGTGCGCGCCGGCTCGGGCTCGTCTCCGGAACGCGGCACCGAGTCATCCGGGAGCGCGACGGCCCGGACGTCGCCGTCGACCGAGGGGGTGATCGTGAGTGCGCCGTCGATCGAGGCCGGATCGATCGGGTGGTCGAACACGACCGCGATCGGCGTTCGGACGCTGATGCCGGCCACTCCGTCCGCGGGCAGGGTGTCGACGATGCCGAGACCTGCCTCGAGGGTAGTGAACGACGTCCGGAAGGCCTCCCGCAGCCGGCTCCCGTCGGTATCCGATGCGGCGTCCTGGATCGTGACGCGGTACGTCGTGCCGAAGAGAAGCGGTGACTCGAACGTGAGCGTGAGCGTGCGGCCGCTCCACGTCGGCTCCAGCGCGGCGGCGGGCTCGATGCTCAGGGCCTGTTCCACGGAGCCCGTGTCCATCGGCCGGTCGAACGTGATCCTGACGGCCGAGTCGACCGTTACGCCATTCGAGCCATCCGCCGGCGCCACTTCGACCACGGCCGGAGGCCCGACCGTCCGGAATCTGAAGCCGTCGAGCCCTGCCTGGGCCTGGTTTCCCGCCAGATCCTCGAAACCCGGCGCGATCGTCACCCGGAACTCCGTGTCCTGCGGGAGGCGCTCGGAGGGCGTGAAGATGGCCGTCGAGCCGTCCCACGTGATGGCGCCGTCGACGTGCGGCTCGATCCGGAACCGTCGTTCGACCGTGGCCGGCCGGACCGGCTCGGTGAAGTGGATGTCGATGGCCGTCAGCGTCTGGGCCACGCCCGCCTGGCCGTCGACCGGCGCGCTGACCCCGGCCCCGCTGACGGACGGGCCGCGACGGTCCACGAGCGTCGCGTTGAGGAGCACCACCCCGAGCGCGATGACGGCAAGGACGATGCTGCCGATGGAGACGACGCGACGCTGCATCAGCTCCCGCGCGACACGTCGGACACGGGGCGGGACGGTAGCACAGCACCTATACTCCCGAACTTGTGAGTCAGCGGCCTGCCCTCGGGTGTCTTCTCGAGGTCGTGGAGACGCTCGCGCTCACCCTGATCATCTTCGTCGTCATCCAGACATTCGTCGCGCAGCCCTACCGGGTCGAACAGATGTCGATGGAGCGGACGCTCGAGCCGGACCAGTACGTGCTCGTCGACAAGCTGACTCCCCGTCTGGGCCCCTACAACCGGGGCGACATCGTCGTCTTCACGCCCCCGGACGACTGGGTCCAGGGAGACGGCACGCCGTTCATCAAGCGGGTCATCGGCGTGGCAGGGGACGAGATCGAGATCCGCGACGACGGCCGCGTCTACGTCAACCAGATCGCGCTCGAGGAACCGTACGTCTACCAGGTCGACGGCCAGTCGCAGCCGACGATCACGTCGACCGAGCCACCCCGCTGGGTCGTCCCGGACGGCGAGCTGTTCGTCATGGGCGACCACCGGGCCAGCTCATCGGACTCGCGGACGTTCGGGCCGATCGAGACGAGCAACGTCATCGGGCGGGCGTGGCTCCGCTACTGGCCGATCGACACCTTCGGCGTGCTGCAGACCCCGAACCACCCGGAGCTGCAGGCCACCGGTCCCTAGCACAGGACGCTGCCGTGTCAGTCGTCCTCGGCTCGTCCGGCCGTCGGCGGTCTGGCTACGCCTCCGGCGCGAGCACCCAGCGGTCGACCTCCCGCGCGTAGTCGACGAGCTCGTCCGCGCTGAACCACAGATCGACCTCGCCCTGCGCGGTCTCCGGGCCGTCCGACGCGTGAACGAGGTTCTGCGCCGTCTCCAGGGCGAAGTCGCCACGGACGGTGCCGGGCGCCGCCTCGTGCGGGCGCGTCGCGCCGTTCATCGCCCGGACGACGGCGATCGCGTTCGGCCCCTCGAGGACCGCGGCGACGAGCGGCCCACTCGTGATGAAGTCCACGAGGCTGCCGAAGAACGGCCGCTCGCGGTGCACCGCGTAGTGCCGCTCGGCGTGGTCGCGCGTCACCCGCACGAGCTTCAGCCCGACGAGCTTGAGCCCGCGCTCCTCGTAGCGGGCGAGGATGCGGCCGGCGAGGAGGCGCTGCACGCCGTCGGGCTTGACGAGGACGAGGGTGCGTTCGGTCACGTCGTCTCCTCCAGGTCGATGGCGGAGTCGCCGGGGCTCATCCGCGCATCGCCGGCCGGGACCCACGCTCGCGGATCGGCCAGGGCGGCGGCCGCCGCCACCCATGCGCGCCGCGCATCGAGCTCGTGGCCGACCATCCGGAACGCGTCGCCCCGCACGATCTCGATCTCGGGCGATCGACGAATGCGGGGCTCGGTCGCCGTCAGGACGGCCGGAGCAAGCTCCGGCGCCTCGCGGAGTGCGAGCGCGAGTCTGAGTGCCGCGTCCGCGTGCCGCCCCTCGTCGAGCGCCCGGCGTCCGGCCTCGAGCTCGTCCGACGGCTCGGGGAGATCGATGCGCTCGACGTCACCGTCCCACAGCCCCGGGCCGGGGGCCGACGCGTCCGCCGGCCGCGACTCTCCGCCACCGGCCGTCTCTGCTGGCACGGGCCGCCGCTGGCGTGCGCCGGCCTGACCACCGAACAGGGTCTCGGGTGCCGGCCGACCGATCTGGGCGGGGTCCGCGGGCCACACCTGACTGCGCGGCATCCCGGCGAACAGCAGATCGAGGCTCGTGTCGGGCCGCTGCAGGACCTGTGTCGCGAAGCGCCGCGCCTCGCCCGGTCGGCCGGCCACCGCGATCGCTTCGGCGGCGATGAGGAAGCCGACGGTCGCCTCACCGCCGGACGCGAGGTAGGCCTGCGCCGCGTCACCAGCGCCCGTCAGGTCGCCCGTCCGCCAGCGCGCTTCCGCGAGCGCGAGGAGTCCCTCCTCGTCGAGGTCGCCACTGCCGGCGAGCGCCTCGAGCGCCGCGCGGGCAAGGCCCAGCTGGCCCATCCGGAGATGCAGGCGCGCGAGGCGAAGATCGACGGCCGGGTCCGCGGCAACGGGACGGATCGCGGTCGCCGTCACGTCACGGGCTCAGGCCGCGAGCCGCAGGTGTCGCTCGAGACCGCGCAGGTGGCGGGCCGGCGCAACGACGGCCATCCGCAGCAGCTGGTCGCGGAAGAGACGGGCGGCGAGCGTCCGGATCGCGGCCGCGTCGACGGCCTCGACGGCGGCCATGGCGTCCGCGACCGTCAGCACGCGGTCGTGGAGTGCCTCCTGCCCGCCGACCCAGCTCGCCAGGTGCCGGGTATCGTCAAGGCGCAGCTCGAGCCCACCCGCCAGGTACGCCTTGGCCTTGGCGAGCTCCGGCGCGGGAACCGGCTCGTCGCGCAGTCTGGCGAGCTCCGTCACGACGGCGTCAATCGCGTCGGGGAGGTGGCTCGGGTCGACGCCGGCAGCGATCTCGAGGACGCCCGCATCGGCGTACTCGGTCACCGCCGACGAGATGTCGTAGGCAAGCGCGCGCTCCTCGCGCACCGAGAGGAAGAGCCGGCTGCTCATCCCGTCACCGAGGATCGCGTTGAGCAGCGCGAGGGTCCAGGTGTCCGGATCGTCACGCGGCAACGCCGGCACGCCGATCGCCAGCTGTGCCTGCGTGGCGTCGCGGCGCGCGCTGATGAGGACTCGCTCGCCGGCCGGCAGCACGGGCGCCGGCGCGACGCCGGGTACGGCCCCGTTGCCCGTGCCGAATGCCTCCGTCACGAGCTCCACCGCACGGTCGTGCGGCACGTCCCCGGCGAGGGCGACCACCGTGTTCGCCGGCCGGTACATCGTCTGCCAGAAGTCCCGGATGGCATCGGTCGCGAGAGCGCGGATCCCGGCCTCGTCGCCGCAGATCTCCCGCCCCAGCGGTCCCGGGCCGAAGATCGCCTGCTGGAAGAGGATCTGGCAGAACTCCGCCGGGTCGTCGAGATAGGAACGGATCTCCTCGACGATGACCGTCCGCTCGTGGTCGATCTCGCGGGGGTCGAGCGTCGGGCGGACGATCAGCTCGCCGAGCACCTCCATCGCGCGCTCGGCCTCGCGGCGCGGCACGCGGACCCAGTAGACCGTCGACTCGCGGTCGGTGGCCGCGTTGAACGAGCCACCCACGCCCTCGATCGCCTCGGAGATCGCGCGGCTGGACGGGTACGCCGCGGTCCCCTTGAACGTGATGTGCTCCATGAAGTGCGCCGCACCGGCCGCGTCCGGCGCCTCGAGCCGGGACCCGGCCAGGACATAGGCCGCGATCGAGACGGACCGCGCCGCCGGGACGCTGGCCGTGATGACGCGCGGGGCCGCAGGCAGGGCCGTTCTCTGGAACATCCGCCGGATCGTACCGGAACTGGAACGGCGCCCGGGAGCGGGAGGCAGACCGCCGAGCCGTCAGGCTCTCGGCAGGATGGAGTTGATCCAGGTCTGGCCGAAATAGATCACGAACGCGATGGCGACGACCCAGAGGAGCGGGTGGATGTCGCGGATCTTCCCGCGCACCACCTTGATCACGACGTACGAGATGAACCCGGCGCCGATGCCGACGGTGATGCTGAACGTGAGCGGCATGAGGATGAGCGCGAAGAGCGCCGGCAACCCCTCCTCGACATCGGCGAAGTCGATGTCGCGGATGAGGGTGACCATCAGGTAGCCGACGACGATGAGAACCGGTGCCGTGGCGGCGAACGGAACGAGGGTCGCGAGCGGGCTGAGCAGGATGGCGGCCAGGAACAGGACACCGACGACGACCGAGGTAAAGCCCGTGCGGCCACCCTCGGCGACACCCGCCGCGCTCTCGATGTAGCTGGTGTTCGAGCTAATGCCCGCCGCGCCGCCGGCAATCGCCGCCACCGAGTCGACGGCCAGCAGCCGGCCCGTGTTCGGGACGCGGCCGCGTTCGTCGGTCAGGCCGGCCTGCTCGCTGATCGCCGTCGCGGTGCCCATCGTGTCGAAGAAGTCGGTCAGCATGAAGCTGAAGATCGTCAGGACCGCCGCCAGCGGACCGAGCACGCTGAAGACGTTGCCGAGGTCGAACTGCCCGAGCGTGCTGAAGCTCGGCGTGGCAACGAACTGCGACGGAAGTGGCTGGACGCGAACGAGGATGGCGATCACGGTCGTGATCAGGATGCTCAGCAGCAGGGCCGCCGGGACGCGGCGGACGAAGAGGGCGATCGTGATGAGCAGCCCGATCAGCGTCACGCCCGCCTGCGGCGTGGTCGGGAAGACGAACTGGACCGGCGTCCCCTCCCCGGCCGCGATGAGCCCGCCGTCAAAGAAGCCGATGAAGAGGATGAACAGCCCGATCCCGACCGCGATCGCGCGCTTCAGCGACAGCGGGACGGCGTGCATGATGGCCTCGCGAAGCCCGACGAGGACGAGGACGAGCACGATGATGCCCTCGATGACGATCACGCCCATGGCGCCGGCGGGCGTGAGCCCGAGCGTCAGCACGAGGAAGAAGGCGACGAGCGCGTTGATTCCGAGACCCGCGGCGAGCGCGATCGGAACGTTCGCGACGACGCCCATGGCGATGCTCATGACGCCGGCCACGAGCGCGGTGGCGGCCGCGGCCGGCGCCTTGAAGGCCTCGGCCTCCGGTGACCCTGGCTGGCCGAACATATTCGACAGGATGTTCGGGTTGAGGAAGAGGATGTACGACATGACCATGAAGGTGGTCACGCCCGCCTTCACCTCGGTCCTGAGGTCCGTCCCCCGCTCGGCGAACCTGAAGTAGTCGGCGAGTCCGCCCCGTGGCGCGGGGCGCTGCTCAGCCTGGGTCTGTACGGCGCTCAACTGTCCTCGTCCTCCTCCACTCGGTCGCCACGCGCTCGGCACGTCGCGACCATCTCCATCCTCCGGGTCGGCCGATCGCCCAGCCGATCCGCCGCCCGCCGGTCCGCTCCCGGTGGAGCCGGCGGTCCCATCGCGCTACTCCTCCTCGCGGGCGTCGAGGCCGAGCAGCTCCATCTGGACGTACTCGCTCGTGTCGAAGGCAAGCTGCCGCGGCTCGAATGGCGACGACGTCTCAGCCGACGCGATGGGCGCGAACTCGAGCACGACCCTTTCATCGCCCATGACCAGGCTGTACTCGAGCAGCTGGTCCGGGCGCGTCTCGAACTCGAGATGCTCGAACGAGTCGATGTTGAGCGTGATCGCCAGCGGCGTGAAGTAGGTGGACACGTCCGGCTGGTCCAGGACGACCCGCTCGACCCAGCCGGTGCCGTGGGCGACGAGATCGCGGCCCCGGAAGTAGCGGTACGTCACCGTCTGCTTGACGAGCGGGCGGAGCAGGTGCTGCATGTCGGCGCGGCTGGACACCACGCCCTGGTTGACGAAGAACTTCGCGGGCGGGGCGCTCGGCACGGGGCGGCTCCTGCGGCTACCGGACCTCGGGGACGGCTCGGGCTCGACTCGGGTGCGCTTCGCGGGCTCGTCGCGATGGTACTCGGTGGTCCGGGGCGCCGAAAGCCGAATCGGGCAACGACGTGGCCGGCCGGCGACGGTCGCGCGGGCGTCCGACGAGCGAAACGGCCGCAGCCGCGGAGGCGCCGTGCGCCCCGTCGTGGCGGGGACGTTCGTGGCGGGATGGGCGGCCCGCAGGGACGGTCGAGGAGCGCGCCGTTCCCGGCGGTCGCTCGCCGTCGTGGCCGCATCGGGGGCGCGCCGCCCGCGCCAGAGGCCGTCGGGCGCGTGGTGCTGCGGATCGAGCGGTGGCCTCGCCTGGCGCCACCGGACGCGGCTGGCGCCAACGGCCGCCGGCGGGTGGCGGCGCCGGCTCGAAGCCGTGGCCAGATATGCGCGGCTGGACTCGTCGGCCGTCCGATCCGAGTGCGACAGCCGTTTCCGTGCGGTGCGCACGCTCGGCGGCCGCGGTGCCGAGGCAGATTCCTGACCTTGTATTCCCCGGGCGGCTATCTGGCCCCGTTTCGCGCGACGAGGCGACTTCCAGTCTCCCCGCGCATGCGGGGCTCCCCTGGCGCAGCGCTGCATTCCGCGGGCGCCTATCCGTTCCCCGGTTCGCCCCGCGACCCGAAGCAGTCTCCAGGCGCCTACGTGACCCGGTTCGCCTCCTGCGGCGGATGGCACCCTGCGTGGCGATCAGCTTCCCGGCCGTCTCACCCCGGATCGACGCACTCCACCCGGCCGCGGCGAACGGCATCGCCTGTCCGCCCGGCGGCCGCGCGTATCATCCGGCCATGCTGCTCGCGGTCGACGTCGGGAACACGAACGTCACGATCGGGCTGCTGCGCAACGGCGTCCTGGTCGCCACGCGGCGAGCGACCACCCCCTCTCGCGCGACAGCCGACGAGCTCGAGGTGCTGCTCGACGCGATGCTCCGCCTCGACGACGTCGCCTTCGCCGACGTCGGATCCATCGCCTGCGCGTCGGTCGTGCCGAGCCTCACCGCGTCGCTCGAGCGTGTCGCCGAGCGGCGCGAACGACCACTGGTGATCGCCTCCGCCGGGACCGTGCCGATCGCGATCCGTGTCGAGCGCCCGGAGCAGGTCGGTGCTGACCGCCTCGTGAACGCGCTCGCCGCCCAGCGCCTGTACGGGACGCCGGCCGTCGTCGTCGACTTCGGCACGGCGACCACGCTCGACTGCGTCGCCGCGGACGGCGCCTACGTCGGCGGCGCCATCGCGCCCGGGCTGGAACTGGGGCTCGAAGCCCTCGCGGCACGTACCGCCAAGCTGCCCGTGATCGAGCTTCGCGCCCCCGACCGGGCCATCGGCCGCGACACCGTCTCCGCGATGCAGGCCGGGACCGTCCTCGGCTACCAGGCGCTCGCTGCCGGGCTGCTGGCGCGCGTCCGGGGCGAGCTCGCCGACGCGGCCCGCATCCGCCCCGACGCGGTCCGCGCGATCCTCACGGGCGGCCTCGCGCACGCGCCGTGGGTCCGGGCGCTGGACGGGATCGACGCCGTCGACCCGGACATCACGCTGAAGGGGCTGGCGATCCTCCACGCCGAGGTCACCGGGGGACAGCCGCTCCGAATGGAGCTGACGTGACGGGGAGTGCCGGCCCGGCACGCCTCGCCGGGCGCCTCGTCGCCCTCGGCGTCACCGGCTCGATCGCGGCCTACAAGGCGCCGGAGCTGGTTCGGACGCTCCAGGCCGAGGGCGCTGACGTGGTCGCGCTGCTGTCGCCGGCCGCCACCCGCTTCGTCGCGCCACTGGCGCTCGGGGCTCTGACACGCCACCCCGTCGAGCACGACCTGATGGCGCTGCTGCCGGACGGCCGCATCGGGCACATCGTCGTTGCCGACTCCGCCGACGCCGTTCTCGTCGCGCCTGCGACGGCCCACTGGCTCGGCGCGATGGCGAACGGTCTCGCGGGTGACACCGTCACCGCGACCTGCCTTGCGACCGCCGCCCCGGTGATCGTCGCGCCGGCGATGGACGGCGAGATGTACCGCCACCCCGCGACGCAGGCCAACGTGCGGCGGCTGCGCGACGACTTCGGCTACGCGATCGTCGAGCCAGAGGCAGGAGCACTCGCGTCCGGATCAGTCGGGGTGGGACGACTCGCCGCGCCGGACCGGATCGTGGACGCCGTCGCGCAGGCCGTCCACGGTCGCTCCATCCGGGCACCCGATCCGGCCGTCCGGCCGCCGCGCAGCGACGCGCCGCGCGACGCGGACCTCATAGGCCGGCACGTCGTGGTGACCGCCGGCGGGACGGCCGAACCGATCGACCCCGTGCGCTTCATCGGCAACCGCTCGACCGGCCGCATGGGCGTCGCCGTCGCGGACGCAGCGCTCGACCGCGGCGCCCGCGTGACGCTCATCACGGGCCACACGAGCGTGCCGCCGCCGGAGCGGGCCGAGCTGGTCGTGCTCGAGACGACGGCCCAGATGCGGGATGCCGTTCTCCAGGCACTGCCCGGCGCCGACGCGCTGGTCATGGCGGCGGCGGTCGCCGACTACCGCCCGCGCCAGGTGGCGTCCGGGAAGCTGTCGCGAGGCGGCGGCCTGACGCTCGAGCTGGAGCCGACCGAGGACATCCTGGCCGAGGCCGGCGAGCGCGCCCGCGCCCTCGACCCGCGCCCCTCTCCTGGTCGGGTTCGCGGCCGAGACTGCTTCGCTGGACCGGGCGGCGGAAAAGCTTCGGCGGAAGCGGGTGGACCTGCTCGTCGCCAACGACGTCGCGGAAGTGGGGTCCGGGTTCGGCAGCCCGACCAACCGGGTCACGATCCTGAGCTCGACCGGCGAGCGCGACGAGCTCCCGCTCCTCGCCAAACGCGAGGTCGCGGACCGGCTGCTCGACCGCGTCGCACGCTGGCTGGACGATCGCGACGCGGCCGCGCAGACTCTGGCGATGACGAGCACGACCTCCGCATGAGCGCCACCGCCGAGACGCCGCGCCGCCTGACCGTTGGCGACGTCGCCCGCATGCACACCGACGGCCAGCGCATCGCGATGCTGACCGCGTACGACTACCCGACCGCCCGCCTCCTCGACGAGGCCGGCATCCCCCTGCTGCTGGTGGGCGATTCGCTCGGCCGGGTGATGCTGGGCTACGAGAACGAGATCCCGGTCTCGATGGCGGACATGCTGCACCACACCGCCGCCGTCGCCCGCGGCGCGCGGCGGGCGCTGGTCGTGGGCGACATGCCGTTCCTCTCCTACGCCACGCCGGAGACCGCGGTGGCGAACGGCGGCCGGTTCCTCGCCGAGGCCGGTGCGCAGGCGGTCAAGGTCGAAGGCGGCGTCCGCAGCTCGCGGACGATCGAGGCCATCGTCAAGGCCGGGATCCCGGTGATGGGCCACGTCGGCTGGACTCCGCAGTCGGCCAACCAGGCCGGCAGGGTGCGGGTCCAGGGCAAGACGCGCGAGCAGGCCCGGACGCTGCTGGGCGACGCGCTCGCGGTCCAGGAAGCCGGCGCGTTCGCGATCGTGCTCGAGCTCGTCCCGGAACAGCTCGCGGCGGCCATCACGCAGCGGCTCCGGATCCCCACGATCGGGATCGGCGCCGGAGCCGGCTGCAGCGGGCAGGTCCAGGTCGTGACGGATCTGCTCGGCCTCGACAGCTGGCGCCCCAGGCACGCCCGTGCGTATGCGGACCTGCGGGGAACGATCGTGGAGGCCGCCCGAGCGTGGGCGGGTGATGTCACGAGCGGTGCCTTCCCCGGTGCCGACCAGACGGTCACGATGGACGACGCCGTGCTCGACGAGATCCTTGGCCGGTCTGCCCTGGACCGGGGAGCTGACGTTCCGGTGGGCGGGATCCCGCTCGACCGCGACCTCTAGCGGCGCGGCGCGATGCCGTCGCAGTCCTCGCCGCCGGGCGCTCCGACGACCGCCTTCGCCCACCTCGCGTGACGACGGTCCTGCGCACGCGAGCCGAGCTGCGCGCCGCGCTCGCCGATGCGCCACGGCCGGTCGGCCTCGTGCCGACCATGGGCTGGCTCCACGACGGACATCGCGCGCTCATGCGCCGGGCTCGGGGGGACAACGCGACGACCGTCGCCACGATCTTCGTCAATCCCCGGCAGTTCAACGTGGCGACGGACTACACCCGCTATCCCCGCAGCGAGGCGCGCGATCTGGCCGCGTGCGAGGCGGAAGGTGTCGACCTCGTCTGGCTGCCGCCCGTCGAGGAGGTCTACCCCGCCGGGTTCGACACCACGGTTTCCGTCGGAGCGATCGCACGCCCGCTCGAGGGAGCGGCCCGGCCTGGGCATTTCGACGGCGTGGCGACGGTCGTCGCCATCCTGTTCGGGCTCGTCGGCGCGGACCGGGCGTATTTCGGGCAGAAGGACGCGCAGCAGGTGATGGTCATCCGCCAGATGGCGCGCGACCTCGCGATCGGGACGGAGGTCGTCGCCTGTCCCACCGTTCGCGAGCCGGACGGGCTGGCGTTGTCGTCCCGAAACGTCCATCTGACGCCGGAGCAGCGCGCGGCGGCGCCGGTCCTCCGGCGGGCGCTCGTCGCGGCCCGCGATCGTTGGGCCGCCGGGGAGCGATCGGCGGACGCGCTCCGTGACCTGATGTGGGAGACGCTCACGGCGGAGCGGCTGGCCAACCCGGAGTACGTCTCGGTCGCCGACGGCGAGACGCTCGGGGAGCTCCAGACCGTCGACCGGCAGGCGTTGCTGTCGCTGGCCGTCCGCTTCGGCGCCACGCGCCTGATCGACAACGAGCCAATCGGGTCGCGGACGGGATGACGCCCCGGGTCGGCCGATCCGGGGCGTCACGCTCGTGGCTCTGGGGCGGGGCCGTTGCCGGCCGGCAGCTCAGCGGTACCGGTAGGGCAACCAGTACCCGTGGTCGACGTAGTTCCAGGGATTGACCCGGTACGAACCGGTCCGCCATGGGTAACCGATCCAGACTTCGACGTGGACGTGGGCGCCCGTGACGCAGCCGCTGGTGCCGACGTAGCCGATCCGCTCCGAGCTACCTGTCACGTACTCGCCTGAGTAGGTGATCTCTCGCGAGAGGTGGTAGTAGGCCGAGTACCGGCCGCTCGAATGGCGGACCCAGACCTGGTAGCCGCCGCAGTTGTTGCGGTACCCGGCGAAGACCACCGTGCCGCTGATGATCGGGGCGACACCCGTCCCGTACGTCGCCGCGATGTCGAGACCGCGGTGCCCATCTTGGAAACGCTGGCTGACGTACGAGTATCGGCTCTGGACGGGCCAGTGGGCGCTGGTAACCGCCGGGACCGTGATCGCGACCGCAAGGGCCAGCGAGAGCGCGCGGAACATCTTCGTCATGAGTTGGTGGGCACGCGTGGACGCGCTACCCGTACTCCTTTCTACCTGGAGGCCGACCGGGGCAAGCCGGGGCCAGCGATGGGGACGATGTCGCGCCTCCGGCGGAGGCCCGATGGTCTTGGACGCCCGGGTGGGGCGGCGGCGCGCGGAGACGCACGGACACCCATGGCGCACGGTCTTGCAGCGCGGCCGTGGCCGCGCCGTGGTCAACGGTCGGCCGCCCGCCTGGGGAGCGCGCGGCGCGACGGGTTCGCGAGCGATCGGCGATGAGCGGGCGGATCGGTCGCGGCGACTCTCCTCCGAGTCGCGGGGACGGATCAGGCAGCGCACGTGGGCGCTGGTCCAGCCCGGTCGATCTGGGGTCCGACCGCGTCAGTCCGGGCTGGGGACCCGCCTGACAGGTGCCGATGGTACTAGGCCCACAGGACCGTGACGGACGACGATGGCAAGAGTTGCGCACAACGCACCTCGGCGCATTACATCGGCATATCCGTCGACGTGCCGCGTGAGCGTCGCCGGTCGCGTCCGGTGCCGTCAGCGAGCGACCGGGACCGCCCTCGCTGCGTGGAGCACGCGCTCGACGTCGAGGTTCTCGGCGACGAGCGTCTTGATCAGGGCGATCTTCTCCCGGTCGGCCGGATGGGTCTTGACCAGCAGATCGTGCACCTGCGACGCGACGTGGTACGTGTCATCGGGTACCAAGGTGGCGAACAGGTCCGCCTGCCGGATGGCCGCGAGCACCGCCTCCCGGGGCCGGTAACCACCCGTCAGCACGAGCCCGACCGCGGCGCCCTCGTGACCCTCGACCGCGGCGGCGCGCTCGTTCGTCGCCTCGGCGGCGATGGCGGCGATCCGTGCCGCCTCCGCGGTGCCGGCGTGACGGACACGCGGCGCCAGGTGCGCCGTCGTGATGGTGAGGATCACGTCCTCGCGGTCGCCCGGAACGATGACCAGCGTCCCCGGTCCGACGCGCTCGAGCATGTGGCCGGGCTCCATCGCCCCGATCGCGACGCCCTCGATCACCCGGTCGAGATCCGGGCCCCGGTTGATCGTCTCGCCATCGACGCCCTCGAGGATCATGCCGAGCGTCGGGTTCGACAGGATCGGCTTGACCGGAAGCACGCCCAGGAGCGGGATACCGTGCGGCTTCAGGCCCTGGGCCAGGACGGACGCGAGGCCGAGCTGCGCGTCGAGGTCGACCTTGTTGACGATCGCGCCCGCGACCTCGACGCCGTGCCGCTCGAAGAGTGCCGCGTTGAGGACGATCTCGTCGATCGGCCGGCCGACGCCGCCCTCGCTGATGATGATCGCCGGCGCCCCGAGCATGGCGGCGACCGTCGCGTTCGACAGCCCGACGACCGCTCCCACCCCGGCGTGACCGGTCCCCTCGATGAGCACGATGTCGTGGCCGGCGAAGGTCTCGTGCGCGTGCCGGATCCGCGCCTCGAGGTCCTCGACCACCTCACCCGCGATGTACGCCTTCGTGAAGCCGCGCGGGATGTGAACCGGGCTCATCGCCCGGTATGCCTCGGGCAGGCGGAAGACGCTCTTCATCAGGACCGCGTCCTCATCCGCGGGCTCGCCGTCCTCGATGACCGTCCGCTGACCGACAGGCTTCATGAACCCCGT
>JAUJOH010000007.1:43329-93441 GCA_030447745.1 Chloroflexota bacterium | reverse complement strand
CGGGCTCGCCGTCCTCGATGACCGTCCGCTGACCGACAGGCTTCATGAACCCCGTCCGCAGCCCCCTCGCCACGAAGCCGTCGAGCAGCCCGAGCGCGGCCGTCGTCTTCCCCCGGTTCTGCCCCGTCGCAGCCAGATACAGATGCCGCATTACGAGTGGCGCCCTCCCCGCCCTATCGCCACCCGCTCTCCGAGGTCGGAGGCGGAGCTCCGCGACGCCATCCGCGCGAGGATTTTTCAGCCGCGGGCGGCGGTCTTGCGCTCGATCTGCTGCAGCGCGTCACGCAGCCGGTTGAGCGTGTCTGCGTCGACGGCTTCCGACTCGAGATACGGCCCCAGACGCTCCATGACGTCGGCGACCAGCCCAAGGAACACCGGCGCGTCGGCGACGAAGAACTGCGGCTCGTTGTTGTAGCGGACCAGCGTCAGGCGCCCCTGCAGAACCCGCCGCTCCTCCACGTGCGCCACCTGCGTCGCGAAGTTGTGGCCCTGGATGCCGTCCGGGTTGTTCAGGAAGTTGAGGGCGTTGTCGATCGCCAGCCCGAACCTCGCCCGCCAGGCGACGAGTCGCTCGTGGACCTCCGACGGGATCCGGACTTCCGCGACCTCGTCGAAGACCTCGGGCGCGACGGTCAGCAGCCCCACCAGCGTCGTCCCGGCGCGCGACCCGAGCATGACCTGGAGGCTGCGCTCGAGCGTGAAGACCTCGGAGTCGAACCGAGGGCTGGTGATGACGTCGGTCAGCAGGTCCTCGACGTTGTCCAGGATCCCGGGCTCCGCCACCGCGTTCGCGAGGTGGAGGATCTCCTCCTTGAACAGGAACTTCTCTTCGTGGTCGAGCATGGCGGCGATGGTAGCACCGGCCCTTCGGCGTCCCGGCGTGTGGCGACGGAGGTCCGGCGTCGTCGCGGCGGCGACCGTCGGCTGGCCGAAACGCGGAACCCGGGGAAGTGACGTGCCCGCAAGCCGCCGCGCGGGAGGCTCGTCGTCAGCCGCTGCACGCGGCCCGCAGACGGAGGACAGAGATGGACCAGCTGCTGCCGCGCAAGCCACAGGACGTCGACCGCTGGTCGGACGAGGCCGAGCGCTCCCCCGCCACTGATCCGTCCACCGGACCTGCGGACCGCTGGACGAACGAGACCGTTCGCGACGATGCGGACTACCCAGCACCGGCTCCGGACGGCGCGGTGAGCGAGGACCTCAACGCAGATCTCGAGCGAGACGGCACCGTGGGCGACCGCTCGGCCGATCCGCTCATCCACGGGCAGGCACGCTGAGGAGCTGACATGACGGACGACACGTTCAGCCCGCTGTTGGGCAGCGACGACGACAACGACGAGCGACCGCTCCCGGACCACGAGTACGACAACAACCAGACCGTCGGAGCCGGCGTGATGGGGGCCGGCGGAACGGCCACCGACCGCGGCACCGGCGAGCTCGGTGGACAGGCCCAGGGCGGCGACGATGGCGGTGACGACGATTCCATCGGGCTGCCGTCAGGCGTCACCGCGGGCATGCCGGCCGGCGGTGCTCAGTCGTACATTCCGGCGTTCAGCGACGAGGCGGTCGGCACTGACAACGACGAGGAAGAGGACGGGGGCTCGCTGCCCCATCCCTGAGCCGGTCCATGCCGTCCGTCGCGGGCACGAGCGCACGGCGGCACCGCAAGCAGAGGCCCCGCCCGGTCGACCGGGCGGGGCCTTCGGTGTGCTGACGCCCGCGACTACGGGTAGAGGCCGCGGATCGAGGTCGCGTCCGCGACGCGCTGGACCGCGAGCAGGTAGGCCGCCGTCCGCATGTCGCACTCCTCGCGCTTGGCCATCGCGAGCGTCTCGGCGAACGCACGCGTCATGATCTCGCGCAGCTTCTCGTTGACGACCTCCTCCGACCAGTGGTCGCGGTTGAGGTCCTGGACCCACTCGAAGTAGCTGACAGTGACGCCGCCGGCGTTGCACAGGATGTCCGGGATCATGAACACGCCGCGCCGGTACAGCTCCTGGTCGGCATCGGGGGTCGTGGGTCCATTGGCCGCCTCAGCCACGACGCGGGCGCGGATCCGGGCGGCGTTCCGGCTCGTGATCTGGTTCTCCAGGGCAGCCGGGATGAGGATGTCGCAGTTCACCTCGAGCACGGCCGAATTGCTGACGTCCGTCGCGCCCGGGAAGCCCTGGACTGTCCCGTGCTCCTTCTTCCAGGCAACGACCCGCGCGATGTCGAGCCCCTCCGGGTTGTGGATGCCGCCGGTCGAGTCGGAGACGGCCACGACGGTCGCTCCCTCCTCGCTGATCAGTCGGGCGGCGATCGAACCTGCGTTGCCGAAGCCCTGGATCGCGATCGTCGTGTCCGACAGATCAAGCCCGAGCTCGCGGGCGGCGTGCACGATGCAGAACACGGTGCCACGGGCGGTCGCCTCGTTGCGCCCCTCGGACCCGCCGAGGCTGATCGGCTTGCCGGTGACCACGCCCGGGACGGTATGCCCGGCGTGCATCGAGTAGGTGTCCATCATCCAGGCCATCACCTGGGCGTTCGTGTTGACGTCCGGTGCCGGGATGTCCCGCTCCGGGCCGATCAGCACCTCGATCTCCGTCGCGAACCGGCGGGTGAGCGCCTCGAGCTCCTTGCTCGAGAGCTTCTTGGGATCGACGACCACGCCGCCCTTGCCGCCACCGAACGGGATGCCGACCACGGCGCACTTCCAGGTCATCCACATCGCGAGGGCCTTGACCTCGTCGAGCGTCACGTCCTGGTGGTACCGGATGCCGCCCTTTGAGGGGCCGCGGCCCAGGTTGTGCTGGACGCGGTGGCCGGTGAAGACCTGGACCGATCCGTCGTCCATCTTCACCGGGAAATGCACCGTGAGCTCGCGCCGCGGCTGGCGCAGGACGCGCCGGAGCCCCGGATCGAGGTTGAGCTTGTCTGCCGCGAGGTCGAACTGGTGCTGCGCCACCTCCCACGGATTGATGTGGGCGGCGATCTGCTCGGTTGTCATCGAGGGAGCGACCTCCGGTTGGGCGGTCGCGCTGACCGCCGGCTGCGGGTCGTCTCCGCGACGACCCCACGGGGCACGGCGTGACGGGCTCGGACCCGGCGTCGCGCGTTCACAGGCGGCCCGAGTATAGCCGCGGAGATGACGCAGGCGGCTAGTGTCCGGTCCTCTGCCGCAACATTCTCGTTACCGAGCCGCAACCTTGTGCGCCGCCTCCGGCTGCCCGGCGTGACGGCGAGTCACGGAAATCGGCCGCGAACGGTGCGGCCCCGCCCCCGGAGCGCACGTGGCCGCTCCCCGGTCCATCCGGTGACAGTGCGTCGCAGAGGCGCCCGGTTCTGAGCGCGCGCCGGCCGGATCCGCGACTTCTGCGGCCGATCTGCGACTGACGGTCACCGCGCCGGCCGGATCCGCGGCTTGTGCGGCCGATCTGCGACTGACGGTCACCGCGCCGGCCGAGGCTCCGCTCGGTGACGGTAGAGCACGGGCCGGCCGAGGGTCCGCTCGGTGACGGTAGAGCACGGGCCGGTCGAGGCTCCGCTCAGCGGCGGTACAGCACCACGCCGCCGACGCAACCGGGACCAAGATGCGGGCCGACCGATGCGCCGACCGGCTGGAGCGAGACCCTCGACGGGTCGATCTCGTTGCCGAGTCGCTCGACGAGCTCGCGGCGGAACGCCTCGCCGTCCGCCGGCGGCGTGTAGAGGACCGCCAGCCGCTCGATCGGCCGCTGGGTCAGGAGCTCGATGACACGGGCGCGCGCCTTCCCGCTCGTCCGCGGCTTGTCCGCCGTGTGGACGACGCCGTCACGGCACGTGATGATCGGCTTGACCGACAGCAGCCTTCCGACGGTCGCCTGCGTTCCGCTGATCCGGCCGCCCTTCTTCAGGTACTCGAGCGTGTCCATGGCCACGTACAGGTCGAGGTCAGCGGCTCGCTCGCGGACCTCGCGCGCGATCTCGGCGGCCGGCATGCCGCCCGCGGCCAACTCGGTCCCGATCTCCGCCAGGATGCCCTCGCCCATCGACGCGCTGCCGGAGTCGACGATGTGGATCTCGCGGTCCGGGAGCATGGCACGGGCGATCTCGGCCGCCTTCAGCGTGCCGGACAGCGTGCCCGCGACGTGGATCGAGACAACCGCCTCGGCGCCGTCCGCGAACGCTTTGTCGTAGACCGCCTTGAAGTCGCCCGGCGACGAGGCCGCCGTCGTCGGGAAGGGAGCGTCCGGCGCAGTCATCCGACGCCAGAACTCCTCCGTCGGCAGCTCCGTGCCGGCCTTGAAGCTCTGGGCGCCGAAGCTCACCACGAGCGGGACGATCCTGATGCCCCGGGCGGCCGCCGCCTCGGGGGTCATGTCCGACGCGGAGTCGGTGACGATCGCAACTCGGGTCACATGGTCTCCTCGATTGCGCGCGGCCCCGGATGGCGGCAGATGATACGGCCCCGACGGCCATCGATCGGCGGTGCCGCAAGCGATCGGCAGGCGAGCCACCGCGCGATCCCTTGGACGGTCAGGCAACCTCGGGGTTGGCTGGCGCGCCGACTGCGTGCTCGTACGACCGAAGCCGCGCCAGCGGCAACAGGGCGATCGCGAGCAGCACGAGCGTGGAGACGAGGATCCCGTCGATCCCGGCCCGGGTCGCCGTCTCGGCGCCGATGAAGCCGCCGATGATCTGGCCGAAGGCGAGGAAGACCGAGTAGAGGCCCATGATCGCGCCGCGGTCCGCGGGGTAGGCCTCGCTGACGTCGGCCAGGAGGCCAAGCGCGGCCGGCGTCGCGCCGGCAAGGACGAACAGCCCCGCTGCGACGACCAGGCCGAAGCCGATCCGCGACACGTCCGGGAGGCCGCCACTGTGATTGACGGCGATCGCCGCGACGACCGACAGCCCGCCCCCCACCACGCCGTAGAAGATGATCGTCGTCCGCCGAAGGTTGCGGAACCGCTCGCCCCAGTAGGCCAGTCCAGCGAAGAACACGACCAGCCCGACGGCTAACCCGAGCGCGATCTGGGCGCCCACGAACCCGCCCATCAGCAGCTGGCCGGCGAAGCGCTCGTCCGGCGCGCGGATCAGCTGGAAGATCGACTGGCTCGTCCAGAGGCCGAGCGCCGCGTTGATCGCGATCCACGTGGGCGCCAGCAGCCAGACGCTCGACGATGTGACGAGCTCGACGTACCGGCGGTAGCCGTAATGCGGCGCCCGCATGCTCGGCGCCTCGCCGGCCGCCGGCGTGACGCCGAAGCGATAGATCAGGAACGACAGCCCGTAGATCGCGGCGTTGAGCAGGAACGCGTCCCGGCCGAGGCCCGCGACCACGCCCGGTATGCCGTCGTAGAGCAGTCCCGCCGCGGTGATCCCGACACCAATCCCGGCCAGCGTCGCTCCCTCGAAGCGGGCGGATGCCCGGCCGCGCAGCAGCTCGTCGCCGGCGCTGACCATGGCGATGAAGCCGAGGATCGACGGCACCGAGGCGGCGGTCGAGGCACCCTCGAGCCAGCGGGTGGTCCCGATCAGGAACAGGTCCGTGGTCGCCCACGTCATCACGACCGCGACGGCGCCGAACGCCGGGCCGATCTGCATGACGCGGTGATGGCCCCACCGGTCGGACAGCAGCCCGAACGGCGTGGATAGCACGAGCTCCGCGGCGAAGAACGTGGCCGTGTAGACGGCGAGGGTCAGCTCGCTGACCTGGAGGTCGCGCAGGTAGAAGACGAGGAGCCCGCCCGTGAGGCCCGTGCTGAAGCGCAGGGTGAAGGTGCCGAGCAGGACGGCAAGCAGGGAGCGGCTCACGGACGGGTAGCGTACGGCTCCCAGAACGCCCCCGCTTGCGTTCCGCGTGCGCGCGACGCGCCGGCCGTCGCGCCTACAATCCGCAGCCCATGACCGAGCCGCTCGTCGTTCCGGTGCCGCTGGCGCGTGGTCGCCGCGGCGCCGTGGTCGCGCCGCACCACCTCGCGACCGCGGCTGGCCTGGAGGTGCTGGCCACGGGCGGGAACGCCGTGGACGCGGCCATCGCGACGAACGCGGCGCTGGCCGTCGTGATGCCCAACGGCTGCGGCATCGGTGGGGATGCGTTCTGGCTCGTCTGGGACGCCGCCGAGGGTCGTCAGTTCGCGCTCAACGGCTCAGGGCGCTCGGCGGCCATCGCGGACGCGGCCGCCCTGCGCGCTCGCGGCCTCGTGACCATCCCGTCCCGCGGCGCGCTGGCCGTCACGGTGCCCGGCGCGGTCCGGTCGTGGGGCGACGCCCATTCACGCTTCGGTCGCGTGAGCCGTGATCGGGTGCTCGCCCCGGC
Organism: Chloroflexota bacterium; assembly: GCA_030447745.1. Classification (GTDB taxonomy): domain Bacteria; phylum Chloroflexota; class Limnocylindria; order Limnocylindrales; family CSP1-4; genus JACDAV01. The sequence continues at coordinate 87,161 of JAUJOH010000007.1, read as the reverse complement.
GATCGAGCTGGCTCGCGGCGGCTTCCCGGCGTGGGAGGGGTTGATCGCCTCCGTCGAGGCGATGACCGGCGTGGCGGACAACGCGTTCCTCTCGCTGTTCCGGCCGCACGGCCGGGCGTGGCTTCCCGGCGAGCTGGTCCATCTGCCGGCCCTCGCCTCGACGCTCGAGCGGCTGGCGACCGACGGCTTCGACGCCTTCTACGAGGGCAGCCTGGCGGACCACCAGGCGGCGGCGCTCGCGGCGGCCGGGTCGGCCATCACGGCCGGCGACTTCGCGGCCCACACCTCGAGCTGGAACGATCCGATCGAGACCCGCTATCGCGGCGTGCGCGTCACGAGCCACCGTCCCAACAGCTCGGGCGCCGTCGCGCTCGAGCTGCTCAACATCCTCGAGACGTTCGACCCGCCGGGCTCGGAGCCGGACGCACGTTGGATCCACCTCGGCATCGAGGCCTCCAAGCTGGCGATGGCCGATCGCGACGTCCACCTGACCGACCCTGAGGCACACGACATCCCGCTCGACCGACTGCTCGACAAGGCGTATGCCGCCGAGCTCGCCGGACGGATCGACCCGGATCGCGCCTCCCCTGCCCCACCGGCCTGCGCGCCGCGCGGCGGTGGGACGATCTACCTGGCCACGGTCGATGACGCCGGGAACGCCGTCAGCCTCATCGAATCGAACTACAGCGGCTTCGGCGCCGGCGTCGCCGATGCCGTGACCGGTGTCCACTACCAGAACCGCGGCTCGTACTTCAGCCTCGACCCGGACCACCCGAACGTGCTTGCGCCGCGCAAGCGAACGCTGCACACGCTGTTGCCCGGGATGCTCTTCCGCGACGACCGGCCCGGGCCGTGGGTCGTGGCCGGGTCGATGGGCGGCGACGCGCAGCCGCAGATCCATGCCCAGGTCGTGTCCGGGCTCGTCGATCACGGGCGAGACGTGCGCGGTGCGGTCGCCGCAGCACGATGGTTCGTCGAGCCGGAGGAGCACTTCGCGCCGCCGGTCGAGGTACGGGTCGAGCGTCGCCTGTCCGGTGGCGTCGTCGACGAGCTGCGCCGGCTCGGCCATCCCGTCACCGAGGTGGGCGCCTGGGACAGCGCGCTCGGTCACTGCCACGCGATCGAGCTCGTCCGCGGCGGTCCGGCCGAAGCCGAGGGGTCGCTGGCCGCGGCGACGGACCCGCGGAGCATGGGGCTGCCGGCGCTTCGCTGACCCGCGGGGTCGCGATGCGGCCGCCGGCATGGATATACTCGCCGGGCCGGTGGCAGGCTGCGCTCACACGAGGCCGCCACCGGTTCTGCTGCCGGTCAGCGTGGAGGGGGCGCCGTGACGTCGAACGTCGGTCAGAACTACCCGTACACGAGCGAGACCGAGGCGGATCGCGCTGCGGCGATCGCGCGACTGCTCGAGACGCAGGACGGTCTGGCGGACAAGCTGAACGGCGAGACGACGCCGCTCGACGCCAACGACCGGTGGTGGGTCTGGAAGTGCCCCACGAAGGGCTGTCCGGGGCTGCTCCACGCAGCCGGCTACTCGCTCGAGAAGCACGCCGTGTACGTGGTGTGCGACGGCACCTGCGCCAAGACGTTCCTGCGCTGACGAACGCCCCGGATCAGCCGCGGCCGGGCGCGGCCGCGACACTGGCGGCGACCCGTCGCGGTCTGGCCGTGGACGGGCTCGGGATCATCGCGAGCACGCTCGGCTTCGGGCTCGTCTACGGGCTCTCGGCGCGCTCCGCCGGCTTCTCACCGATCGATGCCGGTGCGATGAGCGTCATCGTGTTCGCCGGGGCAGCGCAGTTCGCGGCGGTCGGCTACGTGGCCGGTGGGTTCTCGTGGCTCGGGATCGTGCTGCTGACGGCGTTCCTGAACGCGCGCCACCTGCTCTACTCGGCGGCGCTCGCGCCGTGGCTCGCGGACCGTCCGCGGGCGGAGCGTGCGGCCATGGCGCACGTCCTGACCGACGAGGCGTTCGCGCTCTCGATCGCCCACTTCCGGCGGATCGGGCGAGCCGATCGCTGGGGTTACTGGTTCGCGGCGATCGTGACCACCTTCATCCCGTGGAACATCGCCACGCTGGCCGGCGTGCTCGTCGGCGGCGCCATCCCGGATCCCTCGCGGTTCGGGCTCGACGTCGTCTTTCCGGCCGCCATGGCAGGCCTCGCCGTGGCCCTCATCGCCGGACGTCGGGAAGTCGTGGCGGCCGTCGTCGGCGGGGTCGTCGGTGTCGGCGTCTCGCTCGCGTGGGACCCCGCCGTCGGGATCATCGTCGGCGGACTCGGTGGACCGGTCGCCGCGCTCGCCGTTCGCGGAGCGCCGATGACGACGGGCTACCCGCGGGACCCGATGCCGCTGGGCGTCGCGACGGAGGAGCCGGCCCGGCTGATCGAGGCGGACGAGTCGCGATGACCGATCTCGTGCCCCTCGCCCTCCTCATGGGCCTCGCGACCTACCCGTCGCGCGCCATCCCCTTGCTCGCGTCCCGGTTCGGCCGACTCCCGGAACCCGCCCTCGCCTACCTGCGCCTCGTGGGCCCGGCGGTGCTGACGGCGCTCGCCGCCGTCAACACGGTCGTGCTCGTCGAGACCACGCCCGACGGACGCCGCCTGCCCTCATTCCACGTCGGGATCGAATGGCTGGCCGTCCTGGCCTGCCTGGGGGTGGTGCTGTGGCGCCGGAACCTCCTGCTTGGGATCGTCGCGGCGGTCGGTCTCGTGGCCGCCGCACGAGCGGCCGGCGCCGCCTAGCGGCCCGGGTCCCGCCGGGCTTCCGCCTCGCACTCGACGAGCAGCGACGGCTCCATCAACCCGGCCACCTGGACGAGGGTCGCAGCCGGTCGGATCTCGGCGAAGACGCGGCCGTGGATCGCCGCCACGGCCGGCGCGTCCTCGATGCGCGTCACGTACATCCGGGTCCGCACGACGTCGGGAAGGCCGAACCCGGCCTCCTCGAGCGCGGCGCCGATGATGGCCCAGACGGCCGCCGCCTGCGCGGCCGCGTCCCCGGGGTTGCGCGAGCGTCCGTCCGGGCCCGCGTCCGTCGTCCCGGACACCCAGCAAGTGTCACCGGCGACGACCGCCCTGCTGTAGCCGGACGACGCTTCCCACCGCCCACCGGACGAGATCCGCCGCCGATCCGTCATGGAGCCGTGCGCACCGTCACGCGGCGGCAGCCGGCATGGCGGGATCGCGAGCGATCGCCAGCAACAGTGCGGCCAGGAGCGTCGTGCGCGGGACGATCGAGTCGACCTCGAGGTACTCGGCCGGCGAGTGGTCGTTGCCGCCAACCGGCCCCAGCCCGTCGATCGTCGGCACACCCATCCCGGCCGTGGTGTTCGCGTCCGATGCACCGCCGGTCGCCGCATCTCGAAGGGAGAAGCCGAGCCTCCGGCCGAGCGCCACGGCATGGTCGACCAGCCGGCCTGCCGCCGGCAGCTTCTCCATCGGCCACCAGCGCGCCATCGTCTCGAGGCTCGCGGTCGTGTCGGGAACGGCCAGGGATGCGAGCAGGCCGCCGATCTCCGCCTCGGCCGCCTCGAGGTCCGCCCGCGTCCGGGCTCTCACGTCGACCTCGAGCTCGCAGCGCTCGGCGACGACGTTCGGCCGCGTTCCGCCCCGGACGAGACCGACGTTCACCGTCACGCCCGCCCAGCGCCCGTTCAGGCCGTGGAGACGGGTGACCAGGTCGGCGGCGGCGGCGATCGCGCTGCGACCCTTCTCCGGCTCGACTCCGGCGTGTGCGGCACGCCCGCCGATCGTGATCCGCGCGTCGAGGATCCCCTTGCGCGACGAGACGATGTCGCCGTTGGCGCGCGCGCACTCGAGGACGAGGCAGACGTCGGCGTCGGCGGCGAGCTCGCGGATGTGCGGCGTCGACGTGGGAGACCCGATCTCCTCGTCCGGGTTGGCGACGAACGCCAGCCGCGAGAGCGGCACGCCGCCCGCGACGTGGCTGAGCGCGTCGATTGCGTACAGGCCGGCCAGGAGACCCGCCTTCATGTCCGTGACGCCGGGGCCGCGTGCCACGCCGTCCTCGATCCTGAACGGTCGCGCACGCGCGGTCCCGGGGTCGAAGACGGTGTCCATGTGGCCGATGAGCAGAACCCGGCGGGAGGCGTCCGTGTCGCCCATCCACCGACCCACGACCGTGTCGCCGAGGCTGTCGTGCGGGTGCGACTCGACCACTCCGCCGACGTGGCGCATGCGCTCCGCGACCCAGCGGCCAATCTCGTCGACACCCGCCTTGGTGTAGCTCCCGCAGTCGATGCCGACGAGGCGCTCGAGGTCGACGAGAAAGGCTGGCAGGGCGACCTCCGCGTGCGACCGGAGGCGCCGGAGCTCGTCGTCCGTGACGGCCGCGCCGGGAGCCTCTGGATCGATCATCGCGGGCAGTCTAGCGATCGGGCCGCTGCTATCCTCGGCCGACCGTGCGCCTGATCGAGATCCGCCTGCTCGATGGTCCGAACGTCTACCGGCTCGAGCCGGCGGTCAAGATCGAGGTGGCCGTGGGCCGTCGCCGCAGCTGGTACGGTCAGCGCGTCCCGGCACGACACGCGCTCGTGCGACTCGGCGCAACCGTTCCCGCAGCTGCGTGGCCGGACCCGGTGGCCGGTCTGGTTGCGTGGGCCCGGCGCCTCCGCGCCGAGCACGCGGAGGGGACGAGCGGCGTCCGGGTCCACCGCTCGTCCGACCCGGGCCACTGGATCGTGAGCTTCCCGTGGCAGGGGGCGGAGCGAGCGCGGGCGATCGCCGAGGCGGCCCTCGCACTCTCGGAGCGGAACGTGTCGCCGGCCCGGCGAGCACGCCTCACCGGGACCCAGGAGCGTGCGCTCGCCCGGTGGCGAGAGCGGATCGCCGCCGCGCGCGCGACTCCGCCGGGATGGATCAGGACCGCGGACCTCCGCGTACCGATCGTGTCGATCAGCGGGACCAACGGCAAGAGCACCGTCACCCGGCTCATCACGCACATCCTGCTGACAGCCGGGCGGCACGTCGGGACGACGACCTCCGACGGCGTGCTCGTCGACGAGCGGATGGTCGATCCCGGCGACTGGACCGGCCCCGGCGGCGCAGGGCAGGTCCTCGCCCGGGACGACGTCGACGTGGCGGTCCTCGAGACGGCGCGCGGCGGCATCGTGCTCCGCGGTGTCGGATACGAGTCGAACGACGCCAGCGTCCTGACCAACGTCTCGTCGGATCACCTCGACCTCCAGGGGATCCACACGCTGCCGGAGCTGGCAGAGGTCAAGGCGACGATCTGCCGGATCACGAAGCCGGACGGCTGGGTCGTGCTCAACGGTGACGACCCGTTCGTCGCCGAGACCGCCCGGCGCGTCCGAGCGCGCGTCGCGTTCTTCTCGGTGGTCCCGGGCGGGTCTCGAACGGTGCGCCGCCACGCGTCGCGCGGCGGGCGCGCGTATCTCGTCAGCGAGGGCCGGCTGGTCGAGCTCGACGGCGGGCAATCGCGATCGATCGTCGCGGTCGCGGACGTGCCGATCGCGATTGCGGGTCTCGCCCGGCACAACGTCGGGAACGCGCTGGCCGCGGCAGGTGCCGCGCGCGCGCTCGGAGCCTCGATCGAGGAAGTTCGGGACGGCCTCGTCGACTTCCGGCCGTCGTCCGAACGGTCACCCGGGCGCCTCAACCTCTTCCGCGTCGGCGCGAGCGTGGTGATCGTCGACTTCGCCCACAACGAGGCGGGCGTCAGCGCCGTGCTCGACGTCGCCGAGGGCATCGCCGGCGGTGCGGGCGGTGGCGGCCGGGCGACGCCGATCACGATGATCATCGGCACGGCGGGTGACCGACCGGACGACACGCTGCGTGGTGTGGGGCGGATCGCCGGCCAGCGCGTCCAGCGGATCGCGATCAAGGAGACGCTCAAGTACCTGCGCGGCCGCAGCCGCGAGTCGATGGTCGGCGAGCTGCTCGCCGGCGTTCGTGCAGCCCAGTTCCCCACGTCGTCGATCCCGGTCTACGAGACGGAGAGCGAGGCGCTCGACGGCGAGCTGTCGCGGGACGGGAGCACCGCGCCCGCGTCGGGCCTGTCGCGGGTCCTCGTGCTCATGTGCCACGAGGAGCGCGAGGAGGTCTTCCGTCTGCTCGACCGGCTGGGCGCCCGGCCGGTCGACCTCGCGTCAGAGCTGAGCGAGCTCGTGCCGCCTCGGCACGGCCGGCCGGCCTCGTAGCGCCCGGTGGACGGGGTCGATCCCGTATGCGGGTCGGTCGCATGAGTCCCGACGCCCCCGGCTCCGGGAGGCGGGCGGGCGCCGCCCAAGCGGCACGGTGATTCAGTCGAAGAGCACCGTCTCGACCGCGCGGCGCGCCCCGCCGGCGCCGTCCGTGACGTTCGACAACAGGACGAGGCGCAGATCGTCTGCCGGGTACCACACGGCTCGCGCGCTGTAGCCCGGGTCCTCACCCGGGTGGCCAATCCAGCGACGCCGTCCCTCGTCGCCGACCTGGAGACCGAGGCCATATGACCACCGCCCGCCGGGATCCCTGGTGGCCGGCGCGAAGGCCGCCTGGAAGAGCGGGCCCGAGCCGAAGACGCCGTCACGCAACGCGCGGAGGAAGCCCACGACGTCAGCGGCGGTCGACACCGCCCCGCCATCGCCGCCGCCGACGACCGGGATGGAGAAGATGTTCGACCGCCAGCGACGATCGGCCGCGTCGGGCGGGAGGTAGCCGACCGCGAGGCCCGGGGCCACATCGTCGAGGCCGGGATACCCGCTCGACGTCATCGCTGCGGGACGGAAGACGTCGAAGTCGACCGCCTCGGGAAACGACCGTTGCGACAGCGCCTCGACGACGAGGGCGAGCAGGACGAACGCGGCGTTGCAGTAGCGGACCTCGGTGCCGGGTGCGGCGCGCTGCGGAAGGTCTCGGAACAGCTCCAGCATGTCCCGCGGCGTCCGCATCCGGTACGACGGCACGCTGGACCACGTCGCCTCGTACGGCTCGTCACCGTCCTCGGCGAAGTAGTCGGTCATGCCGGAGGTGTGCGTCAGCAGATGCCGGAGCGTCACGGCGGCGTCCAGCCGGGTCGGGCGGTCCGCCGCGGGGAGGAGGTCGGTAACCGGTGTGTCGAGCGTCGCGGCGCCTCGCTCGACGAGTCGCAGGACGGCAACGGCGGTGAACATCTTGGACGCCGACGCGAGGCCGAACCGACCCGACGCCGTGTGCGGCCGGCCCGCCGACCGGTCGGCTGCCCCGCGGGCGACTTCGACGAGGGCACCGTCCGGCCCATCGACGATCGCCACGCCACAGAAGTCGATGTCGTCGAGCGCACTCGCCACCCGCCCCCCGAGGGAACGTCGGTCCGGTGCCGGCACTAGCCCTCCGGCGCCTCGAGCTCGCCGGGATCGGTGAAGGCCGTGTCTCCGCGCAGCGAGCCGGCGGCTGCCAAGGCTTCCCGGTAGACGGCGACGGCGTCGTCGACGCAGCACACCACGAGGTCGCCCGGCGACGCCCGGCGAAGTGCAGCCCGGACGGCGGTGAGCTCGTCGAGGACCCGCTCCGTCCGCACCACACGCGCCCGACCCTCGGCGCGCGCAGCCCTGACGCCGTCGACCACGTTCGCCGCCGACGCGCCGGGCGCCCGGCCACGGAGGTTCTTGTCCTCGCGGACGATGATCTCGTCGAAGGCGCCGGCGGCAAGCGCGCCATACGCCCGCTGATCCTCGTCGCGGCGATCACCGGGGATGCCGATCACGCCGATCGCGCGGCCGTGCCGGGCAGCCTCCGCGCCGGCGACGCCGATCCGGCCCGCCCGCGTCAACGGCTCCGCCACCATCCGGCCCACGAAGTCGGCCAGCATCCGCATCCCGTCAACGTTGTGGCAGTAGTCGATCACGACCCGGACGCCGCCGACGTCGAGGAGGTTCAGCCGCCCGGGCGCCTGGAAGAACGAGGTCGAGAACGTCCGGAGCCCCTGCCGGATGTCGTGCAGGTGCGCGCCGGCCGCCCACGCCGCCGCGGCGGCGGCGAGCGCGTTGGCCACGTTCATCCGGGCCTTGCCGCCGAACGTCGCGGGAATGAGATGCGTGTAGAGAACGGGCATCTCGCGCGAGCCGAGCCGCAACACGACGAGCTCGCCCTGGGGCGTCGGGTCCAGGCAGAACGCGGCCCCGCCGCGCCCGGTGTGCCCGTCCACCCGGTCGAACCCGTCCTCGCCCTTCTCGGTCGCCATCGAGAACAGCACGACCCGTCCGGCACAGTGCCGGCCCATCCGGTAGACGTTGGTGTCGTCCGCGTTGAGCACGGCCGAGCCGGATCGCGGGACCGCCTCGACGACCACGCCCTTGACGTTCGCGAGCTGCGACAGGGAGTTGATCCCGCCCAGGCCAAGGTGATCGCCGGTCACGTTGGTCACGACCGCGACGTCGTTGCGGTCGTAGCCGAGACCCTCGCGCAGGATCCCACCCCGGGCGACCTCGAAGACCGCCGTGTCGACGGTCGGGTTCTGGAGCACCATCAGCGCCGACTTCGGCCCGGACATGTCGCCCTTCTTGATCAGGCGTCCGTCGACCACGATGCCGTCGGTCGAGGTCATCCCCACCCGGCGGCCCATCAGCTTCAGGATGTGCGAGATCATCCGGACGGTCGTCGTCTTGCCGTTCGTGCCGGTCACGGCGAGAATCGGGATCCGCGACCCCGCCCCCGGCGGGAAGAGCAGGTCGATGACCGGCTTCGCCACGTACTGCGGCTCGCCCTCGGTCGGATTGGTGTGCATCCGGAACCCCGGCGCGGCGTTGACCTCAACGATCGCGCCGCCCGTCTCGCGGACCGGTGTCGCGATGTCCGGGCAGATGAAGTCGATGCCCGCCACGTCGAGCCCCACGATGCGGGCCGCGGTCTCGGCGATCTCGACGTTGTCCGGGTGCGCCTCCATCGTCCGGTCGATCGAGGTTCCCCCGGTCGACATGTTCCCGGTCAGCGCGAGCTTGACCCAGGTCCCGACCGCCGGCACGTCGTCGAGCGCGAAGCCCTGTGCCCGGACGAGGTCCTCGGCCGCCGCGTCGAGCTTGATCCGGGTCAGCACCTTCTCGTGGCCGATGCCGCGCCGGGGGTCCTGGTTTGCCGTCTCGACCAGCTCGCGGACGGTGTGGACGCCGTCGCCGGTCACGCTCGCCGGGACGCGTTCCGCGACCGCGGCGAGCCTGCCGCCGATGATCAGGAAGCGGTAGTCGTTGCCCCGGATGTAGCTCTCGACGACGACCTCTCGGCTCCGCGTCTGCGCGCGTGCGTCGTGGAAGGCCCTGCGGACCGCCTCGTCAGACCGCAGGTCCAGGTGCACGCCGCGTCCGTGGTTGCCGTCGAGCGGCTTGACCACGCACGGGAAGCGGATGCGCGCGGCGGCGGCCGCCGCGGCTTCCTCGGACGCGACGGCCATTCCCCGCGGGACCGGCAGCCCGGCCGAGTCGAGCAGCCGCGCGGTGAGGCTCTTGTCCGAAGCGATGTCGACGCCGATCGCCGATGTCCGCGACGTCATGGTCGCCCGGATGCGCTGCTGGTGGACGCCCTGACCCAGCTGGACGAGCGAGTGGCGATCGAGCCGGATGTACGGGATGTCGCGGCTGACCGCCTCGTCGATGATGGCCTGCGTCGAAGGCCCGAACGCCTGCCGCTCCGCGAGCAGGATCAGCCGCTCGAGCTCGGGGACGAGATCGAACGCGAGCGCCGGGTCGTCCGGCGCGACCAGGTGATTGACGAGGGCGACGGCCATCCTTCCGGCCTCGAGCCCGACCGACTCCTCCTTGTACTCGAAGATCACGTTGTACTGGCCGGGCGTCCCCGTCGATCGCGTCTTGCCGTGCCGGACGTCCGTCCCGGCGAGGTTCTGGAACTCGAGCGCGATGTGCTCAGCGATGTGACCGACCCAGGTCCCCTCCTGGAGCCGGGTGATGAAGCCGCCGCGGCGGCCGAGCGAGCAGGCGTGGTCCTCGAGGGTGGGGAGCATGCCGACGAGGGCGTCGACGAAGGCCGGGATGGTGTTCGACGGGAACTGCTCGAGGACGCCGAGATCGACGAGCATCCGGACGACGGGCCGCCGGGACCAGTAGTTGGGTCCCCGGAGGGTTCGCGTCTCGAGGATCCGCAGCGTCGGCTCAGGACGTGGACGCCCTGAACGCCGTTCGCGGCGGCCACGGCCGGGGCCGATCGCGGTCGCTGCGGTGCCCCTGGACGCGCCGTCCGCCTGGCGGTCGCGCCGAGACCGCGGGGCCGCTTCCGTCACGTTCCCTCCTCGCTTGGTCGTCGCGAGTGTATCGCGGCGCCATGGAGCGCCGGCTGGTTGAGATGCGCGACCCACGGCCGCGCGGGCGGACGGGGCCCAGACGGCGGTGGTGTGACTGCCAGTCAACGAAGGGGGGCGGCAGGCTCGCGGGCGCGTGGCGGCCGCGCCATTCCGGCGTCCTTCGTGACTCGGAGTCAGCGGAGCGGGCGCCGCTGCCTTGCGGCGCGTCGTCGTCGGTGCCGCTCCGCCCATCGTTCGTGACTCCAGGTCAGCAAGGCGCGCGCAACCCGGGACGGGCGCGCGACGTGTTCGCGTTCGGCGCCGGGTCGCGGCCTGGTACGTGACTGTCCGTCACCAGCGCGACGCGAGGGCAGTGGCAATTGGCGGCGGCTCTCAGCCGGAGGCGGCCGCCTCCCCGCCCGGCAGCGCGTGGAGGGCCGGCGTCGCGATCCGGTGCCGGCGACGGAGGTCGAACCGGTAGCCGGCCGGAAGCGAGTGGAGCACGACGTTGCTGATCATCAGCGGTCGGTGCCCCTTGATCTCCCAGGCATCCGTCTCGGAGGCGGAGCCGTCGATGACGGTGACGCTCCCGCGACCGATCACCTCCATGACGTGATCGGGGCCCACGACGCCGGCCGTGTCCTCGTCGACGCCGAGGCCGAGCAGGCTGGGGTTCTGTGCGATGAGGCTGAGGAGGCGACCCAGCCGGTTCCGCTGCTGGAAGTGCTGGTCGACGATGACGCCGGGGAGCAACCCCAGGCCGGCGGCGATCTGGGCCATTCGGTTCTTCGGCGTCGCGCCGGAGGCACCGAACGCGATCATGTGGCTGCTCATCGCGGACGCGCCGGCCGACGTCCCGGCAACCACCGCACCGTGCTGGAAGCGATCGAGCACGGCATCCGCCAGGCGGGTGCCGCCGATCGTCGAGCTGAGCCGGAGCTGGTTCCCCCCGGTGAGGAAGACGCCGGTCGCGTCGCGCACGGCGATCGCCGCGGACTCGTCATTGGCCTGCGGTCGCGTGACCGCGTGGAGCGTCCTGATCCGGCCGACACGGAGATTGGTGAAGACATCCCTGTACCGCTGAGCCGCCTCCGCGCCCAGGGACGATGCCGTGGAGATCACGGCGACGGTCGCGTCAGGCCCGCCCGCGAGCGAGACGAAGCGATTCAGGATGAGCCGATCGCGGACCTTGTCCTCCGCGCCGCCGATGATGATGACCGTGCCGCCACTCACGGGTCGCCGATCCTCCAAGGTTCGGGCAAGGATAGCGCCGGCCGCTCCGAGAGCCGATGGCGCGCCCGGACCGTTCGCCAGGCCGCTCCCGGCGGGCGCCCCCACGGGCGAGTGCCGTCCGGCTGTGACGGCCAGCCCCTCGTCCGCTCACAATCACGGCCGATGAGCCGGCAGCGTGCGCTCGACCTGGTGAGCCCCCCCACCCGCCGCCGCGCGGGCGTCTTGCAGCGTGCGCTCCGGCGCGAGGCGTCGAGACTGCGGGACCGCCGGCGCGTCATCGCGATGGTCCTGTTGATGCTCACGTTCGGCTTCGTGGCGGCCGCGTTGCTCGCGCGCGGCGAGGCCGCCGGCGCGGACGCCCGCGCCTACTGGGCGGGCGTCCGCATCTGGCTCAACGGCGGGGACCCGTACAACCCGACCGGCCCGTTCCTCCCGTACATCTACGCGCCGTGGATGCTGCCGCTGTTCGCGCCGTGGGCCCTGCTGCCGTGGGACGTCGCGTGGTTCGTGTGGCGAGGCGCGACCATCCTCGCGCTGCTGTGGTCGATCGACTGGGCGTACCGCCGCCGCCCGCTCGACACCGCGATCGTGGTCGCGCTCCTCGGCTTCTCCTTCGGCGCCAACCTCGACCTCGGCAACGTGACGCTGCTGCTGGCACTGCTCCTCTTCGGGGCGCAGTTCGTGGGACCGCGGCTGGCGGGGCTGATCTGGGCCGCCTCGGCGTGGATGAAGTGGTTTCCGGCAGTCCTGTGGTTCGTCCTGGCGCCGCGCGCTCGCGCGTGGGGGCTCGTGTGGCTCGCGGCCTCGGTCGTCCTCACCCTCGCTACCCTGCCGCAGACGCTTGCCCAGCTCGATGCCGTGTTCGGCGGTCCCCGGCCGGTTCGCGTCGACTACCTGGTCCTGCTCTGGTCGTTCGTGCCGTGGCTCTGGCGGCGACCGGAACCGTTCGACTGGCTGCGACCCGCGTTCTGGCCCGCGCGGCTCACCGCCTGGCGCCAGCGCGCCCGCGAGGCGATGGAGCAGTGGCGCGCGGCGCCCGACGGACCGGACCGCGCGCGCCGCGCCGCCGTCGCCCGGGTCCGCGACTACCTCGGCCTGCAGGCCTGACGTGGCGCGACCGCCACGGCTGAGGTGGCGCGACCGCCACGGCTGCGCGGGCGCCCGGTTCAGGCGCCGGTCGCCGCGACCTCCGCCGCCGCGACGGGCGCGTCCTCCCGGCGTGGCTCCTCCACCGGGCGGAGGAGCAGAGCGCCGACGCCGCACAGGACGACCGCCATCACGAGCGCGGCACGGGGCCCGGTCCCGAGCTCGGCCGGACCGCCGACGACGTCCATCAACGAGCCGCCGACCGCCACCGCCAGCACGCCGGACGAGGCCGTCGCCACGTTGCTCATGCCCATGTACCGGCCGGACGACGCCTTCGGGATGATGTCCGTCATGAGCGCCCAGTCGACCGCCAGGAAGATCCCCGCCGAGATGCCGTAGAGGGCGACACCGGCGAAGGCGATCGGGACGGTCGGTGCCACCGCCACCACGCCGAGGCCGGCAGCGGCGATCGCGCAACTTGCGTAGATGACCTTCTTGCGGCCGATGCGGTCCGAGATCCGCGCCGACGGAACGACGGCGACCACCGTGCCGAGGGCGACGAGCGCGACCATCGCGAGATACGCCGTCCCCGTCTCCTGCTGGCTGAGCCCGTGCGATCGCGGGAGGTAGAACGGCGCGAGGTTCACGAGGACGCCGCCGCCCATCAGGATCGCCAGCCGTGACACCACGAGCCAGAGGAAGCTGTGCTCGCGGAGGATGTCCGTGCCCCATGCCTCGCCCGCGATCGACAGCCATGACCGGCCTGCCCGGTCCTTCGGCGTCCGGCCCTCGCGGACGCCGACGAACACGATGACCATCGTGGCGAGCTCGATGACGCCGAGCGAGACGAGCCCGAGGGCGAACTGCTCCGTCGCGATCGCCAGCGCGCCGATCGCGAAACCGCCGACGTTGCCGAGGATCTGGAAGAGTCCCACGAGCGCGCTCGCCAGCCCCACCTGTCGGGCGGGAACGAGGTCCGGGACGTACCCCTGGAACGGCCCCTGCGCAAGGTTCGAGCTGAACTGGAGCAGCGTGATGAAGGCGGCGATCGAGATCAGGTCGTTCGACGTCGCGATGCCGATGAGGAAGACGACGTCGAGCACCGAGCCGATGACGATGTACGGCTTGCGCCGACCCCAGCGGCTCGTGGTGTAGTCGCTGATCGACCCGATCGTCGGCTGGACGAGGATCGCGATGATCGCGCCGCCGATGGTCGTCAGGAACAGCGCCCGGCCGGCCTCGCCCGGGCCGACGAGACCCGTGAACTCGAGCCGGCCGCCGAGGATGGCGGTGAGGCCGGCAAAGATCGAGGACAGCCCGAACCAGTACAGGGACATCGCGACGAGCTGGCGGTTCGGCAGTCGCTCGGTCGGTCGTTCGCCCGCCGTGGCGTCCAGCATTCCGATCCCTCTATCCGGCTCCCGCCGCGGCGCCCACTCTACGACACGCTTCCGCCGGTGCGCGGATCGCCGGCTGGGAGCGGACCACGTGGGTGCCGCTCCATGCCCGTCTCGTCTGCCAGCGCGACGCGGCAGGTCAAGCCGTCGCCGACTCGGTCGCACGTCACCTCGATCGTCGTCATGACGGACCTTCCTGGCAGCGGGGGCACCAGTACGTCGTCCGCGGCAGCTCCGATCCCTGCTGCGTCGAGCGGATGGGCGTGCCGCAGCGGCGGCAGGGTCGCTCGCGACGACCGTAGACCCAGAGCGGCTCGCCGGCAGCCGCCGGGTGCGCGTCGGTCGTGATCCGCTCGGCGCCTCGACGCCGGTCCGCGTTGGCTGCGAGCAGGCGTCGCGAGGTCGCGACGAGGCGCGCCAGCGTCGCATCGTCGATCGCCGCCATGGGCGTGAACGGGCTGAGGCGCTCGATCCACAGCACCTCCGACTTGTAGACGTTGCCGACGCCGGCCAGCGCTCGCTGGTCGAGGAGCGCTTCGGCGACCGTCAGCGACGCGCGGGAGGGGTCGCGGAGCCGACGAAGCGTCTCTCGCGGGTCGAAGCCCGGGGCCAGAAGGTCCGGACCAAGCCGGCCGAGCGCTGGGTGCAGGTGCTCGGCGCGCTGCTCGAAGAGCTCGACGGTGGGGCAGTCGAAGCAGACCGCCACGGCGTCCGAGGTCTCGAGGATGAGCCGCGCCCGGCTCGGCGGCCGGTGCCACCGCTCCCCCGGACGGTAGCGGTGCCACGAGCCGTTGAGCCGCAGGTGGGTCCGGAGCTCGAGGCCGTTGTCGAACCGGATCGTCAGGTTCTTGCCGATCGCCTCGACGGCGGTGACCGTCGCGCCGACGAGCTGGTCGACCCGGGGGCCCGGAACGTGCCCCCGCGCCGCCGTCACGGCGCGACCGACCAGGTGCGGCCGAAGACCGGCGGCGGTCCGGTGGAGGGTGTCGCCCTCGGGCACGCCTAGCGGCGGCCGGCCGCGACCGGTTCCCGCGAGCCGTCCCGGTGTGCGATCGCCCAGGCGCCGGCCGGCGCGGCGGGACGCAGGACGAGCCCGCGGTAGCCGCCGACGAAGCCACCCTCGAGCAGCGTCGATCGCGCCGGTGATTCGGCGACCGGCAGGCCGTCCACCTTGCCGATCACGAGCTCCCGGTAGCGCACGTCCGGACCGGCGAGCAGGGCCGCCAGCCCGCGAACCGCCGCCAGCGCCCGCTCGGGATCGTCCCACGCGGGAAGCGTCTGGAGCGACCCCCCGCCGCGGTCCAGGTACAGGGCCGGTTCCCCGTCGACGAGGACCACGTACGCGCCGGCCGCGCGCTGGAGTGGCCGCCGATCCTCCTCGCCGCGCCGGGGCCAGGCAAGCGCCGCGCCGTATGGGTTCGCCGGGTCCGCGGCGGCCAGCAGGTGGACCCGCCGGTCGTTCGTCCCCCGCTCGCCACCCCGGGCGGCGCGCAGGCGGTCGATCGCGCCGGCCTGCGCGAACTGCGCGGCACCCAAGCCCTCGACGAAGTAGCCGCGCCGGATCCGCCCGGCCTCCTCGAGGGCGCGGAGGACGGGGTAGACGGCGCTGAACCCGCCCTCGATCCCCTCCGACGCGACGGCCTCGCGCGTCACGACGCCGTACCGGTCGAGCAGCGCGAGCGCGATGGCGTGAAGTCGCTCGGTCACGGGCGCGGTGCGACCCGCGTCGTCGCCGTGCACGAGCGACCAGCGCCCGGCGGCTTCCGGCGGGCCGAGGCTCGTCAGCCGACCCGCCCGCGGTCGGCGATCCCGCCCGGTCCGCTTCCAGCGGAGTGCGCGGAGTGGCGCGAACGTGTCGTTCGTGATCTCGCCGGCCCAGACGAGGTCCCAGAGCGCGTCCAGGACATCGCGGTCCGTGCCACCACCGGCGGCCGCGAACAGCTCGCGGTAGAACGACGCGCCGCGGTGCCGCAGGTGCGCGCGGATCCGGTCGTGGCGCTCGGTGGCCGGCCGCTCTCCGCCGTCGACCGTGGCCGTGGGTCGGAGCAGCTCGCGCCCCGGGCGCAGCAGCGCGATCCGACCGTCGTCGCGTCCGAGGCTCCCCTGGCCGACCCAGGCGACCTCGCCCAGCGCCCCGAGCTCATCGAGCAGCCGTGGCTGGTAGCCGGGTACGCGAGCCGGGAGCACGTCGCGCTCCAGCACGGACGCCGGGATCGGCAGCCCGGCCAGCTGGTCGATGACCTCCGCAAGACGTTCGAGCGCCGCGGTCCCGCGCAGGGGTGCCGGTGCATCGGCGATCGCCGCCACCCGATGCCAGCCCGGCAGGAACCGCGCGAGGGCGGCGGGCTCGACGGGCTCGACCTCCCGACGGAGCCGCGCCAGCGACCGGCGCCGAAGCAGCCGCAGGACGTCCGGGTCGCACCACTCCCGCTCGGCGCCGTCGGGCCTGAACTCGCCGCGCACCACCGACCCGGCGGTCAGCAGCCGCTCGAGCGCGTCGCTCACGACGCCCACCGGCAGGCGCCAGCGAGCGGCGGGCTCCGGGGTGAGGAAGGGGCCGTGGGTTCGCGCCCAGCGGGCGAGCAGTCCCTCGAGCGCCGCCGTGGTTGCGCCGAGGAAGGCGTGCGGCACGCCGGCGGGCGGCGCCACGCCCACGGCGTCCCGGTAGCGCGCCACGTCCTCGATCGCGATCCACCGGTCCTCGCCGCCGATCCGGGCATGGACGGCGCGGCGCGACGCGGCGAGCTCCGTCAGCCACGCATCCGCCGCGCGTGCGCCGCCGTCGACGCGTGCCGCCACCTCCTCGGCGGACAAGTCGCCCAGCCGCCGCAGCAGGTCGTGCAGCTGGTCCGGGGTCGTTGCGCGCCGGTCCTCGGCGAGCGCCTGGAGCCCGAGCTCGAGATCCGCCAGCGCCTCTGGGTCGAGCAGCTCGCGCAGCTCCTCCTGCCCGAGCAGCTCGCGCAGCAGGTCGCGGTCGAGCGTCAGGGCGCCGGCGCGGCGTTCTGCCAGCGGGGCGTCGCCGTCGTACATGTAGGCCGCGACGTAGTCGAACATGAGTGAGCTGGCGAACGGCGATGCCTTCGGCGTCTCGACGCTCTGGACGGCAATCTCGCGTCGCTGAACGCCCCCCAGCAGCTCCCGCAGCGCCGGAAGGTCGAACACGTCGCTCAGGCACTCGCGGTACGTCTCGACCAGGATCGGGAAGCTGCCGTAGCGGCTCGCCACCTGCAGCAGGTCCTGTGCCCGCTGCCGCTGCTGCCAGAGCGGCGTTCGGGTCCCGGGCCGGCGCCGTGGCAGGAGCAGCGCGCGCGCCGCGTTCTCCCGGAAGCGCGCGGCGAACAGCGCCGACGAGCCGACCTGCGAGACGACGAGGTCCTCGACCTCTTCCGGGTCGGGGAACAGGAGCTCCTTGATGCCGTCGACATCGCCCTCGGGGAGCCGGATGGCGATGCCGTCGTCGGACCAGATGGTCTGGACCTCCATCCCGAACCGCTCGCGGATCCGCCTCTCGAGCGCAAGCGACCACGGCGCGTGGACCCGAGCCCCGAACGGCGTGAGCAGGCACAGCCGCCAGTCGCCGAGCTCGTCGCGGAAGCGCTCCACGACGATCCGCCGGTCCGTCGGCAGCGCGCCGACCACGGACCGCTCCTCCTCCAGGTAGGCGAGCAGGTTGTCGGCGGCCAGCTCGTCGAGATCGTGGTGCTCACGGAGCCGCTGGGTCGCCCGCTTGCGCCCCTTGGGGCCGCCCGCCAGCTCGGTCTCCACCTCCCGGACGAATGCGCCGAGCGCCCGACCGAGCTCGATCGGCCGTCCCGCGGCGTCGCCCGACCAGAAGGGCAGCTTGCCCGGGACGCCGGGCGCGGGCTCGACGATGACCCGATCCCGCGTGATCTCGGCGACGCGCCAGCTGCTCGCCCCGAGGACGATCACGTCGCCGTGCATCCCGGCCCGCAGCTCGTAGACCATCTCCTCGTCGAGCTCGCCGACGCGCCTGCCGGGCGTTCCCGCCTCGCCGGCCATGAACACGCCGTACAGCCCGCGGTCCGGGATCGTGCCGCCGCTCGTGATCGCGACCACCCGGGCGTCCCGGCGGCCCTCGACCTCGTCGGTGACGCGGTCCCAGGTGAGCCGTGGCTTGAGCTCGGCGAACTCGTCGCTCGGGTACGCACCGGCGAGCATCCCCAGCACGCCCTCGAGCACGTCGCGGGTGACCGTCTCGTACGGCGCCGCTCGCTGGACGGTCGCGAGCAGCTCGCCGACGGACCAGGAGTCCATCACGGCCATGGCGACGATCTGCTGCGCCAGGACGTCGAGCGGATTGCGCGGGAGGGTCGTCGACTCGATCGCTCCCTCGTGCATCCGCCTGGTCACGACGGCGCACTCCAGCAGGTCGCCGCGGTACTTCGGGAAGATGACGCCCTTGCTCAAGACGCCGACCTGGTGGCCGGCTCGACCGACGCGCTGGAGACCTCGGGCGACGGACGTCGGGCTCTCGACCTGGATCACGAGGTCGACCGCGCCCATGTCGATGCCGAGCTCCAGCGAGCTCGTCGCCACGAGCGCCGGCAGGCGGCCAGCCTTCAGCTCCTCCTCGATCCGGACGCGCTGCTCGCGGGCGATGCTGCCGTGGTGGGCACGGACGAGGTCCTCCCCGGCGAGCTCGTTGAGGCGATGGGCGAGCCGCTCCGCGAGGCGCCGGCTGTTGACGAAGACGATCGTGCTGCGGTGCCTCCGGATGAGCTCGAGGATCCGCGGGTGGATCGACGGCCAGATGCTGCTCCGGGCGTCCGGGCTGGTCGCGGGGCCGCCCGGCTGTTCGGCCGGCGGCAGGATCTCGCCGATCTGAGCCATGTCCTCGACCGGCACGACGACCTCGAGCTCGAGCGGCTTGCGGGCGCTCGCGTCGACGATCCTCACGTCCCTGCCGGGTCCGGTGCCACCCAGGAACCGGGCGATCGTCTCGAGCGGGCGCTGCGTCGCGCTCAGCCCGATCCGTTGGGACGGTCGTGCCTCCGGCAACCGGAGCCGCTCGAGGCGCTCGAGGCTCAGCGCGAGATGGGCGCCCCGCTTCGTGCCGGCGATCGCGTGGACCTCGTCGACGATCACGTGCTCGACGGTCCGGAGCACTTCGCGGGCCTGGCTCGTGAGCATGAGGTACAGCGACTCAGGCGTCGTGATCAGGATGTCCGGCGGGTGGCGCTGGATGTCGCGACGCTCGTCGGTGGGCGTGTCACCGGTCCGGCTGGCCACCGCGATCTGGGGAACCGGCTCGCCCAACCGGGCCGCCGCCAGCGCGATCCCCGCCAGCGGAGCGCGCAGGTTGCGCTCGACGTCGTAGGTCAGCGCCTTGACCGGTGACACGTAGAGGACGCGAGGGTCCTGGCGGACGTCCTCGGTCGGCCCGCGCTTCCCCGTCGTGGGGCGGGTCGGTCGCGGCTCGACGGCCAGCCGATCGAGGCACCACAGGAACGCGGCGAGCGGTTTTGCCGCTCCCGTGGGCGCGCGTGGATCAGCGTGTGCTGCCCGGCGGAGATCGCCGCCCAGCCATCCGCCTGGGCCGGCGTCGGTGCTTCGAAGGTGGCACGGAACCACTCGCGGACGGGCGCGCTGAACGGGGCGAGCGGATCGGCCACAGCCGGCCGAGTATAGGCCCGCCGGAGGGTTCAGACCATCCGTTCGAAACCGGCTGCTGACGCGTTCGCCCGCGCGGCGGCAGCCGGACGCCGCCTGGCGCAGGCGTCACGCGGGGCGAAGCGCGACTGGGTGGCGCGGCGTCAGCGCGCCATGCGGGGCTGCGTCGCGACCACGGGTCGCGCCGGCGTCGATCCGCCCGAGGTCGCCTCGCGCGCGCTCCGTCGCAAAGCCGGCCTCGGATCGCGCTCGGCGACGGTAGCGACGGCGGTAATCGGCTCGTCCGTGGACGAGACCGCGGCATCGAGGAGGCGGCCACCCAGGCCACGGCGGCGAAAGGCCGGCGCCACACCGAGCGCGAGCAGCGTCCGGCCGTCACCCGGGGCGGACGCACCAACCACGCCGAGCCCCACGATGACGTCGTCCACGACGCCCGCCACCACACGCGCATCGCCTGAGGCGATCGCGCGGGTCAGCAGGGCGTGTGCCGTGGACGCGTCGGCCGGGGCGACCACGCGCGGGGCAAGGCGGAGGCGATCGACGCGGGTCGCATCGACTTCCACGATCGTTGGCTCGGCGTCGCGCGCCTCCCCGCCGCGCGGGTGGCCCGCGCGGTCGGCCGCCGCAACGTCAAGCGGCGCCCACCACCCGCGCTCGCCTGCCTCGCGGAGCAGTGCGGGCACGACGACGGCCCGCACGCTCCGCGCTCGCGCACGCGATGCCTCCTCAGCGGCTCGTTGCTGACTGGTGGCCGCCTCGCCGGCATTCGGCTCGTCGTCGAACGTCGCCGGCAGCGGCGCCTGACCGTACCGTGCCGCCTCGCTCGCCCATCGCTCCCGCCATTCGACGGGCGTCTCGCCGGGCGCCTCGCGATGCGCGCCGGTGAGCCAGACGTGCGACCAGGCCCGCGGCACGACCCGGTAGGCGTCGTAGCCGCCGCCCCCGGTGGACACCCAGCGGCCGTCGGCCCACCGGTGAGCGACGGCATCGACCACCCTGGCCGCCGCCCCCATCGCCGTGGTCGTGACGCGCAGGTGAGCCAGCGGGTCCCACGCGTGCGAGTCGGCGCCGTGCTGCGACACGACAAGGTCGGGTCCGAACGCAGCGGCCATGGCCGGCACGATCGCCGACACTGCCTCGAGCCACGGTGACTCGCCCGTGTACGGCTCGAACGGCAGGTTGATGCTCGTGCCGGCAGCCTCGTCCTCGCCGAGCTCGTCGGGAAAACCGGTGCCGGGAAACAGGTACCGCCCCGACTCGTGGAAGGAGATGGTCAGCACGCCCGGGTCGTCCCAGAAGAGGGCCTGCACGCCGTCGCCGTGGTGGACGTCGAGGTCCACGTACAGCACGCGCTTGCCTTCCCGGCGGGCCCGGGCGATGGCGAGGGCCGGATCGTCGTAGATGCAGAACCCGGACGCCCGATCGGCCATCGCGTGGTGCAGCCCGCCTCCTGGATGGAACGCGTGCTCGACGTCGCCGCGGAGGATCGCCTCGACGGCGCGGAGGGAGCCGCCCGCCACCATCGCGCCCGCCTCGTGCATCCCGACGAACGCGGGGTTGTCCCCTCCCCGGCCGATCCCCGGCGCCGCCGAACCGAACGGATCGGCCGACACACGCTTCACGGCCGAGATGTATGCGAGGTCGTGGCAGAGTCGGAGATCCTCGTCCGGGGCCGGTTCGGGCGCAAGCCCGGGCTCGGCGCCCACAGAACGCATGAGCCCGATGCCGGGCCCGAACCGCCGCGGTGTCAGCGGGTGACCCGGTCCGAAGTCGTACGTCACCGAGCGCGGGCCGTACACCACGAGCGGCCCGTCCCGTCGCTTCATCGTGCTGACATGGTGGCATGACAGAACGGGTCAGGCGCGAGGCGCCGCCGCCGGCCCATGACCCACCGCACACCGCAGCGGCTACCATCCCGCCCATGGGTGAGCTCCTCGTCGTCCTGATCGTCATCCTCGTCATCGTGCTGATGTGGCGCGGACCGAAGACGCTGCCGCGGCTCGGCGAGGCGCTGGGGCGCGGCGTGCGCGCGGCACGGCAGGAGGCTAGCCGAGCCACCGAAGGCGACCCCGAATCGCCGCGCACGGACGACCAGCGGCCGACCTGAACGCGCTCGGGCGTCGCCAGAACCGTGCCCAGCGCCGGCCCCGAGTCGGACCCGCGAGCATGGGTCGGCTGCGCCTGCACGGTCGATATCCATCGCCCCTCGTCCGGGTCGCGCCGATAGCGGCGCCCGCCGTCAGCCGGTCAGTAGCCTGCGTCGCTGCGTCTCGATCGCCGTGGTCGGATCGGCCGGTACCTCGCCGTGGCCGGGCAGGAGCCGGCGCGGCGCGAGCCGCTCCACGCGATCGAGCGATGCGAGCCACGCGGCGACGTCCGGTGTGCCGAGGATCGAGCGCGTCGGGCCCGGGCCCACGAGGTCACCGCTGAGCACGACGCTCTGGTCGGCCGCCACGAACGCCGTGTGATCCGCCCGCGGGCCCGGCGTGGTGAGCGCGACGATCGGGATGTCGCCGGCCGGGATGGCGTCGCCGTCGCGGACCTCGGCGATGTCTGCCGGCAGGTCGCGCCCGGCGCCCGGGCCACCGAACACCGGGACGTCGAGGCGCAGGGCGAGCGCCTCCGCGCCGGCCGCGTGATCGGGATCGGCGTGCGTGATCACGACGGCCCGGATCGAGCCGCCTCGACTGTCGGCCAGCGCGAGCAGCGCATCGGCGGCCGCCTCGGAGGGGTCGCCCGGATCGACGACGACCGGCTCGCGTCGACCGACGACCCAGGCGTTCACCGACTGGCCGGAGATCCCGGCCGCGCCCGGAAGCGCGACCCGGACGGTGCCCGGTGCGACCTCCTCGAGCCGGATCGGCGTTGACGGCCCCGGTCGGAGGCGATCCGCCGCCTCGGCGAGCGACGCCGCATGCTCGAGCTGCTGGAGCGTCGCGCTGGTCGGGATCCAGAGCGAGCGACGCCGCATGCTCGAGCTGCTGGAGCGTCGCGCTGGTCGGGATCCAGAGGGCGAGCTCGCCGCTCGCCATCGCATCGAGCGCCGCCCGCGGTGTCGTCCAGCGATGGGCGACCACCTCGTCACCCGCGAACGAAAACTCGGCCCCGTCTGGCAGCTCCGCGAGGAAGAACCGGACGTCGAACCGGCGGCCGACGAACCGCGGCGTCACCCAGCGCGAGAACGGCCACAGCCGGTCGGTCCGCAGCTCGAGATCGAGCTCGTCGGCGACCTCGCCGACCGTCGCCCGGCCCGCCAGGAGCCGCCGCCGAGCCGACTCGACGGCATCGTCGGCCGGAGGCGTGCCGCGTGGCGTGACGAGCGCGACCCCTGCCTCCTCCCACAGTTCGCGGATCGCTGCCACGTGCGCGGCCAGGGCCTCGTCCGGATCCACCTCGCCGGCGAACGCCGCGGCAGCGTCCGCCGCCGGGCGCCGTGACCGGACGGTCGCCGCCGCGGAAGCGTCGCCAGGATCGATCGCGCCGCCCGGAAAGACGTGCAGGCTCGGCCCGAACGCCATCGTGGACGGCCGTTGCGTGAGCAGCACCTCCAGCCCGCGCTCGCCGGGCCGCGTGAGGACGACGGTGGCGGCCGGGCGCGGGGCGGCCGGCGGCTCGATCAGGCGGGCGGCGCTCACCAGGTGGGGTTCCACGGGGCGATGGTAGGGACGTTCGAGCGGCGCGGCAGGACTGGCGACGGCCGCCTGTCAGTGGCTGCCGGGCCCGCTTCTGTCGCGGCGGGGCGCCTTGCCGTTGTGCCGACGCCCGATCCTCACTGTGAGTGAGCGGTTCATCGACATCCGAGCGTGGCCCCGCGCACGATCTGCACGCTGGTGCCGCGTCCACGCTCGACTGTGACGAGACCGCTCACTGGTGGTGAGCGGTCCGCGCGAGTTGCCGGCCGGGCGCCGGCCACCTGCCCGGGCGACGGGCGGCGCGCGAGATGATTCCCGTCACCGGGGCGGCTGACGTCGACCCGATCTGCCTGCTCGAGGCGCCGGGTTCGGGCCTTCAGCGCCTCAAAACCGGAGCTCGTACGCCCACAGCCACTCGCCGCGCTCGAACTCCCAGTCTCGCGCCGGGTCGCGCCTGAAGCCGAAGGCCTCGTAGAGATGATGTGCCGCCCGCATCGACGGGCGAGTGTAGATCGCCACCCCGGCCCGCCCGTCGTCGCGCGCGCGCGCCAGCACCGCCTCGACGAGCGCCCCGCCGACCCCCCGGCCCTGCGCCCACGGCGCCACCGCCAGCACCCGGAACCCGGCCTCGTCGTCGCCTTGGAGCTCGGCGAATGCGCTGCCCGAGCCGGGCACGTACGTCACCGTGCCGAGCAGGCGGCCATCCGGCTCGACGGCCACGAGCACCGTGGCGGCGGCGGCGCGGGCGGCCGCGTCGCGGACCTCGTCGAGATACCCCACGTCGCTCTCAGCTTCGAGCGCGGAGTACGCGCGAACGCCGATCTCGCCGACCGCCTCGTACTCGTCCGGGCGCGCCTCGCGGATCGTGAGCGTCGGACCGGCCGACGGTTGGGCGGTCACGCCTCCGCCCCGGCCGCCTCCGCCAGCTGGCGCCGGAGCGCCTCGGGATCGGTCACCGGGAGCCGGCAGGCGAAGCCTCGGCACACGTAGGCGGTCGGTCGGCCGTCGACCAGCACCCGGTCGTGGAGCAACGGGACCGCGGAGGCCGGCGGATCGCTTGACACCGCGACGACCTGGTTGGGTCGGTATCCGGACGCGACAGGCTCGAGCAGCGCGCCGACCTCCGGCGACGTCGGATCGCCGGCGATCGCGACCTCGACGACCGGTGCCAGCGCAAAATCGATGGCCGTCAGCCAGTTCGCGAAGCCCGTTGCGTACCGGCCGACGAACGCGGTCACCTGCCGGATCGCGGCCTCGGCCGCGGATCGGTAGCGACCGTCCCCGGTGAGCGCGGCCAGGCGGAGCAGCACGAGCGTCGCCATCGAGCCGCCCGAGGGGACGGCGTTGTCCTGCGGGTCCTTCGGCCGCGCGACGAGCCGCTCGTGGTCGTCGGCCGTGTCGAAGAAGCCGCCGGACGGATCGCGGAAGCGGCTCAGGATCTGCTCGGCGAGGTCCCGGGCGGCCACGAACCAACGTTCGTCCCAGGTCGCCTCGTACAGGGCGAGAAGCCCGTCGGCGAGGTCGGCGTAGTCCTCGAGGATGCCGTCACCGGTCGCCCGACCGTCCTTCCACGAGCGGCGCAGCCGGCCCTCCGGTGCGCAAAGACCGGTCAGGATGGTGTCCGCCGCACGAACCGCAGCCGCGACGTAGCGCTCGCCCTCGGGCAGCGCACTGGCATCCGCCAGGGCGGCGATCGCCAGGCCGTTCCACGCCGCCAGCGCCTTGTCGTCGCGCGCGGGCTGCGGCCGTGCCTGCCGGCGCTCGAACAGCTTCGCGCGGGCCGCCGCGAGGCGGGCCTCGGCGGCATCGTCCGCCCTCGGCACCACCCGCTCCAGGACGTTCACGCCCTCCCAGTTGCCGTCGTCCGTGACGTCGTAGCCGGCGGTGAAGATGGGCGCCTCGTCGCCGAGCACCTCGCGGATCTCCGCTGCCGTCCAGGTGAAGGTGAGGCCCTCCTGGGCCTCGGTGTCGGCGTCCTGGCTGGCGGCGAACGCCCCATCCGGCGTCGTCAGCTCGCGGCACATGTAGTCGAGCGTGTCCTGCGCGACGTTGCGGTAGCGCGGGTCGTCCGTGAGGCGCCAGGCGTGGAGGTAGACGCGGGCCAGCTGGCCGTTGTCGTAGAGCATCTTCTCGAAGTGCGGCACGAGCCAGCGCGCGTCCGTCGAGTAGCGATGGAACCCGCCGCCGAGCTGGTCGTGGATGCCGCCATCCGCCATCGCGTCGAGGCTGCGGCGCGCAATGGCGAGCGGCCGCTGGTCACCGGTGGCCACGTGCCGGCGGAGCAGGAACTCGATCGTCATCGGCTGGGGGAACTTCGGCGCGCCGCCCCAGCCGCCGTTGTGGGCGTCGAAGCTGCGGTGGAGCTGCTCCGTGGCCGTGTCGAGGAGCTGCTGGGTGGGCTCCGGCCCGTTGCCCGGAAGCTTCTGCTGTTCGACGAGGGCGTCGACGAGCCGGACCCCCGCCTGCTCGACCTCCGCCCGCTGCTCCCGGAACGCCCGGTCGACGCCCTCGAGGACCTGCCGGAAGCTCGGCATGCCGTGGCGCGGCTCGTCCGGGAAGTAGGTGCCGCCGTAGAACGGCCGCCCGTCCGGGGTGAGGAAGACGGACATCGGCCAGCCGCCCTGGCCCGTCATCGCCTGCACCGCACCCATGTAGAGCTGGTCGAGGTCCGGCCGCTCCTCGCGGTCGACCTTGATCGGGATGAACCGGTCGTTCAGGTAGCGGGCCGTCGGCTCGTCCTCGAACGACTCGCGCTCCATGACGTGGCACCAGTGGCACGCCGCGTAGCCGATGGACAGGAAGATCGGCTTGTCGAGGAGCTTGGCCCGGGCGAGCGCGTCCGGGTTCCACGGCCACCAGTCCACCGGGTTGTTCTGATGCTGGAGGAGGTACGGGCTCGTTTCGTTCGCCAGGCGGTTCGGCATGCGGGGATGGTAGGCGCTATCGCCGCGTCGTCCCGTCGGCGGGCTTGGTAACCTCGACCCGAGCTTCGCCAAGTCCGCGGAGACTTCGCGGTATGCCAGCCATGTCGCTTCTCGGGTCGCGTACTGCACCCCTGCTCGGACAGCCCCGGGTCGTGCAACCCGGAGGTCAAGCTCGACGGCGGCCGTGTCCTGGCCGCCATGATCGGAGGCGCCGACCGCTCGATCCGTCTCGCCGCCTTCGAGTGGCTGACTGAGCTGCGTGGCGGGCTCGGTGAGGTGCTCCCGCGAGCGACTCTTCTCCGCGGCTTCGAGCACGAAGGGTCGCGCATCGGCCTCATGAGCCCCGCCCAGGGAATCTGGAAGCCGGCGGCGTGCGAGCTCCCGCTGTCGATCGCGACGACTGTGCGCGGTCCGTACACCGACGCGTTCGACCAGAACACGGGCCGCATCCGGTATTCCTACCGGGGTACCGATCCGTCGCACCGGGACAACCGCGGGCTTCGTCAGGTGATGCGTGATCGCGTGCCCCTGGTGTACTTCCACGCCGTCACCCCCGGCAACTACCTGCCGGCATATCCGGTGTTCGTTGTAGAAGACGAGCCGGCAGCGCTTCGCTTCTCGGTTCAGGTGGACGACATCGCGGCCGTTTCGACGACAACACGCAGCTTCGCGCAACACGCGATCGGCGAGGACGACCCGGATGCGCGCCGCGCGTATATCACCGCAACGGTGCAGAGGCGACTCCATCAGGCCGCGTTCCGCGATCGCGTCACCCGAGCCTATCGAGAGATGTGCGCACTTTGCCGGCTTCGACATCCAGAGCTTCTCGACGCGGCGCACATAACACCCGATCTTGACCCGACCAGCGACCCAGTGGTGTCAATAGGACTCTCGTTGTGCAAACTCCATCACGCCGCATTCGATCGCTTCTTCTATGCGGTCCGACCCGACTACCGCATCGAAGTTCGCGCGTCGATCCTGCACGAGACCGACGGGCCAATGCTCATCGTCGGCCTTCAACGAATCCACGGCGAACGGATCCACCTGCCCGGACGGACCGAGCAATATCCCGATCCGACCCGGCTGGAACGCCGCTACGAGCTGTTCCGCGAGGCGTCGTGACTAGCGCCGGCGCGCGACCGCGATCGGGGACTCCCCGGCAGCGCCCGCGGCGACCGGCGTCGGCGCCTCCCGCTGGAGCTGCTTCGCGGCCCGGATCCGCATGACCCAGAACCACGCCCCTGCCCCGATTCCAAGCGTGACGAGGCCACCCGCGGCGAACGCGGCCGCCACACCCCAGCGCGACGCGACGTAGCCGGCGAGCAGGCCACCGGCCGGGACCGAGCCCGCGAACACGGTCGTGTAAACGCTCATCACTCGGCCGCGCAGCTGGTCAGGGACGGTCGTCTGGATCGTCGTGTTGGCCGTCACGGCCATGGCGATCCCGCCGCCGCCGGCGACCAGCATCGCGAACAGCGCGACCGGAAACGAGGGCGACCAGGCGAGGAGGAGCCCGCCGAGGCCCAGCGCCATGGCCCCGATGGCGATCCATCGGGCCCGCGTCCGGCGCGAGAACGCGACGCCGAGCGCGGCGGCGGTCGACCCGATCCCGGACGCCGCCATCAGAAAGCCGAACCCGGACGCCCCGACCTGCAGGACGTCGTCGGCGAGCGGCGGCACGAGCACCTGGAAGTTCATCCCGAACGTCGCGGCGAGCCCGACGACGACGCACGAGAGCAGCACCAGCGGCGTGTCGCGGACGTATCGGGCACCCTCCGCGAGGTTGTCGAAGACGTCGCGCATGCCGGTCGGACGGGCGATCGGATCCGACGCCCGGAGCTCTGAGTCGCGCATCAGGAGGTACGCCGCGATCACCCCGACGTAGCTGAGCCCGTTGATCAGGAACGCGGCGGAGATGTCGAACGCGCCGATCAGCAGCCCGGCCACGGCGGGCCCGACGATGCGCGAGCCGTTGAACAGGGCCGCGTTGAAGCCGACCGCGTTCGTGACGTCCTCGCGGCCGACCATCTCGACCGCAAACGCCTGGCGGGCGGGCATGTCGACCGCGTTGGCGACGCCGAGCAGGGCCGCGAGCACCATGACGTGCCAGACCTCGACGAGGCCGGTCGCCGTGAGCCCGAACAGCGCGAGGGCGAGGACCATGGCGGCGACCTGGGTGACGAGGAGCGTCTTGCGCTTCGGCAGCTGGTCGGCGATGACGCCGCCGAACAGCCCGAAGGCGATGACCGGCCCGAACTGCGCGGCCGCCACGAGGCCGAGCCAGAACGGGTCGTGCGTCAGCTGCAGCACGAGCCAGCCCTGGGCGACCTGCTGCATCCATGTCCCGACGAGCGAGATGGCCTGCCCGCCGAAGAAGAGCCGGTAGTTGCGGTGCCGGAACGCGGGCGCGCCCTGGAAGCCGCCGCCGCAGATCGTCATCGGGCACCGCCGGCGGCGTCGTGGTGGTCCACGGGCTCGAGCGCCGCCTCGATCTCCGCCAGATGCTGCTGGAGGTGCGCCCGCCGCGCGTCGGCCTCGCGGACCATCGTCTCGAGCCGCTCGATCTTGCCGCGCAGCGTCTCGATCTGGCGGTCGATCCGCGTCGTGGCGTCGGCGACGATCGCGCGCCGCTCGTCGCGGTCGTCCGTCGCCCGAAAACGTTCGCGGTTCCGTGCCCGCGCCACCTCGTCCTCGAGGAGCGCCGCGATCTCGGTCAGGCTGAATCCGGCATCGTCGCGGAGACCCTTGATGAAGCGGAGCCGCTCGACGTCATCGGGGCCGAACAGGCGGTAGGCGCCCTCCGTGCGGGCAGCCGGCTTGAGCAGGCCGATCTCTTCGTAGTAGCGGATCGCGCGGGTGGTGAGGCCGAGCTCGGATGCGACCTCCTGGATCCGGAGCAGGCCGGCCTCGGCGGGCGGCGTGGCGTGGGACACAGCGCCATTCTACCGCAACGTTGACGTTTACGTGAATGTCCGACCGGCCGACCGGCGGCCGCGGCGGCGGGGGAGGGGTGGCGGGGGCGCGGGGGCAGGGCGGGCGCAGCGGACGCCGGGCGGTCGCTGTCGCGCGGCCGGTGACTGCCCAGTCACGGGCCGGCGGCTTGGGCAAGGGAAAGGGTCGAGACCGGTACGTATCTCGCGCCGGCCGTGACGCACAGTCAGCGGCACGACGGTTCCGCCGCGCGGAGAGCGGGCGACGCTGACTATGCCGTCCCAATCGTGCTATGCCTGTGACTCCGAGTCACACCGCTCTCGGCGCACGGGCCGCTGACGGCCGGGTGCCACGGTCGTCCGGCGAGCGACGTCCGGGGCGGCCCGGCGGCTCGTATCCGCGACTGACTCGTCCCTTTCGGGTGGCCGTGGGCGGCCTCCACCGACCGGCTGGTCGCATCTGCGAGCGACTGGTTCGCTCGGCGGCGCGTGGTCATCCGCTGAGCGCTCTCCGGCCGTGTCCGCCCGACCCACCTCCCGGCGGCGCCAGTGGGCACGGCCGGACGTCCGGGCCGCGCCACGAGGCCCGGATGCCGGGGCCGAGCACGAGCGCGGGGTTCCTGCGGTCAAGCGGGCCGCCGCGCCGGTCGCGGGGGGGGGGCGCCCCCGCCGCCCCTGGTTTCCGGCCGGGCGGGCGGGCGCGGAATCGGGGGCCCGCAAACCCAGCGGCCGCCCGCACACCCCGGGCCGGCCGCACGACGCCGGCGCGACGCGCCAGCGGTCAGCCGTTCCGCGTCAGCCAGACGGGGTAGTCGCGGATCATCTCCGGGCTGCCGTCGCGCGCCGACAGGCTGTAGACGCGCAGCGTCCCCCACTGCGGCTCTGGGACGTCATAGCCGAGGGTGACGTCGAACGTCCCCCAGCACCCGGTACCGCAGCTGGCCATGACGGGCTCGTCCACGATGGGCAGCCCGTCGGTGTCGAGGATGGCGACCTGGAACTGTGCCTCGAAGACGTTGGCGACGCCGGAGACCCGGGCCGGGTTCTCGAGCGATGCACCCCACGCCGGGCGGTCGACGAAGATCGCCGGCAGCTGGTCCGTGTAGTCGTCGCGGCCGACCGGCCCGTCGAGGACGATGCCGGCGCTGCCGAACACGGTGACCGGGCGGCCGTCCACACGGAACGCGACGCGCTGCACGGTCGGGAACTGCGTCAGCGTGTACGTCACCTGGGCCAGCCGCATGAAGCTCTGGGAGCTGCCGCCGCCCGCCGCGAACTCGCCCGACAGGTCGACCGTCGCGATCCCCCCGTCGATGGTGATCCCGAGGAGCTCCGTGCCGTCCTCGATCGCGGTCGAGATGCCGGCGCCGTCGAACAGCTCGCGGCCCTGCGGCCCGGCCAGCAGCGCTTCCATCGCCGCTCGGGCGACCGCCTGGGTCTTCGGCACCTCGCGGAGGACTGGCACAAGGCCTGCTTCGCCGACGTCGCCGCCAAGGTGGAAGTAGGCGCGGACGAGCGTCGTGCCGGTAGGGGCCAGCGTCGCGGGGGCAACGCTCGGGCGTCGGGACGGGAGTGGCGTGCCGGGCACGGCCGATGGGCCGGTGTTGGGTGCTCGCGACGGCGTGACAACGGAAGTCTGGGCCGGCGCGGTGGTGGGACCGGGCGACCCCCCACCGGGCGTCGCGTCCGGGCCGTCCGACACACCGGGCGCGATGGACGGCTCCGCCGACGGGGACGACGGCGCGAGTGTCCCGAGGCTGCCGCTGGCCGGTGTGCACGCGACGAGCACGGCGGCAAGGGAAAGGACGACGAGCGGCAGGTGCTGAGGCTTCACGGCTGGAGCTCCCGGAGCGGCGGATTGGCAGCCATACGCTGCGACGTGTCGGTCGCGGCATCGTCGCCAGCCGGTAACAGCGCGGTCACAGGCAGCCGCAGCGCGACCCGGAGCCCGCCTCGCGGTCGGTTCGCCGCTGCGATCTCCCCGCCGAGGATCGCGGCGTGTTCGGCCGCGATGGCGAGCCCCAGCCCGCTGCTGCCACCCCGCCGGGACGGGTCGGCCTTGTAGAAGCGATCGAAGATGCGATCGATCCGGTCGGCGGGTACCCCCGGTCCGCCGTCGAGCACCTCGACGATCGCCGAGCCCGGCTCGGCGCGGACACGGATCTCGACCGGCGCGCCCGGTGCATGCTCGCGCGCGTTGTCCAGGAGGTTGCCGAGGATCCGCTCGAGCCGGCGGGGCTCCGTCTCCACGAACACCGAGGTCTGCGGCGCCCTGACGATGGCGTTCGGGGCCCGGCTCGCGGCGATCGCCTGCACGAGCCGTGCCAGGTCGACCAGCTCGACCGCCAGCCGTTCCGCGGCCGCGTCGAAGCGTGACAGCTCCATCAGCTCGTCGACCAGGACCCGCAGCCGGGCGACGTCGCCGACCAGCAGCTCGCCGGTCCGCCGCGCGTCGGGCGGCAGGGCGTCGAGGTGGTCGCGAAGGATCGACGCCTCGGCCACCAGCGCCGTGAGGGGCGTCCGGAGCTCGTGCGACACGTCCGACACGAAGCGCCGGTTCTGGGCCTGTGCGACCTCGAGCCGGCCGATGGTCTCCTGGAGCGAAGCGGCCATCCGGTTGAACGCCTCGGCCCAGGCCCCGAACTCGTCACGCGACGTCACGGGCACGCGCACGGACAGATCGCCGCGCTCGATCCGTTCCGCCGCCCTGGCGGCGGTGTCGACGGGTGCCAGGACGCCGCGAGCAACGCGCCGGGCGGCGATGAGCGCGAGGACGGCCAGGACGACGGCCCCTGCGAGCAGGGCGGCGCGAAGGGTGCCGAGCGCCCGTTCGACCTCGCTCGCGTCGTGGAGGAAGTAGAAGGTCGGTCCATCCGCGAGCCGGCCGCCGACCACGAGCCGAGGCACCCCGGCGATCGAGGTCCACTCGTAGGCCAGCGTCCCGGGCGCGAGCTGGCGCAGCGCCGGGCCGATCTGCTGAAGGAAGGGCGGCGGTCTGCCATCGCCGAGGTCGACGACGGTCTCGCCGCCGCGTCGCCGGAGGATCTCGAGCACGGCGTCGAGCTCGGACTGGGTCGGGTCCGGCGAGAGCCGAGCCGGGATCACCTCCGTCAGGTCGAAGCGCGCCTGCGCTTCCCGATCCTCGAGGAACCGCTGCCGCAGCGACGCGTCGACGAACAGGTACGACCCGACGCCGAGCACGACCGCGGTCACGACGACGAGCGCGACGAGCGTCACCGTCAGCCGGCCCCGAACGCCGTCCATTGCGCTTCAGCGAACCGCCTTGTAACCCGCCCCGCGAACCGTCAGCAACACCTGCGGGTTCGCGGGGTCGCGCTCGACCTTCGCGCGCAGCCGCTGGATCGCCACGTCGACCAGGCGGGAGTCGCCGAGGTAGTCGTACCCCCAGACGCGGTCGAGGAGCACGGCGCGCGTCATCACCTGGCCCGGCCGCCGGGCAAGCTCCACGAGCAGATCGAACTCCGTGCGAGTGAGCGGGATCTCCTCGCCTCCCCGCTCGACGGTCCGCCCGGCGACGTCGACCGCAAGGTCCCCGAGGCGAAGCCGATCGTCCTCCGTCTCGCCGCGCTTGGACCGGCGGAGCGCCGCGCGGACGCGTGCCACGAGCTCCGGCACCTCGAACGGCTTCTTCACGTAGTCGTCGGCACCCGCCTCGAGCCCGACCACCACGTCGATCGTGTCGCCGCGAGCCGTCAGCATGACGATCGGCACGGTCGAGGTGCGCCTGACCGCGCGGCACAGCTCGAGCCCGTCAAGCCGCGGCAGCATCACGTCGAGGAGCAGCAGGTCGAACGGCGCCGCGCGGAAGCGCTCCAGGCCGTCGACCCCGTCGCTCGCCGTCGTCACGTCGAAGCCCGCGTTGCGGAGGCCGATCGCGGTCACCTCGCGGATCGACGGATCGTCCTCGACGAGCAGGATGCTTCCGTCCACGGCCCTCCCCTGCCCGGTCACCCTGGCCCGAGCACCACCGCGAGTATGCGCGGCGAAGCCAGCGAACGGGTCACCCGCCGGCGTTCCGGCCGGAGCCCATCAAGCCGCCGGAGCGCGATCGCCTGAGGAGACGTGCACGAGCACCGAGAGACGGAGGCGGGCGGCTCCGCTCAGGGAGTGACGGTGAGGGTGCCCGAGGCGAGGGTTCGGCGCTTGGTGTCGACGAAGTTGACCTGGTACGGCCCGGGTCCCAACTTTTGAGCGGAGAGGTCGATCCCGAACGAGGTCGATGGCGCGCCGGGCGGCAGCGGCAGCCGTGCCCTGGTCGTCCCGAGGAGGACGATCTGGACCGTCAGGTCCTCCGGCGACTTCGCCGTCAGGAAGCGCCCAAGCGCGACGACCGGCGTTCCCTGCTTCACGGTGGTGGTCTGCCCGACGATCGTCGTGGTGCCAGGCTGAAAGCTGGTCCCGAACCACACGACGCCCACGGGCGGCAGCGGCCCCGCCGCTCCTGCGCCGGCGCCCGCCGGAGCCTGGGCGCTGCACGAGCCGAGCACGAGTGCCGCGAGGAGCACAGCTACCGACCGGGCCCGCATCCCAGACCGACCTCCCACTGCGATCCGACAGGCTCCGCGGAGCGTATCGCGCCCGAGCCGGACGCGAGCGCCGGTCGTGGTCGTGGGCACGGGCAGCCATCGCCACCATCTCCGAGGATGGAGTACGGGATCTGCCTCCCGAACTTCCCGCCGGCGTGAGGGCCCGCTCGCTGGTGCTGCTGAACGGCAGCGCCGATGCGGCGGCAGGTGATCACCGGTATAGCCGCTGTGAAGTCGGGTGGGGTACGCTGGCGCACCCGCCGTGTGCCCTGACGGAGTCGCGCTCGATCCATGCGTCCAGCGGCCACGCTCCTCGCGCTCCTCCTTGCGCTCTTCGCGGCGCTGCCCGGTGTTGCCCATGCCGCCCCACGCTCGGACCTCAAGGTCGTCGTGATCGCCGGGCCGGTCGGCGACTCGACGGACCCATTCCGCGCCCAGGCGGAGGCGGCCGCGCAGGTGGCGGACCGGCACACGCGGAACGTCGTCCGGCTCTACTCGCCCAACGCCACGTGGCCCGCGGTCCGCGACGCGCTCCAGGGCGCCTCGGTCGTCGTCTACCTCGGGCACGGCAACGGCTGGCCGAGCCGCTACCGCGACGCGCCATACGGCATCACGCAGAACGGGTTCGGGTTGAACCCGGTCGCCGGCGGCGACGATCACGCACACCAGTACTTCGGCGAGGATGCGATCGCGGCCGAGATCGAGCTGGCGGATGACGCAGTGGTGCTGCTCCACCACCTCTGCTACGCGAGTGGGAACACGGAGCCCGGGCTGCCCGAGGGCACCGTCGACCAGGCGCGGCAGCGCGTCGACAACTACGCGGCGGGGTTCATCCGTGCCGGCGCCGGAGCGGTGGTGGCGGAAGGACACCTGGGCCCGGCCTGGTACATGGAGCAGCTGCTGACCGGCGATCGGTCGATCGACGGCATCTGGCGCGACTCTCCGAACGCGCGGGGGCACGAGTTCTCGTTCCAGAGCGACCGCTCGCCAGGGTACGTGGCGGCCATGGACCCGGACCGACCGGACAGCGGCTTCTACCGCTCGATCGTGTACCGCGACGGCGTGGGTGCCGGCCAGCTCGAAGCTGCCCCGACGGACGAGGAAGCACTTCCCGAGGTGACCGAGGACGTACCGCCGGAGCCGACGGAGCCCACCCTCATCGGGGCGGACCTCCAGCTCGGCAAGCCGTACCTTCGACGCAAGGCCGTTGCGGGCGAGGTGAATCGGCTGTGGTTCCCCTATACCGTGGAGGACGGGGATGCGCTCGACGGCTTGACGATCGGCGTCCGCTGGGACCCGCTCGATCCCGACGAGGCTGCCGAGGACGCCGCCGACGCCGAGGGCGAGACGAGCGCCGAGGGATCGGCGCCGTCCGCGCCGGCGAACGACGCTCGTCCATCCCCGGCTGTGCAGCCGTCGGGATCACCCCGGGCCACGCGTCCGACCGAGCGGATCGCTGGCCGCCCCACGAACATCGAACCCGAGCGCATCGGCGACGTGGTTGAACCGAGGCCGGCGAGCATCGGGATCTACCGGCTCGCAACGGACGTGACGATCCCGGAGCAGCCCGGGACCTATCGCCTCGTCGTGACGCTGCACGACGATAGCGGGGTCGCGTACGACGCACCGACGCAGGCGCTCGTGACCGGCGGCATCGTCCGCGTCACGGACTCGCTGGCCGCGGAGTACGCGGTCACTCCGGCCGCGGCGGTGGCACGAGGCGCCCAGCTCGAGCTCCCCATCGCCGTCGTGAACGCGGGCAGTGGGGCATGGGGGCAGTCCGGCTCGCCGTTCCACCAGAGCCGGGAGGAGCGCCCCATCGCCGCCCGGCTCGTTGCGACGTGGGTCAGGCTCACCGGCGACGGGGGCGCGTCGACGCCGATCGCGGTCGAGCAAGCGCTGCCGGCCGGCATGCAGCCCGGCGACGCCGCACAGGTCACGCTCCAGCTCACGGCTCCGGAGGAACAGGGGTCGTACCTTGTGATGCTCGACGTCGTGGTCCCCGGTGTCGGTTCGCTGACCGCACGTGGCGTAGAGCCCGGGATGGTCCGCGTCACGGTCGAGTGACGCTGCGCCGGGGCCGCCCGGCCCGCCGTCGACGCGGCTCAAGCCGGTACGAGGATCCAGGGCACGAGGAGCTCCGCCGCCGTCAGGGAGCCGTGGTGCCCCACCAGTGACGCCTCGCCGGGGTCGACGAGCCGCTGAAAGACGCCGATCGGCCCGAGCGCGGCGCAGACCACGTCGCCGATCCGCTCGCGGACCTGCGCCCGCAGCTCCGCCCGGGGTCCGAACCAGCCGCCCTCGATCGCCTCGTCCCTGGACACGACCCACGCGACGTCCCCCAGCGCCGCTCGCCACCGGGCCAGCACGGCGGCGGCCCGGCGCGGTTCGGTGTGGACGTGGCGTGCGCGTGCCTCGCCCGCGAGGAACCGGACCCCGGCCGCCAGATCCGGGCGCTCGGAGATCTCGATCCGGTCCGCGGTGGGCCGCGAGAGGTCGACCATCCCGTGATCGGCCGTGACCGCGAGGAGCCCGTCGTCCGGGACGACGCCTGCGAGCGTCGCCGCGATGGCGTCGATCCGGCGGAGGGCCGCTCGCCACGGTGCGGAGCCTGGACCGTGGCGGTGGCCCGCGCCGTCGAGCAGGGGGTCGTACGTGTAGACCACAGCCAGGCCGCCCTGGTCGCGAAGCCCCGCGCGCACGGCCGCGATCGCGACAGGATCCTCGAGCGACTGGACGGGAACGTATGGCCCGCCACGCAGGATCGCCCGCGTCAGGCCGGAGCCCACGTACGCCGCGGGCCCCACCGCAGTCATCCGGATGCCGGCGTCCGCGGCCCGCGCAAACAACGTCGGCAGCGGTTGGACTGACTCCGGTGGGAGCTCCGCGCGCAGGTCGCGCGAGCCCGAGCCATGCGTCGTCCACGCCAGGTTGTTCATCGCCTGCCCCAGGCCCGGGGCCGCCATCGTGTAGCCCATCAGCCCGTGGGCGATCGGCGGCCGGCCGGTCGACAGCATGGCCAGGCTCGTGGCCGTCGACGACGGGTAGCCGGACGTGATGGTCCGGCTGCCTGCCAGGTGACGGGCGAGGAACGGTGCGTCGTCCTGGTGCGAGCGGAGGAGCTCCCAGCCCAGCCCGTCGACCACGAGCAGGGCGACCGCGCGGACGGGCGGCACCCCGAGCGGGTTCTCGGAGCGGCCGCGGAGCGCGGCGAGCAACGACGGCACGACCTCGGCGAGGGAGCCGTGCCCGTACTGCGGGAGCAGCGGGCCGTGCGGCGCCCAGCATCGGCCGTCGCCCGACGCCGCGCCGTCGCTCGAGGCAGTCATGCTCGTCATCGTAGGGAGTCGCCCGCCGGCCACGCGGTCCCGTCGCCAGCGCGGGCAGATGGAAGGTCGCGCCGCGGGGAAGGGCAGCGGTTGCAATCCCGATCGGACGACGATCACGTGCACCCCGAAGAGACCGCCCCGGAGGCTTCCATGTCCGATCGCCCCTTCAAGCTCGGTGTCCTGATCTGGCCGCAGTACACCCCCTGGCAGCCGATGATCGATGCGGCCGCGCGGGCCGACCAGCTCGGGTATGACTCGATCTGGACGTGGGACCACCTGTACCCGATCGTCGGCTCCCCGGAAGGGCCGATCTTCGAGGGCTACCTCACGCTGGCCGGTATGGCCGCCGCGACCGACCGGGCGACGCTCGGGCTGATGGTCGGAGCGAACACGTTCCGCAACCCGGCGCTGACGGTGAAGATGGCGACGACGCTCGACCACCTGTCGGGCGGGCGAGCGGTGCTGGGCATCGGCGGCGCGTGGTTCGAGACCGAGCACAACGCGTTCGGGATCGACTTCGGCTCTGGCTTCGGCGAGCGGCTGGACCGTCTCGACGAGGCGGTCGAGGTCATGCGGGCGATGCTCGACGGGCGCCCGGTCAGCGCCCGCGGGGAGCACTACGACACGCGCGACGTCCGCAATGACCCGCCACCCCTCCAGGAGCGCCTGCCGATCCTGATCGGCGGAGCGGGCGAGAAGAAGACGCTCCAGACGGTGGCCCGGTACGCCGATGCCTGGAACGTGGGCGGATCGCCGGACCAGGTCCGTCACAAGGACGAGGTGCTCCGGCGCTGGTGCGACGAGGTCGGTCGCGACGAGTCCGAGATCGAGCGGACGCTCCAGGGCGGCGCGGTGGTCGTCCGCGACAGCGAGGCCGAAGCCCGCCGGGTGGCGGCGGAGATCGGGCGGCTGAACGGCGGCTGGGAGGGGCCCAAGTTCACCGCCGCCACATCTACATCGATCTGCCGGCGCCCTTCGACGCCGAGACGGTCGAGCGCGTCGCGCGAGAGGTCCGGCCCGCGCTCGAGGGAGTGGCCGGTCGGACCGGCGGATGAGCGAGGTGGTCGCGCCTGACAACCGAAGCTGACACGCGCTGTCGCCGGTCCGGCGTACCCTGACGCCATGCCCCGGTCCGCCAGCACGCTGACGCGCGACGAGCTCCTCGGGCCCAGCCGGCACGGGGCCGCAGACGCGATCCACGATCCGGGTCCGGATGCCGCCGCCGAGCGGCTGGCCGGCATCGACGAGGCCGCCGTCGAGCCGATCGTCGCCGCGGACGGCCACCTCGTCCGCGTCGGGACCGCGTCGTGGACGGACCCGACCATGACCGCGCAGGGCGTCTTCTATCCGGACGGCGCCGTCAGCGCGGAGGAGCGGCTGAGCTACTATGCGAGCCGCTTCCCGCTGGTCGAGGTCGACGCGACCTACTACGCCCTGCCGTCGCGCCGGACGAGCGAGCTGTGGGTCGAGCGGACGCCGCCGGACTTCACCGTCGACATCAAGGCCCACGCGCTCATGACGGGGCAGCCGACCGAGACGCGGCGGCTCCCGAAGGACCTCCGGACCGCGCTGCCACCGGAGCTCCAGGACAAGTCCCGGATCTACGCCAAAGACCTGCCCGACGAGCTGAGGGCGGCCGTCTGGGAGTGGTTCGTGGACGGCGTCGAGCCGCTCGCCGAGGCAGGGCAGCTCGGATCCGTGCTGCTCCAGTACCCCCGCTGGTTCTTCACGTCATCCCAGAACCGCGAGCAGATCCTCGAGGCGAAGGAGCGGCTGGGCGGCGTCCGCGCGGCAGTGGAGTTCCGGAGCGCCAGCTGGTTCAACGAGAAGAACGTCGAGCGGACGCTCCGCTTCCTCGAGGACCACGACATCCCGCTGGTCATGGTCGACGGCCCGCAGGGCTACCGGTCCAGCGTTCCGGCCATTGCGGCGACGACCTCGCCCGAACTGGCGATCGTCCGCTTCCACGGGCGCCGCGCGGACACGTGGGAGGCGAAGGGAATCCCGACGGTCGAGCGGTTCCGGTACCTGTACGAGCGCGACGAGCTGGAGGACTGGGTACCGCGGATCCGCGAGGCGTCGAAGCAGGCGAAGGACACGCACGTCCTGATGAACAACTGCTACGCGAACTACGGGTCGACGAACGCACGCGAGCTGGCGGCGATGCTCCTCGAGGCGGACCTTGCCGGCTGAGTCCCGCTCGGCGGGGATCGACCGGACGACCGCCGAGCGCATCCTCGACTTTCTGCCCAGCCGTGACGGCCTGCATTTCGCCAACCGGTTCCCGCCGGGCCCAACCGTCCGGCTCGGCCCGCTGGACCCCCGCGCGGTGGGGATCGCCGACGCGGCCGCCGGCCTGTGCGGCGGGATGGCGTTCACCGTGCGCGACCTGTGGGACCGCCGGGTCCCGCCGCCGCCGGACCGCGAGCCGCCGGCCAACGGGTCCCGCCGCTTCACGTCGCTCGTCCGACGCCAGGTCCACTCCCTCGACCACCTGCGCCTGCCCGTCCGATTCTGGGTGCTGGCGGCGCTTCATCCCGACCCGCCGACCTGGTGGAGCCGCCTGCTCGCGCGCCGACCACTCGCCGAGCTGACCCGCCACGTCGAGTGGCCGCGCATCCGCGCCGAGATCGACGGCGGTGGCCTCGCGCAGCTCGGGCTGATCCGCGGCCGGGGGGTCGATCCGCGCCGCCTCACCACCAATCACCAGGTGCTGGCGTACGGCTACTGCGTCGGCCCGGGCTCGGTCGCCATCAGGATCTACGACCCCAACTGGCCGGACCGGGACGACGTCGAGCTCCGGATCGGGGCGCCGCCCGGTGGCTGTTTCGAGCTCGAGCAGTCGACCGGCGAGCCGCTTCGTGGCTTCTTCCTGGCGACGTACCGGCCCGCCGTGCCGGGCGCCTGGCTTCCGGTCCGGTGACCTCGGGCGGGCTGGACCGGCTGCTGGCCGTCCTCGTCGTCGCGATGGCGGCGACCGGCCTGCTGACGCTCCGTGCCGGCTCGCCCGAGACCGGCTGGGTCTACGTGGCGCACGGGTTGCTCGCCGGCGCGCTCGGCGCGGCGGTGGTGCTGAAGCTGCGTGCCTCGCTCGGGCGCGCCGTGGCCGCGGGTCGGTGGCGACGGCTTGCGCTCGGGCTGCTCGTGACCGGCGCCGTCGCCGCAGCGCTCACCGGCGGCTGGCTGTGGGTCGCCAGCGGCGAGCTGCTGTCGATCGGGTCGTGGACGGTGCTTACCCTCCACGCGTGGGTCGGGCTCGCGCTCGTGCCGCTCGTCGTGATCCACCTGCTCCCACGGCGGTGGCGCCTCCTGCGACCGGGCCGATCGACGTTCGCTCGCGGCCGCGAACGGCTCGTGTCGCGGCGGGCGTTCCTGGCCGCCGGTGGACTGGCGGTCGCGGGGATTGCCGCATCGGGGGTCGCCCTGGGACTGGAGCGGCTCCGTGGTGGCGAGCGACGGTTCACGGGCTCACGCTGGCTCGCGTCCGGGACCGTGCCGCCCGCGACCACGTTCTTCGGCGAGGGGCCGCCGCCGGTCGACCCGGCGACCTGGCGACTCGACGTGGGCGGCCGCGTGGCGCGCGCTCGGACGTTCAGCCTCGCGGAGCTGGCGCGGCTGGGAGAGACGGATCTCGTCGCGGTCCTCGACTGCACCTCGGGCTGGGCGGTGGAGACGCCGTGGCACGGCGTCCCGCTCGATGCGGTCCTGAGGGCGGCCGGCATCGATCCCGGCGCGTCGTCGGTGACCGTTCGTTCCGCGACGGGTTGGTCGGCCGTCCTGCCGCGCGCGGAGACCGGCCGGTGCCTCCTCGCCACGTCGGTGGCGGGCGAGCCCCTCCCGGTCGGCAACGGCGCCCCGGTCCGGCTCGTCGTCCCGGACCGTCGCGGGCTCGACTGGGTGAAGTGGGTCAGGACCATCGAGGTGGCCTGACCGCCCCTCAGAGCGCCGGCAGGTCCTGATGCGTCTCCTGGATGCCGGCGTACAGGTCGCCAACCCGCTCCACCCGGGCCAGCGCGTCGCGGATCGTCCAGCGATCCGAACGCAGCTCCGGATCGTCCAGCTCCTCCCACCGGATCGGCATGCTGACCGGCGCACCCGGGCGCGGCCGGACCGCGTACGGCGCGACGAGCGTCTTGATCGCGGCGTTCTGCGTGTAGTCGAGGCGTGCCTTCCCGCCGCGCTGCGATTTCGACCACTCCCACGACACGAGGTTCGGCACGATCGCACCGACCGCACGCGAGAGCTTCGCGACCCAGGCAGACGTGTCGTCGTAGCTGTACCGACCGCGGACGATCGGGATCCAGGCCTGGATCCCGCGTGAACCGGTCGTCTTCGGCCAGGCCCTGACGCCGAGGTGCTCGAGAGCCGTCCGGTACAGACGCGCAAGCGTGAGCGTCTCCTGCCAGGTCGTCTTGGTGCCCGGATCGATGTCGATCAGCGCGAAGGTCGGCCGCCACGGGTCGTCGCGCGTGGACGTCCAGGCGTGGACCTCGAAGGCGGCGAGGTTGGCGAGGAAGCAGAGTGTCGCCACGCGGTCCGCGATGACGTGGTCGTTCGCGTCGCGGTCCTCGCGCTCGCGGAAACCCGTCTCGTGCCAGATCGTCAGCCACGGTGGCGCGCTCGACGGCATGTCCTTTTGCCAGAACCCCGGCGCACTGGCGCCGTTCGGGTAGCGATGGAGGTTCAGCGGGCGGTCCGCGAGGTGCGGCAGCATCGCCGGACCGATCCCCGCGAAGTAGCGGATCAGCTCGCGCTTCGTGATCGGTGCCTCGCCGCTCCCCTCGCGGCCGTCGAACAGCGGCTTGTCGAGGTTCGTGACCTTGAGACGCTCCCCGCCGACCTCCCACGTCCCCTCCTTGCCGAGGCCGTCGAGCGCCTGGAGCTCGGCGTCGGTGGCGA
Organism: Chloroflexota bacterium; assembly: GCA_030447745.1. Taxonomy (GTDB): domain Bacteria; phylum Chloroflexota; class Limnocylindria; order Limnocylindrales; family CSP1-4; genus JACDAV01. The sequence goes on along the minus strand of JAUJOH010000007.1, from coordinate 45,320 downwards.
CCCACGGCCGGCCGTCGGGGCCGGCGACCGGGAGGCCGTCGGGCGCGGCGGGAGGGGACGCTCGGCGCGCAGTCGCGCGCGAACCGTCCGACGAGGCGCGTTCCGGTGATTTCGTCGATCGCGCTCCGGACGCGGCCGCAGCCCCTGGGCCGTCGCTGGCCGACGAGGTATCGCGGCCGCCAGCGCCCGACACGGCGGCCGTCGAGGCGCCCGCGACGGCTGCCTCATGCGGGCCGTTCTTCGCCTCGGCGGCAGCCTCCGCTTCGGCCGCGGCAACCTCCGCGTCCGCGGCCCGCTCCGCCTCGCCGACCGGCGTGGGCCGCTCGCGGACGACGTCTCGCGGATCCTTGTCGAGCTCGAGGCCCTTGTACGAGGTCTGACGCACGTTCCCGTCGCGCGTCCAGCCCCCGATCTCGGCCCGGATCACGAGCTCCGCGTTCCCGTCGCGCGTCCAGCCCCCGATCTCGGCCCGGATCACGAGCTCCGGCCGCACCCACCGCGCCATCCGGAGCTCCCCGCGACGTGGCGGACACGGCTCGAACGGGCACGCCTGGGACTCGAGGCCCTCGAGCCGCCGGCGAAGCTCCGCGCGCGTCCGGGCATTGAACCCGGTCCCGACCTTGCCCGAGAACCGCAGCCGCTCGCCATCGTAGACACCGACCGCCAGGGCGCCGAGGTCCCTGGCACTGCCCTCGCCGGGAGTCCAGCCGCCGACGACGAGCTCCTGCTCGGCACGGATCTTGAGCTTGAGCCACGTCGGCACGCGGCGGCCCGGCTCGTAGCGCGAGCGGCGGTGCTTGGCGATGACGCCCTCGACTCCCATGCGCCTGGCCGCCTCGTGGAAGGCGAGACCCTCCGAATCGACGTGCGACGCGAAGCGGACGCGCGCGCTCTGCTTGAGCACGGTCTTGAGCAGCCGCTTGCGGTCCTCGAGCGGGACGCGCAGGAGCGAGCGCCCGTCGAGGTAGAGGAGGTCGAACACCTGGTACGTGAGCCCGCCGGCGGCGCGCCCGGCGCGCAACGCGCTGATCCGCTCCTGGAGCAGCGGGAAGTCCGGGACGCCGTGCTGATCCACGGCCACGATCTCCCCGTCGACGATCGCCTCGCGGGCCTCGATCCAGCGCGGCGGCGACAGCAGCCGCCCGAAGTAGGTCTCCGCCGGGTTGCCGCGCCGCGTCCAGAGCGCGACCTCGCCGTCGCGGACAACCGCCTCGACCCGATAGCCGTCCCACTTGATCTCGAACAGCCAGTCCGGGTCGCTGAACGGCTTGTTCGACAGCGTGGCGGCCATCGGCTCGACGTACTCGGGCATCGGCTCCTCGACGGCGCCCTCGAGGTCGATCTCCGCCTGCGCCGCGGGCGCGCCGCTGCTCCAGAGCGCGTCCCGGTTGGCCTTCACCTCGTCGTTCGTGCGCCCGGTCTTGACCGACCTCGGGTGGTCCTCGGCGTCCCAGCCGGTCACGGCGGCGTCGTCCGTCTTGTGGATGAGCAGCCACTGCTCCCCGTCCTCGCCCTCGAAGGCGCCGGCGGGCGCGCTGCCCGGCCGGCGACTCGTGCGAACGATGGTGAAGCGCCCGCGGAGCTTCTCGCCATGGAGCGTGAACTTGAGCTCGCCGTCCTCGATCGCCCTGGCGGGGTCGAGCGTCGGCGCCTCCGGCTCGAAGGTTCCCCAGTCCCAGACGATCACGTCACCGGCGCCGTACTGTCCCCGGGGGATCACGCCCTCGAAGTCGAAGTACTCGATCGGGTGGTCCTCGACGTGGACCGCCACCCGACGGACCTTCGGGTCGAGGGTGGGTCCCTTCGGGACGGCCCAGCTGACCAGGACGCCGCCGATCTCGAGCCGGAAGTCGTAGTGGAGGCGTGTCGCGCGGTGCCGCTGGATGACGAACCGGCCGGTTCCCTGCGCCTCCGCGTCCCCCGCCGGCTCCGGCGTCGCCCGGAAGTCGCGCTTGCGGTGGTACTGCTCGAGGGGCATCGGCGGCGCTCGT
>JAUJOH010000007.1:23411-43229 GCA_030447745.1 Chloroflexota bacterium | reverse complement strand
CGCCCGGAAGTCGCGCTTGCGGTGGTACTGCTCGAGGGGCATCGGCGGCGCTCGTAGGCCCGGCGCGCGGCGTCAGGGGCGCTTCGGCGCCGGACGGTCGAGCGAAGCGCGATCGGCGCGCGGTAAGGATCGAGTGACGGGCCGCTGCGGCGCCACCCTCAGGCGCTCTTTCGGCGGCGCGCGGGCCTCGCCTCCTCGAGCTCGGGCTCGGCGTCCTTGGCACGTGCTCGCGAGGTCCGCGCCGCAGGCTTCTTCTCGTCCGGCTGTGCGTCCTCGGCGCGCGCCGGGCGGGCCGATCGGGCCGATCGGGCCTTCTTCGCGTCCGCCACCGAGACGGGCTTCTCGGCGCCCCTCGCCGCGGTTGCAGCACTGACGCTCGCCTCCAGGGCAGACATCAGATCGATCAGGTTGCCGGTCTCCTCGACGGGCTCGGGCTCGATGACCTCCTTGCCCTCGACCTTCTGCTCGATGATCTTGAGCAGGGCTTCCCGGTACTCGTCCTTGTAGTTCTCCGGCTGGAACTCACCGGTCATCGCCGCCACGAGCTGCTGCGCCATCGCCTTCTCGGCCGGCTTGAAGTCGAACTCCTCCTCGGGCAGATCGAGGTCGCCCGTGGACCGGATCTCATCCGGCCAGTGGAGGGTCGTCATCAGCAGCGTCTTGCCGAACGGGTCGAGCGCCGCGAGCGCTTCGCGGTCCTTGATCACGACCTTGCAGATCGCCGTCAGCTCCTCTTCCTCGAGCACCTGCTTGAGGAGATAGAACGCCTTGCGACCGATCTTGTCCGGCTCGATGTAATAGGCCTGCTTGACGAAGCGGACGTGGCCGTCCTCCTGGTCCGGCTTCGTGAACTGCTCGATCTCGATCGACCGGACGGTCTTCAGCGGGACGTGCTCGAGATCCTCGTCGGTGATGACGACGTACTGGTCCGGGGCCCACTCGTAGCCCTTCACCGTCTCCGACCGCGAGATCACCCTGTCGTCCGTGGGGCACCAGACCTTCATGTTGATCCGCGACAGGTCCGTCTCGTGGAGCATGTGGAAGCTCACGCCGTACTTCGACTCGGTGGCCAGGTACAGCTTCACGGGGATCGTCACCAGCCCGAACTGGATGGCCCCCTTCCACATTGCGCGCGCCACGGCATGTCCTCGTGCGACGGCTCCCTCCCAGCGGAGCCGGGAGACAACCATACCGTCCGCCGCAAGCCGGGGCGCAGGGCGGCCGGTCGCTCACCTTGAGATCTCGTCAGGAACGACGACGGGCAGCCCGCGACGTGCAAACGTGACGGGGGCGCGTTGCGCGGACGCTGCCGCGGGGGTGCGGGCCTTCAAGCGCCGATCGAGCGGATCTCGGCCTCCGCGGCGACGACCTGGGCGATCACCCCGTCGCGCAGCTTGTCGAGGCCGGTCGAGACAGCCCCGGCCGCCCCGTTGATCGAGGTGAGCTGCGCCTTGAGGGCCTTGACGACCTCGAGCTGCTCACGGATCCCGGTCAGCGCGCCCGCCACGACCGCCGCGTCCACCTCCGCTTCCGACTCGCGGAGCGACGCCAGCGCGAGCAGCCGTGCCAGGCGCACGGCCGCCTCGAGCGTCGCGGGGTCCGGGGCGGCGGGATCCAGGACGCAGTAGACGTCACCGGCCCGCACGTCGAACGGCGCGATCCCGGTGGGTGCGTGGGCCGGCGTGAAGACGACCAGCCCGACGCAGGCGCTCCGGTTCGTCTTCGCGTCGCGGAGCTCCTCGCGCATCTCGCGCCCGGAGACCCGGCGATCCTTCGCCTCGACGACGACCCGCACGTCCGCGCCGCGCGTGACATCCGGGTTGATCGTGACCACGAAGTCGCCCTTCTTCGACTTCATCGTGTCGCCCGCTTCGTTGGCCGTGCGCTCCACCAGGTCGCCTGCGCCGCGCGCCACCTCGCCCAGCAGGTTCTCCAGCAGGTCCTCGAAGTCCCCGCCCTTGGCCGCTGACTTCGAGCGCTCGCCGGCCCGGGCGGTGGCGGCCGCCTCGATGGCGATCAGGCGTTCCTCGACGGCCCGGAAGCCGGCGCTGATCTCCTGCCGGAACTGGTGCATCGGGGAGTGCATGCGGGTGGGATCGAGGAGGTGGGCAAGCTTTGACGTGTCACCGTCGAAGTAACGCTCGAGCATCGAGCCGATGCGCCCGATGGCCGAGTCGCGGCGGGTCTCGTCGAACAGCTCCTCGACCATGCCGCGGAGCGCGCCCCGGTCGCCGAGGAACCGCTCGAGGGTTCGCGGCAGGCGGCCGTCGCCATCCGCGAAGTTCGTGCGGAGGGTCTGCTCGAGCGCCGTCGCGGCGCGCTCGTTCGCCTGTTCCGTCCGCTGGAGCAGCTTCTCGAACTCCCCGCGCACGACATCGACGTTGACGGTGACGCCGGCGTCCTGCAGCGCGAGCAGGCCGATCCGGAGGGCGCGCTCGACGATCGCGGCTCGGTCGTCATCGTCGCGCTCCGCCAGCCACCCGGCCAGCGCCGGGTCCGTGACGACGACCTCGGTCACGACGACGCGGTCGCCGTCCACCCGGACCGTGGGCTGTGGCTTCGGGCTGGGGAGCGGGACCAGTCGGGCTTCCATGGCGCAAAGGTGACGGGTGCGCGTGACAGCTTGCGTGTCACGACCGTCATCGCCCGGATCGGGGACGGTCCGCGACAGATCGCGCCGGCAGCGCGTCCCGCCGCCCGGCCGGCGCCGCGGTTCGGCCGGCCGACCGGCCCGCCTCAACCGCCGCGGCGGACCGTTGCCTCGATCAGGCCGTGCGGCTCGGTCGTCGGCGTGAAGACCTCGTTCCGGTTCGCCTGCCCGAACGGCGACAGGTCGACGAGCCAGTGGTGCAGGTTCGGCATGCTGAAGCGCACCTCCTCCACCTCCGGGCGCAGATCGAGGACCGCCCGGCCCATGATCCACGCGGACGCCTGGACCGACGGGCTGTGATGCTCGGCGAACGCGTCGAGCAGCGCCTCGCCGATCGAGTCGAAGGCGGCGTCGAAGTCGACGCCGCCCGTGTCGCCGTAGCGCCAGACGGCCGTCAGCCGCGTGGCCATCAGGCGGTCCTCCGTCTCCGGCAGCGTCGTGTAGCGGTCGCGCGGGAACCCGGCAAAGGCCGAGCCTGCGGTCTTCATGACGACGAGGTCCCGGATCCCGGACTCGACGACGTCGCCGTCCGCCGAGGCCTGGATGCGGGTCGTCCTCGTGAAGTCGCCGGAGCGGAGGAACGCGTCGTCGGCGGCCCCGGACGCGGTCGGCATCCGGACCCATCGGTGCTCCGCGATCGCGACCGTCGCTCGGGCGACCTGCTCGAAGTCCAGGAAGTGACGCGCGAGCACGTGCCCGAATCGCTCGATCGAGCCGGTCAGGTGCTCCGACGCAAACGCGTGGACGGTGTTCTTCATCGTGTCCGTCGCAACCACGTGCGCGTTGTCGCCCTCCGTGTGCGCGGCCGCGAAGTCGCCCTCCAGGACAATGTCGACGGTCAGGTCGCGGACGGTGTGCCGCGGTCCGTCCCGGACGACCTTCACGAGCCGGATCGCCGCCTTCCCGTAGCGGTTCGGGCCCAGCTCGATCACGGCCGCTCCACCGCCCGGCGCGACCGCGCCCAGCGATCGCGCGCGATCGCCACGACGTCGCGCAGCGCGCGCTGCCGCTCCTCGTCCGGATCGCGGTCGAGCGCGGCGGTCAGCTCAGGGACGAGCGCCGCCCGGGCGCGGCCGTTGACGAAGACGCAGTAGCGGAAGCCGAACCGCGCCTCGTACGCCGCGTTGAGGCGTTCCAGCTCCGCGCCGACCCGGCTCCGCTCCGCCTCGGCGGCCCCCGCGGCGCCGGCGGCCGCCTCGCGGTCGTAGCCCTGCTCGACGTAGGAGTGCGCGGAAACCGAGCCGCGGGGCGCGCCCAACCGTGGATGCGCGTCAATCAGCTCGCGCTGCTCATCCTCCGGCATGGCCAGCGCAATCCGCTCCGCGGCGCTCCACAGCTCGTCCGGCGAGCCGAACGGACGAGCGGCCGCCAACCGGGCGAGGAAGCGCGGGGCACCCTCGAACAACGGCGAACAGGCGGCGATGAACTCGCGCTCCGCGAGCGTCTCGAGGTCGCGGTCGCTCCCCGCCACCAGGTCAGCTGCCGCGGTACGTCGTCATCGAGAACGGCGCCAGCAGCAACGGCACGTGGTAGGAGCGGCCGACGTCCTCGATCCGCAGGTCGACCGTCAGCCGCCGGAAGAACCGCTCGTCGCCTGACCCGGGCGTCGTCTCGCCCGCGAGGTTGAACTCGAGACGGTAGTCGCCGGGCGCCATCGTCCGCTCGAGGAGGTCGCGGACCCGTCCGTCCGCGTCGGTCAACGCCTGGGTCAACCGGATGGGTCGGTTGTCCTCGCCGAGCCGGTAGAGCGTGACGTGGACGCCGGCGGCCGGCTGGCCCTGGTCCGTGTCGAGGATGTGGGTCGAGATCGTCGGCTGGGACGGTTCCGGCGCACCCGCCACGTTATCCTCCGGGCGATGGGTGACTTGCAGATCCGGGTCGGCGATCTCCACTTTACCGCCCGCTGGGATCCCGAAGCGCCCCGGACGCGGGAGGCCATCCGCAACATGCTCCCGATCGAGCGGCAGCTGATCCACTGCCGCTGGACCGGCGAGTCGACATGGATCCCGCTCGGCGACTTCCGACCCGGTCTGGACTGGGAGAACCACACCTCACACCCGGCGCCCGGCGTGCTGGCCATCTACCCGGGCGGGATCAGCGAGTGCGAGATCTTCTTCCCGTACGGCGGCTGCACGACCTCGTCGAAGGTCGGCCAGCTGGCGGCCAACGTCTTCTGCCGGATCGTCCCGGATGAGGGCTGGGAGGACCGACTCCGGGAGATCGGCCGCCGATGCCTCTGGGAAGGAGCGCAACCGATCTCCATCGTCGAGGTCGACTGATCGACGGCGCCCCATCCCGCCCGCACGGCACGTCGTGGCGCTCGTCTCGCTGAGATCCGAGCGCGGTAGCGCTTGACCGACCTGCTCGTCGTCGGTGGCACGGTCGTGACGGCCGGTGGCTCGCGCCGGGCCGACGTCGCCGTGGTTGGCGGCGTGTTCGAGCTGGTTGGGCCGGATCTGTCGGGACTCGCGGCGTCCGCGGACGAGGTCGTCGACGCGTCCGGGCTGCTCGTCCTGCCCGGTGTCGTCGATGCCCATACGCATACCCGGGTCGCCTCCGACGCCGAGCCGGATCGGTTCTTCCAGGATTCCGTCGCCGCAGCGTTCGGCGGCACGACGACCGTGCTCGTGTTCAACACGCCGGCGAGCGGAGAACGTCCGGGCAGCCCCCGGTGGCTGCGCGACGACCTGCAGCGCTTCCGGCGGGCGACGGAGGCTGATGCGGCAGTCGACTACGCGCCGAGCCTCGTCGTGACCGGCTGGCACGCCGACCCGGTTGGCGAACTGCCCGACGTCATCGACGCCGGCGTGCCGACGGCCAAGGCGTTCATGGTCTACGACTTCCGGTTGGACGAGCGCCGCCTGTTCGAGGCGATGCGCGTCATGGCGGCGCGCGGCGGGATGCTCCAGGTCCACTGCGAGGACCCGGTGATCGTCGACGCTGCCGTCGACGCCGCACTTCAGCGCGGTGACACGCTACCGCGGTACCACGCCGAGACGCGGCCCTCGTGGGCCGAGGCGGCGGCGACGGAGCGCGTGATGGCCTTCGCCCGCCAGTCCGGGGCGGCCGTCCATGTCGTCCATCTCTCGGCTGCGGATGCCCTCGAAGCGGTCAAGCGCGCCAAGGCAGCAGGGATCGATGCGCACGCCGAGACGTGCCCGCACTACCTGGCCCTGACGGCAGACCGGTACGAGACCCGGGATCCGGTCGAGTCGGCCAAGTACGTGATCTCGCCACCGCTCCGGTCCAGCGCGGACCAGGACGCGCTGTGGGCCGGTCTCGCGGACGCGACGCTCGACCTCGTCGCGACCGACCACGTCCCGGACCGGGTCGGCGTCGAGAAGGCGGTGGCGGCTCACGGCGTCCCGTTCAGCGAGATCTCGAACGGCGCTCCGGGCATCGAGACACTGCTCGCGCTCGTCTGGTCGGAGGGTGTCGCGAAGGGCCGCCTCACCGCGGAGCGCGCCGTGGATCTGCTCTCCACCACGCCCGCACGGCTGTTCGGGCTGCGACGCAAGGGCGCGGTCGAGGCCGGACGGGACGCGGACATCGTGCTCTGGGATCCCGAGGCGCGGCGGACACTCACCGCGCGCGACCTCCACCACACGAGCGACTACACGCCGTACGAGGGCTTGGAGGTTGCAGGGGCGGTTCGGAGCGTCTGGGTCCGGGGGCGCGCCGTGATCCGGGACGGCGCGTTCGTCGGGCACCGGGGAGCCGGCCATTTCGTGGAGCGCGGCATCGACCGCTGACCGGTCGGTCCGGGGAAACCGGGCCCGGCGCCGCCTATGATCGCGCGATGCCGCGCGTTGCCCGCTGGCTCGGGGTTCGCGAAGGCGAGGGGCGCCTCCTCGTGCTCGTCGCCAGCGTGTTCGCGGCCACGGAGGCCGGTCGCGGCTTCGGAGAGATCGGCGCCGACACGCTCTTCATCAGCCGCTTCGGCGCGGGACTGCTGCCGTGGCTGTTCATCGGCCTCGGGGCGGCGAGCCTCGTCGTCTCCCTCGCCTACGGCGCCGCCCTCGGCCGGCTGAGCCGCGGTCCGCTGTTCGCCGGGGTGTTCCTCGGCGCCGCGGGGCTCCTGGCGGTCGAGCGCCTCGCGCTCGCCGGAGGTGATGTGGTGCTGCCGGCACTGTGGCTGACGGTCTATGCGGCGGGTACGGTCGCCGTCACGGTCGCCTGGACGCTCGCCGGCACGGTCTTCGACGCGCGTCAGGCGAAACGGCTCTTCCCGCTCTGCACGAGCGCCGCCATCGCGGGCAGCTTCGGTGGCACCCTCGCCGCGGGGCCGCTGGCGAGGGCGCTTGGCACGGAGACCCTGATCCTCGCCCAGGCGGCGCTGTTCGCCTTCGCCGCCGCGTCGCTCGTCGCCGTCGTCCACCGTGCCTCGGGGGACCGGCTGCGCGGTGCAGGGCTCGGTGAACGGCCGATTGGCGCGTCGATCGGTGCCGAGCTGCTCGCCGGCTGGGAGCACGTGCGCCGATCGCCGCTGATGCGGCTCGTCGCCGTCGCGTACGTCCTGTTCTCCGTCCTTGCCTTCTCCGTCTCGTACCCGTTCCTCGTCGCGATGTCAGAGGCATTCCCGGCCGAGGCGGACCTCGCGACCGCCCTGGGGCTCCTCTCGGCCGCCGTGACCGGCGCGTCCTTCGTCGTGTCGCTGACCGTGGCCAACCGGCTCTTCGCCAGGCTGGGGGTCGCGGGCGCTGCGCTGACGCTCCCGGTCGTCTACGTGGCGGGCTTCGCCGCGTGGCTGCTCAACTTCAGCGTGGTGACGGCGACGGCGTTCCGCTTCGCACAGCAGGTCACGCAGCGCGGCGTCTCCAACGCAGCGTGGAGCGCGTTCTACAACGTCGTTCCGAGCGAGCGCCGGGCGCAGGTGCTCGCGTTCAACGACGGCGTGCCGGGGCAGCTCGGGATCGCGTTGTCCGGGATCCTCCTCCTCGCCGGGGCGAGCGTGCTGGCCGCCGACCAGATCTTCTGGCTCGGACTCGCGACGGCCGTCGCCCTGACGGCGGTCGTGGTGGCGATCGGCCGCCGCTACGCCGCCAGCCTCGTCGCGACGCTGCGCAGCGGGCTCGCCGAGCGGATCCTCGAGGGCGGGCCGGGGCTCGCCGCGCTGACCGGCGGCGGCGTCGCAGCCGACCTCACGGGTGCCCTCGAATCGCCCGAAGCGCCGGTCCGGCGGATGGCGGCCGAGCTCCTCGGGCGCCTCGGCGCTCACGAGGCGAGCGATCCGCTCGTCGCTGCGCTCCGCGACCCGGACGCCGGCGTCCGCGCGAGCGCCCTCGGTGCCCTCGCCGCGCTCGCTCCTTCGAGCCCGGACGGGCTCGTACCCGAGACGGTCAGCGCGTTGCTGACGGACCCCGATCCAGTCGTCCGGGCGACCGCGATCCGGGCGGTCTCCCGCCTGGACGGCACGGGCGCGGCAGTTCTCCGGACCGCTGACGACCTTGCCAGTGACGCCAGCGCGTCCGTCCGCGCCGAGCTCGCCATCGCACTTCGCCATGCGGGAGAGGAGGGCCGGCCGCGGGCGTTGATCGAGGCGTTGCTGGATTCGCACAAGCACGACGACCGCCTTCACGGGCTCGAGGCGGTCGCCGCGGTCCGCAGTCCGTGGCCCGGGGCGGTCACGTCGCGGCTCCTCCACGATCCGGTGCCGGAGGTCCGCGCGGCCGCGGTGCGCGCCGTGGCAGCCACCGACGACGACGGGCCGGACGGGAGCCGCTCCGCGCTCCTCGCCGCCCTCGGCGACGACGCGCTCGTCGTCCGGCGGGCAGCTGCCACCACGCTTCGCGGTCGGGCGGACGCTGCGATGTCGGTCGTCGAGCGGCTCGAGACCGGCTCGCCGCGGGAGCAGCAGGCCGCCCTCGACGCGCTCGAGGGCCACGGACCCGCCGTTCGCGCGCGCGTCCTGGCGTGGGCGACGAGCCAGGTGGACCGGGCACGCGACCTCCGTCGGCATGCCGCCCTCTCCGCCGCGAGCGCGGAAGATGCGCCGATCGAAGCGCCTTCCTCCGGCGCTGGTCCGACAGCGACGGATGGAGATCGAGGAGGCGCCTGCTGCGGGCGCTATGGTGCTCGGCGCACCGGAGGCGGGCGGGCTGATCCGACGCTGCCTTCGATCGGCGGATCCCGAGAGCGCGCAGGCCATCGAGGCACTCGACTCGATCGGCGACCGAGGCGCTCCGCGGCGCCGTCGTGCACCTGCTCGAAGAGGACTTGAGCCGCGCGCGACCAACCGCCGTCGACGAGGCCGTGCGCGAGCTGGCAGACCCGACCCCTGGATCGCGCGCTCGCCCTCCGCGCGCAGGCGGACGCGTTGGCCGATGATTGGGCGGCAGTCCCGCCGACGGCAACGGATGACCCAGAGGCACTGGTGCGAAACTCGCTCGCCAGGCTGCACCACCGAGGAGCGGCAATGCCCGAGGAGATCCACGACGCTCGGCGAGATCGACCGATGCTCTTCCTGCGTCGCGTGCCACTGTTCGAGGAGGCCTTGTCCCCGAGGACCTGCAGCAGATCGCCGCCACGGCCGTCGAGCGCTTCTACGAGGCGAGGGAGCCGCTGATCACGAGGGGGACATTGGAGACGAGCTCGTCGATCCTCGAGGAGCTCGGTGCGGGTGGTCCGAGCGGAGGAGGGTGGCTCCCACGTCCTGCGGCGGTATGGGCCTGGACGCACATCGGCGAGCTGGCGGTGCTCCGCGAGCGACCGCGCGTGGCGAGCGTTATCGCGGACGCCCCGGCGTTCGCGGAGAAGCTCGTCATCGGCGGCACCGGCGTCCGCGCGCCATCCTCCGCGAACGGACGCGCGATGGCGATGCTCGCCACTCGCCGAGCGTCTCGGCACGCCGTAGGGTACGGGCATGGCCGCTTCGCGCGTCGACCTCCCGACCAGGACCGTCACCTTCCTGCGGACCGACGTGGAGGGCTCGATGAGCCATGCGCGGGCGCTCTCCGTCGCGCTGGGACGAGCTGAACCTTCCGGCAGCTCGCGGTGATCCGCGACGCCGTGCGGGCGGAGGGCGGCGTCATCGTCCGAACCGAGGGCGACGCGGTATTCGCGGTCTTCTCAGGTACCGGCCGCTGTTCGGGCGGGCGATCCGCGATGCAGTCGTCGATCGCGGCGACCTGATGGCCGTCCGACGCGCCGGTCCGGCGTTCGCCATCGGGCTTCACGCGGGTGAGGCGCACTGCGAGCGACGACCTGCGGCAGGTTCGACGTCAGCCGGGCCGCCCGCATCGCGGCGTCGGCCACGGCGGCAGATCGTGCTCGGTCCGGTCCGCGCGCTCGTCGGCGGCCTTGCGCCCGGCGTCGTGCTGCACCTCGGCCGCCACCAGCTGAAGGACGTTCCCCAGCCGGAGCGGCTCTACCAGCTCGATGCGCCGGGCCTGCGTACGATTTCCGCCCCCCGGACGTCGGCACCGACGACCGGGAACCTGCCCGCTCACGGCTTCGTCGGCCGCGAGAGCGGGAGCTGGTCGAGATCGGGGAGCTCGTGCGCGACGCCCGGCTCGTGTCCGTCTGTGGTCCCGGCCGGGATCGGCGCAAGACGAGCCCGCAATCGAGGCAGCGCGGCGCCAGGCCGACCGGTTCTCGGACGGCGTCTGGTTCGTGCCCCTCGACTCCACCGCTGACCCGGCTCGTGGGCGCGGCCATCGCCCGGACGCTCGGCCTGTTCGTCGGTCCGGGAGCCCGGCCATGGACGGGGTCGCGCGGTTTCTCGCCGACCGCGAGGCTGCTGCTCGTCCTGGACAACTTCGAGCACGTGCTCGACGCCGCGCCGGATCCCAGGCTGCTGCGGGCGGCGCCGGGCGTCACCGCGGTCGTGACGAGCCGGGCGCCGCTGCGGTCGCCGGCGAGCAAGTGGCACCCGTGGGACCGCTCGCGGACGAGGGGCCGCACGCTGCCGCCGTGACCCTGTTCCAGGAGGGCGCGGAGCGTCGTCGGGTGGTCGGCGGGCGATCCCGTCGTCGTCGCGGAGATCGGCCGCCTGCTCGACGGCCTGCCGCTCGGGATCGAGCTGTGAAGCCGGCCTGGCCAGCGCCGACCCGCACTACGCTGCGTACCCTGCTCCCGTCCAAGGCTTCGGCCCGCAGCGGACGGTCGACGGCGTGATCGGCTGGAGCTACGACTCGCCAGCGCGCCGCCGGCCCGGCAGCGGCTCCTCCGCGAGCTGTCGGTCTTCGATGGCGGGTTCGACTCGACCAGGACCCAGGTGTCGCCTGGCCTGCGAGGAGGACGTCCTCGACGCCGTGATCGATCCTCGCATCGTACTTCGTCGCGCGGGACGTCGCGCTGGCGCGGTGCCCACGTGCGCTGGGTGGCCTGGCTCCTCGAGACCATTCGGTCAGTTCGGCCTGGGCTACGCGAGGCCGACGGTGTCGAACGCGACGTGGCGGCGCCGTCGCCGAGGCCTGCTGGGCGAGGCGCTCCGTCGCGCCGGGCGCGGACTAGGTCCAGTTGGTTCGACTGCCCTGCAACGGATCACGCGAACCTGCGGTCAGCGATCGAGTGGGTGATCGAGAACCGGGAGACCCGCCTCCGCGCAGCTTGAGTGCCGCGCGGCGATAGCGATACTGGCAGATCGGCGGCCCTACTGCGAGGGCCGGCCGCTCGCCGACGCGGTCGGTGATGCCCGGCGCTGACGAGCTGAGCCGCCTCCTGGGTGGCGCTCGCCGCCGCGGGCGGATGGCGTACTGGCAGGGCGACCATCGGGCCGACGCCCTGTACCGCGCTCAGCTCGAGGTCGCCGAGCAGATCGGCGACCTCGCCAGCGAGGTAACGCCTGCTTTAACCTCGCGACGACCGACTGGATCCGCCACGACGTGGGTGGAGCTGGTGCTCATCGATCGCGCGCACGCTCTACGACGCCATCGGCGACGAGCTCAGCGGCACGCACCGGGCGGGTCGAACCCTCGCCGAGAACCGACAGCTCGACGAGGATCGAGGTCATTCTCGCGGCTCGCGCCCGTACCAGGAGCTGGGCGACGAGTGGTATGTCGCGCTCGTCGGCGGCGACCTCGCGTGGATCTACACGCTGGTGCTGATGCCGATATGGCGATGCGCTGGAAACGGATCGACTGCGCCACCCGCCGCGCCAGTGGGACGTCCCCGCGTGCATCCTCACGCTGCTCGTCGCGTCGGCCCCGGTGGCGGGCGGGTCCTTCCGGCCGCTGAAGCCCTGGCCGTGTTCGGCGCGTGCTGTGCGCGTAGCTTGTCGTCCACGGCGTGCTCCGCTGCCGGCCGGGTTCGAGCGCGATGCCGGCGAGGCGCAGCTGCTCCAGCGCGATCCGCGAGCGCCGTCCTGGCGCTGTACGCGCCTCAGCGCGGCCGCCGCATGACGCTCGACGAGGCGGCTACCCGCGGTCCAGCACGAGATCTGGCCCTTCACTTCGCCGCGCGGTGGAACGGGCCGGCCGACGGCCGGCCAACGGCCTGGTCTGGGCGCGTCGTAGACCAGGTCGCCGTAGTCAGTCCAGGCGTGGGTGGAAGCGACGAGGGTGCGGTGCCGAGGAAACTATCGGCCAGGACGAGCTCGTCGAGCGGCGGCATCGCCCAGCCGTCGCGCGCCCGCCAAGGCGGACCACCTCGTCGTCGCGGATCGCGACGTACCGGTCGGCGGTCAGCGGCCGCCCGTCGTCGAGCGGAACGCCGGTCGTGCGCCACTGCCAGAGGAGCGACCGGCTGATCTCCGCCGTCGCGGCGTCCTCCATCAGGTTGTTGATCGCGGCCGCCCCGTTGCCGGCCAGCCACGCGTCGAGGTACTGGAGCCCGATCGACACGTTCTGGCGGGCGCCGTCCTCGGTGACGCGACCACCCGGGACGCGCAGGTCGACGAGCTGCTCCGGCCGGGTCTCGACGTCGTTGCGCAGCCGGTCCTTCTGATGCGGCCGCTCGCCAAGGACGCCGTCGAAGATCTCCGCCGCGAGGGGAACGAGGTCCGGGTGCGCGACCCACGTGCCATCGAACCCATCGCCCGACTCGCGCTCCTTGTCCTCACGGACCTTGGCCATGGCGGTCTCGTTGACGGCTGGGTCCCGGCGGGACGGGATGAACGCGGCCATGCCGCCGATCGCGTGCGCGCCGCGCCGGTGGCACGTCTGCACCAGCAGGTCCGTGTACGCGCGCATGAACGGCACGGTCATGGTCAGCTGCGAGCGATCCGGGAGGACGAGATCCGGTCGGTTCCGGAAGCGCTTGATGCAGCTGAAGAGGTAATCCCAGCGGCCCGCGTTCAACCCGGCCGCGTGCTCGCGAAGCTGCCACAGGATCTCGTCCATCTCGAACGCGGCGGTGATCGTCTCGATCAGGACGGTCGCCCGGATGGAGCCGGCCGGGATCCCGAACCGCTCCTGTCCGGCGACGAACACGTCGTTCCAGAGGCGGGCCTCGTGGCGGCTCTCGAGCTTCGGGAGATAGAGGTACGGCCCGCTGCCACGGCGGACCAGCTCCGTGCCGTTGTGGAACAGGTGCAGCCCGAAGTCGAACAGGCTCGCCGACACCGGACCGCCGTCGACGAGCAGATGGGCTTCCGGCAGGTGCCAGCCGCGCGGCCGGACGACGAGCGTGGCGACGGCCTCGTTCAACCGATACGCCCTGTCCCCGCCGGTGAACGTCAGCTCGCCGCGGACCGCGTCACGGAGGGCCGCATGACCCCCGACCACGTTCGACCAGGTCGGCGACAGGGCATCCTCGAGGTCGGCCATGAAGACGCGCGCGCCGGAGTTCAGCGCGTTGATCATCATCTTCGGCTCGGCGGGCCCGGTGATCTCGACCCTACGGTCGTCGAGGTCCGTGGGCGCGGGTGGGACGGCCCAGGCGGCGGCGCGGATGTCAGCCGTCTCGGGCGGGAAGGTCGGCATGACGCCCGCGTCGAGCTCCGCCTGGCGGTCCCGACGCGCGGCCAACAGCTCGAGCCGCCGGGCGTCGAAGGCGCGGTGGAGGTCGGCGACGAATTCGAGCGCGTCCGCGGTCAGCACGGCGTCCGAGCCTGGGGCGGGCGGACCGACGACCTCCACGCGGGCCGGGGTCATCGTCGATCCTGCCGGGCCGCCGGGTCGTGAGCGGCCGTCCTGGCGGCGGGTGGGTTCGCCGGCGCTCCAACGGACCGCCGGGGCGGGACGACGCGCGCCTCAGGGCCCGGCCAGGCGCCGAGTGGGTTCGCGGGCGATCCAACGGACCGCCGGCGCGCGAGCTTGGCCGCCGGACCGGGCCGCCAACGGCTGGTTGGACCGGTGGCGAACGCAAGGGTCGGGCGCGCCGCCGCAAGCGCCGGCATCACCAGCCGCCCGCGTCGCGGACGAGCCGGTGGAGGACGCGCGCCGCGACGACCCGACGGTAGTCGGCGGTGGAGCGGACGTCGTCGATCGGCTGGATCTCGGCGGCGAGCGTCGCCGCTGCGCGCTCTGCGGTCTCGGCGGTCGGCGCGGCACCATCGAGGACCGCCTCGGTTGCGGTAGCCCGGATCGGCGTGGCGGCCACCGATCCGAGCGCCACCCGCACGTCCGACCATCCACCGTCCCCGGGCGACGACCGCCAGGCGAGCGCCATGACGACCTTGCTGATCGCCTGAGCGCGGCGCGTGCCGACCTTCCGGAAGCGGATCTCGCGGCGGGCCACGAGCGGGATCCGGACGCGCAGGACCAGCTCGTCCGGCTGCAGCGCCGTCCGCCGGTACGCGACCCAGAAGTCGCGCGCCGGGATCGTCTGCTCGCCGCGCACGCCGCCGACGACGATCTCGGCGTCCATCGCCAGGAGCACCGGGAGCGAGTCGCCGGCCGGCGATGCGTTCGCGATGTTGCCGCCCAGCGTCCCCCGGTTCTGGATCTGCGCCGCACCGATCGTGGCCGCGGCGTCGACCAGCGCGGGCAGGTGCTCGAGGCACACGGCGGAGCGGCGGATCTCCGTGTACGTCGTGAGCGCGCCCAGCGCGAGCGTGTCGCCCTCCAGACCGATGCCGCGGAGCTCGTCGAGCCGCCACAGGTCGATCACGCGCTCTGGCGGCGGCCCGAGCTCGCCGGCGATCTGCACCAGCACGTCCGTGCCGCCGGCGACCGGCCGGTGCGGCGCCGCGGCGAGGATGGCGAACGCCTCGGCGAGGCTCCGCGGCACCTCGATCGGCGGCTCGGCCGGCATCAGGCGGCGCCGCCGGCCGCGGCCCTCGCGATCGCCTCGACGATCTTCGTGTACCCGGTGCAGCGACAGAGATTGCCGGCGATCGCCTCGCGGATCGCCGCCTCGTCCGGGCCGCCGCCGGCGTCGAGGTACGCCCGAGCTGCCATCAGCATGCCCGGGGTGCAGATCCCGCACTGCGCGCCACCCGTCTCGAGAAAGGCCTGCTGGAGCTCGTCAAGCCGGCGGTCGCCCGCGCCCCCACCCGGCGTCGGGGCGAGACCCTCGACGGTCCGGACGGTGGAGCCGTCGGCCTGGCTGACCGGGACGAGGCAGGCGTCGACGACCTGCCCGTCGAGGATCACCGAGCACGCGCCGCACTCCCCCTCCCCGCAGCCTTCCTTGGTCCCGGTCAGCCCGAGGTCCTCGCGCAGGACGTCGAGGAGGCGGCGCATGCCCGGCACGTCGATCTCGACGGGCGCGCCGTTGACCAGCATCCGGACGTTCACCGATCGTCCTCGCTCGGCCAGTCTGGCTCGCCCTCGGGCTGCGGCCCGCGGAGCGGCAGCGGGTCCGTGCGGGCCTCGGGTCGCGGATCGGTTCCGGCGCGGATCGGCTCGCGGACCTCTCGGGCGGTGTCCGCCGCGTCCGTGGCGGCACGCACCGCCGGCGCGGTTCCTTCGCGGCCGGGCTCCTCGGGCCGCGCCGTGACGCCGAGTGCGGCGAGGATCCGCTCCGGGGTTGCCGGCAGGTCGTGGATCCAGACGCCGACCGCGTCGTGGATCGCGGCCACGACCGCCGGCGCGCCAACGTCCATCGGCAGCTCGCCGACACCCTTCGCGCCGTGCGGCGCGCCGCTGAACGGCGCTTCGACGAGGATCGACGTGATGCGCGGCGCATCGAGCGCCGTCGGGATCAGGTAGGTGGCGAGCCGGTCGTTCAGGTATCGCCCGTCCTCGAGCTTCATCTCCTCGATCGTTGCGTAGCCGACGGCCTGGAGCGTCCCACCCTCGACCTGGCCCTCGGCGAGGACCGGGTGGATGACGCGACCGACGTCGTCGGCCGCGACGACGTCCAGCACGCTCACCTCACCGGTGTCGAGGTCGACCTCGACCGTTGCGACGCAGGCCGCCCAGCCATAGGCCGGGTAGGCGTCGCCGCGGTACGTCTCGTCATCGAAGTGCACGCCCGGATACGGCTCGAAGCGCTGGTCGATGCGGACCGGCCCGTTGACCGCGGCCCACGCGGGGTACGTCTCGGCGAACGCGCCACCGGTGGCCTCCTCCACGCGACCGCGGAGGCGGGCGGCCGCCTGGAGCAGCAGCCCGCCGACCACCATGGCCGTCCGGCTGGCGACCGTGGGCCCGCTGTCCGGCACGAACGCGGTGTCCTGGGGCGCGATCTCCACCGCCTCGTAGGGCACGCCGAGCGCGTCGGCGACGAGCTGCGGAAAGATCGTCTTCGTCCCCTGGCCCATCTCGGTCGAGGCGGTCAGGATGCGGATCGCGCCGGCCGGCGTCAGCTCGAGCGACACAACGCTGGCGAGCTTGACCTCGCCGGATCCCGTGAACCCCGCCCCGTGCCATGCGAGCGCGAGGCCGATTCCCGTGGCCGTCCGGTCGTGCGCGGTGGCCAGCGGCGTGGCTCCGGGCCCGGCGGCGCCCCGCGCGACGCGGGCGCGCCGTGTCCGCTCGCGGAGGCGCTCGAACTCGGCCGCCTCGGCGGCCCGCTCGAGGACCTCCTCGCCGGCGACGCTCTCGCGGAGCCGCTGCCCGGTCGGCGTCTGGTCACCCGGCCGGTAGACGTTCCGACGGCGGATCTCGAGCGGGCTGAGATCGAGCGTCTCGGCGACGCGGTTGAGGTGCGTCTCCGCCGCGAACTGCGTCTGCGGCGCGCCGAAGCCGCGGAACGCGCCGTTCGGGGGCGTGTTCGTGCGCGTCGCGCGGGCGCGGATGCGGACGTTCGGGCAGCGGTATGGCCCGCCCGCGTGGAGGGCGCCGCGGGACAGCACGACCGGGGTGAGCGTGCAGTACGCGCCGCCGTCCATGACGACGTCGATGTCCTGCGCGACGAGCGTGCCGTCACGGCGGATGCCCGTCCGGTGGGTGACCACGGCCGGGTGCCGCTTCGTGGTGGCCGCGATGTCCTCGTGGCGGTCGTAGATCATCCGGACTCGCCTGCCGCACCGGCGGGCGAGCAGCGCTGCGTGGATGGCGAGGATCGACGGGTACTCCTCCTTGCCGCCGAACCCGCCGCCGGTCTCCGCCTGGACGACCCGCGCCTGCGCGTCCGACAGCCGCAAGGAGCGCTTGAGCGCCTTGTGCACGTAGTACGGGCACTGGAGCGAGCCATGGACCGTGACGCCGCCGTCGTCCCGCGGCACCGCGATCATCGCGTTGTTCTCGATGTACAGCTGTTCCTGGTGGCCGACGCGGTAGGTCCCCTCGAGCACGAGCTCCGCCTCGGCGAAGCCGCGCTCCACGTCGCCGGCGCCGATCTCGTAGTGGGCGAAGACGTGCTCGCTGGCGAGGGGATCGAAGACCGGCACCAGCCGTTCCGTCCGGGGCCGGATCGCATGGCTTGCAGCGCGAAGGGTCGCCCGATCGGCTGCGGCGAGGAGCGCGAGCGGTTCGGCGTGGTGCTGGATCTCGCCACCGACCGGGACGAGAACGGGCTGGTCGTCGCTGATCAGGCTGACGACGTTGTCACCGGGTATGTCCGCGGCGGTCACGAGGACGACCGCGGACCAGTCGAAGCCGTCGTCCCGGTCGAGCGCGAGGAGGCGGGCGTGCGCCTCGGTCGAGCGAATCGTCGCGCCGTACCAGGCCCCGGGAAACACGAGATCGTCGGCGTACTTGGCCTCGCCGGTCAGCTTCTCCGGTCCCTCGCGCCGCAACGGGGCCACGCCCCGTGCACGACCGGCCGTGGTCTGGCTGGGCGCCACGACCAGCGCGTCGGTGACCTCGCGGCCGGGCGCGAGCGGCCGAGCGACACGCCGCGGCTCCGTCCGGATCGTCATGCCGTCGGCGTCCCTCCTTGGCGCGAGAGGGTACCACCGGGCGTCGCGGCCCTCGGGCACGTGGAGGCACCGAGAGGACCGGCCGCGCCGATCCGCGTCAGGTGGCGGCCGCGGGGCTAGGTGACGTCGTCGTAGCGGAGCGCTGTCTGGAGCACTTCGGCCGGTCTGGTCAGGAGCCGGAACGCCTCCGCAGCGTCGTCCACGGGCAGCGTCGTGCGCGGCAGCCGGCCGAGCTGAAGCTCACCCGACCTGGCCTTGTCCCGAACCGCCGCCCGCAGGCGCTCCCACGTCCAGGCCGGGTGGAGGTTGGAGATCTGGCCGCACACGACCCGGATCCCGTTGTGGTGGAACTCGTCGCCGAGCGACAGGCCGCGGCCGTCACCCTGGTAGAAGCCGACCGCGACCACGAGGCCGCGCCGCCGGACGACCCGGATCGCGTCGTGGAGGGCGCGCGTCGAGCCGGTGCACTCCCAGGCGACCGGGATCCCATCCGCCCCGAGCCGGCGCTTCAGCGTCGCGGCCACGTCCACGCCGCCGGCGGCCTCGAGCGTCTCCAGGCCGAGCCGGCGGGCGATCTCGAGCCGCTCCGGGATCCGGTCGACGATCGTGACGGACCCAGCGTGCGCGGCGACGATCTGGGCCGTGATCAGCCCGACCGGTCCGGCGCCGAAGACGACCACGTCGCGGTCGACCTCCTCGTTCTCTCCGAACTGGGCCGCATTGAGCCCGATCGGCCCCATCTGGGCGATGTCCACGCCGTCGTCCCAGCTGAGATCGTCCGGCAGCGCCTGCGCGACGGCCCGCTCGGCGGACATCGAGGTGAGCTCGGTGTGCCGCCAGTTGCCGTACACCCGGGCACCGGCGCGGACCTCCGGCGATCGGCTCTCGACCACCTCGCCCGCGGCCCGGTAACCGAACGTGATCGGGTACGCGATCGACGGCTCACCGGGCTCGAACAGCCGGAGCTCCTCGTTCCAGCGCTTGTGCAGTGAGACGTTCGAGGCGTCGCGGCCGTAGAACGTCATCTCGGTGCCGGGGCTGATCGCAGAGCGGACAGTCCGGACCCGGACCGACCCATCCTGGAGCGGCGCCGGCTCGTAACGCACGCACTGCACGTCGCCGGACGCGACGATCTGGACGGTCCGGCCGCCGATCACGCCCGAGGCAACGAGCTCCTCGACCGCAGGCATCAGGCCGGGACCGCCGACCCCGCCACGGTCTGTGCCTCCGCGGACCGGGCCCCCGCGACCTCGATCTCGCGGCGCAGGAACCGGACCGCGGCCGGCAGGACCTCCTCAGCGGGTCCCGACAGGTCGCACTCCATCGACGCGTAGCCGTCGTACCCGACGCGCGCAAGCGCGCTGAAGATGTTCGGCCAGTCGAGGTGTCCCTTGCCCGGCTCGAGGCGCTGGGAGTCGGCGAGGTGGACGTACCCCAGGAGGTCGCCCGCGTCCTCGAGCGAGGCGCCCATGTCGTCCTCCTCGATGTTCATGTGGAAGACGTCGCCCATCATCCGCACCCGCCGGCTGTTCATCTCGCGGGCGAACGCGACTGCATCGGCCACCTTCACCGAGATCGAGTTCTCGAAGCGGTTGATCGCCTCGATGAGCAGCGACCCGCCGACCTTCTCCGCGTGCTCGGTCGCCTCCCGCAGTCCCTCGAGCCAGAGCGCCCGGTCCTCCTCGCGCGTCCGGCCGGTCCCGCAGTGCGGCGGGAGATTGTGGGTGCGGCCGTAGATCGGGACGACGATGAGCGGCGCGTCGAGCTCCGCGCCCAGCTCGAGCAGGACCTTCACGTCGTCCCTGCACGCCCGGATCTGTTCCGGATCGGGATCGATGAACCAGCCGCGGTGCCCGGAGCACATCGCCGTCACGGGCACGTCGTCGCGTAGCGCCTCCCGCGCGAGGTCGATCATCACCGGGCCGGACAGCTCCATGCCGTCGAAGCCGTAGCGGCGGGCGTTGTGGTGCTTCTCCTTCAGGCTGTCGCCGGGCACGAGGCGGGACTGGACGGCGAGGCGGATCATGCGTCCTCCCGG
>JAUJOH010000007.1:14015-23311 GCA_030447745.1 Chloroflexota bacterium | reverse complement strand
GGGTAGCGCCGGGGCTCCTCGTGCGTCGCGTTCGAGCGGATCGTCACGGGGTCGAACACGACGAGGTCCGCCATCGCGCCGTCGCGCAGCACACCCCGGTCACGGAGCCCGAGGCGCGCGGCCGGCGCGGAGGTCATCCGCCGGACCGCCTCCTCGAGGCCCAGGATGCCCTCGTCGCGAACGAACTGGCCGAGAATCCGGGGGAAGCTGCCGTACGTGCGCGGGCTCGGCTTCGTGCCGAGGAACGTGGAGTCCGTTCCGACCATGCCGATCGGGTGGCGGAGGAACCGCCGGATCCCGTCGGTGTGCGGGCCCGGCGTCACCTCGCTCGGGCGCAGGCTCTCAGCGAGGAGGAGGTCGCAGAGCGCGTCGACGGCGTCGACGCCCGCCTGGTCGATCAGCTCGCCCAGCGCTCGGCCCTCCCAGCGGGCGTTCTCGGGCCGCGCGAGGTAGCCGAGCCGGACGTCGCGGAGGCCGCCTGAGCCGGCGAACAGGACGCCGCGGTCGGCGAGCTCGCGACGGATCCGGTGTCGCACGGACCGGTCGGCCAGGCGCTCCTTCGTCCGCTCGGGCCCGCCCTCCTGGACCCACGTGGGGATGAGGATCAGGAGGCGCGTGCTGGCCCACTCGGACGGGTAGGCGTCGAACGTCACGTCGACCCCCTCCGCGCGGGCGTCGTCCACGAGCTGGAGCATCTGGTCCGGCGATCCGGGGTAGGTCCGGCGGTGATAGAAGTGGGTGATGTGCGCCGGCGTCTGCGCCCGACGGCCGATCTCGATCGCTTCCCGGAACGGGTCGAGAAAGCGGTCAGCGAGCGGGTACCGGACGTGGGTGTGGTAGAAGCCGCCGAGGCGTCCGGCCTCCCGGGTCAGGTCGGCCAGCTCGGCCGTCGTGGCGTAGCTGCCCGGCGGGTAGTCCAGCCCGCTCGAGAGCCCCCACGCGCCCTCCTCCATCGCCTCGCGGAGCATCGCCCCCATCCGGTCCGCAGCCCGGCCGTCCGCCGGTATGTCGTCCCAGCCGAGCGCTCCGATCCGGAGCGCGGAGTTGCCGACCAGGAACGCGACGTTGAGCGAGACGCGGCCGTCGAACCGGTTCAGGTACGTCTCGACAGACGACCAGTCGTACGCGATCTCCGGATGCCCGTCGAGACCGGCGTTCAGCTCGACGAAGTCGCGGAGCGCGGCGGGATCCTCGAACGGAGCGTAGGAATTGCCGTCCACCCCGATCACCTCGGTCGTGATGCCCTGCCGGACCTTCGGCTCGTGGAGCGGCTCCGCGAGCAGCCACAGTCCCGAGTGGCTGTGGAGGTCGATGAACCCGGGCGCCACGACCTTGCCGGTGGCGTCGATCGTCCGACCCGCGGCCGGGCCGGGTTGATCCGGCGGCAGTACGCGGACGCGGCCGCCCTCAACCGCGACGGTGGCCGGCCGGCCGACGGCGCCCGTGCCGTCGACGAGCGTGCCGCCGATGATCAGGACGTCAGGCGTCACCTTCAGCCGCTCCGTCATTCGGGTCCGGGGAGCGCGCGGCCACGGACCCATGCCGCGCGGACCATGTTCGGGTGCGCCCGGAAGATCAGGCGGCTCATGAGGGCCGCGGGCTCGTCCGCATCGGCGCCCGCGATCGGCGCCGTGACCGACGCGTCGACCGCGATCAGGTCGGCTGCCTTGCCCGGCTCCAGCGAGCCGATCTCGTCGTCGATGCCGAGGACGCGCGCGCCGTCGAGCGTGCCCATCCGCAGCCACTCGAGCGGGCCGAGCGTGGGCCGCGAGTCGCCACCCACGACCCGGAGCGCGTTCTGTGTGTAGGCCCCGACCCGCATCGCGCCAAAGATCGAAAGATCCGGCCCGGCAGCGACGTCGGACCCGAGACCGACCGCCAGCCCCGCCTCGAGGTAGCGGGCGAGCGGCATGACGCCGGACGCGAGGAACAGGTTCGAGGCGGGGCAGTGCGCGACGCGCGTGTCGGTCTCGACCAGCCGGTCGAGCTCGCGATCCGAGAGATGGATCGCGTGGGCCAGGACAGTTCGGCGGCCCAACCCTTCCGCGCGGTCGTAGACGTCGACGTAGTCCCGCGCCTCGGGGAACAGGCGGAGCACCTCGGCGATCTCGCCGCGGTCCTCGGCGACGTGGGTCTGCCAGTACGCCCCCGCTGCGCGAGCCGCGGCAGCCGACTCGCGCAGCATCTCCGCCGTGCACGAGACGGCGAACCGAGGCGTGAACGCGTACCGCAAGCGCCCCTCGTCCCGTCCGTGCCAGCGCTCGCACAGCTCGACCGACTCGCGCAGCGACCGGTCGAGGATGGCCGCCCGATCGATCGATTCGTCGTAGGTGACGCGATCCATCATCACCTTGCCGATGACCGCGCGGATCCCATGCGCCTCTGCCGCATGAAACGCGGCCTCCAGAGAGGCCGCGAAGACCGTGCCGTACAGCAGCGTCGTCGTGGTCCCGGCGGCCGCGAAGGCGCCGAACGCGAGTGGCGCGAGCCGCACGGCGACCGCCGGATCCGACCACTGGCGCTCCAGCGGAAAGATGTACCGGTCGAGCCACGTGAGCAGGGCCAACCCCGCGCCGAGACCCGCGTTCGGAATCTGCGGCAGGTGCGCGTGGAGGTCGACCATGCCGGGCAGGAGCACCCACGGACGCACATCGACGGCCGACTCGGTGCCCGGAGGCTCGGCTCCGGAAGGGGCGATGGACGCGATCCGTCCCGACCGGTCCACCTCGAGGACGGCGTCCGGTTCCCAGCGCACGCCGCCGGCGGCCAGCGGCGTCAGGATCCGCGCCCGAAGCGAGAAGGGCGGACGCGCAGGAAGCGTTGCCACCGGGCTCACCACCGCGCCGGCAGCCGGCTCCGGACGCTCAGTGGCGCCCGGCGCGGCGGATCAGCGCTTCTTGGTGCGGTAGAGCGAGAGGTGCTCCGTCCACGGCGACGCGCCGCGGTCGCCCGGCGCGCACGAGCCGTGCCAGCCGCAGACGCAGGTGATCGTCTGCTCCCGGTGCACGTACGTTTCGATCACGTGCTTGAACGGTGGCTCGACCGCAGGAGCGGAGCGGAGGGACGGGGCGGACGAGCGAGGGTTCACGCGGGCCTCCTGGGAATCCTCCAGCGCGGGCGGAGCGCGGGGGCCGTGATTATGCCGGAAATGGCCGATCCCTGCTGGCAACACACCGCAATCGCCCGCCCCCGTCAGTGGCTGGCGGTACCTCGACGGGACTCCAGCCGCGGGGCCACCAGCCGCTCGGCAACCACGCCGGTGACGATCGAGTAGATCGTCTTGTGCAGGAGGTCCGCGATCTGCTCGCGGACCGGCCACGTCTGCGGCGGCGCACCGACGCCGGTCGCGTTCTCCACCGTCTGGTCGGCCGCCAGCCTGACGACCGTGTGCGCGAGGTGGGCTCGTGGGCCGCGGAGCCCGACGGCCGCCCAGACACCGCGCAGCGCCCCGAGCACGGCGCCCGTTCCCCAGTGCATCGCGTGGTTCCACAGGAATGGGCGCTCGCGATCGCCCGCCTGCCGGCCGAGCAGGGTCAGGAGCACCCGCGCAGGCACGTACGAGCTCGGCCGGCGGGTGAAGAGCTGCTCGATCTTCTCCGAGGCGGTCATCGCGGCGACGCCGATCAGGCCGGCCGCTGCGCCGGCCGCTGCTGCAAGGAGCAGCAGGCCTGGCCGGCTGTTCATCGTGCTCACTGGTGGTCTCCGTCTGTTCGCGGTCTGATCCGCCCGCTGGCAGGCGCGCGGCGCAAGGCCGGCATTATCGTCGAGAGGTGGCCGGTCGCTCTGGCGGTGGCACGGACGTGGCCGGCGAGGAGCCCCACGTCAGCCCGCCGGGAGCACGGTCGTGTCGATCGCCTGCTCCGGCGTGATCGGGTTGGGCACCAGGTCGAGCTCGGCCATGAACTCGATCGATTGCTCCCAGTCCGCGGGTTCGATCGCACCGAGGTCGCCGCCGTCCTCGCCGCGCCAGGCCGCGATCGTCGCGTCCAGGATTGCGCGCTGTGTCTCGCGGTTCTGGGCGAGGTCCGGGACCGCCTCGATCGCGGCATCGACGCCCCGATCCGGGTCGTCCGCGATCGTCTCCATCGCCATGACCGTCGCGGCCACGAACGCCGCGACCGCGTCGCGCTTCGTCTCGAGCGCCCTCGTCCCGGTGATGAGGCCGGGGCCCGGCAGCGGCACGATGTCGTCCACGGTGAGCACCGTCGCATGTTCACCGGTCAGCTCGAGCTGCACCGGCTCGTTGTTGACGAACCCCGTCGCCGCGTCGACCGCGCCCTGCTGGACGGCGACGCCCTGCCCGAAATCGGGATATTCGCGGATCTCGACGTCGTCGACCGTCAGGCCGGCCGAGTCGAGCAACGCCTGGAGCATGATCCACGACGAGCCGTACCGGCCCGGGATTCCCACCGTCCGGTCCGCCAGATCCCCGGGCGCCTCGATGCCCGTGCTCTCCTTGGCGAACACCACGGACGGGAAGGCGCGGTAGATCGAGGCGACGTACTTGACGGGGATCCCCTGGCTCACGGCCGGGATCACGCTCGTCCCGTCGGCGAGGCCGATGTCGACGGCGCCCTGCCCCACGAGCGTCACGAGATCCGGGTCGATCTTGTTCTGGAACGTCACCTCGAGGCCGGCGTCACGATACAGGCCCTCCTGCTGGGCGAGGTAGAACGGCGCGAACTGGACGCTCGGGATGTAGCCGAGCCCGACGGTCAGGCGCGTCGCCGCGGCGGAGGGGCTGGGCGACGCGGACGAGCCCGGCGCGGCGGACGAGCCCGGCGCGGCGGACGAGCCCGGCGCGCAACCGGCGGCGAGCAGGGCTGCGACGAGCGCCATGGCGAGGGTGCGAGCGGGACGACGTGAGGGCACGGGAACCTCCGAAGCTTTGGCGGTCAGCGAACGCCGACGAGGCGGCGCTCGACGAGGACGACGAGGGCGTACAGGACGATGCCGAGCGCGGCGATCGTGACGAGTGTCGCGAACATGAGGGGGATGTCGAAGAGGCTGCCGCGCGCGAGGTTGACCAGCACGCCAAGGCCCTCGCGGGCTCCGGCCCACTCGCCGACGATCGCACCGACGACGGCGAGCGTCACGCCGACCCGCATGCCGCCGAGGATGTTGGGCAGGGCGGCCGGGATCTCGAGCGTCGTGAGCACCTGGAACCGCGTGGCACGGAGACTCCGCCCGAGCTCGAGGAGCCCTGCGTCGACGGACCGGACGCCGACCATCGTCGAGATCGCGACCGGGAAGAAGACGATCAGGGCGCAGATCAGGACCTTGCTCTCGAGCCCGGGTCCGAACCAGATCGCGAACAGCGGTGCGAGGGCGAGGATCGGCGTGGCCTGCGCAGCCACGAGGTACGGCGACAGCACGCGCTCGACGAGCGCGGAACGCGCCAGGCCGTAGCCGATCACCAGCGCGACCAGGGCGCCGGCGGCGAAGCCGAGCAGGACCTCCACGATCGTCGCCCGAAGGTGCGGCGTGATGGTCCCCTCGGCGACGGCTTCAGCGAGCCTGGCGCCGACCATCTCCGGCGGCGGCAGGATGAACGGCGGCAGCCCGCCGACGACGACGATCGCCTTCCACGCCACGACCGCCACGGCAAAGGCGGCGAGCGCGGTGAGGGCGCCCACGCGGGTCACGCGGCCACCGGCTCGAGATGCGCCCGGACCGCGCGTGCCAGCGGTGACACCACGGCCTCGTCGAGCGTCGACATCGCACGTGGACGCGGCAGCCCGACCGGCAGGTCGGCGAGGACGCGGCCGGGCCGGGCCGAGAGCACGACGACGCGATCGGCCAGGAAGATCGCCTCCGGGATGCTGTGCGTCACCACGATGCCGGTCGTCGCGGTGCGCGACCACAGCGCGAGCAGCTCGACGTTCAGGCGCTCGCGCGTGAGGGCGTCGAGCGCGCTGAACGGCTCGTCGAGCAACAGGACGCGGGGCTGCAGCGCGAGGGCCCGGGCCAGCGCGACCCGCTGGCGCATGCCACCGGACAGCTGCGACGGCCGGACGCCCGCCGCACCCTCGAGGCCAACCAGCGCCAGCAGCTCCTCCAGCCGCGCCTCGCGACGCGCGTGGGACCAGCCGGCAAGCTCGAGCGGATACCGGACGTTCCCCGCAACCGACCGCCACGGCAGCAGGCGCGGCTCCTGGAACACGAGACCGACGGTGGGATCGGGCCGGGTCACCGGGCGGTCGTCGACCGCCACGCCGCCGCGGTCGGGCGCGAGAAGCCCCGCGATCACGCGGAGGAGCGTGCTCTTGCCGGACCCGTTCGGTCCGATCAGTGCGACGACCTCCCCGGGCGCCACGTCGAGGCTGACCCCGTCCAGCGCGTGGAGCGGTCCGTCGGCCCGGCGGAACGTCAGCGCGACGTCACGCACGGTCACCCGCCCGCGCGAATCGCCGCCGCCCGCCACGCCAATCATGCGACCGGTCCCGCGGCGCGCCGCGCGAGGATCGGGGCGATCGCCGGGTAGAGGCCGGTGTAGGTTCCGTACAGGTCGTCGTATCGCCCGCGCGTCGCGCGATCCGGCTCGACCCACCGGTCGATGCGCGTCATGGCCCCGATCGCGCCAGGCACGTCGGCGTGCGCGCCGATCGCCGCCGCAGCAACGATCGCGGAGCCGACGACCGCCGTCTCGAGCACGTGCGGCACGGCGACCGGAAATCCCGTGACGTCGGCCTTGATCCGGTTCCACGTCTCGCTCCGTGCGGGACCGCCACAGACCCGCATCGCGTCCACCCGGACACCGGCGTCGAGGATCGGCTCCGCGACGTGGCGGATCGCCAGCGCGGCGGCCTCGAGGATCGCCCGGGTCAGGTGCGCCCGCCCGTGGCGAACCGTCAGCCCGATGAACGCGCCGCGGGCGTCCGGGTCCCAGAGCGGCGAGCGCTCGCCCGCGAGGTACGGCAGGAACACGAGCCCATCCGCCGCGGCGCCCACCGACGCGGACTCGGCGATCAGCGCCTCGATCGTCTCGCTGCCGCCGAGGACGTCCTCGCGAAACCAGTCGAGCGCCTTGCCGGTCGCCGCCATGGCACCGCCCACGATCCAGCGACCCGCCAGCGGTGCCGGCGTGCAGAACGCTCCGCGCGCCTCGACGGGCGCAGTCCAGTAGGCACCGAAGCCGCCGGCCGTTCCGCCCGCGTCCATCGCGTCGCCCGACCGGACCATGCCGGCCCCGTGGAAGCTGGCAAACGCGTCGACCATGCCGGCCACCACGGGCGTCCCGACGGCAAGGCTCGTGGCCGCCGCGGCGTGCCGTCCGACCGCGCCGAGCAGCGCGCCGACGGCGACCGGCGGCGGCACCTTGTCGGCCGGGATGCCGCGACCGAGCACAGACGCTGAACCGGGCGCCGGTTGCCCCGGAACGAGCGTGGCGGCGGCGACGCCGGCCAGCCGCAGACCGACGAACTCCCAGGTGTTCAGATACCAACGCGTGGCGGCCGCGACCCCGGGCTCGTGCCGCTCGACGTGGAGCGCGGCCGGCAGCACGCCGAGGGCCCAGCCGCGCAGCCCGCTGGCGGCGCTCAGCTCCACGAGCTCGGCTGACGAACGGGTGTCGAGCCACGTGATCGCCTGGCGGGTCGGGCGCCCACGCGCGTCGACGGCCGTGAGCGTCGGCCCGTGACCGTCGACCGAGACGGCGAGCACTTCCGCCGGGCGGCGACCGAGCAGCTCGCGCGTCGTCCGGCACACGGCGGCCCACCACGCCTCCGGGTCCTGTTCCGCGACCCCCGGTGCGGGCCCGGGCACGAGCGGATGCGAGGCCCGTGCGAGCGCCACGAGCCGGCCGTCGAGCGTCACCAGCCCGGCCTTCGTCTCCGTCGTGCCGACGTCGATGCCGAGAACGACGGGCTGCCGATCGGTCACGCGCCGACCTCGGGCGTTGGTGGCTCGGCCGTCTCGTCGTCCGCGGCGATCACGGCATCGGCCGTCGCCGCGTCCGTCACGAGGGTGGTCACGAGGCCCGCCCGAAGGGCACCCAGGATCGGGGCCACCTTGGAGGGCCCGGCCGCGACGCCGATGGCCACCGCGATGCGGCGCAGGTCCATCGCCTCGAAGGCGATCGTGCGCCGCCGCAACGCCTCGCGGGCCACGAACCGACCGTGGATGTCGAAGGGAGCGATCAGCACCTCACCCACCGCCCGACGCGCGTCGAGCTCGCGGGTCAGGTCCGGGCCGACGTTGCCGGCACCCCAGCTCCGACCCCCGATCCCGAAGAGCGCGATGTCGAGCCGTCCCCACAGCTCGAGCACGCTCCGGATGCCGGCGTGCCGGATGAGGGCGTCCTTGGTCTCCGCGTCGTCGACGAGTCCCGGAGCGAGCAGACCGTGGGCACCCGCGCCGAGTGCCTCGGCGACGCGTCGAAACGGCTCGCGCGCCGGACCAGCGAACCAGTAGCCGCCGCACAGCGGCACGATCGTCGCGGAGACGGCGGCCGGCCCGTCCGGGAGCGCGTCCGCGACCGCCGACACGGACGCCCCGTCACCGATCCCGACGATCGCCCCGTCGCGGATCGCCGAGCGCAGCACCTGCGCCGCGAGCCGCCCGACGCTCCGCCGGGTGAGATCCTCGGGGCCCTCGAGGCTCGGCGCCACGTGGACGTCGCGCAGGCCAAACCGAGTCCGGAGCAGGGGTCCCGCGGCGGACTCGACGGCAGGCCGGTCGTGGATCCGGATCTCGACGATGCCCTCGGCGCGAGCCTGCTTCAGCAGCTTCGAGACCTGGGGTCGCGTCACGCCGACCAGGTCGGCGATCCGGCCCTGCGTCTCACCAAGCTCGTAGTAGAGGCGGCTGACCCGGACGAGGGTCTCCACGTGGCTCATCGCACGAGGGCACTGGCTGCGCGCACGTTTGGTTCGTACAGATGTGCCGGCACACCGGGATCATCCGGCGTGGAGCGCGCCGTGTCAATGACGGGCTCGCGCCCCGGGACTTCCCGACCGCCGCTAGATGACGCGGCCGGGGTTGAGGATCCCGAGTGGATCGAGCGCGGCCTTGATCCTGCGCATCGTGTCGACCGCGCCCTCGCCGACCTGTGCCGCGAGGTACTCGCGGCGGGCGGAGCCGATGCCGTGCTCGGCGGTGACGGTCCCGCCCAGGTCGAGCGCCGCGCGGTAGACGTCGCCCCGCGCCGCCTCGGTCAGCGCCGCCGCCCGCGGATCGTCGCGCTCGAAGACGAAGTTGGGGTGGAGGTTTCCGTCGCCCGCGTGGCCGAAGGTGGCGCACCTGATCCCGTGTCGCTCAGCGATCGCCTCGATCGCGCGCAGCAGCTGCGGGACGCG
>JAUJOH010000007.1:0-13915 GCA_030447745.1 Chloroflexota bacterium | reverse complement strand
CGGTCCATCAGCTCCAGCGTCACCGGCACGAGACCGGCGGTGGTCATGCCGGCGACCGCCTCACCGGCCGCTTCGAGCGTGTCGAAGAAGGCGAGCATCGTGGAACGCGCAGGTGGAAGAGGCCGGAGCCGCAGCGTCGCCTCCGTGATGATGCCGAGCGTGCCCTGCGATCCCACGAACAGGTGGGTCAGCGCGTAGCCGGCCACGTCCTTGACGCTGCGACCGCCCGTCCGGATGACCGAGCCGTCGGCGAGGACGACCTCCAGCCCGAGGACCGAGTCGCGCGTCTGCCCGTACTTGACGCAGCACAGCCCGCCGGCATTCGTCCCGAGGTTGCCCCCGATCGAGCAGCTCTCGTACGACGCCGGATCCGGCGCGTAGAACAGCCCCTCGGCCGCCATCGCGCGCTTGAGCTCCGCATTGATCACGCCCGGCTGCACGACGACGCACAGGTTGTCTCGATCCAGCTCGAGGATGCGGTTCATCCGGGTGAGCGCGATCGTGAGCGCACCGTCGATGCCCGCGGCCCCGCCCGAGAGACCCGTCCCGGCGCCACGTGGCACCACCGCGACGCCGTGCTCGGCGGCGAGCCCGATCAGCCGCGCGACCTCCGCCGTCGTCTGCGGCAGCGCCACGGCCAGCGGGAGACCGGCCGGGAGGTACGCCGTCTCGTCGTTGCGGTAGCTCTCCCGATCGGCCGGATCGGTCAGCAGCCGGAGCTGCGGCAGCGCCCTCGGGACGGCGTCGAGGAAGGCGGCCCGCCGCGCCGGGGTCGCGACCTCGGGCCCGCCTGCGACACGCATGGCGCGAAGCATACGCGGCACGGCCGGCCGATCGACCGGCGCCCGCGGCCGCCGACGCGGCGTAGGATCGGACCGATGCACCGGTTTCGACCCATGTTCGTGCTGGCGCTCGCGCTCGCCTGCGCGCTGATCGCGTGCGCGAACCCGCTGCCGCAGGGTCCGCCGCATTCGGCGGCTCAGCCGCCGTCGGAGGCCGCCGCACGGACCGGGGCCGTCGCCGACGTGGCGGCGGAGCTCCGGAGGATGCCCGGCGGCTCCGTGCGAACGGGCACGGCGCGCACGGGCACGGCGCGCAACGAACGCTCCGGTCCGACGGCGACACAGCCTGCCCAGCTCGTCCGCGGCTCGGTCAATCGGACCAGCGTCAACATGTCCGCCACGTACGATGCGGCGCTCGACCTGGACTTCGGCACTCGCGCCGTCACGGTCGATACGACGATCAGCGCCACGAACACATCCGGTGCGCCGGTCGATCGCCTCGAGCTGAACACGATCGCCGCACGGCTCGGTGACATCCGCCTCGGGACGGTCACCGTCAACGGACGAACCGTGACGCCGACGATCCACGACCAGACGGTCCTCGTCCCGCTCGGCGGCATCCTGCCGCAGGGCCGGACGGTCGCCGTGCGGGTCGCGTACCGCGCGACGCTGCGGAACACGCTGACGAACTCGGACTGGTTGTTCACGCGGACGAACGGCATCGTCAACCTGTACCGATGGATCCCGTGGGTCAGTCGCGACGTGCCGTTCGGCCGTGACAATCACGGCGACCCGTTCGTCACCGCCGTCAGCCCGAGAGTCATCGTAAGGATCACCACGGACCGGCCGCTCGTCCTCGCGACGACCGGCGACCGCGTCTCCGCGAACGGCCTGACGCAGACGTTCGAGGCGCGGAACGTCCGCGACTTCACGGTGACGGCGGCACCGGACTTCAGGACAGGGTCGCGCATCGTGGGCAACACGACCGTGCGGGTCTGGTACCGGCCCGGCTTCCCCGCGACCGCCGCGGTCGAGGAGGCGGCCCGGGCCGTCGGCCGGATGAACGCGCTCGTCGGGACGTACCCGTACAAGACGTACAAGGTCGTCCAGTCGGCAGGGGGCTACGGGATGGAGTCGCCCGGCCTGATCTGGATCCCGACCGGCATCGCCAGCGAGCGGATCTCGTATCTCGTCCATCACGAGACCGCGCACCAATGGTTCTACGGGATCGTGGGCGCGGACCAGGCATACGAGCCCTTCACGGACGAGGCCGCCGCCGACTTCCTCGCCCGCTACACGCTGCAGGCGAAGCGCGCCAGCCGTTGCTCGACCGCCCGACTCGACCTCTCGATCTACCGATACTCGGCCGGCTGCTACTACGAGACGATCTACATCCAGGGCGGCAACTTTCTCGACGACCTCCGAACACGGATGGGCTCGACCGCCTTCTGGAAGGGAATGCGGGCCTGGGTCACGGCCAACCGCTTCCGGATCGCCACGACCCGGTCGCTGCTCGACACGCTCGACGCCCACACGCCGCTCGACCTGGTGCCCCGCTACGAGCGGCGCTTCCCGCGCCTCTACTGAGCGTCACCGCGCGGCGGGCCCGGATCGGCGCGCCTCGGCGAGCCGGCGAGGCGACGATCCGCGGCGCGGGCCTGCGGCATCCATCGGAGCGCCTCCGGGAACCAGGGCCGCCAGAAGCGGAACCCGCCGACGAGCCAGCGGCTGACCCCGCGCTCGAGCGGTCCCCAGTGCAGCCCGTAGCCGTCGCGTACGCCATCCGGCAGCAGCCCGATCGCGGGCCACATCGTCCAGGCATAGGTGGGTGCCGGCAACCACCCGAGCCACGGGACGACGGGCCCAAGCGGCGGTCGCAGGATGAACCGTGCGAGCCGACGGGCCGTCGGCGAGACCGCCACCGGGCCGCGCGGCCCGAGCATCTGGGCGAGGTACGACTGGAACGCCGCGAGGTCCGGCGGCAGGAGATCGTCACCGATCCCGAAGGCGCGGGCGATCGGCATCGTCTCCGCGTAGAACCGCTCGCGCCGGTCGCGAGACACGGGTCCCAGCCACCCGTCGGCGGCGACGAGCGTCGAGTCGACGAGCGTGGCGTGGACCCACATCGAGAGGGCCGGGTCGCGCGCGCTGTATCGGGGCCCGTGCCGCTCGCGCGTGGTGTCGTCGCGAACGGGGCCGACGATGCCGCGGTGGAGGCCGTTCAGCCGCCGGATCTCGGCGCGGGCACGGTCCGTCGACCCGTACCCGATCGCGAGGTAGCTCTGGAGCGTGCCGTGCAGGCGTTGCCACGGGTCGCGCCGGAAGTCGCTGTGCTGGTCGACGCCTTCGGCAACCAGCGGATGGGCGATCTGGAGCAGCAGTGCCCGCGGCCCCGCGGCCAGGAGGAGCATCGCCTCGCGGTTCAGGCGCCACGCTTCGCTGCCCGGACCGTAGAGGCCCGGGTCACGGAGGCGGCGATCGTCGGCCGGACCGCGTGACACCGAGCGCCCCGCCGAGCCGGTCGTCGAGGCGGTCAGCGCTCCCCGGGACGTCGACCGACCAGCCACCACGATGCCGGGAACAGGACGGCCGCCAGGATCACCTTGAGGGCGTCGAGGACGAGGAACGGCGCCACGCCGCGCGAGATCCCCGTGCGCAGGTCCATCCCGGTCGCGGCCATCAGCCAGGCGGTCCCGAAAACGTAGATGACCAGGCTGCCGAGGACCATCGCGCCGATTGCGCCGATCAGCCGCCGATCCCAGCCGAGCTCGGCCAGCCAACCGACGAGGCCCGCGGCGGCGACGAACCCGATCAGGTATCCGCCCGTCGCGCCGAGCACCCAGCGCCCGGCCTCGTCCTGTGCCGCGAACCGCTCCACGCCGGACGCACCGCCGGCATAGACGGGCAGGAACAGGCCGAGGGCCACGTACAGCAAGAGCGAGAGCGCACCGCGCCGGAGCCCGAGGGCTCCGCCCACCAG
Source organism: Chloroflexota bacterium (assembly GCA_030447745.1). Classification (GTDB taxonomy): domain Bacteria; phylum Chloroflexota; class Limnocylindria; order Limnocylindrales; family CSP1-4; genus JACDAV01. The sequence goes on along the minus strand of JAUJOH010000007.1, from coordinate 10,153 downwards.
CAGCACGCCGAAGGTCTGGCCGGTGATCGGGACCGGGCTCTCCGCGAGGTGCACCCGGAAGTCGGCCACGAGCGGGATCGTCTGACCTGCCTGGACGATCTGGAGCTGCGCCGTCAGGGCCACGAACAGCGCGCCGAGCACGACGAGCAGAACGTGCCGGAGTCGGGCGCTGATCGGCTCACCGATGCCGACCGGTACGAGGAAGTCGCCGATCGTGATGCCGCGCTCGGCGGCGGGCACGCGGGCGAGCCTCGGGATGGCGATGGTCACCGCGGTCCTCCACTCGGCCGGCGACCCCCCGGTCACCGACCCACCGAGTCTACCAAACGGCGACTCGCGGACCGGGCATCCGGCCGGGGGTGGCAACGAGTCGCCGGCTGCGCATCAGCCCGGCTCGGTGCCCGTCCCACCGCGCTGGCCGGCGGCAACGCGCTGCGCGGCCGGCCCCGGTGTGGACGCGTCGGCACGTCCGTTGTGGCGACCGGCGCGCCCGCCGGTCGCCGGCGACAGTGGCTCCGCCGCCCGCGGGTGACGGGCCTCCGCGTCGATCACGTGCATCACGGCGTTGATCAGGGCGAGGTGCGTGAACGCCTGCGGGAAGTTGCCGAGATGGCGTCCCGTCTGCGGGTCGATCTCCTCGCCGTACAGCCCGAGGACACTCGCGTACGAAAGCAGCTTCTCGCACAGCCGCCGACCCCGGTGAAGCTCGCCGATCTCGACCAGCGCGGAGACGAGCCAGAACGAGCAGATGGTGAACGAGCCTTCCTCGCCGGCCAGCCCGTCGTCCGTCTCCTCAGGGCGGTAGCGGAGCACCAGCCCCTCCTCGGTCAGCTCGTCCGCGATCGCCAGCACGGTCCGCCGGATCCGCTCGTCGCTCGCGGGCAGGAAGCGGACGAGCGGCATCAGGAGCAGCGAGGCATCGAGCGCGTCCGTGTCGTAGTGCTGGGTGAACACGCCACGCTCGTCGAGGCCGTTGGCGCAGATGTCGGCGTGGATCTCGTCGGCGGCCGCCTGCCATCGCTCGGCCGTCTCGTCGTGGCCCTTGAGGCGCGCGAGCCTCGCCCCGCGATCGGCCGCGACCCAGCACATGACCTTCGAGGAGGTGAAGTGCTTCGCTTCTCCGCGCACCTCCCAGATCCCGCGGTCCGGCTCGCGCCAGTGGGCGAGCGCCGCCTCGACCTGCTTCTCGAGGATCGGCCAGATCCGCTCGTCGAGGTGGTCGCGTGAGGTCGTGTGGAGGTAGACCGAGTCGAGGACGGCGCCCCACATGTCGTGCTGCCGCTGGGCGTAGGCAGCGTTCCCGACCCGGACCGGCCGGGCGCCCTCGGCGTAGCCCTGGAGGTGGTCGAGCCTCTGCTCCGTGAGCGTCCGTTCGCCACCGATCCCGTACATGATCTGGAGGTCCTCGTCACAGTCGGCCACGTCCGCGACGAAGTACATGAAGTCGTTGGCCTCCCAGTCGAAGCCGAGCGTGTACAGGCCCCACAGCGCGAAGGTCGAGTCGCGGATCCACGAGAAGCGGTAGTCCCAGTTCCGCTCGCCGCCGGGCGTCTCCGGCAGCGACGTCGTGGCGGCCGCGATCACGGCGCCGGTCGGGTCGTAGGTGAGGCCCTTCAGGGTGAGCGCCGAGCGCTCGAGGTACGACCGCCAGGGTGATCCGGGAAGCGTCCCCTGGCCAGCCAGTGCTGCCAGTGATGCGCGGTCCAGACCAGGCGGTCGTAGGCGTTCTGGAACGTGCGCGGGCCACCCGCCCGCCCCAGAGAGCGCGACGAAGCGCTGCTGGCCTTCCTTCAGGAGCGTCCGGGACAGCGCCCGCGGCCCCTCGAACCCGAGGTTCATGTCGCTCGTCAGCCGCAGCTCGACGTCGCTCCCCTCCGCGCGGCAGATCCCGGCCCGGTAGCCCTTGCCCTCGTACTGCCAGCTGCCGAGCGTCCGGCCGTAGTCGAACACGGGCTCGCAGTCGAGGACCATCTGGACCTCGCCGTTCACGCAACGGACCGTCCGGAGCAGGACGTGCTCGGCGTCGTAGTCCGTCGGCGTCCGCCGGTGGTTGCGCGACCGCGCGGTCTCGTTGCGCCACGGCCCGATGAGGAGGACGTCCCGCACGATCACCCAGCCGGTCGACGTGCTCCAGCTCGTCTCGAGGACCATGGTGCCGGGCAGGTAGCGGCGCGCCGCGGGCACTCGCATGTCCGCCGGACCGAACCGGAACCCACCGGCGTCGCGGTCGAGGATCGCGCCGAAGACGCTCGGCGAGTCCATCCGGGGCAGGCACAGCCACTCGACGTTGCCGCTCGGTGCGATGAGCGTGGTGACCTCGCAATCCGAGAGGAACGCGTAGTCCGCGATGGGCGGAAACGGCGAGGGACCCTCGAGGCCGTCGGCCGCGAGCGTGTGGCCGATCGGGCCGCGGCGCGTCTGTCCGTCGGAGCGCATCCTGTCCTCACCTGCGAGGGCGGACAGTCTCGCACGGCGCGATCCGGCCCGCTACGCCTCGCCGTGACCAGGGCGGCGTCCTGGTGTCAGACTGGCGTGCGTGAAGCCGTGGAGAGGTCGTGCGTGGGTGACGAGGGGTCGCCCGGCTCCCGGCCGAGCGACGCGGTGTTGACGTCGCCACCCGAGGCGCCGACGGACCGGCAAGCCCGATGCCGCTGAGCCCGCAGCCGGGGCGACTGGCGGAGCCCGCGGACCTGGTCGACGTCGACGCGCTGCTGGCGGCATACCGCGAGGGCGTCCCGGATCCGGCCGTGCCCGCGCAGCGGGTTGCGTTCGGGACGTCGGGCCATCGGGGCTCATCGCTCGTGCTGTCGTTCAACGAGGCGCACATCGTCGCGGCCAGTGCCGCCGTCGCGCGCTACCGGGAGGCCAGCGGCATCGACGGCCCGCTGTTCATGGGCCGCGACAGCCACGCGCTGTCCGAGCCGGCATACGCCACGGCGCTCGAGGTGCTCGTCGCCCTCGGCGTCGACGTCCGGATCGATCCGGAGGACCGCCTCGTCCCGACGCCCGCCCTCTCGCACGCGATCCTCGGCTGGAACCGAGGCCGCCGGACGGCACTGGCGGACGGGATCGTCGTCACGCCCTCGCACAACCCGCCCGAGGACGGCGGGTTCAAGTACAACCCGCCCAGCGGCGGCCCGGCCGACACCGACGTCACGAGCTGGATCCAGGACGAGGCGAACCGGCTGCTCGAGCGTGGCGTCGCGGACGTCGCACGGCTGCCCATTGAACGTGCCCGCTCCGTGGCCGGGGTGTACGACTTCCTCGGCGCCTACGTGGATGACCTCCCGTCCGTCGTCGACGTGGACGCGATCCGGGCGTCCGGCGTCCGGCTGGGTGTGGACCCCATGGGCGGTGCGAGCCGCGACTACTGGATCGCGATCGCGGAGCGGCACCGGCTCGACCTGACCGTCACGAACACGGTGATCGACCCGCGCTTCGGGTTCATGACGGTCGACTGGGACGGACGGATCCGGATGGACCCCTCGTCGCCCCACGCCATGGCGCGGCTGGTCGAGCTCCGCGACCGCTTCGACGTGGCCTTCGGAAACGACGCGGATGCCGACCGCCACGGCATCGTGACACCCGGCGCCGGGCTCCTCAACCCGAACCACTTCCTCTCCGCCGCGGTCGCCTACCTCTTGACCGACGGGCGCGGCTGGCCGGAGGTGGCCGTCGGCAAGACGGTCGTCTCGAGCTCGATGATCGACCGCATCGTGGCGGACGCCGGGCGACGCCTGCTGGAGGTGCCCGTCGGGTTCAAGTGGTTCGTCGCCGGGCTGCTCGACGGCTCAATCGGGTTCGGCGGCGAGGAGAGCGCCGGTGCCTCGTTCCTCCGGCGAGACGGAACGGTCTGGACCACGGACAAGGACGGGATCATCGCCTGCCTCCTCGCGGCGGAGATGACGGCCCGCAGCGGTCGCGATCCCGGGGCCGCGTACGCGCAGCTCGCCGGGCGGTTCGGGTCGCCGGCATACCGGCGCGTCGACGCCCCGGCAACCGCCGCCGAGAAGACGGTGCTCGCGCGGCTGTCCGCTGACGCCGTGGCTGCCACGGAGCTGGCCGGCGATCCCATCAGCGCCATCCTCACGACCGCGCCGGGGAACGGCGCGCCGATCGGCGGCCTGAAGGTGGTGACGAGCGAGGGCTGGTTCGCGGCCCGCCCGTCCGGCACGGAGGACGCCTACAAGATCTACGCCGAGAGCTTCCGTGGCGAGACACACCTGGAGCAGGTGCTCGACGAGGCGCAGACCGTGGTCGCTCGGGCGCTCGATGGCGCGGCCGCGTAGCACGGTCCGCTGACCCACGCGGGGCCGGTCCCCGAGCAGGCCCCCCGCGGCGGCCCGCGCTCACTGTGACTTCTGGTCCGAGAGCCGTGGAGCGTGCCGGCTGGATTGTTCGAACCAGGCGCAACGATCCGCTTGAGCGCACCGATCGCACGGGCGCGTGGTCCGGTGGTCACCATCTGCGCCTCGAAGACGCAGCGTGCCTCGGCCCCGTGTCCTCTCGCCGGAGCCCCCGATCGTGATCGGCAGCCGGGCCGACCGGCAGCGGCTGGTGGCGGAGGTCCGGAAGCGGTACCGGCCGCCCGGCCCGGCCAGCCGGATCCTGCGTTCGGGGATCAACTCCGGAACGCGCCGGATGTAGGCGCATCTGCTCGGCCATCTGGCACCGACGCCGTAGCGCCGCTACGACGGCGACGGGGGCGTCGGTGGCGACTCGTGCAGGAGAAGGGGCCGCAGCTTCGGCAGAAGGGCGTCGTCGGTCTCCTCCATCCACCGAACAATGCGGCTGCGGAACGACACGACGGCTGCAGCGTGTGCGGGCTCGCCTGCCAGGTTTCGCAGCTCGAACGGATCGGCCTCGAGGTCGTAGAGCTCGTCAATGTCGTTGGAGTAGAACGCGTACTTCCAGCGGTCCGTTCGGACCCACCGCACGATCAGCGTCCGCTCCGGGTCGAGATCCGTCTGTGGAACGTCGTCGTCGACGCCCGGCTGCTCGGAAAGCGCGGCCGTCTCACCGAAGAGGGCGTCACGCCACGGCCGGTCCTCGCCGGACAGCAGTGCGACGGCACTGTCTCCCGATGTGCATGGAGGCGCTGGCAGGTCCGAGAGCTCGAGGAGCGTGGGCAGCAGGTCGAGCGGCGAGACGAGCTGCTGCACGACCGGCCGATACGGACGGCGAGGATCGCTGATCACGAGCGGGAGCCGCACAGTCTCCTCGTAGACGTTCCAGGCGCCCTTCTCGAGGAGCCGGTGGGAACCCATCAGGTCGCCGTGGTCGCTCGTGTAGGCGACGATCGTTCGATCGGCCAAGCCGAGACGTCGCAGCGCGCGCAGGATCCGCGCCACCTGGTCGTCCACCAGCGTGACGAGGCCCCAGTAGTGCGCGATGACGCGCTTCCACCCGCTGGGGGTGAGGTGCTGAACCCTGGTCCAGGAGAAGCGCGGCTGCTGCGCGCGAGGCTTGCCCGCAAGGTCGTCGCCAAAGGAGGGCGGTAGCGGCACCGTGGTGGGATCGTAGAGGGAGTCGTAGGGCGCAGGCACGAGCATCGGGAAGTGAGGCGCGTTCCAGCCAACGGCCACGAAGAACGGGCGGCCCCGGTGGACTGACTCGGAGATGAGCTCGATCGCACGATCGGTGACCCACGTCTCGATGTAGTCCTCGAGTGGCACCGCCGAACGCCCGGCGCTCGGCGGGTCGTGCCCCTCCAGCAGGGCCTGCTCGTCGGACGTGAGATTCTCCACGCCCGTGATCGCGAACCCCTTCGCGCGAATGTAGTCTCGGTACTCCTCGATGTCGCGGCCCCATTCGCGGCCCAGCCCACGTCCCTCGGTGAACCCGAGGTCGGTCGGCTCGGCGCCCGGCACATGCCACTTTCCCACGTACCCCGTGTGGTACCCGGCGTCTCGGAAGAGCGAAACCGGTGGCACGAACGCCTCCGGGAGGCGGATCGCGCGCTTGTTGCCGAGGACGTCGTGCTGGTGGGGGTACAGGGCGGTCCAAAGGCTGGCGCGCGTCGGACAGCACAGCGGGTACGGCGTGATATAGGCGTCGAAGCGGGTCCCGCGGGAAGCGAGTGCGTCGAGCGTCGGCGTCGCTACCGACGGATTGCCGTGGACGCCGTACACGGGTCCATAGCAGCCGAGGGTGTCGACCCGCTGTTCGTCGGACAGCAGCACGACGACGTTCGGACGGACCACGCGCGTCACGTTCGCTCGCGATCGCGCAGGCAAGCGTGAGTGCGAACACGAAGACGGTCTCCGTGACGGAGACGTCTCCGGTCGGCGCTGGCGCCACCGCGTTTCCCGCCACGTCCCACGGCCGCCATCCTAGATCTTGACCAGGCCCTCGGCCGTGATGGCATGCGACGTGGCGGTCTGAATGACCGTGACCTCGTATGTGTGCCGCCGGCGATGATTGGCCCCCAACCGGCGCGGCACGCCGGACGGGACGGTGGAACTCAGGGGATGACCCGACTGTCCTCGGCCGCTCGGAGAGGATCAACGCCCCCCGGCCGACGGGCGTGCAGTGCCGGGACCATGCGCCGATTTTCCGGCGCAGTTCCACGCTGGTTCGTGTCGGAACGGCTCATTGGGCCTGAGGAGCCCCGAGCATGGGGTCGCTGGACGGGATCACCGGGCGACTCCTTCCGCGGGACGAGCGCGCCGTGGACGCGTGGCGAGATGGACGACCAGCCCGGCCACGATCGCGACTGCGCCGACGACCATCGCAACCGGGCTGATCATCAGCAGCGGGATCGCGCCAAGACCCATCAGCGCACGCTCCGGGCGACGCGCTGGTCCGAACAGCCACGCCCCGGTCGCGACGGCGAGCGCCGCCACGGCGACGGCGCCTGCCACGGCCGCCACGAGGATCGTCGGCGGTCCGCCCTGAAGCAGCAGGCCCTCGCCGCCCGGCGCAAGCACGAACGCAAACGGGACCAGGAACGCCGGCAGTGTGTACTTCCACGTCAGCCACATCGTCCGGACGGGCTTGCCACCGGTGACGGCGGCGGCGGCGAAGGGCGACAGCGCCGTGGGCGGCGAGACCTCGGAAAGCACCGAGTAGTAAAAGATGAACATCGCCGCGGCGTGGTCGGACACGCCGAGCTGCCTGAGCGCCGGGCCGATGATCACCCAGGCGATGATGAAGCTGGCTGTGACTGGGACCGCGAGCCCGAGGACGACGATCGCGATCGCCGAATAGAGCGCGGTCAGCACCAGCGTCCCACCGGCGAAGCTGACGATGATGTCGGCCAGCTTCAGCCCCAGGCCTGTCAACGTCATGACGCCGACGATGACCCCGGCAATGGCCATCACGCTCACGACGGGCAGTGCACCGAGCGCCCCGTCGGCCAGCGCCTGGGCGAGGCGACGCGGTGTCATCCAGCTGCGCCGGTCGAGGAAGCTCAGCCCGACCTGCAGGACGGTCGCCAGCACGACCGCGCGGAATGCCGTCATGCCCATGGCCAGGAACACCACGATCGCGAAGAGCGACGCGAAGTGGTACCCGTAGCGGAGGAGAAGGCGGCCGGCCGGCGGGACGTCGACCGAGACTACGTGCGTCCGATACCGACGCGCGTCCATCTCGATCGCGAGGATGATCCCGAGGTAGTAGAGCAGCGTGGGAACCGTCGCCCAGACGAGGACCTCGAGGTACGAGACGGCCAGGAGCTCGGCGATCAGGAATGCCGCCGCACCCAGCGTCGGCGGGGACAGGAGCGCCCCGATGCCGGCCGCGGCGAGCACGCCGCCCGCCTCCTCGCGGGGATAGCCGGCGCGCCGGAGGAGCGGCCACCCGACACCGCCGAGGGTGACCGTCGTGGCCACGCCCGAGCCGGACACCGTCCCGAGCAGGAAGCCCGCTGCCGTGACGGTCCGTCCCGGGCCGGCACGCGACCGGCCGAAGGCGGCCAGCGACACGTCGAGAAAGAAGCGGCTGCCGCCCGAGTGCTCGAGGACCGCCCCGTAGATCGTGAACAGGATGATGTAGGTCGCGGCCACCTCCAGCGGCACGCCGAAGATGCCTGCCGTGCTCATCACGTTGTGGCCGACGAGCCGTGGCCATTCGAAGCTGCTCGTGTTGAACGGCGGGGGGACGGACGGCCCCACGATCGCGTAGATCAGGAAGCCGACGACGACCACCGGGACGATCGGACCGACCGTCCGGCGGGCGGCCTCGAGGCAGAGGAGGATCACGAGCGTACCCATCACCAGATCGAGCTCCGTCGGCACGATCGAGCGGCGGAAGAAGTGCTGCCAGTCGAGGACGATGTACGCGACCGGCACGACCGAAAGCCCGGCCAGCACCCAGTCGAGCGGACCGGGATTGTCCGGGCACGCGCCGGCTCGGTCGCGGTCCGGACGCGCCCGGCCGCGGTAGACGAGGAACGTGAGGGTGAGGGCGCCACCGAGGAACACCGGCAGGTAGACCTGTCCCGGCATCGGGCGGAAGACCCACCACACACTCAGCAGGGACAGCGCGATGCCGATGCCCTGGACGGCCCGGAGCGGGAGGCCGGACGGCTGCCGCGCCGGCTTCTCCGCCTCGTACTCGGCGAGGATCGCCTTCTGGTCCAGGGTCTCCCGGTCCGCGCCGGCCTCGTCCGGGCCCACGCCGGGCGTGCCAGGCGCCGTCATCCCGTCGGCTCGAGCGCGATGAGCACCGTGGGTTCCGGGTCGTCGACGAGGGGCCAGAGCGGGATCGCGGCCTGCCCGGGGATGACGAGCGCCCGCCGTCCGAGGTCGGTGGCGGCCACGGCGAGACCCTCGATCGTCAGCTGGTCGCGCGGGGTGGCGCGCCACGCCCGCGCGTCGCCAGGCGCCGTCCGCTCGGCCGGACCGTCGATCACGTAGTACTCGTCGAGAACGGCCCGTTCGTCCGCCGCGACCTCCACGAGGCGGAGCGCCGGGACCGCGACCACGAAACGCTCCTCGGCCGCCGAGCCGTACACGGAGTTGCGGTAGCGCAGCGTCACGCGGCTGCCATCACGAACCGCGACGCGGATCAGGACGGTTCCGTGCTGGTCACGGACGACCACGTCCGCGGCGGGCGCTGCAACGGCCGGCCCGCTTCCGGAGACGGCCGACGCGACGAGCAGCGCGACGACGATCGGCCTGCGCACCGCGCCCGGCACGCGTCTACTGCTGCGTGTCGAAGTACGCCTGCGCGCCCGGGCACACGTCGATGAACTCGATGTCCGCCGCCGTGCCCGCGTCGAGGTCCTCCGCGGCCGGATGCACGGCCACCAGCTCATCCTCGTGCCCGTAGATCGCCTCGGTGATCTGGCGCTGGAGGTCTTCGGGCATGTCCTTGTTCACCACCAGCACGTTCGGGACGACGATCGTCGGAACGGCCGAGGTCTGGCCGCTATACGTCTCGGCCGGGATCTCCGCGGTCAGGTAGAAGGGCCCGTGTGTCGACGCCAGCTCATCGGTGTAGTCCGCGGTGGGAATCAGCACGAGGTCGCCGGTCGTTGCGTACTCGGTCAGGGCGGCCGTCGGGAGACCGCCCGACCAGAAGCCTGCGTCGACCGTGCCGTCGCGGAGACCGTTCACGGTCTCGTCGACGGCCAGCTGCTGCCGCTCGATGTCGGCGTCCGGGTCGATGCCGGCCGCCTCGAGGATGCGGAGCCCGATCACCTCCGTGCCCGATCCGGTCGAGCCGAGCGACACGCGCTTGCCTCGCAGGTCGTCGATGCTGGTGATCCCGGTATCCGCGCTGGTGACGACCTGGGTGAAGTTGTCATACAGGCGGCCGAGGGTGCACGCGTCCACCGCCCCGCCCTCGAATTCGCCGCGGCCCTCGACCGCGTCGGCCGCCGTGTCCCCCAGGACGAGCGCGAGATCGGCGCCGCCGTTTCCGATGAGCTGCATGTTGTCGACCGACGCGTTCGTCTCCTGGACCGTCGCGTCGTGGCCGGGGACGTACTTGCGGATCACGGTGGCGAACCCGCCGCCGAGCGGGTAGTAGACGCCGCCGGTGCCGCCCGTCGCGATCGACAGCTGCGTCGTGCCGGCGGCTGCGCTGGCACTGGCGCCGGCCGGCGTTGCCGAGCCGCCGGCGGGTGTCGGGCTGGTGGCGGTCTGGCACGCGCGCTCGGCGACGCCCAGCGTCGCGGGCGCCGCCATGCCCGGGCGGTGGCTCGGGC
>JAUJOH010000026.1 GCA_030447745.1 Chloroflexota bacterium | reverse complement strand
AGCGCCTCGCACAGCGCGCGCACCTCGGCCTCGGACGGGGACGCCCCGTAGAAGTCGAGGTAGGCCTTCAGGAGGGGGAGGAGCTCGGCGAGGTCCTCGCCCGCCCGTACGACGGAGGTGGAGATCTCGCCGGCGCCCATCGTCCTAGAGCGTAGGGTCTCACCGGACCGGCGCCGAGCGGATGGCCCCCTCCCGGCGCCAGTAGATCCGCTCGTCGCCCGAGGCGAACGAGGCTGGATCGATATCGGGCGCGGCGTCGAGCAGGGTCCGCCGTCCGCCGCGATCGACGCGATGGACCTCGTACCGATGGCCGGTCTCCGAGCTGACGCGCCCGACCAGGATCGATGCCGTGCCGTCCGGCTGGAGGCCGGCGCCGCGCAGGTCGAGTCCGATGCCCATCTGCTTGCCGTCGTTGTAGTCGACGAAGCTCCAGCGGGCGTGCTCGAAGCCGGTCCGGACGTCGAGGACGCGGACGTCGAGCGACGCATCGCCTGTTCCACGGCCGTAGGACGACGATGCGTAGAGCATGTGTCGCCCTGACAGCACGACGTCGCTGGCGCCCGAGTAGTCCATGCCACTCGAAGGCAGCTGCCATGTCCGGCCCGTTCTCAGCCAACAGGCACGGACGAGGGTGTCGTCGTTGTCGTCGTCGGGGTCCTCGAAGGCGAAGACGCGGATCCGCTCGCTCAGCGCGATCGTGCGATCCGATGGGCGCCGACACGTCCGGCCGCGCGGCCGTGCCGGCGACCGCCGGCGGCGCGGGGTCCCCGGCGCGAAGGTCGCGCTTCGCGGGATCCCGGCGCGCGTCCAGTACACGCGCCCGGCACCCACCGCCAGCGAATCGGGGTCGACGTCAGCGCCGCTGTCCAATCTCGTGCGCCCCGCGGTGTCGGCGCGGTGGACCTCCAGGCGATGGTCTGCACCCACTCCGCCGACCAGGAAGGCCACCGAACCGTCCGGAGTCAGGCGGGCGCCGCGGAGGTGCAGCGTGGGTGCAACCTGGTCGATCCGGGCCTCGTAGAAGTGCCACCGGTGCAGGGTCCGCCGCCGGCCGACGTCCACGACCCGGACGTCGAGGCTGAGGTCACCGTGGGCGCGGTCGTAGGACCCCTGGGTGAAGAAGACGTGGTCGCCGGCGACCTGCAGGTCGGTCGGGCCCGACTCCGACAGGCCGGAGCTGCCGAGCCGCAGGCGCCGGCCGCCGCGCAGCGGGCAGGCGTACGTGGGCTCGACGAAGTCGTCCGTGGGGATGACGTAGACCCGCACGCTCTCGCTCGCCGCGACGGTTCGGCCCTCCGCCGCACAGGACCGGGCGTCCGCCTGCGCCGGCAGGTGGGCGGCGAGCATGGCGGTCGAGGCCGAGGCGGGCGCCGCGGTGACGATGAACGCGAAGAGCACGAGCAGGAGTCGCATGCCGAGGTGGAACGAACGCCCCTGCGTCAAGTCGCGCAGGTTCTCGCCGGTTCGTGGCGTCGAGCCTCACTGCAGCTCGGTGTAGCGCCCCGAGCGGTCGCCTCGCCGGAAAGAGGGCATCGGTGCCGCCAGCCGGTGGTCGCCGGGCACTGAAGGGGAAGGGCTGGGACCCCTTCCCATGGGTGACCGGGCTCACGAGCTTCGCGGCCGCCTCGCCACTCGCGGGCGTCTGAATCGGCTGCCGACGACGCAGCCCAGGAGGAACAGCAACCCCATCGCCGGAAACACCCAGCCCGGCGCGACTTCTCGAGCTGGCGTCGGCGGCAGGACGAAACCGCCAAGGCGCTTGGCACTGCAACCGTTGATCTCGAACGGCCGCGCTTCGCGAGAGGGAAGGAAGCGGTACCGCGCACCGACCAGCAGCTTCCCGGCGATCTCGGTGCGCGGCGGGGAGATGTCGAGTACGCCAACGCGATCGCCTCTCCTGAGATCACGGCCCGCCGTCACTGAGTCGACGACGACCGCCGCTCGACGCTTGTCCCGCTCGAGCGCCACCACATGTCCGACGAAGTTCGCGCCGGCGGCTGCGGCAACCTCGCGTTCCGCGACGCATTGGGTCGCCAGAGCTCGATCCGGCACGACGAGGCCCACGAGCGCCGCTGCGGCGAACACTGTTGCGGCAAGGCTCAGGGATCGCATGCCCTA
>JAUJOH010000006.1:162039-165316 GCA_030447745.1 Chloroflexota bacterium | reverse complement strand
TCTGTGGTGTGCTTTTCCTATCTCAGCGACCGGGGATGGGGTAGCCTGATCATCCAGGCAGTCGTCGGTACGGTGGTGGGGGTTCCGTTCTTCTTCCGACATCAGATCGGGGGGGTCGTCCGCGCGGTCCGACGCCTGGAGCCGACGGCGCGGGCGCCCGGCACCGACGACACCACCAACGCTCGCTGAATCCAGACCCCCTGACCGCCTCGTCCGCGCGTGCGGCGGGCCAGGTCAGCGACGCCGTCTCGTTACGAGACCCGGCGTCGTTCCGCGACCCGAGCGGCTTCGTCTATCGCCGTGACGGCGTCCTGCTGCGGCAGGTCGACCGGTCGTTCGCGTCGACCTGGGATGACCTCGTCGAGAGCGGGCTGCTCGCCAGGCTGCAGGCCGAGCGACTGCTCGTGTCGCACGACGTCGTCGACGCTGCTCAGGCGTTCGACCCGGCGACCGCCCACGCCGTCATCCGGCCGGAGGCCGTCCGCTTCGTCTCGTATCCCTACGAGTGGTCGTTCGGGCAGCTGCGCGACGCCGCGCTGCTGACGCTCGCGGCGCAGGAGTCGGCGGCCGCGGCCGGCTTCGCGCTTCGCGACGCGACCGCTTACAACGTCCAGTTCCACCAGGGCCGTCCCGTCCTGATCGACACCCTCTCGTTCGAGCGCGCCGTGCCAGGCGCGCCGTGGGTGGCCTATCGCCAGTTCTGCGAGCACTTCCTCGCGCCGCTCGCACTGATGGCCCATCGCGACGTGCGGCTCGGATTGCTTCTCCGCGACTTCATCGACGGGATCCCCCTCGATCTCGCGGCGCGACTCCTCCCCCGCCGGACGCTCCTCGATCTCGGGCTGGCGAGCCACCTCCACGCCCATGCCCGCGCCCAGCGCCGGTACGCGGACGGGGCGCCCGGCGGGCGTCGTCCTCGGACGATGACAGCGCTCCAGCAGGCGGCACTCCTCGACAGCCTGCGGCGGACGATCCTGAAGCTGAGCTGGCAGCCGGCCGGGACCGAGTGGGCCGACTACGCCGAGCACACGAGCTACGGCGAGTCGGCCGCGCGGAGCAAGGACGAGCTCGTCGAGCGTTTCCTCGTCGCGGCCGGCGGCCGGGTGGCCTGGGATCTCGGCGCCAACACCGGCCGGTTCAGCGCGATCGCCGCCCGGCTCGGGCGGGACGTCGTCGCCTGGGACCTCGATCCGGCCGCCACGGAGCGCCACTACCGGGCGGTCAAGCGCGACGGCGTCACAACGGTCCTGCCCCTGCTGCTCGATCTCGGCAATCCCAGCCCGGGCCTCGGCTGGGCGCACGCGGAGCGCCGCTCGCTCGTCGACCGGGCGGACGCGGACACGGTCCTCGCGCTCGCCCTGGTGCACCACCTCGCGATCTCGCGCAACGTCCCGTTCCCGCTGCTCCGCGACTTCCTGGCCCGTCTCGGGCCAAACCTGATCACCGAGTTCGTGCCGCGTGGGGACCCGATGGTCGAGCGGCTGCTGGCGACGCGGGAGGACGTGTTTCGCGACTACACGCTGGAGGCGTTCCGGGCGGCCTTCGCCGAGCGGTTCGCCATCATGGACGAGGCCGTGGTGGAGGGCAGCAGGCGGACCCTGCTGCGGATGCGCCGGCGCGACTGAGCGCGGGCCCCGGGCGCGCGAAGCCCAGCGTCAGGGGTCGGACGGGGGTCGTGGGTACTCGACGAAGTCGAACATCCTGGTGTAGTCGGGCGACAGGTAGGTCGTGTCCGGCAGGAGCGGCAGGCCGGCGTCGAAGTAGGCGTTGAAGATGATCCGGAACGCGTTCACCGGACTGATCCGATCGTGGACTCCGACCGCCGCGGCGTCGACGCCCGGCAGGCGAAAGGCGTTCAGGATCCCGAACTTGTGCTGGATCTGGTCCGGGGTCGCGGTCAGCCAGTTGAACCTGGCCTGGTTGCGTGCGAACTCGATCGGGAACTCACCCTCGTCCGCCTGGAGGATGATGACCGGCTGGTCTGCGGCGGGCTTGTCGAGGAGCCGGTCCAGCACCTTCAGGATGCGGTCGTTGGTGAACTGGAGATGCTGGAGGTAGTTCTCGTTGCGCGAGCGGCCGGCAATCTCCTCCGCGCGCGGGAAGCTGCCGTCGGCGTTGAACCGCCACGGGCTGTGGGGGAGGAGAAGGTGGGCGAACACGAACGTCGGGCCTGGGCGGTCGCCGACCTCGGCCAGCCGGTCGAGCTGGAACAGGGTGTGGGCACGCAGGAGCTCCGGCGGTCCGACCCCCTCGCCAAGGTCCTCTGGCTCGGTCGGCGGCACCCACGGCTCGGTCAACGACCACGCGGTCGTCTCGAGCACGGCCGAGCTGAACTCGGAGCCCTCTGACCAGCGGATCACCCGGTCGGCGTCGACGTTGGTTCCCGTCGGCTCCCAGGTGTTGGCGATATGGACGTACTCGTAGCCGAGCGACTTCAGCGTCGCGGGCGCGGCCAGCCGCTCGCGAAGTGCCTTGTGGAGCGGCTCGAACGATCCGCCGCCGGCGTTCTCGAGCGCCTCGCCGTCGAGGTGCTCCATGTTGAGCGACGAGACGAGCGACAGCGAAGTCTTGAAGTAGTTCGCCCAGCTGTCCTCGGCGATCGTGAAGCCGCGCTGCTCGAGCGCGTCGAGGAACGGGCGGTTGTCGAAGCCGTAGATCCGATCGAGCGTCTCGGCATTCGAGTAGCGGTCGAGGATGATGTAGTAGATGTCCGGCCGCCGCTCGACCGGCGACGCGATCGAGATGGGGACGGCCGACGCCGCCTCGGCGGACAGGCTCGGTGTCGAGCCGATCGCGAACTGGCCGACGCGCACGAGATTGAACGCGACGAGGAGGGCCGCGACGAAGTTGGCGGCCCGGGTGACCGGCACGACCCACGGCCCGCCGCGCCAGGCGACAGCGACGCCGACCACGGCGATCGCCGCCCAAGCGACCGAGATCGGCGTCCGTTCCGCGACGCCGTACGACTCGCGCGCCACGTTCCAGACGTGACCGAACGAGAAGAACAGCACGACCAGCACGCTTGCCGCGATGGCGCCTCGCCGCCAGTCGCGGAACAGTGCGGCGCCCACGGCCAGCGCGGCTCCAGCGCCTCCGACTGCCGCGCCGAGCGGCAGCCACAACGGCCCAAGCGTCACCTGCTGGACGGCGTTCTCGGCGAACAGGAACAGGACGGGGAACGCGGCGAACAGCAGCGGGTGGACGGGCAGGTCGCTCCAGCCGCGTGGCGCATCGCGGCTCGATCTGGCCGGCATGGCGGCACCGTAGTCGATCTTGA
>JAUJOH010000006.1:149229-161939 GCA_030447745.1 Chloroflexota bacterium | reverse complement strand
CGTGGCGCATCGCGGCTCGATCTGGCCGGCATGGCGGCACCGTAGTCGATCTTGACGATGTTGACCGACAGACCGCGGAATGCCCGGTCCCGAAGTCGTCGATCGCGAGACGGACGCCGAGGTCACGAAGCCGTTCGAGGGTTCGGCGGCTGGTCGCAACGTCGTCCATCAGGACGCTCTCGGCCATCTCGAGGGACAAGGCCGTTCGGCTTCAGACCGGCGTCCTGCGGCGCGCTGGTCACGGTCGACACGATGTCCGCATGCTGGAGCTGGCGCACCGAGAGGTTCACGCTGACCGCCAGGTCAGGCGACGCCGGCCGCGACACGACGGTCTGGCGGCAGGCCTCCCGTACGACCCACCGGCCGAGGTCCACGATGAGCCCCGTCTCCCCGGCAATCGGAGCGAACAGTGCCGGCGGCACGGTACCCCGTCGTGGGTGCCGCGACCGAACGAGCGCCTCCGTCGCCACGATCCCGTCCGACCGGACATCGAAGATCGGCTGGTACTCGACGAACAGCTCACCACGCTCGCGGGTCGCGGCGCCGTCTCGACGTTCGCCGGCCGGGCGTCAGCCGTCGAGCGACTGGAGCTCCGCGCGCGCCCGCGGACCGTCGAGGGGCGAGAAGTGCGGGTGGTCCTCGGCGGCCCGGGTGAGGTACTGCCGCGCCGCGGCGGTGTCCCCCTGGGCCTTGGCGATCATCCCGGCGTGGAAGAAGAACCGCCCGTACGGCGTCCCGAGGCGGACCGCCTCCTCGGCGTAGCGACGCGCCTCGTCGAGCCGGCCGGCCCGGTACAGCGCCCAGGCGAGCGCATCGGCGGCTTTCACGTTCGGCTGGTCCTCGTACGCTCGGCGCGCCAGCTCCACGGCCGCACTCGGATCATCCCCGTGGTCCGCCTCGAACAACGCGAGGTCGAGGTCGACGTTGACGCCGTTGGCCTCGAACAACTTCTGGATCGCCCGGACTAGCTCATAGGTCTGCTCCGCCTCGGCTGTCCTGCCCGCGGCTTCCTGTGCCTCGCCAAGCGCGATCGCGAACTCCGGCAGCGGGATGGTGTCGACCGCCTGCTGGTACAGGTCGATCGCCTCGTCGAGGTCTCCCTGAGCCGCGCGAGCGCGCGCCAGCCCCGCCAGCGCCCACACGAATCCGGGGCTCGTGGCGAGCGAGGCGCGGTGCACCTTCTCCGCGGTCTGCGGGTCGTTCTTCAGCAGGTAGAGGTCCCCGATCAGGACCCGGAGGTATTCGCGATTCTCCGTGCTCGTCCCCTGCGCCGCCTTGAACGCGCGGTCCATGGCCTCGATGGCCCCGTCGATGTCCCCCCGGAGCTCGCGTTGGTAGGAGACCCGGCTCCACGAGGCAAGATCGGGACGAAGGTCGACCATCGTCTGCGTGCTCTTCACCGCCTCGTCGTACATGCCGAGCTCCGTCTGCGCGTCGACGATCACCCCGTGGACGCGAGCGGTCTTCGGCGCGAGCGCGCGCGCGCGCTGACCGAGCTCGAGCGCCTCGGCGAACTCGTGACGGGCCAGAGCCAGGGTGCCCTTGCCGATCAACGCGTCGACGTTCTGTCCGTCCCTCGCGAGCGCCTCGTCGAACGCCGCGGCCGCCCTGCCGTAATCGCTTGGATCCCCGGTCTCCCGAACGTGCTGGAGGTAGGCGTTGCCGAGCAGCACGTAGGCCAGCACGGTGTCCGGCGCCTGCCGCACGGTTTCGAAGCGCTTCGCAATCTCCTGTTCCGTGTCGCTCGCGCCCGCATCGGCCGCGAACGGCCGCGACGGATCCGCGCCGGGCGGCGCGAGCGCGAGGAGGCGATCGACGGTCGGCCGCGACGAGGGCGGGCCAAGAAGCGCGAAGGCGAGAGCGACAATGGTCACGAGAACGACCGGGAACCACACGCGCCGGGCGATGGAGCGGAGCCGCGAGGGTCGCGGGCGCGGCCCCTCGCGCGCGGCGCGCGGCGCCGTTCGAGTCGTCGAATGCACGCCCAGTCGTTCGGTGTCCGGCCGCCGTCGGATCATGCGCCCGGTCATCGAAGCTGCATGCCTGCCTGGACGCTGATCGCCGCGCCGACGACGACGAAGACGAGCGCGGTGATCACGGGGAGCCGCGCGAAGAGCGGGCCGAGGCGGTCCGTTCGAGGCCAGCGCTCGATCACCCCGCGCGCGCGAACCAGGAGCACGCCCACTCCGACGAGCACGACCGCCATCCCGATCCCGAACGCGATCGTCAGAACCATGCCGTAGGCGGGGCGCCCAGCGGCGATCGACCCGACGAGGATCAGGATGGCTGAGGCGGACGGAACCAGTCCGCCCACGAGCCCGAGGGCCGCGATGTTCCTCCATCGGACTGGATCGTCGCCGGGCGGGAGGTGCGTGTGGCGAACGAGGCCATGCGAATGCCAGCCGGCGACCGTCCCTTCGTCCTCCGCGCCCTCGCGCCCGTGACCCGGGTCGTGCTCGTGACCACGCTCGCGCGCCTGGTGGTGCCCGTGACCGTGGCCATGCTCCTCGTCGTGACCGTGGCCGTGCTCGTGCTCTTCGTGGCCATGGTCGCCGTGCTCGTGGGCGTGGTGCGCTGCCAGCCGCGCGCGGTTGTCCCGCAACCGCTGTACGAGCAGGGCGAGCCCGAGGATCGTGACGATCACGCCGGACGCCAGGCCGAGGATCGGGAACAGCCGCTCCGACGGGATGAGTGCGCCTGCGAACAGGATGACCGCCCCCAGCGCCAGGACGCCGATCGTGTGCGACACGGTGACCGTCAGGCCGAGCGCCAGCGCATGCCGGACGGTGCCTCGGGTGCCGACCAGATACGCCGCCATCAGGGTCTTGCCGTGGCCGGGTGACGCCGCGTGGACGGCGCCGATACCCGCCGCCAGGAGGAGGGACAGCACGATGGCGGGCAGCGTCAGATCGCGAGCCTGGATGATCTCCGTGATCTGCGGCGGGAGCTCAGTGATTCCGCCGGGCAGCGCCGCCGAGCGGGATCCCGCACGGACCACCTCTTCGGACCGGCTTCCGAGCGGGACGGCGTCGAGGACAGCCGCGGCGGGTGCGCGCGGACCGCCCGGGGCGGCGGCGAACGAGGCCGCGGCCTGGTCCCGCGGCGTCGCGAGCTCCCCGGCCGGGTACGCAGACAGGCGGTTGGAAGAGCCGGACCGGTACGCATCGGCCCCGTCGAGCGTCACGCCGTCGCCGGTGACGACGATCTCGCGCCAGCCCAGCCGACCGGCAAACGTGTCATCGCGAAACGACACTCGCGTCGAGCCCGTCAGGGCCGCGAATTCGCCCTCGTACGTGCAGACGAGCCGGAGCGTCAGGAGGTCCGCCTGGCCCGGCGGAAACGACACGCCGACGCCCGTCCCTCGAAGGGGTACCCGCGCACCATCGAGCTCGAGGCGCAGGCCGCTCTCGCCGGCGCGGCATGCGGACGCCGCCCAGCCGGCCGCCTCGTCGTCCGACACGGCCCCGTCGCGGTCGACGTCCATCCGCTGGCGCTCCTGGAGCGCCGGGATCTCGGCCATGTCGACGACGTGGTCGACGACGACCGAGTCGAGCGCCACGGTGAGCCCGTTGTATCGGTTGATGGTGAAGTTGCCGAGGGGATGCGCCAGCGCGGACGGCGGCGCGAGCACGATCAGCATGCCCACGGCGAGCAGCGTCGCGGCCGCCGGCCGTCCAGCGCGCCGCGCCGTCGCGACCCGAGTCGTCAGGTTCATCGTTCGGTCAAACATACGAGACCGGGCCGTCCGGACGCACGAGATGTCGTGCGTCCGTCCGGCCCGGTCCCGAAAGCCGGGGTCAGCGCGTCAGCGCGTCACCCCGCGGTGCTGGTCTCGTCGAGCGCCTCGCACGGCGAGCGGTGGTGGACGCCGTCCTCGTATCCCTGCCACGGGTTGGCAACGTACGGGAACGACGTCATGAAGCCCCGGTCGTTGGCATCGCAGCCATCGCCGAGCATGTTGTTCGGCGTCTCATTGGGAAGATCGAAGTTCTCGTTGAGGAACGAACCGTAGCCGTCGGCAACCGCACGGAGCTCGATGTCCACGACATCGTCCCAGAGACGGCGGCCGTTGGGGAAGCCAGCCAGGTCGCCGTCGATGACGCCGAGGCGGCTGGGGTTCTCGGAGGGCGCGATGCCCATGTTCAGGCGAAGCATGTCGTACAGCGTGTCGCCTTCGTTCGTGGCGTTCAGACCCGGGACACCCTGACCCAGGATGAGCACGAGGTCCGAGCGGTCCGACGTGCGGGCATCCGGGAGCGTGGGGTAGAGGGTGTTGATGATCGCCGCGAGCTCCGGGTTGAGATATTCGTCGATGTACTCGGCGTCGTCCGCCGGGGCGTCTGCATTCCACTCGTCCTTCTGGCCGATCGGAATGATCACCTCGTTGACGAGCGGGTTGCCGAGGCGTGCGACCTGCACGAAGTCGCCGCCGAGCTCGGCGCCCGTCGCGCCGGAGAGGACGGCGCCTGACTGGCGCATCGTGCCGCCCCACACGCCGATGACGGCGTTCGAGGCGTCGGGCGCCGTGACATCCTCACCGTCGTTGGTGAGCATGGTCTTCGGCACCTGGAGGGCGATGCTCTTCACATTGAAGGAGCTGAAGGTGTCCTGCCCGGGCTCCGTCGGAAGCGGGATCAGGTGCGCCTGGTTGAACGGCCGGAGGCCGCCGAGATCGAAGATCGCGGCGGTGTCCGCGAAGAACGAGTCATCGCGCTGACCGGCGAAGACCGTCACGCCCCCATCCAGCTCGTGGATGCCGTCGTGCTCGTAGTTGTCGTACGTCGGAGTGGTCCGGGGACCGATGTTGTCCGGCGGGACGTAGAGATCGGTACCGAGCTCCTCGTCGTTCATCGTGACCGTGTAGCGCTGCTGCAGGTTCGCCGGTGCGAACGGTGCGCCCTGCGGCTCGTCCTGGTCCTCGATGGGGCCATAGCCGCTGTAGAGGAAGCTGTCCGGGTTGGTGAACTCCGTCTCGAAGTCGAAGGTAAACGTGACGTCCTCGACGCCGTCACCCGTGTTGTCGACCTTGATGAAGTACTGCGCGGTCTCGTCGAACGGGTAGAAGTTCGGGCCGCCGGCCGGCTCCTGGAAGGGGATGTAGTTGGCAATGAGGGTGACCGTGTCCGGCTTGTCAGGGCTGACGAACGCGTACAGGTCCGTGATGTCCGCGGTGGGATCCTTGGCGATGAGTGGCGCCTCGCGGTGGCTCGAGCCGAGGGCGCCGCCGGCGACGGACGTCACCGCGAGGAGCCCGGCGGCTCCCAGCGACGCGATCCTTCGCTTGCGGGTCATGAGCATTGAGTCAGTTCCTCGTGGAAAATGGCGGTATCCGTCTGCGTCCCTGGGCAGGCGGTTTCCTCGATGGCGCCCTCCTTCGCGGTGGCCCGGCGAACACGTACCGACGACGTGCTGGCCGGCCTACGCAATCCAACGTACCGAGCAGGTGCGTACAGTCAACAGCCCAAAGGTCCTACTGTCCTGCCGCAGCGCGATGCGCCCGGGCGTCCGGGCCGGTCGCTCGGACGTAGTGCTTGTTCGCAGGAGGGTGGGTGGCAGGATGAGCGCTTCGGCGTTGCAACTTCATTCCCTCGCCGCGTCATCGGCCCCGGCCCTGAACCGTTTGTGACCGGCCTGCGAACCGACGGGTGGCTCCACGCCTCGGCGACGAGGACCATGACGAGGACCGGTACCCCGTGACACGGATTTCAAATCGACGCTCCGGCAGTCGGCGTCCGACCAGGGCGGCGGCGCTCGCCATGATCGTGGTCGCCGTTGTTGCGTGTGGCGGGACTGCCGAGCGGTCGCCGACCGCCGCGTCCGACGGGTCGGGGCTCGCCACGGCACCGGCCTCCGCCGCCGCCACCCACGGGGCCGCGATATCCCGACCACCGGTGCTGAAGGCGCCCGCCTACGCGAGCCGCATCGTCGTCCCGGACCTCGGGATCGACCTGCCCGTGATCTCCGGTGACCTGCAGCCGCCGCCGAACTACCCGTTCTGCGACGTGGCCGCGTACATCACTCGCTTCAGTCAGCCCTACGAGTCGGGCGTGACGTACCTGTCCGCGCATGCCCAGGAGGGCATGTTCCTGCCGCTCCTCGAGGCCGCGCAGCGTGACGAGGGCGAAGAGCTCGTCGGCGTCACGGTGGACGTCTACACCAGTGACGCCATGCGCTACCGATACGCGATCGAGCGGATCGTGCCGCATGCGACCGACTACGCCGTCGTCGCCACGCTGCCGCTCGACGAGCGGACGCTCGTCCTGCAGACGAGCGAGGGGCCGTTCGGGACGACCGAGAAGCTCCAGGTCGTCGCAACGGCCGTCGACGAGGCCGCGGTCGACCCCGCCGAAGCGAACCCGGAAGCAAAGCCCCGGGACTGCCGGCCAGATGCCTCCGACGGCACGGATCCGGCCGGCGGGAGCGCGTCCCCGGGCAAGGACCGCACCATCGAGGTCGCCAAGCCGACCCCGAGCTGGAGGCCGGTTCCCGAGCCGAGCCCGATGCCTGCTGCCTCCGCGGGCGGCGGTCTCGCCCCGGCCCATGTGGCCAGCCGCGTCGTGGTGGAGGACCTGGGCATCGACCTGCCCGTGATCTCCGGCGACCTTCAGCCGCCACCGAACTATCCGTTCTGCGACGTCGCCGCGTACGTGACGTTCCTCGCCCAGCCCGGGGAGCCAGGCACGACGTACCTGACGGCTCATGCCCGGAAGGGGATGTTCCTGCCGCTCCTCGAGGCGTCCCAACGCGACGACGGACGAGAGCTCCTTGGCGTCACTGCCGACGTCTACACCACGGATGCCCTGCGCTACCGGTACGAGATCTGGCTCGTCCGGCGACATATCACGGATCGCTCGATCGCCACGGACGGGCTCCAGGACCAGGAGCAACGTCTGGTCCTGCAGACGAGTGAGGGCGCGTCCGGCACCAAGGAGAAGTTCGCCGTCGCGGCCACGCTCGTCAGCATCGAGCCCGCGGATCCCGGGTTTGCGGTGCCGGAGGCGCGTCCCCGGGACTGTCGACCCGACGAGTAGTCCGGGTCGCACCGGAGCAGGTCGCGCGGTCGCGACAACCCTCCAGCCCCGTCGCTGGTGCAACACTCAGCGGGTCCGGGCAGGTGAGCAGGACCATCAGGCTCGCAAACGGCAGCACGAGGGCCCGACCAATGCGGATCGCGGCGGCGCAGGCGCACACCGCCTGGAATGACCCGGGCAGGACGACCGATATCGTCACCGACTGGATCGACGCCGCCGCTGTGGCGGGTGTGGAACTCCTTCTCCCTGCGCGACGTCCCCGATGATTTCCCGCTGAAGGACGAGGTCGTGAACAAGTACGGTGGCGACCGCGGTCACCGTGGCCCGGCCGGCGGCGCGCGAACCTACGCCTCGCGCCGTTCCCACTCCGCGACTCGCGGCCGGCCGAGGGCTCCCCACGCCCGCGCCTCGTCGAGCGGCATCCGGAGCGCGTGGACGACCTGGCGCGCCGCCAGGCCGACGATCGCCGTGAAGGTCGGGTAGGCGAACTCGACCTCCGCGAGCCGCTCCGCCGGGACCTCGCCGGCCATCGCCGCGGCGGCGATCTGGATCACCTCGACCGCCTGCTCACCGACCACGTGCGCGCCGAGGATCCGGGTGTCCGTCGCGGGCGACCACGAGCTTGCAGAACCCTTCCGTCCGGCCGTCGATGACGGCGCGGTCGAGGTCGGCATAGGGCACCACGCCGACGGCGATCGGCTCGCCCGTCGCGGCCGCCTGCGTTTCCGTGAGCCCGACGCTCGCGTATTCGAGATCGGTGAAGCCACCGTGGGCGACGATCGCGTGGCGAGCGCTGTGGCCGTCACCGCGGAGCGCGTTCTCCGCCGCCACGCGACCCTCGAACGTGGCGCTCTGGACGAGCATCATGCGGCCCGTGATGTCGCCCGCGGCCCAGATGTTCGGCGCGGACGTGCGGAGCGTCTCGTCGACGCGGACGTAGCCCCGCTCGGTCGCCACGCCGGCAGCCGGCAGGTCGAGCGGCTCGAGGTTGCCCGGCCAACCGACGGCGAGGACGACGGCGTCCACGGCGAGCTCGCGCTCGCCGTCGGCGAGTCGGTAGGTGAGGCGCAGGCCGCGCCGCGCTTGTTCGATGGCTCGGATGCCGCCGATCCCCGCCACGACCTCGATGCCGTGGCCGGTGAAGGCGCCGGCAAGCGCGGCCGACACGTCGGCGTCCTCGCCGGCCAGGATCCGCGGCGCGACCTCCAGCAGCGTGACGTGCGACCCGAAGGCCGCGAAGATCGACCCGAGCTGGGCTCCTGTCGCTGCCGCGCCGACGATCGCGACGGAACGCGGCGTCCGCTCGAGCTGCCAGATGTCGCTGTAGGTCATCGCCAGCTCTTGTCGCGGAAAGTCGAGCCTGCGCGCGTGCCCCCCGCACGCGATGACGAAGCGGTCCGCCTCCAGGAGGCGCCGTCGGCGAGCCCGACCGCGTTCGCGCCCCGGAATGTCGCGATGCCGGCGTGGTCGCGGACGTCGACGCCCGCGCGCTCCAGGTGTCCCGCCATCTGCTTCTTCTCGTGCAGGCGGTAGACCGTCCGCTGCGTCGCCGCCAGGAGCTCGAAGGTCGAGAGTCGGCGGCGGCGCGGAGATGCCGTAGGCCGGGAGCTGCGTCGCGTCGCGCAGGAACCGGGCGGCGCGGGCGAGGACGCGGGTCGGCGCGCAGCCGTCGTTCGTGCACGTGCCGCCCAGGCGGTGCTGCTCCACGAGCGCGACGGTGGCCCCGAGCTCCGCGCCGCGCAACGCTGCCGTGACGCCCGCCGGCCCACCGCCGAGCACGACGAGATCGAAGCGGTCATTCCGGGGGGCGTTCATGCCGCTGCCGGGCGATGGCTCGAGGATCCCGTCAACGACGCGAAACAAGCGCTATCCGAGGCGAACGAGTGTCGGCGTCGTCGTCACGACGACGCAGGAGCCGGTGTCGCGCGAGCTCATCGCCCGAGTCTCCTGATGGTTGGTCGACGCTCGGAGGTTAGCGCCGCCCGACGACCGCGATCAGCCGGCCTCGCATGTCGAGCCGGCCCGATCTATGCGACGGAACGCTCGACGGCGCGGCCGCGGACGAACACGACGGCCATCTCCGCGACGCGCTGGCCGAGGTGCTCGCCCGTTGCCAGATCGCTCGCCGGTGGTGTGATGTCGGCCGGCTCGTCCGAGTTCGCCTGCGACATCGCGCCGAACCAGCTGCCGAGGCGGTTCAGGTCGCTCGACCCGTCACCGTCCCCACCGGTGACGACCGGCCGACGCTCCGGCAGCGTCCGAACGTTCGACGCCGCCGGGTCCGCAGTGTGCCACCCGGGATAGAGGTCGAGCCCGACCCAGATCATCCCGTGCTGGGCCGCGAAGGCGGCCAGGTCGAACAGCGTGTTCAGCTTGTCGCCGGACATCGTCTTCGAGTTCGTGAAGCCGGCCGCCAGCTTGTCCTTCCAGCGGGGACCATCGATCCACCGGTCGACGGTGCCTTCGAGGAAGAGCTTCATCCCGGCCGAGATCGACCCGAAGTACGTCGGCGAGCCGAAGATGATGGCGTCCGCGGCATCGAGCGCCGCCCAGGAACCCTCGTCGACCTCCGCTACGCTGAGGAGATCCACCCGGACGCCCGCGACTGAGCCCGCTCCCCGAGCCACGGCCCGCGCAAGGCTCTCGGTCTTGCCGTAACCGGAGTGAAACAGGACGACCACGCTTGCTTCCATAGATGGTGTCTCCCAGACGATCCGGACTGCGGTCCGATTGCCGCCGAAAACATAATCGGACTACAGTCCGGTGTCAAATGTCGCGCCTGCCGGTCTTCGGACAGCCTCCCCAGGAGCGAGCGGATGCTGCCCGGAACCGCCGGCGGTTGCTCGAGGCCGCCGAGCGCCTGTTCACCGAGCGCGGCCTGGAACGAGTGTCAATGGATGACGTGGCGGCTGCGGCCGGTGTCGGCAAGGGAACCCTGTACCGGCGGTTCGGAGACAAGGCGGGCCTCGCGATCGCGGTCCTCGACGCGCGCGAGCGCGACCTACAGGAGGGGGTGCTGCGAGGTCCGCCGCCTCTCGGGCCAGGGGCTCGGCCCGCCGATCGGCTCCATGCGTTTCTCGACGCCTACCTGGACTACCTCGAGCGAAACCTCGACCTGGTCGTCATGTCTGAGACGGCTGCGCCGGGCGCTCGGTATCGGACCGGCGTCTACGGAGGCTGGCACTGGCACGTCGCGCGGGTGCTGTACGAGGCCGGCGTGGGCGACGCAGACGTCGCGGCACACCTGGTCCTGGCCTGGCTGGACGCGGACCTCATGCGTGTCCTCCTGGCCGACGGCAGTGACACCATGGTCCGCCGGTCAATCCACGTCGCCGCCGGGGCGCTACTGAACCAACATCGGCAGGAGGAGAAGCCGCCGCGCCGGTCCGGTCGGCGAAGGTAGGGCCCGTCCCGATCCAGGCGGCGCTCGACCGAAACCCATCCTGAATGCCCGCCCTCCGGTCGATCCTCACACGCGGGCGTCGTTCGCGGCGTCTCGCGCGCGGGCATCGAGCCGGCCCTCCCGAGCGTCGACCATCGCGCGTCTCGCCACGATCACGCCGAGCGCGAACAGCACGAGGGCGTTGACCGGGTGGAGGGCTGCCGCCACGCTGGAGCCACCGAAGTCGGCGTGCGCGCCACGATACGTCTCGAGGCCGAAGGCGAAGAGACCGGCCAGGAAGACCTGGACGAGCACCGCCACGACGAGCGCAGAGTGGCGCGCCGAGACACCGAGATCAAGCGGGCCGACCTGCCGCTCCAACGTGGCGAAGAGGGGCGAGCCCGTTACGATCGCTGGATCGGCGCATCGCGCCACAGGCCGCAGGTGACCGGAGGACGCCCATGCTGTTGCTCACGAACCGAGACATCCATGAAGTGCTCGACATGGGCCGCTGTCTCGACGAGATCGAGGGGATGGCCCACGAGATCGCCGCCGGCGACTCCGTCGCGCTCGGTCGCATGGCCGACCTCGTGTCCGACGCCGGCCCGGCACCCTCACCAGACCAGACGACGTTCTTCCGACGAGGTTATCCGAGTGCCATGTCGGACATGAGCTGGCTTCGCACGACGGAGACGCGAGGCTTCCACAACATCGGTGCCATCGGTGACCTTCGCCGCGCTGTTCGTAGCACCCACAACGGCGCTCCAGCGAGGGATCGGGACCGAGATTCCGCGTTGGTGCCAGCTGGTTCCTCGAGGACATTCGCGACTGAAGTCGACCTACCCGTTCGATGCGCTCCTTCCTGCGCGACAACTCGCTGAGCGTGGCCATGCTGCTGTTGTTCATTGCCTCGCGCGTTGTGCGTGTCGGCCTCGCTTCTCGCCGACTGGCTGGGTCCGAGGTCGATCGTCGACGCCGAACACCGCGACTTCGCCGACGGCGAGGTCGCGACCGGCCTCGCTCAGGCAACCTCGATCGCGCGCGAACATCGCGAGCCGGCGATGATCCCGCGGGTCCCGCCGACCTCGAAGCGGACATTTCCTCGACGGGCTCCGAGGAGAAACGACGTTCTTCCACAACATAACGGTGTTGTCGTCAGCAGCCGCCACGCGGCTCGGCGTCACCGACAGCCTGCAGTCGGGTACCGTGGGGTGGCGCGCTTTCCGCCCTGCGTTCGACGAGATCGAGGGGATGGCCCACGAGATCGCCGCCGGCGACTCCGTCGCGCTCGGTCGCACCGATGTCTACACGCCATCCGACGGCGGCCCGGCACCGTTCCACCGATGGGCGGTCATGACCGGTACGTCGCGGCGACGAGGCTACCTGTGCGCTCGGACGATGTCGGACATGGTGAGCTGGCCGGTCGTCGACGGAAAGCGGCGCGAGGAGAAGTTCGCGATCGAGCCCGGCACCTACTGCGGGCTGCTGTTCCTGTACAGCACCCACAACGGCGCTCCACTCGCGATCATGCACGACGGCGCCCTCCAGCACTACCGCGTTGGTGCCGGAGCGGGTGTGGCGACGAAGCACCTGGCACGAGACGACAGCGAGACCGTCGGGATGATCGGCTCCGGTGGTATGGCCAGGAGTTATCTCGAGGCCTTCGTTCGGGTCCGACCGATCCGCCGTGTCCGCGTCTACAGCCCGACGCGAGCGAAGCGCGAGCAGTACGCGGACGAGATGCGCTCCCGCCACGGGATCGAGGTCACTGCCGTGGATGATGCCCGCGATGCCGGGCAGGGAGCGGATATCGTCGCGTTGTGCGTGTCGGCCATTGAGCCCGTCTTCTTCGCCGACTGGCTGGAACCCGGGATGCACGTCGTCGACGTGACCCGTCCGTCAACTCCGGCCGACTTCGTCCGGTCGGTCGACGTCGCGTTCTGGCACGGGAATCCAACGCCGCTCATCGACAACCTTCCTCCCACCGCCACCTACGCGCGCGGGGGATATCTCAGCTGGGTGGCAGGAAGTCCCGAGGAGACTGCGATGATCCCGCGGGTCCCGCCGAACCCCGAAACGTTCGCGCTGCCGACCTTGGCCGACCTCGTGTCCGGGCGCCGGCCCGGGCGGACGTCACCAGACCAGACGACGTTCTTCCACAACATCGGTGCCATCGGTGAGGGCTTCGCCGCGGTGGGCGCGGGCATCTACGAGCGAGCGCTCGAGCGAGGGATCGGGACCGAGATTCCGACCAGCTGGTTCCTCGAGGACATTCGCGACTGAAGTCGACCTACCCG
>JAUJOH010000006.1:55651-149129 GCA_030447745.1 Chloroflexota bacterium | reverse complement strand
GGGCGTTCCGCCGAACACAGGAGTAGCAGGAGCCCTGATGGACGCGAACAAACTGAAGGGCATGACCGTCGTGTCAGTGGCCGAGGCGGCTCGCCTGGGGGCCATCACCGACGTCGTGTTCGACCCGGACCCGTTGCGAGTGGCGGCCCTGCAGGTGCGCGGCGAGGGCACTGACTTCGTGATCCCGTTCGATCAGGTGCGCAACCTGGGCGCCGACGCCGTCACGGTCGACAGCAGCCAGGTGACGCAGATGGCGAGTGCCGGGGGCGCCTTCGACGGCCTGCCGCGCCTCAGCAAGCTCCTGACACTGAAGGTGGTCGATGACGCCGGTACCCTGATCGGGACGCTGCAAACGATCGAGATCGACGCGGCGACGGGGCGCGTCCAGCGCCTCGTCGCTCACCGGAAGGGCGTCCTCGGGGTCGGCGGTGCCAGCATGACCGTCGCCGTGGAGGCGGTCCGCAGCGTCGGGACGGACATCCTGACCGTGGCGGCAGACGACTCGACGCCGAAGAGCTAGGACAAAGCCGCTCGGCGGACGGGCCCGCGGCGCGCGGCCGCTCCCCACACCAGGGCGCGCGGCAGGGCGCGCGGTCAGACGTGCCGGTGAAGCTCCTGTTCGTCGGCCTCCAGCGGATCCTCGCCTCTGGGCGGCTGATCCCACCCCATCGACTCCGCCTCGCGCGTGGCGACGTTGAGGTGGACGACCTCGTGCTCGACGTTGCCGATGGCGGATGCCGGAACATGCAGCGCCCCGGACAGAGTGCATCGAGATCGAGGAGCATGCCATTCTCGGCAAGCCGGCCGCCGCGTGCCACGACCTCGACCCGGTAGTCGTGGCTGTGCTCATGGCTCGCCGAAGCTCCTTCGGCCTCGAGCTGATGCAGGGCGTGGAAGGTGCGCGCGACGCCGACCTCGAACACCACTTGTCGACAGTCCTCCGGGGTTCCGATGAGTCACGAGCCGGGAAGAGGCAGCTCGCGCCGCAGGCGGTGATCACCGCGGCTGGTGGGTCAGTTTGAACTGGCCGGATCGTCGCTCCACGGCATCGGGCAGTTCGCCCGAAACTCGGGCAGCCGATGCCCGGGAAACGGCTGCCCGAAGCTGCGGTTGCACGGGCACCGCACCGGGGTGTTCGGGTTTCGGACACGGGCGCAGTGTAGTTGCCTGGGCGACACGGATCAGCGCGAGCCAAGCCGCGTCACAGCCAGCCTCGCTCGCGAGCCAGGCGCGAGGCAGCGGTCATGTCACGGGCTTGGCCGTCTCGCGTCGCGCGCGAGGCGCTCGCGGGTACCGGCGATGAAGCGTCGGTAGAAGGCAAAGCTGTCCTTCGGGATGCGACGCTGCGTCGCGTAGTCGACGTACGTCAGGCCCAGCCTGGGTCCGTATCCCATCGCCCACTCGAAGTTGTCCATGAGCGACCAGACGAAGTAGCCGCGCAGGTCGACTCCCAACTGCAGTGCCCGATGGGCGGCGGCGAAGTGACGCTCGAGAAAGTCGATCCGGGCTTCGTCGTGGACCCCGCCGTCAGGACCGATCTGGTCGTCGACCGCCGCGCCGTTCTCGGTAACGTATAGGGGCACCGACCCATAGTCGCGCTGCAGCCCGACCAGGAGGCCGGTCAAGCCGTCCGGGTAGATCTCTCCCCCGATCGCCGTCGTCGGCCGCCCCGAGGCCGTGCCGGGCTGCACATGCCAGCCGAACTCGTCACCCGACGCGCTGACTCTGCGTGGCGAGTAGTAGTTGACGCCCAGGAAGTCGATCGGCGACGCGATCAACGGCAAGTCGCCGTCCTCGACGAAGTCCATCGTCGCGCCGCAGCGTTCGAACCGACTGACGGTGTCCGCCGGATACGCCTGGCGGAAGATCGGATCGAGGAACCAGCGGTTCGTGTAGCCGGCCGACGCGGCGGCCGCCTCGCGGTCCGCGTCGCTCTCGCTGACCGGGTAGGTGGGGAAGAGGTTGAGCGTGATGCCGATCTCCCCGGCAGCCCCGAGGGCGCGAAACGCGCGCACCGCCGCTCCGTGCGACAGGAGCAGGTGGTGCGCCGCCCGGAGTGCGGCCTGGAGATCGACGAGGCCCGGCGCGTGGACGCCCCTGTAGTGGCCGATGAACGCGACCATCCACGGCTCGTTGTGGGTGATCCACAGCCGGACCCGGTCGCCGAGAGAACGGAACACCGTGGCTGCGTAGTCCGCGAACCGTTCCACGGTGTCCCGGCTCGTCCAGCCGCCGCGATCCTGGAGTGCCTGGGGGAGGTCCCAGTGGTTGAGCGTCACCACGGGGTCGATGCCACGCTCGAGCAGGCGGTCGACGAGCCGCTCGTAGAAGGGGAGGCCGCCATGGCGGTTCGGCGTCACGCCGTCCGGGAGGATTCGTGGCCACGCGATGCTGAAGCGGTAGGCCGCGACGCCCAGGTTGCCAATCAGCTCCAGATCCTCTGGCCAGCGGTGGTAGTGGTCACAGGCGACGTCGCCCGTGTCCCCGTTCGCCGTCCGGCCGGGCGTGTGGCTGAAGCGGTCCCAGATCGACTCGCCCCGGCCGTCGTCCGCGACGGCGCCCTCGATCTGATACGCGGCCGTGGCCACGCCCCAGACGAACCCAGCGGGAAAGTCGCTAGGAAATGACATCCCGGACCGGCGCGCAGTCGGTATCGGCGAGCTCCTCCTGGAGCCGTGCGAGTTCCGTCGTCAGCTCGCGGACGACATCCCTGTACGCGGCGTCCTCGTAGACGCTCCGCAGCTCGAGCGGATCCTTCTCGAGGTCAAAGAGCTCCCATGCCGGCGTTCGGGGTGCCTCGTGCGCGCCGGGCTGGCCGCACGGTTCGGCGTAGTAGTAGACGAGCTTGTAGCGGTCGGTCCGGACACCGTAGTGGGCCCAGACGTGGTGGGCGACGTCCCAGTGAACCCAGTAGCGGTAGTACATCGAGGTCCGCCAGTCCGCCGGTTGCTCCCCGCGCAGGATCGGCCGGAAGCTGCGGCCCTGCATGAAGCCCGGGACGTCGACGCCGGCGAGGTCGAGGAAGGTGGGCCCGAAGTCGACGTTGAGCACGATCGCCTCGCTCGATGAGCCAGCGCGGATCTCTCTCGGGTACCGAACGAGCATCGGCATCCGCAATGACTCCTCGTACATCCAGCGCTTGTCGTACCAGCCGTGGTCGCCGAGAAAGAAGCCCTGGTCGGAGGTGTAGACGACGACGGTCGACGAGGCGATCCCGTCGTCGTCGAGATAGTCGAGCAGCCGCGCGACGTTCTCGTCGAGCGCGGCGACGCAGCGCAGGTAGTCCTTGATGTAGCGCTGATAGTTCCAGCGGAGCGCGGCGTCGCCCACGAGATCCGGCGGCAAGAACGCCTTGAGGTCCTCCTCCGTGAGGTCGTCAGCGATGCGCATCGTGGCCTCGCGCGCGGGGGCCGCTCGGCCTTCGTAGTCGTCCCGCAGCGTCGGCGGCTCGGCAATCTCGTCGTGCTCGTAGAGGTCGGCGTGGCGCGCAGCCGGCTCCCAGGATCGGTGCGGCGCCTTGTGCTGAACGAGGGCACAGAACGGGCGCGAGCGGTCGCGTTCCTTCAACCAGTCGATGGCGACGTCCGTGATCACGTCGGTCGTGTAGCCGGAGCGGACGACGGTCGTTCCACCCGGTTCCAGGAACTCCGAATCGTGATAGCGCCCGTGATCCGGCAGGATGCTCCACCGGTCGAAGCCGACCGGATCGTGGATGCCGCCGTGGCCCAGGTGCCACTTGCCCGTTAGGTGGGTCTGGTAGCCGGCGTCGTGGAGCAGCGAGACGAACGTCGGCTGGCGAGCGTCGAAGTCCGGCGAGTTCGAGGTGACGCCGTTGATGTGGTTGTAGGTCCCGGCCAGGATCGCGGCACGGCTCGGGGAGCACAGGGAGTTCGTGCAGAAGCACGCGTCGAGCCGGATTCCCTCGACCGCGATCCGGTCGATCCCCGGCGTCCGGTTGATCCGGCTGCCGTACGCCCCGATCGCGTGGGCCGCGTGGTCGTCCGCCATCACGAACAGGATGTTGGGACGCCGATCGTGCATCGCACCACGCTACCGCGATCCGACAGAAGACCCAGCAGCGTTCGGTGGCGATCTGCGCGTGGGGGATCGGCTGGAATTCCTGGAACCGCGGACCGGTACGCTACCCGCCCACTGGCCGACGGGAGGGGGTCCATGGTCTGCGCACAGCGTGCTGTTGACCTCGGCCTGGTGCACCCGTGAGCGGCCCGGCAGGCGCAGGAGGAACACCATGGACGACCTGCAATCGACGCTCTACCAGGGCGAGCGCGTGCTGGCCAGCAAGAACGCAAACGCGGTTGTCACGCTTCGCGAGCACGGTCTGGACGCAATCCCTGACACGGAACGGGCCATGGCCTGGGCAGGGTTCGCCGGCAAGGAAGCCGTCGGCGGTCGACTCCATCTGACGAACTGGCGACTGGTGTTCCGATCCCACCCGTTCAATCGGGTCAAGGGCCAGATGAGCATCGTCCTGCCGACGATCGTCGAGGTGACGGACGCTTCACGATTCCTCAGCAAGAAGCTGCGAGTGACGACCAGGTCCACGGAGCACGAATTCGTCGTCTGGGGGGTCCCGACGTTGATTCGTGCGATCGAACAGGCTCGGGCCGAAGCCGACGGTGCTGCGATTCAGGCGGCCGTCCACGCGGATCCGTCGTCGCTCGGCTCCGGCCTCGCCACAGATCTACGCGTCTATATGCTGATGACGCGAGGGGTCGCGGCGGTGCTCGACGTCGCGGCCATCGCGAGCAACCCGCTCGACATTGCCAACGTCCTGAATGTGATCGACCTGATCGAATTGGCGGCTGACATCGAGGATGCCGAGCCTCAGACGAGCACACAGCCCGGATCGCCGTCGCGGACGAAATCGAGTTCGTCCGAGGGCACCGCGCCAGGCGTCTGAAGGCTGGGGGTCACCACCTCCCGGTCGGCGACGGTCACGAACGAGAATGCTTCGACGATGTCGACTGCTCCCGGCTGGACCGATCCGACATCGAGTGCGATCCGCGCCGCGCACTTGACGTGTTTTAGCCGCGGCGCTCCTCCTCGCCGAGCGGCTGGCTGATTCGCCAGCGGGCAACGCGCGCGGTCATCGCGCCGAAACGCGGGCGGAGGAGACGTAAGGTCTGCGCGATGGGAACTCCGACGCTGATCGTTGTCACCGGCCGGGCCGGTTCGGGCAAGACCACGCTGGCCCACGAGCTGGCTGCCGCCGTGGGCTGCCTGGCTCTGTGCCGTGACGAGATCAAGGAAGGCATGGCGGTGTCCAACCCAGGCTTCGTCGCCGCGACGAGCGACCCGCTGACGGTGCGGACGCACGCCGTGTTCTTCCAGGCGATCGCGCTCTTCCTGAAGGCCGACGTGACGCTCGTCGCCGAGGCCGCGTTTCAGCACCCGGTCTGGTCGCGCGGCCTGGAGTCGCTGACCGGTCTGGCGAGGCTCAGGATCGTCCGCTGTCAGGTGTCAGAAGAGGTGGCCCGCGAACGTGTGCTGGCCCGAATGGCCGCCCAGCGGACTCGGGCTGCGCACGCCGACAACGAATACTTGGCGGTTGCTCGGAAGTTCGACGTCATCCACGTGGACGCCCCGACGCTCGACGTCGACACCTCGGATGGGTGGCATCCGAGGCTCGACGAGATCGTCGCTTTCTGCCGTCCTTAGTTTGCTGCGCGACGGCTCCGGCTGCCCGGTCTGCCTGGAGGGGCCCCGGGACATCGTCGCGACTCTCGGCGGCAGCTGGGTCACGCTGCCGCCGCTGACGCCGCTGCCCCGCTACGTCTGCCTGGTCGCCCGCCGCCACGCCGTCGAGCCGTTCGAGCTGCCGGTGGCGGAGCGATCCGCGTTCTGGGAGGATGTGAACCGCGTCGCCGCGGCGCTGAACCGGGGCCTGCGACCGGTGAAGTTGAACTATGAGATCCACGGCAACACGCTGCCCCATCTCCACCTCCACGTCTTCCCGCGCCAGCCCGGGGACCGGTTCGAGGGCCGACCGATCAACGGCGCCGAGGCGCTGCCACGCGGAAGCGAAGACGTCGCTGCGATCCTGGCGGCGTTGGCACCGCTGACAGCTCCGCCCGCCGATCCATACGGTCCGCTCAAGGACAACGCTTGGCGCGAGACCGCCGAGATCGATGGACGCCTGGATCGCGGCGAGATCGACGAGGCGACGTGGCACGCGGAGATGGCGCGGCTCGTCGTGCCGGCCTACCTCGCGGCAGAGACGCCGTGGCAGGGATCCGGCAAGCAGGGCAGTGCCGACGACTGGGAGTACGCGCGCAGCCACATCGCTCATGCGATCGATCGCGCCGGCTCCTTCCTCGACGTCGGCTGCGCCAACGGCTACCTGCTCGAGTGCCTGCCACGCTGGACGCCGCATGCGGTCGACCGATACGGCCTCGACATCGCGCCGGAGCTCGTCGAGCTGGCTCAGGGACGTCTGCCGGATCTCGGGGACCACCTGTCCGTGGGCAACGCTCTTGACTGGCAGCCACGCCGCCGGTTCACGTACGTCAGGACCGGCCTGGACTACGTGCCTCGACATCGGCGACGTGAGCTCGTCGAGCGCCTGCTGCGATACTGCGATCGGCTGGTCATCGGCGTCTTCAACGAGGAGACCGATGCACGCCCCACGGAGACGCTGCTGCGAGCGTGGGGCTTTCGTGTCGCCGGGCGAAGCGAGCGTGCGAACCCTAAGAAGCCGGGGATGGACTATCGCGTCCTGTGGATCGACCGGGCGGCTCGATGAAGCCCTGGTCCGGGTTCTAGACACCAACGTCCACAGGCGGCGCCGGTGGTCCGTCCTGCGTCAGTTGACGGACGAGCTCAGGCAGCCGTCGGGGGGCGAAATCGTCGTCGGCAGTCTCCAGCTCATCGATCGTCCACCAGCGAATGTCCTCCGGACCGTGCTCGCGGAGACCGTCCGGTGACGGAGAAGGCTCGAAGGCCGCGACGCGGCCGATGTAGATCCGCTCGCTCTGATCGAACGCTCGGCCCCGAAACACACCGACATGGCGACGTGTCCAGATGAGGGGACCAAGTTCGACGGGCACCGCGCCGAGCTCCTCGCGGAGCTCGCGTTGAGCTGCGCGCTCATCCGACTCGCCCGGTTCGATGCCGCCGCCCGGTGTGCACCACCACGATCGGGCGCCGTCCCAGAAACGCACGAGCAGGACCCGATCGGCGTCGTCAAAGAGCAGGACCCGGACTGCCTGCCGGTTGGTGTTCGTTTCCTGCCTCCTCGAGCGAGACCGCGCCGATGACCCTCGGCAGGAGGGTCCGCTGATCATGGCGTGGGCGGGGCGTACGCGGTAGGCCAGCCGGCTCCCGCCCACGCGAGGTCCTGGGGGCCGGCCGCGGACGGGGCTCCAGTTCACCGACGGGCTGCGGCATGGCAGGTACGCTCCGGCGACATGCCAGGGCGACCGATCCCAGCGGGGGAGTCCGACTACACCGTGCGGCCGGCAACGGACGCCGATCAGCCGTTCCTGAGGCAGATGCTCCTTCTCGCGGCGTTTCCGCCTGGAACCGTCAGGCCGCCGCTGGAGCGGGTCGACCAGGACGAGCGCCTGGCTCGATACCTTGTTGGCTGGGGGCGCGTCGGTGACGCAGGCGTTGTCGCCGAGGTAGCCGGTCGGCCCATCGGAGCCGCGTGGTACCGGAGCTTCTCGCTCTCGACGCCCGGCCATGGCTTCGTCAGCGAGGCGGTCCCGGAGTTGTCGATCGCCGTGACACCCGCCTGGCGGCGCCGCGGCGTGGGACGAGCGCTGCTGCGAGCGCTCATCGAAACGGCCCGTGATGGCGCTGCTCCTGCCCTGAGCCTGAGCGTCAGTCGTCGTAACGCGGCGGCGATGCGGCTGTACGGATCGGTCGGCTTCCGACGAGTGGGCGGCGACGAGGAGCACCCCACCATGCTCCTCGAGCTTTCGTAGCCGTGAGCCACCGGGCGGCTCTCCGCGTAGCATTGCCTGCTCACGAGTTCCTGTGCACACTCGTCTGAGGTGATCGGAAGAGAGACGAGGAGGCATTCGGCCATGGAGAGCAGAGGCGCGGAGCAGCGAGCCGTTGGAGAGAAGGCTCAAGAACAAGAGCACCACCACGCCGCCCAGGTGCACACGCACGACCACTATCACGTGTCGCACCACCACACGGGCGGCCCGCTCGGCGAGTTCGAGCACCGCTCGCGGTACCACAGCCACGAGCACAATCACGGGATGCTCATTCACGCCCACGAGATGAGCGAGGACGAAGAACGGCAGGACCACGACGCGACGGCGCACGTTCACGACCACGACGACCCGGTCGGCGAAGGGCTCTGACTCGGGAGGATCCAGGGGTCAAACTGAGTTGCGTGCTCTCAGCGACAAATCGCGCGCCCGTGGCTCAGTGGACGAGCATCTGACCTCGGACCATCCGGGCCGAGCGCTGCGCCTCCACGACTGGTGCTGCAAGCGAACCGTGCTCAGTTAGTGCTGTGGGAGCTCCTGCCTGCGACGGCGCGCCGTTGAGGTTGTCGTTGTCGTCGAGAACCAAGCCGTGACCGGACTTCGGTGAGCACCTGCCGCGCCTGGGTGGTGCGTCGTGCCGCCGTCCTTACGCGCGCGGATCGTCGGCCGTCACGGCCGCGTCGGCGTCCGTGATCGGTTCCTCAGCGAGTGGCTCGGTCGCTGGCCCTTCGAGGACGCGGCCCGCCAGATCGAAGCGCGATCCATGGCAGGGGCAGTCCCACGACCGTTCCGCGTCGTTGAACGCGACGAGACAGCCCATGTGGGTGCAGCGCGCCGAAAGGACTGCCAGGGCACCTGACTCGTCACGGTAGGCCGCGAGCCGCCTTCCGCCTTCCTGGACGACGGCGCCCTGGCCCGGGGCGAGATCGGCGAGTGACGGAGCGAGTGACACGCGGCCGCCAACGAAGCGGCGCGCCACGTCGACGTTCTGCTTGACCAGCTCGCCGAGTGCCTGGCCCGGCCGGACGCGCGTCGCGTCGAACACCTCGATCCATTCGTTGGGTCTGCCCAGCACGAGATCACGGAGCATCATGGCGGCCGCCGTGCCGTTCGACATGCCCCACTTCTTGAAGCCGGTAGCCACCAGCATCCGATCGTTCCCCGGCGTCGCTCGGCCGACGTACGGAATGCCATCAGCCGGCATGTAGTCCTGGGCCGACCAGCGATGGTCGACGGTCGTCATCCCGAAGCGCGTGCGCGCCCAGCTTTCGATCGCCTGGTAGCGCTCCTCCGTGGCGTCGTCCTGCCCGGTCTTGTGCTCCTCGCCGCCGACGACCAGGTACGTCTGTCCGCCAGATGTGTGCGGCCGAACGGAACGAGTCGGGGCGTCGATGCCGAGGAACATGCCGTCCGGTGCGGCGTCCACACGGGTTGCGATCGCGTACGAACGGCTCGGGTGCGTCTTGGCAAACGTGCCGCCCGGGTCGTCGAACGGGAGCAGGGTCGCCTGGACGACACGGTCAGCGTCGATCGCGCCATCGGGCGTCCGACGACCACCCGCCCGTCCCGTTCGTCGATCCCGTCGGCGCGGCTCTCCTCGAAGACCTGCCCGCCTCGGGTCACGATCGCCGCAGCGAGCGCGAGACAGTACTTGCGCGGGTGGAACATGGCTTGGTCCGAGAAGCGCACCGCTGCCTGAACGGGGAACGGAAGGGCGTCTCCCCGACCAACGTCGCAGGCAGCCCGAGCCGGAGTGCCGCAGCGACCTCCGCCTCCACGTCGGTCACACGCTCTTGCGACTCGGTCCAGCTGTACGCGGCTGCCCGCCGGAAGTCGCACGCAATGCGCTCGCGGTCGATGATCCGCGCGATCACCTGGATCGCCGTCTGGTTGGCGTCGGCGTAGCGCCGCGCCCGGTCCTCGCCCTGCTGTTCGATGAGGTCCGCGTACGGGAGGCCGTGAAGGGACGTGATCTTCGCCGTGGTGTGTCCCGTTGTTCCCGTCGCAATCCGCCGGCCCTCGAGGACGGCGACGGACGCGCCGTCGACGGAAAGGGAGATACGCGGTCGTGAGACCGGTGATGCCGCCACCAACCACGACGACGTCGACCGACACGTCTCCCGCGAGCCGCGGGTAGGACGTCGAGGGGGGAGGTCGCTTGCCAGAGCGAGGAGTTTGCTTGCACCGACAGCCTCCGTCCGTTCCTGCCGGTCCCCTGATCGGGTGGACTGGCTCGTCACGCATGTCATTCGTCCCGACGGCTTCGTCGGATGTACGGCGGGACATCAGCGCGGACGCGAAGTCGGCTAGCCTCGAACCCTCACCGATAGAGTGTGATAGCCACGAGCCCCATCGGGCGCTGGCGGTGTCCGCCGTTCCGCCTGCCGCTGGCCGGTCCCGTCTGTCGCCCGCACCCGGATCTCGTGACGCCCCCGAGTCGCCCGCCAGGTGGTCCGCCACTGCACCCACGTGTCCTCGGACAGCGGCGCGGACAGCTCCGCCATCTGCCAGTCGCCACCGTCCACCGACACCTCGACGGCGGAGATGCCGCGGTCAGGCGCCCACGCCACCCCGGCGATCGTGACGCTGCCCGCGGCGATGCGGCTCCCTGCCCGCGGCACGTCGATGCGGGATTGCGTCAGGATCGGTGCTTCCTTAGCCCATCCGAGAGGAACCCAGTAGGCGTCGAACGCCTCCAGCGTCGTGAGCTCGATCTCCGTCAACCATTTGGTCGCGCTTACGTACCCGTACAGGCCCGGAATGATGAGCCGGGCAGGAAAGCCGTGAGCCGCCGGAAGCTTCTGCCCGTTCATCCCCACGGCGATCAGCCCTTCCTGCCCATCCTGCCCGCCGTGTGCTGTCGGGAAACCGGCAGTCCAGCCGTCGAACGCCCGGCCGACGACCTGTGTCGCTCCCCGCTTGACGCGTGCCAAGCGCAAGACGTCATCGAGACGCACGCCAGTCCACTTCGCGTTGCCGACGAGCTTCCCCCCGACCTCGTTCGAGACGCACGCGATCGTCACGAACCGCTCCTCGAGCGGCATCGCCAGCAACTCGTCGTAGGTGAACTCGAGCTCGCGTTCGACCATGCCGTGCACTCGGAGCTTCCACTTGCCAGCGTCGATGCTCGGCACGTTCAGCCTCGTGTCGATCCGGTAGAAGTCGTCGTTCGGCACGACTAGGGGTGTCAGCCCCCGCACGTCGAACTCCGAGACGCGCGCAACCGGGGACGCGGTCGGCGACGGAGGCGGGTTGGTCGCGTCGCTCGGGTCCGGCGAGATCGCGGACCCGTCGGGCTCCGCTGAAGGTTGCCCGGTCGCGGCCCCCGGCCGGGCGTCGCGACCGATAGCGTGCCGCAGGAAGCGCCCCGGTGCTGCCGGGGGGTGGTCGTGGGCTGCTGCGCAGAACGCGGCCCGCCACGCCTGAGGTGACGGCTGCGGCGCCGAAAGCGCCGGTCAGGAGCAGGAAGCGACGCCGAGCGAGCACTGGTGTCCCGATCGTGACGGCGCCGCGTCCGGGTGGTGCGTCAGGCGGCGCCAATCCCGGGCCGGGTGCCGGACGGCGCGAGGCGCGCCGCAGTGCCAGGAAGCTCGTACTACCTGCCGCGACCGCGAGCGACGCGGTGGCCGCTGCGAGTGGCGGGGACACCGTCGGGTCCATCAGCGACGCGACGAACCCCACGACGCCAAAGAACGCAAGACCCGCGATGGCGATCCACGCGGCACGACGGCCGGCGAGCCCGAGCCCGACCCCAACCAGAAGCGAAACCACGACGATGAATGTCTGGAGCGCAACCTTGTCGGCTTCCCCGAAGAGGCCACGACGAAGTCCTTCGCCCCGGGCGGTTGCCGCGAGATGACGAGGGCTCCGACAGCGTCCACGAGCGAGGGGGCTTCGATCAGGAGACCGGCGATCAGCTCGCCCATACCCAGCGCGATCGCGGTGGCGACGGCGCCCGACAGGCCCGCATTGAGGGCTGAGCCCCCGTCCTCGGGAGCTTCACTGGCTCTGCCGCCGCCGCGCTCGGCACGGCCCTCGGCAAATCGATCGCGAACTCGCTCGCGGACGTCGCGCAGGGCATACCACAGCGGCTCCGTAACGAGATCGAACGTGCCGGGGTGGCGAACCGGATCGCCACCGAAGCGCCGCTTGACCGCGCTGAAGCCCTCCCAGCTGCCATCGAGCGTCTGGTCCTCGGGCTCGCGCACACCCCAGAGGTCGAGCGACCGCACGCCCTCGAGCGCCGCAAAGCGCATCGTCGCAGCGAGCGCGACGTACCCACCGTACGTCTGGGCGAACGCTGGCCCACGCAGCGAGCCGCCGTACAGGCAGTACCCTCGGTCGCCCAGCCGCGGCGCGGCAACGCCCGCGATCACGCGACCCCGGAGGCGCGCAAGCACCAGGTACCAGGCGTCCGCCTCCGCGAACCCGGCCGCAAGTTCCCGCAAGAAGGTCCTCGGACGCGCACGGAAGCCGCCTCGACTTGCGGTCGCCTCGAGCACGTCGTGGAAGTCGTCGACGGCGGCATCGTCCGCGTCCCGGTGCAGCTCGACCTCGACGCCCTGCCGGGCGGCGCGTCGGGGCAGGCGTCGGGCATCGGGATGCCAGGTGTTCATCAGCTCGTCTCCGCCATCGAGGAGGTTCACCAGGCGCGTCGTCCGTGCCTGCAGGTCGTGGCGCGCGGGACGGAGGCCCAGGGCAGTCAGGCGGCCCGTGACCTCGCTCGCTGACCCGTTGCCCGGCACGGCGCGGGGATCGAGCTTGACCACAAGGCCGCGTTCCGCCCGTGCGGCAGCTCGCAGGCCGTCGATGAGGCTTTGCAGGATCGCGTCTGCGTCGTCTGCCTCGCGTTCCCACACTGGCCCGTGTGGCACGTAGAGGATCTGCTGCCCGAACTGCCCCGAGCGGACGAGTGCCTGCGCGAGCCCGCAGACCTTCCCGTCGGTCCGGGTCGCGACGATCCTCAACGGTCGCTGGTCTACTGCCGGAGCGGCGTCACCCCAAGCCCAGGCTTGAAGGACGTCCCCTTCCGGATGAGAGACGAGAAAGTCATGCCAGGACTGCGCATCGGCCAACGTCGCCTGCCTCGACGTGATCGACGAAGTCACGGCGCTGCAGGCGCCACGTGCTGTCCGCTCCTTCCTTGCATGTCCGCGCCACCGGTGGGCGATCTGGACGCCTTGGCGAGTCCAGCCGAACCGGGCGTCCGTTGGCGAGGTCAGGATGCCGCGTAACTCACTGGGCAGGTGTGAACGTTCTGAGAACTCTCAAGGCCGCGCTTCTCGCCGTCGCCGGGCGCAGGTACGCTCGATCCCGTGACTGGCGACGGACCCGACGGAGGGCTTGAACCACGACGCCGGGACGTTCCGCGGCGCATCCTCGTCGTGGATGACGAGCCGACCGTCAGGGACGTCCTGGCCGAGTATCTCGAACGCGAGGGCTACCGGGTCGACGTCGCTCCAGACCGACACGAGGCGCGGCGAGGTCTGACCCGTCATCCGGACCTTGTCGTCCTCGACGTGATGATGCCCGGGTTCGATGGTCTCAGGCTTCTGGCGCATCTGCGGCAGGCAAGCGATGTGCCGGTCATCCTGCTGACGGCGAGATCCCAGGAGGCGGATCGGGTCGTCGGCCTGGACCTGGGTGCCGATGACTATGTCACGAAGCCTTTCTCGCCGAGAGAGCTCGTTGCGCGCGTCCGATCTGTCCTCAGGCGTCAAGAGCGCGCCGCCCACCAACACCGGCTCGAGTTCGAAGGACTGACGATCGACGCGGGCGCGCGCGAGGTCACCGTCAACGGCCGTGCGATCGAGACACGCCCGCGGGAGTTCGACCTTCTCGCGTTTCTGGCGTCGTTTCCGAGGCAGGTCTTCTCGCGCGCAGAGCTCCTCGAGCAGGTCTGGGACTCGCCGGCCGAGTACCAGGACCTCTCGACGGTTACTGTTCACGTCCGACGGATCCGCCAGAAGATCGAAACGGATCCCCTCCGACCTCGGTGGATCATTACCGTATGGGGCGTCGGGTACCGCTTCGAGCCGTAGCTTACGCTGCGGCCCCGTTCGGCGTGGCGGTCGTGGCGGCCGCGTCGTTTGGTGTGGTAGCGCCGCCGCAGGCTGTCAATCCTATCCTCGTCACCGTCGTGTTCCTCGCCCTCGCAGCCGTAACCAGCTTGGGCGGACTGCTTATCCCGCGCTTGACCGCCCAATTCGCGTCGGTCGAACACAGCGTGACCGTCGTCGCGCTTTCCGCCATGGCGACGACGGCGGTCGCGGTCGCCATCGCGGCCGTGTTGCTGGGTTCCGACATGCTCCTGGTGTTGCTGCTGCTGGCCTTCGGTACCGGCCTCGGCTTGGTGCTGGAATTGAGCCTCGCCAATTCGTTGGTCACGGACCTTCGCCGGCTCGGGATCACGGTTCGGCGGGTCGGGCGCGGCGACCTGGCCGCGCGTGCGCACGTCGGTCGGTCAGACGAGATTGGCCAAGCCGCGCGCGACGTCAACTGGATGGCCGCTCGACTCGCGGAGATGGAGGCTGACCGAGCGCGGGATCGAGCGGCGCGCGAGCGATTCCTTGCCGCGATCGGCCATGACCTCAGAACACCCCTGGCCGCGCTGCGCGCAGCGACGGAGGCAATCGAGGATGGCTTGTCGCGGAACCGAGACCGGTATTTTGCTGCCGTCCGCAGGGACCTCGACGCGCTCGAGAAGCTTGTCGACGACCTGTTTCTCCTCGCGAGGCTGGAGACTGGCGTGATGGAGTTGCGCAAGGAGCAGATCGACCTCGCAGAACTGGCTGACGAGGCAGTCGAGGCACTGGCGCCGATGGCGCGACGTCGACGCATCACGCTCAGGTCCGAGGCCAGCCACCAGGTGATCGCTCTTGCC
This sequence comes from Chloroflexota bacterium, assembly GCA_030447745.1. Taxonomy (GTDB): domain Bacteria; phylum Chloroflexota; class Limnocylindria; order Limnocylindrales; family CSP1-4; genus JACDAV01. The sequence goes on along the minus strand of JAUJOH010000006.1, from coordinate 134,285 downwards.
GGCCATGCCGAGATCTCGCGAGCGCTGCGCAACCTGCTCGACAATGCGATCCGGTACAGCCCCGAGGGCGCCCAGGTATTGGTGACTGTCGATCAGGGCTCGCACCGCATCGTGCGCGTCATCGACAACGGGCCGGGCTTCAGCCTGGACGTTAGCGACCGCGCAACGGGGGGACCCACAGCGTCCATCGTGCCGAAGCCCGGCAGCGGGGCCGGGCTCGGCTTGGCGATCGCGCGCGCGTTGATCGAGGCACACGGCGGGCGTCTGTGGGTCGAGCCGGGACCCGGTGGACGCATCGCCTTCTCGCTGCCAGCAGAGGGCTGAACACGGTCGAGACATTGACGCCACGGGCGCGGAGCGACGCGGGGTGTCCTCCAAGCTTTCTAGCTTCCTTGCGAGAACCAAGACGAGATCGCGCAAACGCCCGTGACAAGCCCCGGGGCGTACTGGCGGGCAGCCGAGCTGAACGCGTCAGGTGCGCCCACCGGAGCCGACCGCCGGAGCGTCCTTGGGCAGCGCTTCCAGGGCTCCATGCCCGGTCCATCACCCGGCCATGCCGACCCACCACGACCTGCATGTCTGGCTGTGGGCCGGACACCCCGCCGGAATGTTCGCCTAGCTCTGCCTCGCGAGTGGCGGTACGAGCGAATCGGGCCAAATCATGTGCTGGAGTTCCGACGTCGCCGCGCCCCGACGGTCCGGCTTCCTCCTACCCGGAACTGGCCGACTCCTCCCCGAATCGCCAGCTGGTCGGTGAGCCGCTGAAATCGGCCTCGTCGAGCCCGAAGACCCAGCGAGGCCGGACGCGGATCGTGCTGTTGACCGCCGGATCCAAAAAGCCGATGCCGTAGTCGGTGGCGTATTTGGCGTTGCTGGCGTCCAGGAAGCTCCCGATCTGGCGTCGATCACCGACAAGCTCGGCGACACCTTCGACCACCGGCTCGGTCGCGTTGTCGGTGGTGATCACACAGCGCCGGTCACCGAGCAGGTTGCGGACCTTGCGCGAGCGGCGACTGCTGCTGAACCACACGCTGGTCTCGAGCCAGACAGCCCAGACCGGCATGACGTGGGGACGACCGTCGGGCCAGACGCTGGCCACCCAGTAGTCGTGGGCGGTCGCGAGGCGCTGCTCGGCCCATGCCCATGGCAGCAGGCCCGAGCCTTCGTCCGGGCCCAGAACGCCGTAGCCCGGCATGTACGGTCGGCTGGCGACGGGCGACGGCACGACGGTCACGATAGCGAGCCGAGCCTCCGAAGTCGTGCGAGGTCACCCGTCAGCCTGCCTCCGACAGGGGCGCCGGGGTTTCGCGCCCCGGCCACCATTCACGGGACTCGAAGCAGCGGCCGTCCTGCTCCGAGGCGACCGCGGCGTGCACTCATCAGATACTGTGTCCGCGCACGAAATCGCGCGCCCGTAGCTCAGCGGACAGAGCTTCTGACTTCGGATCAGAGGGTCGGGGGTTCGAATCCCTCCGGGCGCGCCACAACAACCAGACGGCGTCGTCAGCGGCGTCACCGTCAGCGCCACGGAGCCGCTCAGCCGCGTGCTCGCGCAGGCGGTTCACCGCTCGGCCGATTCGTACCGACGGACGCCGCTGGCAGGCGCGGGCACGATTACGAGTCCCGCCGATGCACACCATGGACTCGGGCGTACCAGACCCTCGGCGAGAGCGCCCGGGTCACCGGGGATCGTCCCGGAGCCGCTGCGCGATCGCCTCAACGCCACTGAGCGATCCCGAGACAATTGAGCGTGGCTCCGCTCGCGGACTGCAAACTGGGCGGTCCGCCACGCTCGCACGTCGGCAACTCTCCCACTGACAGTGAGCGCCGACCAGCGCGGTGAAGCCGCTCGCGCCGTAGCAAGCGCTGCTGCGACGTCGCGATCGGCCGCCCGCTTCGACCGGCGGTAGCGCCACGGCGCCTGGTGGGCCGGGCGCGACCCGGTCAGAGCGAACCCGGATAGCATCGGAGGCCCGGCGCGCCGTCGCCGGCCTTTGCCTGTCCCCCGGAGACCCGCCGCCGCGCCGTGACCATCGCCGATCCGCCGGAGCCCGCCGCGCCGCCCGAGCCGTCGCCGGTGCATCTCGACCGCTCCTACCGGGCGCTCCTCGCCGTGCCGACGCTCGGTCGGACGCTGCTGGCCATGCAGATCGCCCGGATCGCGCAGTCGATGGTCGGTGTCGCGATCGTGCTCTTCACGCTGGCCGAGTACGACTCGCCGGCCCTCGCCGGCCTCGTCACCTTCGTCAGCGTCTTCCCGGGCCTCGTCATCAGCCCGGTGGCCGGCGCGCTGCTCGATCGGCGCGGCCGCATCCGGTTGATCACCCTCGACTACCTCGTCGCGCTCGGGACGCTGGCCGTCCTGGGCGTGCTGGCGCTGCTCGACGCGCTGCCGCCCGCGCTCCTCGTCGCGATCACGGCGGTCTCCTCGCTGACGTCCGTGCTGAGCCAGACCGGGCTCCGCAGCCTGTTCCCGATCATCACGCCGCGGCACCTCTGGGAGCGGGTCAATGCGGTCGACTCGAATGGCTATGTGGTGGCCACGATCCTCGGCCCGCCGATCGCCGCCGGGCTCGTCGCGGTCGCCGGCGGGCCGGTCGCGCTGATCGGCGTGGGCCTCGCCTACGGCGTGGCGGCCGTCTCGATGATCGGCATCCCCGAGCCGAAGACGGAGTCGGCGTCGACGGGCCGCCTGCTTCCCGATGCGTGGCAGGGCCTCCTGTACGCCTGGCGCAACCCGACCATCCGCGGCCTCGGCTTCTCGATCGCGACGCTCAACCTGTTCGGTGGCATGGTCACCATCGTCGTGCCGCTGATCGTCCTCGACCGGCTCGGCTTCAGCGAGGTCGCCGTCGGCGCCGTGTTCGCCATGTCCGGCCTCAGCGGGATGGTGTCCGTGCTGCTGTCGGGGCGGATCGACAGTCGGGGTCGAGAGTGGTCGATGCTCGTCTGGCCGATGATCCTCATGGCACCGGCCGTGGCGCTGATGCTGCCGGCGGCCGGTATGGGCTCGCCCGGCGGCCGCGTCGACCCGTGGGTGGGTCTGGCGCTCCTGATCGGCTCGCAGGTCCTCGTCGGCCTCCTCCAGGGACCGCTCGACATCGCGCTCTTCACGGTCCGGCAGCGCCGCACGGATCCCGCCTGGATGGGCCGTGCCTTCGCCGTCTCGCTGGCCTTCAACTTCAGCGGCTACCCGATCGGCGCTGCGCTGTCCGGCGCCCTGGCGGGCACCTCGATCGAGGCAGCCGTCGGGATCGGGATTGCGGCTTGCCTCGGCGCGGCCTTCTTCGCGGCCACTCTCGTCCCGAAGGTCGCCCCGGCCGAGCACGGCCGAACGGCCGCCGCGGTCCCGGGCGGCTGACCGCGGGCCGTGTCACGCTCGTCGACCTCCGAACCCACGCCGCCGACCGCATTCCGGCGGTTCGCGGCGGCGGTCGTCCGCGCCCCGGCGTTTCCGCCGGCTCGCGAGGATCTCCGCACGGTCAACGTCGTGGGGCTCGAGATGCCGTTCCGGGCGGCGGTCGCCATCGCGTTCGTCACGATGGCCGTCGTCTTCGACTACACCCGGATCTTCATCCCCGAGTCGATCCAGGTCCTCGGTCGCGCGGCGGAGGCGATGCGCTTCCAGGCGATCGAGCGCGCGGTCCTGTACGGCGCCGTGCCTCTCGCGATCGTCGTGCTCGTCTTCCGCGACAGCCCGGGTCGCTACGGGCTGCAGCTGGGCGACTGGCGGTGGGGCGCCGCGCTCGGGCTCATCGGCGTCGCGATCATGACGCCGGTCGCGCTGGCTCTGGCCGCCGTCCCGCAGTTCGGCGACTACTACGCCGTCAGCGCCGCGACGCCACTGGAACTCGTCGCGACGCACACGCTCGACCTCGTCGCGACGGAGTTCCTGATCCGCGGCTTTCTGATGTTCACGCTGGTCCGGACGTTCGGTGGGATCGGGGTGCTGATCGCGACGCTCCCGTTCGTGTTCTCGCATCTCGGCAAGCCGGAGCTCGAGCTGTTCTCGACCCTCCTCGGCGGCCTAATCTACGGATGGGTCGACTGGCGGACCGGCTCGATCCTGTACAGCGCCGTCGCCCACATCTGGATTCTCAGCGTCCTGTTGATTGCGGCCGGCGGCTGAGCGCCGTCCGGCGCGAGGCGCATGGCGGCCCGGCGTGCACAGGGCCGCGCGAGCAATCGTGGGCGCCCTATCCCTTGGCGGCCTTGCGGACCTCGCTGTCCTCGTCGACGTCGATCCCGTAGCGGTCCGCTGCCTTCAGCACGTTCTTCGCGGCCCGCTTGCGGGCGGCCTTACTCTCGAAGTCGGTCTGGGGGAAGCGGGAGACGGCATTCCTCGCGTGCGACTCGTCATGGATCGGCAGATGCCGCTCGCCATCGCGATCGACGTAGGCGAACTGGCTGTCCCGCAGCTCGTTGCGGTCCTCGGCGTCGAGCGTCGCCATGGAGCACCTCCTCGTCGCACCAGCCTGACGACAGCCTGCTGACCTGTGCATTGGCGCCGTCCCAGCGGCCGTTTCAGGTCCGTCGCTAGGCGAGCGGCTCAGCCGACGGTGGGCGACCCGATGCCCGTGCGCCCCGCGCGGCCGAACCGTGACAGCTCGGCCTGGAGGTCGAGTGGCTTGATCACCGCCTGGCGCTCGTACACGCCCCACGCCTCCCGAGGCACGCGCCACATGATCTCGAACTCGTTGCCCTCGGGATCCGCGCCGTAGAGCGACTTCGACACGCCGTGATCGCTCGCCCCGCCGAGCGCGCCGGCCTCGCGGAGGATGTCGGCGGCATCGGCGAGGTCCTCGATCGTCGGCACCTCCCACGCCAGGTGGTAGAGCCCCACCGAGCCGCGTGGCGCCCGCGGCGCACCCTCACCAACCGAGAACAACCCGAGGTCGTGGTGGTTGTCGCCGATCGGCGAGCGCATGAAGATCGCCTGCCCCCCGAGTTCGTCGACGACCTCGAAGCTGAACACCCGGCCGTAGAACTCCGCGGCGCGCGATGCGTCACCGACGAACAGGACGGCGTGGTTGAGTCCGGCGACGGGGATCGCCCGAGTGTTGACGTCGTTCATCGGTCAGGCCGCCTTTGCTCCCGGCTCGAGGATCACCCATGCGCACTGCCAGGTGCCACCCTCGGCGTTTCGGCTGATGTTGAGCCAGGCCATGCCCTCGAGCATCCGCGAGGCGGCCAGCGGGCCGGCGTCCACCGGCCGGAAGCCGACCGACTCGACGAGCGCGAGGACACGCTGCTTGGCGGTCTCATCGTCGGCGGCCACGTATCCGTCCGCGGCGACCCCGTCGAGTGCCGGCTTGGCCTGTCGGGATGTGAACGCGGTGTTGAACGCCTTCACGACGGTCGCGGCGCCGAGCCGCCCTTGGAGGTCCTCGGCATTCGAGCGGCCGGCGTGATCTGGGTTCATCCGGTTCGTGACGTCGACGACGACCTTGCGGTCGACCGCGCCTGCGAGCTCCGTGGTAAGGGCCTCCAACGCTGCTGCTGGCACGGCGAGGACGATGATGTCCGCGGCCTCGGCGGCCGCCCGGGAAGATGGTGCGGCCGCCACCCCGACCTCCGCCGCGGAAGCCGCGACCTTGTCCGCGTCGCGGGCAGCTAGCGTGACGTCGTGGCCGGCTCGCTTGAACGACGCAGCGAGCGCCTGGCCGACGTTGCCGGCCCCGATGATGGCGATGTTCACGGTGGAACCTCCTCTTGACGACTTGGCCGTCGTCAATATGCTTTTGCTACAGGAACCATAGCGGCGGGTTATGGCCACTGTCAAGTGGAGTTGTGGGATAGCCAACAAGGACGAACCGCGAACGCGCCGCCGCCTCGAGGTCGGTGCTCAGGTCCGCCGCTGGCGCGCCGAGCGCGGTCTGACGCTTGCCGCGGTCGCCGAGCGGAGCGGCCTCAACATCGGGTACCTGTCGCAGATCGAGAACGACAAGGCGTCGCCGTCGCTCGACACGCTCGCCGCGGTCGCGGACGCGCTCGGCGTGCCGGCCGCCTGGTTCCTGTTGAGCGAGACAGCGCCGCCGCGGGTGGTGCGTGCCGCCGAGCGCCCGGTGACCGTACTTGCGGAGGCTCCGGGCGGCCGGCTGGAGCGCGTCGACGGCGGGCTGTCGCGCGGCTTCTCGATGGTCAAGGTCTGGGCGCCCGCGGGAGCCGCGACTGGCGCGCACACGCACGGCGGCGAGGAGCACCACCTGGTCCTGAGCGGTCGCTGGCGCGTGCGCCAGGGCGACCACGAGATCGTCCTCGAGCCCGGCGACTACGTCGCCTGGGATGGCACGATTCCACACGACGCCGAGGTCATCGGCGACGACCCCGGCGAGATCCTGATCGTCAGCAGGCGAGTCGAACCGAACGGCTGACCAGGCCGCCCCGTGGCCCGCTCGGCAGCCTTGCCGCCTCGCTCATCGTGGATGCGAGTCACTGGTTGCCTGGGCCACTGCCGCGACTCCGAGCCTGGCGCGTGCGCCGGACCCCCGGCGCACGGGCATGATGCGCTACAGTGCCGCCGCATCGGCGACCCCGATCGCGGCCAGCGGACGACGGTTGCGCCGCGGAGCCAACCAGTCGCTCGCAGATACGAGCAGCCGGTCTGTGGAGGTCGCCGGCGCACACGGCCGGAGAGCGGTCAGCGGATGACCACCGCGCCGCGAGCGAACCAGTCGCTCGCAGATACGAGCCGCTGGGCCGCCCGGGACGTCGTCGGCGGCACGACCGTCGCGCCCCACCGAACGAGTCGGTCGCAGATACGAGCCGCCGGCAGATACGAGCCGCCGGCAGATACGAGCCGCCGGGAGTACGGCCGCACAGCACGCTGGCCACGCCAGACCACGTCGACACCACCCACGCGGCCGACGCCGACACCCGATCGCAACCCGGACCGGGCGACGTTCTCCGCTATCCTCTGCGCGACATCCCCGTCCACCTCCCCAGCCCAGCATCAGGTGGTGCCCATGAAGGTCGGTGTCGCCAGGGAGACCGCGCCCGGAGAGCGGCGCGTGGCCCTGGTACCCGAAGCGCTCGACCGCCTCGCGAAGGCTGGTCTGGAGGTCCTCGTCGAGGCCGGCGCAGGTGGCGAAGCCTTGATCCCCGACTCGGCATACGAAGAGGCCGGCGCGCGCATCGTCGCGACTGACCAGCTCTACGCCGAGTCGGATGTGGTCCTCAAGGTGCAGCGGCCGTCCGTCGCCGAGGTCGGCCAGCTGCGGCCGGGTCAGGCCGTCATCGGGTTCCTCCAGCCGCTCGTCGAGCCGCTGCTCGCGGGGGCGCTGGCCCAGCGAGGCGTCACGGCGATCAGCATGGACGCCATCCCGCGCACCCTGTCCCGGGCGCAGTCGATGGACGCGCTCAGCTCCCAGGCGAACGTCGGCGGGTACAAGGCGGTCCTCGTCGCCGCCAACGCCTACGGCCGCTACTTCCCGCTGCTCACGACCGCGGCCGGGACGGCAAAGCCGGCCAACGTCCTGATCCTCGGCATCGGCGTGGCCGGGCTGCAGGCCATCGGCACGGCGCGGCGGATGGGCGCCGTCGTGCGGGCGTACGACGTGCGGCCCGAGACGAGGGAGCAGGCGGAGTCGCTCGGCGCCCAGTTCCTGAAGCTGAAGACGACGATCGACGCCACCGGCGCCGGCGGCTACGCCCGCGAGCTCACGGCGGAGGAGCGCGTGGCGCAGCAGGCCGAGCTCAACGAGGCGATCGGCGGCATGGACGTGGTGATCACGACCGCCCAGGTCCCGGGGCGCAAGCCGCCGGTGCTCGTGACGGCCGACGCGGTGGCGCGGATGAAGCCGGGCTCCGTCATCGTCGACATGGCGGCGACCGGTCTGGGCGGCAACTGCGAGCTGTCCGTGGCGGGCGAAACCGTCGTCACCGACAACGGTGTCCTGATCATCGCGCCGGACAACCTGCCGGCCACGATGCCGGGCGGTGCTTCTGCGTTCTACGCCCGGAACGTCAGCGCACTCCTGCTCGGCATGGTCAAGGACGGCGCCCTCACTCTCGACTTCGAAGATGAGGTCACGAAGGCAACGGTGATCACGCACAACGGGCAGGTGGTGTCCGAACCGGTCAGGAAGCTGCTCGAGCCGGAGCCGGCACCGGCTCCTGCCGGAGGCGCCGCATGAGTGAGCAGCTGCTGACCAACTTCACGATCTTCGTGATGGCGATCCTCGTCGGGTTCGCCGTCATCTCGAAGGTTCCCGCGACGCTCCACACGCCGCTGATGTCCGGCGCCAACTCGATCCACGGGATCGTGCTCGTCGGCGCGATGATCATCGCGGCCACTGCCCACGACGCGGCCGGCTACCTCCTGGCGCTGATCGCCGTGGCGTTCGCCACGATGAACGTCGTCGGCGGCTATGTCGTCACGGACCGGATGCTCCAGATGTTCCGCAGGCGCGGCGCACCGGCCGCTCCGCGCCCGGACCAGATCGCGGATCGCGCGGAGGGCTGACGCGTGGACGCGATCGACATCCTGATCCGACTCGCGTGGCTCGCGGGGGCGGCGGCGTTCGTCATCGGCTTGATGCGGATGAACTCGCCCGCGACCGCGCGCAACGGCAACCTCCTCTCCGCCGCAGGGATGGCGGTCGCCGTCGCGGCCACGGCGGTGCACGTGCTCCGGCAGGGTGCCGACGCGACCGCCTGGATCAATCGTCGCGACCGGGATTGCGATCGGCGGCGTGCTCGGGTTGTACACGGCGCGGACAGTCGCCATGACCGCGATGCCGCAGCTGGTCTCGCTGTTCAACGCGGTCGGCGGCGGGGCGGCTGCCCTCGTCGCGATCGAGGAGTACCTGTCGCGGTCGTCCGGGGATATTCCGCTCGACACGACGGTCTTCGTCGTGCTGGACATCGTCATCGGCGCTATCACGTTCACAGGCTCGCTGGTCGCGTCAGGCAAGCTGATGGGGCTGTCGTTCACGCCCTCGCGGCCGGTCCAGGTGCCGGGCGGTCGGCTGGTCACGATCGGGCTCGCGGCGATCGTCGTGCTCGGGTCGGTCTACCTGTTCGTCGGCAACGAGAGCCCGGCGGTCATGCTGCTGATCCTGGCCGCGGCGCTCGTGTTCGGCGTGACGATGACGCTGCCGATCGGCGGGGCGGACATGCCGGTCGTCATCTCGCTCCTGAACTCGTTCACCGGCACGGCCGTGGCGATGGCCGGCTTCGTACTCAACAACGTCGTGCTGATCATCGCCGGCGCCCTGGTCGGCGCGTCCGGCGCGATCCTGACCAAGCTGATGGCGGACGCGATGAACCGGTCCGTGATGAACATCATGATCGGCGGCTTCGGCGGCGGCGATGCCGCGGCCGGCGCGACGGCGGGCGCCGGCGGCAGCGTCCGCGAGCTCGGCGTCGATGACGCGGCGATCCAGCTGGCCTATGCGCAGAACGTCATCGTCGTGCCGGGCTACGGCCTCGCCGTCGCGCAGGCGCAGCACGCCGTCCGCGAGCTGGCCGAGTTGCTCGAGGACCGCGGCGTCGACGTGAAGTACGCGATCCACCCGGTCGCCGGCCGCATGCCGGGCCACATGAACGTCCTGCTCGCCGAGGCCAACATCCCCTACCCGCAACTGCGGGAGATGGAGGACATCAACCCCGACTTCGAGCGCGCCGACGTCGCGCTCGTCATCGGCGCCAACGACGTCACGAACCCGGCCGCCCGCCGGCCCGGCTCGCCGGTGTCCGGGATGCCGATCCTCGACGTCGACCGCGCCAGGAACATCATCGTCATCAAGCGCTCGATGGGCCGCGGCTACGCGGGCATCGACAACGAGCTCTACACGAACGAGAAGACCGGGATGCTCTTCGCCGACGCGAGGGAGGGCCTGGCGAACCTGGTCGCGGCGGTCAAGGCGCTCTAGTCCCGCGGCGGTTGACAAGCTCGTGCGACTCGGGAGCCGTTCGGAGGCGGTGTGCGCGCACTCTTTGTGACCATCCCCGGCCATGGGCACTTCGCGCCGCTCGCTCCGCTCGCACAGGCGGCACTCGCTCGGGGCCATGATGTCCGGGTGGCCTCGAGCGCAAGCTTCGCGCCCGTCGTCGAAGCTGCGGGTCTGAAACCCGTGTCGGCCGGCCTCGACTGGCTCCAGTCGTCAGTGGAGGCGCAGTTTCCCGAGTTCGCGGACCTGCCTACCATGGTGAAGGGCCTCGCGTTCGCTCGGCTTTTCGAGTACGCCATCCCGCGGTCGATGGTCGCCGACCTCGAGCCAGAGATACGCGAGACCCGGCCCGACGTGATCGTTACCGAGCCGGAGGCGGTGGCAGGTGACGTCCTGGCCGAGATGCACCGTATCCCCCATGCCGTCCTCGGCGTCGCTGTTCCGCGTCCCGTCTTCCTGCCGGCCTCGCTACCGGAGGATCCCGCCACCCGCTCCCTGGTCAAGGGCGTGTTCGAGGGCGATGAGTCGCTTGTGGGACTCCGGGCGGAGCTCGGCCTGGCTCCGATCACCCGCGACGAGCGGATGGCTCGTCCGGCGCTCGTTCTCGACACCACGCCCCCGAGCCTTCACCTCGTGCTCCCGCAGTCGATGTACTACCGCTCGAGGCCCTTGCGGCCGGTCCAACTCGAGTCGTTCCACGACGCGCCCGAACTCCCCGCGGATGCCCGCGACGCGAACCGTCCGCGGATCCACGTGAGTCTCGGTACCGTATTCGAGCGGTCGGAAGTCCTCGCCACGGTCGTCCAGGGGCTGGTGGCGCTCGACGCCAACATCGTCGTCGCAACCGGCTTGCTGCAGCCCGATGCGCTCGGCGCGCTGCCGAGCAACGTCCTGGCGGTGACACGAGTGGCGCATCAGCACCTGCTGCCGACGTGCGCTCTGTTCGTGACGCACGGTGGCTGGGGATCGATGATCAACGGTCTGGCGGCCGGCGTGCCTCTCCTCGTCCTCCCGCAGGCCGGCGACCAGTTCACGCACGCCGCCCGGGTGCGATCCGTCGGAGCTGGCGACTTCCTGATGCCCCACGAGGTTTCGGTCGAGGAGGTGCGACGGTCGGCGCTTGCGATCCTCTCGAATGAGCTGGTCGCCGAAAACGCCCGCAGGATGGCCGGTGAGATAGCCGCGATGCCGGACCTCGACGAGGGCGTCGATCTGCTGGAGGCGCTGGCCAATACTGGACCGATAGACCCGGTGGCGCGCTTCGTGCCGCCGGATCTCGCGTCGGTGCCCAGCTTCCGCGGCTACCTCCGTCCGCGAGCCTGACTGGACCCTCTCCCCTCCGCAACCGGGTCGGCCAGCTGGATCCGGATCCGCTTGTTGATCCGGCCCTTCGACTCGTATCCCGTGACCCGGATGCGACCGACCTCGCTCGTGTTCGCGACATGCGTGCCGCCGTCGGCCTGGACGTCGAGGCCGACGATCTCGATGGTCCGGACCTGGTCGATCCCCGGTGGCAGCAGGTTGACCTTCGTCCGGATCAGATCCGGGATCTGGAACGCCTCGTCTCGCGGGAGGACCTTCACCCGGACCTCGCGTCCACGCGTCAGCTCGTCGTTGACCTTCGCCTCGATCTCGCCGACGAGGTCACCGGTCATCCGCTCGAACTCGAAGTCCATCCGACCGGAGCCGGGCTCCATGTTGCCGCCCCGTCACCAGCGCGCCGTAGTCGCGCCACACGACGCCGCACAGCGCGTGGAGCGCCGTGTGGGTGCGCATCAGCGAGAGGCGGCGCGCCCAGTCGAGGTCGACCTCGAGCCGATCTCCGACCGCCGGCGGCTCGCCGTCCGGGACGAGCTCGTGGACGATCTCGCCGCCGGCCTTCCGGGCGCCGCGCACGGTCCAGGTCCGACCGTCCGACCCACGAAGGAGGAGGCCCCGATCGGCCGGCTGGCCGCCGCCACCGGGATAGAAGACGGTCTGGTCGAGGACGACCAGCGGCGCGCCGCCGGCCTCGTCCCGGGCCACCACCGTCGCCTCGACGTGGCGCGCGTACGCGTCCGAGTAGCAGAGCTGGACGTTCATCGGGTACCTCGCGAGCCCCTCCGCCGGATCGCGATCACTGAGCGGTGAGCGTTCCGACCATCGTCTGCGGGTGCACCGAGCAGATGAACTGGTACTCCCCCGCGGCCAGCGCGGGCACGTCGTACGCAACGTCGACGGGGCCAATCACGACCTCGTTGTCGTCGATCGTGGCGCCGGACGAGTCCCGGATGTCGACGTCATGCGGTACGCCACTGTCCTGGTTGGCGAACTGGATCTGGAATGCTGTGTCGGCCGGCGCCTGGAGCGTCTCCTCGACGAACACCACGTTCTGCGCCGTCACGGTCACCGCCGTGCCGGCCCCGCTCGCCGCCGGGCTGCCGCCAGCGCCCCCGCTCGCCGCCGGGCTGCCGCTGGCCGCGGGGCTGCCGCTGGTCGCAGGGCTGCCGCTTGCCGCAGGGCTGCCGCTCGGGCTCGGGGCCGCCGAGGGCGGCGTTCCGGGCGACGGCTCCCCGCTCGCTCCGGCGCTCGCGTCTGCGCTCGTCGCCGGTGCCGGGGTGGCGGGTGGGGCCGGCTGGTACGTCCAGCCCGGGGCCTGACCGGCGCTGCAGGCGGCGGCGAGCAGGGTCGCGCCGAGGGCGGCGGCGAGGGACATGGGACGGAGAGGGACGCATCTGTGGTGAGACCTCAGGAAGAGGGCGGGCTGGCGCCCGGCCGGGACGTGCTCGGCGCTCGGAATGTAGCGCCGATCGTTCCTCCGCGTGGGCAGGGCCGCTCCCGCGCGCAGGCGCCGGCACCGCTCAGTCTTGCGATGCTCAGTCTTGCGCTGGATCCCGGCGTCGTCGATCGCGACTCGGCGCACGTGAGACCCGAACCCCGGCCCGGCTCTGGCGGCTTCCCGGTGACGTGCCGCCGGCCAGATCGAGGCGGATCGCGACCGCCGCTGCCTCGACGCGACCCGACACGTTCAACTTGTCCAGGATCCTGCCGACGTGCACGCCGACGGTCTTCTGGCTGATGAACAGCCGCTCGCCGATCTCGCGGTTCGTGCGGCCCTCGGCGATCAACGACAGCACCTCGCGCTCGCGCGCGGACAGTCCGAACGTCGTCCGCTTCGTCCCGGTGCGGGCGCCGGCAAGGCCAGCAGGACCGGCGAGACCGCGCCGCTTCTTGTCCCATCGCCGCTGCGGTTGCCGGCTGACGCGGCTGCCACTGCCGACGGCTCGATGGCCGGGTCACCGAGCGCCTCGTCGACGCCGGCCGGGAGGGTGATCAGCGCCCGGCGAGACAGGTCGCTGACCTCGCGGAGCAGCGGCCGCGCGTCGAGATCGAGACCGATGTGCGCGGCCTCGACGAGCGGCCCCCGGGCGTCCGATCGCCCGGCGCGACCGCCGCCCGCGGCCAGCTCGGCGGCGGCCTGCCGCCAGCGAGCCCGGGCGACCTCGTACGGATTACCGAGCGTGCGCCACGAGCCGGCCACCGCCTCCCACGTCGACGGATCGTCCCGGCCGTCGAGCCGGGCGGCGTGCGCTCGGGCCGTCGAGAGGTAGGCTTCCGCCTCGCGCCTCGATCCGATCGTCTCGGGGACGCCTGACTCCTCGACCGTGCGCTCCGCCTCGGCGAGGATCGCGGCCGCCCGCTCCCGCGAGTCCGCCACGCCCGCCAGGTCGCGGCGCTCCGCGGCGTCGGCGCCGGATGCGGCCTCGACCTCCGCCACCGTGACCGCCATCTTCGCCGCCAGGACCCAGTCCTCCGAGCCGGTCACGAAGGACCAGCCGCGCTCCGCCGCTCGTCGGGCGTCGACGTGGTCGCTGCTCCAGAGTGCGAACGACGCGGCCGCTCGATAGACGGGCACGCCGTGCTGCGCGTCGCGGACCGTCTCGAGCTCGAGCAGCAGCTGCCCGAGGAGTCGTCCCGCCGTCTCGCCTGCGCGGGTCTCGACCTCGACGATCGCCAGGTTCACGATCGAGTTGACGAACGCGACCCCGGCCGAGCTCCACTCGAGCGCGTTCGCCGAGAGCGCTCGACTCCGACCAGCGCCCAAGCATGAACAGCGACTCGGCCGCGTTCCCGCGCAGGAAGTTGCCGTACACGGCCTCGAGCCCGGCGCGCCTGGCGGCCTCGATGCCGTCGTAGGCGACCTCGACCGCCTCCCTCCGGCGCCCGAGCAGATCGAGCACCGTGGTCAGGTTGGCGTACACGCGGAAGAGCTCGTCGACCTCGCCCCGCGCCTCGGCCAGCGGGAGCGCGGCGCGCAGTGAAGCCAGGCCGGCCTCGGGTTCGTCGCCCCAGCCCTGGCTCACGGCGAGGGTCGTGATCGCGTGGAGCTCGTGCGAGCGTGCCGCGGCGCCGACCTCCCGGGCGACCTCGATGGCCTCACGGGCATACTGCTGCGCCTCCGAGAAGGTCCCGTCCAGCATCCGGATCTGGGCGAGCGATGCGAGCACGAGCGCCCGCTCGCGGGTGGGTGTGCGAGGCGCCAGCTCGACAGCCCTGCGGTGTGCAACCAGCGCGCCGTCGTGGTCACCGGCGTCGCGACGGTAGCGGCCGAGGCGCTCGTGCAGGAGCGCCAGCCGGACCCGATCGCGCCCGGCGTCCAGACGGGCGATCGCCGACTCGACGAACGCGCCCGCCCGCCCGGGACGGCCGGCCGCGAACGCCGCCTCCGCCGCCGCGGCCTGGAGAATCGGCAGGGCTCGCTCGCTCGCCGAGGCGGGGGCGACCGCGCGCGCCTCGACCGGTTGCCCTCCGTCGGCTACCGCGTCCGTCGCCCGGCGCTGCCTCCCGGCGTACCGGACACCACGGGCCCTCGACAGCCCCAGCACCGTCTCGAGATGGCGGAGCTCGTCCGCCGGCGCGTGGACGCCGGCCGCCCGGTGCGCCGCCTCCAGAGCGGCCTCGCGCGCCCGGGCCGGCTCGTGCGCGGCAAGCCAGTGCCGCCCGGCCGCGACGGGCGAGCCGCTGAGGGCCGTGGCAAGAGCGGCGTGATGGCGCGGCCGCTGGAGCGGCAGGAGGTCACCGTCCACGGCCCGCGCGATCAGCTCGTGGCGGAAATCGAGCGTCCCGTCGAGCGCGACGAGGACGCCGTGCTCGACGGCCTCCGCGACCCCGGCCGTCAGGTCCGCGTCGAGGTCGGCGCCGCCGCTTCGCGGCGCGGTCGTGGAACGGGGCGGGAGTCGCCGCCCCTCATCGTCGAGCGCCTCGAACGCCTCCGCGACCGCCGCCAACCGGGTCGGCGTCAGCGGCCGGCCGGCCGGCGCGAGCAGCCGCAGGGCGCGCCGGCATTCCGCAGTCCGCAGCGCGAGGCGGGCGACTACGAGGTCGTCGAGGGTGCCGGTCAGCGAGCTGCTCGAGAGCTCGCGGCGGGCGGCGACCAGCTCCTCCGCGATGAGCGGACTGCCGCCGGACCGCTCGGCCACGAGAACGAGCACGCTGGCCGAGGGACGTTCGCCCTCGATCCCCTCGACGAGCTCGGCCAGCTCATGGCGCTCCAGCGGCCGGATCTCGACCCGCTCGGCGGGCCGTGCACTCTCACCGATCCGGGCCAGGCTCGCGGTCAACGGGTGGCTGCGCGTCAGCTCGTCCGGCTGCCATGTGGCGACGAGACACAGCGGCTGGTGCCTGGCGATCCGGGCGAGGAACGTGACGAGGTCCCGCGTCGCCGCGTCGGCGCGGTGGAGATCCTCGAGGACGAGGACGATCGGACGAGACTCGCCGAGGCGGCCGAGCACGCCCAGCACGCTCTCGAACACGCGTGCCTGTCGGCGCTCCGGGGAGACGACGGTCGGGCGCGCCGGCAGGATGCCGAGCTCACGGACCCTTGGTCCCAGTTCTGGCAGGAGACGGACAACGTCCTCCGCGCCGGTCAGGAGCGCGTCGCCGAGCTCCGCGTCGGGAAGGTCGAGGAGCACCGGCCGGAGCGCGCGGATCACCGGCGCGTATGCGCCGTCCGTCCCGTCCGGGCGAGCGCGACCACGCAGGAGCGAGAACGGCGCGGCGAGCACGGCCACGCGCAGCGCGGCTTCGTCGAGGAAGCGGCTCACGCCGACGCCCGCACTGCCCGAGACGAGCACCGTGCTCGCTCGACCGGCGGCCGCGCGGTCGAGTGCGGAGGCCAGGAGGGCGAACGACCCGTCCCGCCCGACGAACCTCGAGCTCGTGAACTTCGCGGGCATGTCGCATTCTAGGCCGGCTAATCCCGGTGGAAATGCGGCCGCGATACGCTGTGCCGCGCCGCGTGCGGCGTCGGAGTCGTGCGCGCGGTTGACCAAACGGTGTATACCGGAACCAGGATCGTCCACCAGGAGCTGCCCTATCGCCGGAGCCATCCGAACCGGGAACCGCTGCGAACCATTCGCAGCGAGCTTGCGGGTCAAGCCGGGAGCCCAATCCCCGACCCGCACCAGGCGGCACGGCAGGGGCGGTGCCGGGAAACAGGAGGATGGAGTTCCATGCGCGATGGTGATATGGCCAAGACCTGGATGGCGCTGGCGGGCATCGTGCTCGTCGCCGTCGGGCTGCTCGGGTTCATTCCGAATCCCCTCGTCGGCCGGGCAGATTCGCTCATCCCGACGGACGCGGTCCACAACATCGTTCACCTGGCGACCGGCGCGCTCGCGCTCTTCATCGCCTTCGGCCTGCGCGGCGAGAACCGCGTCAACGGCACGATCGGCTTTGGCGTGCTGTACCTCGTGATCTTCATCGCCGTCGTCGTGAGCCCGAACCTGTTCGGTCTCTTCCAGGTCTCGGCGAACATCGTCCTGCACCTGATCCACGTCACGCTAACGGTGGTCAGCCTCGCCGTGGGCTACATGGCGCGCGGTCGCTCGAGCGCCTACGCGTCCTGACGGACGCTCGCTCGGCATCGGCTCGGCCATGACGCACGACCTCTGGCACGCGCTGATCCACCTGTCCGCCGCCGCCGTCCTGCTGGGCGGCGGTGGCGTCGTTCTCGCCCGCGGATGGCGCGCGCGCCGGGCAGCGGCTGACGCGGGGGCCGCCATGCCGGTCGACGGCCTGCCGCCGATGAGCATGGCGCGGGTCGTGGCCCGGGCCGCGACCATGCGCGCGGCAGCCCTGAGCCTCGCCGCCGCAACGATCCATCTGGCAGCGGCACCAGCCCACCTCGCCGAGCTGGGTCTGGTGGGCTGGGGCTTCGTCGCGGCCGCGGTGTTCCAGGCGGCCTGGGCACTGGCGTACGCGGTCAACGCCTCGGCACGGGTGGCGTTCGTCGGCATCGCGGGCAACGCGGCCATCGTCGCGGCGTGGGCCTGGTCGAGGGTCGAGGGCCTCCCCGTCGGCGCGCTGGCCGGCGTCCCGGAGCCCGTGGGCGTGCCCGATGCAGCTGCGAGCCTCTTCCAGGTGCTCCTGGTCGCGCTGCTCGTGCTCCGCGCGTCCGGCGCGCGGCTGGGAACCCCGATCGGGCGCCGGTTCGTCCGGGACCCGGCGTCGTTCGCCGTCATCGCGGTCGTTCCGGCGATCGGCGTCGTCTTCCTGGCGACGACGCTCGCGGTCACGCTGGCGCTGGGTCAGGGCCACACGCCCGGGCCAGACCACGGGCACGAGCCCGGCGCCGGGCACGACGGGGCGACACCGGCAGCCGAAGCCCGCCCCTGACCGTCGCCGGGGCGCGGCCGCGAGCCGCCCGGTCAGCTAGGCTGGCCACGATGGCCGTCGACCGCCGCGCGCCACATCCGGCCAACGAGCTCAACGAGCTGCCGGGTGAGGAATGGCTCTACTTCACGAAGTCGGTCTGGTCGACCGCCTACCCGTCAGAGCTGGGGCACGCGCTGCGCAAGCGCCACGGGGCCAACAAGCCACCCCGGCTGATGGCCCGCCTGATCGAGTTCTTCACCAGGACCGGCGAGCTCGTGCTCGACCCCTTCGCCGGCGTCGGCGGCACGCTTCTCGGCGCCGCGATCGCCCGCGGCCCGCGCCGGGCGCTCGGGATCGAGCTGTCGCCGGCGTGGGCGCGGGTCTACGAGGACGTCCTGCGCCAGGCACTGGCGGAGCGTGACGGGCTCGGTCCCGTGCTCGTCGACCTCGGCGCGAACGACCCGGGAGGCCCGCGGTCGCTGGACGTTGCGGGGCTCGACCTGCGGGTCGGTGACGCCCTGACGCTCCTCCCCACGCTGCCGGGGGCGTCCGTGGACTTCGTGGCCACGGACCCGCCGTACAACGTCCAGCTGCCGTTGACGATGGCCGGCGGACCGCTCGCCGAGCGCCACGCCAATCGCCGGACGGACTACGCCATGGTGACCGACCACCCGGCCGACCTTGCCAACGCGCCCTCCTACGACGCGTTCCTCGACCGCATGGAGCTGGTCTTCCGGCAGCTCCACCGCGTGCTCCGCGACGGTCGCTACGCCGCGCTGATCGTCCGTGACGCCTACCAGGACGGCCGGTACCTGTTCACGGGCGCGGATCTCGCGGGCCGGGCGACGGCGGCGGGTTTCGTCGTCAAGGGCGATCTCATCTGGTACCAGGCCGGGACCCGTCTCCGCCCGTACGGCTACCCGAAGGCGTTCGTGCCGAACATCGCGCACCAGCACATCGTGGTCGTCCGCAAGGAGGCCGCGCGGGACTAGCTCGGTTCCCGGGCTCTCAGGCTGCGAGCGCCCGCCGTGCCGTCGCGAGGTCGCTGACGAGGGCGCGCATCTGCATCGAGCGATCCTCCGGCGTCCTGGCGCGCAGGATCGCAGAGGGGTGGAAGGTCGCGATCAGGCGAGGACTGCCGGGAGCAAGCGGCGGGATCAGCTCCCCTCGCCGCTCGGTGACCCGGAAGTCGCGCCCGAGGAGCGCCTGCGCGGCGGTCGCCCCGAGCATGACGAGGATGTCCGGCCTCACGAGCTCGAGCTCCAGGTCAAGCCACGGGCGGCAGGCGCGCATCTCGGCCGGGTTCGGGCGCTCGTGGAGCCGACGCTTGCCCTGCGGCCGCCACTTGAAGTGCTTGACCACGTTGGTCACGAAGACCTGCTCGCGGTCGATGCCCGCCTCGACGAGCGCCTCGTCGAGGAGCTGGCCCGCGGGCCCCACGAAGGGGTGCCCGGCGAGATCCTCCTTGTCTCCCGGCTGTTCACCCAGGAGCATCAGCGGCGTCCGCTCGTGGCCCTCGCCGAAGACCGTCTGCGTCGCGTTCGCCCACAGGTCGCAGGCGCGACAACTTGCGGCAGCCCGGCGTGCGAGGTCGAGATCGGCGCCCGGCCCCAGCTCGAGCGCGGGGTGGCCGAGGACGTCGGCATCGGTGGGCTGGTTGGCGGCACCCTCCGGCATGACCGAAGCGTCCCCCGATCCTCGTGACGCGCGCGCTGCGTCCCGTCGGCCGGAGTTGCAGCGCCCTGACACGGTGCCCGTCCGGCACCGGTGGTAGGGGAGCCTGGATTCGAACCAGGGACCAGTCGGATATAAGCCGACCGCTCTAACCGCTGAGCTACTCCCCCGTCCCGGCGATCGTACACCCCGGACGGAAGACTGCATCGGTCATCGCGTTGCCTAGACAACTCCGCTCCAGATCGCGATCATTCGGGGCATGAACGCGGAGGCGCAGATCCGGATCGGGCGGGCGGCGAAGATGCTCGGTGTGTCGGTTGACACGCTGCGTCGCTGGGCGGAGACGGGCCGGCTGCGGACGACTCGGAGCGCGGGCGGCCAGCGGCTCCTCCCGATCGCCGAGGTCGCGCGCCTGGTCGACGAGCGGCGTCGGGCGGCTGCGGATCGCCCAATCGTCGCGCAGTCGGCGCGGAACCGGTTCGCGGGCATCGTGACGCGGATCGAGAAGGATCGGGTTGCCGCCGTCGTGGAGGTGCTCGCCGGCCCCCACCGCCTGGTCAGCCTGATGACCGCGGAGGCGGCGGACGAGCTCGGCCTCCGCGTCGGCGACGAGGCAGTGTGCGTGGTCAAGGCAACGCACGTGATGGTCGAGGTCGCCGCACCGCGGCAGGGATGACGCGTCGCGGCCCCCGGCTTCCGGCCCTCGCCGTCGCGGTCGCCGCCGTCGCCGGGTGCTCCGTCCCGGGAGCAACCGCGGCGGCCAAGCCGCCCACCGAGCTCACGGTTCTCGCTGCGGCCTCGCTCCAGGGACCGCTCGAGCGCCTGGCGGCCGCCTGGCAGGCGACCTCGGGCACGACGCTCAGGATTGCCACCGACTCGTCCGCCGCCCTTCGCGCCCAGATCGAGCACGGTGCGCCGGCCGACGTCTTCCTGTCCGCCGACACGACGAACCCCGATGTCCTGGCCGACGCCGGGCTGGCCGACGGCGATCCGGTTGCCTTCGCCGCCAACGAGCTGATCGTCGCCATCCCGAAGGACGATCCGGCCGGGCTCGAGAGCCCGCGCGACCTCGCACGCCCGGGCGTCCGGATCATCGCGGCCGGCGAGGAGGTGCCGGTCACGCGGTACACCAACCAGGTCATCGAGCGGCTCGCGGGCATCGAGGGCTACCCGGCGGACTTCGCGTCCGCGTACCAGGCCAATGTCGTCTCCCGGGAGGACAACGTCCGGGCCGTCCTCGCCAAGATCCAGCTCGGCGAGGGGGACGCCGGCATCGTCTACGTCACCGACGCTCGGGCCGGGCAGGGAATCGACGTGGTCGAGCTCCCCCGCGAGGCGAACGTGGTGGCCGTCTACAGCGGCGTCGTCGTCAAGGCCACCGACACACCGGCGCTTGCGCGCTCGTTCCTCGACTGGATCGCCGGGCCCGAGGGCCAGGCGATCCTCCACGAGCACGGCTTCCTGGCCGCGCCGTGATCGGCGCCGCCGCGCGGCGGCCGGATCGAGCACCTGCCGACGGCGGCCGTCCGCCGGGCCGCCTCGTGCCGCTCCTCGTGCTGCCCGGGCTCTTCCTCGGGTTGCCGGTGGCGACGCTCGTCGCCCGGGCGCTGGCGGGTGGCGCGCTCGCGGAGGCCGTCACGGCACGCGTCGTGCTCGATGCGCTCGTGCTGAGCCTGGCCACCACCGCGGTCAGCCTGGCGCTCACCGTCGCGATCGGCTTTCCCCTGGCGTGGGCGCTCGCCCGTGGGCGGCTGCGCGGAGCGGCCGTGATCGAGACGCTGGTCGATCTGCCGATCGTTCTTCCCCCGTCAGTCGCGGGGCTCGCGCTGCTGCTCGTGTTCGGGCGCCGCGGGCTGCTCGGCGAGCCGATCGATGCGCTCGGGCTGACCGTCCCGTTCACGACCGGGGCTGTCGTGATCGCCCAGACCTTCGTTGCCGCGCCATTCTTCGTCCGGTCGGCGCGAGCGGGGCTGGCCGCGGTGGATCGGGACCTCGAGGACGCCGGCCGGACCGACGGCGCATCCGAGCTCCAGGTCGTCCGCTGGCTGACGATCCCCCTCGCCGCGCCCGCGCTCGCGGCCGGCCTCGTGATGAGCTGGGCGCGCGCGCTCGGGGAGTTCGGCGCGACGATCATGTTCGCCGGCAACGTCGAGGGGCGGACCCAGACGCTGCCGCTGGTCGTCTACGCCGAGTTCCAGGCCGGCCAGCTCGATCGGTCGATCGCCGCAGCAGCGGTCCTCGTGGCGGCCGCGTTCGGCGTGCTCGTCGCCGTGCGCCTGCTGGGATGGGGACGCGCGCTCGACGCGCGCGGTCTCGGGTAGCCGACGAGGCGTGCGGGGGAATCGGCTCACCCGCCCGCGAGCAGCGGCCGGAGCACCTGGACCATCACGACCATCACCAGGTACGCGATCGGGACCGCCGCGAACAGCCCGAGCGCCGCGCTCCAGGGGCTCCGGACGGTCCGGCGGCCGGACCCCGTCGGTTGCGGCACGACGAGCCACGTCACTACGCTGCCGCTCGCGAGGACCACGGCGACGTAGACCGCCACGAGGAGCACGCGGAGGTCTCCACCGGGCAGCATCGCGCCGCGGCTCAGCGCGACGTCGTAGGCCAGGTACGCAAGCCCGAGCACCACCGCGACGACGAGGCTCGACGCCACCGCCCGGACGACCGGCCGCGGGGCGTTCCGGAACTGCCGCCAGCGCACCTCCACGGGCCCTCGCCGGCGGGGTCTCGGCCGCTGCGCCGTCACGGCACCTCGCCGAGCATCGCGAGCCGCGGCCGGCGCGGCAGCGTCGCCGGCGTGTGGGCGGCGAGCAGGGCCACGGCGTCCGCCAGCCGGTCGAGCTCGTCGATCGTGTTCCAGAAGCCGATCCCGATGCGGAGGACGTCGGCCGCGGCGGCGTCGGCGAGGAGGAAGATCCGGCCACCCAGCTCCTCGAGCGCCTGGTCGGCGCTCCAGCCGCCGATCGCGAAGGCGAGGGTCGTCGCGCGCGAGGCCGGCGTCAGCACCCGCACCCCGGGGATGGCCGCCAGCCGGTCGGCTGCGTGTTCCGTGAGCGAGCGGCCGCGGTCGTGGATCCACGGCAGTCCGACGTACATCGAGAGCCAGCCGCAGCCCCGGGCGAAGCCCACGACGGACGGCAGGTGGAAGCCGTCGTGGACCGGCGTCAGCCCCGGACCGGCGACGACGGCGAGCCCCTCAGGGCCGAGGAGCCACGACTCCGAGCGTGCGACGACGAGGTCGGCTCCGAGCGCCAGCCGATCAACGGGGACGGCGCCGACCGCGAGGCTGGCGTCCACGAGCAGCCGGACGCCACGCTCGCTCGCCGCGTGCGCCATCGCTTCGACGGGCAGGCGGACGCCCGTGCCCGCGGCGACGAGCGGTACGACGACCAGGCGGACGTCCGGTGCGAGCAGTGCCGCGCCGAGCATGGCCGGCGCCTCGGTGGCGTCCGTCGCAGGCAGCCACGCGAGTCCGACGCCCGGCGGCGCGAGCGCCTCGAGACGGCGCAATGCCCGGTCGTCGACAACCGCGATCCGGTCGCCCGGGCGCCACGGGACCGTTCGGATGGCGCGCACCAGCGCATCGTCCACGCCGTGCGCCAGGATCACCTCGTCGAGGTCCGTGGTGAGGATCGCGGCGACCGCGGCGCGCGCCTCGTCGACGCGCGCCGCGGCGTCCTCGGCGCGGTAGCGGTGGGCGCGACCCGTGGCGAGCTCCCACTGCGCGGCCTCGGCGATGGCGGCGGCGCTCTCGGCGGGCAACGGCCCCGCCACCGGCGCGTTCAGATAGATCCCCGCGCCGACCGACGGGAGCGCGTCCCGCACCGCCGCGATCTTCCCAGGATCGGGCATGGACGGGCCGGCCACGGCCGTATGATACCGATGATGCCCGACGCTCCCGGACAGCCCCGCCCCGGCCGATGAACCGCGGCGCGCTGCGCCAGCGTACGCCGGGCTACGCGCGCCCCGAGGTCCTCGCGACCACGGAGTGGCTGGCAGAGCATCTCGGCCGCCCGGAGCTCCGCGTCCTCGACGTCCGCTGGCGGCCCGACGGGACGGCGCGCCAGGTGTTCACTCTCGGGCACGTGCCGGGTGCCGCGCACATCGACTGGGTGACGGAGCTGGTGTCCCGCGAGGACGCGGGCCAGGCGTTCCTCCTGGCCGGTCCGGAGCAGGTGGCCGCCACGCTCGGACGGGCGGGGGTCGGCGACGGCACGACCCTCGTCATCTACGACGACACGCTCAGTCTCTACGCCGCACGCGTCTGGTGGAGCCTGCGGGCCTACGGGTTCGAGTCGGCCCGCATCCTCGACGGCGGCTTCCCGGCTTGGCTGGAGGAGGACCGGCCGCTCTCGAATGCGGACGTCCCGCCTCCCCGCGCCACCTTCTCGCCGCGCGCCCAGCTCCGGATGCGGCTGACGACCGCGGACATCCGGGTGCTCCTCGGTTCGCCGGACGCGATGCTCCTCGATGCGCGCGCGCCGGCGGAGTTCCGCGGGCTCGAAGGCAACAGCCGCCGGCTGGGGCACATCCCCGGCGCGGTCAACGTGCCCGCCGCCGCCCTGTCGCAGCCCGGCAGCCAGCGGTTCCGGCGCGGAAGCGAGGTGCGCGACCTGCTCCATCGCGCCGGCGTGACCCGCGGCCGTCGGATGGTCTGCTACGACGGCGGCGGCGTCGCAGCCGCGAAGCTGGCGTTCGTGCTCGCGCTCCTCGGCCACGAGGACGTGGCCGTGTACGACGGCGGCTGGACCGATTGGGGCGATCGGCTGGACCTCCCGGTCGGGCGCTCCTGACGCCCGAGCCGGCCCGACCGCCGGCGGGATGTCAGCCGATCAGCTCGTCGTCGCGACGGGTACGGCGCGTGCCCCACGGGTCGCCGCCCGCCCCGCCCCAGGGATTGCCGGGGCCCGAGCCGGCGTCCCGGGGCGCTCCCGCGGCACCGCCGGCACCGCCGGCCGCGGTGTCTCGCGAGGGATCGGCGGCGGGGCGGTCCGGCGTCTCGCTCGGTTGGGTGCCGCCAGGCCACGGGTCCTGGACGCCCAGCACGGTCGAGGTCGAGGCCGCTTCTGTCGGGACGTCGCCAATGGCATCGGGGGCGCCGCCTCCGGTGTCCGCCTCCCCGGACCGGCCGAGCCCGGCCGATCGGTCCGCTTCCCCGTGCGGCACGACGATCTGGGCGCGGGCGCGGTTGAACGCAACCATCGAGGCGGTCTGGCGCGCCACGCCGGCGGCCTCCGACCAGAACGCGGCGTCCGTGACCGGCACGAACCGGCCGATGAGCCCACCGATCGGGTCGCGCAGGTGCCGCTCGCGCAACAGGTGGATTCGCCCTGCGATCCGGAACGGCGGGATCGAGATCATCGCGGGCTCGGAGACCTTCGGCGTCCCCTGCTCCGGGACCGCCTCGCCGCGCGCTTCGCCGGCGGCGAAGAGGACGGCACCGAGATTGACCTGGGCGTACGCGGCGCGGACCGCCGGCGCCCGGCTCCCGTACTCGTCGAGGACGGTGTCGGTCAGGACGACGAAGTCGTGCTCGGGCTCGTTGAGGGCGTCCGCGACCCGGTGCTGCCGCGTGCGCATCGTGCCGCGGATCACGTACGAGTCGGTGTACAGCGTCAGCGAGACAGTCTGCTCGTCGCCGCCGGTCCCCTGAACGCCGTCGAACATGCCGGCAGTCTAGCGAGGGGAATGCGACGGGAGAGCCGCGACGCGAGCCGGGCTATGCCCGGGCGCCCGCGGTCACCAGCAGCTCCGCGCCCGACTGGAGGCCCTCGTACAGGGCACGAACCGTGTCCAGCGTGTCGATCTCGGCCGGTGTCTTGTCGGGACGCAGACGCGCGATCCGCGGGAAGCGCAGCGAGTAGCCGGACTGGTGCCGGGTGGACCGGACGATCACGTCGAAGGCGACCTCGACGACGATCGACGGCTCCACCTGCCGGTAGCGCCCGAAGCGCTGGATGGTGTGCGCCTCGAACCAGCGCGTCATCTCGGCGATCTCCGCGTCGGTCAGGCCGCTGTACGCCTTGCCGATCGTCACGAGGCGGCCGCGGTCGTCGTCGCGAACCGCGAACGTGTAGTCGCTGAGGACGCCGTGCCGCTTGCCGTGGCCCACCTCGACGCCCACGACCACGCAGTCAATCGTCGCCAGCGCCTTCTTCATCTTGAGCCAACCGAGACCGCGCCGGCCGGGCGAGTAGCCGCTCCGCGGGTCCTTGACCATCAGGCCCTCGTTCCGCCGCGCGCGGGCAAAGGTGAACGCGTCGTCCAGCGCCTCCGCCGATTCGACGCTCACGAGGTGGGACAGCGCGAAGGCCCCGCCGTCGTCCGCCAGCGGCAGTCGGGCGCCCTCGAGCCGGCGGCGGCGGACCTCCAGGGGCTCGCGGAGCAGCGGCTCGACCGGCGCGCCGCCGCCGGGTCCGTGGCCGAGCACGTCGAAGGCGACGTAGATGACCGGCACGTCGGCGCGGATGGCGGCCGAGGGGTTCTTGCGGCCGAGGCGCGCCTGCAGGGCGAGGAACGGCATCACCACGCCGTCGCGGTAGGCGAGGACCTCACCGTCGAGGATCCCGTCCCAGGCCAGGTCCCGTGACGCCTCGACGACCTCCGGAAACTGCCCACTCACGTCGTGCAGGTCGCGCGAGTAGAGCCGGACGTCCGTGCCGAGCTTGTGGAGCTGGGCCCGGATGCCGTCGTACTTGTCCTCGACCCAGACCGGGACGCCGAGGCGCCGGACGATCTCTGCGGCGTCCTCGGCGGGCGAGGCGAGCATGAACTTGATCGGGTGGAACAGCGCGAGCGCCGCGTCGCCGAGAACGCCGTCGCGCGCCAGCTCGGCCAGCCGGCCGACGTCACCGGTCAGCATGCCGGCCCACTTGACCTCCTCGAGCGGCCGGTCGAATGCCCGTGCGATGGCGGCCTCGACGAGCCCCTCCCGCAAGCCGATGCGCAGCTCACCGCCCAGCACCTTGACGACGTACTTCGCGGTCAACGGGTCGCACCGGCCGAGCAGCGCCCCGAGGATGGCGGCCTTCTTCGCCGGACCGGACGCCTGCTCGATCGCCGCGTAGGCGGCGACCACCTCCGACAGCGAAGGGGACGCGGCCGGGTCCGGGGCATGACCGGCGCGGCCCAGCACGTCGGCCACGGCGCGTCCGAGGTCCGACGTCCGGTCGTAGGCCTCGCCGAGATCGCTGCGCGGGACGTCGACCAGAGCCGTCACGGCCGTCACGATCGCCGCCCAGCCCAGCCCGGTCGCTCGCTGGTCCGCCTCCGGGAACGGCCGGCCGGTCAGGAAGACGCACGCGATCGGAAGCTGCTCCGGGGCGAGGCTGCGCAGGTAATCGGCGAGGAGCGCGGTCTTCTCGGAGGTCCGGGTCGTCCCGGCGACGCGCTCCGCCAGCTCGCTCCAGCGGCGCATGCGGGCGATGGTATACCGTCACCCCCCATGGCTCAGCCGGGCTGGTTCCCCGAACGACTCGAGGGCGATCGCGTCGTCCTGCGGAGGCACGTGCCCGGCAATCTCCGGGCGTTCGAGCGCTGGTACGCCGACCCGGAGGTCGCCCGGCTGACCCGCTACCAGGACGGGCCGATGCGGCGCGACGAGATCGAGCGCTTCTTCGCCGCTCGCGTCGTGGGCCGCGACTCGCTCGCGCTCGCGATCCACGAACGGCGCAACGACCGGCTGATCGGGACGACGGCGTTCAGCCAGCTCGACGGCGAGAACGGCTCGGCGATGTACCACATCACCATCGGCGAGAAGGATGCCTGGGGCAAGGGCTACGGCACCGAGGCGACGCAGTTGATGCTCCGGCATGCGTTCGGGACGCTGGGGCTCCACCGGATCGCGCTCGCCGTCTTCGAGTTCAACGAACGGGCGATCCGGTCGTACCGCTCGTGCGGATTCGTGGTCGAGGGCCGGGCGCGGGAGGCCATCTGGCGCGACGGCCGCTGGTGGGACGAGGTCACGATGAGCATCCTCGACTCGGAGTGGCAGCCTCGCTCCGCGGCCGCGGGTCGCGCTGAGCACGCCGAGCCGGGCGTCCGTGGCACGGTCGAGCGGACGCCGCAGGAGGCGGCCGCGCCGTGACGATGCGCGGCCCGGGCGGGGACCAGGCGCGGGCCGACTTCCGGGACCTGATCGAGGCGCGCGGTCACGCCGTCGAGAATGCGCGGGCGGCGGTCGCCCGGCTGGACGTCGCCTTCGCGGCCGGCGACCTGCGTCGTACGCCTCGGCTCGATGCCATGCTCTCGGACCTGATGGTCGCGCTCGAGCAGGAGGAGGGTCCAGAAGCTCGGCGGCAAGAGCGCCGAGGCGGCGCGGTTCATCCTCCGGGCTATCTCGCGCGAGCTCGACAACGCCTGACATGCGCCGGCTGGGAGCGCTCGCGACTGCGCCGGTCTGGGTCCTCGTTGCAGCCTGCGAGTTCGCGCCGGTCACGCCCGTGCCCGCCTCGATTGCGCCGGTGGCGCGGAGTCCTGCCGCACCCCGCGCCCCGGCCGCCACGGTGCGGTAGGGTTCGCGGCGGGACGACCACCGCGAGGGAGGCTCGACGAGCATGTCCAACGCTCCGTCGCGCGCCGCGACGGTCGAGTTCCGCCACGTGACGAAGCGCTACGACGAGCGGGCGAAGGGAAACCCGGCCGCCGTCAACGACCTGTCGATCGAGGTCCCGGCGGGCAGGATCTGCGTCCTCGTCGGTCCGTCCGGCTGCGGCAAGACGACGAGCCTGAAGATGGTCAACCGGCTGATCGAGCCGACTTCCGGCCAGATCGTGATCGACGGCGTGGACGCGTCGACCCGGGAGGTCACGGAGCTCCGGCGCGGCATCGGCTACGTGATCCAGCAGGTCGGCCTCTTCCCGCACCAGACGATCGGCCAGAACGTCGCCACCGTCCCGCGCCTGCTCGGCTGGCCGAAGGCGCGCCAGCGCGAGCGCGCAGAGGAGCTCCTCGCGACGGTCGGGCTCGAGCCAGCCCGGTACCGCGATCGCTACCCGAGCCAGCTCTCCGGCGGCGAGCGCCAGCGGGTCGGCGTGGCGAGGGCGCTGGCGGCGGACCCGCCGATCATGCTGATGGACGAGCCATTCGGCGCGGTCGACCCGATCGTCCGCGAGCGCCTCCAGAACGAGTTCCTGCGACTCCAGGAGGAGCTGGCCAAGACGATCCTGTTCGTGACCCACGACATCGACGAGGCGATCAAGATGGGCGACCTCGTCGCCGTCATGCAGGTGGGCGGCACGCTCGCCCAGTTCGGGACGCCGGCGGAGATCCTCGCCAGCCCTGCCTCGGAGTTCGTGGCCCGGTTCGTCGGCGCCGACCGCGGGCTCAAGCGCCTGTCGCTGAGCCGGGTCCGCGATCTCCCGCTCCAGCCGCTGATCACGGCCCGCCCAGGCGAGGACTGCGCGCTCGCCCGGCAGCGCGCGCTCGCGGATCCGTTCCCCTACCTGCTGCTCGTCGACGACCGCAGCCGCCCGATCGGGTGGATCCGCGACGCCGACATCCCGGCGACCGGGACGCTCACCGAGGCGCTGGCCGTCCCGATGTCACCGCTGCTGAACCGCCGGACGACGCTCAAGGACGCCCTGTCGATGCTCCTCGACGCGGACGTCCAGGCCGGGATCGTGGTCGATCGCGCGGGCGCGGTCGTCGGTCTGGTGACCGTGGACATGATCGCGGATCGGATGCGCGACACGGCCGGTGAGAACCGGTTCGGACCGCTCGAGCCGGATGCGCAGGAAGACGACGCAGCGCCGACCGGCGAGGGACCAGATGGCCCGGTCGACACGCTCGCACCACCCGAGCCCGTGGAGGCCTGATGCGCTGGGAGTGGGTCGCGCGGAACACCGGGCAGCTCGCGGAAGCGACGCTCGACCACGTCGCGCTGACCGCGGTCGCGGTTGCGATCGGGTTCGCGCTGAGCTTTCTCCTGTCCGTGCTGATCCATCGGCGGCGGGGTCTCGGCGGGCCGATCACCGGCATCGCGGGCGTGCTCTACACGATCCCGAGCCTGGCCCTGTTCGCCTTTCTCGTGCCGTTCACGGGACTGACGTTCCTGAGCGCCCAGATCGGGCTCGTCAGCTACACGCTGCTCATCCTGATCCGCAACATCGTCGCCGGGCTCAACGGGGTCCCGGCGGACGTCCGCGAGGCAGCCGACGGCATGGGGTATGGCCGGACGCGTCGCTTCGTCAGCGTGGAGCTCCCGCTCGCGCTGCCGCTCATCGTCGCCGGCCTGCGGATCGCGACCGTCACCACGATCGGGCTGGTGATGGTCGCCACGGTCATCGGGCAGGGCGGCCTCGGAAACGTCATGGTCCGCGGCTTCAGCTTCCGCAACGACACGGCGGTCTACACGGGCGCCGTGCTCATCGTGGTGCTCGCGATCGTGGTCGACCTGCTGCTCGCCGGTCTCGGGCGGCTCGTCACGCCGTGGGCCCGGACCAGGGGCGGCTGACCATGGAGCTCATCGGCGAGGTCGTCGCGTGGTTCACGGACCCGGCCAACTGGACCGGCACGAACGGCGTCCCGAACCGTCTCCTCGAGCACCTCCGGCTGTCCGGCGCGTCGATGCTCGTCGCCACGCTCATCGCGCTGCCGGCCGGCCTGGCGATCGGCCACAGCGGCCGTGGCGGCCTGCTCGCAGTGGCCGTCGCCAACCTCGGCCGCGCCGTCCCGTCGTACGCGCTGCTGCTCGTCTTCCTGCCGTTCTTCGGGCTGGGCGACGCCGCGGCGTTCCCGGCCCTGGTCCTGCTCGCCATCCCGCCGATCCTCGTCAACGCCTACACCGGCCTGCGGGGCGTCGACCGCGACCTGGTCGAGGCCGGACGCGGGATGGGCATGACGGAGCTCCAGCTCCTGCTCCGCGTGGAACTGCCGGCCGCCGCGCCCGTCGTGGTGGCGGGTCTCCGGCTCGCCGCGGTGGCCGTCGTCGCGACGGCGACCCTCGCGGCGCTCGTGGCGGGTGGCGGGCTGGGCCGCTACATCGCCGACGGCTTCGGGCTCCGTCGGGAGGACCGCCTGATCGCCGGCGCGATCCTCGTCGCGCTGCTCGCGCTCGTCGTCGAGCGCGCCTTCACGTTTGCCGAGCGCCGGACACTCCTGCCGGGCGACCAGCGACGCCCGAGCACCGCCGACCTCGCGCCGCCGCCGCTGCAGTCTGGGCTGCGCTGAACGACGGCGATCCATTCGCCGACCTCGCCCGTATCCTGACATGGACGGGCGTCAACCATTGGTACAGTCGCCGCCCGTCACGGCGTGCGGTACCCCGGCGCCGGTCTGGCGAGTCACAGCACGGGAGGAGAACCCATGCGGCTGTTCCGCACCGTTGCCCTCGGGGCGACGTCGCTGGCGCTGGCCCTCAGCGCCTGCACGTCGGGAGGGGGCAGCACGTCCGGTCCGACGACGGGCGCGAGCACCTCACCCAGCACCCCGCCGAGCTCCGAACCATCTGGCTCCGCGGGCGCGGAGCCCAGCGGCTCCGGCACGGCCGGCGGCCCCACAATCGCGAGCACGCTGGTCCTGGCCGGACCCCCGGAATGCCCGGAGCGGCCGTTCTGCCTGCTCGGGCTCCAGGACACCTACGGGCTCCAGTTCAAGGAGTTCCGGCCGACCGACGCGGGCGGCCCGATCACGGTCGAGGCCCTGAAGGGCGGCGACGCCCAGGTCGGGCTGCTGTTCACGTCCGACCCGGCCATCGAGACCAACGACTTCGTCCTCCTCGAGGACGACAAGGGACTCCAGCTGGCGGACAACATCATCCCCGTCGTGCGCCAGGAGATCCTCGACGCCAACCCCGGCGTGGCGGACGTGCTCAACGCCGTCATGGAGCGGCTCACCCAGGACGAGCTGACGAAGCTCAACACCGCGGTCACGGTCGACGCCCGCGACGTCGCCGAGGTGGCGACGGAGTGGATCGAGGCCCAGAACTTCGACGCGGCGAGCGCCGGGATCGAGGGCGAGATCACCGTCGGCTCGACCAACTTCTACGAGCAGGAGATCCTCGGCGAGATCTTCGCCCAGATGCTCGAGGCGAACGGAGCCACGGTCGAGCGCAAGTTCCAGCTGGGCAACCGGGAGGTCGTCTTCCCGGCCCTCCAGGAGGGCGAGATCGACGTCCTCGCCGAGTACGCCGCGACGGCTCTGGAGTTCGTCAACGAGGGCGCGGGCGAGGCGACCGCGGACGCCGCCGACACCGCCAGCATCCTGCGCGAACGGCTGGCGGAGAGTGACCTCACGGCGCTCGAGCCGGCCGAGGCGACCGATCAGAACGGGTTCGTCGTGACCCGCGAGACCGCCGACCAGTACGGCCTGTCGAAGCTCAGCGACCTGGCGAAGCCGGCGCCCTGAGCGGCACGGCTCCACGCACCTCGAGAGCCCGCCGGCGACGGCGGGCTCTCCTGTTTCCCGGTCGCTCCGCTGCGGGCCCGGCCCGCGACGCCCCGCGGGCCCGGGACTCGCGGCGCGCCCGTCAGTCGACGATCCGGCCTCGCGAGGGCTCGGCCGAGGGCGCCACGAGGCCCAGGCGAGCCAGCGCGACGAAGCCACCGGTCGAGGTGATGACGAGGATCAACGCGTGGACCATGATCCCGATCGCCAGCGCCGGCTCGGCCGCGGTGCCGACCGCCAGCCCGATCCCGACCGCCGCCGCCTCGAAGGTCCCGAGCGAGGCCGGACCGGCCAGGATGGCCGCCGCGAGCGCGACGCCCGACGCCAGCAGCGACGCCTGCCCGATCGACAGCTCCACGCCGACGGCCTGGCCGGCGGCCGCGAAGGCGAGCAGGGTCGCCACCCACGCGGCGACGCTCAGCGCGAGCGCCTCGAAGAGGACGCGCGGCCGGCCCGCGACCGCCAACCCGTGGCGCAGCTTCGCGGCGATCTCGCCGACGCGCGGCCAGCGCTCGGCGGCGGCTCGGATGCGCTCGGCGCCCGGGATGCGGTGGGCGACGATCCCGACGCCCAGCGCCACGACCATCAGCGTGACGAGCGCGAACCCGACGAGCACCGCACTGGCGACCACCCCGCGGACGCTCAGGACGAGGATCGCCACGGACGCGATGGCGACGACGACCGCGATGTCGACAATGCGCTCCACGACGACGGTCCCGAGCGCGGTCGTTCGGCTGACGCCCTCACGGTCGCCCAGGTAGTGGCACCGCACGAGCTCGCCGACCCGCGCCGGCAGCACGTTGTTGGCGAGGTAGCCGATGAGCAGGTAGCCGGCGACCGGACCGACGCCCACCCGCGCGACGGGTACCAGCAAACGCTGCCAGCGCACCGCGCGGATGAGCACGTCGAGGACGAGCAGAGCCGCGGCGCCGAGCAGCCAGCCGGGTGACGCCGTGGCCAGAACCCGTCCCGTGGCGGCCACGTCGACCGAGCGGACGACGAGGGCGATCGCGACGACCGAGACGACGACCCCGACGACGGCCCGGATCAGCGAGCGACGACCGAGCCAGCCCACGCTCGGGGTCAGCGCCGGCGGCGCCGGGTCTGGAGCTGGCGCGAGCGACGGACGCCGAGCCGGTGGAGCAGGTACCGCCCCACGACCCGCAGCGTCGACACGCCGTAGACCACGCTGCGCCTGAAGCCGACGGAGCTTGCCTCCTCGAAGTACCGGGTCGGCACGGCGATCTCGCCGATGCGGTTGCGCATCCCGGCCGCGACGACCTGGGCGATGAGCTCCTGGTCGAACACGAAGTCATCGCTGTTGAGCTGGTACGGGATCGTCTCGAGCAGCTCGCGGCTGTACGCGCGCAGCCCGGTGTGGTACTCGGACAGGTGGAGCCCGAAGGCGAGGTTCTCGACCGTCGTCAGGAACCGGTTGGCGAGGAACTTCCACTTCGGCATGCCACCGGCCATCGGATCACCGAGGAACCGACTGCCGAGCATCAGGTCGCGGCGGCCCTCGAGGATCGGCGCGATCAGCGCCGGGATGCGCGTGGCGTCGTACTGGTAGTCGGGGTGGAGCATCACGACCACGTCGCCGCCTTCCGCGAGCGCCGCGTCGTAGCACGTCTTCTGGTTGCCACCGTAGCCCTTGTTCTGGCGGTGGACGATGACCTGCAGCCCGAGGCGTCGGGCGATCGCGACCGTCTCGTCCCGGGAGACGTCGTCGACCAGGATCAGGTGGTCGACCAGGTCGTGCGGAATGTCCGCGTACGTGCGCTCGAGGGTCAGGGCCGCGTTGTAGGCCGGCATGACCACCACGAGCCGGTTGCCCGCCTCGGCCGACGCGGTCGCGGCCTGGGCGGGAGCGGTCGCGGTCGTGTCGGGCGGCACGGGCGGAGTGTACTTGCCGGACGATCGGCCGGCGGGGGTCGGTGCACGAACCACCATCGGCGCCGTAAGCAGCAGTCGGCGTGGTCCGAGGTGACGGCACGAGGGCCGGCCAGGCGACGCCGCCCTCCGGTCGTGCGACGATACGGAGCCCCGAGCCAGCAGAGGGTGATGATGTTCGAAGGCCTGTTCGGCCGGAAGGAGAAGGACCCGGCCGTCGCCGAGCGCATCCCGCCCGGCCAGTACCGGACCCAGAAGTTTCCGGTGCTCCACTACGGCTCCGTCCCGCGCACGGCCCTCGCGACGTGGGACTTCAGGGTGTGGGGCGAGGTCGACAGCCCGTTCACCCTCACGTGGGACCAGTTCAAGGCCCTTCCGCGCAAGACCGTTCACACGGACATCCACTGCGTCACTCGCTGGACGAAGCTCGACACGGACTGGGAGGGGGTGCCGATCCAGGAGATCCTCGGGCTCGCCGGGGTGCGCCCGAGTGCGCGCTTCGCCGTTTCGCATGCCGAGCAGGGCTACACCGCGAATCTGCCGCTCGAGGTGCTCGACGACGACGACGTGCTGCTGGCCGACACGTTCGGTGGCGAGCCACTCGAGCTGGAGCACGGCTGGCCGCTTCGGCTGCTCGTCCCGAAGAAGTACTTCTGGAAGAGCTCGAAGTGGGTCCGGGGCCTCGAGTTCCTCGCCCAGGACCGGCTCGGCTTCTGGGAGCGCTACGGCTACAACAACGACGCCGATCCCTGGAAGGAAGAGCGCTTCAGCGAAGGCTGAGCGGCGCCGCAGCGCCGCAATGAGGCACGTCGTGTCTGGCTCGGTGGAGGCGCGGGCGCGTCGCCGGCGCCTCCCTCAGGGCAGCATCTGGCGCAGCACGAACAGCACGTTGGCCGGGCGCTCGGCGAGCCGGCGCATGTACCAGGGGTACCAGTGCTCGCCGTAGGCGATCAGGTCGCGGACCGGATACCCGAGGCGGGCAAGCCGCCGTTGCTGGTCCTCCCGGATCCCGTACAGCATCTGGACCTCGAGGTGCCCGCGCTCGACGCCGACGGCCGCTGCGCGCGCCGCGATCTGCTCGATGAGCCGGACGTCGTGGGTGCCGAGGCCGATCCGAACGGCACGACCGGCGCGGCGACTCTGGACCAGCTTCATCGCGAGCTCCACGAAGCTCCGGTCGACGTCGGCCTTGCGCTGCCAGGCGATCGCGGCCGGCTCGGCGTACGCGCCCTTGACGAGCCGGATGTCCGGATCGAGCCGCAGCAGGCGCTCGATGTCACCCGCGGTGCGCCGGAGGTACGCCTGGAGGGCGATCCCGACGTTCGGGCAATCCGCCTTGAGTCGTTCGTAGAACGCCACGGTCCGCTCGGTGTACGCGCTGCCCTCCATGTCGATCCAGAGGACGCTGCCGAGCCGAGCGGCGCGCTCGGCGAGTCGGCGCGCGTGGGTGTACGTCCGATCAGGGTCGAGATCCAGCCCGAGCTGTGTCAGCTTCACGGACACCTCGGCATCGAGCCCGCGCCGGCCGATCTCGTCGAACAGCCCCAGGTAATGGTCGGCGACCCCGTCCGCCTCGTCGATCCGCGTCAGGTTCTCGCCGAGATGCGTGAGCAGGGTGGTGATCCCGTGCCGGCGGAACCGCTCGGCGGCGTCGAGCGCCGCGGACAGGTCCTCGCCGGGCATGAACCGGCGGACCGCGCGCCGCGCGAACCAGAGCCGCGGGACCCGCTCACGGAGCCACGGGTTGCCGGCCATCCAGAGCAGGACGCGTCGCATCGTCGTCGTCACCTCCGCGCGGCGCGTCCGGCCGTGCCGCCGATTGCTGGCATACCGTCGTCCCACCCGCCTCGCGTCAGTTGCGCCGCACGGCGGTGTGGGTGACATCGGGGCTGTACTGACGAAGCCGTCGACGCAGCAGCCAGAGCTCGCGGTCCAGCACGGCATCGAGGGCCGCCAGGCGCTCCTCGGTCGTGTCCGCCTCGAGCAGGACCTGCCGCTGCAGGCTGTCGACCTGGATGATCCCGCTCAGCAGGTACGAGAGCGTGGTGGGGTCGTCCGGGATCACCAGCCGCCGCGCGGTCTCGTCGAGGCTCGCGGCGCGGGCCTCTTCCTCGGTCGATGCCTCGAGATCACCCGCGCCCGGCGACCCGATGGAGCCGCCGCGGCCGCCTGGACGGCCGACATCCTCTGCGTCCTCCCCCTCGGGCTCCGTCTCGACCTCGATCCTGACGTCGATGTCGTCCGCGGTCTCGCCGTCCATCGGCTGCAGGAGCTGGAGGTAGCCGACGAACCGGCGCATCGTCCGGGATGCGAGCCGCATGGCCCGCTCCTGCCTGCCCACCTCGTCGTCAAGCGGCAGGACGTTCGCGACGAGCCACGGCTCGAGGGCCGCCTCGACGTCCTGGATGGCGAACCGGCCGGTGCCGACGACCAGCAGGTCGTAGCGCCCATCCGGGTATCGACCTGCCTGCCGGATCTCGGCGAACGTCCCGACACCCGCGATCGCCACCTCGTCGCCGCCGACCTCCCGGCCCTCCCGGATCAGCACGATCCCGAACGGAGCCTCGCGCTCGACGCAGCGCTCGACCATCAGCCGGTAGCGCGGCTCGAAGATGTGGAGCGGCAGGGCGATTCCTGGGCAGAGGACGGTGTGGAGCGGGAAGAGCGGGATCTGCATCGGTGGGCGCAGTCTAGGGGCGTCAGGAAGCGGTGACGCGGGCGCGGCTTGGTCCCCGCGCGTTGCGGCGGGGAATCAGAAAGCCGCCGGGCGACCAGCGGCTTCGAACGGAGTCGATGAGCTCAGCGACGGTTCGCCGCGCGCGCTCCGAGGGCTGAGGCGACGCTCCTGCGAGCCATCAGCCCGAGGATTTCAGTGGGCGCAGGAGCGGGCAGTGCCCGCGTCGTCGGCCGTTCGGAAGCTCGAGCCGCAGCCGCAGCCGGACACCGCGTTCGGGTTGTTGACCGTGAAGCCGGCCCCCATCAGCGTGTCGACGTAATCGATCTGCGACCCCTGCAGCAAGGAGACACTGTTGCCGTCGACGTAGACCTTGACGCCGTTGGTCTGGAGGATCTGGTCGTCCGGGGTGGGGGCGTCCTCGAGCATCATTCCGTAGCGATAGCCGGAGCAGCCGCCGCTGTAGACATAGACCCGCAGGCCGACGTCCGGGTTGGTCTCTTCCTTCGTCAGCTCGTGCAGCTTCGTGGCCGCGGCATCCGTGAGGCTGAGGACCGTCGGCTGGGACTCGATCATGTGCGGCTCTCCTCCTCGGAGGCAGGAAGTGCAAGGTCGTTGCCGGCGGCGCGATGTGGCCACCGGGCACCCACATCGTACGCATGACAACGGATTCCGACAAGCGGACCGCCAAAATCCAGCGGGTTCGACCTGGCGGTGGCCGTTTCCAGTCAGTGCAAGCGTGCCGGTCTCCGGGCGTTCGGTGATGTCCTTCGACGCGTCGACCGAGCCGCCGCCGGCCGCTCAGCCCGCCGATCCGGCCAGCCGCCGGGCCGCGGGTGGCGGCACCGTCGCCGCGACCGTCGCCGCAGCCTGCCGGCCATCGTCTCGCCCGGCCAGGGCGGAGCGCGCCCGGCGCGCGGGATCGAGCAGAGCGATGTTGCGGCCGATGACGCGCGCAGCCTCGGGGCTCGGCGTGACGGTCGTCACGCGGCTGCCGGCGGCGCGCAGCCGCTCGATCTCACCCGTCAGGCTCCCCAGGTCGAGTGGCGCGATCACGAGCACGTCGTCGTCGTCACGAGCGACGTCGGCGTGGGTCTGCGACGCCATCCCGCCATCCATGTAGCGGCGCCCGCCGAGCGTGACCGCCGGCATCAACCCGGGGACGGAGCAGCTGGCCGCGACGCCGTCGACGAACGGCACGCCGGAGCGGGCGTCGATGAGGACCGTCTCCCCGGTTACCACGTCGATCGCGGTCACGACGAGCGCCTCCGGCCACGTCGTCACCGGCGCAAGCGTCGCGCGGACCAGCTCGCGGAACGTCGCCTCGGACGCCGTGCGGGCAGCGAGACCATAGGTTCCGATCCGGGCGAGCATGGGGTCCGGCCCGACGATCTGCCGGAGGCCGCGGAGAGGCGGCGCGTTCGGCCGGCGGATCCGGCCGCGACCGGCGCGCCGGCGCACGAAGGTCTCGAGCGCGAAGGCGGCCACCCAGAGCCGGGGCAGCCAGCCGAGCCCCGGTCGGCGCCCGGTGCGCAGGAAGCTCGCCGCCGCTCGGCCGCCCATCGTCCGGATCGGCACGTCGTCGTCCGGTGTCGCGTCGAGCGCCTGGGCGGCGAACAGCCCGTCGAGGTCGTGGTGCCCGAGCAGCTTTGCCCCGACGACGGAGCCCGCCGACGTGCCAACCACGAGGTCCCACGCGTGAACGTCGAGGCCGGCGTCACGCAGCCCGGTCAGCACGCCGATCTCCCACGCGATCCCGGTCAGTCCGCCGCCACCGAGCACCAGCGCACGCGTCACCGCCGGTCCGCCCGAGCGTGCCGCCTCAGCCGTCGATCCGTTCGACGACCGTGGCCATCCCCTGCCCCACGCCGATGCACATCGTCGCCAGCCCGTACCGCCCGCCGGTCCGCCGCAGCTGGTGGACGAGCATCGTGATCAGTCGGCCGCCACTGCTGCCGAGCGGGTGGCCGAAGGCGATCGCGCCGCCGTCGACGTTCACCCTGTCCGGGTCCAGCCCAAGCTCGCGGATGCAGACGACCGACTGGCTGGCGAACGCCTCGTTGAGCTCCACCAGGTCGAGGTCGTCGACCGACAGGCCCGCCCGCCCCAGTGCCGTGCGCGACGCCGGCACCGGGCCGATGCCCATGACCGCCGGATCCCCCCCGGCGACCGCGGTCGACAGGATCCGCGCCATGGGTCGCAGGCCGAGCTCGCGCGCGCGGGCCGCCTCGACCAGGAGGACCGCCGACGCGCCGTCGTTGATGCCACTCGAGTTGCCCGGCGTGACGGTTCCCCCCTCGCGGAAGGCGGGCTTGAGCCGGCCGAGCGCTTCCAGCGACGTGTCTGCGCGCGGCTGCTCGTCGCGGTCGACCACGATGGGCTCGCCCTTCCGCTGGGGGACCGTGATCGGGACGATCTGGTCCGCGAACCGGCCCTCCTCGATCGCGGTTGCGGCGAGCTGTTGCGACCGGAGGGCGAAGGCGTCCTGGAGGTCGCGCCCCACCTCCCAGCGCTCGGCCACGTTCTCGGCCGTCTCGCCCATCGAGTACGGGTGGTGTTGCTCGCCGAGTCTCGGGTTGACGAAGCGCCAGCCGAGCGTCGTGTCGAACATCTCGCGTGGGCCGCGGTCGTAGGCGGTCTCCGGCTTGAGCATCACGTACGGCGCCCGCGTCATCGACTCGACGCCGCCACCGACGAAGACGTCGCCGTCGCCGACGGCGATGGCATGGGCGGCCGAGTTGATCGCCTGCAGCCCGCTCCCGCACAGCCGATTGACGGTCAGCCCGCCGACCTCTACGGGCAACCCGGCCAGCAGGACGGCCATCCGCGCCACGTCCCGGTTGTCCTCGCCCGCCTGGTTCGCGCAGCCGAGGATCACGTCCTCGATGAGGGCCGGGTCGATGCCGCTTCGGTCGACGAGGCCGCGCAGCACCGCGGCGGCGAGGTCATCGGGCCGAACCGTCGCCAGCACGCCGCCGTAGCGTCCGATGGGGCTCCGAACCGCCTCGACGATCCAGGCCTCGCGGAGCGGCCGGTGGAGATCACGCGTCATGCGGCCGATGGTAGCGCGAGCCGGGCCGGCGCCTGCGCGTTCGCTCGCCCCGGTCCTTCATTGCCGGTCGGCCAGCAGGAGCGCGACGTCGCGCCGGCCGAGCGCCTCGAGACGAGCCCGCACGGCCGCGCGCCCGCCGCGTCGCTCGGTCCGCTCGAAGGGACCGATGGGGTGCGCGGCGCCCAGGCGGAGCGCGAGGTCGATGTCCGCCGCGGTCGCGACGTTCTCGGCGACCGCCGTCCATGCCTCGCCCGCCACGCCGAGCACGATGCGGTCGCGGATCACGTCGGCGTCGAGCGTCGTGGCCGCGGCGGCGAACTCGGCTGCGACATCGACGCGCCGCCCGTGGACGTACCGGTAGAAGCCCTCGCCCGACTTGCGACCGAGATGCCCGGCCTCGACCAGCCGCTCCTGGATCGCGGACGGTCGGAGCCGTTCCGGGCGTCCCAGACCTTCCCATACCCCGCGCGCGGCGGCGAGGTTGACGTCCACGCCCGCGAGGTCGATGAGCTCGAACGGGCCCATCGGAAAGCCGTCCTGCCGGATGGCGGCGTCGACGGCCTCGACGGACGCCTCGCCCGCCTCGAGCATCCGCAGCGCCTCGATCGTGAACGGGCGGTTGACGCGGTTGACGATGAAGCCCGGCGAGTCGGCGGAGCGGACCGGGGTCCGGTCCCAGCTCGCGACGAGCGCCGTGGCACGCTCGGCCGCGCCGGAGTCCGTGCGCGCGGTGGTGACCACTTCGACCAGACGCATGACCGGCGCCGGGTTGAAGAAGTGAAGGCCGATCACCCGCTCGGGCCGATCGACGGCTTCGGCGATGGCGCTCACGGATAGCGCGCTCGTGTTCGTCGCCAGGACGGTCTCGGCCTCAGCCGACTCGTCGAGCGCCCGGAAGATCTCCCGCTTGAGCGCGAGGTCCTCGAGCGCTGCCTCGACCACGACGTCCGCCTCTCCGGCCAGGAGCGCGAGCGTCTCGGCCTGGCGCAGCCCGGCCAGCCGGCCGTCGACCCAGGCATCGACCGCCGCCGGGTCCAGAGCGAGCCGGCGCGCTCGGCGCCCCAGCCCCTCCCGGATCCGATCCCGGCCACGATCGATCGCCGCGTCGTCCACGTCGTGGAGGACCACCTCGTGCCCGTGCTCCAACGCGAGCTGCGCGATACCGGCGCCCATCGTGCCTGCGCCGACGATCCCGACGATCGCGGGCGCCGGCTCAGGCGGCATCGGCCGGCAGCAGGCGAAACGGCCGGTCGCCCGGACCGAGCACGGCACGGAAGTGACGCTCGTCGAGCGTCAAGACGTCGTGGACGCCGTGGCGCCGCGAGATCACGACGAGCGACGCGTCAGCGACGCCGAGGTCCAGGTCGTGGTATCGCTCGAGGATCCCCCGCACCTCCATGACATCGGCTTGCGTGAACGGCTCGAGGCGATAGACGCCGTCGGCGACATCGGACAGAAACTCGGTCTGCGCTCGTCGACCCGACCGCACGCCCAGCAGGTACTCGACCTCCGCGAGGATCAACGGCGACAGAAGGCGAGGACTGGACGTGCGCAACGCCTCCAGTGAGGCGTGGTGATGTGGATCGCCGGCGTCGAGCGCGCTCAGGATGCCGCTCGCGTCCACGACGATCAATCCTCGCCGAAGCCCTTCATGTAGTCGTCGAGGCGCGTGGCATAGTCCGGGTCGCCGCTGTGGAAGAGCGGTGCGCTGGGCTCTCGCACGGCGTGCCGCTCGGTGACCGCGGCGATCGCTTCTCGGATGAGGTCGGCCTCACTGCGTCCCTCGAGGCGTGCCGTCCGCTCGAGCGCTCGCTTCAAATGCGATGGCAGGTAGACGGTCG
The DNA here is from genome assembly GCA_030447745.1 of Chloroflexota bacterium. Classification (GTDB taxonomy): domain Bacteria; phylum Chloroflexota; class Limnocylindria; order Limnocylindrales; family CSP1-4; genus JACDAV01. The sequence continues at coordinate 93,236 of JAUJOH010000006.1, read as the reverse complement.
TCTTCTCCATGCCATATACGGTACCATACGTCCGCGGAGCGCGTCAGACCGGCTTGAACGACTCGAACGGCTGCCGGCAGGCTCGGCAGTAGTGCAGCGATCGGCACTGCGTGGGGCCGAACAGGTTGTCGAGCGCGACCTCGCCCGAGCCGCAGTACGGGCACCGCATCGCCGCCGGGTCATCCGGCGGCGCGAAACCGGCCGCCCGAAGCCGCTCCCGTCCGACAGCCGTGATCCGGTCGGACGTCCACGGGACTCGGTAGCCGAACGAGACACCGACGGCTCGTCCGAAGCCCGCGAGCCGCTGCTCGACGGCCTCACGGATCACGTCGAGCGCAGGACAGCCGACGAAGGTCGGGAGGAGCTCGACGCGGATCGCATCCGGCGCGACCTCGACGGACTCGACCATGCCGAGGTCGACGACCGAGACCACCGGGATCTCGGGATCCGGCACCTCGGCGAGCGCGGCACGGACCGCCGACTCGTCGACGAACGCGATCACCAGGCGGCCCGTGGGTCGAGGCGCCGGACGGACGTGAACTCGCCGTGCAGCCAGCGGAAGGCGTCGGAGTGGTCCGTCCGCGCGCGGGGCGGATCGGCTGCGGGCGGCGGCATCGGGAGCTTCAGCCTCGCGAGCACGGGCGCGATCGCCGCTCGCCACCGGGCGTCGAGGTCCGACCCCGGAGCGTCCACGACGCCCGCCATGAGGAGGCTCAGTTCATCGGGCAGCGGCGCGAGCACGGTCGCGGCGTCGAGGGCGAGGCGGTCGAGCGCCGCGAGCAGCCGGTTCCGCGGCTCGCCTGCGGTCGACGCCAGCCGCTCGAGCCACGCCGTGATGTGCATCGCGTGGTAGCGCTCCTCTCGCCGGATCTTGCCCACGAGGTCGCGCAACGGCAGGTACGAGGAGCCGGCGAGAGCCTCGAGCCGGACCGCATCGGCGGTCTCGTACAGGAAGCGGCGGGCGATCGTCTGCGCCCAGTCACCTCGCGCGTGGTCGAGGAGCCGGGCGTGGAAGTAGCCGTCGGCCGGGCGGTCGTAGGCGATCGCGTCCGCGTCGCGGCCGTCGTCGACGACGTCGGCGAGCAGGCGGAACAGCGCCTGCGCGTGCGCCAGCTCGTCCTGGGCGATCGAGCTCATGGCCACGTCCTCCTCGAGGAGCGGCGCGATGCCGGTCCACTCGGAGTCGCTGAAGCCGATCACGAACTCGTCGTCGGCCATGGCGAGGAGGAGCAGCGCGAGCGCGTTGGGAGTGGCCGGAACGAGGTCCGAGGCGGCGGCCGTCGTCACTGGGAGCCGTCCGGGCTGGACCGCGGAGCTGCGCGACGCTCTCCGGCCGACGATTTCGGCCGCCCGCTCCGCTCCCGGGCCGCCGCCAGCTTGTCGCGCATCACGTACCCGCCGGGCTTCTTGAACGAGCGGTCGAGCGGCGGGTCGAGCAGGTCCGGATCGGCGAGGTCGTGCACGTCCGCGCGGCGCACGATCCACAGCCGGACGCTCTCCTGCCGGCGCCCGAAGAGCTCGCGAGCGTAGTGGACGGCGAGCTCGGCGTCGGGCGCGAGGACGCTCCCGCCGTGCTGCATCGGGCCGCCCTCCTTCTCCTGCCGGAAGACCTCCCAAGGCTGGAGCCCCGACTCCCCGGCAGCTCGATTCCGCCCTCCGAGGACCGAGGCGACGCGCCGCTAGCCATCGGTTCGAGGATTCATGCTGCCCGCGGGGCGGCGAGGACCGTGTCGCGCACCCAGCGGGTGTCGTCCCAGGTGAGCTGCCTGAACGCCAGTCGCTCCTCGCTCCTGGGCCCGTGGTTGGTGACCACCGTCCGCAGCTCCTGCCAGTCCGGCTCGCTGTACCGCCACTCGCCGGTCGCCTCGTCGTAGCGCAGCTCGGGATCCGGCAGCGTGAGGCCGAGCTCCATGATCCGCGGCACGTAGATCGAAAGGAACTCCTGGCGCAGCTCCTCGGAGGTCTTGGCCTTGATCCGCCAGTGGAGGTCGCGGTCCTTCGCGCGGTCGCCCGTGGTCCGTGCATCTGCATCAGCGGCCCCCACCACCGGTCGAGTGCCTCTTGACCATCGCCCGCTGCTCCGCGGTGCCGTTGACCATCGTCACGACCACGTCCCGGCCGTGCATGATGTGGACGCTCTCCCAGCAGATCTTGCGCATCGTCCGGGCATACGGTGCATAGGAGGAGTCGCGAAGCGCCTGCTGGGCGACGATCGCGGCGGCATCGACGAGCCAGGCGATGATCCCGATGTCCGCCCAGGTCCGGGTCGGGTAGTGGAAGACGTTGTGGAACTTCGTCCTGCCGGCCAGGAGGTCCTCGATCATGGCGTCGCGCGGCTTGCCGAGATCCTCCGCCACCCGGTAGAGCAGCTGGGCGTGGCCGACCTCGTCCTGGACCTTCGCCGTGAGGGCGAGCTTCCGGCGGAGCGTCGGTGCGCGGATCAGCCACTCGCGCTCCGGGAGCACGCCCATCAGCTCCGTGTTCGCGTGCATCTCGACGAAGCGCAGGACGCCGGTCCGATACTCGTCCGGCATCCAGTCCGTCGCCTCCACCTTGCCGCCATCGACGACGTGGGCCTCGAACAGCTCAAGCCGCTCGTCATGGTCACGATCGGCGTCGTTGAACGGGAGCCGCCCTCGCTCGGCCGGGGCGAGGACGGGCTCGAGCGCGAGCGGATCGGTCATCGGGAGTCCTCCGTGAGGGCGCGGACGGCGAACGTCGCGTAGTGCTCGGCGATGCGGTCGGCTGCCAGCCGCCCGCCGGGGCGATACCAGGTCGCCAGCCCGTTGAGGGCCGTGAGGATGAACGTCGCGGCAACCGCCGGGTCCGTCGGAAGGAGGTCGCCTTCCGCCATGCCGCGGGCCACGACGTCGCGCAGCCGCGCCTCGTACGCGTCCCGCCGGCCGAGGATCCGCGACCGCCGGTCGGGCGAGAGGTGTCGCCACTCGTGGACGAACACGCTGGCGAGCTCCGGGTCCGCCGCGATGACGGCGACGTGCGCCCGCACGAAGGCGCCGATGCGCTCGGCAGCGCCCGCGGCCGCGGGCAACCTGGCGAGTGCCTCTTCGGCCGCCCGCTCGAAGTCGTCCGCTGAGCGCTCCACGATCGCCCACAAGACGTCCTCCTTGGACGTCACGTGCGCGTAGAGGCTGGGGCCACGGATGTCGAGCGCCGCGGCGATGTCGCGGACGCTGGTCGCTGCGTAGCCGCGGTCGTGGAACAGCCCGCTCGCGACCTGCTCGATGGCTCTTCGTCTCGTCGGCGCGTCAAGGGCCACGGGCGGCTACCTAGCGTTCGTTAGGACCGCCACACTAGGCGGTGCGGTCCCCGACGTCAACCCGCCGCCGGCCGATCGAGCCGGTCGCGTCGCGGGACGCGTCCCGGCGAGCGGTCGGCCGGCACAGCGGGCCGCTCCCGGGGCACTTCCCACGCCGCGGCTCCGGGCGGCAGCGGGTGCCATCCCTCGTCGCCGGTCCGTGCCTCGGGGACCCGCCGCAGCCCGGGGATGAACCATGCGGCGAGGGCCAGCGCGATCGCGGCCCACCAGCCGATCCCCGGGGACACCGCGGTGATCGCCAGCGCGACCCACAGCCAACGCGGCGCGAGCTCGAGGAACGCCGGGAGCGCGACGATCAGCCCGTGGCTGTACAGCGATGGCGACGCGATGGCGCTCGCGAGCCCCACACGGGCAAGCCCGATGTGTCCGGCGGCCAGGATGGCCGCCAGCAATGCGGCACCGGCCAGCGCGGCGGCCGCCCAGGCCGGCACGAACGCAAGGAGCCCGAAGCCGTACAGGGAGGCCGGCAGCAGCGGGGCGGATGCGCCGAAGAGCGCCAGGCCATGCCACCACTCCGCCCAGCGATCGGCACCGGTGAGCGGCAGCGACGCGAGGCAGGCGCCCCCGACAAGGACCACCCCGAGGGCCACCTGGCGCCAGCGCCGCTCGCGGACGAGCCACGCGACCGCCAGCCCGCTGTGGACCTTGAAGACGGGGGCGACGAGGAGCCCGGCGCCCCACCGCGGCGCGGCGGCGAACAGGACGGCCAGCAGCACGGCGACGTTCCCGACCTCGATCCCCTGGAAGACCGGCGGCCAGGCGAGCATGAGGAACGCCCAGGACCACGGCAGGCCGAACAGCCGCATCGCGGCCAGCGCGGCCGCGATGGAGCCCGCCGCCCAGGCGACATCCACCACCCACGAGGGCAGGGCGGCCAGCACCGCGAACATCGGCAGCGTGACCGGCGGATAGAGGAACGGGTAGGTCGAGGGATCGTCCGGACGTTCGGTCACGAGTCGATCCAGGTAGACGGCATCGCCGGCCGCGAACCGCTCGCCAGCCCGGAGGTAGAGGTGGAGGTCCCGCTGCGTGTCGCTCGCCAGGTACGACGCGTCCGTCAGGAGCATCGCAACCACCGCCGCGATGGCCAGCGTCGAGACCGCGGTGACGCGGCGCCCGGCAACCGCCCACGCCGCAATGGCGGCTGCCGTGCCGGCGGCCCACAGCGGCCCGAACCGGAGCCCGCCGGGCCACGGCACGCTCCAGTCGATCGTCGCGAAGACGATGTAGCAGCCGAGGGCGACAGTCACCGCCCAGCCAGCCAAGGCTCGCAGTCGTGAGGCTCGAGGTGCGGACGGGACCGAGGCCGCTCCGGGTTGCGCCTCGGGCGCGCGCCTCGGCCTCATCCCGACGGTTGGGATCTCGTGGACGTGCCCTCGTCGGGCTGGCCGTGCCCGGCGAGCGCGACAGCGGGCCGGACCGATGGCCCGGCATCCGCCAGCGAGGGCCACGGCATGTCGGCCGCGCCCAGGGGGTGCCAGGCGTCGCTGCCGGGCCGCTTTCGGAGGGTCGGCAGGGTCCAGCTGGCAACGACGAGGCCGAGCGCGACGAACCAGGCGAGACCCGGCGAGCACGCGGTCAGCCCGAGCGCCAGCCAGAACCACGGCGTGTCCAGCCGCACGAGGCCGGGAAGCGCGACCAGCCAGCCGTGGGCGAAGAGCGATGGCGAGGCCACGACCGTCGCGACGCCCAGCCGGCTGAGCTGCTCGACCGGGTGACGGACGCGCAACGCAGCGATCGCCACCGCGACCGCGATCGCTGCGAAGACGATCAGCGGGACAAAGCGAGCCAGCCCGAAGCCGTACAGGTAGTCCGGAAGCAGTTGCTGGGAGATCTGGTAGGCCTGCAGGCCGGCGAGCCATCGGCTCCACGGCTCGACGCCGGTCAGCGGCAGCGTCGCGAGCCCGACGGCCAGGACGCCGGCACTCCCGACGACGAGCGATCGCCAGTGGGCGCGCCGGAGCAGCCAGAGCGCCGCGAGCCCGCTGTAGATCTTGAAGATCGGGGCGGCCACGAGGAGAGCCGGCCGCCAGACTGCCGCCGCGAACAGCGCGAAGAGCGGCACGGCCACGTTCCCGACGTAGATGCCCTGGGCCGCCGGGGGCCAGGCGAGCACGATGACCGTCCAGGGCCACGACAGGCCGATCCAGCGACAGCCGGCGACGACCGCGGCCAGCGACGCCCTGACCCACGCGGCCGCGGCCACAGGGAACGGGACGCTCGCCAGCGCGCCGAACAGCGGCAGCGTCAGCGGCGGGTAGAGGAAGGATAGTTCGAGAGGTCCTCCGGGCGCGCGGCGAGCGGCACGGTCATGTAGACGGGTGCGCCAGAGAGCCAGCGGTCACCCGCCTTGACGTACAGCTCGAGGTCTCTGGCCCCCTGGGTCCAGAAGAGGGTGATGTCGGTCAGGACCATCGCCGACAGCACGATGACGGCGGTCACGGACAACGGCGCGAGCGCGCGCCCGGACCGATGCCAGGCGGCGCCGAGCACCAGAGCGGACGCCGCCCACACCGGCGGGAACGGCACGCCCTGCCAGTTCGGGAACTCCCACGTCCACGTGACGTAGAAGACGTAGGCGACCAGGACCGGCGGGAGCAACCAGCGCCGGTCGCCCGCGATCGCGCGGCCGATTGTGGATTGCCCCGGTCCGCTGCGCGCGGCCGCGCGGCCCACGCGCTGCCACCGCTCCGACGCCGGGCGGAATCCGCGCCTGGCGACGTCGGGCACGGCCCGGGGACGGACGGTCACGGTCGGCCGGTCATTCGCCGGTGAAGTCGGGGGCCCGCTTCTCCAGGAAGGCGCGCACACCCTCCGCGTGGTCGGCGGTCCGGCCGGCGACCCCCTGGAGGTCGGCCTCGTATTCGAGCGTCTGGCTCCACGTCGCGTCGAGCGACCGGTGCAGCGCTCGTTTCGTGAGCGCCATCGCGGTCGGGGCGCCCGCAGCGATGCGAGCCGCCAGCTCGCGTGCCGTCGGCATCAGGTCGTCACCAGTCACGACCCGTGAGACGAGCCCGATGCGGAGTGCTTCGTCGGCGCTGACGGTCGTGCTCGCGAGCGCCATCTCCGCCGCCCGCGCCGCGCCGACGAGTCGCGGCAGCAGCCACGTGGCACCGGAGTCCGGGACCAGCCCGACCCGGCCGAAGGCCCGCGCGAAGCTCGCGCCCTCCGCCGCCACCCGCACGTCGCAGGCCAGGGCGAGCGACGCGCCCGCGCCGGCCGCCACGCCGTTGATCGCGCCGACGATCGGCTGCGGCAAACCCCGCATCGCTGAAACGAGCGGGTTGTAGCGCTCGCGCAGCTCGACCTCCAGCGGTGCCGCATCCGGCTCGAGCCGCTCGCGGAGATCCTGTCCGGCGCAGAACGCCCGGCCCTCGCCGGTCAGGATGACGGCCCGGACGGTGCGGTCGCGCCGGGCGGCGGCGAGCGCCGCCAGCAGGTCGCGCTTGAGCGCGAGGGTCAGGGCGTTGAGTGCGTCGGGCCTGGCCAGCGTGATCGTCGCGACGCGATTCGCCACGTCGAAGCGCAGCGCGGTGAACGCCGGTGTGGCGGCGGCGGACATCGGGTTCAGGCGGACGCGCCCGGCGCGAACTCGACGAGCTGCGCATCGACGAGCGCGAACACGCGGCCGGCGACCGGCTCGTCGCGGGGCTCACCGCCCAGTCCCGGCATTCCTAGCGGCCGTGCCACTCGGGCGCCCGCTTCTCGAGGAAGGCCGTGGCACCCTCGTGCATGTCGTCGCTGGCAAAGAGCAGGAAGAACGACCGGCGCTCGAACTCGATGCCCGCCTCGAGCGGCAGCTCGAACGCCCGGTTGACGACCTCCTTGGCGGCGATCGTCGCGACCGGCGGCATGGCCGCGACCCGGGCGGCGAGCTCGAGCGCCGATTCGACGGTCGCCTCCGCCGGCACGACCTTGGTCACGAGCCCGTGCGCCTCGGCCTCGCGGGCGTCCATCGACCGGCCGGTCAGGATCAGCTCCATGGCGCGCGCCTTGCCGATGGCACGCGTGAGCCGCTGGCTGCCGCCGGCACCCGGGATCAGGCCGAGCCGGATCTCGGGCTGGCCGAAGGTCGCGTCGTCGCCGGCGACGAGCAGGTCGCACAGCATCGCGAGCTCGCAGCCCCCGCCGAGCGCGACGCCCCGCACCGCGGCGACGAGTGGCTTCCGGATGCGCTTCAGGCGCTCCCAGCGGTGGAAGTCGTTGTCGACCGCGAGGCTGACCGGTGTCTGGGTGGACAGCTCACGGACGTCGACGCCGGCCGCAAAGGCCCGCTCGCTGCCAGTGATCACGATTGCCCGGCAGGCGGGATCCGCGTCGAGGGCCTCGACCGCGTCGACCAGCTCCTCGAGGAGCGCGAAGTCGATCGCGTTCAGCGCCTCGGGCCGGTCCAGCGTCACGAGCGCCACGTGGTCGACGGGGCCGGTGGAGGACATCGCCGGGAACGCGACGCGGATGCGGGATGAGGCGATCGGCGGGGCGCTCTCGGGCACGTGCTCCTCCGGTGTGCGGCCACAGTAGCCGATGGATCGGGTGGCGGCCACGACCCGCCGGCCCGCCCTCGCGGCCGTCGCGTCCGTCGCGTCCGTCGCCGCGTCGCGTCCGTGGCGGCCCCGCCGGCTCAGCGGCGCTCGTCGAGCCAGCCAGTCTCCGTCCCGGCTCGGCGCGGCGCATTCGCGGCGTGGGCCAGCGGCGCCGTGTCGCCCAGCGCCGCCATCCCCTGTCCGCGCGCCCGAGCCCGCGCGGTTGACTCCGTGGAGCGGTAGAAGCCGGCCAGGGCCTCGTTGAAGAGACCGGCCCGGCGAACGGTCACGAGGTGGCCGCAGTTCGGCGCCACGAGCAGCCGGCCGTCGGGCAGCAGCCGCGAGATGCCCCAGGCGTGGTCGACCGGGACGAACGGGTCCCGATCGCCGCACGCGACGAGCGCGGGCAGCTCGATCCGGCGGAGGTCTCGCGGGGCGAGGAGTGGTTGCGCGGCGACGTCCGCGGCGATGGCCGGCAGCAGGCGCCTCCACGCGCCGTCTCCCTGCACGGGGTCGTGGCGGCGCGCGAGCTCGGCGGCCCACGCGGGGTCCTCGCGCTCGATCCGTTCCGGGTCCATGAGCCGCCGGGCGACGCTGGCCCGCGGCTCGCGCTGTGTCGTGATCCCGACGATCGCCAGCGTCCGCAGGCGCTCGGGGTGACGGGCGGCAAACTGGAGGGCGGTCATCGCGCCCATCGAGAAGCCCACCAGGTGGAAGGTCGCCAGTCCGATCGCGTCGACGAACGCCGCGAGGTCGGCGACCAGCCAGTCGTAGCGGAACCCCTCGCCGGCGTCCCAGCGTGTGCGCGCATGGCCGCGCGCGTCCGGGACGTGGACGAGGAACGCCCGAGCGAGGAGCGGAATCTGGGCCGCGAAGTCCTCCGCACCGGACGACGTCGCTCCGTGCAGGAGGACGACGGGCGGTCCGGCGCCGTGGACCTCGTAGGCGATGTCGAGCCCGTTGGCGAGGACCGTCGGCACGGCCGCAAGTCTATGTGGCGGCGTCCCGCTGACGGGCGCCCACGCGCATACTCGCTCGATGGCCATCACCGCCCGCGCGTGGTCCGGCGACGACGACCTGCTCGCGATGCAGGCGCTGGTCAGCCGGTCCTGGCTCACGCAGCGACCCCTGGTGGTCGGGACGCCGGGCGACCTCGAATGGTGGATCGCCCAGGACCCAGAGTTCGACGGCACGCGCAGCGTCCGGCTCTGGCTCGACGGCCGGGAGCTCGTGGGCTGGGCATACCTCCGGCCGCCATCGGAGATCGAGTGGCATCTCGCACCGGGGCTCGCCGGCGGGCCGGTCCACGAGGCGATGCTCGACTGGCTCGAGCACCGGGCAGCCGAGGAGGCGCTGGCCGGCACGACGGTCGATCGGACGACGATCTGGGCGATGGAGACCGAGACCGCCGCGCCGGACCTGTACGAGCGCCGCGGCTATCTCCCGACCGACACGGTCATGAGCCACTGGGTCCGGCACCTCGCGGACCCGGTCGCATCACTCTCGCTGCCGCCGGGGTACCGCCTGCGCACGGTCCGCTGGCCGGACGACCTGGAGGCCCGCGTGGAGGTTCACCGGGCGGCGTTCCATCCGTCCCGGATGGTCATGGAGCGGTACGTCCGGCTGGCGCAGCGGCCGGGCTACGCGCCCGATCGCGACTGGGTCGTGGAGGCGCCGGACGGGTCCTTCGCCGCGTTCGCGATCGCGTGGTGGGATCCGATGGGACGCGTCGGCGAGCTCGAGCCGGTCGGCACGCACCCGGCGCATCGGCGGCTCGGTCTCGGCCGGGCCGTATGCCTCGCCGCGATGCGGAGCCTGGCCGACCTCGGCGCTGAGGACGTCCTGATCTTCTCGATCGCTTCGAACGCGGCGTCCGAGGCCCTCTACGCCTCGACCGGCGCACGGGTCGTCACGCGGAGCCGGCAGTTCGCGCGGCCGGCCGACCTACAATCGCCGCCGTGACGCCAACCGAGCCGCTGCCGCCGATTCGCATCGAGCGCGACTCGATGGGCGAGATGGAGGTGCCGGCGGACGCGCTGTACGGCGCCTCGACACAGCGCGCCGTCCTGAACTTTCCGATCTCCGGGCGGCCGTTTCCGCGCGGCTTCCTCCGGGCGATGGGCCTCGTCAAGCAGGCGGCGGCAGAAGTGAACGGCGAGCTCGGGCTGCTCGACGCCGACATCGCCCGGGCGATCGCCGAGGCGGCGCGGGAGGTCGCGGACGGCGACCACGACGAGCACTTCCCCGTGGACGTCTACCAGACCGGCTCCGGGACCTCCACGAACACGAACTTCAACGAGGTCATCGCGCGCCTCGCCTCCGACCGGCTCGGCGGACGGACCGTGCACCCGAACGACGACGTCAACCGCTGCCAGAGCTCGAATGACACGATCCCGACGGCGATGCAGCTGGCCGGCGCGGTCGCGATCGACGGCCCGCTGCTCGCGGCGCTCGAGCACCTGCGCCGGGCTCTCGACGGCAAGGCGGACGAGTTCTGGCCGATCGTCAAGACCGGCCGGACGCACCTTCAGGACGCGACGCCGATCCGCCTGGGCCAGGAGTTCCGGGGCTACGCCGGCCAGGTCGAGGAGGCGATCCGACGTGCGGCGGTCGCCCGTGACGAGCTCCTCGTCGTGCCCCTCGGCGGCACGGCCGTCGGCACCGGGATCAACGCGCACCCGGAGTTCGCCGCGCGCGCGACGGAGCGCCTGTCCGCGCTGACCGGGCTCGAGGTGCGCGAGGCGCCGAACCACTTCCACGCGCAGGCATCGCTCGACGCGGTGATCGCCGCCCACGGCGCCCTTCGGACGATCGCGCTCGCGCTGTGGAAGATCGGCAGCGACGTCCGCCTCATGGGGATGGGACCGCGTGCCGGTCTGGCCGAGCTCGCGCTGCCCGAGACCCAGCCGGGGTCGTCGATCATGCCGGGGAAAGTGAACCCGGTGATCATCGAGTCGCTCACCATGGTCGTGGCGAGGGTGGTCGGCAACGACGCGACGATCGGCTTCGCGCAGACGGGATCGCTCCTCGAGCTCAACGTGATGATGCCGGTCGCCGCCGTGTCGTTGCTGGAGTCGGCCGAGCTCCTCGCGTCGGCCGCCGCGAACTTCGCCGTCCGCACGGTCGAGGGGCTCCGGGCGACAGAGCGCGGCCCGCAGCTCGTCGAGCAGGGCCTGATGCTCGCCACCGCGCTTGCGCCGGTCATCGGCTACGACGAGGCGGCGAAGCTGGCCAAGGAGGCGCTCCGATCGGGGAGGACGATCCGCGAGCTGGCACTCGAGCGCGGCATCGCGCGGGAACGTCTCGACGAGCTCCTCGATCCGGCGTCCATGACCACGCCCGGACTGGGCGGCGGACCGGCCGGCACCTGACCGGGTCGCCGTCCTCAATTCAACGGTTGGATCCGCGACACCGTTGCAGCGCCGAAGTTGACGGCCCACACGGAGTCATCGGAAATCGCGATCCCGCCGCCTGGGATCTGCGCCGGGGGCAGCTCGTAGACATGCTCGACCGTGAGGTCCTGGGGATCGACGGAGGCGAGCATCTGTGCATCGACTCGGACCCACACCGAGCCGAGACCGGTCCGGACCTGCTCTGCGCTGAACCCGATCCTGGCCGACCTGGCGGCCTTGTCCGTTCGCGGATCGATCTCCGTCAGGTCGCCGCGGCCCGAGACGGCCCAGACCCGGTCCAGCCCGAACCAGACGGCCTGCGTGCCAGAGGGAACCGCGATGGTCGCCGTCACGTCGCCCGCTTGCGGATCGATACGGAGGACGACCGGCGCACCGCACTGGGGGACGTGCCAGAGCGACCCGTCGCCGAACGTGAGGCTCCCGGGACAGTCGGTGCCCAGCCCCATGACGTCGGTCGCCGTGTTGTCGGCGGGGTCGATCCGGAAGAGGCGTCCGCCCTCGGGGGCAAGCCACATCGACCCGACACCTTCGGTGAACCCGGTGATCGACCCGCCTGGCGCCGGGACCGGGATCGTCGCGCTGACTGCTCCCGTCTCGATGTCAATACGCTTGACGCTTCGCCCGCCGGGCACGAACGTCCAGATCGACCCGAAGCCGGCCGTCATTCCCGTCGGCTCTCCGGGGACCTGGATCGTCGCGACCACGGAGTTCGTCGACGGATCGACGCGCGAGATCGAGTTGCCGCGGTGGTTCCCGACCCAGACGGACCCGTCCGCCACGGTCGCGTACCCCGGGCCCTCGCCGACGCGGATCTCCGCCACGATGCCGGGCCGCAGCGTCGGGGACGGAGGTGGTGTCGTGGCCGTCAGTTCAGCGGTCGGCGATGGTGGTCGGACCGATGCGCCAGGTGCGGCAGCTCCCGACGAGCGCGGCGTCGCCGATGACGAAGGCGCCGCTCCGCGCGGTGAGGTGCAGGCCGCCGACACAAGCGCGACAGCGAGGAGCGAGCCCGTAGCGATCATTCGAGACATCAGACCCTCCTTCCGGCGTTCTACGTCGTGAGGGTTCGGCGGGCCCGGAACGGTTCAATCCTGCGCGCCGGTCAGCGCTCGCCATCGACGTCGAGGATCTCGACCCCTCCATCACCCCAGATCGCCAGGCCGTCGCGCACGAGCGCGATCCCGCGAGCGCCGGGGGCGACGCGGATCGCGTCGGTGACGGCCAGCGTGTCGTCGTCGACGTGGGCCAGGAGCCCATCCGTGGCGGACAGGACCCACACTCCGTCGGCGTCCACCGCGAGCGCCGACGGGCGGCCCGGAGGACCGAGCCGCACGGAGCCGACGACCGTGTCACTTGCGGCGTCGATCCGGTGCAGCGTCACGCCGTTGCGGGCGTCGAGCACCCACGCGCCCCCGGGCGCCGGCGCAATCAGACCGCCCTCCCGCTCGCCGGCGCCCGACGTGGCGGTGATCGTCGCCAGCGGCTCGCCCGTGAGCGGGTCGGCAGCCACGACTCGGCCGTTCCGGTACGTCGCCCACAGCTCCTCGCCCACCAGCCCGAGCTCCATCACTCCGGGCTCGAGCGCGAGGGGCGTCACGGCCAGTGTCCGCGCGTCGATGCGCCGGGCGGCCGACAAGCCAGCCACCCAGACCGCCTCGTCGTTGGCGACGACCGCGTGGTGCGCGATGCCGACCGCGACGGCCGTCTCGACGCGACCGGCGGCTGCGTCGACCTTCACGAGCCGTCCGTCCGTGCTTCCGATCCATACCACGGCCGCGCCGGCTGCGACACCGGTCGGGTCGTCGAGACGAGCGTCGAGCTCCGCGATGAGACGGCCGCTCCCGGTCTCGAGCCGCACGACGCGCGCATCAGCCAGCACCGCCCACAGGTCGTCATCGACCTCGACGAGCGACCGAGTGATCGTCGGGAGGTCGCTTCGCCAGACGACGACGGGATCACGCGGGGCCGCGAAGGAGGCGGCCACCGGCCCCGAGGGCGCGACGGGTCCCGAGGCCGCCGGAGCGGTCATCGATGGGCTCGTTTCGCCGCCCCACCGGAGCGAGACCGCGACGCCCACGACGACCGCGGCGGCAACCGCGGCCCAGCCCACTGGGAAGCCGCGGACCCGCAGCCCCCGTCGGCGCTGCGGTGTTTCATTCACTCGGCGGGCCGCGACGCCGAGGAGGTGGTCAGGCGCCCTCGCCGGGGCGTCCCGAAGGTAGGCCGTGACGCGGCGCTCCAGGTCGAGCTCGGTCCCCTCGCGCCTGGGGCGGGTCCCGTCGTCATCGTCCAGACGACCGGTCACGATCGTGCCCGGGAGCTCGCGAGTGCGCGCTCATCGGCGGCAAGAGCCGCCCTCAGCGCCCTCATCGCGTGGTGGAGCCGGGACTTCACCGTGCCGGGCGGAATGCCGAGAGCCTCGGCCGCCTCAGCACCGGACAGGCCGAGGTAATGGGTGACGACGATCACCGCGCGATGCTCCGGCGACAGGTGCCGGAAGGCGCCGTCGATCTCATCACGGTCGGCAAGCGCCGCGGCTGCATCACCCTCGGCGGGTTCACGCTCACCGGCCCACGAGACGGTCGCGACCCGGCGCCGCTGGCGCGCCTCCCGATAGCACAGGTGCACGACGATCCGCGTCAGCCATCCCTGGAACGCATCCGGATCGCGGAGACGCGGAAGCTCGCGCCACGCGGAGACGAGACCGTCCTGGACGGCGTCCTCGGCGGCGTCCTGCCGCCCGAGGATCCGGTAGGCGATCGCGTACAGCCGGTCGATCTCGCCAGCGGCCAGCTGGTTGAAGGCGGACTCGTCGCCGCCGCGCGCCCTCACAACGAGACCCCCGCGCGCCCTCGGCCCATCCCGCGTTCGCCAGTCCACCGGACGAACAGGATATGTGCCGAGGGCAAGCGGATCCCGAACGATCCCCTCGGTCAACGTCACCGCGTGCGCTGCCCGCTCGAGGGCGGGTTCAGCCCCGGCACTCGAACCGAAGGCGGTCGAAGATGACCACGTTCTCGCCGTCGATCTTCGTGATGTGGAAGGTGATCCACATCACGACGTCGAGCGCCCGACCCTGGCCGATGATCGTCGTCCGGTCGACGAGGGTGCCGGTGCCAATCGTGAACGGGCCCTGCGTCGCCCCCACGTCGATGGTCGCCCCAACGCCTCTGTATCGCGTACCCGTCTCCATCCCGACGCCCGTGATGCGGTACGGGCGCGAGACGTCGACGATATGGAAGACGCCGCCGGCCGACTCCGTGATGTGAACGTGTTCCGGACGTCGCCGGCCATGGCGATGTCCTCCTCGCAGCCCTCGACGACCTCGTCCACGGGGAACGTGGCGACCTCGTGGAAGACGACCGTCTCGCGGTCGTCGGCCGCCGAAGCCGACGGAGCGAGTGCCAACGCGAGCGCGACGGCGAGCATAAGGGGCTCGTGCGACCGACGACCGTGGTCCGTGGATCGAAGCACGCGAGCAGGTTCCGGGCGTGCACTGGCGGGTCCTCGTGTCGCGGCGCGTCTGGCCGCTCTCGAGATCTAGAGCGTGCCCGTGGCCTGGCGGCTTAAACTCCGCCGTTCCTCGGCGGCGGGAGGGATTTGGCGCAGTGCGGCCGGTACAATCCGGCGCCATGACCTCGACCCGCCTCTGGGACCGCGCGGCCACACTGCCCGTGCCCGCCGGTCGGCCGCGTCGGGCAGAGCTGGCCGGCCTGCCGCCGACCGAGCAGCCGTCGCTCGAGCACCTCTTCACGTTCATGCGCGACGCGGAGCTCCGGTTCCAGACCATGCGGATGCGGATCGAGGAGCGGGCGTTCACGGCGCGGGGCGAGCAGGTCGTCACGATGGACGTCGCCGTGCGGCACCCGGGGCTCGCCCGGGTGACGACGAGCGAACCCGCGCGCGGCACGGCCGGCAACTTCGAGGTCTGGATCAGCGACGGAGCGGTCGTTCGCACCTACTCCGGGCCGCATCACCTCGGCACGCAACGACCGGTCCGGAGCCGGGTCCGCGGCCTCGACGACAAGGACTTCCCCGGCGTGGCCCGCGTCTACCAGCCCCTGACGGCGCTCCCCGTGGAGACGCTGCCGGAGACGTTCGTCCACCCGGCCGGGTACTGCCAGAACGTGCTGGCGACAGGCCGGGTGTGGATCTCCGGCAGCGACACGGTCGCCGGGCGCGAGGCGATCGTTGTGGAGTGCGCGCACCCCAGAGCGATCGAGATGCCGGCCGACCGGCCGGACTTCCACATCCAGGTCGCCGTGGACCGAGCGGACGGCGTGATCCTCCGGATCGTCGAGACGATCGCGGGCGACGTGACGCGGGAGGCCGTTGCGACGACCTACCAGCCGGATGCGCCACTGCCGCCCACGATGTTCGACTTCGAGTTTCCGGCCGGCACGACGATGCTCTACTGAGCCGACCGCGACGTCGTGCGCCCACAGCGCAGGTGCACCGGAGAGCCAACAAAACCAGCGGCGCAAGGCCGCGATCCGGGTGGTGAGTCCGCCGAGGCGCGAGCGCGACCTTGGCGGACGCGGTGCGACACGCCGTCGCGCCCCGCCTGCTCGGTCGCCGCTGATCGTCAGCGATGCGCCGGGAGACTCGTAACCGCCGGGCCGGGCTTCAACGTGGCCACGTATTCGCCAACGGACTCGTAGGACATTTGTTCGTGGCTCGTGGCTCGTGGCTCGTGGCTCGTGGCTCGTGGCTCGTGGCTCGTGGCTCGTGCCACGATCGGGCATCGCCACGCGTGGCGAGGCGGCCGGGTCGAGCTGCACCGCTGGTTCCGACGACCTTGCAGTCCGGCGGCGCATGGGTGGCCTCGACTCGCCCCACGAGGAGGATTGCATGCTTGGCGAGAATATCGGCGCGCGGGCCGCCGTTCGAGAAGGTCGCCCGACCGGCGCCGGCGACCGCTCCACCGCCCGCCACCCGTGCCGAGCTCCTCCACGAGGTGTCGGCGAAAACGCGATCCGGCGCCGCTTCGTCGGGGCAGGCAACCGCTGGCGGTCGCCGCCCGTCCAGGGAGGAGGCGACGGGGCCGCCACCGGAGGAGGTGGCGGCGGCCCCGGCCCGCGTCAGCGGCGTCCCTAGCGGTGGATCTTGTAGACCCGCACGTAGTCGAAGTCGGCGGTGTACTCGCCCGGGACGCTGCCGCCGAGGCCCATCGCGACGAGGCCGATCTCGACGTCCGACCCCAGGCGGTGCGCCCACGTGCCGCCGCGCGTCCACGTCACACCGTCGCGGCTGGTGTAGACCGTGTACCGCTCGCTTCCGCCGTACGTGCCGCCGGCCTTCTGCGAGCCGGAGGTGCGGTGGACTATCCGGAGATAGGTCCACTCGTCGCCGACGGGGCCGGCCACCATGTTGCCGTACCGCTGGTAGCCCTCGGGAACCGGCCCAACCTCCTTGGCGAACTCCGACTGCCGCGTGTTCCAGAGCGCGAACTCCACGAGCTTGATGAAGTTGTCGTCGTCGTCGTACACGACGAGGCCGGCCTGGGCGTAGTTGAAGCAGCAGCCGTCCGGCACGTTGAGCCGAACCCTGGTCTCGACGGCCCAGTTGCCCGACGGCGCATCGCGCAGCAGGATCGAGGCCGAGTTCGAGTCGACATACAGGTCGGCCCGCTGCACGTCCATGGTCAGGTAACCGCCAGCCTCCGTCCCGTTCGGCTCACGGACCCAGTGCCACTCACCGGACACCGTCGTGTCGTTGAACTCGTCGGCCCAGATCAGCTTCCCGAGCCGGTCGGCTCGCGCGATCTTCGCCCGATGGTTGGTGTCCTCGCCCGGCTGCGCCGCGGGCGCCTGCTGCGGCGTGTCGGACGGCCCGGACCCGCCGTTGAGGGTCGGCCAGCCGTTCACCCAGTCGATCGCATCGAGCAGGATCGGTCGCTTCGTGAAGCCGACAGCGCCCTCGAAGTACGGGTCCTGGACGTCGACCGCGTGGTAGATCGTCCACCACTGGCCGTCGAGGTCCTGGAAGACCGTGTTGTGGCCCGTCCCGACCCACCGGTTGCCGTTCTGGTAGATGACCGGCGTCCCGCCGACCTCCTGGTCGAGGAGCGATGCGCCCTCCTGGTCGACGTACGGCCCGAGCAGGCTGCGCGACCGGCCGACGAAGACGCCGTACCCGGTCAGCGGCCCGGCGCAGCAGTTCGAGGCGGAGACGAACAGGTAATACCAGCCGTCGCGGAGGACGACTTCGGCGCCCTCGTAGCGGTTGTCGATGGTGATCTGGCGCTGCGTCGCCGGGTTCGACTCCGTGCCGTCCGCCGAGAGCTGGCGCGCCCGGATGCCGCCGAAGTAGCTGCCGAAGAAGATCCACCGGACCCCGTTCTCGTCGACGTTGACCTCGGGGTCGAACACCCACTGACAGCCGGGCGTGCAGATCGGATCGACGACCGGGTCGCCGCTGTCGACCCACGGCCCGAGCGGCGAGTCACTGGTGGCGACGCCGATGGCGCTGCCGCCGACGTCCGTCCATGGGGCCGTGTAGTAGAGGTAGTACTGGTCGTTGAAGTAGGCGATCTCCGGCGCCCACATGCCGACATCGTCGGCAACCCAGCCGGGCCGCGTCGTGAAGGCGTCGCCGCGGTAGGTCCAGTTCACGAGGTCGGTCGACGTGAACATCGGGATCATGTGGAAGTTCAGGTCGCCGGAAGCGTTCCGGTCCTCGTCGTTGAGCGGATCGGTCGTGCAGTACATGAACCACACGAGCTCGCGGCTGCTGCCGATGCCGAGCGACCGCTCCGTCTCGCCCTCCTGGCCCTGGATCACCGTCGGGTCCGCGCAGCTCTCGACGACGCCATCGCCCGGGATCTCGGGGAGGATCGGGTTGCGGTACGTGCCGGTCGCCGCGGCCGCTGTGAGCGGGAAGAGCAGAGCGAGTCCAACGAGGCCCGCCAGGAGGCGGCTCACCACTCGGCGGGACGGGGCGCGTGCGGCGTCGGACGGAACCATCCGGACCTCTCCTCCTCCCGAGCCGGGGCACCACCTGGAGCGGACAGGTGGTCGCGGCTCGATCAGCTGATTCCGGGCCACGGCCGGTCGCCTGCGTCGTTCATGCTCGCCGGACACCGCTTCAACCGCGTAACAAACCGGGCAACGTCCCGCTCGCAGCCGGGTCGCCGGACATTGCAGCCGTCGCCGCTCAACCGCCCGCCGCGTCAGCCCGGCGGGTCCGTGTCGTACTCGAGACGAACGCCGATGTCCTCGGGATAGTTTCCGAACTCGCGCCCGAACAGGTTGATCCCGCCAACCAGCTGCGCGTCCCGGCGGACGCCGATCCTGATCCGGATCGGCTGGCCCGGCCGCAGGTCGAGGGCGTCCAGCCCGACCGCCGACAGGACGAGGCCGTCGATGGTCGAGCCCGCGTCGGAGACGCGCCAACGCTTGAGGACGCCGTACTGGGAGTCCTTCTCCTCCCACCAGGCCGGCGTGAGGCGGCCACGCGCACCGCCGAAGTCGCCGGGGCACGTCCACTCGCCGAGATGCACGTCGTTGACCCAGACGCTGATGTCGCTCGGCCAGTCGGAGTCGTGCAACGGGGCCTCGCTGCCGACCTCCGCGGTCAGCTGGAGCGACAGCAGCCGTGCCGCGGGCGGGACGCGGTTCGGAAAACGGTACTCCACGTAGCCCGACCGGAACCACAGCAGCTGCGCGCCGAGCCGGTCCGGCTCGTAGAAGGTGTTGGGGTCGTCGAGGTAGCCGATCAGGCCGTCTCGGGACGCGAGCCCGCAGGTCGGCTCCACCTCGAACTGCGAGTAGCCCCCGATCGCCGTGCTCAGCTCGACGGCGTTGCGGGTGTGGTGCGGGCCGCGTGGCAGATCGATGACGAGCTCGTCGTACGTCCTCGCGCAGACCTTCTGGAGCCCGCGGCTGGCGGGTCGCATCTCGCTGTGCAGGAGCCCAGCCCGTTCGAGCACCGCAATGTGCATCGTCGCGGTCGACGGCGGGAGATGCAGGTCCTGCGCGATCTGGTTCACCGGCGTCAGCCGATCCCCGAGGTAGCGCAGGATGGCGATGCGGGTCTCGTTGCCGAGCGCCTTGAGCATCTCGAGCCCCCTCCCGTCGGAGGTCCGGGCGTCGACGTGGAAGCTCTTCCGGGCGACGGGGCGGTCCGTCGTCTCCCGGGCCGGCCTGATGCGTGCGAGGGCGGTCACCGTCGCCACGATACGCCGCGGGGCAACCCCTTCGGCTCCGTCCCGCACTTGACGGTCGGTGATATGTTCACCCGCATCACTCCAGCAAATCCTGCCTGAATCACGACCGGACGACCTCTTCATTGCCGGAGTGCAACGTCACCGCAATGCGCCGTTGGGTACGCCGGATGGCGCCGGACACGCCCATCTCCAACGCTTGCGGCTCATGGCCCCGTCCGTCCGCCGTGGGGCGGCGGCGAGCCGAAGGAGGAGACTACGTGGACGTCAGTGAGTTCCACTTGATTGCGCCCGCGCCCGGGAGGGCGTCCGGACGGACGGGTCGCATCGCGACCGTCGGCGCCGTTGGGCTCGCGTTGTCGCTTGCGGTTGGCGCATGCGGCGGCGGGGGCCAGACGCCGAGCCCCAGCGGCCCGGCCAGCGCCCCTGCCAGCGCCCCTGCGAGCGTCGGCGGCAGCGCCCCTGCCAGCCCCGGCGGCAGCGGCGAGCCCAGCGCGAGCGCCGCGGGCAGCGCCGACACGGGCGGGAGCCCGACAGCGAGCGGCGGCGAGGGCGCCTTCACGGCGCCGACGGAGAACGTCGAGCTGACCCTCTGGAACCCCTTCACGGGTCCTGACGGCAACTTCTTCAACCAGATCGTCGAGGACTTCAACGCTGAGACGCCGACCTGCCAGGTCACGGTCCAGACGCAGCCGGGCGCGGAGTACATCCCGCGTCTGGAGGCCGCCATGTCGGCGAACCAGCTGCCGCACGTCATCGCCGCGGGCTATGACGCACTGCCCCAGCTGGTCGAGAACGGGATCGTCGCCCCGATCGACGACTTCGTGGAGCAGGGCGGCTACGGGCCCGACATGTTCCCCGAGGCGATCTGGAACGCCGGGCTCTGGAAGGACCAGCGGGTCGGCATCCCGATCGACACGCACCCGATGGTCTTCTACTACAACAAGGCCCTGTTCGAGGAGGCCGGCCTCGATCCCGAGAGCCCGCCGGACGATCAGGAGTCGTTCGAGGCGGCCATCACGGCCGTCAACGAGAACACCGAGGCGGACGGCTACCAGATGGTCGCCAGCGGCCCGGGCGCGAACTTCCTCGCCGGCATCCAGTGGGCGACGCTCTTCTACCAGGGCGGCGGCGAGTGGACCAACGAGGACCTGACCGAGGTCACGATCAACAGCGAGGCCGGCGTCCAGGCGGCCCAGTACCTCGCCCACCTCGTCAACGACCTCGGCGTGCCGAAGGTCGAGAGCGACGCGGAGATCAACGCGTTCCAGCAGGGCCAGAACGCGATGGTCATGTCAGGCATCTGGGAGACGACCCGCTACAGCGAGGCCCTCGGTGAGGATCTCGGGGTCGCGCCCGTGCCGGAGATCTTCGGACCCGGCACCTGGGGCGGCTCTCACCAGCTGGCGGTCACGACCGCCGGCCAGGCCGATCCGAACACCCAGCAGTGCGCCTACTACTTCATCGACTGGTTCTCGCGCAACTCGCTCGCCTGGGGCGCCGGTGGGCAGATCCCCGCGCGGAACGAGGTGCGTGAGCAGGTCGCCGAGTCGGAAGAGGGCCTTCTTCCGATCATCGCCCAGATCGTGCCGATGGCCGAGAGCGTCCAGTTCCTGCCGACCATCCCGGGCGGCGGCGACATCCTCTTCGTCGCCAACGGCGCCGGCGAGGCGGCCACCCTGGTGATCAACGGCGCCGATGCCAAACAGGCACTCGACAACGCCGCACAGGCGAACACCCAGGCCCTGCTCCAGGCCAAGGAGCGCTACGGCTTCTAGGCCGGGGCACGCGACGACGGGGGCGGCCCAACGGGTCGCCCCCGTCGCGTCTATCCCGCTCCAGGGGAGAGAGCTAGGAGGGCGAGGATGACCTCGATCGCCGTCGAGCCGCGACGGAAGAGCGGGCTGGACCGGCTGCTCAACCGAAAGCCGAAGGCGCCGCGCAAGGACGTTCGCCGGCGGATCGGCGAGAGGCCCTTCACCCCGTACGCGTTCATCGCGCCCCATTTCATCCTGTTCGCGGTCTTCATCCTGTTCCCGTTCTTCTTCGGGATCTACATCAGCCTCCACGACTGGTTCGGCGGCCGGGCCGGCCCGTTCGTCGGGTTGCGCTGGTACCAGCAGCTCTTCGACCCGGAGAGCCTCCAGTTCGGCCGGTTCTGGAACACCGTCTGGAACACGGTCATCTTCGTCCTGCTGAGCACCCCGCTCCTGGTGGCGGCCGGTCTTTTCCTGGCCAGCCTGCTCAACCAGCGGCTGCGCGGCCGGAACGTCTTCCGCGGCATCTACTTCGTGCCCTGGACGCTGTCCGTCTCCGTCGTCGGCCTGATCTGGTGGTGGATGTTCAACGGCAACGCGGGCTTCGTCACGCTCCTGTTGCGCGACACGCTCGGCTCGAGCCCCAACTGGTTGGCCTCGAACCCGTGGGCCTGGATCTCGATCCTGGTGGCGACGCTGTGGTGGACGATCGGCTTCAACACGATCATCTTCCTCGCCGGCATGCAGGGGATCTCGGCGGACCTCTACGAGGCAGCCGCGGTCGACGGGGCGAGCAAGTGGCAGCAGTTCCGGTTCATCACCCTGCCGAGCCTGCGGCCGATCCTCCTGCTCGTCGTGACGCTCCAGATCATCGCCTCGTTCCAGCTCGTGGGCCAACCCCAGCTGATGACCGGTGGCGGCCCACCGAGCACGCTGGGTGGTGAGACGACACCCGTCCTGCTCCACGTCTACAACACGGGGTTCCAGGGTCGGCGTGAGCTGAGCCTCGCCGCGGCCATGGCGCTCGTCGTGGCGGCGATCATGGTCGTCGTCTCGATCGTCAACTTCCGGCTGTTCAGCTCCGAGCGGAGCTAGGAGGCACGCGATGGCAACTGCACTGGATCGCGGCCTCGATCGCGATCAGCCCGTCGAGCTGCAAGCCGTTGGAACGCGTCGCAAGGCGGGGCTGGGGCGCCCGCTGCTGTACCTGCTGCTGACCCTGATCGCCGTCTTCTTCCTGCTGCCGATCGTCGTCGTCGTCGGTGCCTCGCTGAAGTTCAGCACGGAGGTCTTCACGGACCCCGGGATCATCCCGCGCGATCCCGGCCTCGAGAACTACAACGCGCTCTTCGGCGGCCAGGCGACGTTCGTCAAGTGGTTCACGAACAGCGCGATCGTGTCGATCATCGGCACGGCGCTGACGCTCGTCCTGACCTCGCTGTCCGCCTACGCGTTTGCCCGCATCGACTTCCCGCTCAAGAACGCGCTGTTCGGCCTGCTGGTCACGACGCTCGTCCTGCCCAGCGTCATGTTCCTGGTTCCGCAGTACCGGCTGGTCGGCATGATGGGCCTCTACGACACGTTGCCGGCGTTCATGCTGCCCGGCCTGGCCGGCGTCTTCGGCCTGTTCTTCATGCGCCAGTTCTTCCTCGGCATCCCGGTCGAGCTCGAGGAGGCAGCGTACGTCGACGGCGCCAACCGGCTCCGGACCTTCGCCTCGGTGGCGCTGCCGCTGGCCGGCCCCGCCCTCGCCACGCTGTCCGTCATCACCTTCCTGGCCTTCTGGAACGACTACCTGTGGCCGGTCATCGTCTGCCAGAACAACTGCCCGCTGCCGGCCGGTCTTCGGCTCCTCCAGCGCCAGTTCACCGGCGACCCCGGGCTGATCATGGCCGGTGCGGTCGTGGCCGCGCTGCCGGTGCTCGCCCTGTACCTGCTCCTCCAGCGCTACATCGTGCAGAGCGTCGCGTCCTCCGGCATCAAGGGCTGATGATTAACGTCCGCGCGAGCCACTCCCCCGACGGGGACTGGCGGTCGGCGGTGGCCGGACGGTGACGAGTCTGCGCTTCCGCGGGCAGCTGGCGGCGTTCGTGGTGATCTCGCTGCTCGCCGGCTGCGCCGGCGGCGGCGGGACGCCGGCTGCGAGCCTGACCCGCTCCGTCGCGCCCCCGTCCGGAGCGTCCGCGCCGGCGGACGCGTCGGCGTCGGCGCCAGCCGCCTCCGCCGGCGAGGGGGCCTTCACCAACCCCGTCCTGGAGCGCTACTTCGCCGACCCGTTCGTGCTGAAGGTCGACGACACTTACTACGCCTACGCGACCGGCAACCTCACCTACAACCTGCAGGTGGCGACGTCGGAGGACCTGGTGGAGTGGAGCGCACCGAAGGAAGCGCTCCGCGACCTGCCCCAGTGGCAGCCGACGTCGAAGGGCCTGACCTGGGCACCGGAGGTCATCGAGACGTCGGCCGGGTTCGTCATGCACTACACCGCGCGGGACGTCCAGGCCGGCAAGCAGTGCCTGGCGGTGGCAGTCGCGGAGGAGCCGGAGGGTCCGTTCGTCGACGACAGCGACGGGCCGCTTCTCTGCCAGTACGACCTGGGCGGATCGATCGATTCCCATCCCTTCGTCGACCAGGACGGCACGAAGTGGCTGCTCTGGAAGAACGACGGCAACTGCTGCGGGATGCCGACGAAGATCTACGCCCAGCAGCTGAGTGATGACGGGCTGACGGTGACCGGCGAGGTCCACGACCTCGGCGCGAAGAACGACAGCGCCTGGGAGCGCGACCTGGTGGAGGCTCCGACGCTTCTCCTCCACGACGGCACGTACTTCCTGTTCTACTCCGCCAACGGCTACAACACGCGCAACTACGCCGTCGGCTACGCGACGTCCGAGGACCTGCTGGGGCCGTACACGGACGCCCCGGAGAACCCGATCCTGACCACGACGGCCCCCGTCGGCTCGCCGGCCGGGCAGGCGGCCGGACCCGGTCACCAGTCGATCATCGAGGACGACGACGGCGACCTCTGGATGGTCTACCACGCCTGGGACGTGGCCCTGGTCGGCGACCAGATCGGGGGGACCCGCTCCCTCTGGATCGACGAGCTGATCATCGAGGACGGCAAGGTCCGGGTCGACGGCCCGGAGGCGGAACCACAGCCCGTCCCGTGACGGATCTGGGGATCGATCCGGTGACCGCCGCCATCGCGCCGCGGTGACCGATCCGGACGTCAGCCGGGGCGTGGCGCGGGCGGTCGCCGCAGCATCCCGGTCGTGAGCGACGAGATCGGCGCCGGTCAGCCGTTCGGGGAGTTCCAGCTCGAGACGGTCACCAAGGCGGACGGGCGGCTGCTCCACCTCTACACGTGGCCGGTGCCCGCCGACACCGGCGTGCCGGTGCGCGACGCGGAGCCCAGGGCTGGCGGTGGCGATCCGGCAGCGGGCCCGGATGCCGAGGAGCAGCCTGGTGTCTGAGCGGCGCTGGAACCCGGTCCTGCGCGAGTGGACGATCACGGCCACGCACCGCCAGGACCGCACCTTCCTGCCGCCCAGGGAGTACTGCCCGCTCTGCCCGACCCGGCCGGGCGGCATGGAAACGGAGATCCCCCGGCCGACCTACGAGGTGGCGGTCTTCGACAACCGGTTTCCGTCCCTCCGGGCGGACCCGGAGCCGCCGGCGGTCGAGGGCACGGACGTCACGCCCGTCGAGCCGTCGTTCGGGGCCTGCGAGGTCGTCGTCTACACGCCGGAGCACGAGGCGACCATGGGCTCGATCCCGCTTGCTCGGGTCCGCCGGCTGATCGAGGTCTGGGCGCACCGGACGCTCGTGCTCGGCGCTCGTGAAGAGGTCCACTACGTGTTCGTGTTCGAGAATCGGGGCGAGGCGATCGGCGTGACGCTCAACCACCCGCACGGCCAGATCTACGCGTACCCGACGATCCCGCCCGTGTTGGCCCGGGAGACGGTGAGCGCGGCCGCCTACCTCGAGGCGGAGAACGCATGCCTCTTCTGCGAGCTGCTGGCGCAGGAGACCGCGGACGGCCGGCGGATCGTGGCCGAGACCGCCGGCTGGGTGGCCGGGGTGCCGTTCTTCGCGCGCTGGCCGTACGAGGTCCACCTGACGCCGCGCCGCCACATCGGCTGGTTGCACGAGCTCGACGACGGCGAGGTCGACGACCTTGCCCGGCTCCTCGTGACCGTCGTGCGTAAGTACGACGCGCTGTTCGGCTTCACGCTCCCGTACATCATGGCCGTCCACCAGCGACCCACCGACGGCGGCGACCACGACGGCTACCACCTCCACTTCGAGTTCTATCCACCCAACCGGACCGAGACGAAGCTGAAGTTCCTGGCCGGCTCGGAAGCCGGTGCCGGTGCCTTCATCAACGACACGCTGCCCGAGGAGACCGGCCACCGCCTGCGCGAGCTGGAGCCACGCGATCCAGCGGCGGTCGCCGGATGACGGCCGATCCGATGGACGGCGTAATCGAGCGCGCCGACCTCGAGCCCGGGGCGCTCCGGGCGGCGCTCGCCGCGCGGCAGCCGGGCGGCGGCTCCTCGTCGGACGTTCGGGTGGTCCGTGCACCGGGCCGGGTCAACCTGATCGGCGAGCACACGGACTACAACCTGGGCCTCGTCCTGCCCGCGGCCATCGACCTCGAGATCCGCCTCGCGAGCGTCCCCACCGACGACGGACGGGTGGAGATCGAGCTCCTCGCGGACGGGGAGCGCGACGGCTTCGACCTCGACGCCGTCCCGGTAGCCGCCGATCGGTGGATCGACTACCCGGCCGGCGTGGCGTGGGCGCTGACCGAAGCCGGGCTGCCGGTTCGCGGGTTCCGCGGCGTGCTCGGCTCGAACCTGCCCATGGCGTCCGGGCTGTCGTCGTCCGCCGCCTTGGAGCTCGCCTCCGCCTGGGCGTTCCTCGACCCGCCCGAGCTCGCCGCCCACGG
This sequence comes from Chloroflexota bacterium, assembly GCA_030447745.1. GTDB lineage: Bacteria > Chloroflexota > Limnocylindria > Limnocylindrales > CSP1-4 > JACDAV01. The sequence continues at coordinate 67,091 of JAUJOH010000006.1, read as the reverse complement.
GCTGGACGGCATGCGGCTGGCACAGATCTGCCAGCGGGCGGAGAACGTGCACGTCGGCGTCAATTCCGGGCTGATGGACCAGTTCGCGTCGTCGCTGGGGCGCGCCGGGTCGGCCATGCTGCTCGACTGCCGGAGCCTGGAGTACCGGGCAGTGCGCCTGCCGCTGGACGACCACGCGCTCGTCGTCTGCGACTCGGGGTCGCCGCGGCGACTCGGGGCGTCAGAGTACAACGCTGGCCGGGCGCAGGGCGGGCGCGCGGTCGCCGTGATGGCCGCTTCGCCGTTCGGCTCGACGACGAGACCCGGCGGCGATGCCAGCACGTGATCCTCGAGAACGAGCGCGTGCGCGCGGCGGTCGACGCACTCGAGGCGGGCGACGTCGCGACGGTGGCGCGCCTGTTCGCCGAGAGTCACGCCTCGCTGCGTGACCTCTACGCAGTGAGCTCGGACGAGCTCGACGCGCTGGTCGAGATCGCAACATCGATTTCGGGCACGGCGGCGCGGATGACCGGCGCCGGCTTCGGCGGCTGCACCGTGAACCTCGTGCCGCGACAGGAGCTCCGGCGGTTCGAGGAGGCGATCGTCAGCCAGTACCGCGCGCGGAGCGGCCTCGGGGCGCGCGTGCTGCACGTCCAGGCCGCCGACGGCGCCGGGATCATCCCGTGACGGACACCGTCGCGGTGGCGGACGGCCCCTCGACGCCGGAGGCGCGGGCGGGCGAGGTGAGGCGGCGGGTTGATGCGCTGCGCGCAGTGCTCGATCGACGCGGCGCCCGAGCCGCCCTGCTCGCCTACCGCCGCAACTTCGCCTGGCTGACGGCCGGCGGCGAGAGCCACATCGTCCTCGCCACCGAGACCGGCGTCGCCAGCCTGCTCGTGACCCGCGACAGCGCCGTCGCGATCACGCAGAACATCGAGGCCAGCCGGATCGCGGAGGAAGAGCTGGACGGCCTCGGGATCGAGACGATGGCGGTGCCCTGGTGGGAGACGGATGCGATCGAGGCCGAGGCTGCCCGCCGGACCGGAACAGCGCCGCTCACGGACGAGGACCTCGAGGACGACCTCGTCCCCGTTCGGACCGTCCTGCCACCATTCGATCGCGCGCGGCTGGCCGAGCTGGGTCGGATCGCGTCGACTGCGGTCGAGGAGGCGGTCCAGCGGGCCGAGCCGGGTGTCACCGAGAACGACCTCGCGGCCGAGCTGGTCGGGCGGCTCTCCGGCGTTCGAGCGCCCGTCGTCCTCGTCGCCGCCGACGACCGGATCGGGCGCTACCGGCATCCGCTGCCGGGCCGGACGCAGGCGCGGCGGCGCGTGATGCTCGTCCTCGTCGGCGAGCGCTGGGGTCTCCATGTCGCCCTGACCCGGATCCGCGAGTTCGGGCCGCCGTCCACTGACCTCCAGGCGCGGATGGAGGCCGTCCGCCAGGTCCAGGCGGCCGTCCACGAGGCGACGAGGGCCGGGGCGACGCTCGGCGACGTTGTCGCCGCCGCCCAGGCGGCGTACGCGGGCGTCGGGTTCGACGGCGAGTGGCGCGACCACCACCAGGGCGGGACGATCGCCTACCAGGGGCGCGAGACGATCGCCACGCCCGGTGACCCGACCGTCATCGAGCCCGGCATGGCGTTTGCCTGGAACCCGTCGATCGCCGGTGCGAAGGTCGAGGACACGTTCATCCTCGAGGACGACGGGTCGCGCCGGCTGATCACGGGCGGCTGACGCGCGCCCGGTGGCGGTGATGGAGCGATCGGCGGGGACGCCTCAGTCGAGGACGAGGCACACCTTGCCGGCCGCCCCTCGGTCCGCGATCGCGTACGCCTCGCCCGCGGCGTCGAGCGGCAGGCGGTCCGTCACGAGCGATTCGAGACGCAGGTCCCAGCGCACGAGACGATCGAGCAGCTCCGCCATGTGCTCGAGCGACGTGACCCACGAGCCGTGGATGGCAACCTGCTTGTGGATGACGAGCGGCGACACCGGCAGCTCGACCGTGCCGCCCTCGCCGACCCACGCGCACCGGCCCCAGTCCCGGAGCGCCGCGACCGCCAGCCGGCGACCGGCTGCCGCGCCGGACGCGTCGACGCTCGCCTCGACGCCACCGCCGGACGCCTCGAGCACCGCGTCGAGCGTGCCCTCGGAGCCGTCCCACGACGCGTCGACGAGGCCCAGCGACGCGGCAAGCTGCCGGCGCTCCGGTGACGGATCGGACGCGAGCACCCGGCGGACGCCGAGCCCCCGGGCGACCAGGGCGACAGCCAGCCCGACCGGCCCGAGGCCGGTCACGAGCAGGGCGTCGCGCCCGCTGACGCCGATCCGCAACACGGCCTCGTAGGCCGTCCCGCCGCTGCACGCGGCGGAGGCGCCGTCGACGAACGAGAGCTCGTCCGGCAGCGGGATGCACGTCACCTCCTCGGCCAGGAGATACGGCGCGTGCCCGCCGTCACGCTGCCAGCCGTACGCCGCGCGCGACTCGCCGTGGCAGCCGATCATGTAGCCGCGCCGGCACTCGTCGCACATGCCGCAGCCGGCGATGTGGTAGATCGCGACGCGGTCGCCGACGCGCACCCGCCGGCATCCCTCGCCCAGCGCGACGGCCTCGCCGGCCGGCTCGTGGCCGGCGATCACGTCCTGGTAGGCCTCCGCGCCTCGCCCGAGGTGCTCGCGGTAGATCGCCCGGATGTCGCTCCCGCAGATCGACGAGGCGCGGACGCGAACGAGGACCTGTCGCGGGCCCGGTCGCGGGATGGGCACGTCGCGCCACTCCACCGTGCGGCCGCCGGGCAGGACGACGCCCCGCATCGTGCCGGGGAGATCCGCTGGGTCGAGGAGGGCGTCTCGACTGCTCACGGCGCGTACGCTACCGCACGACGCCGGTGCCTCCCGAGCGCAGGACCATGACACCTTGCAAGCGACGTGCAAGAGCCCCTGTGGCGGCGTCCGTTTCCAGCGCGGCGCGGCGTTCCGACGATGGCGGCACAGAAAGAGGTGCATCGTGAAGGTCGGGATCATCGTTCCCCAAGGCTGGACCGGCGAGTACGCCGGGATGGAACCGCTCGCCGCGTGGCAGCGGACGGTCGAGGTTGCGCAGGCGGCCGAAGCGCTCGGGTTCGAGTCGATCTGGCTGTTCGACCACTTCCACACCACCCCCGACCCGACCGATGAGCTGACGTTCGAGTCATTCACGTCGCTGGCCGCGCTCGCGGCGCTGACCTCGCGGGTGCGTCTCGGGCACATCGTGAGCTGCAGCGCCTTCAGGAACCCGGCGCTGCAGGCCAAGATGATCTCGACGATGGACACGATCAGCGGCGGGCGGATGGAGCTCGGGATCGGCGCCGATCTCGACGATGGACACGATCAGCGGCGGGCGGATGGAGCTCGGGATCGGCGCCGGCTGGAAGCGCGAGGAGTGGGAGGCGTACGGCTATCCCTTCCCTGAGACCCGCGAGCGGATCCGCTACCTGGAGAACGCGCTCGAGGTGATCCAGCGGATGATGGAGCCCGGTCGGGCCACGTTCGAGGGGCCATACGCGTCCGTCCGCGGGGCGATCAACCTGCCGAAGCCGATCCAGGAGCCGCGTGTGCCGATCATGGTCGGCGGCAACGGCCGCGAGCGGACGTGGCGGCTCGCGGCGCGCTTCGCCGACGAGCTGAACCTCGACGCCATGCCGCCCGACGAGGTGCGCGACGAGGCGATCCCGCTCCTCCGCGAGCGCTGCGAGGAGGTGGGGCGCGACCCGTCGGCGTTGCGGGTCTCAGTCCACATCTGGTGGCAGCAGCTCGATGACGCGCCCTCCCGGGCCGGGCTCCTTGCCGCGTACCGCGAGGCGGGCGTCAGCCGGGTGATGACGATGGTCCGCGCGACCGCGCACGATCCCGGCGCGCTCGAGGCGTTCCGCGAGGACGCCCTGGAGGCCGGGGTCGAGCTCGAGGGCGCCTCCCCTGTCGGCGCCCGCTGACGCGGGGCGGAGAGACGCGGCGGAGCGCTCCGCGACGCGGCTAGAATCCGGAACCGCGAGCAGCGTACGGCCACCATGGAGGACCCGTCACCGATGGGCCAGCGGACCGCGATCGGCGTCGACGTCGGCGGCAGCGGCATCAAGGCGGCCGGCGTCGACATCGAGACCGGCCAGTTCAACACGGACCGGATCCGGATCCCGACGCCCAGCCCGTCGACGCCGGACGCGGTCATCGGCTGCATCCGCGAGCTCGTCCAGCAGCTGCACCAGGACGCGGACGTGCCGGCGGACGCCGCGATCGGCGTCGGGGTTCCGACGGTCATCCTCGACGGCGTGGCGAAGCTGGCGTCGAACATCGACAAGGCATGGATCGATTTCGGCGTCGTGTCGGCGCTGGCCGCGGCGCTCGGGCGCCCGGCGACGGTCCTCAACGATGCCGACGCCGCCGGTCTTGCCGAGATGCGCTACGGCGGCGGCCGGGACCGGACCGGCGTCGTCGTCTTCCTCACCCTCGGGACGGGGGTCGGCTCCGCGCTGTTCATCGACGGAAAGCTCGTGCCGAACACGGAGTTCGGGCAGATGGAGATCCGCGGCAAGCCGGCCGAGCGCCGGTCAGCGGCCGCCGCCCGCAGCCGTCGCAAGCTGTCGTGGAAGGCCTGGGCGAAGGATCTCGACGAGCACATCGACCGGATCGATCAGCTCGTCTGGCCGAACGTGATCGTCCTCGGCGGTGGCGTCAGCAAGCGGGCGGATCAGTTCCTGCCCCGCCTGACGTCGCGCGTGCCGGTCGTCCCCGCGACCCTCCGGAACGACGCCGGCATCGTCGGCGCTGCGCTCGCGGCAGCTGAGAAGCTGGACCTGTCCTGACGCCGGGGAGCCGGCTGGGCCGCGCCAGCGCGGCGACCCGGCGCTGACCCGTGCCCGAGCAGCTCACGGACCCGCGCTGGTTCGTGCTGGCCGGCGCGACGCTCGTGCTCATGGCGCTGTCGGCGTCCGTCCTTCGGCGTCTGCCCCTGACGGCGTCACTGCTCTACCTCGCGATCGGCTTTGCCGTCGGTCCCGCGGGCGCGGCGCTCATCGACGTCTCCCCGATCGACGACGCTGGCCTGCTCGAGCTGCTCACCGAGCTGGCCGTCATCGTCTCGCTGTTCACCGCCGGGCTGAAGCTGCGCGACCCGCTCAGGGCAGGCCGCTGGCACGTGCCGGTCAGGCTGGCCGTCGCCTCGATGACGTTCACCGTCGGGCTCATCGCCCTGACGGGAGTTCTGTGGCTGGGCCTGCCGCTTGGGGCCGCCGTCCTGCTCGGCGGAGTGCTCGCGCCGACGGACCCGGTGCTCGCCTCGGACGTCCAGGTCTCGAGGCCGACCGACAACGAGGTGCTCCGGTTCAGCCTGACCGGCGAGGCCGGGCTGAACGATGGGAGCGCGTTCCCGTTCGTGATGCTCGGGCTCGGGCTCCTCGGCATGCACGAGCTCGGCGCAGGGGGCGTCCGCTGGCTGGCGATCGACGTGGCCTGGGCGGTCGTCGGCGGGCTCGGCATCGGCGCGATCGCGGGCACGCTGATCGGCCGGCTCGTCCTCTATCTCCGTCGGACCCACCGCGAGGCGCTGGGGCTCGACGAGTTCCTCGGGCTGGGACTGATCGCCCTCTCCTACGGCCTCGCAGTCGGCGTCGCCACCTACGGGTTCCTCGCCGTGTTCGCGGCCGGTCTGGCCGTCCGGCGCATCGAGTTCCAGGCGACCGGCGCGCAGCCGGAGGACCCTCAGCTGGTCGAGGCCGTCCACCGTGCGACGCCCGACCCCCTGGAGACCGCCACCGATCCGCAGCGCGCGCCGGCGTACATGGCCAGCGTCCTGCTCGAGTTCAACGAGCAGCTGGAGCGCATCGGCGAGATCGCGCTCGTGGTCCTGGTCGGCGCGATGCTCGCCACGGTCCCCCTGTCCTCGCAGGGGGTCGTGTTCGCCGCGCTCCTGTTCCTCGTGCTCCGCCCGGTGGCCGTGCTGGCCGGGCTCTTCCGGTCACGCGTGCCGCGGCTCCAGAAGGCGTATCTGGCGTGGTTCGGGATCCGCGGCATCGGCTCCCTCTACTACCTGATGTTCGCGCTCGCGCACGGCGACCTGCCGGAGCCGCTCGCGACGCGCCTGGCGTCGATCGTCCTGACCGTGATGGCGCTCTCGATCGTGGTCCACGGTGTGTCGGTGACGCCGCTGATGGGACGCTATGACAGGATCCGCGAGCGGCGACGGAAGGCGCTGCACGGGTAACGCGCGGGGGAGCCGGGGGAACCGCGCAGGGGCCGGGATAATGAGGGCACGGTGCCCGACGTCCTCCTGTTCGACCTGGAGCTGACCGAGCCGGTCCGATTCATCCTCGACCTCGGCGCCGCGGTCGCCGCGGCCCTGGTGGGCGGGGCGCTCGCGCTCCGGCTCCGACAGCCGGCGATCGTCGGCTACCTGCTGGCCGGGATGGTGATCGGCCCGTTCACGCCCGGCTTCGTCGGCGACGTCGAGCGCATCTCGGTGCTGGCCGACGTGGGCGTCGTCCTGCTGCTGTTCGCGCTCGGGATCCAGTTCTCGATCCGCGAGCTCCGGCAGGTGGGACGAGTCGCCGTCCCGGGGGCCGGTCTGCAGGTCGTCGCGATCCTCGCCCTCGGCGCGGGTGCCGGCCTGGCGCTCGGTCTCGAGCTCCGCGCCGCGCTGGTGGTCGGGGCCTGCCTGTCGATCAGCTCGACGCTCGTCGTCCTGAAGGCGCTGCTCGACCGCGGCGAGCTGGACAGCCTCCACGGCCGCGTGGCGGTCGGCTGGGCCATCGTCCAGGACATCGCGACGATCGTGTTCATCGTCGCGCTGCCGCCGATGACCGGCGCGGACGTGGTCGGGCCGTTCGTGGTCGCCCTCGTCAAGGCGGCCGCCTTCCTGGCGATCGCATACCTGGCCGGGACGCGGATCCTGCCGTGGGCGTTCGGGTCGGTTGCCCGCCTGGGCTCGGAGCTCTTCCTGCTCGCCGTCTTCGCGACGGCGCTGCTCACGGCCTTCGTCTCGAGCGCGGTGTTCGGTCTGTCGCTCGCGCTGGGGGCATTCGTGGCGGGGATCCTCGTCTCCGAGTCGGAGGTCGCACACCAGGCGGCCGGCGAGGTCGTCCCCTTCCGCGACCTCTTCGCCGTCCTCTTCTTCGTGTCGGTCGGGATGCTGGTCGATCCCGCGGCGCTGCTGGCCTCGGCGCCGGCCGTGCTGCTGCTGGTGACGATGGCGGTCGCCGCCAAGGGCCTCGTCGTGGCCGGCCTCGGACGGGCGCTGGGACTGCCGACGCGGTCAGCGCTGCTGCTGGGTGCCGGGCTGGCGCAGGTCGGGGAGTTCAGCTTCATCATCGCCGAGGACGCGCTCGACCTCGGCCTCATCGATGCCGTCACGGCGAACCTCATCCTCGGCACGGCCGTGGTCTCGATCCTCGTCAGTCCCGCGGCGCTCGAGGCGGCCAGGCATCTCGCCGAGCGATGGGAGCGGCGCGCCGACCGAGGCGTCTCGCAAGCGGGCGTGGCCGGGGCACCGCCGCGTGATCCGCCCCGGCGCGGCTCCGCCCCGACCATCCGCGGTGAAGCTGCGCTCGACGCGGCGGCCGCCGAGCAGCGGCCGGCGATCGTGGTGCTCGGCGCGGGCCGCGTCGGGCGGGTGGTGGTCGCGGCGGCCAGGGCGCGCGGGTTCCGATGCGTGGTCGTGGACCGCGACCCGCGGCGGCTCGAGGAGATCGCGCGGACCGGCGCGGCCACGCTCTACGGCGATGCTGCCAACCCGGAGATCCTCGCCCGGGCGGGCCTCGATCGCGCCCGGGTCCTGATCGTGGCCATCGGCGACGCGTTGACGGCGCGGCTCGCCACGGAGCGGGCGCTGCGCCTGAACCCGAACCTCACCGTGGCGTCGAGGGCGCGCGGTCGGGCGGAGGCGGAGGCCCTCCGCCGGGTGGGGGCGCGCCGCGTCACGGACCCGGAGGCGGAAGCGGCCTTCGAGCTCGCGCGCCACGCCCTCCAGCGGATGGGTGTGTCCGGCCCCGAGTTGACGGCGATCGTGACCGGCCTCCGGCGCGACGTCTACGGTCCCTGACCCGCGGCTTGCGGCCGCGCCGAGCCCGTCAGCCGGGCTGGCCCTCGCGCCACCGCTGCGCGGGCAGGTCCGGCCGGACCCGTCGCAACCAGTCGCGAATCGCCCAGTACGTCGTCTTGAAGGCGATCCCGGACCACGGGATGGCCTCCGGCGGGAAGGCGCCGATCTCGAGCGCCTCAGGGTTCGGGCGAAACGTGCCGCCGACGACCCGGGCCTCGAACGCGATCACGACGACTGCGGCCTCGAGCCGGCTGTACAGCCCGACGATCTCGCCCGGCTCGACGAGCAGCCCCGTCTCCTCACGGGTTTCCCGGACGGCCGCCTCAGCCACCGTCTCGTCGACCTCGAGGAACCCACCGGGCTGTGCCCACCAGCCGCGTCCAGGCTCGATCCCGCGGCGCAGCAGGATCAGCCGCCCGTCGTCCGTGACCGGGAGCGTCGTGACCACGAGCCGCGGGTTGACGTAGGCGATGAAGCCACAGCCGGGGCAGACGAGCCGCTCGCGGTCCTCGCCCGCCACGGCGCCGAACTGCAGCTCCACGCCGCACCGCGCGCAGAACTTGAGCATGGCGCCGAGCCACCGGGGGACGCCGCGACCGGAGGGGATGTCCGTCGAACGCGCGTCGGGACCGCGATCCGCCGGCGCCTCCCCGGTCATGCCGCAAGCACGATCGCGGCGGCCGCGACGATCAGGACCAGGAACACCACGGCGGTGCCAAACCACGCCAGCCGAAACAGCCCGCGGCGGGCGTTGATCGGCATCCACGCCCACGCCGAGCGCCAGATCCGCAGCGCGGCATCGCCCGTCGTCAGCAGCAGGATCGGCGCGGCGACCAGGACGCAGCCCTTCACGAGCGGGCTCTGCAGCGGCGTCCCGAGCTCCAGCGCGGTGATCGCGACCGCGCCGGCGACGAGCGCCACCACTGACAGGTTGACGTAATGACGCTGGAGCGGCGTCGGGGCCACCTCCGGCACCGATCGTGGCGGCTGGCCGGCGAGGCTCGGCGGCACGGGCGTGGGCCGCCGCTCCTGCCGGTCGAGCATGGGCATCCCGGTCTCCCGGCGCGGATCGTCCATCGCGGCCCGAGTGTACGGCCGGCGGCCCGTGCGACCGCCGCCGCCGGGCCGCCGTGCCGAGGCCGCTACCATGCCGCCGTGGAGCGGCTCGTGGCCATGTTCCGGAGCAGCTCGTCGGCGGCGGCCGTTGCCCTGCTCATCGCCTTCAACCTGCTGCCGCTGGTGGGCGTGCTGGTGTGGGGTTGGAACGTCCAGTCGCTCCTCGTCCTGTACTGGCTCGAGAACGGGATCATCGGGCTGCTCGCCATCCCGCGGATTCTCCGCGCCGAGGGTTCGCCGGCGCCGCCCGGTGTGACGGTGAAGGTCGGCTCGTCGACGGCCTCGAAGTTCGTGCTCGTGCCGTTCTTCCTGCTCCACTACGGGATCTTCTGGACGGTCCACGGGGCGTTCGTGTTCATGCTGCCGCTCTTCCTGTCCATCCGGGGCATGATCGACGGAGGGGCACCGGCCACGGCCGTCGTTCGGTGGGACTCGATCGGGCTCGCGGCGCTCGGGCTGGCGATCAGCCACGGTGCGTCGTTCGTGCTCAACTACCTCGGCCGCCGCGAGTACCTGACGACCTCGCCGGCGGCCCAGATGACGGCGCCGTACGGCCGAGTCGTCGTGCTCCACGTCACGATCCTCGCCGGGGTGTTCGTGTCGATCGCGCTGGGAACGCCCATCGGCGCGCTTGTCGTGCTCGTCGTGCTGAAGACGGTCGTCGACCTCGCCGCGCACCTCGCCGAGCACCGCCGCGCGGCGACACGGCCGCCGCTCCCGTCGTCCGCCTGATTCAGAAGCGCGTCGTCTCGGGCGCGTCGTGCTCGTCGACGGCGACGGAGCACGTCGGGCAGTACCAGCGCGCCTCGAGCGGCGTGCCGCACAGCGGGTGTCGCAGCGGCTCGGCGTGGTCCGCCCGCCGAGTGCCCCAGTCGGCGAGCAGCCGCAGCGCCCCCGCCAGGTCCCGGCCGTCGGCGGTCAACCGGTAGTCCGCGCGCGGCGGCCGCTCCTGGTAGGGCCGCGCCACGACGATCCCCTCGCGCTCGAGCCGGCGGAGCCGGTCGGTCAGGATGTTGGGGGCGATCGCGGGCAGCGCGTCGCGCAGCTCGCCGAACCGCCGCGGCCCGTCGAGCAGGGACTCGACGACCAGCAGGCTCCAGCGGTCGCCGACCCGCTCGAGGGCCGCTTCGAGCGGCGAGACCCCGGTTCGAACATCCATCGAGGCGCATGGTACCGAACGGGGCTTGCACGCTCGGCGGCATCGTTGTAAGTTGCAACTCGCTACTTACCACCACGAGCACCGGAGCACCCACCGTGACCTTGTTCGCAGACCTCCAGTCCACCATCGCCTCCCTCGCGGAGACCCTCGGCCCGTCCATCGTCGGGATCGGATCGCGTCAGCGTGGTTCCGGCATCGTGATCGCCGACGGGCGGATCCTCACCAACGCCCACAACATCCGGGGCGACGAGGTGACCGTCACCTTCTCCGACGGGCGCTCGACCCACGGCCGTCTGGCCGGGATCGACGTCGACGGCGACCTGGCCGTGATCGACGTCGACACGAGCGGCGCGACGCCGGTCGAATGGGGCGACGGCGCCGGCGCAGCTCCCGGGGCGGTCGTCTTCGGCGCCGCCGCCACCTCCGGCGGCGGGGCCCGGATCACGTTCGGCACCGTGTCGGCCGTCGCGCGCGCGTTCCGCGGCCCCGGTGGCCGCCGGATCGCCGGCAGCCTCGAGCACACGGCTCCGCTCGCTCCGGGCTCGTCAGGCGGCGCGCTCGTCGATGGCCAGGGCCAGCTGCTCGGCATCAACACCAACCGGCTCGGCGACGGCTTCTACCTCGCGCTGCCGGCGGAGACGGCGCTCCGCGACCGGGTCGAGCGGCTCGGGCGGGGCGAGTCCGTCGAACGCCCGCGGCTCGGCGTGGCCGTGGCGCCTGCCCACGTCGCACGGCGTCTTCGGCGGTCCGTCGGGCTGCCGGAGCGTGACGGGCTGCTCGTCCGCGGCGTCGAGGACGGCAGCCCGGCGGCGCGGGCCGGGATCCAGGAAGGCGACCTGCTCGTCGAGGCCGCCGGCCGCTCCGTCTCGTCCCCCGACGACCTGTTCGAGGCGCTGAGCACTGCCGGCGACTCGTTCGAGGTCAAGGTCATCCGCGGGACCGAGGAGCGGACCGTCGCCATCGGCGGGGCGCCCGTGACGGGCGAGGCGTAGGGGTGGTCGCGCTCCGGACGCGTCCCGGCGCCTCGACCGGTTCCGGCGCGTCGACCGGTTCGGGCGCCTCGGCGCAGCCCGTGGACGAGGACGACAGCGCCGTCCTCGACGCGTACTCGGTGGCCGT
>JAUJOH010000006.1:53200-55551 GCA_030447745.1 Chloroflexota bacterium | reverse complement strand
CGCAGCCCGTGGACGAGGACGACAGCGCCGTCCTCGACGCGTACTCGGTGGCCGTCAGCGCGGTCGCCGACGCGCTGATCCCGTCCGTGGCGAGCCTCCGAGTCAGCCGGTCCGGCGGCGGGGGGTCCGGCGGCGGATCCGGGTCCGCGGTCGCGTTCACCCCGGACGGCTACCTGGTCACATCGGCCCACGTCGTCGCGGGCACGGATCGCGGTACGGCCGCGTTCGTCGACGGCAGCGAGCACGACTTCCGGGTCATCGGCCGCGACCCGCTCAGCGACCTTGCGGTCATCCGCGCGGACGGCGCGCTGACGCCGGCCCGGCTGGGTGATGCGGCTCGGCTGCGCGTCGGCCAGCTCGTCGTCGCGATCGGCAACCCGCTCGGGTTCGGCGGGTCGACGACGGCGGGCGTCGTCAGCGCCCTCGGGCGCTCGCTCGCGGCGCGCGACGGGCGGACGAGCCGGATGGTCGAAAACGTGATCCAGACGGATGCCGCCCTGAACCCGGGCAATTCCGGCGGTGCGCTGGCCGACTCGCGCGGTCGCGTCGTGGGCATCAACACCGCCGTCGCGGGCATCGGCCTCGGGCTCGCCGTGCCGATCGACGCTCAGACCCGTGCCGTCCTGGGCGCGCTGATGCGCGACGGTCGCGTGCGCCGGGCGTGGCTCGGTGTGGTGGGTGGACCGCGGCCGCTGCCACCGCGGCTCGCCGGCGCGACCGGCCGGGCTCGCGGTCTCGAGGTCGTCCAGACGCTCGACGGGTCGCCGGCCGGCAGCGGCGGTGTCCGGCCCGGCGACGTGATCCTCGAGCTCGACGGCACGCCGGTCGAGGGCGTCGGCGACCTGCAGCGCCGGCTCGGCGTCGACGCCATCGGGCGCCGCGTCGGCGTGCGCGTGGCTCGCGGCGACCGGATCGTGGAGCTCGACGTCGTGCCGGAGGAGCTGACCGCCTGACGGAGCGGTGGCGGACCGGCGCGCGTCGGCTGACGCGTACGCTTCGCGGATGCGAGCCGTCCCTGTCGCGACCGGCGACCGATGGCGCCGGCGGGCGCCGCTGGTCGTGGCTGGCCTCTTTGCCGTCAGCGGGGCGCTGCACCTCGCGCGGCCGGATGTCTACGCCGCGATCGTCCCGCGCGTGCTGCCGGCGCCGCTCGAGCTCGTCAGGTTGAGCGGGTCCTCGAACTGGCCTGCGCTGCCGGGCTGGCTGGCCGCGCCCGGGGGGCAGGAACGGCGAGCGCGGTGCTGCTGCTCGCGCTCTGGCCGGCAAACCGCCAGCACGCGCTGGACGTGACGGCGGACCGGGACGCCTCGGGGCTCGCCAGCGCGCTCGTCTGGCTTCGGCTGCCGCTCCAGGTGCTATTGATCTGGGCGGCACTCCAGCGGCCCCGCTGACACGGCAGCGGCTTCGGCGTTGCCCGGGGCGACCCGTGGCCCGGCGCGCGGGGCCCGGGAACGCCCGGTGTCAGGCGCCGCTGGAGGGATCGTCCAGGACCGCCCGGGTCTGCCGCTCCCGCCAGGCGGCGAGGCGTTCGGCGAGGTCGCGGTCGCTGAGCGCGAGGATCGACGCCGCGAGGAGCGCGGCGTTCTCGGCGTTCCCGATGGCGACGGTGGCCACCGGCACGCCCCGCGGCATCTGGACGATGCTGAGCAGCGAATCGAGCCCGCCGAGATGCTGGGTCGGGATCGGCACGCCGATGACGGGCAGCGGGGTCTTCGCCGCGAGCATGCCCGGCAGATGCGCCGCGCCGCCGGCCCCGGCCACGATGACGCGGAGCCCGCGGCCCGGCGCCTGCTCGGCGTAGCGGAACAGGTGATCCGGTGTCCGGTGGGCGGAGACGACCCGCAGCTCGTTCGGGATGCCGAGCTCTTGCAGGAGCTCGCATGCCTTCTCGAGGATCGCGAAGTCCGACCGGCTGCCGCCGACCACGCCGACGACCGGGCGCGCTCCGGCGTCCGTCACTCCCCGTCCCAGCCGATGCAGGCGGCAGCCTCGCACGCCCGGATCAGGGCGTCCTCGGGGTGATCGGCGAGCGCGGTCACGTGGCCCATCTTGCGACGCTCGAACACGCGCCGCTTGTCGTAGAGGTGGACGTGGGTGTCGTCGCCGGCGAGGGCGGCGGCGAGACCGGTCGGATGCGCCGGGCGGTCGGGGCCGCGCCCCAGCAGGTTGACCGTCGCGGCACCACCGGTCCGCAGGTCCGTCGCCCCGAGGGGCAGCCCGCAGATCGCCCGGATGTGCTGCTCGAACTGGGACGTGGCGGCGCCCTCGATCGTCCAGTGGCCGCTGTTGTGGACCCGCGGCGCAAGCTCGTTGACGACGAGCGAGCCGTCCGGCATCAGAAAGAGCTCGAC
>JAUJOH010000006.1:0-53100 GCA_030447745.1 Chloroflexota bacterium | reverse complement strand
GCGGCGCAAGCTCGTTGACGACGAGCGAGCCGTCCGGCATCAGAAAGAGCTCGACGGTCAGGGTGCCGACGAGGTCGAGGCCCTCGGCCAGCTCGGCGGCGAGGGCCCGGGCGCGCGACGCCGTCGCCTCGTCGAGGCCGGCCGGCGCGACGGACTCGACGAGGATGCCGTCGTCGTGCCGGTTCCGCGCCTGCGGAAACGCGCGCGTCCGACCGTCGACCGATCGGGCGCACACGACCGACAGCTCAGCGGCGAACGCCAAATCGCGCTCCGCGAGGACCGTCCCGCCCGGCGGCGCACCGAGCCGGCCGAGCGCGGCGCCGAGATCCTCCTCCCGCTCGACCAGGACCTGCGACCGACCGTCGTAGCCACCCGTCGGGGACTTGAGCCGCATCGGCAGGCCCAGCTCGGCGGCGGCATCCTGCACCTCCGCGTCATCACGGACCTCGCGCCACGGCGCGACGGCGACGCCCTCCTCCTCGAGGAACCGCCGCTCGGCCAGCCGGTTCTGCGTGACGGAGACGGCGTACGGCCCCGGGCGGACCGGCCACTCGCGATCGACCGCCTCGACGACGTCGAGCCCGACGTGCTCGAGCTCGATGGTGACGACGTCGGCGGTCGAGGCGAGGTCGAGCGCCGCGCCGACGTCCGTGTACCGCCCCTCGACGACGCGATCCGCGACGGCGGCCGCGGGGCACGCCGGGTCCGGGTCGAGCACGGCGACCCGGTAGCCCAGCTGCCGAGCCGCGACGGCCAACATCCGCCCGAGCTGTCCCCCGCCGAGGATCCCGATCGTGGCCGGCGGCAGGATCGGTGGATCGACAAACCCGAGGCGACCGAGGGCGCCACGGATCCACTCGGTCTTGGCCATCGAGTAGCGGTACGTGTCGAGCACCCCCGTTCCGGCGATCGCGCGCTTCCGGTCGGCATACTCGGCGCGCAGTGCGGCGTCTGCGCGAAGTGCGTCCCGGAAGGCGAGGTCGCGCGCGTGCTCCCGGCCGTAGACGCGGTGGCCGCGGGGATGCACGTGCAGGTGGATCCGGTGCCGGCGACCCTCGCGCTCGATCGATCCGCGCAGGAGCGGCCGGGTCGGCGGGAACGCGCGCGGGCCCGTCGTTCGCTCGAACCCGAGTTCGACGAGGAGCTCGGCGACCGCCGGAACGTCGTCCGCGTCCGCCTCGATCGCGAGGTCCACGATGTTCTTGCCCGGGAGCCCCGGCACGGCGGTGCTGCCGACGTGCTCGACGAGCAGGTCGCGCCGCCGCGCGTTCACAAGCGCCGCCACCGCGCGGGCGGCGTCAACGACGGCCGGGTCCCAGTCGCGGAGCTCGAGGGGCGCTCGCTCGTACGGGCTGATCGGCTTCGTCACGGGCCGGAGTGTAGGTCGCGCGGCACCCCCGGACGCGCGAGCACCCCGCGGCAGCACGTGCCGTCACGCCGAGCGCTGGCAGCAGCCGGCGTTGGCGTAGACTCCTGGCATGCGTATCGTCGAGGGTCGGCGCGTCACCGAGGTGGACGTCGGCTAACTGACCGATCGGATCGCCTGCGCGAAGCGGGTGATCGTCGATCTCGGCTGCGGTGACGGGCGCGGCGCACTCGCGCTCGCCGCGGCAGACCGGGACTCTCTCGTGCTCGGCGTCGACCCGGTCGCGGCGGCGACGGCCGAGTCGTCCCGACGCGCCTCGAAGTCGGCCGCCGAGGCCCTGTTCGTTGCCGCCTCGGCCGAGTCGTTCGCCGCTGAGCTGCCCGGGATCGCGGACCGGCTCGTCGTCAACTTCCCATGGGGCTCGCTGTTGCGGGGCGTGCTCGGCGCCGACCAGGGAGTCGCGGCGGCCATCGGCGCGATCGTCCGCGACGCGGGCACGGCGACGGCGCTCGTGTCGGTCACGCCCCGCGACCGACTGCCGGGCGTCGCGGTGCTCGACGAAGCCACCGTCGCGTACCTCCCGCCGCCGCCCGGTCTCGAGCTGGTCGAGGCGCGGCCCGCCTCGAGGGCGGAGATCCTCGCGACTCGCTCGACGTGGGGCCGTCGACTCGTGGCCGGCGCCGGCCGGGTGAACGACGACCGGCCTGTCTGGCGACTCGAGTGGCGCCGGCGCTAGTCCGGCGTGACCCGCGACATGAGCGCGAGCGTGTTGCCCTCACCGTCCTCGAAGAACGCCATCCATTCCTCGGTGCCGGTCTCGTCGGTGTAGATGTTGTGCGGCGCGCCGGTGGTCGTCACGCCCCGTGCCTTCAGCGCCTCCCACGAGCTTCGGATGTCGTCCACGAGGAAGTAGAGAATCGAACCGGGCTTCCACTTCTCCTCCGGGACGGCCTGCAGGTACAGGCGCGTGCCGGCCATGTCGAAGAACGCGAGGTCGCCGAACGTGAAGTGGTGCGGCAGGCCGAGCGTCTCGCCGTAGAACCGCTCCGCTCGCTTGACGTCGCGGATGTGGAGCGAGACCTGTCCGACGCGGCCGAGGCGGAGGTCAGCGGTGGGCAGGGCGGACATGTCTGACTCCTTCCGGAAGAGCGGACTCGAGGCCGGGTAGCCCGGCCAGTGACGCAGCTCGCGGGCGCTGTCGATCCCCAGCTTGGCGGTGATGTTCGCGAGGTGGTACTTCACGGCGTCGAGACTCGTGCGTCGCCGGCGGGCGATCTCGCGCCTGGTGACGCCGTGACGCATCCAGTCGACGACCTGCCACTCGGCCGGCGTCAGGACGTCCGGATGGGGTGGCCGGCCTCTGCTCCGTCGCACGTCGGGGAGCCTACTGCGCGTCCGCCCGATTTACCCTCCCCGTCCGGCCTTGCGGGCGAAGTCGGGGGCGGGCGCCGCTCATCCACGCTCAGCGGCTCCGCGACGTGCGAGCGTGCCGCGGCGGCCAGGGTGCATCTAGGGGCCGGGATCACGCTCGCTTGTGCGGGAACCGCTCAGTGAGACTGAGCGCGGCAGGCGGCGGTTCTCCGGCCGCCCGCCGCGCTACGATCGGGCGGCGATGACCCGCCTCATCCTCGACGTCGACACCGGGATCGACGACGCCATGGCGCTCCTGTACGCCTGCGGTTCGCCAGAGGCCGAGATCGTCGCCGTGACCTGCGTCGGCGGCAACATCGGGGCGGCCCAGGTGGCCACGAACACCCGTGCCGTGCTCGAGCTCGTCGGTCGCGACGACGTCGAGGTGGCTCTGGGGCGGGAACGGCCGCTCGTCCGCGCGCTCGAGGTGGCCCCCGAGACGCACGGCGCGAACGGCCTGGGCTACGCGCACCTCCCCGCGCCCGCGTGGCCGCTGAGCGACCGTCACGCCGTCGACCTGCTGATCGACGAGGCACGGCGGAGGCCGGGCGAAGTCACGCTCGTGACGCTCGGGCCGCTGACGAACCTCGCGGTCGCCCTCCTCCGCGAGCCGGAACTGCCGCGCCTCTTCGCGCGCTGGGTGCTCATGGGCGGCTCGTACCGGTCACCGGGGAACACCGCGCCCACGACGGAGTGGAACGTCCACGTCGACCCGGACGCGGCGAAGGTCGCGTTCGCCGCCTGGACGGCCTCTGCCGAGACCCATGGCCACGGGCGCCCGACCGCGCTCGGGCTCGACGTCACCGAGCGGGCGAAGATCACGCCGGAGCACGTGGTCGCCCTCGCACGGCGGGCTGGCTCGACGCCGGACGACCTGCTCTCGGTCGAGCGCGGCGAGGACCTGGCGCATGCGGCCGGCTCGGTTGCCTCGAACCCCGTCATCCGCTTCGTCGCCGATGCGCTCCGCTTCTACATGGAGTTCCACAGCCGCTACGACGGCTTCTACGGCGCCTTCATCCACGACCCGCTGGCGGTTGCCGCGGCGCTCGATCCTGGCTTGGTGCGGACGGAGGCGCTGACCGTCGACGTGGAGCTCGGCGGCAGCCTGACGACCGGAGAGACGGTCACCGACTGGCGGCGGGTCTGGGGCCGGGCACCGAACCTTGACGTCGCGGTCGACGCGGACGCCGCGACGTTCCTGGATCGCTTCGTCGAGCGGGTCGGCGGACTGGCGGCCGAACACGCGAACGTGGCACGCTAGCGGCGAGGGTTCAGTCGCCGTCAGCTGCCGCCGATCCGGACGACACGGAGGGAGAGATGTCGCAGACCTGGGTGCGTGCAATCGTCGGGCTGGTCGCATTCTTCGTCGTGCTCGTCGCCGGAATCAACGTCACCGGAACCCTCGACGTGACCGCGGATCCGAATACCGGTCTGATCGCCGCCCAGAACACGATCATCGCGATTCTCTTCGTGGCGCTGCTGGCCGGCCTCATCGCCTATGCCGCGACGGAGTACGCGCAGACGCGTCGGCTCGACTCGATCACCCGCCAGTTCGACACTCGGACGATCGTCCTGATCCCGATCGCGATCGCGATCAACATCGTCCTCGGCCAGACCGTCGCCGCCGCACTCAAGGTCCCGATCTACCTCGACTCGATCGGCACGATCCTGGTTGGCGTCCTGGCGGGACCGATCGCCGGCGCCGTCACGGGAGGCCTCGCGAACCTGATCTGGACGTACGTCCTGCCGGCGCCGTTCCACTCGGACTACGCGGCGCCCTTCTTCATCGTGGCGGTGGAGATCGGGCTGCTGGCCGGGATCTTCGGCCGGCTGGGCTTCTTCCGGAGCCGACCGAACACGCCGCCTGCGCGGCTGGCGATCGGCGCGATCGTCGTCGTTGCGATCGTCGCCATCATCGGGTTCTACGGCTTCGTGCCGTTCTACAGCAGTGGCCAGATCTCCTTCTTCGCGCCACCCGCTGAGGGCGCGGCCGCGCCGGATCCCGTCTTCGTGATCCTCGGCTGGCTCGTCGCGCTGTTGGTCATCGGCGCGGTCGTCGGCCTACTCGCTCTGCTCTTCATCAAGCGGGACCTCGGCGCTGCCTACGTGTTCGTGGCCGGCCTCGTGGTCGGCATCGTGTCCGCGATCATCTCGGCGCCGATCTCGTCGATCGTCTTCGGCGGCGTCACCGGGTCCGGCACGGACATCCTCGTGGCGGCCTTCCAGCAGGCGGGCAGCTCGCTGCGCGAGGCGGTTCTCAAGCAGGGGCTCCTGTCCGACCCGATCGACAAGACCCTGACCTTCTTCCTCGTGTTCGCGATCCTCGGCGCCCTCAGCCGCCGGTTCGTCGCCCGCTTCCCGCAGGGCGAGGCGGCCGTCGGGCTGTCGGAGGGCTAGCCGATCGACCAAGCGACAACCGGCGGCGCCGCGGTCCTCGCGCCCGACGACGCCGCGTTCCTCGCCCGGCTCGCGCCCCCGGCACCGACCGCGTACCACCGGCTCAACCCGCTCACCAAGGCCGTCGCGGCGACGGTGGAATCGGTCGGCGCGTTCGTGATCGGCGGCTACATCGGTCCCCTCGCGATCATCGTCCTGGCCGTGCTGCCGGCGGCCGTCGTCGCCGGAGTCGCCCGCCGATTGCTCCGCGTCTCGCTGCTGCTGACACTGCCCATCGCGATCTCCGTCGTCCTCGTGAGCGTGTTCACGCGAGCCGGGTCCACCGTGCTCTTCCAGATCGGACCGTTCGACGCGACGCTGGAGGGCGTCGACTTCGCTGGCCAGACCCTCGTCCGCCTGCTGGCGATCTCGACGTCCATCGGGCTGTTCGGCCTGACGACCGAGCCGCGCAGCTTCGTCCTGGACCTCGAACGGCGAGGTCTGTCGCCGCGCTTCGCCTTCGTGGCCGCCGCGACGCTCGAGGCCGTTCCGGCGATGGTCGAGCGCGCCGGCGTGATCGCCAGCGCCCAGCGGGCGCGCGGCCTCGACACGGAGGGCAGCCTCCGCGCGCGCCTCCGGGGAGTGCTGCCGCTTGCCGGGCCGGTCGTCGTGTCGTCGCTCACGGAGGTCGAGGAGCGGAGCCTGGCCCTCGAGGTCCGGGCGTTCGGGCGGCCGGGCCGCCGGCACCTGCTGTGGCGGATCGCTGACACGCGGGCGCAGGTCGCGGTGCGGATTCTGATGCTCACGCTGCTCGGCGCGGCGATCGTCATGCGGCTGACCGGCACGTTCCCGGCGCTGCCCTGATGCTGGAGCTGAACGGGGCCACGTACCGGTACGCCGGGTACGCCAGGCCGGTCCTCCACGAGGTGAGCCTGCGCGTCGGCGACGGCGAGATCGTCGGTCTCGTCGGTCCGAACGATTCCGGGAAGTCGACGCTCTGCCTCGTCGCGTCCGGGCTCGCGCCGGCATCGATCGGCGGCGAGCTCAAGGGCACGCTGACGCTCGACGGGACGACCGCCGCCGGCCTCCGCACGTTCGAGCTCGCGGAGCGGGTGGTGATCGGTTTTCAGAACCCGAATACCCAGCGTTCCGGGATCGCGGCAACGGTCTTCGAGGAGATCGCGCTCGGCCCGATGAACCTGGGACTGCCGGTCGTCGAGACGGTCGCCAGGACGCGCGACGCGATCTCGCGCCTCCGGCTCGAGGCGATCGTCGAACGCGATCCGCAGCGGCTGTCGGGAGGTCAGGCCCAGCTCGTCGGGATCGCGTCGCTGCTGGCGATGCGGCCCCGCCACGTGATCCTCGACGAGCCGACGGCGCAGCTCGATCCAGAGGGCACGCGGCTCGTCGGCGAGGCGCTCGAGGCGCTCGCAGCGAGAGGCACGTCCCTGCTCGTGGCCGAGCACAAGACCGATCTCCTCGACCGGCTGTGCAGCCGGATCGTGGTGCTCGACGCCGGCCGCGTCGTTCGGGATGGCTCGGCCGGCGGTGTGCTGGACGATCCAGAGCTCCGGGAGCTGGGCGTCGAGCCACCGGCGCGGGTCCGGCTGACCCGGGCGGTCGCGCACGCGGGCGGCGACCCCCGTGCGCTCGAGGCGGTCCTCCGATGATCGAGGTCGACGGCCTCGTCCACGTCTACGCCGGCGGGACCCGCGCCGTGGACGGCGTGTCGCTGTCCATCCGCGACGGGGAGACCGTCGCCATCATCGGTCAGAACGGTTCCGGCAAGTCGACCCTCGTCCGCCATCTCAACGGGCTGCTCCGGCCGACGGAGGGTCGCGTCCTGGTCGGCGGCGTCGACGCGGCCGGGCGCCGGGTCGCGCAGCTGGCCGCGATCGTCGGACTCGCGTTCCAGGACCCGGACCGCCAGATCTTCGCCGGGTCCGTGAGGGCCGAGGTGGCATTCGGCCCGCGGAACCTCGGGATGGCGGACGGCGACGTGCGGACGGCGGTCGACGAGGCGCTGACCGCGACGGGGCTCGAGGGCGACGCCGAGACGAACCCGTACGACCTCGGCTACTCGCGCCGGAAGCTGCTTGCGCTCGCCTCGATCCTCGCCATGCGGAGCCCCGTCGTGGTCCTGGACGAGCCGACCACCGGCCAGGATGCGCGGGGCGTGGCGCGGGTCCGCGCGATCGTCGGCGCGCTCCGCGACGCCGGCCGGACCGTCATCGCGATCAGCCACGACATGGCGTTCGTCGCTGAGAAGTTCGAGCGGGTCGTCGTCATGCGGCAGGGCCGGGTCGTCCTCGATGGACCACCGCGGGACGTGTTCGGGGAGTCCGCCTGGCCGACCCTCCGCTCGAGTTTCCTCGAGCCACCGCTGCCGGCTCTGGCCGGCGCGCGCCTCGGCCTGGGAGCCACGCGCTGCCGGCGCTGGCCGCGCGGCCGCGGCCACGCCGACCGAGGCATCGCTATCCTCGTCCTCCGCGCGGCTGCGGCCGCTCCCCCCGCCCGCCCCCCGCCACGCCGGGTCGCCCGCCGCGCCAACCTCGAGCGCCCGCCGCGCCAACGACCGATCGCCGCACCGGAGCCGCGGGTCCGGAGCTGGGGTCAGCGGGCGCGGCGAGTTCGCACGACGAGCAGGAGGAACGACGTCTCGACGATATCGACGCCGGCGATGATCAGCGCGATGACGATCGGCAGCGGGTGGCCGACGGCCCAGCCGACCGACGCGGCGAACAGCGCCACGGCAAGGAAGACGAGTCGGACGCCGCGGACCATCGTCGGCAGGTCGGGCGGTCTGGACCGATCTGCGGCTTCGGCACCGATCCGCCGGAGGCCGGCCGTCAGGAGCGCGACGCCGCCGACGACCGCCACCCCCACGAGCACCGCCCGCACCGCGGCCGGCGGAGTGACGACCACATCGACCAATCGGGCGTCCCACCCGAACGCCGTCGCCACGGCGAGCGCGACCAGACCGAGGCCGAGCGGTGCGAAGTCAAGGAGGCGAGCGGCGGGACGGGCGTCCGTTGTCACCCCGCCACCATGCCACGATCGCCGCGCCACGGCGTGTGGCGGGTCCCGCGTCGCCGGCTCCGGGAGCCGAGCGCGACCGTTGCGCCGACCGCGATCGGCGCCATCGCGCCTTACGTGGTGACCCGCAGCTTCACCTCGTGCACCGCGCCGTCGACGATCCGCCAGGCGCGGACGGAGGGCGCCGTGGACGTCCGGTCCACGTCATCCCCGGAGAGTGAGACGAGCACGTAGAGCGCGTCCGGGTAGAACGCGAGCCCGATGTCCGTCGGCGACGGGCGCGGCGGCGTGTGGGTGTGCGAGTGGACGATCCCCCAGAACACCTCGCCCGCCTCTTCCGTGGCGATCGTCAGGCGCAGCAGCTCGTCCGGGTCGATCTCGTAGCGGTACGGAGACGCGGCTCGGTTCGCCGTCGGCTCCCAGCGCAGGGCGCGGCCACCATCCGCGGCCGGCCGATCGCCGACGATCAGGCCGCACGCCTCGTTCGGGTACTCGGCCCGGGCGTGCTCGATCAGTGCCTGGACGAGCGGCGCCGGCAGCCCGACCGTGGCCGGCCCGGGGTGGCTGCCCGGCGACTCCGGCGCCGCGGCGCCTACCACCAGTTGACGCCGCCCTCGAGATCGGCCTCCATCTCGTCGAAGTCGCGCGTGAACGTCCCGGCGGACAGGTACTTCCAGCCGCCGTCCGGGAGCAGCGCGACGATCGTCCCGCGCTCCATCCGCTGCGCTTCGCGCGCGGCGGCGACGAGAACGGCACCGCAGGAGGGACCGCCGAAGATCCCCTCCTTGAAGACGAGGTCGCGGAGCGCGGCCAGCGAGTCGCGGTTGGATACGAGGTACTTGGCGTCGAGCATCGACGGATCGAGGATCTCGGGCACGAACCCCTCGTCGAGCGATCGCAGACCCTGGACGTTCTCACCCGGGAGCGGCTCGGCCGCGATGATCCGGACGCCGGGCTTGGCTTGCTCGAGGTAGCGCCCCACGCCCATCAGCGTCCCGGACGTCCCGAGGCCGGCAACGAACACGTCGATCTGCGGGCAGTCGGCGAGGATCTCCGGCCCGGTCGTCTCCTCGTGGGCACGGGCATTGGCCGGATTGCCGTACTGATACGGCATGACGAACCGGTCGTCGCGGGCGCACAGGTGCTTGGCGAGCGCGATCGCGCCGTTCGAGCCGAGCGCACCGGGCGAGTCGATCACCTCCGCCCCGTAGAGTGCCGCCATCTGCCGCCGCTCGTTCGTGATGTTGTCGGGCATGACGAGCGCGACCCGGTAGCCCTTGCGCCGGCCGATCATCGCGAGCGCGATCCCGGTGTTGCCGGACGTCGGCTCGAGGATGATCGAGTCCGGTCCGAGCCGGCCCTGCCGCTCCAGATCCTCGACCAGGTACTTCGCCACCCGGTCCTTGAGGGAGCCGGTCGGGTTGAGCATCTCGAGCTTGGCGAAGATGCGGACGTCCGGCCTCGGCGACATGCGCGAGATCTCGACCAGCGGCGTGTGCCCGATGGCGTCGAGGATGTCCTCGAAGCGGCCGCCGTGCCGGGCGAGCACCGCGTGCGCGTGCGCGTGGACGCGCGCGGCGTCCGCGAGCGACCCGGGCTGAACACCCTGCGGCTCCGCCTCGGCGAGGAGCCGGACCGATTTCGCGAGCGCCACGCTCAGCCGCCCGCCATCGCCGGCAGCAACCGGACCTCGTCGCGCGGCTCGACCTTCGTACCGAGGCCGTCCAGGTACCGGACGTCCTGGCCGTTGACGTAGACGTTGACGAACCGGTTCAGCTGCCCGTCGCCGGTGAGCAGCTGGTCGCGCAGCGACGGGAACCGCTCGGCGAGCGTGTTGACGACCTCGCCGACGGTCGCACCGTCGATGTCCAGCTCCTTCTCACCGCCGACAGCGGGACGCAGGACGGCCGGGATCCGCACCGCGGTCACGCCCGGGCCTCCTCGGCCGGCGAAGCCAACGAGCCACCGAGCACGAACGGCGTCTCGCCGCCGACCGAGGCGGCCGCGAGCGGGCGGCCCGCCTTGCGCGCCTCGACCGCTGCGTCGGAGCAGACGGGGCAGGCGGGATCGCGCTTCAGCTTCAGCTCGCTGAAGGCGCCGTCGAGCGCGTCGAAGAGCAGCAGGCGGCCGGCCAGCGTGTCGCCGATGCCGAGCAGGAGCTTGAGCGTCTCGTTCGCCTGCAGGAGGCCCATGATCCCCGGCACGACCCCGAGCACGCCGGCGACCGAGCAGCCCGGTGCCAGCTCGGGCGGCGGCGGGGTCGGGTAGAGGCACCGATAGCACGGGCCCTCGTACGGCTGGAAGACCGTCAGCTGACCCTCGAAGCGGAACACGCTGGCGTGGACGACCGCGACGTTGGCGGCGACCGCGGCATCGTTGAGGATGTAGCGCGTCTCGAACGTGTCGGTCCCGTCGAGCACGACGTCGTAGCCCGCGATGATCCGCTCGACGTTGTCGGCGACGAGCATCTCCTCATGGGCGACCACGGTCACGTCCGGGTTCAGCGCGGTCAGCGTCCTGCGCGCCGACTCGACCTTCTTCTCCCCGATCCTGTCGGTCGTGTGGATGACCTGTCGCTGCAGGTTCGAGGCGTCGACCACGTCAAAGTCCACGATCCCGATCGTCCCGACGCCGGCAGCCGCCAGGTAGAGCGCCGCCGGCGAGCCGAGCCCCCCCGCACCGATGAGCAGCACCTTCGAATCGAGCAGCTTCGCCTGACCGTCGATCCCGACCTCCGGGATGAGCAGGTGGCGGCTGTAGCGCTGCTTCTGATCCGGGCGCAGGACGGCCGGCATCTTCCACGGCAGCCCCTGCGTCTTCCAGGCCTGGAACCCGCCGCTCATCGAGCGAACGTCCGAGTAGCCCATCTCCCTGAGCGTCTGGGCGGCGAACAGCGACCGCACGCCGCCGGCGCAGTAGAGGACGACGGACCGGTCGCGATCCGGCACGACGCCCTCGATCTGCTGCTCGAGGTAGCTCTTGCTGATGTGCTGGGCGCCGGGCAGGTGGCCCTGCTCCCACTCGGACGCCTCGCGGACGTCGACGACGGTCACGTTCGTGGACGGCGTCTCGCGGATCTGGGCGACCTCGGCGGGGGTGACCTCGGGGACCGTGGCTCTGGCCTCCCGCAGGAGGTCGGCGTAGGACTTCGGCATGGGTTGAGGGACTCCGGTGGTCGACGGGCTGCTGGCGATGGCCGGCAGGGCGGGCCGTGTGGTGGTGGGACGCGGTCGCCGGCGATTCAGGCCGGCCGGCGACACCTGCAGCGGCCCGGCATCCGGGTCATGCGTCGGTCTCAGCCGCGGCTGCCCGCGTCGCGTTCGGTGCGCCGCCGCCGGGGGGATCGTCCGCGATCGCGTGCTGCACCGTGTCGAGCGAGAGCGTCGCGCACTTGAGACGTGCAGGGCTGATCTCGATGCCGAGCAGATCGAGCACGTCGTCGACCCGGAGCTTCGTGACCTCGACCAGGGGCTTGCCCTTGATCTCGTCGGTCAGCAGCGAGGCGCTCGCCTGGCTGATCGCGCAGCCCCGGCCGGTGAACCCGACCCGCTCCACGACCCCGTTCGTGACCCCGAGCTGCATCGTGATCCGGTCGCCGCACAGCGGGTTTGCGCCCTCGTAGGTGGCCGTGGGCGCGTCGATGACCCCGAAGTTGTGGGGCCGCCGGTAGTGCTCGAGGATGTAGTCCCGGTAGAGGTCGTCCATGCACAGCGGAGTGTAGCGCCGGGCCGCAATTCCGACCAGCGCACTCGGATATGGCTCGGGCGCGGCGGTCCGGGTGGGCTCGACGGGCCGCCTAGCCTTCGAAGATCGTCTGAACCTGGCGAAGCCCGGCGACGAGCGCGTCGATGTCGTCGCGCGTCGAGTAGACGTTGAACGAGGCCCGAGCCGTGGCCGCGAGCTCGAGCCGCTCGTGCAGCGGCATCGTGCAGTGGTGTCCCGCCCGGACGGCGATCCCGAACCGGTCGAGCACCTGCGCCACATCGTGCGGGTGGATGCCCGGCAGGTTGAAGGGCACGACGCCGCCGCGCTGGTCGACGTCCAGCGGTCCGTAGAGCTCGATCCCCGGCACCTCGCGCGGCAGGACGTCGAGGGCGTAGGCGAGGAGATCGCGCTCGTGGTCGCGGACGTGATCCATCCCGAGCCCACGTAGGTACTGCGCCGCGGCGCCCAGCCCGACGGCGTCAGCCACGGCCGGCGTCCCGGCCTCGAACTTCCACGGAATGTCGTTGAAGTCCGAGCGCCGCAGATGCACCTCGCGGATCATCTCGCCACCGCCGAGGAACGGCGGCATCGCCTCGAGCAGCTCGCGGCGCGCCCAGAGCGCGCCGGAGCCCATCGGCGCCAGCATCTTGTGGCCGCTGAACGCGTAGAAGTCGGCACCGAGCGACTGCACGTCGACCGGGACGTGCGGCACCGCCTGGGCGCCGTCGATCAGCACGAGGGCGCCGGCCGCATGTGCCATGTCCACCATCTCGCGGACGGGATTGATCGTGCCGAGCGTGTTCGAGACGTGGGTGAAGGCGACGAGCTTCGGCTTGACGCGCAGCAGCACCTCGTAGACGTCGAGCCGGAGGAGGCCGTCGTCCGTGATCGGGATGAACTCGAGGTCGCCGTCGCGCTCCTGGACGAGGATCTGCCACGGAACGAGGTTCGCGTGGTGCTCCATCTCGGTGAGCACGATCGCATCGCCGCGGCCGATGTTGCGCCGGCCCCAGGAGTAGGCGACGAGGTTGATCGCCTCGGTCGCGTTGCGGGTGAAGATGAGCTCGTGGCTGTCCGGCGCGTTGATGAACCGGGCGACCTCGACGCGTGCGCGCTCGTAGGCGTTCGTCGAGCGCTCGCCGAACTCGTAGATCCCGCGATGGACGTTCGCGTTGTACTCGCGGTAGAACGCGTCGACGGCCTCGATCACCGCCCGCGGCTTCTGCGAGGTCGAGGCGGAGTCGAGGTAGACGACGCGGTGGCCATGGACCTCCCGGGACAGGATCGGGAACTCATCGCGGATGGCGTACGCGTCGAGCGCGCCGGCACGAACGGCCGGCAGAACGGCGCCGTCAGCAACGCCCGGCTCGGAGGTCAGCGTCATCTCGTCCTCGGCCTTCCTAGCCCGCGACGCCGGCCGTCGGCCGTGCTGCCGCGAGCTCGCCACCCTCGTCCTCGCCCGGCGCCTTCGGTACCGCCAGCGCCTCGTCGGAGACGTTGGTCTCCAGCCCGGCCTCGCGGAGGATCGGGCCATAGCCCTCCTCCTCGAGCCGCACCGCCAGGTCCTTGCCGCCACTCCTCACGATCCGGCCCTGGGCGAGCACGTGCACGACGTCCGGCTGGATGTAGTTGAGGAGTCGCTGGTAGTGGGTGATCAGCAGGACGCCCAGGTTCGGGTTGAGCATCGCGTTCACGCCCTCGGCCACGATGCGCAGCGCGTCGATGTCGAGCCCTGAGTCCGTCTCGTCGAGGATCGCCATCTCCGGCTCGAGGACCGCCATCTGGAGCATCTCGAGCCGCTTCTTCTCGCCGCCGCTGAAGCCCTCGTTCACGTAGCGGGTCGCGAACGCCTCGTCCATGCGGAGCCGCGCCATCTTCTCGCGCAGCCGGTTGCGGAAGTCGCGCATCGAGATGCCGCCCTTCATCGGGTCGGTCGGGTCGACGTCGGCCGTCTTGTCGACACCCTGGAGCTTGGCGTTGAGCGCGCTGCGGATGAAGGATGCGACGCTGAGGCCGGGGATCGCTGTCGGGTACTGGAAGGCAAGGAACATGCCCAGCCGCGCCCGCTTGTCCGGGCTCAGCGCCAGGACGTCGCGACCCTTCCAGAGCACCTCACCGCCCGTGACGTCGTAGGCGGGATGGCCCATCAGCGCGTAGGCCAGGGTCGTCTTGCCGGATCCATTGGGGCCCATGATCGCGTGGACTTCGCCCTGCCCGATAGAGAGGTCGATCCCCTGGAGGATCTCCGCCTCATGCTTTCCGGCCGGTGCGACGTGGAGGCCACGGATCAGGAGGCGCTGGTCCTGGGGCTGGCTGCCGTTGTGGTCCGTCACGATGGGGTCAGGGCTCCGGTCAGGGTGGTGGTCGGGAGGGTGGTCGGGGCGCCCGGCTCGGGCACCAGGTCCGCCAAAGTCATCGAGTCGAGGGCGCTGTTGACCGCGTCCCGGACGCGCACCCACAGCACGTTGACCGTGCATCTCGCGCTCCGGTCGCACGTCGTCGCGTGCTCCGGGTCCGCGGTGGCGCAGATCATCGGGGCCAACGGTCCCTCCAGGGCGCGGAGCACCTCTCCCATCCGGATCTCCGCCGGGTCGCGTGCCAGCTCGTAGCCGCCGCGCGCTCCGCGCGTGCTCCGGACGAGGCCGGCGTCGCGAAGGCTGGTCACGAGCTGCTCGAGGTAGGCGCGGGGCAGGTCCTCGTCGGCAGCCACCTCGGCCAGGCTGGCCGGTCCGGTCCCGAAGTGCCGCCCCAGCTGGACCATGAGCCGCACGCCGTACTCACCCTTGGTGGAGAACGCGACGGCGCCGGTGCCATGGAAGACCGGCCGAACGGCCTGGTTCGTCGAGGTCGTCAGGGAAGTGGCCTCAATCCCGAGTAGTTTCGTCGGGATTGAGTGTAGAGCCGTCGCCGGGCGGCGTCAAAGCGGGCGTCCGTGCCGCGACCATGGTGAACGTCGGTTCGGGTGTGGGATCGACGACGAGACCTCGGGATCGCGGCACCGGCGGGCACGGACACCGCCGGCCGCGTAGCCTGTGGCCATGCATGACGTTGCGACGGCGGCCGTCGAGGCCGCCCTGAATGCCGGCGCGCGCTACGCCGACGCGCGGGTGATGGAGATGCGGACCGAGTCGATGAGCGCCCGGAACGGCGCCGTCGAGAGCCTCGAGCGCGAGCAGCGCGCCGGCGTCGGGGTTCGGGCGCTGATCGGCAGCAGCTGGGGCTTCTACGCGGTGCCGGACGTCACGCCCGCGTCGGCGAGACGCGCCGGCGAGGAGGCCGCCAGGGTCGCACGCGCGTCGACGCAGGTACCGGGGCGCGATCTGGAGCTGGCACCGGTCGAGCCGCAGCATGGCTCGTGGGCCAACGACGTGCGCGAGGACCCGTGGACCGTGACCCTTGCCGAGAAAGGCGACCTGCTCGAAGGCGTCACCCGGGCGATGCAGGACCACGGCGCGGACGTCGCTGAGGCGAGCAGCCGGGTCTGGGATACCCGTAAGTGGCTCGTCTCCAGCGAGGGCCACCGGATCGATCAGCACATCGTCGAGTGCGGCGCGGCGATGAGCGCGACCGCAGTCGGCGAGGCCGAGACCCAGCGCCGTTCGTATCCCGGGATCCGGGGCCAGTACGGCACGCGCGGCTGGGAGCTCGTCCGCGAGCTGGACCTGCCGGGCAACGCCCCGCGGATCGCCGAGGAGGCTCGCCGGCTGCTGACCGCGGACGCCTGTCCCTCGCTCGACGCGACGGACCTGATCCTCGGCTCTGAGCAGATGGCACTCCAGATCCACGAGTCCGTCGGTCACGCGGTCGAGCTCGACCGCATCCTCGGCTGGGAGGCAGCGTTCGCCGGCACGTCGTGGCTGGACCTGCAGCAGCTCGGCACGCTTCGCTTCGGCAGCGACCTGATGAACATCACCGCGGACGCGACGCTGCCCGGCGCGCTCGGCAGCTTCGGCTACGACGACGAGGGGACGCCGGCGCACCCCGTGGACATCGTCCGGAACGGCTCGTGGGTCGGCGCGCTGAGTGGCCGCGACTCCGCAGCGCTCGCCGGCATCGAGAGCGGGGCCGCCATCCGCGCCGATGGCTTCAACCGCATGCCGATGGTCCGCATGACGAACGTCGGGCTCCTCCCGGGCGAGAGCTCGCTCGACGAGATGATCGCGGCCACGGACGACGGCGTGTTCATGGACACGAACCGGTCCTGGTCGATCGACGACAAGCGGCTCAACTTCCAGTTCGGCTGCGAGATCGGGTGGGAGATCAAGGGCGGCAAACGCGGTCGCCTGCTCAAGAACCCGACCTACACCGGCATCAGCCCGCGTTTCTGGGGTGCCCTGGACATGCTCGGCAACCGCGACGAGTGGACGTTCTGGGGGACGCCCAACTGCGGCAAGGGCCAGCCGGTCCAGGTCGGCCACACCGGTCACCCGGCCGTGCCGGCGCGCTTCCGCGGGATCCGGGTCGGGGTTCGGGGATGACGGCCGAGCCGCCCGAGGCCACCGCGGAACGGGTCCTCGACCTCGTTCGCGCTCGCGCCGGGTCCGCGGAGGCGGAGGTCACCGTCCAGACGGGGACACAGGCGCTGACGCGCTTCGCCAACAGCTTCATCCACCAGAACGTGGCCGAGGACATCTCCCACGTCCTGCTCCGCGTCGCGCACGACGGCCGCGTGGCCGCGACGTCGTACGACGGGCCGCCGACCGACGACGGCCTGGCGCGGCTCGTGGATGGAGTGCTCGAGGCGGCGCGGGCGAGCCGGCCGGACGCGGAGTGGCCGGGGATTGCCCCGATCGTCGCAGGCGTCGACGTCCACCACTGGGACCAGGCCACGGCGGATTCGTCGCCGGACGACCGCGCCGGCCGCGTGGCGGCGTTCGTCGCCGCGGCCGACGGGCTCGAAACGGCCGGCGCGTGCGAGACGGAGACGATCGTGACCGCGTTCGCCAACACCGCCGGGCAGCGCCTGCACGGGCGGGCCACGACGGCGGCGCTCGACGGGATCGTCAGGACGGCGACGGCGGACGGATCCGGGCGAGCAGCATCCGTGCGTCTCGCCGATCTCGACGGTGGGGGAATCGGGTGGCGGGCGGCGCGCAAGGCGCGGGACGCGTCGGACGCCTCGGACCTCGAGCCGGGGCGCTACGAAGTGGTCCTCGAGCCGAACGCCGTCGCGGACATTCTTCAGTTCCTCTTCGTGTACGGGTTCAACGGCCGCGCGATCGAGGAGGGTCGGTCGTTCGTCCGAGTCGGCGAGCCGCAGTTCGACACCGCGATCACGCTCCGCGAGGACCCCACGGACCCGGCGCAGGCCGGCCTCGGCTTCGACGTCGAGGGGACCCCGCGGCTTCCGCTCGACCTGGTCCGCGACGGCGTCACCCGCGGCGCGATCCACACGCGCCGGACGGCAGCGGCCGCGGGCGTCGAGAGCACCGGTCACGCGGTCGAGGGCGGCGAGGGCTTCGGCGCCCTGCCCGCGAACCCGATCCTGGAGGCCGGTGACCGGTCCGTCGACGACCTGATCGGGCAAGTCGATCGCGGGCTGCTGGTGACCGATTTCTGGTACACGCGCATCCTCGACCCGCGGACGCAGGTGGTGACCGGGCTGACCCGTAACGGCGTCTGGCTCATCCAGGACGGGCGGGTGGTGCGACCGGTGAGCAACCTGCGCTTCACGCAGTCCTATCTCGAGGCGCTGGCGCCCGGGGCGGTTCGCGGGATCGGCGCGGACCGTGCCCTCGTCCCGGCGGGCTTCGGCGGCATCTACCTCGTCCCGATGCTCCATCTCGCCACCTGGAACTTCACCGGTGGCGCGCGGGGCTGAACATCCGCGACGGCGGTAGACGCGATACTCCGCCGATGACGACTGAACGCGCCGACCGGATCCGGCGTGCACGAAGCCGCGGGATCTCCGCGTGACCGTCGACCTCGGTCTCTCCTCCCGGCCGCCCACGAGCACCTGCCGCGGATCCTCGACGTCCGACGCCGGATCCACGCCCGACCGGAGATCGGCCTCCAGCTGCCCGGCACCCAGGCACTCGTGGCGGAGCAGCTCCGGGAGCTGGGGCTCGAGGCGCGGCTCGGCACACGGACCTCCTCCGTCACGGCAATCATCGAGGGCGACCGGCCCGGACCGACGGTCCTGCTCCGTGCCGAGCATGGACGCCCTGCCGCTGCAGGAGGAGACGGGACTGCCGTTCGCGTCGGAGATCCCGGGCGCGATGCACGCCTGCGGGCACGACACCCACGTGGCCATGCTGCTTGGCGGTGCCCGGCTGCTGGTCGAACGCCGTGACGCCCTCGCGGGCTCGGTGCTCCTGATGTTCCAGCCCGGTGAGGAGGGCTTCCACGGGGCGCGAGTCATGCTCGAGGAAGGGCTGCTCGAGCAGGCGCCGGGCGAGATCGTCGGCGCGTTCGCGATCCACATCGGGACGCGCTACGAGACGGGGACGGTGAACCTCCGGCCAGGTGCGCTGCTGGCCGCCGGGGACACGATCCGGATCACCGTGCGCGGACGGGGCGGGCATGCCTCGGCCCCGCATCTCGCGGCGGACCCGATCACCGTCGCGGCGGAGATCGTGCTGGCGCTGCAGACGGCCGTGACGCGCCAGATCCACGCCTTCGATCCGGCCGTGATCACGATCGCACGCGTGGCGGCCGGCACGACGACGAACATCATCCCGGAGACGGCTCTGATCGAGGGCACGATGCGGACGGTGTCCGACGGGGCGCGCGAGGCCGGACGGGCGCTGATCCGCCGGGTCGCCGAGGGCGTGGCCGCCGCGCACGGCGTCGCGGCGGAGGTCACCCTCGAGCCGGGCTACCCCGTGACGTACAACGATCCTGAGGTTGCCGCCGAGGTGGAGCGGGTGACGACCGCCGTCGCCGGTGCCGAGGTCCTCCGACCGATGGAGCACCCGATCATGGGCGCCGAGGACTTCTCGTACGTGCTCCAGCGGGTTCGCGGCGCGTTCGCCTTCATCGGCGCGCGGCCGGCCGGGCTCGATCCCGCGACCGCCCCGCAGAACCACTCCAACCGGGTCGTCTTCGACGAGGAGCCGATGGCGCTCGGGACGGCGCTGTACGCCGCGATGGCGCTCCACTGGCTCGGCGGCGACTGAGGGCGCCGGACGCTTGCCGCGGCGGAGTGTGCTGGCGCGGGTCGAGACGCGGCGCCGCCTGGGCACGTACCAGCCCGGGTGGTGCTGAGACGGCCGACGGCGTGCTCGGTGTGCACATACCACCCCGTGTGGTGGTGGGACACGGACCAGCGCGCGCACGCCCGTAGTGATAGCCGCCGTCGTCTACTTCGGCTGGCGTGGAGCCCAGCCACGAGTCGCCGCGGCCGCGAAATGGCGTCGAGTACCACGGGGATGGTAGATCGCAACTCCGGGCGCGCCAGGCGGCCCCGGCCCCGGATATGACGAAGCCGGCCCGAGGGCCGGCTTCGGTGCAACCGCTGGCTGAACGTCAGTCGCGGGAGCCCAGCAGGTTGAGCAGCGACAGGAAGATGTTGATGAAGCTGATGTACAGGTGGGTGGCGCCCAGGACCGCCGCTCGCTCCGGCGTCCCGGCGATCTGGATGTAGTCGCCGCGCGAGATCTGCTTGACGTCGAGCGCCGTCAGGACGGTGAACAACCCGACGGTGAACAGCGACAGGATGATGCCGATCGTCGACGAGCCGATGAACAGGTTGACGACGATCGCGATGAACCAGCCGATCAGCGCGATGCCGATGAACTGCTGGACCTTCACGAGCGGACGCTTGGTCGTGTAGCCGTAGAGCGCCGCGGCGCCGAAGATGCTGGCCGCGCTCAGGAAGGCGGTCGCGACGGACGCCGTCGTGTACAGCGAGACGATCAGCCCGACGGTCAGGCCGAGCGATGCCGCGTAGACGAAGAAGAGGCCGAGCGCGGCAACCGCGCTGAGCTTCCGGATCGCCGCCTGGATCCCGAGCGCGAGGCCAACCTGGACGATGAACAGGATGAACCAGTTGCCGCCCACGAGGCGCTGCAACGACGTGTTGCCCTGGACGAGGAACGCCACGACCGCCGTGACGAGCAATCCGGCGAACATCCAGACGAACGCCTGGGTGAGCACCTGGGCGGAGAGCTCCCGCGATGGTTGAACGCCGACGCCGGCTCCGTAGGTGGGTGGGTTCTGCGCGGTCATGCCGTTGTGCTCCTGTTCTCACCGGCGCCGCCTCGGCGCCGGTCTGGGTGCGAAGGGGTCGCCCTCCGGTCCTCGGCCTGCTCGGCCGCCCGAGCGAGCACCCATAGCAGATCCGCGAGCCGGTTCAAATACGGTAGCAGGTGGGTTCCCGGAATCAATCCTTGGCGGGCGAGCGTGACGGCCCGCCGCTCCGCACGCCGGATGACCGTCCGCGCCAACTCGATCCCGGCGCTCGTGGCCGTCTCACCCGGGACGACGAACTCGTGCGGCATCGTGACGTGCGCCTCGAGGTCCCGGAGCACCCGGTCGAGACCGGTCACCATGTCCGCGGACACCCGCGTTCGGCCGTCCTCGAGCCGATCCCACGCCTCCGGGGCCGTCGCCAGCTCCGCCGCGACGACGAACAGCTCTCGCTGGAAGCGCAGGACGAGGTCGCGCAACGGCCGCAGGGCCGGCGACAGGACGCCGTACTCCTCCTTCAGCCCCAGCCGCGCGCGAGCGAGGCCGAGCGCAGCGACGGCCTCGTCGATCGTCCCGTAGGCCTCCGCCCGCAGGTCGTCCTTCGATATCCGGTCGCCGCCGTAGAGAAGTCCGGTCGAGCCGTCGTCACCTGCGCCGGTCGCGACCGCCGAATCGAACGGGAGCCGGTTGGGCATCCTCGCTCACCACATCAGGCCCGCATCTCGCGGGTCCCATCGCTCGGCGAGCAGCGTCACCTTCACCGGGTGGTCGACCACGGACTCCGCCTGCTCCTTGACCTGCTGGATCATCGACCCGGCGTACGGGCAGAACGGCGTCGTGAGAATCATCTTGATCTCGGTCTCGTCCGTCCCGAGCAGGATCTGCTTGATCAGCGCGAGCTCGACGACGTTCATCCCGATCTCCGGGTCAACGACGGCGCGCAGCGCGTCGAGGATGGCGAGCTCCGTCGCGCGACGCTCGGCGTTGAAGACCGGGGCGGAGACATCAGGCGTCGCGACCGCGGCGTCTGCGGCGGTGGGCTTCGGATCCGTGGTGGTGTCGGTCATCGAGCTACTCCGGGCGTGTCCCGAGAGCCTACCACCCGTTCTTCCGGAAACCGCGTGCGCGCAGCCCGAGGCGCTAGCCGGACGCGACCGCCGGCGCCGACTGCGGCTTGATCACGATCCCGGGCAGGCGGTACTGCGGCGGGAGCCCGGCCGCCTCCGCCTCGGTGTAGCCGGGCCCGGCCAGCGACCCGTCCGGCTCGAGGAAGTCAGCGTAGCGCTCCGGGTGGCCTGCCGCGAAGGCGTACGCGGCCGCGATGCCGACGGTCCGGAGCTCGGGATGGTCCTTCAGGAGCTCCACCAGGCCGAAGCCGTTTCGCCGGAGCTCGAGCAGCTGACGCACCGTGATCCGCGTCCCGTAACAGAACGGTTCGCCGTTCATCACGAGCGGGTCGACCTTGACCCACTTGATCGTCATCAGGCGCCCTTGTAGAGAAACGCCAGCAGCTTGTTCCGCTTGCGCGCGTCACCGGCGACCCGCCGGTGCCAGCGGAAGACGCGGATCGCCTGCTCCATCGCGTCCTGCGCCAGTGCCTGCTCCTCAGCCGAGAGGACGCTCGGCGTGGCGCGGGCGATCCCCTCGCAGAGGCAGGCGAGGTCGTCCATCGGCACGCCGCGCCGCCGATACGGCACGACGACCCACTCGGCATACGCGGCCACCGCCATTCGATCGTCGGCGGCGAGTGCGATCGCCAGGCGCTCGAGCAGCGGCTCCGTGTCGCGGAGCAGCTTGCGGAGCCCCAGCTCGCCATGGCGCGCTGCGATCGAGGGATCGAGCTCGACGGCGATCTCGAGGGCCCGCGCGCCGAGACGTGCTCGCTCGGCGCGGATCCGCTCGCCGGCCGCCGGATGACCGGCCTTCAAGTCGCGCGGCGGAAGGCCGAGGTTCGGATGGCTCACGCGCGAGAGTCTATCGTCAGCGTGCGAGCCGGTCGCGAGAGGGCCCGCCAGCGGGGGCGCAGCGGCGCTAGCGACAACGATCCGGCGCGTGGACGGACCGCCCGACCCCGTCGACCCACGGCCGCCGGACGGCACGCGACGCCGGCTCGACCGGGCGCCGGGCGAGCGGTACGGCGGGCGACGCGTGGCGCGCGCCACGGGCGAGACCGGCCCAGACGCGACCACCGAGACCGCCGCGCCAGCTGCCGGCACCCACAACCGCGCGCTCGTCTCCGCGCTGGCGGTCGCGCTGGCGGGCGCCGTGGTCCTCGTCGTGCTTGGCGGGCTGCTCGCGTTCAGCGCCGGGCTGCTCGTCGTCGCGGCGGTCGTCGGCTGGGCGATCGGCCGCACGACCCGGACGGCAGACGCCGCGCGACCCGGCACGCGGACCGCCGTGGCCACCATCCTCGCCGTGGGCTGCGTCGGCCTGGCGCAGGCCGGGCTGTGGGTCGTCGCCCGGGCGGAGGGCGGCGTGCTGAGCCCGGTCGAGTATCTCGCTCAGACGTGGGGCGTGCTCGTCCCGCTCCAGCTGCTCGCCGCCGTGGCCGCGAGCTGGTGGGCAAGCCGGTGACCGGGGCCCGGGAAACGACGAGCGGCGTCACGCCTGCCATCCGGCTTCGCCACCCGGTCGAGGACGATCACCCGCTCCTCGTCGCCGTCGTCGACGAGTGGTGGGGCGGCCGCCGCGTCCGTGCCTCGCTGCCAAGGCTCTGGCTCCAGCACTTCACCGGCACATCAGTCGTCGCCCAGCGCGACGCGGGCGGAACGCCCGTCGGCTTCGTCATCGGCTTCGTCAGCCCGGACCACCCCCACCTCGCCTACCTGCACCTTATCGGCGTTGCTCCCGGCCACCGGCGGAAGGGCGTCGGCCGGACCCTCGTCGAGCGGTGGGCCGAGGTCGTCCGCGCCCGCGGTGCAAGTCGGGCGACCACGATCGCCTGGCCCGGCGACCCGGCTGGGCTCGCGTTCCTGCGCGCCGTCGGGTTCGCCGTCGACGCGGGGCCCGGCACGAGGGCGCTCTACGGCACGGCGGCGCACACCGACTGGAACCGCGAAGGTGACGATCAGGCCGTGCTCCACCGGGAGCTCTGAGCGTCACGTCGGCGACCGCGCTCGGCGACAACGGGTCTCTGGCCGCCGATCGCCGGCACCCTGGCACCCGTCATCGCTCCATCCGCCTCGGTCGGGGCGCCCGCGGGACGCCGTGCTCATCGTGGCCGCCGGCGCGACGGCGGGCCTCCGCGAGCCGCTCCGCGAGGCCGGCTTCCGACGGCAGGCGACCCATCCCCTGGCCCGGCGCCACCGCGCCGCTCTCGCCGACGAACGGCATCCCCTGTCGCTCGACCGCGTCAAGGCTCATCCGGAGCGCCGCCGTCTTCTGGTCGGCCACCTCGCGGACGTAGGCCGCTTCCTCATCGGCCGTCATCGCGCGCCCGCGGACGACATCCTTGGGCTTGCCGACGAGGAGCCACGCGAGGTGGTACCTGTCCATGCTGCCCCACGCCCTCGCAAGCAGGTCGTCCGACAGCTGGAGCCACAGCTGCAGCGCGACGAGCGACGGGGCCTCCTGGAGGCGCTCCCCCTCGTTGATCAGCTGGCGCGTCCGGCCGACCAGCTCGTCGCGTTTCACGAGCCGTGCGCCTCACCGATGAATGCCTCACGACCAGCCCGCGCACGGAGGGTCCACGGACCGGGTCGACCGTCGCCGATCGGCGCGCCCGCCCAGCGGGTCACGGGCAGGATGCCGGCCACGCTGCTGGAGAGGAACGCCTCGTCCGCCGCCGCGAGATCGGCGGCCGTCAGCCTCCCCTCCGCCGCCCGGAGCCCCACGGTTCGCGCCCAGCGGAGCAGCCAGTCGCGCGTCGTGCCGGGGAGGATGGCGCAGTCGAGCGACGGCGTCGCCATCTCGCCGTCGCGCACGAGGAAGACGTTCGCGGTCGTCCCCTCGGACAGGTGGCCGTCGGTCGTGAGGAACAGGGCGTCGTCCGCGCCCGCGCGCCGGGCTTCCAGCCGCGCGTACACGTAGTCGGCCCGGCTGGTGGTCT
This sequence comes from Chloroflexota bacterium, assembly GCA_030447745.1. Classification (GTDB taxonomy): domain Bacteria; phylum Chloroflexota; class Limnocylindria; order Limnocylindrales; family CSP1-4; genus JACDAV01. Next base: position 29,029 of record JAUJOH010000006.1, on the reverse strand, counting down.
TGAGCGAGGCCAGCGGGTTCGTCGGGTCGCGCCGGACGGCGCTCGGGACGAGCGCGAGGCCGCGCTCGAGGTGGCCGGCCGGCGGCGGCACGACCGGCCACGCCTGGATCACGATCGTCGGGCGTCCGCCGCCCGGCGGCAGCAGACCGCGGGCCGGTGAGGCACCACGGCTGGTGGTGATCCGGAGGGCCGCGTCGCCGTCGGCGCCGCCGAGGCCCTCCGCCTCGAGGAGGGCGTGGATCCCTCCGGTGATCTCGGATGGGGCGTCGTCCGGGAGCCGGATGCCGAGGCCCGCGGCCGACCGCCCGAGCCGCGAGAGGTGCAGATCCAGCTCCGTGACGTGGCCACCGCGCGCCCGGAGCGTCTCGAAGACACCGTCGCCCAGCTGGAAGCCGCGGTCGAACGCGGAGATGTGCGGGGCGTCGGCCGGCAGGAGCCGTCCGTCGACCCAGGCGTGGCGCGGCACCATGTCGCGATTATCGCCCGACCCATCGACGCGGCCGGACCGCGGCGCGTCGCGCGCCCCGCGTCGGCCTCGCGCCCGCGGCTGGTCAAGCGTGCTCGTCGCGCTCCTCGCGCTCCTCGCGCTCCTCGGCGCCGATCGCGCCGAGCGGTCCACGTGCCTTGGCGACCGTCTCCGCCCACTCCTCGCCGGGATCGCTCCGCCAGGTGATGCCGCCGCCCACGTGGAGCGTCAGCCGGCGGCCGTCGGCGACGAACGTGCGGATGGCGATCGCCGTCGCCATGGCACCGTCCGCGCCGAGCCAGCCGATCGCACCCGTGTACGGCCCGCGCCGCACCAGCTCGAGGCGCTCGAGGATCTGCATCGCGCGGATCTTCGGGGCGCCCGTGATCGAGCCGCCGGGAAACGCGGCCCGCAGGAGGTCGAACGCGTCTCGCCCTGCCGCCAGCTGCCCGCTCACCGTGGTGACCAGGTGCTGGACGGCCGCCGTCCGCTCGAGTCGCAGCAGGCGCGGCACGCGGACGGAGCCTGGCACGCAGACCCGGCCGAGATCGTTCCGCAGGACGTCGACGATCATCACGTTCTCGGCGCGATCCTTCCCGCTCGCCAGCAGGTCCGCCGCCAACAGCCGGTCTTCCTCCCGCGTCCGACCGCGGGGGCGGGTTCCCTTGACCGGATCTGCCGTGACCCGGCCGCCGGGCTCGAGGGACAGGAACGGCTCCGGCGACGCGGAGACGATGGCGCGCGGGGTCCCGGCGACCACGTCTGGCCCGAGGTCGAGCCACGCGGCGAAGAGCGCGGGGTCGCCGGTCCGGAGTCGGCGATACAGCGGCCAGGGATCGTCGCTGAACGGTGCCGCGAGCCGGCGCGCGAGGTTGGCCTGGTAGATCTCGCCGCGGGCGATCGCGTCGCGCACGGCCTCGACGCGGTCCGTCCAAGCGTCGCGGTCCAGGCCGCTCGTGAAGCTCAGCTCGTCGATCCCCGACGTGGCCGTGCCCGCTGGCGCGCCGTTCGCGGGCGTTCCTCGTGGCGCGAGCCGCTCGCGAACGTCGTCGAGCCGCCTCCTGAGCCGGTGACGGTCGCCGTCCACCGCGCGCCCAACGAGCCAGGCGTCACCCGACCGCCGGTTCCACGCGATCACCCAGTCGTGGAGCGCGAGCCGGAGCTCCGGGAGCGGCTGATCGTCGGCGGCGAGTGACGGCAGCCGCTCGAACCGGCGGGCGAGGTCGTATGACAGGTAGCCGACCAGCCCGCCCGCGAACGGCGGTCCGCCGGGGACGGATCCCGGCACCAGCCGCGCGACCAGCGCCCGGGCGTCGGCGAACGGGTCGTCGCCGTCGGAGGGACGGTCGATCACCGCCAGCGGGTCCGCGGAGACGTACGACCATCGGCCGTTGCGGCCGGGGCGCGCGCTCTCGAGCACGACGAGCCCGGGCAGGCCGCGGAGCGCCTCCGCCACGTCGACGGGAGCCCGATGCATCGCCTCCGGCAGCCGCCCGACGTAGACGCCGGGTGGCGCGGCGACCGAATCCGGGCGGTGGGTCGTGAGCATCTCGGCGATGATAGGGACGGGGCCGCGAGAGGACTGTCTCGCAGTGCGCCGTCGGCAACTGGTCGCCCGCCGGGCGCGCTCGAGATGGACACGGCGAGCCGGCGCCGGACAGGAGGACCCCGTGCGAGCCCGAGACCTCGGCATCACGATCGGGATCGGCACGCCCGGGCCGGCCAACGCGATCACGGACGTGCCCGGGGTCCGGGTCGGCCACACGACCCTCGTCGAGGGCGATGGCCCGCTCGAGCTCGGCCGGGGGCCGGTCCGCACGGGCGTCACGGTCGTCGTTCCGCGAGAGCAGGCGCGGTGGCGGGAGCCGGTCTTTGCCGGCTGTCATCGGCTGAACGGGAACGGCGAGCTGACCGGCCTCGAGTGGGTCCGCGAGTCCGGTCTCCTCACGACGCCGGTGGCCATCACGAACACCCACAGCGTGGGCGTCGTCCGCGACGCCCTCGTCGCGGCGTCCGTGGAGGGCGGCGAGCCAGGAGCGCCGTGGTGGTCGCTGCCGGTGGTCGGCGAGACGTACGACGGCACCCTGAGCGACATCAACGGCTTCCACGTCCGCGCCGAGCACCTGCGGCGCGCCGTCGACGGCGCGGCCGGCGGTCCGGTGCCCGAGGGGAACGTGGGCGGCGGGACCGGGATGATCTGTCACGAGTTCAAGGGCGGGATCGGAACCGCGTCGCGGATCGTTCCCCGCCGGCTCGGCGGCTTCACCGTCGGCGTGCTCGTCCAGGCCAACCACGGCAGGCGGGAGTGGCTTCGGGTCGACGGCGTGCCCGTCGGACGTGAGATCGGCGTCGACGAGGTGCCGTCGCCGTACCGGGACGGTGACCGGCAGCTCGCCCTCGCGGACGCGGCGGACCCGTGGGGACCGCCACCCGCGGCACCGCCGTCCCCGCCGGGCGACCGGATGCCGCCCGCGGGTTCCGGCTCGATCATCGTGGTCGTCGCGACGGACGCGCCACTCCTTCCGCACCAGTGCGAGCGGCTTGCGCAGCGGCCGGGGCTCGGCATCGCTCGGGCCGGCGGCACCGGCGGCCACACGAGCGGCGACCTGTTCATCGCCTTCGCGACGGGCAACCGGGTGCCCGTGCCGAGCGTGGAACGGCCGGAGCCGCCGCTCGTCTACGACGTGCAGGGCGTCGGGGACCCCGTGATCGACGCGCTCTTCGACGCCGCGATCGAGGCGACGGAGGAGGCGATCGTGAACGCGCTCGTCGCCGCCCTGACGATGACCGGACGCGACGGCATCACGGCGCACGCGCTGCCACATGACCGGCTGCTCGACGTGATGAGCCGGTACGGCGGCGCACCTGGACGCGACGGCTGATCTGGCCACGAAATCGAAGAGGGTCCCGGTATCCCGGGACCCTCTTCGAGGTGCGCCGCGAAGCCCCGGCGTCAGGCGACGGCGGCCGGCACCGGCTTCTCGATCGGCATGCCGACCATGCTGCCCCACTCGGTCCAGCTGCCGTCGTAGTTGCGGACCCGCTCGAAGCCGAGCAGCTCGTGCAGCACGAACCAGCTGTGAGACGAGCGCTCGCCGATCCGGCAGTACGCGATGACGTCCTTGTCCGCCGTCACGCCCTTCGAGGCATAGAGCTCCTCGAGCTCCTCACGGCTCTTGAACGTCCCGTCCTCGCGGACCGTCTGCGCCCACGGGATCGAGGCCGCACCCGGGATGTGGCCGGCGCGCTGGGCGCTCTCCGACATGCCGGGGGGCGCGATCACCTCACCGCTGAACTCGGCCGGTGAGCGGACGTCGACGAGCGCCAGTTCCGGGTCGCCGAGCCGCGGCAGGATGTCGTCACGGAAGGCGCGGAGCGAGAAGTCCGGCTCGGGCAGCTGGTAGCCCGTCTCGTCGTACGTCGGCACGTCCGTCGTGAGCGGCAGCCCGTTGTCGAGCCAGTACTTGCGGCCGCCGTTGAGGATCCGGACGTCGCGGTGGCCGAACAGCTTGAGCTGCCAGTACGCCCAGGCGGCGAACCAGTTGTTGTTGTCGCCGTAGAGGACGATCGTGGTGTCCGGCCCGATGCCGCTTCGCGACAGGAGCTGGCTGAACTCCTCGCGGCCCACGATGTCGCGTCGGATGCCGTCGGCGAGCTGGCTCGTCCAGTTCCACGCGACGGCACCCGGGAGATGGCTCTGCTCGTAGGCGGTCGTGTCGACGTCCACCTCGACGAAGCGGACGCCCGGGTCGTCGAGATGGGCGCGGGCCCACTCGGCGTCGACGAGCACGTCGGTGGCGTATCCGGTCACGGTCATGATGTGGCTTCCTCAGCTGGGTGGATTCGAGTCGTGGCGGGAGTTGCGCGGGTGCGGCGGACTGGGCGGCGATTCAGCCCGTCCGCCGGCGACACGCGCAGCGGCCCACGCCGTAACGGTGGAGCGTCATCGCGCGGACGTCAGCCACCGGCCGTCACCCGGTCGCGCCGGCTGAACTCGGCCAGCCGCTCGCGGCAGGCGAGCGCCTCGCGCTGCGCCTGGCGAACGATCCACGGATCGACGCGAGACGTGTCCTCGATCTCGATCGTCGGCCCGTACGGACCGTCGTCCACGACGATCCCGGCGCTGTTCCGGTAGTCGGTCATCCAGTTCGCCTGGAGCTGGAGCGCGACGTCCGCGACGACCGCAGGAGTGAAGATCCAGTCGAGGTGCGTCGAGTTGAGGCGGTCCACGACGTCACCGACGAGGACGGGCCGACCGCGCTCGATCCGGGCGAGCAACGCGACGACGCGAAGGGCGCTGAACGGATCCCCCGACTCGGCGACCGTCGGGGGCTGAATGTCCGCCGCGGGCAGGCCCTCGGGCGCCCGGCGCAGCGGACCGAGACCGGGGGCGGCGGTCCGGGCTTCGGTCACGGCGGAACTCCGAGTGGATCGCATGGATATCGCCATCAAGCCTAGCACCAGCCCACGGTTCAGCCTCGGAACGAGGGCCTTGATCGCCGATCGCGTCCTACAATCGCGAGATGAGCCCGGACGCCCTCCGAGCCGCCAACCGGGCGCGCTTCGCGCGACTGGTCGCCCGCCCGGACAGCGAGATCGACCTCGCCGAGGGTGCCCTGTGCATCGCCGCCGACGGCCGCCCGGACCTGGAGGCCGGACCGAGCATCGAGCGGCTTGACCGCCTGGCCGGCCTCGTCCGCTCCCGCCTCGACGACGGCGACCCGGCTGCGGTCGTCCTCGAACGACTGCACGATGTGCTCTACCGCGAGGCGGCCTTCCGACCGCCGACCGCGGCCACCTTCCATGACCCGCGCAACAGCCAGCTCGACCGCGTGCTCGTGCGCCGGATCGGGCTGCCGATCAGCCTGGCGATCGTCGAGCTCGAGGCGGCGTGGCGGCTGGGGCTGCGGCTGCACGGAATCGGCCTGCCCGGCCACTTCATCGTCGGCGGACCGGGCCGCGTGCTGATCGATCCCGCCGGCGGCGGCCAGCGGTTGACGCCGGACGACTGTCAGGCACTCCTCCGTCGGTCGCTGGGCGAGGGCGTGCTCTTCCATGCCGGCATGCTCCGGCCCACTGGCCGCCGCCAGATCCTCGTGCGCGTGCTGCGCAACCTCCGCTCCGTGCACCTGGCGAGCCGCGACTGGCCGGCCGCGCTCGGGATCGTGGAGCTGCTTGCGGTCGTCGAGCCCGGCGATCCCGACCATGCCCGGGATCGCGGCCTGCTGCTCGGCCGCATGGGGCGGTTCACGGAGGCCGTCACCTGTCTCGGGCAGTACCTGGTGGAGCGGCCGGAGGGCCACGACGCGGACGACGTCAAGCAGGTCATCGGGATCTTCGCCGGCCGCCGGAACTGACGTACCGGGATCATCGGTGCGGCCGACGGGGCGCGCGCCGGCGCGCGCCGGGCAGCCCGTGCGAGATGCTTAGAAGCAAACGCAACGATACACCGCCGGCGGCGAGAACGGCCGGCGAGCCCAACGCGGATATCGGTGCGCTTGGTCGAAAAAATAGGGAAACCGCCCCGCTGCGCGGCGCGGTAAGGCACCTCGCCAATCGGTTGGCGTCACTTTGAGGTAGGCAGACCGTTCGCTCGGGTCTCCGACCCGATGGCACGGCCTGCCGCCGGACCTACCTTCGTGACAGGTCGACAGACGTCGCCACACCGCCCAGAGGGGACTCACCGATGCATCCCGCCATGACACACGAGCTGGCCCGGATCAAGCAGGCCGAGCTGCTCCAGTACGCAGAGCGCGAGCGCCGCGTGCGAGCGGCCGGATCGAGCGGTCCGCGGTCGATCGACGCGGTCGCCATGAGCGCCCGCATCCAGCGCACGCTCCTGCGCCTGGGGCATGCGCTCCGAGGCGCTCCGGCGGGCGCCACCGCCTGACGTCTCCTCCGTCAGGCCGGCGTCGCGGCCGATGGACGGCCGGGCCCGCGCGCAGGGGCGCGGGCCCGGCCGTTCCGTTTGTCGCGGATACCGTTGCGGGCGTCGTACGATGGCGCCGGGGAGGTGCTCCCGCTCGGGAGCCTGTTGCGCGGAGGATGAGATGCACCAGCAGATCCGGACGAGGATGCCCGCCTCCGAATCCACCGACATGCCGGCGGACGACCTGACGAGCGGCCAGGAGGAGGACGGCCTGACCCGCGGAGCGCAGGACGACAGCCTCACGGGCGGGGCGCAGGACGACAGCCTCACGGGCGGGGCGCAGGACGACAGCCTCACGGGCGGGGCGCAGGACGACAGCCTCGCAGGCCGGGAGCGCGTCGACCGGACCCTGGCCGGGCTGCTCCGGCTACTCGCTCCCCGCTACAACCTCTGCGTGGCCGGCTTCAGCACGGTCGAGCCGGACACGTTCGTGTTCGCGATCGACCATCCGGACGACGAGGAGGACGACACGACGCAGCGGTGCTACGAGCTCGTCCAGCGGCAGTTCCAGGCCGACCTCGTCGACGCCGCCTGGACTGAGCTCGAGAACGTGCCCGGCGCGCTCCTCGAGGCCCTCGAGCGACTGGGCGCGACGTCCCCGCGCGAGCTGTTCATCGGCGAGACCGAGGACCACCGCCACATCCTGCACGTTCGGAAGGGCGGCTGACCGTTACGTGTCGTCGGCCGTGGGCTCGAGCCCGAGGCGCGCGGCGACCATCGCGGCCTCCACCCGGTTGGCGACGCCGAGCTTGTCGAGGATGTGGGTCACGTGCACGCCGGCCGTCTTGCGGGTGATGAACAGGCGCTCGCCGATCTGGCCGTTGGTCCGCCCGGCGGCCACCAGGCGGAGCACCTCGATCTCGCGTGCCGAGAGCCCGGAGCGTCGGAGTGCCGCCTCGCCGTCGTCGGCAGCCGGAGCGTCGGGCGCGGGTTCCGGCGGACGTTCCGCACTCACGGGCTGCTCCACGACCAGCCGCGCGCGGCGCGCCAGCGCCTCAACCTCTGCCGCGAGCGGCCGGGCGCGAAGCTCCGTCGCGACGACGTACGCGTCTCGAAGCAGCCGCTCGGCGTCGCCCCGGGTGCCACGTGCACGCAGCTCCGCCTCAGCGGCACGCCACCGCGCGTACGCCGCGCCGTAGCGATCGCGCAGGCCGTCGAGCCGATCCGCGAGCGCTCGCCAGCGGTCGGACGCGTCGGCGTCGGCCGCGGACCCGCGAGCTGCCTCGGCCAGGCCGAGCTCGACCGTTGCCGCCGTCGTCTCGCCCGGTGTCGCGGCTCTCACCTCGGCGATCGCGTTGCGGAGGCGACTCGCGCGGACGGCCGCGCGCCCGGCCGCCGCGTGGTCTCGACCGGCTGCCGCACGCGCCGCCAGATCCGCCGCGGCACGCAGCCCGACGGCGAGCAGCGGCGCCCGCACGAAGCGGGCGTGGGTCGCTCCATGGCGCTCGATCGCCCGCTCCACTGCGGCCAACGCGGCGTCCGGTCGCTCTCGCGCCAGCTCGAGCTCCGCCCGCCCGCAGGCGACGTACGCGTCGGTGTCGGGGTCGTCGCCCGCGCCGAGCTCCTCCGCCACCGCGAACCGGCGTTCGGCGGATGCGGTGTCGCCGCGGAGCGCCTCGAGCCGGCCGCGCACCGCCGACAGGAATGCCGACCCTCGATCCGCTCGATCGAGCCGCAAGGCGGCGGACGTCACGGCGTCCGCTGCGTCCCACCGACCCAGCCGCAACAGGACATCGCCGGCGAGGGCCGCCAGATCGAACCCGAACCGCCGCTCGAGACCGGCTCGCCTCGCCGCCTCGCGCCCGGCCGTCGCCTCGTCGAGGGCGTCCTCGAGCCGGCCGGCTTCGACCAGGTTCAGCGCGAGGTTGTAGTGCGCGACGACGAGCATGTCCGGCGGTCCCCCCTGCGCCGCGAGGTCGCGCGACAGCCGGAGCTGCTCGAGCCCGGCATCGGGCCGACCGAGGGCGACGAGGTCGAAGCCGAGGACGTTCCGGGCCCGCGCTTCGTCGGGGATCGCGCCCGCGGCCTGCGCGCAGGCGATCGCGGCCTCCGCTAGCGCAGCCGACTCCTCGTACCCGCCCGGCCCCAGCAAGCTCCCGGCCAGGCCGCCGAGGACGCGGGCGCGCGCGGCTGACGGGGGGTCGGGCGGCACGAGCGCGACCGCCCGGCGGTGCTCGGCCACGCCGGCGGCTGCGTCGCCGGTCGCCCACAGCAGATAGCCGAGGCGCGCGTGGAGCACGCCGGTCGTGGCGGGATCGGCGAGCTCGCCGGCGACGTCGAGCGCCTCGCGCGTCAGCTCGATGGCGCGATCCAAGGCTCCCGCGAGGTCCGCCGACTCGGCTGCGCGCCGCCGGAGCTCCAGCCGCGCCGCGAGGTCCGGCCGGGCGTCGCCGCGGAGGGCCGCCTCGAGCTCGTGCGCTCGCTCGTACTCGCGGTGCGCGTCCACGTGCGCGTGGACGGCCTCGGCCGCTCGCCCGGCCGCGATGGCGGCGTCGTACGCCTCGCGGACCCGACCGGCCGCCGCCCAGTGCCGGGCCAGCTCGGCGGCGGCTCCGGCCGGGCTGGGGTCTGCGAGCCCGGGCTCCGCGCTCAGCACGCTCGCGAACCGCTCGTGGAGGGCGCGTCGCTCGCCCACCAGAAGATCCCGTTCGACGACCTCGCGCAGGAGCTCGTGCCGAACGCGGACGGCACCGTCCGCGTCCTCGCGGACGACGTGCCGATCGACCGCTTCACGCAGCGCCCGCCGGATCGCCGGCACCGGCGCGTCGACAACCGCCCCGAGCAGCTGCTCGTCGACCGGCCGGCCCGCGACGGCGATCGCCGAGACGACCTCTCGGGTCGTGGGGTCGAGACTTCGGACCCGCGCAAGCAGAACTTCGAGCAGCGTCGGCGTCGCGCCGGCACCGGTTTCGCTGTCGGCCGCGAACAGCTCTTCCGCGAAGAAGGGGTTTCCCTGGCTCCGCCGCCAGACCCGCTCGACCAGCGACGCGTCCGGGGGCCCGCCCGCGATGGCCGTCAGCTGCTGACCTACGGCGCCACGGTCGAGCGGCTCGAGCACCACGCGGTCGCCGCCCGGTGCCCGGTCGAGCTCGGCGAGCCAGACCAGGTTCGGGTGCCCCCGCGGCAGGTCGTCGGTCCGCACCGTCAGGAACGCGGCGACGCGCTCCGTCGTCGCGTTGCGGACGAGGAAGGTGATCAGGTCGCGGGTCGCGCGGTCGATCCACTGGGCGTCCTCGACGACGACCACGACGGGACGTGATTCGGCGAGCCTGCCGATCAGCTCGAGGACACGTTCGAAGAGTCGAGCCTGGCCGATGGACCCCGCATCGGCCGAGCGTGGCGCCGCCGGCGCTGCCCCGGCGAGCTCCGGCGCGATCGTCGCGAGATCCTCCCGCGTCGGCCCGAGGAGGCGCTCCAGCTCTCCCGGTTCCGTCGCCCGGACGAGGCCGCGGAGCGCCTGCGCGAGCGGCAGATACGGCACGCCGCCCTCGCCGATGTCGAGGCACCCGCCGGCCAGGATGCGGGAGCCGGCCGCGCGTGCCTTCGCCACCAGCTCGGAGAGAAGCCGGGTCTTGCCGATGCCGGCTTCACCCGATACGACGACGAGCTGGGGGCGTCCGCCATCCGCTCGATCGACGGCCTCGACGAGGCGCGCCAGCTCGCCGTCACGACCTACGAGGACCGGGCTCGAGACGCTGGCCATCGCCGGATGGTACGGGCGGCGTGACGCAAGCGGAAGGTCGCCATCGAGTGCGAGACTTGGCGCCGACACGTTCGTGACGAGGGAAGGCGATGCCCAGGCGACGATCAGACGACAGGAGTTCCGGCGATGCGCGCCGGCCCTACGCCGACCGCGGCGGGCCCGAGGCTCGCCACGCCGAGACGCACGACGTCCGACGCGAGGCGCACACGAACCCGACCGGTCCGGAGCCACACGACGAGTCGTTCGACGACGACCTGGCGGGTCCCGAGCGGACCGGGTCGCCAGCCGGGCATGCCGACGAGAGCAACCCGGCGCGGGAGGACAAGCACCTCGCGGCCCGCCTGGACGAGCGGCTCACCACGCAGGAGACGGCGCGTCTGGCGGTCCTCGAAGCCGGCACGCGGCTTCAGCAGGGCAGCGTCTACCTGGACCTCGACGACCTGTCACGCGGGCCGTTCAAGGCGCTCGGGGGACACGAAGCGGGACCTCGGGATCGCTACATCGCCAAGCGTGACACGGACCATGAGCTCTGGAACCGCCTCGCCGGTGACGGGGACGCGGAGGTCGAGCGCCCCCCAGGCGCCGAGGCGAGAGGGTCCGACTCGGCCGGGTGAGGTCGCCCGCTCAGAGACCGAAGCCGCATCCCGACGGACGCGAGCGACGTCCTCTAGAGCAGCTCTCCATGTGCTGAGCCGGTCGGCTCCCCCTCGCGCGGGCGCGGCTCCTCGCCGGGACCGTACGTCCCGGCACCTTTCGCCCGCTGCTCGGCGGGCACGAGGTCGTTGGCCTCGACGATCCCGGCGTTCACGTCGCTCGCTGCGCGCTCGGTGGCGGCCATCCCGTCACCACCGTTGGACGGCCCCCGCGGAAAGCACCGCGAGCGGCGGCCGCGCCGTCCCCTCGATCGCGCCGACCCCGTACGGGACCCACTTGTCCGGCCGCTGCAGACGGTGCGCGTCGACGTTGCCGCGCAGGTGGACGTCCTCGAAGCCCTTCGGCTCGATCCACATGCGCTCGCCCTGGAGCAGCCCATGGACGCCGGACTGCCCGGGCTCCGGGCGCGTGTTCCGGCACGACGTGCAGGCGGCCTTGTCGTGCCGCTTGTACTCGAGCGGCTCCTCGTACGTCGTGATGTAGCCCTCGTAGTTGCGGAGCACGATCTTGTGGTCGGAGTAGCTGATCAGGTAGTTGGGCATGACCGGGATCTTGCCGCCGCCACCCGGGGCGTCGATGACGTACGTCGGGACCGCGTAGCCGGAGGTGTGGCCGCGCAGGCCCTCGATGATCTCGAGGCCCTTGCCGACCGGCGTCCGAAAGTGCCCGGAGCCCTCGACCAGGTCGCACTGGTAGAGGTAGTACGGCCGGACCCGGTTCTCGACCAGCTTGTGGACGAGCTCCCGCTGGACGTTCACGCAGTCGTTGACCCCGGCCAGCAGGACCGACTGGTTTCCGACCGGGAGGCCTGCCCTCGTCAGCTTGTCGACCGCGCGCGACACCTCCGGGGTGATCTCGTTCGGGTGGTTGAAGTGGAGGTTGATCCAGAGCGGGTGGTACTGCTCGAGCATCGCGCACAGCTCGTCGTCGATCCGCTGGGGGAGGAAGACGGGCACGCGGGAGCCGATCCGGATGATCTCGATGTGCGGGATCTCCCGGAGGCCGCGCAGGATCGATTCGAACAGCTTCGGGGCGAGGGTCAGCCCGTCACCACCGGAGATGAGGACGTCGCGGACCTGCGGAGTGCGCCGCAGGTACTCGAGCTGGGCCTCGTGATCCTTGCGGTTGAAGTTCTGCGTCGGGTCGCCGACGATCCGGGAACGGGTGCAGTAGCGGCAGTAGCTCGCGCACTGCGTCGTGACGAGCATCAGGACCCGATCCGGGTAGCGGTGGACGAGCCCCGGCACCGGCGAGTGGCGATCCTCGGCCAGCGAGTCCTCCATCATCGCGGTGAAGGCCTGCTGCTCGCGCCCGAGCGGGATGACCTGCCGCCGGATCGGGTCGTTCGGGTCGTCCGGGTCGATCAGGCTGATGAAGTAGGGCGTGATGTCAACCCGGAACTTGTCCGGCGCGCTCAGCCCGTCACGCTCCTCGTCGGTCAGGTCGAGGACCCGGGCGATCTCCTCGAGATCGTTGACCCGGTGGCTCAGCTGCCATCGCCAGTCGTTCCACTTGTCGTCTGGGACGTCCTCGTAGATCGGCGCCCGTCGACTCACGGCCGGGCGCCCGTCCGGCCCGAGCCGCTGCGCGGGATCCCTCGGGTTGACCCACGGCTGGGCGACCGCGCCGGTTAGTGCGTCCTGGTGCGCCACCGCGGCCTTGATCTCCTGGGCGTCCACGCTGGAGCCTCCCCTGCGACGGCGTTAGCGTGCATAAATCCTATGCACTCTGCAAGTCGGCAGATGATAGCCGAGCGCGCGGGCTGGGTCCACGCCGCGGATCGACGCCGGCCTTGCTCAGGCCCCGTCAGGGAAACGGCGGCTCGAACCGCGTCACGGCATCCATCGTGAGCTCGGCGAGGCCGCCTCGCATGCCAGTGGGAGGGCCGCGAGCGGGACGACGTTGCAACGCGGTTCAGCCTGTGGGCCGATCAGCCCGGCGGGATCACTCGCCGATGACGGCCCACAGGAAGCCCATCATGATGAAGAACCCGGTGAACATCGCGATCAGGCCGAGACCGCCGTAGGGCGAGTTGGCCCCCTCGTGCGGGACGAACTGAAGGCCGATCCCGAAGACGATCGCCCAGCCCACGAAGAGCAGCCCGAACAGCCACTTCGCGTTCGGACTCGTGATGCGACGGGTCCAGCCGTGGCCGCCCTCGGCCGACATCGCGGCCCGCAGGATCAGGAAGATCATCGCGACGGTGATCGCGGTCGCGGCGCCGAACTCGATCGGGCGCTGGAACGCGATGGTGAACAGCTGCACCGGGATCCTCGCAGGCATCTGGCGGGACGCGCCCGAATCTAGCAGACGGGGACCCGCCGCCGGCTGGGGCTAGGATGGTCCGGATGCTCCCCGTCGCGCGAGCCAGACTCCGGCTGCCCGCCGATCCGCCGCGGCCGCTTCGGTCGAACCGCGCGGCGTGACCGTCTTCGACCGTCTGGGGCGGTTCGTCGCGCGGCGTCACCGGTGGGTGATCGTCGCCTGGATCGCGGCGCTGATCGCCGCGCTGCCGTTCGCGCCCCGCGTCGTCGACGCGTTGAGCGCGGGCGGGTTCACGAGCGACGACCTGGAGTCGGCCCGGGCCCGCCAGGTCCTCACCGACGAGCTCGGTCTCGCGCCTTCGGCGGTCGTCCTCGTCCTGCACAGCGACCGGTGGACCGCCGGGTCGCCGGAGTTCGAGACAGCAGTGGCCGAGGCGACGGGTGGCGTGCCCGCGGGCGCGCCGGTCGCCGGATACGTGTCTCACCTCCTCGCGCCGCGACAGGTCTCGGACGACGGCCGCACCGCCTACGACGTCGTCCTGCTGGACCTTCCGCCAGACGATTCGCCGTCCGCCCTGCCCGCCCTCGAGGAGCGACTCCGCGAGGTCGACGGGCTGGAGGTGTCCATCGCCGGCGGCCCGGCGTTCTACGGCGATGTCCAGGACGTCTCCGAGTCGGACCTGCGGCGGAGCGAGCTGATCTCGCTGCCGCTGGCCGGGCTGGCGCTGCTCCTTGTCTTCGGGTCGGTCGTGGCGGCCGCGGTCCCCCTCGCCGTCGGCGGCGCGGCCGTGATCGTCGCCCTGGCCGTCATCTGGGCCGTCGCGTCTGTCACGCCGATGAGCATCTTCGTCCTGAACCTGGCGACGCTCCTCGGCCTCGGGCTGGGCGTCGACTACTCGCTCCTGATGACCAGTCGGTTCCGCGAGGAGCTGGCGACGCGCACCGGTCCGGGCCGGGTCGCCGAGGCCGTCCAGCTCACCGTCGCGACTGCCGGACGGGCGGTCTTCTTCAGCGGGCTGACCGTCCTGCTCGGCCTGTTGGGCCTGATCCTCTTCGAGTTCATGATCCTGCGCTCGGTCGGGATCGCGGGTGCGGTCGTGGTCGGCCTGGCGGCGCTCGCCGCGCTTACGCTGCTGCCGGCACTGCTGACGCTCGCCGGGCCGCGCATCGATGGCCTGCGTGTCCGGCGCATCGAGGTGACGACCGATGCCGACGGGCCGTGGGCGCGGGTCGCTCGCTCCGTGATGCGCCGGCCGGTCGCCATCCTCCTCCCGACCCTCGCCCTCCTGCTCCTGCTCGGGACCCCGTTCCTCCATGTCAAGTTCAATGCGCCGGATGCCTCGATCCTGCCGCCGTCCGTGCCATCGCGCCAGTCGTTCGACCTGCTCGTCGAGGAGTTCGGCGAGGGGGCCTTCGCCCCGCTGTCGATCGCCGTCCGCACGGACGGCCCGGCGACCACGCCGGACAACGTGGCGAAGCTCTTCGAGTACTCGCGGCGCGTGGCCGCCGATGCCCGCGTGGACCGTGTCGAGAGCGTCGTCGACATCGACCCCCGCCTTCGGCTCGACCAGTACCAGCTGCTCCTCTCTGACCCGGCCGGTCCGCCGGACCGGTTCGTGCAGGCGGCGGTCGGGGCGACCACGCGCGGCGACCTGACGGCGTTCACGGTCTACACGCCGTATGGCCCGAACCGGGACGAGGGACGCGAGCTCGTGGCCGATCTCCGGGACGCCGACGGGCCCCTCGCACCGCCGGCCGGCGTGACGGTCCAGGTCGGCGGGGGCGCAGCGGAAGTGTCGGACGTGGTGAGCGGGATCGCCGCCGACTTTCCCCGGACGGCCCTGTTCATCCTGGTCACGACGTACCTCGTCCTGTTCCTCCTGCTGAGGTCCGTGATCCTGCCGGCCAAGGCCCTGGTCATGAACACGCTCTCGATCGTGGCCTCGTTCGGCGCGCTGGTCTGGATCTTCCAGGACGGCAACCTGTCGGCGCTGCTCGGGTTCCAGCCGCTGGGTCGAGACGACCCAGCCCGTGATCCTGTTCTGCGTGCTGTTCGGGCTGTCGATGGACTACGAGGTCTTCCTGCTGTCCCGGATGAAGGAGGTCTGGGACCGCACCGGCGACAACACGGAAGCCGTGGCGCGGGGGCTCGAGCGGAGCGGCCGGATCGTGACCTCGGCCGCCGTGATCGTCGTCGTCGTGGCCGGCTCGTTCGCGTTCGCCGAGGTGGTCCTGATCAAGGCGCTGGGCATCGGCGTCGCGATCGCGGTCGCGCTCGACGCGACCGTCGTCCGGGCGCTGCTCGTCCCGGCCACGATGCGCCTGCTCGGGCGCTGGAACTGGTGGATCCCGGCGCCGCTCGAGAGCGGTTCGTCGCCTCGCGCCTGCGGACCGAGACCGAGATCGAGGCGGCGCTCCGATGAAGCCCGTCCTCGCGGCACTCGTGCTCGTCGTCGCCGGCTGCAACGGACCCGTCCTCGCCAACCCGCCGGCCCAGCGACCCGTCGTCACTCCGGCGGTCCAGCCCGAGCCGTCCGTCGCCCGCGATCCGGTCGCCATCGAGCTTCCCCGGGACGACGCGCCCCACCAGCGCCTGACCGAGTGGTGGTACTACACCGGTCACCTGCGCGACGAGGCCGGGGGCCGCTGGGGCTTCGAATACGTCATCTTCCGCGCCGAGCGGGGCGGCTTCCCGGTCTCCTGGGCGTCGCACCTGGCCCTGACCGACGAGAGCGGGGCCGGTTCACGTACGCGGAGCGGAGCGAGATCGGCCCCCAGGTCGATGTCGCGGCCGGCCAGCCGGGCGTCTTCTCCTTCGCGCTCCGCGGCTTCGATCCGACAAGGCCCGAGACGCGCGAACACCCGCCATGGGAGATGCTGGGCAACGGAGGGACGGATCGCCTCCGGGCGGCTGCCACCGCGGACGAGACGCGCGGCGACGCCCGCCCGATCGGGTTGGACCTGCTCCTCCGGGCCGTCGGTCCGGTCGCGCTGCACGACCGCGACGGGTGGATCGACTTCGGGCCCGCCGGCGGCTCGTACTACTACTCGCGCACGCGGATGGACGCGAGCGGGTCGATCTCGGTCGACGGCCGGTCGCTCAGCGTCGAGGGGATCGCCTGGTTCGACCACCAGTGGGGGGACTTCATCGCCGTGGGCGGCGGCGGCTGGGACTGGTTCGCGATCAACCTGGGCGACGGAACGGACCTGACGCTCTCGCTCGTGCGGGATCGGGACGGGTCGTACCCGCTGGTCTACGGCACGCTCGTCTCGGCGGACGGCGACGTTCGCCACCTCCCGCGGGAGGCCTTCTCGGTCGAGGTGACCGATCGCTGGACCAGTCCGCGGACCGGAGCGGAGTACCCGGCCGGCTGGCAGATCGAGGTTCCGGAGGAGGACCTGGAGATCGACCTGACGCCGACCGTGAGCGACCAGGAGCTCGATACCCGCGCAACCACCGGGGTCGTGTACTGGGAGGGATCGCAGCGGGTGGAGGCGACGCGGCGCGGCCGACCGGTCGGCGGCGAGGCGTACGTCGAGCTGACCGGCTACGGGGCACCGACCGGACCCTGAACGCCGGGCCCGGCACGGCCCAGTGGACGCGCGTGTTGAGACTCAGTATCATCAAGCGATGAGCAACGTCATGCCGCTTCTCGCAGCGTTCGAGCGAGCCGGCCACCGGATCACGTCGCCGCGGCTGGCAGTGGCCAACCTGATTGCCGCCCGCGACGGGCACTTCGCGGCGGCCGACCTGGTCGCGGACGCCCGCCGCGACCGGCTTGCCATCGGCCGGGCAACGATCTTCCGGGCGCTCGAGCTGCTGATCGAGCTGGGCGCGGTCGAGCGCCTCGACCTTCCGACCGGTGAGCACGCCTACGTTTCGTGCGAACCCGCCCATCACCACCATGTGGTGTGCTCCAGCTGCGGGCGCACGAGCGAGATCGATGACGCGGGGCTGCGCGCCTTCGTGGACGAGGTCGCCCGGCGGACGGGCTACGCCCTCGAGTCGCACCGTCTCGAACTGTTCGGGCGGTGTCCTGCCTGCCGCTCCAACGGCGCCGCCTGAGTGCCGGCGATGCGCCCGCTTCCGTTTCGTCTCGCACCGGCACTCCGGCCGGTACCCGGTCACCACGCGGTCGCGACGGCGCTCGTGCTGGCGTCCCTGTTCCTCGCTGCGTGCGGCGGTGTCCGGGCGCCCGACGCGGGTGCGGGTGTGGGCGAGCGGTTGCAGGTGGTGGCCACCACGACCGTGCTCGCTGACATGGTCGAGCAGGTCGGTGGCGATCACGTCGACGTCCGCAGCCTCGTGCCGCGTGGCGGTGAGGTCCACACCTTCGACCCCAGTCCCCGGGACGTGGCCGCCGTCGCCGACGCCGATCTCGTCGTGCTCAATGGCCTAGGCCTCGACGCCTGGGCAGCCGATCTCGTTGCCGGCGCGGGCGCGACGGCGCCGGTGATCGAGCTCGGCGAAGACCTCGACGGCGTCGAGTACATCGCCGCCCGGGAGCACGGGGATGCCGATCAGGGCGACGAGACCACGGACGAGCACGGTGACGAGGCCGTCAACCCGCACCTCTGGCTCAACGTCGCCTACGCCGCGCGGTATGTCGAGCGGATCAGCGACGCGCTCGCCGACGTGGATCCCGGCCGGGCGGAGACGATCCGTGCCGCGGCCGCTGCCTATCGTGAGCAGCTGGCGCAGCTCGACACCAGGATCCGCGAGCAGATCGCCGGCATCCCGGAGGACCGCCGCCGGATCGTCTCCTTCCATGAGGCCTTTCCCTACTTCGCGGCCGCATACGATCTGGAAGTCGTGGGCGTCGTCGTCGAGGCGCCGGGCCAGGACCCATCCGCCGGCGAGATCACCGAGCTGGTCGCGGCGATCCGCGAATCCGGCGCGCGGGCCGTCTTCACGGAGGCCCAGTTCGACGACCGGCTGGCACGGACGGTCGCCGAAGAAGCCGACGTGACGGTCGAGCCCGGCCTCTACAACGACTCCCTCGGCGATCCACCCGCGGATACCTACGTCGGCATGATGGAGCTCAACGCCGAGCAGATCGTGGCGGCCCTGCGGTGACGCTTCCACCGGGGCGATCGCCTGATGCCGCCGAGACGACGGACCACGCGTGGTCCGTGCGCCCCGATGCGCACCGGCGCGCCGACCGGGCCGATCGCCGGCTGCCAACGGTGGACGCCGGCGTCGATGCCGGGCACGCCCGTGCGCACGCCGACGTCTGGCTCTCGGACGTCTCCGCCGGGTACGGCGACCGGCAGGCGCTGGAGAAGATCGACGTCGCCGTCGAGGCCGGTTCGCTGCTCGCCATCGTCGGTCCCAACGGCGCCGGCAAGAGCACGCTGCTCAAGGTCCTCGCGGGGCTGCTGACACCGTGGACCGGCAGGGTCGAGGTGCTGGGGCACCCGGCCGGTCAGCAGGCCCGGCGCGTCGCCTACGTTCCCCAGGCGGAGCTCGTCGACTGGAGCTTTCCGGTGACCGCCTGGGACGTGGCGATGATGGGACGCTACCCGGCTCTCGGGCCGCTCCGGCGACCGACCGCCGTGGACACGCGCGCCGTCAGGGAGGCACTCGAGCAGGTCGGCATGTCGGCGGAGCTGGGGACGCAGATCGGCCGGCTCTCCGGGGGGCAGCGTCGCCGGGTCTTTCTCGCCCGGGCGCTCGCGGCCCAGCCGGACCTCTACCTGCTCGACGAGCCCGTCACCGGCGTCGACGCGACGACCCAGGAAGACCTCATGGACGTGCTCGAGGCGGAGGCCAGACGGGGCCGGACGGTCCTGGCGACGACGCACGATCTGGCGTGTGCGGCGCAGCGGTTCCACACCGTCCTGGCGGTCAACCGCACGGTCGTCGCGCATGGCGCGTCGTCGCTGGTCCTCGACCCGGACGTGCTGGCGCGCACCTACGGCGGCCACCTGCTCGTCGTCGGCGGGCGCAGCGTCGTCCTCGACGACGCCCACCACCACGACGACGCTCACGGGGAGCGCCACTTCCACGAGGGCCACGAGACCCGCCGGGCGCATCGGCGAGACGGCGCCAGGCGCTCCGGACGCTGATGGACGTCCTTCTCGAGCCACTCGGCCATGCCTTCTTCGTCCGGGCGTTGCTGGCGGCGGTCGTGGTGGGGACCGTGTGCGCGGTCGTCGGCACGTACGTCGTGCTGAAGGGCCTCGCCTTCATCGGGGACGCGATCAGCCACGCGGCGTTTCCGGGGATCGTCGCGGCCTATCTCCTCCGGGGCCCGTTCCTGCTGGGGGCGGCCGTCGCCGCCGTCGCGACGGCCCTGGCGATCGGCTGGGTCGGCCGGCGATCCGGGATCCGCGCCGACACGGTGATCGGGGTCCTCTTCGCGGGCACGTTCGCCCTCGGGGTCTTCCTCTTCTCGACGATCGAGGGCTACGTTGCGGACCTCTTCAGCTTCCTGTTCGGTTACCTGCTGGCGATCACGGTCGAGGACCTCGTGGGTCTGGTCGTGCTGGCCGGAATCGTGCTGGCGGCCGTTGGCGTGCTCTGGAAGGAGCTGCTGTACTCGACGTTCGACCCGCTCGGTGCCGCGGCGAGCGGGGTTCGGGTCGACCGCCTCGAGTCGCTGTTCCTCGCCCTCGTTGCCGTGACGATCGTGATCAGCCTGCAGGCGGTCGGGATCATCCTCGTCGTGGCGATGCTCGTCACCCCGGCGGCGACCGCGCAACTGCTCGCCGTGCGCTTCGGCTCGATGATGGGGCTGGCGATCGCCATCGGCGTCGCTGCGTCCGTCGTCGGCCTCTACCTCTCGTACTGGCTGGACGCCGCCAGTGGCGCGACGATCGTTCTCGTGCAGACGGCAGCGTTCGTCGCGGCCCTGCTCATCGGCCCGCGGACCGGCGCGCTGGCACGCCGGGCGACCACCGCCTGAACGACCAGCCCGCTGGGCTCAGCGTGCGCACGGTTGGGGCCGGCGGCCGCTTTTCCGGGCACGACCGTCGCGATGCGCTCAGGATGGAGCGACGTTCGACGCGGCCTCCAGTTCTCGGGCGGTCGGAAGCCCGTCGCGAGCCCCGGACGCCGTCGTCGAGATGCTCGCGGCGACCACCGCTCGGCGGGCAGCACCCTCGAGATCGAGGCCGCTCGCGAGGCCGGCCGCGAGCGCGCCGTTCAGCGCGTCGCCGGCCCCGGTTGTGTCGACGGCGTGGACGGGCGGCGCGGCGATGTCGACCGGTGTCGTGCCTGGCCGCACGAGGAGTGCGCCACCCGCGCCGAGGGACACGAACACGGCGGGAACGCCGGCGCCCTCGGCACTCGTCTTGACGAGCGAATCGGCGAGGGACGCGAGCCCCGGGGCCGGGGCCTCCGGTCGCCCGGTCCGGCGCGCCTCGGCCTCCAGGAGCCGGGCGAGCTCGGCACGGTTTGGCGTCAGCACGTCAGCCAGTCCAAAGACGGACCGGTCGAGGCCGTCGGCCGGGGCCGGGTCGAGGACCGTGATCGTGCCCCACTGCCGCCCGAGCCGGAGGGCCTCGCGCGCAGACGCCGTCGGGATCTCGTGCCCCACGAGCACCACGTCACCCGCGCGCAGCGCCAGCGAGCTCAGCGAGGCACGGACGCCGTCCGGAGTCAGCGAGTGGTTCGCGCCGGACGCCACGGCGATCAGGTTCTCGCCGCCGAACGCGACGACGATCAGTGCGACGCCGGTCGCGTCGCCGGCTGCCGTGCGCAGCTCCGTCGCGTCCACGCCCTCCGCCTCGAGCGCGCGGCGCGCGTCCGTGCCGAACTCGTCGTCGCCGACCGCGCCGACGAACGCCGTCTGCGCGCCCAGTCGGGCGGCCGCGACCGCCTGGTTGCCGCCCTTGCCGCCGTGATGTCGGGCGAACGTGCCTCCGGCGACCGTCTCGCCCGCGGCGGGCAGGCGCGGCGCAGTCACGACGAGGTCGATGTTGACCGAGCCGACGACGATCACCCGACCGCCGGCCGAATCCCTACCCGGTGACGTACTCGGCCCCGTCGACGCCGATGACATTGCCGCTGATCCAGTCCGAGTCCGTCTCCGACAGCCGGACGACGGCTTCCGCGACCTCGGCGGGCGTCGTCAGGCGGCCGTGCGGGTTGCGCGCGAGCGTGACCTCGACCATCCGGGCCGCTTCCGGGATCCTGCGCAGGGCCGGCGTGTCCGTCACACCGGCCCGGATCGCGTTGACGGCGATCCCGGTGTCCGCGCGGGCGAGCTCCATCGCCAGCTGGCGGCAGTGCGATTCGAGGGCTGCCTTGGCGGCAGACACCACGCCGTACGAGGGGATGACGCGGGTCGACCCCTCCGACGTCATGGCGTAGATCTTCGAGCCCCGGTCGAGGAAGCCGCCGCGATGGAGATCCTGGACCCAGTAGACGAGGCTGTTGGCCATCACGTCGAGGGTCATCTCCATCTTCTTGCGATCGACGGCGGCCTTCGGGTCCTCGGCGATGAACGGCACGAGCGAGCCGAAGGCGAGCGAATGCAGGACCACGCGGAGGTACGGCCGCCGACCGGCCGCGCGCGACTCGTCGAACCGCTGGCGGAGCGTCTGGATCGCTCCGGCGCGCTTCTCGTCGTCGGCCGCGTTCATGTTGATGTACAGAGGCTCGCCACCGAGCTCCGCGAGGCGCGCCTTGAGGTCCTCGACGCGCTGCAGCTCCGCGCGGAAGTCCAGATGGATGCCGCAGATCCGGTAGCCGGCCCCGGCGAGGGCCAGGGCGGTTGCCTCGCCCATGCCGCTCGAGGCGCCGAGGATGAGCGCCCAGCGCTCCCGCTCGTCGGTCATGTGGCCCTCCGTGCGTGCCGCACGAGGTCCGACGTGGGGGCGCGACCGCCGGCCGAGTCTAGCAGCGCCAACGGTCCGCCCGGAACACGAGGCGAAGCTCGGCGTGCCCGTCAGCCGCCCGCTAGCATCAGGCGGGCATGGACGAGGCGATCGGGCCGGCCCGTCACCAGGGCAGCAGCCCCTCTGATGCCTCGAAGACCTGGTCCATCACGACGCGACCATCGCCGGCGGGATCGAGGAAGTTCGGCTGCGCCCGGTCGAGGATGATGTGCGGCCGCATCCGTGCCTGGCGCAGCTCCGCGCCGACGAAGGTCAGCTCGAGCGTGATCCCCTCCATCGTCGGCTCGGACCAGACCTGGTCGAAGACGAAGTTTCCGAGCGCGTACCAGATCGGCTTCCCGTCGTGGATCTCGACCGCCGCTGCCCAGTGGGCGTGATTGCCGATGATCATGTCGGCGCCCGCGTCGAGGCAGGCGTGGCCGACGTCGCGCTGGCCGGCGGTCGGTTCCGCCTCGTACTCGAGGCCCCAGTGGGGAAACACGATCACGACGTCCGCGCCGGCGTCACGCGCCTTGCGCACGTCTTCGCGGCAGTTCCGCGCGCTCAACGGCGCGTTCCCGATCCGGTCCGGCGCGGCGTTGTAGGAGGCGGCGATCGCGTCGTAGCCGATCATCCCGACCTGCACGCCCCCCGCGTCGAGCAGCGACGGCTCGCGCGCCGCGTCGATGTCCGCGCCGGCGCCGCCGTGCCGGAGGCCGCGAGCGTCGAGGTTGTCGATCGTCTCGATGATCCCCTGGCCGCCCGCGTCGCGGATGTGGTTGTTGGCGAGCGAGACCCAGTCGAGCCCGGCCCGGGTCAGGCCGTCGATCAGCGCCGGGTCGGCGGTGAAGGTGGTGCCGCGGGTGTGGAAGCTGAACTCGTTCGGCGCCGGGTTCTCGAAGTTGGCGATCGCGAGATCGGCGCGCTCGAGCAGCCGCCGCATCGCACCTTCGTTCCCCGTCCGGCGGGTCCGCGGCAGCTCCCAGCCGAACGAGGAACAGCAGTAGCGTGACGTGATCTCGGCGGTGCCGCCGTCGAACGGAAAGTCGACACCCCTGCCGTCGAGCTCGATCGTCTTGTAGACGCCGCGGTCGAGGAGGATGTCGCCACCGGCGACGAGCGTCCATGCCGCGGCGGGGTCGTAGGCGAGGGGTTCGGACCTCGCGGCCGGCACGTCCGCGAAGAGCGTCCAGGCATCGATCGTCGCGACGCGGTCGACCCCGAACAGCGCGTGCGGTCCCCACCCGAGCGCGCGCACGCTCGGCCGCACCTCGTCCGCCCGGAGGAACGCCAGCCGGTCCCGGTGCTCGGCGAGTTCCTCGGCCAGCGTCGCGGCGTCGCGCACGAGCACGAGGCGCGCCGGGTCGGAGGGGCGTGCCACGCCGAGCGCGGCGAGGATGGCGTCCGCATCGCGCTCGACGAGGGACAGGGCGTTCCAGCGCTCGCTCGTGCCGGCGAGCACGGCCTCCACGTCGGCGAGCGAGGTCGACGCCACCGGCGATCGGAAGTCGGTGACCGGCACGATCGCGACGCGCGCGACCGAACCGGAGCCGGGCGGAGCCGACGCGACGCCGGTTGACGGCTGCCGGCTCGACGCACCCGACGGGGACGTCCCTGGCTGGCCCGGTGACCTCGCGGCTGCGGTCGAGTGCGCCGCGCTGGGGCCGCCGGGTGCAGCGACCAGGTCCGGCGAGGCCGGTGTCCGCCCCAACGACAGGATCCCGAGGCCGGCAAGGGCGAGCAGCGCGACGAGCGCGACAAACGGGAGCAGCCCGCTGTCCGTGCGGCGGGAGCGCCGCCGGCGGGGCCGGTAGCCGGGGGTGCGGACGGTCACGGCCGAGAGCGTACGCGAGAACGGCATCCCCGCGAGAGCCGGATCGCCACGAAGCCCGGCGCTCGGCCCCGTGCCCGCGTCTCAAAGAGGAACGCCCCGTTCGGGCGGGCGAACGGGGCGTGAGAGATATGCAGTTCGTGGCGGACCCGACCGGATTCGAACCGGCGATCTCCAGCGTGACAGGCTGGCATGTTGGGCCGCTACACCACGGGTCCGTGCGGCGAGGTGGCAGGATAGCAGCCCCGGCTCCAGTTGTCGCCGCTCGCCCCCGGCCGGCTCGGTGGGCCGAGGGAGCGCCGGCCGTGACTCGCGCTACACTGCCGGACCATGTCGCTCATCGACCTCCGGTCCGACACGGTCACCAAGCCGACGCCCGAGATGCGCCGCGCCATGGCGGAGGCGGAGGTGGGCGACGACGTCTTCGGCGACGACCCGACGGTCATGGCGCTCGAGGAGCGCGCCGCGGAGCTGCTCGGCAAGGAGGCCGGGCTCTTCGTCCCGAGCGGCACGATGGGCAACCTGGTCGCCCAGCTCGCGCACCTGGCCCGTGGGCAGGAGACGATCGCCGGCCGGGAGCATCACGTCGTCGTCGATGAAGCAGCCGGCCACGCCGTCGTCGCCGGGACGAGCATCCGGCAGCTGGCGGAGCGGCCGGACGGGACGCTCGACCTGGACGAGCTCCGGGACGCGTTCCGCGATCCGCTCGACGAGCACCACCCGGTTACCGGCCTGGTCGCGATGGAGAACACGCACGCGCACTCGATGGCGCAACCACTGACGCCCGCCTATACCGCCCGAGTGGCGGCGATCGCGCACGAGCACGGCGTCCCGCTCCATGTCGACGGCGCCCGCCTGTGGAACGCGGCGGTCGCGCTCGAGGTGGCGGGTCGCGACCTGGCGGCTCCGGCCGACTCCGTGACGTTCTGCCTGTCCAAGGGCCTGGCCTGCCCGATCGGCTCGGTGGTCGTCGGCTCGCGTGAGTTCATCTGGCGCGCGCGGCGCGCGCGGAAGGTCGTCGGCGGCGGGATGCGCCAGGTCGGCGTGCTTGCCGCGGCCGGGCTGGTGGCACTCCGCGACGGGGACGCCGGGATGATCGACCGCCTGGCGGAGGATCACGCCAACGCCCGCCGGCTGGCGGACGGACTCGCGGATCTCGACGGCATTGGGTCACCCGGCGGGATCGCGCAACCGGAGCCGGGCCGCCTCGATCCGGCGCGCGTCCGCACCAATTTCGTGCTCTTCCGGGTCGCCCGCGACCGAGCGGCGTTCCTGGCGGCGTTGCGCGCCCGGGACGTCCTCATGGTCGACTATGCCCACGGGCAGGTTCGCGCGGTCACCCACCACGGGATCGACGCAGTCGACGTCGACCGCGCGATCGCGGCCGTCGCGGTCGCCCTCGACGAGACGTCGCAGCCGGCCGCCGCCGCGCCCGCAACCGCCTGACACAGCCGCGCTCGCGCGCGACCAGAACCCGTGCCCGCAGCGGGCAGTGAGAGGAGCACACGTGACGATCCCCAGCCCCGAGGTCACCCTGACGCGCCCGGAGCCCGCGACCGATGCGGGAGCGCTCGACGGTCGGTTGTACGACCTCGTCGAGGAGCGCTTTCGGCGGATCGTGCGCGACAACCCCGTCACGGCGACCTACCTCGGGATCCACACCGAGGACGAGCGGCTGGGCGACGGGACGCGCGACGCGGTCCTCGGCGAGCTCGAGGCGGAGCGGCGGCACCTCGCGGCGGTCGAGGCGCTGGACGCGGGCGGGCTGTCGCCGGGCGGCCGCGTGGAGCGGGACCTCGAGGTCCACAACGTCCGGCGCGCGATCTTCGACACCGAGGTCGTCCGGACCTGGGAGCGCCGATCCACGGCACTCGACACCGTCGGTGACGGCCTCTTCCTGCTCTTCGCGCGCGACTTCGCCCCGCTCCCCGAGCGGCTCGCTTCGATTGCCGCCCGGCTGGAGGCGATCCCCGCCTTCCTCGCGGAGCACCGGAGCCGCGCCGTGGTGCCGCAGGTCCGGCTGTGGCAGCAGCTCGAGATGGAATCCGCGCAGGACCTGCCCTCGTTCCTCGACGAGATCACGGCTGCGGCGACGGACCTGCCCGAAGCGGATCAGCGCCGCCTCGAGCGGGCGTCCTCCGAGGCCCGGGAGGCGATCGCCGCTTACGGTGCGTGGCTCACGGACTCGCTCGCAACCGCCACGGACGACTGGATGCTCGGCCGCGAGCGGTACGACGAGCTCGTGGCCCTCCGAGCGTTCGACGGCCTCGACTCGGACGCGATCCTCGAGATCGGCTGGCAGCAGCTCGACGAGAACCGCGCGGCGCGGGCGGCGACCGCGCGCGAGATCGACCCGGGGGTTGACGAGGCGACCGTGATCGACCGGATCAAGTCGGACCACCCGGCAACCTTCGAAGAGGCGCTCGAGGCGTATCGCGACGTCATGGTCCGCGCGCGGGCCCACCTGGTCCAGCGCGACATCGTCACCGTCCCGGACGACGAGCGCCTGGAGGTCGTGTCGACGCCGGGGTACCTCCGGAACATCATCCCCTTTGCCGCCTACTTCGAGCCGCCGAAGTTCGACCGCGACCCGAGCGGCATCTACATCGTGACGCCGGCCGTCGGCGACAACCCCAACGCGATGCGCGAGCACAACCGCAGCTCGATCAGCAACACGAGCATCCACGAGGCGTACCCGGGCCACCATCTCCAGCTCTCGGTGTCGAGCAGGCACCCCAGCCTCACGCGGCTGCTCGCCGAAGCCCCGGAGTTCGTGGAGGGCTGGGGCATGTACTCCGAGCAGATGATGCGGGAGCAGGGGTTCGACGACGCCCCGAACTTCCGGCTCAACATGTACACCGACGCGATCTGGCGGGCGGTCCGGATCATCCTCGACATCCGGATGCACCGCGGCGAGATGTCGGTCGAGGAGTCGATCCGGTTCATGGTCGCGCACACCTCCTTCGAGGAGGCCAATGCCCGGGCGGAGGTCCACCGCTACACCTACACGCCCACCTACCAGCTCTCGTACCTGCTCGGCAAGGTCCTGCTCCTGGAGCTCCGGGCCGACGAGCAGCGACGGCTGGGTGACCGGTTCAGCCTCCGCGAGTTCCACGACTCGCTGCTGCGGAACGGCTCCCTGCCGGTCAGCTTCCACCGCCGGCTGCTGACCTCGGCTGACGGGCGCGGGGCGCCGGGCTGACCCGGGGGTGCTGGTCATCCCGGCGATCGACCTCGAGCGCGGCCGGTCGCGGGTCGTCTTCTGGCCCGGTGCGTCCACCGGCGTCGGCGCACCGACCGATCGGCCGGACGTCATCGCCGCCCGTTTCGTCGAGCAGGGCGCGCCGATGATCCACGTCGTCGACTTCGACGGCGCGCGCCGACGCGCGCCGGCCGCGCTCGATGCCATCGGCGCCATCGCCTCGCGCGTCGCCGTCCCACTCCAGGTCGCGGGCGGGCTGGAATCGGCTGATGCGATCCGGCTCGTCTTCGCCGCCGGCGCGACGCGGGCCGTACTCGGGATGGAGACCGTCGACCAGCCGGGCACGGTGCGCGAGTGTGTGGCCGTCGCCGGCGACTGGCTCGCCGTCGGCCTCGACCCGCGACCCGAGCGACTCGCGGCGTTTCCCTGGCGACGGCCGTCGGCCCCGACGCTGCCCGAGCTCGTCGGCGAGCTGACGCGCCTCGGCGTCCGGCGTGTCGTCCTCGCGCACGGCGGGCTGCAGCCGGACGCCGAGCTGCTGTCCTCGCTCGTTCGGACCTACGATGTCGACGTCCTGGTCGCCGGCGGCGCCTCGGACGTCGGGGGCATCCGGCGCCTGCGTGACGCCGGAGTCGCCGGCGTGGTGCTCGGCGAGGCGCTGCTTTCCGGCGCGATCGATTTCTCCGCCGCCCTGGAGGCCGCTGCATGACCCATCGTCCCCTGCCGGCACGGATCACGGCGCTCGTCGTGCTGGCCGTGGCGCTCTCGGGCTGCGCGGCCGGCGACGGCTCGAGCGCCGCGAGCGGCGGCGCGGCGGACGGCGGCACGACCGGGGACGGCTGCCCCACCTCCCAGCCGGATCCGCTGCGCGCCGGCGAGCAACGCCTGGTCACGATCGAGACCGAGCTCGGCGCGATGGAGGTCGCCGTCGACGCAGACCTGTCGCCGATCGCCGCCGGCAACTTCGTCGCACTCGCGTCGTGCGGCTACTACGACGGCGTCGTCTTCCACCGGGTCGTGCCCGGCTTCGTGATCCAGGGCGGCGACCCGACGGGCACCGGGACAGGCGGACCCGGTTACACGATCCAGGACGAGCCCGTCACGACCGCGTACCGCCGGGGCACGGTCGCCATGGCGCGCTCGAGGCAGCCGAACTCGCAGGGATCGCAGTTCTTCATCGTCCTCGACGACGCTGCCGCCACCAGCCTCGCCAGCGCCAACACGTACGCCATCATCGGCGAGGTGACGGACGGCATGGAAACGGCCGACGCGATCGCCGACGCGGCGGACGGTGTCGAGCTGCCGGACGACCCGGTCGAGATGACCGACGTCAGCGTCGCCACCCCCTGAGCCACCCGAACCGGAGGTACGCCATGACCCGCGCCACGATCGCCACCGAGAAGGGTGACATCGAGGTCCAGCTGTACACGAGCGACGCGCCCAAGGCGGCGCAGAACTTCATCGACCTGGCGAGGAAGGGCTACTACGACGACGTCGTCTTCCACCGGGTGATCCCGGGCTTCGTCGCCCAGGCCGGCGACGGCCAGTTCGGCAAGAAGTCGGCGCTCGAGCGCGGCCGCGTCGGGACCGGCGGCCCGGGCTACACGTTCGAGGACGAGGCGATCAAGGGCGACTACGTTCGCGGGACCCTGGCGATGGCCAACGCCGGCGCCAACACGAACGGGAGCCAGTTCTTCATCTGCCACCAGGACCTGACCGGCAAGCTGCCGAAGAACTACACGTTGTTCGGGCAGGTGACCAGGGGGATGGACGTCGTCGACGCGATCGTCTCGGCGCCCCGCAACTCGCGCGACCTTCCGGACGAGCCCGTCGCGATCACGTCCGTGACGGTCGCCGAGGACTGATTTGACGGCGTTATGCCGCGTTTACGCCTGCCGCACCAATGTGAAGGAATTTTCATCGCGCGGCGCGCCCAGACCCTTGGCGGACCGAAGCCGCCCCGCTACAGTTAGGCGGCTGCTACATGCAGTCGCTGCCCCAGCGACAAGGTCATGGGTAGGTAGGGTCAGGGTAGTCGGTGCAGCCGACGTGATAGATGCCCTTGGCGCGATGGCAGAAGTTTCCGCCTCGGCGGACGCTTTCACCGGGACAGCAACGGAGCGGCTCCTTCGGGAGCCGCTCCGGTTTTTGTCCGGC
>JAUJOH010000025.1 GCA_030447745.1 Chloroflexota bacterium | reverse complement strand
GCCGCCACCATGACCGGCGAACGCAGCTGGCCGACCTCCGGTATCCGGGTCATGGCACCAGGGTACGTCGGCGCCACGGTCCGGTGCCGACGCCCGCTTGTGGTGATCGCGCCGTAGCATCCGGTCGTGCCGGACACCTCAACACTGCTGGCTGCGCTGCGCGAACGCGTCGTCGTGGCCGACGGTGCGATGGGCACCATGATCCAGGCGGCGGACCCGTCGCTGGACGACTTCGAGGGTCACGAGGGCTGCAACGAGATCCTCAACGTCACGCGCCCGGACGTCGTACGCGGGATCCATGACGCCTACTTCGCCGTGGGCTGCGACGCCGTAGAGACCAACAGCTTCGGCGCCAACCTCGGCAACCTCGGCGAGTACGGCATCACCGAGCGGACCCATGAGCTGTCGCTAGCCGCGGCCCGGCTGGCCCGCGAGGTGGCCGACGGCTACGCCGCCGACGGCCGGCCGCGCTGGGTCATCGGGTCGATCGGGCCCGGCACGAAGCTGCCGACGCTGGGCCACGCGCCCTACGCCGTGCTGCGCGACGCCTACCACGCCAACGCGGCGGGCCTGGTGGCGGGCGGCGCCGACGCGCTGCTCGTCGAGACCGCGCAGGACCTCCTGCAGGCCAAGGCGGCGATCGTCGGTGCGCGGCGCGCGGTGCGGGACGCCGGCGGGGTCGTTCCGGTGTTTGCGCAGGTGACGGTCGAGACCACTGGGACGATGCTGCTCGGGTCGGAGATCGGCGCGGCACTGACGGCGATCGAGCCACTCGGCGTCGACCTGATCGGGCTGAACTGCGCCACCGGGCCGGCGGAGATGAGCGAGCATCTGCGCTACCTGTCCCGCCACGCGCGGATCGGGCTGTCCTGCATGCCGAACGCCGGGCTGCCGGCGCTCGGGCCGAGCGGGGCGGAGTACCCGCTGACCCCCGAGGAGCTCACCGACGCGCTGGACACCTTCACCCGGGACTACGGACTGGCCCTGGTCGGCGGCTGCTGCGGCACCACGCCGGAGCACCTGCGCCAGGTCGTGGAGCGGCTGAGCGGCCGCGAGCTCTCTCGCCGGCGACCGCAGCCGGACCCTGGTGCGTCGAGCCTCTACCAGCACGTCCCGTTCCGGCAGGACACGTCGTTCATGGTCATCGGCGAGCGCACCAACGCCAACGGCTCCAAGGCCTTCCGCGAGGCGATGCTCGAGGAGCGCTGGGACGACTGCACCGAGATCATGCGCAGCCAGGTCCGCGACGGCGCGCACATGCTCGACGTCTGTCCGGACTACGTCGGTCGCGACGGCACCAAGGACATCCGCGAGCTGCTCCGCCGCTTCGCGACCGCCTCGACACTGCCGATCGTCATCGACACCACCGAGCTGCCGGTGATGGAGGCAGCCCTCGAGCTCGTCGGCGGTCGCGCCGTCATCAACTCCGTCAACTTCGAGGACGGCGACGGGCCGCAGAGCACCTTCGGCCGCAAGATGCCGATCATCGTCGAGCACGGCGCCGCCGTTATCGCGCTGTGCATCGACGAGGAGGGACAGGCTCGCACCACGGAAAAGAAGCTGGGGATCGCCGAGCGGCTGATCGACACGCTGGGGCGCGACTGGGGGATCCGGGGGAGCGATGTCCTCATCGACTGCCTGGCGTTCACTCTCGGCACCGGCCAGGAGGAGTCGCGCCGTGACGGTGAGGCGACCATCAACGCGATCCGCGAGCTCAAGACGCGGCATCCGGACGTGCAGACGACCCTTGGGCTGTCGAACATCTCGTTCGGGCTGAGCCCGGCGGCGCGGATCGTCTTGAACTCGGTCTTCCTGGCCGAGTGCGTCAAAGCCGGCCTGGACTCGGCGATCGTGCACGCGTCGAAGATCCTGCCGATGTCCCGGATCCCCGACGAGCAGAGAGAAGTGGCCCTCGACCTGGTCTATGACCGCCGGCGCGAGGGTTACGACCCGCTGCAGCGCTTCCTCGACCTCTTCGAGGGCCTGGACCCCGCGGCGGGCCGGGCGACCCGCGCGGAGGAGCTGCTGGCTCTGCCGCTGTCGGAGCGGCTCGAGCGCCGGATCATCGACGGTGAGCGCAAGGGCCTGGAGGCCGACCTCGACGAGGCCATGACCACGCGGCCGCCGCTCGAGATCATCAACGACACGCTGCTGGCCGGCATGAAGGTGGTCGGCGAGCTCTTCGGCTCCGGCGAGATGCAGCTGCCGTTCGTGCTGCAGTCCGCGGAGGTGATGAAG
>JAUJOH010000024.1 GCA_030447745.1 Chloroflexota bacterium | reverse complement strand
CGCGGGCGGGATCGCCAGCGACCTGACGCGCGGGATCACGTCCGGGTCGGTCATCCGGGCGCCGTCGGGGGTCAGGGACTCGCAGCCGCGCCCGCGCCGGCGGCGACCGAAGCCGGCCTCCGAGGGATCGATGCGCTTCAGGCGCGGCATGGCGCGCGCGGTGGCGGCTGAAGTCGCGACCGAGCCGACCGCGGCGCGTCCGGTCGCTCGCTGGCGCCCCGGCCGGCTATCGCCGCGCGCTGACCTTCGGGACCGCGGTGCCAAAGACGCGGTCCCACCACGGCGCGGAGATGCCGAAGCCGACGGTGTCGTCCTGGAAGTGGTGGCGCATGTGCAGCTCGCGCAGCCAGCGCCCGAGCCGGGTGCGCGGCGCGTGGTGGTGCAGGTGGTAGTGGATCGAGTCGTAGGCGAGGTACCCCGTCCAGAAGCCTGCCCCGAACGCGAACGCCTGGTCCAGCCCGAGGACGAGCCAGAAGACGCCGAAGAAGGCGAGCGAGAGCGGCACCGAGACGCCCGGCGGCATGACGAGCCGCTTGGGGTCGTTGGGATGGTCGTGATGAACGCCGTGGATGATCCAGTGAAAGCGAGCGCCGACACCCTCCTCGGGCTCGAAGTGGAACACGATCCTGTGCATCCAGTACTCGGTGAGCGTCCAGAACAGATAGCCGCCGGCGACCAGCAGGATCACCCGGGTCGCGTCGAGCCGCGATGCGGCCAGGGCGAGCAGGACGGCGATCGTGGGCCCGAAGATCACTAGCGGGACGATCGGGTGCACGCGCGAGAGCCGGTCGAAGAAGCTCGACTCGAACATGCGCGGCGACGCCTTTAGCTGGTCGGTGCGCGAGGCCTCCATCGGCGCTAGGTTAGCTTCCGGATGGCGGTAGCCGGCTCCGGCGCCCGGCCGCGCCGGCACGGCGCCGTCTGACGGTCGATCGGCGTCAGGTCTTGCGGTCGAGGTCCTGCGCCTCGCGCGACTTCTGGTCGGCCTCCTCCTGGGCGCGGGCCGCGTCCTCCTTGGCCTCGCCCTTGCGCTCCTCCTTGCGGCCCTGCTGGCGAAGCGACGCGCTGTCGGTGGCGTCGCCGGCCGCCTTCTTTGCCCGGCCGCTGATCTTGTCCATCAGTCCCATCTGTACTCCTCCTCGTCGGATGCGCTGCCGATTCTTGCACCTATCCGTGGGGGCGTAGGCCCCGTTCACCGCACCAGCCGCTTTCCGAGCCAGCGCACGCGGCCGCCGCCGTCGAGCACCACGTCGGGGTAGCCCCGCTCGGGACGGCCGCCGGCCACGCCGAGCCGCCCGTGCTCGATCGCCATCTTGATCACCTGGGCGGTGTGGAGCGGGCGGCGGTCCGAGAGCTGCGCCACCTGGGTCTTGCACGAGAAGCCGTCGGCGATCACGAGCGTGTCCTCCGCGGCGTCGCGCACCATCGGCAGCAGCCTGTGCTCGCCGATCTTCACCGAGACGTCGTAGTGACCCCGCTCGAAGCCGAATGATCCCGCCATCCCGCAGCAGCCCGAGTCCAGCAGCTCGTAGTCGAGGCCGATCCGCCCGTAGAGCGACCGCTCAGCGGACATCCCGATCGTCGCCTCCTGATGGCAATGGCCGTGGACGATCGCCTCACGGTCCAGCTTCGGCACGTCCCAGTCCGGGGCATGCCGCTCCAGGAGCTCGGCGAGCGTCAGCGTCTGACGGGTCAGCCGCTTGGCGTCCTCGTCGGCCGGCAGCATGTTCGGCAGCTCGTCGCGGAAGGCGGCCACGCAGCTCGGTTCGGCGCCGACGATCGGCACCCCCGCGCGGATGAACGGCGCCAGCGCCGACAGCATGGCGGCGGGGATCGCCACCAGGTCGGCACCGCCGACGTCGACGACCAGGACGTGGAGGACGGCCAGCGTCACCGGCACGTGGATGCCGACCTCCGTGCCTCCGCCCGGCTCGCTGCGGATGCTCACCCTGCCGCCTAACGAATCGACCCGGCTGCGAACCGCGTCGAGTCCCACCCCGCGGCCGGAGACGTCCGTCACCGCGGCCGCGGTGGACACCCCCGGCAGGAAGGCGAGCTCGAGGGCGTCCTCCGCCGCGCCGGTGGCGAGCGCGTCAGCGGATGCGCGCAGCGCGTCCATGTCGAGGCCGGCCCCGTCGTCAGTGACCGTGATCGCGACGGTGGTCCCCTCTGCCACCGCCGACACCTGAACGGTCCCGGCGCGCGGTTTGCCGAGCCGGGCACGGTGCTCGGGTGTCTCGATGCCGTGGCCTACCGCGTTGCGCACGAG
>JAUJOH010000014.1:22726-25924 GCA_030447745.1 Chloroflexota bacterium | reverse complement strand
CCCCTTCAGGAGCGTGAGGGACTCGGCCAGCGAGCCGATCACCCGGGCGGCCCGGCCGCGGACGAGCTCGGCCGGATCAGGGTTGCGCTTGTTCGGCATCATCGAGCTGCCGGTCGAGAACGCGTCGGCCACTCGCACCCAGCCGAAGGCCGGGTTCGACCACCAGGTGATCTCCTCGGCCAGCCGGGACAGGTGGACCATCGCGAGGGCGACCGCCGCCAGGGTCTCCACCACGAAGTCCCGGTCGCCGACGGCGTCGATCGAGTTCCGCGTCACGCCATCGAAGCCCAGGTCTCGAGCCGTCGCCTCGCGGTCGAGCGGGAAGCCGGCACCGGCCAGCGCACCGGAGCCGAGCGGCGAGACGTTCATCCGGCGGCGGGCGTCCGCCAGCCGGCAGCGGTCGCGCTCGAGCCCCTCGACGTGGGCCAGCAGGTGGTGCGCGAAGAGCACGGGCTGTGCCGGCTGGATGTGCGTCGTGCCGGCAAGGACCGCCTCGCCTTCCCGGTCCGCCAGGTCGACCAGCGCGCGTTCCAGCTCGACGATCCCGGCGTCCAGTCGATCGATCGCCCGCCGGGTCCACAGACGAAGGTCCGTGGCGACCTGGTCGTTGCGCGATCGTCCGGTATGGAGCTTCCGGGCCAGCGGGCCGATCCGCTCTCCCAGCGCAGCCTCGAGGTTCATGTGGACGTCCTCGAGCGCGGGATCCCAGCCGACGCGGCCGGCCGCGACATCCTCGCGCAGCGTCTCGAGCCCGGCCGTCAGCGTGGCCGCCTCGCCATCGGTCAGGATGCCGGCCCGGTGGAGGCCGCGGACGTGAGCGACCGAGCCGACGAGGTCGTCGTCCGCGAGCTCGTGGTCGGTCTCGATCGAGCGGGTGAAGTCGGCGACCCGCTCGTCATTCGTCTCGGCGAACCGACCGCCCCACAGGCGCAATGGACACTCCCCATGAACGTCCCGCCATCGTAGCGGGCGCCCGATCCGCCGCTCGACCGCGGGGATAACGTCACCACGCCCTTCGGAACCTGACGGCGGCTGACCGTGTTCTTCGTGATGATGGGCGAATGACGTATCGAGAAGTCGACTTTTGGCCTAGGCGAGTAGGCCAAGCCCCGCTACAGTGACGGACATGACCGACCCCGCGCGCAGCAACCGACTCCTCTGGCTCCTCTTCATCGCCCTCGGCTTCATGTGGGGCAGCAGCTACCTGTTCATCAAGATCGGCGTCGAGGAGGGGCTTCCACCGCTGACGCTCGTCGCCAGCCGGCTGTTCTTCGGCTTCCTCGTCATCGTGACCGTCGTCGGTCTCGCGCGCGAGCCGCTCCCCCGCAGCGCGCGGCAGTACGGGCACCTCGTCGTGATGTCCGTCGTCAACATCGTGCTGCCGTTCTTCCTGATCACGTGGGGCGAGCAGTCGATGGACTCCGCGCTGGCGGCCATCCTCAACTCCACGGTCCCGCTGTTCGTGATCGTCCTCGCGCCGCTCTTCCTGCCGGACGAGCAGGTGACCGTCAACCGGGTCGTCGGCCTCGCCGTCGGGTTCGTCGGCGTGGTCGTGCTCTTCGTGCCGGACCTGGGCGTCCTCGAGGGCAACGGCCTCCTCGGCTGGCTGGCGCTCATCGGATCCGCGGTCAGCTACGCCGCCGGCAACGTCTACGCCAAGCGGAACGTCAAGGGCCTCCGACCGATGATCCCGGCCCTCTTCCAGGTGACGTTCGCCCTCGCCATCAGCGCCGTTCTCGCACTCGTCATCGAGCGACCGATCGGCCGCGTCGCCGTGACGGCGGAGGCGCTGTTCGCGGTCGTGTGGCTGGGCGTCCTCGGATCCGGCTTTGCGTACCTCGGGTACTTCCGGCTGCTGCGCGACTGGGGCGCGACCCGGACGTCGCTCGTCGCGTACCTGCTGCCCGTCTTCGGGATCGCCCTCGGGCTTCTGCGGGGTGAGCCGATCACCGGGAGCCGGATCCTCGGCACGGCGCTGATCATCGGCGGCGTGGCGCTCGTCAACTCGCGGTACGGGAAGCGCCGCATCTTCGGTCCGCGCCCTGCGATCGCGCGCGGGGCCCCGACCACGACGAGCGGCGGGCCGGCCACCACGAGCGGCGCGCCGGCCGACCGAGGCTGACGGGACTCCGTCCTCAGCCCGCCAGCGCCACGAGCGCGGCAACACCGGGGACGAGTGCGGCCGACCCGAGCCGCCGGGCAGCGTCCCCGCGATCCGCCGCCTCACGGAGCCGAAGGACTCCCAGCCCGACGCGGTGGCGCGTGGTCAGACCCCGATCGGGTGCCAGACGGTCTTCATCTCGAGGAACGCGGCGATCCACTCCGGCCGCTCGGCAGCCCGGTCGTCCGTCCAGTCGAACCGCGCGTCGAGCACACCGCGCGGGCGGCGGGAGATCCGCTTGACGTGGTCGGCGGCGACCGTCTCGATCTCGGTCCGGATGTCGTCCGGGACGCCCCAGGCGTCGATCCCGTCGACGTCGACATGACCGGCGAGCACCGGCACGAGCTCGCGGCGCAGCCCGGTCAGGAGGTTGATGACACCGCCCGGGACATCGCTCGTGGCCAGGACCTCGGTCAGCGTCACCGCCGGCAGCGGCCGCGTCTCGGAGGCCAGGACCACGGTCGCGTTGCCGGTCACGAGCGGCGGGGCAAGGCGGCTCACGAGGCCCAGCAGCGACGACGTCTCGGGCGCGACGATCCCGACGACGCCGGTCGGCTCCGGGATCGTGAAGTTGAAGTACGGGGCGGCGACCGGGTTCGATGAGCCGAGCACCTGGGCGATCTTGTCCGCCCAGCCGGCGTACCAGACCCAGCGATCGATGGAACGGCCGACCAGGTCCCGCGCGCGGTCGTCACGAATGCCCTCGGCTGCGGCCCCCTCGGCGGCGAACTGGTCCCGGCGACCCTCCATCAGCTCCGCCACGCGGTAGAGCACCTGGCCGCGGTTCATGGCCGTCTTGTCCGCCCACGGCTGGGAGGCTTTCCGCGCGGCGCGCACCGCGTCGCGGAGGTCCTTGCGCGACGATCGGACCGCGTTGGCGAGCGGCGTCCCGTCCGCGGCGCGGACGACGTACGACCGGCCCGACTCGCTCCGCGGGAACTCGCCCCCGACGTAGAGCTTGTAGGTCTTGCGAACGGCGAGGCGACCGTTCGACGTCGCCGGCGTCGAATCGGCTCGGCGGTCCGGGCCGCCGGCGC
>JAUJOH010000014.1:0-22626 GCA_030447745.1 Chloroflexota bacterium | reverse complement strand
CGACCGTTCGACGTCGCCGGCGTCGAATCGGCTCGGCGGTCCGGGCCGCCGGCGCAGCGTCGCGCGGCCAGGCGCCGCACTTCGGCGCCGGCCTCGGTCGCGCGCCCAGGCGCCGCGGTTACGGTGCCGACTCGCGTCACCGGTCCTCGAGGCGCACGTACGCGTGGAGCCCGTGCATGCCGCCCTCGCGCCCGAAGCCCGACTCCTTGTACCCCCCGAACGGTGATGTCGGGTCGAACCGGTTGAACGTGTTCGCCCACACGACGCCCGCCTTGAGCCGCCGGACCATCGACAGGATCCGGCTGCCCTTGTCGGTCCACACCCCGGCCGAGAGACCGTACGGCGTGTTGTTCGCCTTCTCGATCGCCTCCTCCGGCGTCCGGAAGGTCAGGACGGAGAGCACGGGGCCGAAGATCTCCTCCCGCGCGATCCGGTGTGACTGGGCAACGCCGGTGAACAGCGTCGGCCGGAAGAAGTAGCCCCGATCGGGGAGGTCGCACGCCGGCTGGTAGATCTCGGCTCCCTCGGCGGTGCCCGCCGCGACGAGCTCGGTGATCTTCTCGAGCTGCTGCTTCGAGTTGATCGCGCCGACGTCCGTGTTCTTGTCGAGCGGGTCGCCGACCCGGATCGTCGACAGCCGGTCCTTCAGCTTCTCGATCAACGCGTCCTGGATCGACTCCTGGACGAGCAGCCGGGAGCCCGCGCAGCACACCTCGCCCTGGTTGAAGTAGATGCCGTTCACGATGCCCTCGACGGCCTGGTCGAGCGGCGCGTCGTCGAACACGATGTTGGCGGCCTTGCCGCCGAGCTCGAGCGTCAGCCCCTTGTCCGTCCCGGCAACGCCACGGGCGATCTTCTTGCCGATCTCGGTGGAGCCGGTGAAGGCCACCTTGTCGACGCCCGGGTGGGTGACCAGGTGCATGCCGATCGAGCCCGGCCCCGGCACGATGTTCACGACCCCGGCCGGAAGGTCCGCCTGGCGGCAGACGTCGGCGAAAAGGAGCGCCGAGAGCGGCGTCGTCGTGGCCGGCTTCAGGACGACCGTGTTGCCTCCGGCGAGCGCCGGCGCGATCTTCCAGGCCAGCATCAGCAGCGGGAAGTTCCAGGGGATGATCTGGGCAGCGACGCCGAGCGGCCGCGCCACCCGGCCCGGGAACGCGTAGTCCAGCTTGTCCGCCCAGCCGGCGTAGTACCAGAAGTGCGCGGCGGCGAGCGGGACGTCCACATCGCGCGATTCCTTGATCGGCTTGCCCCCGTCCATCGACTCGAGAACGGCGAACTCCCGGCTCCGCTCCTGCAGGATGCGGGCGATCCGGAACAGGTACTTGGCGCGTTCCTTGGCCGGCAGGTTGCCCCAGCTCCGCCGCTGCGCCCGGCGGCGACCGCGACTGCCCGGTCCGCGTCCGCCGGCGTGGCGCGAGCAACCTCCGCGAGCGGCTCCTCCGTCGCCGGGTTGACGGTGACGAACGTGCCGCCGTCGCTGGCGGCCACGTCGCGGCCGCCGATGAACGGGCCGTAGCGCTCCTTGAGCGTGACGACGTCACGCGATTCGGGCGCCGGCGCGTACTCCCACGGATCGCCTGGCCGTCGCCGAGCCCCCAGCTGGCCGGCGCGACGGTCGGGCGCCGCGCAACGGCCCGTTCCCGGCTGCGATCGGACTCGGGGCGGGTATCGGTCGCCATCCTCGGCATTATGGCACGGTGCGTCTGCGGGTCCGACTCTCGGCCCGACGCTGGAGGAACGATGCCGCGCCTTGCTGACGCCGCCGAGCTCCTCGACGGACCGCTCGACGACCCGGCGGCGCTGGCGGGCAACCTCCGGGATCTTGCCCGCGTCAACCGCCTCCTCGGCGGCGTCGACCTGAGCCGCCGGGCCCTGGAAGCCCTGGCCGGCCCGAGCGCGGACCGCGGCGCAACGGTCTCGCGCCTCGACGTCGGCACTGGCGCGGCGGACGTGCCGGTTGCGCTCCTTGCCGACTGGACGGCCCGTGGTCGACGGCTCGTGGTCACCGCCGTTGACGAGCGGAGGAGGTGCTCGACGCCGCCCGCCGCGTCCGCCCCGGGCTCGACACGGTTCCAGGGCTCACGCTGACGGTCGCCGACGGCCGCGCCCTGGCCTGGCCGGACGACGCCTTCGACGTCGCGCACTGCTCGCTCGTGGTCCACCATCTCGACGAGGAAGCGGCCGTCGGGCTGCTCCGCGAGATGGCCCGCGTTGCCCGACGCGGCGTGATCGTGAACGACCTGGCGCGAGGCCGGCTGGCGTGGCTCGGTGCGTGGTTGCTGGCCCACCTGGCCACCGCCAACCGCTACACGCGCCATGACGCGCGCGCTGTCCGTGCGGCGCGCGTACTCGCTGCCGGAGGCGCAGGCGCTGCTGGCGATCGCCGGCCTGCGACCGGTCGTCGAGACTCGGGGCTCCTCGGGCACCGCTGGGCGATCGGCGCAGCGATCGCGTGACCCGGAGCGTCCCCGCCTTCGACGTGGCCGTGGTCGGTGGCGGACCGGCCGGCGCTGCGGTCGCCGCGCACCTCGCCGCCGCCGGGCACGCGGTGGTCGTGCTCGAACGATCGCCCGCGTGGCGCTGGCGGGCATGCGGCGTGTTCAGCTCGCCCGCCTCCGTTGCCGCGCTGCGGCGGCTGGGGCTACCGCAGGCGACGCTCGATGCGGTGACGCGTCCGATCCCGGCGATGCGCGTCGAGACGGTCCGCGGCACCCGGTTCCGGCTGACCTACGGCGACGACGGCTCGCTCGCGGCGCCGGCGGTCGGGTTCGACCGGTCCGCGCTCGATCCGGCGCTGCTCGACCACGCGCGCGGGCGCGGCGCGAAGATCCGGCGCGGCGTTGCCGTTCGCCGCGTGCGGCTGCCTGCCCGCCGGGGCGACCCGGCCGACGTCGACCTCGCGGACCCAGACGGCGCTGGTGGAGCCCGCCTGTCGGCCTCCATCGTCGTCGGTGCCGACGGCGCCCGATCCGTCGTTGCTCGAGCGGGCACCGCGGATCGGCGCGCGCCCCTCGGCGACCGGGTCGGGCTCACCTTCCACGTCGCGGACCCTCTGCCCACGGCGCGACGCCCGGATGGTGCTGCTCGACGGCGGCTACGTGGGGCTGGCGCCCGTGCCCGGCCCTCGGGTCAACGTGGGGATCGTGCTCGACGGCCGGTGGCGTGAGCGGCTGCGGAGCGATGGGGCACGGACGGTCGCCGACGCCATCGTCGCCCGCGTCGCGCCGGAGCTCGCCGGCGCGGAGCGCTGTGACCACCTGGCGGGCGCGATGCCGCTGGCCCACGCGGTGGCGCGCCGTGCCGGCCGGAGCTGGCTGCTGGTCGGCGATGCGGCGGGCTTTCTCGACCCCTTCACCGGCGAGGGACTGCACCGCGCGCTCGTCTCCGCGGAGTTCGCGGCAGCCGCGATCGACGCGCTGCTGCGGGGTCAGCGGCCGGACCTCGACGAGTACGCCCGCGCGATGCGTCGCCGGTTCCTCGGCAAGGACGTCGTCAGCCTCCTCGTCCAGCAGTTCCTCGCCCGTCCGGCCCTGTTCGAGCATGCCGCCCTCCGGCTGCGGGACCGTCACGGCGTCCGTGAGACGATGGGCCTCGTCATGGGCGATCTCGCGCCGGCCAGCAGAGCCCTCGATCCGCGCTTCCTCGCGGCGCTGCTCCGGCCGTGACGACGCCATCGCCTGGCTCCACGGACCGGTGCGCGTGGCTCGCGCCGGACGAGATCGGCGCCGTCCGCGTCGTCGACCTCGTGCCCTTCGCGCTGGCGCTGTGACGTGCGGAGCGAGATCGCGATCGACGTGGCGGCCCCGCCCGACCTCGTCTTCCGGCTCGCTCGAGACGTCGAGCGCTGGCCGAAGCTGCTGCCCCACTACGTCGCCGTGACCGTCGACGGTCGCGGCGCGGACGGCTCGGTGGTCGCGCGCATGGTCGCCCGCCGATCGCTCGTCGACCCGCTCGGGCTCGGCCTTCCGGTTGCCTGGCGGGCGCGGGCGTGGAGCGACGCCGGCACCCGACGCCTGCGGTTCCGCCACCGCGGCGGCGCCACCAACGGCATGGACGTGACGTGGCGGATCGAGCCTGCCGGGCGGGG
Source organism: Chloroflexota bacterium (assembly GCA_030447745.1). GTDB lineage: Bacteria > Chloroflexota > Limnocylindria > Limnocylindrales > CSP1-4 > JACDAV01. The sequence goes on along the minus strand of JAUJOH010000014.1, from coordinate 18,536 downwards.
GTGTCGCGTGACGATCGAGCACGTCTTCCGGCCGCGCGTCGCGCTCTGGGCTTCGCTCGTCGATCGCCTCTTCACGCGACCGATCGCCGGCCGGACGCTGGCCACGTTCCGCTCGCTGGCGGAGGCGCTCGCCGAGGACGACGACGGCGGGGTCGCGGACGGGCATGCGTCCGGGCCGCATCCGGCGACGAACAAGCGGACATGAGCGAGCGCCGTCGGGTGGTCGTCACCGGGCTCGGGCTGGTCACGCCGGCCGGCATCGGGCTGCCCGCCTTTCGGGCCGGGCTCCGCGCTGGACGGTCGCCGGTTCGCCGGATCGATCGTTTCGATCCGAGCGCGTTCCGGTCGCAGGTCGCGGCGCAGGTCGAGGACTTCGAGCCGCTCGATCACCTCGACGCCCGATCCGCGCGGCAGCTCGACCGATTCAGCCAGTTCAGCCTCGTGGCCGGGAGGATGGCGCTCGAGGACGCCCGTCTCGAGCCCGGCCGCGACGGTGCCGCCGGCCCGGACCGGACCGGGATCTATCTCGGCAGCGCGCTGGCCGGGATCGCCTTCGCCGAGGAGCAGCACGAGCGCTATATCGAGCGCGGCATCCGCTCCGTGGCTCCCACGCTGGCGCTGGCGGTCTTCGGCGGCGCGGCGCCCGCCAACCTCGGGATCGCGCTCGGCGTCCACGGGCCGATCCTGTCGACCGCGAACTCGTGTGCGGCCGGTGCGGTGGCGCTCGGCGAGGCGCTCCACGCGATCCGCGACGGCCAGATCGATGCCGCCATCGCGGGCGGCGCGGAGGTGCCGCTCAGCCCGCTCGCGTTCGGCGCGTTCGACATCATCCGCGCCCTGTCGGCAGGATCGAACGACGAGCCGGAGCGGGCCGCTCGACCGTTCGATGCCGGCCGCGACGGGTTCGTGATGGGGGAGGGCGCGGCCCTGCTCGTGCTCGAGGCGCTCGACGTCGCCGAGCGACGCGGCGCGGAGCCGTACGCCGAGTTGCTCGGCTACGGCGCCACGTCCGACGCGCACCACATGGTGCAGCCCCGCTCCGACGGTCGCGAGGCGGCGCGGGCGGCGGAGATCGGCCTCGCCGACGGACGCGTCGACCCCGGCGAGATCGACTACGTCAACGCTCACGCGTCGTCGACGCCGATCGGCGACGTGACGGAGGCGCGCGCCATCACGCGCACGCTGGGCGAGCGTGCCGCTTCCGTGCCGGTCAGCGGCACGAAGGCGCTCTACGGTCATCCGCTCGGAGCGTCCGGCGCGATCGAGGCCGCGATCTGCGCACTGACGATCCGGGACGGGTGGGCGCCGGCGTCGGCCAACCTGGTCCAGCCGGACGAGGAAACGGCGTCCCTGTTGCCCGGGCTGCTGCGCAACGGGCGAGCTGGCCAATACCGGCGGGTCCTGTCGACGTCGTTCGGGTTCGGTGGCCTCAACGCCGCGCTGGTGCTGGGAGACATCGCCGGCTGACGGGCGCGGCGGGCGCCTTTGCAGCGGGGCCGACCCGCGTGCGGGCCGGCTCCGTGGTCAGACCGGCCGGCTGCGTCGCGGCGCGGCAACGGGCCGGCGCCGGGACGCCGGCGCCCTCTCGCCCGCTCGATCGAGCTCGACAACGACCCGCCCGCCGAACCCGCCGAGGATCCGACGTGCCTCGAGCACGGACTCCTGGCCGGCCCGGGCGACCACCACCGTGAGTGCCAGATCACGGAAGGCGGTCAGCGCCAGCGGCGCGCACTCGACCGCCGAGCCGTCGATGCTGAGCCGGCGGCGCAGGGCGTCGGCCGCTGCGACCGCGCGATCCGGATCGAGAAAGACCGCCGCAAGCAGGCGAGCACGGCCCGACGCGGCGATCGTGGGCGGCCGACGTCGCGCGCGTGTGGCCATCCGGTCGAGCAGGCCAAGGTCCGCCTCACGCAGGACCCAGGTGCCGCCGAAGCGCTCGCACGGGAGCCGTCCCGATGCGCACCACTGCCGCAGCAGCTCCGGGTGACGTCCGGTGCGCGCGGCGACCTGGGCGAGCGTGAGATACGGCGTCGAAGGCTCGGACATCGACGTGCTCCAGTGGAACGTTCACCGAAGGCTAGCACTTCCGGATGTTGTCAGTAGGCAACGAGCGGACGCGGGTTCCGGGCCGCGCGCCGGTCATCAGTCGGACCCCGCATACGCGACGCGTCGCGTGCGGGTTGCTCCGCCCGCCGCGCCCCCCTGCGCCTGCGCTCAGTCGATCGTGAAGTGGTCCGGCCCCTGGTAGCGGCCGGTTCGCTCCTTCTCGATCTGCATCAGCACGTCGTTCAGCAGGCTTGACGCACCGAACCGGAACAGGTCCGGCGTCATCCACCGCGGCCCGAGCGTCTCGTACAGGACGACGAGGTACTGGATCGCCTCCTTCGCGGTCCGGATGCCGCCGGCGGGCTTCATGCCCACCAGCCGGCCGGTCGCTCGCTCGAAGTCCCGGATCGCCTCGAGCATCACGAGCGTTCCGGGGAGGGTGGCGGCCGGGCTGACCTTGCCCGTCGACGTCTTGATGAAATCGGCGCCGGCGGCCATTGCCAGCACCGACGCGCGGCGGATGTTGTCGAACGTCTCCAGCTCGCCCGTCTCGAGGATCACCTTGAGGTGCGCCGGCCCACACGCGTCCTTGATCTCGACGATCTCCTCGAAGACGGCCTGGAGGTCGCCCGACAGGAACGCGCCACGATCGATCACCATGTCGATCTCGTCCGCGCCGGCCCCGACCGCGGCGCGCGTCTCGAGCAGCTTCACGTCCCGGAACGACTGGCCGGACGGAAACGCGGTCGCGACACTGGCGACCTTGACCGTCGACCCGCGGAGCGCGTCGCGGGCGTCCGGGATCAGGCTCGGGTAGATGCAGATCGCCGCCACGGACGGGATCGTCGGGTCGCCCGGCTGGGGATGCATCCCCTTCTGGCACAGCGCCCGGACCTTGCCGGGCGTGTCCTTCCCCTCGAGCGTGGTCAGGTCCATCATCTGGATCGCGAGGTCGAGCGCCCAGAGCTTCGATTCGCGCTTGATGGACCGCCGCTTGAGCAGGTCGACGCGCTCGATCACGCCGACCTCGTCGACGGGCGTCATGCGACCGAGGACGCTGCCGAGCGCGCCGGACCGTCCGGCGTCCCACGCGCGGACCAGCTCGCGCGCCTGCTCGCGAGCCAGCGTGTCCGGCCGGTGGGCGGTGGTCATCGGACGCTGAGTCTACAGCGGCTGTCAGCGGCGCCCGGGCGCTGCAGTCTGTCGCCGAGGAGGCGGCACCAGGCATTTACCAGCCCGCGTAGTGGCGGACGGCGAATTGTCAGCCCGGCCGAGTGGAAGCGTGCGTGGCGCGACCCGACGGCTCGCCATGTACCACGGTGATCGGTATCTGGGGAGCGTGTCGAGGCGAGCACCACGGTGGCTGGTATCTGACGAGGAATCCAGCCCCGGGGACGGTTCTCACCATCCCAGATGGTGGATGACAACGGCGTGCATCTCGACGCAACGGCGGGACGCGGCCGGTGGGGCGACACGCCCGGGCCAGTCCCAGCCCCGAGGCTACTTGCCGGCGCGGGCCTTCGGGAGGGGCGGCAACCCCCGCTTGCCGTCGACCAGGAAGTGGCGGAACCAGTCCCGCACCTGGACCAGGTTCTCGACGCGCCGGAACGGCGTCCCGGACCGGGTCAGCTCGTGCGACTCCTCAGGGACCCGCATCAGGCGCACCGGCCGCTTGTGCGAGCGGAGCACGGTGAACAGCGCCTCCGCCTGGCCGACCGTCGTCCGCAGGTCGCGCTCGCTGTGCTGGATCAGCAGCGGCGTGCGGATCTGCCGGGCATGCGTCAGGGGCGAGATCTCGCGGAAGTACCCCGGGTCCGTCCACGGCGTGGACTTGAACTCGAGCTGCGCCCAGTCGCCGCCGCTGATGTCGCCGGTCAGGAACAGCATCGACATGTCGCTGACGCTGCGCGCCGTGAGCGCCGCGCGAAACCGTCCGTCGTGGGCGACGATCCAGTTCGTCAGGTAGCCACCGTAGGAGCCGCCGGTGACGCCGAGCCGATCCGGATCCGCCAGCCCGTCCTGGACGAGCGCCTCGATACCCGCGATGACGTCCCGCATCGGGCCCGGACCCCAGTCGCGGAGGTTGGCCTCGTTGAAGTCGCGACCGTAGCCCTCGGAACCACGGGGATTGGCGTAGAAGACGCTCATGCCGGCCGCGGCGAGGACCTGAAACTCCCAGAACGGCGACCAGCCGTAGAGCGTGTGCGGGCCGCCGTGGATCTCGGTCACGACGGGGCGGCGCCCCTCGCCGGCCGGGATCAGCCAGCCCTGGATCTGGCGCCCGTCGACCGCCCACCGGCGCTCGATCGGCTCGATCAGGCGCAGCTCGCCCATGACGTCGCGGTTGAGCTCGGTCAGCCGCTCCAGCCGGCCCGAGGCACCCTTGCCGCGCCGTCCGGCCACGTCGAGGAGATGGACGTCCGGCGGGTCCGTCGGGGTGGAGCGGACAACGGCGAACCGGCTCGCGCCGCGGGGACCCGGGACGTGGTCGAACGACGAGATGTAGTGCCGGTCGCGCGTGATCCGCTCGATCTCGCCGTCGCGGGTGCCGATCCGCCACAGCTCGCCGCTGCCGTCGACCGGGGCGATGAACGCCAGCCACGCGCCATCCTCCGACGGCACGAGGCGCGGCGGCTCGCCGATCGTGACGTCGCTGTTCATCGTCGCGCCCGGCATCACGTCGTGCTGGCCGGACAGGTTGCGACCGCCGTCGCCGGCCGCGTCGGAGCCGTCCGCCGCGAAGAGCCAGATGTCGTTCCGATAGCCGTTCTCGGGCAGCCGCCCGCCAAGGATGGCGACGGTCCGGCCGTCGGGCAGCCACGCCGGCGCGAAGAAGACCGGCTCCTCGCCGCCGGTGATCTTGACCTCGGCGCCGCCGTCGACCTCCAGGACGTAGACATCGGTCCGGAAGCGGATGTCGTGGTCGCGCCGGCGGTTGGCGGCGTAGGCGATCCGTCGGCCGTCGGGTGCCCACGCGACGCCTTCCTCGGCCGTGGGCCCGTCCGTCAGGCGACGCGCGGCTCCGGTCTCGGCATCGATGAGCCAGAGGTGGGCGATCTTGTCGTTGATGAAGCCGGCCCCGTTGTAGAGGTAGCCGAGCCGGTCCGTGTACCGGTAGTCGGACTCCGGCGGGCTGCCGGGTTCGCGTTTCGTGTCCTTGCCGCGCGCCTTCGCGTCGTCCTCGCGAGTCGCGCCCCGCGACGAGGTCGAGACGACAAGCCGGCGCCCGTCGGGCGACCACTCGAAGCCGTCGACGCCGCGCGGCAGGTCCGTCAGCCGGCGCGCCTCTCCGCCGTCGAGCGGCAGGAGGTGGACCTGCGTTCCGTCCTCGCGATCCTTGGCCTCCTTCCCGATCGCCGGTTCCTCCTCGACCGTCAGTCGCCGATCGCTCAGGAAGGCGAGCGTCCGACCGTCCGGTGAGAAGCGCGGATGCGAGTCCTGCTTCGCGCCGAGCGTCGCCTGGCGCGGTGGACGGGAGCCGTCGGTCGTGGCCAGCCAGATCGCGGAGCGGTAGCCGTCGTGCCCGGGCGCGACGGTCTGGACCGTGAACGCGACGAGACGCCCGTCCGGCGACAGCCGCGGGTCGGTCGGGAGGCGCAGGCGCGCGAGGTCGTCCGGCCGGGGGGGACGTGGCATCGGGGCCTCCGTGACTGGTCGGTTGAGCTCGAGGCGGGTGGGCGAGGGCCGAGTCTAGCGCGTGCCGGGCGGCGGCCCGGCCTCCGGGCTCGTGCGGGGCGGGGCTGCGCTGACGCCGCCGCTCGGTGCTCGACGGACTACCATCGACGGGCGATGACGGACCAGCTCACGCTGCGGCTCCGGACGACCCTGCCCGAGCTGCCCGCGACGCTGCGTCCGATGCTCCCGCGTCCCGTCGCCGGACCATTCGACTCGCCCGACCACCTCTTCGAGCCCTCGTGGGGTGGTCTCCGCGCGCTGGCATTCGTCGGCCCGGCAGAGGCGCCGGGCGCCGGGGCCGTCCGCCTGGTGGACGTCGACGGCGCCGACGTCACCGGGCCGCTGCCGGAGCTGGCCGGTCTCGCGGTCCGGGTCGACGCCCGATCGGCCGTCCTCGACGGCGAGCTCGTCGCCGTCGACGCGCGCGGCCGCGCGGATCCGGGCGAGCTCGCGCGGCGGATCGCCGGTCGGTCCGGCCGTTCCGTCGCCTACCTCGCGTTCGACCTCCTCCACCTCGACGGCCGATCGCTGCTGGGGCAATCGCTCGAACGCCGGCGGCGGCTCCTTCGGCGCGTGCTTCGCCCGGGCGACGAGGTCGTGGCCGTGCCGGCGATCACCGGCGAGGGCCGAGCGCTGTGGGATGCCGCCGCGGCGCAGGGGATCGCCGGGGTGATGGCGCGGCAACGGACGTCGCCGTACCTGTCCGGCGTCCGGAGTCGCCTCTGGCGGTTCATCCCGACCGCCGCCGGCGACGCTGCCGCGGGACCCTCAGCCGAAGCGCCCGCCGGGCCCGCGAACGCGCCGGTCATCGCGCTCATCCGGCGGCTTCCGCTCGGCGACGACGACGCGCCGGAAGGAACTGCTGCCGGCTAGCGGACGCCGAGTGGCGCGTCCGGCGCCGGCTTCGCGTGCGTTGCCGGCCTGGCTGCCGCTCCGGCGCCGGTCCGCGATCGCCACGCGGCGTGCGGCCGCCCCGGCCGGAGCGCAGCGCCGCGCCGGGACTGCTCACACGCCGGGCCGCTTCCCGCCGACGCCTCGCCCGAGCCGCGCGGCGGCCGCCGATGCGCGGTCAGACTGCTGCGCGGCGTGGGGCGGCGGAACCGGGCCAGGGATGCAGGGAGGGACTGCTTGGCCGGGCGAACGGCTCCGCGGTTCGGCGCGAGGGCTGCAGGTAGACGCCGCCAGCTAACACCCAACGCGCGGATCCCGTCGGGACGGCCGAACAGTCTGCCGCTGCATGAGTGGCCACGAACCGCGTGCACGCACGTCCGAGGAGTCCGTGGCTGCATGAAACGGTGTGGAATTGTCTCGCCGGCACGGCCGTCGAGCACGGCCCACGGGCTCGTGACTGGATGAATGGCCGCGAACCGCCCGCGACAACACAGGACCACGGCGACCACGGCGGTCGCTCCCGGACGCCGCACCTCGGCCGCCTACAATGCTCCGGTGACCGCCGCGCTCTCCCCCACCGTCCCGCTGCGCATCCACGCCGACCGCGAGGCCAGCACCCTCGAGATCGGCTGGCAGGACGGACACCGCACCGTCTACGACACCGTCGCGCTTCGGTGGCTCTGCCCGTGCGCGTTCTGTCGCGGCGAGGCTGGGATGCCGGGCTGGCTCGACTCCCGGCCGACCCTCGCCCCGGACCAGACGCGGCTCGTGGATCTCCACCTCGTCGGGAACTACGCGATCGCCCCGTCGTGGGGCGACGGCCACCACACCGGCTACTACACGTTCGAGACGTTGCGAGACCGATGCCCGTGCGGCGAGTGCGCGTCACGGCGTGCCGCGCGCGATCCGCGATCCTCCGCGGCGTCGGGGCACCTGGCTCACGCCGCCGAGACGGAGCCTGACCCGAGCCTCGACCGCGGGCCCTCCTGATGGTCGACCGCCGGAACGCCGGCCGGGCGTGACGGGTCACCGCCGGCAACCGCACCGGCTGGGCCGGAAACGTCCGCGTGCTATCCTCGCCGGCCGGGTCCGGCCACGGCTCGCGCTCGCCGACGCTGGATCGACCGCACAGGAGTCCCCGCGTCCGATGACCGCCGTTCGCCCCGGCTCCGAAGACGCGACGCCGCGCACGAGCGACGCCGGGCGTCGAGCGCCGGCAGCCGACCGTTCGCCGGACCGGGTCGCCGAACGGGTCCGATCGACGCTCGAGCCACCGACCGGCCGCCCGTCGCCCGAAGGCCGCCGCGAGCAGCCGTTCCCGTATCTCAACCGCGAGCTGTCGTGGCTCGAGTTCAACGCGCGGGTGCTGCACGAGGCCGGTGACGACCGCAACCCGCTCCTCGAGCGCGTCAAGTTCCTGACGATCTTCGCCAGCAACCTGGACGAGTTCTTCCAGGTCCGGATCGCCGGCCTCCGCCAGCAGGTGCAGGCGGGATCCACCAAGCGCGCTCCGGACGGCCGGACCGCAGCGGAGCAGCTGGCTGCGGCACGCGCCCGTGTCCATCAGCTCGTCGACCGCCACTCGGAGCTCGGCGCAGAGGTCCGGCGTGACCTCGCGGCGGCCGGCGTCGAGGTCGTCGACTACGCGGGCATCCCGGAGCACCATGCCGCGCTCCGGCAGCGGTTCGTCGACGAGATCTTCCCCGTCCTGACGCCGCTTGCCGTGGACCCCGGCCACCCCTTCCCGTACATCTCGACGCTCAGCCTGTCAATCGCGGTCGGGCTGCGCGATCCGCAGACCCGCGAGGAGCACTTCGCGCGGGTCAAGGTGCCGCACCTGCTGCCGCGGCTGATCGAGATCGAGGCCAACCGCTTCGTGCTGATCGACCAGGTGATCGAGGCCAACCTGGAGATGCTTTTCACCGGGATGGAGATCCTCGAGCACCACCTCTTCCGGGTCACGCGCAACGCCGACCTGGCGATCGAGGAGGACGAGGCGGACGACCTGCTCCTTGCCATCGAGGAGGAGCTGCGCCGGCGCCGGTTCGGCGAGGCGGTCCGGCTGGAGGTCGAGCGCTCCATGCCGGAGGGAACGCGGCAGATCCTGCTCGACGGCATCCGGGTCGCGCCGGAGGACTGCTACGAGGTCCGCGGCATGCTCGACCTGACCGGGCTCGGCACCCTGCTCGAGGTGGACCGGCCGGACCTCCGCCAGGCGCCCTGGACGCCCGTTACGCCGGTCCGCCTGCTGCCGCCAGACGACGACGAACCGGCCGACATCTTCGCGGCGATCCGCGCCGGCGACGTCCTCGTGCACCACCCGTACGAGAGCTTCGCCGCGTCGGTCGAGCGGTTCATCGCCCAGGCGGCGGACGATCCCGACGTCCTGACCATCAAGCAGACGCTCTACCGCACGTCGGGCGACTCGCCGATCGTCCGCGACCTGATCCGGGCCGCCGAGCGCGGGAAGCAGGTCGTGGTGCTGGTGGAGATCAAGGCGCGCTTCGACGAGGAGCCGAACATCGTCTGGGCGCGCAAGCTGGAGCGGGCCGGCGCGCACGTCGTCTACGGCCTCGTCGGCCTCAAGACCCACTCGAAGACGGCACTGGTGGTCCGGCGCGAGGGCGGCAGGCTTCGGCGGTACGTCCACATCGGCACCGGCAACTACAACCCGAAGACGGCACGCCTGTACGTCGACCTTGGCCTGCTGACCTGCCGGCCGGAGATCGGGGCGGACGTGACGGACCTGTTCAACGTCCTGACCGGCCTCTCGCGGCAACGGACCTTCCGTCGCCTGCTCGTCGCGCCACACAGCCTCCGGACGCGGTTCCTCGAGCTGGTCGATCGCGAGATCGGGCACGCGACCGCCGGGCGCCGGGCGGGGATCGTGCTGAAGCTCAACGCGATCGTCGACGTGGCGTGCATCGAGGCGCTCTACCGGGCGTCGCGCGCCGGCGTGCAGATCGACCTCATCGTCCGGGCCGCGTGCTCGCTGCAGCCGGGGATCGACGGCCTGTCCGAGAACATCCGGGTCCGGTCCATCGTCGGCGAGTTCCTCGAGCACTCGCGGATCTGGGCCTTTGCCAACGGCGGCCAGCGCGAGTGGTACATCGGGTCCGCGGACCTCATGGACCGCAACCTCGACCGGCGGGTCGAGGCGGTGACGCCGGTCGAGGACGCCGACGCCCGCGCCCGGCTGGCCGACATCGTCCAGGTGATGCTCGCCGACGACCGCCGGTCGTGGCAGCTCGGCCCCGACGCCATGTGGCGACGGACCGAGGAGATCGCCGGTCGGGCCGGATCGATCGATACGTTTGAGGTCCTCAAGGCGCGAGCCCTCGCGTCGGGCCACGTGGCGGCACCGCGCCGCGCCCGCGGCGGGACCGGCTCGCTCGACCCGCACGCGTGACCGACCGACCCGCACCCTTGTCCGACGACGCTCACGCCGCGCCCGCGCACGCGGCCGCGTCCGACGGGACCGCGAGCGGTCACGCCCCGGCGGACACGGATCCCGACGACGAGGCCGTGCGCGCCGAACCGGCAGCCAGCCCCGGTCTCGCCACCACCGCGCCCGCTCGACCGATCGAGATCGAGCTGAAGTACCGGCCCCGCACACTGGCCGCCGGCGAGCGCCTGCTCCTTGCCGACGAGATCGGCGGCTTCCGGGCGGTCGCCCCCCCGCGCACGGTCGTCTTCGACGACCGCTACGTCGACACGCGGGACGGTGCCCTCGCCCGAGCCGGGTTCGCGGCCCGCATCCGGCGCTCCCCGAAGCGAACGATCGTCTCCGTCAAGTCGACGCGGCGGGAACCCGATGCCACGGGTGCGCATCGCCGGCAGGAGCTCGAAGGGCCGGCGGACGCGGTCGCCCCGGCACGTGACTGGCCGCACTCCGACGCCCGCTCCCTCATGCTGGAGCTCGCGGGCGACCAGCCGCTCGAGGAGCTGGTGACCATCCGGCAGCAGCGTCGCCGCCGCCACCTGAGCGACGGCGACACCACATTCGAGCTCAGCCTCGACGAGGTCGCGGTCATCGCGGGCGGGACGACCGTCGAGCAGTGGCTCGAACTCGAGATCGAGCTGGTGCGCGGGGACGAGGAGCGGCTGATGGGGGTCGCCACGGATCTGGCGCGCGATCCCGAACTCGAGGCCGGGCAGATGTCGAAGCTCGAGGCGGCGCTGGCGGTCCTGGCGGCGCTGAAGGCGGCCGGTCGAGAGGCGCCAGCGAACGAGGTGGCCGGTCGAGAGGCGCCCGCCAAGCCGCCGAGGCCGCCCAAGCTCGCCGTTCCGAAGACGCCCGGCGTCACCGGCGACGACACCGTGGCCGAGGCCGGCCGCAAGACGCTCCGGTTCCACTTCGCTCGGATGCTCGCCCGCGAGGCCGGCACGCGCGACGGCAGCGATCTCGAGGAGCTCCACGCCATGCGGGTCGCGACGCGGCGGATGCGCGCGGCATGGCGGATCTTCGGCTCCGGGTTCCGGGCCGATCGCACGAGGAAGCTCCGCCGCCGGCTGCGCGACATCGCGCGCGGGCTGGGGGACGTGCGCGACCTCGACGTCCAGCTCGAGACCCTGGACGCCTACCGGGGCCAGATGTCCTCCGCGGAGCACCGCGCGCTCCAGCCTCTGGCAGACAGCTGGCACCGGAGCCGTGACGACGCCCGCGAGGCCCTCGTGCGGGAGCTCGATTCCGACGGTTACGTCCGGTTCGTCGAGGAGTTCCGCGTCTTCGTCCAGACGGAGGGCGCCGCCGCCGTGGGCGTCTCGCCGACCGAGCCGCACCACGTCCGCGACACGGCGCCGTCGCGGATCTGGGCCGCGTACGAGCAGGTCCGCGCGTACGAGCCGGTGCTCCGATGGGCCGATGTCGAGACGCTCCACGAGCTCCGCATCGCCGCGAAGTGGCTGCGCTACAGCCTCGAATTCGTGCGTGAGCCGCTCGGCCCGGACGTGGACGTCCTCGTGCCGCGGGTCACGGCCCTGCAGGACCACCTCGGCTGGCTGCACGACGCGGACGTCGCCGCGGGCCGGGCACGGGCGTTCCTCGTCGAGCATGCGGGGGCCCTGAGCACCGCCGAGTCGGCCGCGATCGGGCGCTACCTGGTCTCGCGCGAGCGCGAGCTGGAGCGACTCCGGCGGACTGTCGGGCCGGCGTGGCGAGGCGTGGCCGGCCTCGCGTTCCGTCGCCGCCTGGGGCGCGCCGTCGCCGAGCTCTGAGGCGCGGCCGGCCGTCACGCTGCGCTGGCCGCCATGCCGCCGGACCTGGCCGGCAGGGTGATGATCTCGACACCACTATACTGTTATGCCGCTGCAACACGCCTCGGCCACGGGCTGTGGGAGTTGAAGGAACTCGAAGTCCAGCCTCCGGCAGCGGACGCAAACGAGGAGGGTGAGGTTGCCCGTTACGGAGAGATCGGCTGCGGCGACGGAGCCGGGAGGAATGGACCTCCCGATGCTTGCCTCGGAGGAGCGCGGGGGCGGAACCGGGGCGAGCCCGCTTCGCCAGGCGATGATCGCGACCTGGCCACTCGAGATGGATGATGCGGTTGACGGGAGCCGGACGAGCGACCCGTGGGTGGCCATCGTCCGGGAGTCCATGACGGACTACCGGTCCGGCCGAGCCGACCGCGCCAGCCAGCGCTGGCACGACGCCATCCGGTGGCGCATCCCGTGCGACGGCGGCCTCAACGGTGAGTGGACCGGCGCGGCACAGGTCTTCAACCTCCACCGCCTCGTCCGGCGGCTGACCGAGAACACGTTCCGCCAGCGCCTCGTGGCGCTCGAGGGCAGCCACGGGCCGTTCGTCGACGCCCACCTCAGGACCACGGCGTCGCGGGCCGGGCGGACGCTCGACATCGCGACCCTGATCGTGTTCGAGCTGTCCGCCGGAAAGATCAGCTGCGTCACCGAGATGCCCGGCGACCGCGACGCATGGCGCGCCTTCTGGGCCGATTGACCTTCGAACCGACGCCCGTCTGACGGCTCGCGGCTAAAGCGTCTCTCTTGGGGAGAACCGCTCGCTAGACTGCCGTCCCGTGCAGGTCGAAGCCAACGTTTTCCGGTACCCCGACACGGTCAACGTCTACGTCCTGCGTCGGGATCGCGAGGCGATCCTCGTCGACTTCGGCACAGGCGCGGTGCTCGATCACCTCGGGGAGCTCGGCGTCGATCGCGTGACCGACGTCCTCCTGACCCATCACCATCGCGACGTCACCCAGGGGCTCGAGCGTGCGCGCCAGGCCGGGATCCGGATCTGGGCGCCGCCGTCGGAGCGCGGGCTGATCGATGCCGTCGACGAGCACTGGGCCGTCCGGCCCCTCGACAACGACTACGACCTCCGCGAGGACCGCTTCTCGCTCCTGCACAGCGTTCCGGTCGACGGAGTCGTGGCGGAGTACCGGACGGCGACGTACGGGGCGTTCGAGGTGCTGACGCTGCCGACCCCCGGCCACACCCCGGGCTCGGTGAGCTATCTCGTCGACATGGACGGCCGGCGGCTGGCGTTCACGGGCGACCTGATCGCCGCACCGGGCAAGGTCTGGTCGCTGGCAGCAACCCAGTGGACGTACACCGGGATCGAGGGGCTGGCGAGCCTCATCGTGTCCGGCCTCGACGTGCTCGATCGGGCGCCCGACCGCCTGCTGCCGGCGCATGGAGACCCGATCGACGAGCCGCGGCCGGCCGTGGCCGAGCTCAACCGCCGCCTCCAGCGCCTCATCGACATGCGCATTCCGGACTGGGAGATCGAGTCGCTGCGCAGGCGGCCCTACCTGGAGATCTCGCGCCACCTCCTCCGGAACCGGACCAGCGTCGGCAACTCCTACGCGTTGCTGTCCGAGTCCGGCGCGGCGTTGATGATCGACTTCGGGTATGACTTCACGACCGGGCTGCCGGCCGGGACGGACCGCTCGTCGCGCCGGCCGTGGCTCCAGACGATCCCCGTCCTCAAGCGCGATTACGGCATCGACCGCGTCGAGGTCGCGATGCCGACGCACTACCACGACGACCACGTGGCCGGCTTCAACCTGCTGCGCGAGGTCGAGGGGACGCAGGTCTGGGCGCCGCACAACATGGTGCCGATGCTCGAGGACCCGCGCCGGTTCGACCTGCCGTGCCTGTGGTACGACCCGATCGCCGTCGACCGCCGATTGCCGTTCGGGGAGCCGATCCGGTGGCACGAGTACGAGATCACGGTCCACGAGCTACCGGGCCACACCCTGTACGCGGCGGCGTTCGAGTTCGAGGTGGACGGCATCAAGGTGATCGCGTCGGGTGACCAGCAGGACGGCCGCTGGGTTGCCGGCGAACGGCCCGAGATCCTCAATTACCAGTACCGCAACGGGTTCCGCTTCGACGACTTCGAGCGCAGTGCCCGACTCTACCGGCGGCTCAAGCCGGACGTCATGATCAGCGGCCACTGGCTGCCGAGACCCGTGACGGACGACTACCTGGAAGCGCTCGTCGAAGCCGGCGCAGAGCTCGGGCGCCTCCACCGGGAGCTGCTGCCGCTCGAGGCGGTCGACTTCGGGGCAAGCGGCTTCGGAGCGCGCATCGAGCCGTATCGCTCCACCGTCGCGAGCGGCGAGCTGGTCATGCTGGAGGTCCTCGTGCGCAACCCGTTCCCTCGCGCCGAGGATGTGTGCGTTCGCATGGCGCTCCCGTCCGGGTGGCTGGCCGATCCGGCGGAGCGCATCGTGCAGTTGGGCGCGCATGCGGAGCACCGCCTCACGTTCCACGTCCAGGCCGGAGCGACGCCGGTCCGTCGCGCCCGGCTGGCGGCCGATCTCACGGTCGGCGGAGTCCCGTTCGGGCAGCAGGCGGAAGCGCTGGTCACCGTCGCGTGACAATTCGGCTGGCCGACCGCGGTCGGCTGGTCGAGACGCCCGCCTATCGGCTCCGCATCCGACCGGACCGCTCGACCGCCCTGCTCGAGGACGAGACCGGCAGCCCGTGGGCGGAGCTCCGACTGCTCGCCTCGATCGACGCGCTCGATGCGCCCGACGAGACCATCTCGTTCACGGGTCCCGAGGTTCTGGCGCAGCCCGATGGACTGCGGCTCGCCTGGCGCCTGGGCAGCAGCCGCTGGACGTCCAAGCGGCTCCTCCTCGACGTCCTGCCCCACGAGCTGCGGCTGCGCGCCGAGGTCGAGGGTGACGGCCGCGTCACGGACGTGACCCTGTTGGGCGGCCGCGCCGCACTCGCCAACGGGGCGACCGGAACGTTCTGGAGCGGCGCTCGGTTCGGCACCCTGTTCTGTCCCGCGCCCGGTGACCCGGCGAGGGTCGTCCAGCCCGCGACGGAGTCGACGGACATCGCGGTCGCGGGCGGATCGGAGGCCGGCCGCGGCCAGTGGTTCTTCACGCCCGCGCCGTTCTGCTATTCGGTCAACCGCGCCGCGCCGCGCGACCTCGACGCCGTGCCGGACGGCCCCTGGCTCAGCTTCGCCCTCGAGTGCCCTCCGGGCCGGCAGGGCTTCCTGGGCTTCGGCTACCGGGCGCACGACCGGGGCTTCACCTTCGTCCTGGCGTACGAGGGCCACACCCGGGTGACCGGTTCGTGGACGTCCCCGGAGCTCGTGATCGCGGCAGCCGCCGACCCGTTCGCGGGCATCGCCCGGCATCGCCGCCGGCTCGAGGAGCGGCACCTCGCGCCGGCGGCCGGCGAGCGGCCGCCCGGCGAGCCCGCGTGGTGGCGCGAGCCGATCTTCAGCGGCTGGGGCGCGCAGTGCGCGGTCGCGACCCGGCTCGGCGAGCCGCTGTCCGCCGCGCCGCGCCACGCGACCGAGCCACGGTACGACGGCTGGCTGGCGCACCTCGAGGGCCGCGGCGTCGTTCCCGGGACGATCGTGATCGACGACAAGTGGCAGACCGCCTACGGCACGTGCACGCCCGACACGGCGAAGTGGCCGGACCTCCGAGCCTGGATCGACGCGCGGCACGCCGGAGGCCAGCGGGTCGTGCTGTGGTGGAAGGCCTGGGACCCGGAGGGCCTCCCGGACGACGTGTGCGTCCGCACCGCCGACGGCCGCGCCATCGCCTTCGACCCCGACGACCCGGGTGCCCGTGCCGCCGTCGAGGCCGCCGTCACGACCATGCTCTCCGCGGACGGGCTCGACGCCGACGGCCTCAAGATCGACTTCACCGCCCGGACCCCGAGCGGGGCGTCGCTCCGGCACCACGGTCCGTCGTGGGGCGTGGACCTGCTCCGCCGGCTGCTCGAGACGGTCCACCGCGCGGCGAAGCGGGCGAAGCCGGACGCGCTCGTCGTCGGCCACGCACCGGAGCCGTCCCTGGCCCGCTACCTCGACATGGTCCGGCTCAACGACATGCTGCGTCTCGACGACCCGGGACCGCGGCCGTCGATCCTGGCCCAGATGGCCAACCGGGCGCGGATCGTGAGCGCTGCCTGCCCCGGGCACCTGATCGACACGGACGACTGGTGCGTTCCCGATCTCGACGAGTGGCGCGCCTACCAGGCCCTCAAACCGTCGCTCGGCGTGCCGGCGCTCTACTACGCGACCCATCTCGACCTGACCGGCGAGGCGCTCGAGGACCGCGACTACGCGCTCGTCCGGCGCACGTGGGCCGCCTGGCGCCGGGCGAACGGTCTGCCGGAACGGTGACCGGCCCGGGCGCGCGGCAACCGACTTCTCCGCGCCGGTCAGGGATACTCTGTGCCTTGGACGGGTCGATGGGTCGGAAGGGCTGATGGGCCGCCAGGCGTACCTCGGGATCGACAGCGGGACCCAGTCGACCAAGGCAGTCGTCGTCGACGCGTCGGACCGCACGCTCCTGGCGCTCGGCCGGGGCGAGCACCCGGCGCCCACCGGGCGCGACGGCGCGAGCGAGCAGCGTCCCGAGGCGTGGGTCAGCGCGACCGAGACGGCCGTTCGGCAGGCGCTCGCTGCGGCGGGCAGCGTCGACATCGCCGGCATCGGCGTCTCGGGTCAGCAGCACGGCCTCGTCTCGCTCGACGACCGCGATCGGCCGATCCGCCCGGCGAAGCTGTGGAACGACACGTCAACGGTGACGGACGGCATCGCGCTCACCGAGCGCCTCGGCGGCCGCCAGGCCGTCCTCGACCGGATCGGCAACCTCTTCCTCGCCGGCTACACCGCGCCCGCGGTCGCCTGGCTCCGGCGCGTCGAGCCCGGAACCTACGCGCGGTCGCGTCGGCTCTGCCTGCCGCACGACTACCTGAACCTGTGGCTGACTGGTGAGTACGCGACCGAGCCGGGTGACGCATCTGGGACTGCCTACTTCGATCCCGTCGAGCGGCGGTACGACCCCGCCGTCCTCGACGCCCTCGACCCCGAGCGCGACTGGGCGGCGACGCTGCCGCCCGTCCAGCCCTCGCTTTCTCTCGTGGGCCAGGTGCGGCCGGAGGCTGCGGCACGGCTCGGCGTACCGGCGGGGGTACCGGTGAGCGCGGGCGGCGGCGACAACATGTGCGCGGCGATCGGCGCCGGGGTGACCCACAGCGGCGTCGCGCTCGTCAGCCTCGGGACCTCCGGCACCGTGGCCGCCGCCAGCGACGTGCCGCGGGTCGACAGGCTGGGCGAGGCGGCGGCGTTCTGCGACTCGACCGGGGGCTGGCTGCCGCTGGCCTGCAACTTCAACTGCACCGGCCCGGTCGACTGGGTGCTCCGGCTGCTCGGGCTCGACGTCGCCATGGCGGACGGGCTGGTCGCCGCGGCGCCGGCCGGGGCCGGCGGACTGACGTTCCTGCCCTACCTCGACGGGGAACGCACCCCGCCGCGCGCGCCCGGCGAGGGCCGCGTCGTGGGTCTCCGGACGGAGCACGCCGCCCCGGAGCTGGTCCGTGCCGTCTACGAAGGTGTCACGTTCAGCCTCCGCTATGCCTTCCGAGCGGTCGTCCGGACGGGGATCAGGCCGACGGAGATCGTCCTCGTCGGCGGTGGCTCGGCCTCCCCCGCCTGGGCGCGCCTCATCGCCGACGCGATGCGTCTGCCCGTCAACGTCCTGACCACGACCGAGGCCGCCGCCACGGGAGCCGCGCTCCAGGCCGGCTGGGTCGTCGAGGGCCGGCGGCCGGAGCGGCCGGCGAGCGCCGCTCGCTGGGAGCCGGACCCCGCGCCGGAGCTGCTCGCGGCGATGGATCGGTTCGACGAACTGCGCGTCGCCGCCGCGGGCTCCGCGGCCGGTGCGCCGGCAGAGGCGGGGGTCGCGTGACCGACCGCGCCCGCCGGCCGGCGCGGGACGATCTCGTGCTCGGGCTCGACGTGGGCGGGACGAAGCTCGCTGCGGGGGTCGTGGCCGGCGACGGCCGCGTCCTCTCCCGGCGCCTCATCCCCAGCCGTCGCGAGCAAGGCCCCGAGGCGATGATCGACCGCCACCTCGCGCTCGGACGCGAGGCGGTCGACGCGGCCGGCGTGGCCTGGTCGTCGATCCGGGGCGTCGGGATCGCGTGCGGCGGGCCGCTCGACCCGTGGGCCGGGATCATCCAGTCGCCGCTCCATCTCCCCGGTTGGCATGACGTGCCGCTGGTCCGGATCGTGAGCGACGCGCTCGGGCTGCCGGCGGCCGTCGACAACGACGCCACGGCCGGCGCGATCGCGGAGTGGTGGTTCGGCGCCGGCCGGTCGCGCGAGGTCGGTCATCTCGTCTACCTGACGATCTCGACCGGCGTCGGCGGGGGCTTGGTCCTCGACGGCCGGCCGTACCGCGGCACGGCGGGCAACGCCGGCGAGCTGGGCCATCTCACGATCGACCACCTCGGGCGGCCGTGCCGGTGCGGCAAGCGCGGCTGTCTCGAGATGTACGCGTCCGGGACGAACATCGCGGCGCGGGCGCGCGAGGCGCTGGCAGCCGGGGAGCGGTCGAGCCGGTCGGCGGCCGCATCCCTGACCGCGCGCGACGTGGCGCGGGCGGCGGCCTCCGGCGACCGGCTGGCCCGGCGCGTCT
>JAUJOH010000023.1 GCA_030447745.1 Chloroflexota bacterium | reverse complement strand
GTCGTCGACGTGCAGGAAGGCGTGGCCTGCGAGATCCCGCCGAAGCTCGCCCCGATGACCGTCGCGCCGGACCGCACCTCGTAGTAGACGCACTGCTGAGGCCCCCCGTTGACGTTGAGCGCGCGGAAGGTGTGGGCCAGGACCACCCCGCTGACCTTGGACCCGGGCGGAAGATCGGGATCGAACGTCAGCTTCAGGTACCGGTTGGCATCGAACGTGGTCGCCCAGTCGCCGCTGGTGACGTATCGCCCGTCCGCCTCCGCGGCGGTCAGGCGGTACGGGTAGGGGGTCGGGGTCCCGAACGCTTCGAGGGCGGACCACCGCTGCAGCGTGAAGGACGTGTACGGATTCGAGCCGGTCACCTGCACCCGGTCGATGCCGAGCGTGGCGTTAGCCGGGTCCCACGCGTGGATGCGCACCGCGACGTCGTTGGCCAGCGTGGTCGAGTCGATCTCGGGCGCCGGCAGGGTGTACGCCTGGGGGGTCGCGCCGGTCACCGTGCCGTGGGGCGCGGCCGCGCTGCCGTACGTCCGGAGCACCGCGCCCGTGGAGGGCCGTCGCAGCGTCACGTAGAACGAGAGCGAGCCGGCACCCGCCGGGCGGGACAGGCCGAGCCTTATCTCGCCACCGGTGACCGCGAGCCCCGCCGGGAGGCTCTTCTCCATGGCGAATTCGATGAACTTGGTGGCGTCGTGGGCGGCCGGTAGCGGATTGGTCGGGGCGATGAGCCCGTCGCCGGCGAAGGAGACCGCGTCGGACTCGTTGACCTCGGTCCCCGTCCCCCGGTCGCGCACGTCCCACGCCGAGGTCGTCCGGGTCCCGGAGAAGATCCGCTTAACCCCAAGCGAGTTGCCGGAGTTGCTCGTCTGCGCCGTGAACGCCGACCAGGTGTCGCCGGTCAGTGCCGAGACGGCGGCGCGGGAGAGCTCAGCCACGCGACCGCGAACCCCGCACGGGGCACCCGGAGGACGAGCCGGCCGACGCGGCCGTCGCGCGCGACGGTCCACCGCTCGCTGCCGCTGTTGGCGTCGCCGCGCGTGACGAACGCCCAGCGGTCGCCCTCGGCCCGGCGCTCCGTGACGCGGTGGGTGATCAGGCGCCCGCCGCGCCCGGGGTCGGCGAAGGTCACCACGTCGCCGGTGCGGGCCGCGCCGGGCGGCCCGAGGCGGGTGAGCAGGAGGTCGCCCGCGGAGATCGCCGGGCGCATCGAGTCCGACCGGTCGACCAGGGTCTGGAGGCCGAGCGGGCGGGCCAGGAGTAGGCCGGTGAGGGTCAGCGCGGCGAGCGCGCACGCCACGGTGGCGAGCGTCCCCAGCGCGTGACGCGACCCGGAGGCGAGCGCCGTCACGGCCCTTCGATCAGGGGCGCGCGTCCCAGGTGAACTGCTGGCTCGCGCTCTTGCCCTGGGCGGCGTCGTTGTTCTGGACGGTCACCACGAACTTGTAGGAGTGCTTCTCGCCGTTGGTCCAGGACTCGGGGGAGGCGGCGACGGGGTCGACGTGGCCCGCGGTGTAGGAGTCGGCGTAGCCCTGCAGTGTCCCCTTGTAGACGACGCCGGCGCCGTTCCCGGTGTAGTCCGTGGCATCGGCCGTGAAGTTGGTGCAGCTGTCGAACGCCGGGGTCGCCGGAAGCGTGCCGCGGGTCACGGTCAGGTCGAGGTACTGGTCGAGCCCGGTCCCCGTGGTCGTGCCGTAGAGGCGGACGGTCGACGCGAGCGTGCCGCTGAAGCCGACCTCGATGCAGGAGGTGTCGGAGTCCCCGGGGGACGCCGCGGAGAGCGAGAGCATCGCCGAGTTCGCGTCGTTGTCGGCGAGGTTGACGGTGCCGGCGCTGAACGTGTTGTTGTCGTTCGACGTCGTCGCCGAGAACGCAGACCACGTGCCGACGCCGGCCACCGCGCCGATGAGCCCGACGACGACCGCCGTCGCAAAGATCTTCGTAGTGGTGTTGCGTGAGCGGAGCACGTCGTTCTCCTGGGGAGGTCGAGCGCGCCACGTAGCGCGTCTCGTTGCCCGACTTATCGACGGATGTCCGAGTTGCTTTAGCGCGGCTCAAGCCGGATGCGTTTTGCGGCACGCGCGACGGACCGGTCCCGGGCGATCGCGTATACGGACACGCGCACATGGACGGTGCGGCCGGCTCGCAGTCGCCGGAGCACCGCGGGGGAGAGCCTGACGTCGAGTGTCACGGCCCGCCCGGGGCGGGGCGCGGAGCGCGCCACCCGCCGGCGGACCAGGTGCCGGCTGCCGCGGACCAGGAGCCGGCACGCCCGGTTGCAGCTCGCCTTCACGCGGACGCGACGGCCCGCGCGCTGGACGGGGCGGCCGGACACGCGGACGGCGAAGCGCGGGGCGACCGGCGAGCGCGGTGCGGCGGGGACCGGCGCGGCGCGCCGGGCGGGGGCGGCATCGGGCACAGC
>JAUJOH010000005.1:149202-186451 GCA_030447745.1 Chloroflexota bacterium | reverse complement strand
GCTAGGGCAGCAGCTTCATCAGCCGGGGGATCGGCTGGAATGGGTCTATTTCCCGCTGACCTGCCTCCTGTCGGTGATCACCACCACGGCGGCGGGGGACCAGGTGGAGACCGCCATGGTCGGCAACGAGGGCGCGCTGGGCGTGGGCGAGGCCTGCGGCAGCGGCGTCGTCAAAACATCGCGGCGCGGGCACGCGAGGCGCTCGTGGCCGGAGAGCGGTCGAGCCTGTCGGCGGCCGCATCCCTCACCGCGCGCGACGTCGCGCGGGCGGCGGCCTCCGGCGACCGGCTGGCCCGGCGCGTCTGGGACGAGACGACGGCGATGCTCGGGACCGGGGTCGCCACCATCCTCGACGTGTTCAACCCGCAGCTGGTCGTCCTCGGCGGCGGTGTGACACGGGCGGGCGACATGCTCCTCCGGCCGGTGCGCGACCAGGCGCTGGCGCAGGCGATGCCGCCCGCCGCCGGTTCGGCGGACGTCGTGCTGGCGGAGCTCGGCGAGGAGCTCGGCGTGGTCAGCGCCGCCGTCGTGGCATGGGACCGGTTCGGGGGCGAATGGCCGTCGCCGGCCGCGCGCGGCGTCGCGGCGGGCGCGGGGCGGCGGGCGTGACGGGCCATCTCGGGGGTCTCGACGACCACCGCGCCGTGGCCGCGGCGATGGACCCCCTGATGCCCGTGGTGACTCAGCTCGCGGAGCGGCTCTGTGCAGCCTTCGACGCCGGCGGGCGCGTCTACGCCTTCGGCAACGGCGGCAGCGCCGCGGACGCGCAGCACCTCGCGGCCGAGCTGATCGGGCGATACCGGCGCGAGCGGCGCCCCCTGCCGGCCGTCGCGCTGAGCGTCGACCCGTCGGTCGTCACGTGCATCGCGAACGACTACGCGTACGAGGACGTCTTCGCGCGGCAGGTGGAGGCGCTGGCCGGGCCGGCCGACGTCGTGATCGGGTTCTCCACCGGCGGGACGTCGCCGAGCGTCGTGCGCGGCCTCGAGGCCGGACGCGCTCGGGGCGCCACGACGGTCGTGTTCACCGGCGGGGACGGCGGTCCCGCGCGCGAGCACGCCGACATCGCGCTGGTCGTGCCGTCGTCGACCACGGCACGGGTCCAGGAGATGCATCTACTGATGCTCCACCTGGTCTCCGAGGGCGTGGATGCATGGGCCGCCGGCGAGACGCCGGCGTCGGATGATCGAGAGGCGAACGAGTGACCACACCCACCGCGGCTGAGCGGCAGCGAATCCTCCACCTGGTCGGCAACTCGCACATCGATCCCGTCTGGCTTTGGTTGTGGCCCGAGGGCTACGAGGCCATCCGGGCGACGTTCCGCTCGGCGCTCGACCGGATGAAGGAGTATCCGGAGTTCATCTTCACCTGCGACTCGGCGGCCTACTACGAGTGGGTCGAGGAGATCGACCCGGCGATGTTCGAGGAGATCCGGCAGCGGGTGGCGGAGGGCCGCTGGGAGCTCGTCGGCGGGTGGTGGGTCGAGCCGGACTGCAACCTGCCCAGCGGCGAGTCGTTCGTGCGCCAGGCGCTCGTGTCCCAGCGCTACTTCCTCGAGAAGTTCGGGCGGATCGCGACTGTCGGCTACAACGTCGACCCGTTTGGGCACAACGGGATGCTGCCCCAGCTGCTTCGCCGGAGCGGCATGGACAGCTACGTCTTCATGCGGCCGGGGCCGCACGAGTACCGGCTGCCGGGACCCGTGTTCTGGTGGGAATCCGCCGATGGATCACGGGTCCTCACCTACCGGCTGCCGCACGAGTACTGCGCGCCACGCGAGGACCTCGGCTACCACCTCGACAAGTCGATCGCGCAGCTGCCCGATCGCTGGACGGAGATGATGGCGTTCTACGGCGTCGGCAACCACGGCGGCGGCCCCACCCGCGAGAACCTCGAGAGCATCCGCCGGCTCGACGGCGCCGGCGCGATGCCGCGCCTCCGGCACAGCACGCCCCGCCAGTTCTTCGACACCGTCCTCCAGTCCGGCGCGGAGCCGCCGGTCGTCCGTGACGACCTCCAGCACCACGCGGTCGGTTGCTACTCGGCGCACTCGGGGATCAAGCGCTGGAACCGGCGAGCCGAGAACGTCCTCGGCACGGCCGAGACGTGGGCCGCGGTGGCCAGCACGGTCAGCGGTCAACCGTACCCGGCCGCCGACCTGACACGGGCCTGGAAGCAGGTCCTGTTCAACCAGTTCCACGACACGCTGGGCGGCACGGCGATCGAGCCCGCCTACCGCGACGCCCGAGACCAGCTGGGCGAGGCGTCGTCCATCGCCGCGCGCGCCCAGAACGTGGCCATCCAGTCGCTGAGCCGGCGGATCGCGATCCCGACCGATCCCGCGACGGTCCCGATCGTCGTCTTCAATCCCCACGCGTGGCCCGTCCGCCGGACCGTCGAGCTGGAGTTCGGCGGGCTGAAGCCGACCGACGGGCTCCGCGACGAGACCGGCGCCACGATCCCGTTCCAGCCGACCCAGTCATACGCGACCGTGTCCGCCTGGCGGAGCCGACTGGCGTTCGAGGCGGACCTGCCGCCGCTCGGTTATCGGACGTATCTCATGACGGCGGACTCGCCACGGGTCACCGGCGGGCCGCTCCGCGCGACCGACACGACGCTCGAGAACGACAACCTGCGACTCGAGCTCGAGCCGTCGACCGGCCGGATCGCGCACCTCGTCCTGCGCGACGCCGGCGAGGATGTAGTCGACGTGGCGGCCAGCCGCCGTCCGCGTGCCGTGGTCGTCGACGACACCTCGGACACGTGGGGCCACCGCAAGCTCGCCTTCCGCGACGAGATCGGCGAGTTCCAGGCAACCCGCGTGGGGCTCGTGGAATCCGGGCCGACGCGCGCCATCGTGCGGGTCGAGAGCCGCTTCGGCGAGTCGTCACTCGTCGAGGACTTCGTGCTCGCGGCGCACGCCCGGAGCGTCGACGTGCGGGTCATCCTCGACTGGCGAGAGAAGGCGCGGATGCTGAAGCTGCGCTTCGCGACCCGGGTGGACGACCCCGTGGCGATGTACGAGATCCCGTACGGCGCGATCGAGCGGCCGGCGAACGGCGAGGAGGAGCCGGCCCAGCGCTGGATCGACGTCGCGGGAACGATCCCGGGCGCCGAGGGGAGATTCGGGCTCGCGGCGCTCAACGACGCCAAGTACGGCTTCGACATCCACGGCGGCGAGCTGGGCGTCACCGCGGTCCGCAGCCCGATCTTCGCCCACCACGAGCCGACGATCCCGCGCCCCAACATCCGGTACCAGCACCAGGACCAGGGTCTCCAGCGCTTCGAGCTCTCGCTGGTTCCGCACCGCGGTGCGTGGGCTGAGGCAGGGCTCACCCGGCTGGCGGTCGAGCACAACCAGCCACCGACCGTGCTGGTCGAGTCATTCCACGACGGCGAGCTGCCGCTCGCCGCCTCGTGGGCGTCGGTGGAGCCGTATCATCTCGTCCTGGGTGCGGTCAAGGCCGCCGAGGACGGTGACGACGTCATCGTCCGCGTGGTCGAGACGGCGGGACGCCCCGCCGCGGCCCGGGTCGAGCTCCCGGCGTGGGGGCGCACGATCGCCTTCCACATCGGGCCGTTCGAGATCCGGACGTTCCGGGTGCCGCGTGAGGCCGCCCTGGACGCCGTCGAGTCGGATCTGCTCGAGCGGCCGCTCGACGGCGTCGCCGGCGTCACCGGCTGATGCGCCGGACGCTCGAGCTCGACGGGTCCGACTGGGAGATCCAGGGGTTCCTAGGGCTCGACGCTGGATTGCGCGCGGCGGCCCGTCCGCATCGGGACGGCGGGCCGGGCTGGCTGCCGGCATCGGTCCCGGGCTCCGTCCTCGACGACCTGTGGCGCGCCGGGGAGGTGCCCGACCCGTACGTCGAGCGCAACAGCCTCGCCGCCGAGTGGGTGCCGCAGCGGACGTGGGTGTATCGACGGGAGATCGACGTGCCGCCCCCGGATCGGGCCGGCCGTGCCCGGCTCCGCTTCGACGGCCTCGATCATGCCGGCCACGTCTTCCTCGACGGCAGCCCCGTCGGGTCGCACGCGGGGATGTTCGTGCCGTTCGAGCTCGACGTGACGGACCGTGTCGCCGCCGGTGGCCGGCACCTCCTCGCCGTCGTGGTCGAGGCCGCGCCGGACAGCGAGCCGCAGGCCGGGCGCACCAGCCGCGTCCGGGTCCACAAGAGCCGGATGGGGTATGGCTGGGACTTCTGCCCGCGCCTCGTGCACCAGGGGCTGTGGCAGTCCGTCCGCCTCGACCTGGTGGGCGCCGTGAGCATCCGCGACGTGTGGGCCAGTCCGATCCTGTCGGCCGATCTCCGGCGCGCGTCGGTCCGCGTCCGCGTCCGGGTCGACACCGCGGGGGCGGCTCGGGTGCGTGTCGAGGTGAGCCTCGACGGCCCGACCGCCGGCATGGGCGGCACGACCGTGGACCTGCCCGCTGGTGAGTGCGAGGTGCTGGTCGAGCTCGACGTCCGCGAGCCGGTCCTCTGGTGGCCCAACGGTGCGGGCGATCCGGTCGTGCACCGGCTCAGCGTCCGCGTCTGCGACGACGAGGGCGTCGTCGACGAGCGGTCCGTGCCGCTCGGCTTCCGGCGGGTCGAGCTCGTCGCGAACGCGGGTGCCCCGGACGGCGCTCGTCCGTGGACGTGGATCGTCAACGGACGACGCGTCTACGCCCGAGGCTGGAACTGGGTCCCGGTCGATGCGTTGTACGGCGTGCCGCGGCCTGAGCGGCTGGCGCACCTCATGCGCCTGGCTGCCAACGCGAACGTCAACCTGCTGCGCGTCTGGGGCGGCGGCCTGATCGAGACCGAGGCGTTCTACGACGCATGCGACGCCGGGGGCGTGATGGTCTGGCAGGAGTTCGCCCAGTCGAGCTCCCTGGTCGAGAGCACGCCGGCCACGGACGCCGGCTTCGTCGATCGCATGACCCGCGAGGCCGAGGTGATCGTTCCGCTCCGGCGCAACCACCCGTCGCTCGTCGCGTGGTGTGGCGGGAACGAGCTCGAGGGTCCGAACGGGCCGCTCGACGACGATGCCCCGGTGCTCGGCGCCCTCCGGTCCGTCGTCGAACGGCTCCATCCTGACCGGATCTGGCTCCCGACATCGCCAAGCGGGCCCCGCTTCCACAACCGGCTCGACGTGATCGAGGCGGATCCCGAGGGCCTCCACGACGTCCACGGCCCGTGGGAGCACCAGGGGCTCCGGGCCCAGCACCACCTCTACGACCGTGGCACCTCGCTGTTCAACAGCGAGTTCGGCGCCGAGGGCATGACCAACCGGCGGACGCACGAGGCGCTGATCCGGCCGGAGCGCCGCTGGCCGCCGACGCGCGCCAACCCGGTCTACCGCCACCTCGGCGACTGGTGGATCAACGAGCCGGTCGTGCAGGCGGCGTTCGGTGGCCGCCTCCCGGACCTCGAGTCGCTCCGGCGGGCGAGCCAGTGGCTGCAGGCGGAGGGGCTCCGGTACGCCGTCGAGGCCAACCGGCGCCGGGCGTTCCGGCAGAGCGGCTCGATCCCGTGGCAGTTCAACGAGTCGTATCCGAACGCCTGGTGCACCGCGGCGATCGACCATCGCGGCGATCCCAAGCCCGCGTACCACGCGGTGGCACGGGCGTACGGCGCAGTCGTGGTCTGCGCCTCGTTCGACGGCGCTGCGTGGGGCGGACGGGGGCCGTTCGAGGCGCTGCTCTGGGCCTGGACGGACGGGCCACCCGTCACCGGCGCGCGGATCGTCGCCCGCGTGCTGTCCGTCGACGGCGACCTGCTGGCGGAGTCCGCCGGCGCGGCGGAGGTGCTGTCTGACGAGGCGGTCAGGCTCGGGTCGATCGACGGCCCGGACCGGGCGCTGCCGCGCTTGTTCATCCTCGAGCTCGCACTGAGCGACGGCGAGGGAGAGCTCCGGGCCGCGAACCGGTACCTGCTCAGCGGAACGGAGCACTTCGGAGCCCTGCTCGATCTCGCTCCGGCGACCGTCATCGTCGATCTCGACGCCCACCGCCTGGGACTCCGGCACACCGGCGGGCCGGCCGCCCTCGGGATCGTCGTCGAGGACGCCCGTCCGGCCGACGCGCCCGGCTGGCTCGAGCTGCGTGACAACGGCTTCGAGCTGCTCCCGGGCGAGCGTCGAGACGTGGTCGTGACGTGGTCGGACGCCCCGGCCGGCGGCCGGGCGCTGCGCGTCAGCGGCTGGAACGTGGAGCCGGTCGAGCTGCGTGCCGGCGCGTGACCCAAGCCGCGGACGTCCCGGTCCGGCTTCCCTGGCTGGTCCGGGCACTCGCCGGCACGGACGAGGTCGACGTCGTCCCGATCGAGTTCGTCGGCGCGGGGCGTGCCGGTGCCGTGACGATGGCCGGCCGGGGCCGCTGCTTCGATGCCGAGGCGGTCTGGTCGCCGGTCACCGGCAGCCTCTCCCGCTGGGACGTCGCATTGACCGTCCGCCTGGTGGCGGAGGCGCCGATCGACGCCGGGCTCGTCGTTGCCGCCCGGCTCGATGCGACGGACGACCCGCACTGGTTGATCCCCGGGCTGTTCTACGGCCAGAACCGGCCGCCGGCGAGCCGGGCGCGATACCCGCGGTTCGGCGCCCTGACCCGGACCCGTGGACGTCACCGGCGTGGTCGTTCCGGTCGGACCGGGCGGCGACGCCCGCCGTCTTCGCCCGCGACGGCGTCCGGGGCGTGGCCATGGCGACGACCGAAGTGAGCCCGCTCGGCCTGACGGGGATCGGCTTCGAGGCCGGAGCCGACGCCGCGGAGGTCCGGCTGCTGTTCCCGTACCGCGAGGAGCCGTTCGCGTACGACGGGACACACCACCCCGCACACACACACACACACACACACACACACACACACACACACACACAGGCGCCCGATCTGCCGACCCACCGGTGGCACCCCGCGCGACGCGGTGCGGCTCCACTTCCGCGTCTACGTCACCGCCCCGGTGCCGCATGCCGCCGCCGCCGTCATGCGCGACCTGCACGCCTGGCTCTCGGGGCGCGCCGTTGAACCCGTGGCTGGACGCGGCGACGGCCGCCGACCTCGCCGCGGACGGACTGCTTCGGTGGCACTACCGGGCCGACCCGCCCGTGCTCATCGAGACCGCCGCCTTCGAACGACGCGGCGACGGCACCGCGGTCGAGCCCGGTGATCGGCCGGCCATGCACGTTGCGTGGCTGAGCGGCGCTCCGGCCGCGGCAGCCCTCCTGGCGCACGGCCGCCGAACCGGCAACCGGCAGGCGGCGGACGCCGGCCGCGCTGTCCTCGATCACATCGCGGCGAACCTGGCGCCCTGCGGCACGTTCTGGGGGCAGTGGACCGCGGACCGCGGCTGGACCAAGGGCTGGACGCCCGGGGAGGACCGGCTCCACGCCCGGACCCTCGGCGAGGCGACACTGTTCATGACGCGCGCGGCGGCGACCGATGCCGCGGACGGCTGGTCCCGGGCGGTCGCCTCGAACCTCGACTTCGTTGCCGGCCGCCAGCGGGCGGACGGCGCCCTCCCCGCGGCGTGGCACGCGCGAACGGGCGAGCCGACGGACTGGGACGGCACGGCCGGTCTGGCGTGGGTGCCGGCGCTGGTCGAGGGCGCAGCGCTCCTCGCCCGCCCGAACCTGCTCGACCACGCGCGACGCGCCGGCAGCTGGTATGCCCGGTTCGTCGACGACGAGCTCCTGTTCGGCGCCCCCGAGGACGTCGACCTCGGGCCCACGTCCGAGGACGGCTACGTCGCCGTGATGGCCTACGTCGCGCTCGCCGAGAGCGAGACGGATCCGGCGGCGCAGGCGCGCTGGGTCGACCTGGCGCGCAAGGCGGCCGACTGGACGCTCGGCTTCCGCTACAGCTGGAACGTGGAATTCCCGCCGGACAGCATCCTCGGACGGCACGACTTCCGCAGCCGCGGCGCAGACCAGGCGTCGCCGGCCAATCAGCACCTCCACGCGTACGGCCTCGTCTGCCTGCCCGAGATGGTGCGCCTGGCCCGGATGACCGGCGACCGCCACTACCTCCGGCGGAGCCGCGAGACGCTGGCCTGCTTCCGCCAGTTCATCGCCCGCCACGACGGCGACTTCGGCGCCCGCCGCGGGATGGCCCCGGAGCGCTACCTCCAGACGGCGTGCTTCGGCGCCAAGGGCGAGATCGGTCCGCTGTCGCACGCCTGGTGTCTCGGGCTCCTGCTGTACGCGTGCGACGCGGCGGCAGACCTGCCGGAGCTCGTGGAGTCCGTGTCATGACCTTCGACGCCGCCCTGCTGCGGCCGTGGCGGCTGCCACCCAACCGGGTCAAGCGGTTCTATCGCGGCGGCCGGCTGCTGGACGAGTTCCGGGGCGTGCCCGACCCGGCCGACTCCGAGCGCCCGGAGGACTGGCTGGGCTCGTCCACGCGCGCGTGGACGCCGCCGGGCGAGGAACGGTCCGACGACGGGCTCGGCGACGCGGAGATCGACGGTCGCCGTCATCGCATCGCGGACCTCCTCGAAGCCGACCCCGCCGCCATCGCCGGCGCCGGCCTCGTGTCGGTCGCCGGAACGACCGTCGGCGTGCTCGTCAAGCTGCTCGACGCTGGCGTCCGGCTGCCCGTCCACGTCCACCCGAGCCGGGCGTTCGCGCGCACCCGCCTCGGGTCGTTCTTCGGCAAGGCGGAGGCCTGGCTGATCCAGGGCACCCGCCACCTGGACACGGACGGGCCCGGCGTCTGGATCGGGTTCCGGCGCGACGTCGGGCGGGAAGAGCTTCTCGACGTCGTCGAGACCCAGGACACGGAGCGGCTGCTGGCGGCGATGCACCGCCGCCCGACCCGCCCCGGCGACGTCTGGCTCATCCCGCCCGGCCTGCCGCATGCCATCGGCGCCGGCGTGTTCATGGTCGAGATCCAGGAGCCGAGCGACTTCTCGATCGTCGTCGAAACCCGCGACGTGCCGATCGATCCCGCGCATGCGCACCTCGGGGTCGGGTGGGACGTCGCGATCGACGCCGTCGACCGGGCAAGCCGCGACGAGGCCTGGATCGATGCCCTCCGCCACGACGACGGGCGGGAGATCGTCGAGGGCCCGGGCTGGCGCCGCTGGCCCGGGTCGCTGACCGAAGCGGCCATCGACCGGGTCTTCGACGCGGCCGTCGACCGGTTCTTCCGGGCGGAGCGCCTGACCGTCGCCGGCAAGGCGCGCCCAGGCTTCGGGCCGCCGACCTACCTCGTGGGCGTCGTCACGGGCGGGGCCGGCCGGATTCGGGCAGGATCGGGGGACCTGAGCGTCCGGCGGGGCGACACCTTCGCGGTGCCGGCCGCTGCGCTGGCGGACCTCGAGATCGAGGCGGACCGCACGCTCGAGCTCATCGCCTGCCTGCCACCGGACCCCGCGCGACTCGCCACGGAGGAACCCTGATGCCGAACGTCGAGCCAAAGTTGTCCATCGGGCTGTGGTGCACCGCGTTCGCCGGCACGGAGGTGTTCGGCAGCGCCACCCGCCCGCCGCTGGACCCGATGGACAACCTGCGGCTCATCGCCCGGGCCGGCGCCTGGGGCTTCAACTTCCACGACGACGACCTGGTGCCGTTCGGCTCGGACGTCCAGGAGACGGACCGGGTGCTCCAGGAGACCCGGCGGGTGATGGACGGCGAGGGGCTCGTCGCGTCGATGGCGACGACGAACATGTTCGCCCATCCGGCGTTCAAGGACGGCGCGCTCACCTCGGCCGACGCGCGCGTCCGCGCCTACGCGCGGCAGAAGGCGATGCGCGCCGCGGACATGGGCGCCGAGCTGGGCTGCTCCGTGTTCGTCATGTGGGGCGGGCGCGAGGGGCTCGAGGTCGAGGCGAGCCGCGATCCGCGCGAGGCGCTCGCCTGGTACCGCGACGGTGTCGAGTTCGTGGCCCGCTACCTCGCCGACAGCGGCTACGGCATGCAGATCGCGATCGAGCCGAAGCCGAGCGAGCCGCGCGGCGACATCTTCCTGCCGACCGCCGGCTCGGTCCTCGGGTTCATCGCGACGCTGGACCCGGCCGTCCGCGACCGCGTCGGCGTCAACCCGGAGGTCCAGCACGCCCGGATGGTCAACCTCAACTTCGTTCACGAGGTCGCGCAGTGCCTCGACGCAGGGAAGCTGCCGCACATCGACCTCGGCGCCCAGAAGCCGGGCCGCTTCGACCAGGACCTGCGCTTCGGCGCCGAGGACATCAAGGAGACGTTCTTCCTGGTCAAGCTCCTCGACGACGCGCACTGGGACGGCCCGCACGCGTTCGACGTCAAGCCGTACCGGAGCGACACGCCGGACGACCTCGAGGACCTCGTGCGGGGCAACATCCGGAGCTACCGGCTCCTGCTCGAGCGGGTCGACGAGTTCAGGGCGGACGCGGAGATCCAGGAGCTGCTGGCCGAGTGCCGCGTCGACGCGGCCGGCGTCCCGGACGACGTCGACGCGCTCCGTGCCTTCGCGTTCGACGTCGACGAGCTCGCGGCTCGTCGCCTTCCCTACCAGCGACTCGACCAGGCGGTCGTGGAACTGCTGATGGGCGTGCGCCGGTGACGGAGCCGACCGACGCGGCCGGCGTGCGGAGGTTCCCCGGCGGCTTCCTGTGGGGCGTCGGCACGTCCTCCTACCAAGTCGAGGGCGCCGTCCACGAGGACGGGCGGGGCGAGTCGATCTGGGACCGGTTCAGCCACGCGCCGGGCCGCGTGGTCAACGGCGACACCGGCGACGTGACGGCGGACCACTTCCACCGCTGGGCCGAGGACGTCGAGATCATGGCCGCGCTCGGCCTGTCCGCCTACCGGTTCTCGCTCGCCTGGCCGCGGATCCAGCCGGCCGGCCGCGGCCGGCCGAACCCGGCCGGGATCGCCTTCTACGACCGGCTGATCGACGCACTCCTCGAGCGCGGCATCCGGCCGTGCCCGACGCTCTACCACTGGGACCTGCCGCAGGCGCTCGAGGACGAGGGCGGGTGGCTGGATCGCTCGACGGTGGACCGCTTCGCCGATTACGCGTCGCGCTGTTTCGACGCCTTCGGAGACCGGGTGGCGACCTGGTTCACCGTCAACGAGCCGTGGGTCGCCGCGACGCTCGGCTACCGCCTGGGGATCCACGCGCCGGGCCGGCGCGACCTCCGGCTCGCGGTGAGGGCGTCGCACCACCTGCTGCTCGCGCACGGGGCGGCGGTCCGCGCGTTCCGGACCAGCGGGCATGACGGCCGGATCGGCGTCGTGCTCAGTCTCGCGCCGACCTACGCCGCCTCGCGCAGCGCTGCCGACGCGGAGGCGGCGCGCGGCTCGGACGGCTACACCAACCGCTGGTTCCTCGAACCGGTGCTGCGCGGCGCGTACCCGGCGGACATGCTCGAGCTGTTCGGTCGGATCGCCGGGCCGCTCGACTCGATCCAGCCGGGCGACGCGGAGCTGATCGGCACGCCGTCGGACTTCCTGGGCGTCAACTACTACACCCGGCGGGTCGTGTCGGCCGGGCTGAGCCACGATGGGTTGCCGTGGCGGGTGGAGCCCGCCGCGCCCGACGTCCCGCGCACGGACACCGGCTGGGAGATGACGCCGGGCTGTCTCACGGAGCTGCTCGTCCGCGTGCGTGACGACTACGGCGACATCCCGATCCTGATCACCGAGAACGGGTCGGTCTGGCTCGACTCGCCGGGGCCGGACGGCCGCACGCCGGACACCGGCCGGATCGCATTCCTTCGCACCCACGTCGCGGCCGTCCACCGGGCGATCGAGGGCGGCGTCCCCGTCGAGGGCTACTTCTACTGGTCGCTGCTCGACAACTTCGAGTGGGCCGAGGGGTTCCGGTCGCGGTTCGGCCTCGTCCACGTCGACTACCCGACGGGGCGGCGGCTGGTCAAGGAGAGCGGCAAGGCCTACGCCGCCATCATCGCGGCCAACGGGCTGCTGCCGGAGATCGTGGTCGAGAGCGGACCGCCCGAGGAGCTCGCCGCCTCGGCGGCGCCCGCATGACCGGGACCGCCCGCGTCGTCTGCATCGGTGTGGCGACGCTCGACGCGATCGTCCGCGTGGATCGCCTGCCGGGTCCGGACGAGCGGGTTCCGGGCCGCGACGGGCGGCTGGCCGGTGGAGGCGTGGCGGCCACCGCCGCCGTGACGCTCGCCAGGCTCGGCGTGCCGGTGGCATTCGTGGGGCGGGTGGGCGACGACGAGGCGGGCCGCTGGATCCGCGCCGGGCTCGCCGCGGAGGGGGTCGACGTGGCGGGGCTTCGGCCGGCCCCCGGCCGGTCGCCCTTGAGCGTCGTGCTCGTCGACGCTTCCGGGGCGCGGTCGCTCGCCCCGTATCCCGGCGAGGCGGGCGCGATCGAGCTGAGCGCGGCCGACCTCGAGCGCTGCGCCGCGGCGCACTGGGTGCACGTCGACCACGCCGGCCTGGCAACGGTCGGCGCGCTCCGCGCGGCGGGCATCACCGGCCGGGTGTCGCTCGACGGCGGTGTCCCGATCCCAGGCCTCACCCTGGCCGGAATCGATCTCTACGCGCCAACGGAGGCGGCCGTGCTCGCCCGATACCCCGGCCGCTCGCTCCGCGACGGCCTCGAGGCCGCACTGCGCGAGGGCCCGGCGCTCGTGGTCGCAACCCGTGGCGCGGCCGGCACCGTCGCCGTCGAGCGCGGTGCGCCCGGGGAGCCGCGACACCACGCCGCTCCCGGCGCCACGATCCAGCTCGGCGTCGACGGCAGCACCCTCGGCGCCGGCGACGTCTTCCACGGCGCGCTGCTGGCGGCGCTCGTGGACGAGCGACCGGTGGACGAGGCGCTCGCGTTCGCGAACACCGTCGCGGCGCTGTCGTGCCGCGCGCTCGACGGCCGCAGCGCGATCCCGACCCGCGCGGAGCTGGAGGACCGACGTGTCGCGGTCTGACGGTCTGTCTGACGGTCGGCCTGACGGTCTCGGCCGGCTGTCCCGCCCGAGCGGCGCGTTCGCGATGGTCGCGCTCGACCAGCGCGAGTCGCTGCGGACGATGCTCCGCCCGCGCCACGACGGCGACGTGCCGGACGAGGCGCTGGCCGCGTTCAAGGTCGACGCCGCCCGCGCCCTCACCCCACACGCCTCGGCCGTCCTGCTCGACGTCGAGTCGGGTCTCCGGCCCGTCCGCGAGGCCGGTGCCGTCACCCCGGGCTGCGGCCTGATCGTGGCCGCCGATCGCCTGACCCAGGAGCCCGGCGGGCCGGTCGAGGAGACCGGCACGGACGAGGCCGTGCTCGCCGACGATGCCGTCGCCGCGCTCGCCGACGGCTACAAGCTGCTCGTGATCTGGCGGCCGGACGGGGACGCGGCCGCCCGCGAGCTGACCGATCGGGCCTTCGTCGACGGATGCCGGCGGCGCGATCGGCCGGCGATCGTCGAGGGGATCGTGCGGTCGGACGGCGAGCTCGCCCCGGACGATCACGCTTCGCTCGTCGCCGAGGCCGCGCGCGAGCTGGCGCGCTACGGCGCGGACCTGTACAAGGCCGAGGTGCCGACCCTCGGACGCGCCGGCGATGACGCGATCACCGAGGCATCCCGGCGGCTGACCGACGTCCTCCCGTGCCCGTGGGTCGTCCTGTCGAACGGGACGGCCGCGGAGCGCTTCGCCGGCGCGGCGCTGGCCGCCTGTCGGGGCGGCGCATCCGGGGTCCTGGCGGGGCGGGCGATCTGGCTCGGCTCGATCGCCGCCCCGGATGTCCGGCACGATCTGGCGACCGTGGCAGCGCCGCGGCTCAGGAACCTCGCGCAACGGGTGGAAGACGTGGCACGACCATGGTGGGAGCATTGACGTCATGACCCAGCGGCTGGCCCTGATCCACACCGTCGGAAAGCTCGTCCCGGTTTTCGGCGCGCTGGGCGATGAGCTGCTTCCCGGCGTCGAGCGGGTCGACGTCGTCGACGAGGGACTGCTGCGCGAGACGATCGAGGCCGGCCGGATCCCCGACGCGACGGCCGTCCGGCTGGAGGGCCACGTCGACGCGGCGGTCGCGGACGGGGCGGACCTGGTGCTCGTGACCTGTTCGTCGGTCGGACCGGCGGTCGACGCGATCCACGACCGGCGCGGCGTGCCGATCCTCCGGGTCGACGAAGCGCTGGCCGACCGCGCGATCGAGCTCGGCTCCCGGGTCGGCGTCATCGCGACGCTCGCCACGACGCTCGCGCCGACCGCCGACCTGATCCGGCGCCGGGCCGCGACCCTCCGTCGGGCACCGGGGGAGGTCACCATCGTCAGCCACCTGTGCGAGGGCGCCTTCGCTGAGCTCGAGGCCGGCAACCTGGAACGCCACGACGAGCTCGTCCGGGCCGGCCTCCGCGAGCTGCTGCCGCGCGTCGACGTCGTGGTGCTCGCCCAGGCCTCGATGGCCCGGGTGGCCGACACGCTGGCCGAGTCCGAGAGCCACGGCACCCCGATCCTGTCGAGCCCGCGACTCGGGATGGAGCGCGTCGCCACGAGGCTTCGGGCCCGGGCGGCGACGGCCGACGGCGGCTGATCCGCGGGCGGGCCTGCCACCCGTCTGGCCGGAGCCGCTGCTGGCGCGGATCCGGCGGCGGGGGCGGGACAGGACGGTGCTCGTGCTCGACGACGACCCCACGGGAACCCAGACCGTCCACCGCGTCCCGGTCCTGATCGACCCGGACGTCCCGGCGCTCATCGAGCTCCTCGGCCGCCGGGCGCGGATGGCGTTCCTCCTGACCAACAGCCGGAGCCTCCCCGAGGCGCGGGCCGCGGCGCTCGCCGCCCGGCTCGGCAACCGGATCCGGCTCGCGTCGCGGCGGAGCGGCCGCGCGGTGAGCCTGGTCAGCCGGAGCGACTCGACGCTGCGCGGGCACTTTCCGGCGGAGGTCGACGCGCTCGCCGTGGCGTTCGGGGAGCCGGACGCGCCGGTGCTGCTCATGCCGTACTTCGGCGACGGCGGTCGCCTGACGATCGGCGATGTCCACTACCTCGTGCGCGACGACCGGCCGGTGCCGGTCGCCGAGACGGAGTACGCGCACGACCCGGCCTTCCGCTACGCCGAGTCGAACCTGCGCGACTGGGTCGTCGCCCGGCGCGGGACCGCCGGCCGCCCGATCGTGAGCCTGCCGCTCGACGAGGTGAGACGTGGCGGGCCCCGCTGGGTCACCGAAGCGCTGCTCACCCTTCCGCCACGCGCCATCGCGATCGGCAACGCGGCCGACGACCGCGATGCCGAGGTCCTCGCGGCCGGCACGATCGAGGCGGAACGGTCGCGCGTGATCGTCGCGCGGACGGCGGCCGGCTACGTCCGGGCCCGGAACGGACAGCAGCGGCGGCCGGATCTGGGCCCGGGTCAGCTCCGCGTCGGCCGCGGCCCGGGGCTGGTGGTGGTCGGATCGCACGTGGTCACGACGACCCGCCAGCTCGAGCGGCTGGTGGCAGATCCACCGGCCGCGCTCGAGGTCGTCGAGATCCCCGCGCCGGCGGCCATGAACTCCCGTCGCGCCGCGCGGGTCGGCCGAGCCGCCGCGGCCCGCGTCGGGACGCTGCTCGACGGTGGCGTGACACCGGTCGTCGTGACGAGCCGCCAGCCGCTCGATCCGAGCGCGGACGACCCGTCCGGGCTTCGGCTGGCGGGTCGGATCTCGCGCGTCCTCGTCTCCGCCATCCGGGCGGACGGGCACCGCGCCGCCTGGGTCCTCGCCAAGGGCGGGATCACGAGCAGCGACGTGGCGACGTTCGGGCTCGGCGCGCGGTCGGCGACCGTGCTCGGCCAGCTCCTGCCCGGCGTGCCCGTGTGGCGTGTCCGGCCGCGGGACGGCCCGCCGGTCGTGCTCGTCGTCTTCCCGGGCAACGTCGGCGGCCCGGACGACCTGCGGACGGCGGTCGACCGGCTCAGCCGCGCGGCATCAGGAACGGATCGTCCGACCAGGCGCGAGCCGGACGCGGCAGCCAGGTGAGGCTCTCGGACGTGCCGGCACGCGGCCGGTACTCGAGGCCGACGGCCCCGTCATAGCCGAACGAGGCGACCGCGGCGAAGAAGGCGCGCCAGTCGATCGTGCCGGTGCCCGGCTCGTGGCGGCCCGGGACGTCGGCGATCTGGATGTGCCCCACGAGCGAGGCGATCCGGCCGAAGGCGCCGGCCACGTCCGGCTCGAGCCGGCCGACGTGGTACGTATCGAGCTGGAGTCGGAGGCCGGCGTCCACCAACGGCTCGACCAGCGCGGTCGCGGCGGCGAGATCGGTGACCAGATAGGCCGGCGTGTCCCACGGGTTGAGCAGCTCGACCACGAGCGTCCGGCCTTCGCGGGCGGCCCGCGGGAGCGCCCAGGCGAGGTTGCCGCGAAGGCACTCGAGCTGCGCGTCCTCGTCGACGACGGCGAGGCGGTTGCCGGCCAGCACGTTCAGCGTCGGGCAGTCGACGGCTTCGGCGAGCCGGAGCGCCGCCCCGAGGTCCGCCCGCCACCGGGCGACGGCCGATGGGTCGTTGGCGTGCCCCCGCTCGCCGGCGTCCAGATCGCCGGCGGCGACGTTCAGGAGCGCGACCCGGAGCCGGGACCGCGCGACGGCCGCGGCGAACTCGTCGGGCGGAATCGGCGGCCACGCCGCCTCCACGGCCTCGAATCCATCGGCCCTGGCGGCCGCGAAGCGGGCCTTGTACGGAACCTCGGTGTAGAGGAAGCCGACGTTGGCCGCGAACCGGGTCACGACGCGGCGGGCTCGACGGCCTCGACGGCCGGGGCCGCCCCGTCGGTGCCGGGGTCGACCGGACCCTCAGTCACGCCAGCCGCCGGCGAGTGCCGGCAGTCGGTCGCGCCAGCCGGCGCCGGCCTGCTCGACGGCAAGGAGCGCCCCTTCCCGGAGGCCGCCGGACGAGACGCGCAGGGCGTCGACCCGCCAGCGGTCGACGAACGCGACGAGGATCGCCGCGCCGGCCGGGAGCAGTCGGGCGCGGCCGGGCCGCACGCCGTACCGAGCAGCCGCCGCGTCGGCCGGTTCCGCGGCCAGCCGCTCCAGCGCCAGGACGAGGCCGGCTCGCGTGAGGACGCCGCCGTCCCCGTCGTCCGGCACGACCCGAAGCAGGTTCTCGGCGGTCCCGCCGACCGCCACGAGGGCCGGTCGCGCCGCTCCGGGCAGCGCGCCGGCCGCGCTGCGGGCGGCCTCGATCATCCCCCGGACCTCCTCGACCGTCGGCGGGTCGTGGCTCACGAACCGCTCCGCGAGCCCGGCCCCGACACGAAGCCCGGTCGCCGCCGGCGGGCTCGCCGGGCGCCACGCGCACGACCTCGGTGGAACGCCCACGAGCGCCAGCAGGGCCTCCTCGCGTTGGGTGACCACGTGGAGCGCGAGGCGCGTCTCGCGCTCTACTGCCCGGACGGCGCGCGCCGCGTCCCCCGCGCGCCGGAGGGGCTCGGTGGCAATGATCGTGGACGAGGCGGCGCCGAGGCCACGGGCCCGTTCGGCAAACACCTCCAGCGTCGTGACGAGCTCCCCGGTCTTGGCCCGTCCGAGGCGACCGCTGGCGTCAACCTGGGCACCGAGCCCGAGGAACGCCGACTCGTCGAAGAGCGGCTCGACGACATCGTCCCCAACGCCGGCAACGAGCGAGTGGACGGACGTCGACCCGACGTCGACGACCGCGCGAACTGGTCCGCGCCGCCCGGCCGATCCGGCCGACCCGTCGATCAGCCGGCCTGCATCGCGGGCGCCCAGTCCGCCGGCGCGCCGCCCGGCCCGCCGACGCGGAACGGCCCGCCCTTCTCCTGGTAGACGCCGCGCGCGGGGACGGAGACCAGCTCGAGCTCCGGGTAGCGCAGCGCGGTGAGCCGATGGCCGAACGGGCATCCGGTGTCGATATCGATCGTGTTGTTCGACCAGACCGGCTCGACCACCGGCGTGTGGCCGTACACGACGCGGGCCGTCCCGGTGTAGCTCGCCGCCCAGTCGATCCGGAGCGGCAGGCCCCACGCATCGAGGCCCGGCTTGGTCAGCCCGTACATCGCCACCTCGCGGACGCGGCCGCCGGTCTTGCCGTGCATCTTCTCGGGCAGGCCGGCGTGCGCCACGACCAGCCGGCCGTCGTCGAGGACGAGGTGGCTGGGCAACGAGGCGAGGAAGTCGATCACCCGGCGCCGGAAGCGACCGCGCTCGTCGCCGAGCTGGGCGAGCGAGGTCTCGAGCCCCTGAGTCAACCTGACCGGGCGCCCGCGAAGCGCGCGGAGCAGCTTGTCGTCGTGGTTTCCGACGGTCACGGACATGGCGCCGTCCTCGACCATGGCCATCGCGACCCGGAGCAGGCCAACGATCGCCGGTCCGCGGTCGACGAGGTCGCCCGCGATCACGAGGTGACGGCCGGGCGGTGGCCGCCACGGGTCTCGGTCCGGCCGCTCCGGGCGGTCGTAGCCCAGCCGTTCGAGCAGCTCGCCGAACTCGTCGAGACAGCCGTGGACATCCGTCATGATGTCGAACCGGGTGCCCGGCGCGACCTTCGTGGCCGGCATCTCCATCGGGACACGGTACCGCGATACACTCTGCGACCACGACGGCCACGATCCGTCCGTTTACACTGGCCGCTCGCGGCGCGCGATTGCGATGTCGGTGCAAGCTCGACGCAAGATCAACCGTCGTGGTCCGCGGACGAGAAGGAGCGGACTGGAGCGGAGCCTGTCGGCAACACGCGGCGAGGTCGCCGATTACCGGAGGAGCAACTCATGATCGCGTCCCCTCGCCGATCCCGAGGATTGCCACTGATCGCGCTGCTGGCCGCCACGGCGCTCGTGGCCAGCGCATGCAACCAAGGCTCGGATCGGGGGACCACCCCGCCGGTCGTCTCGGCCAGCGCCCCGGCGACGGGCACAGCCGCGACCAGCGGCGAGCCCTCGGCCTCCGGCGGCGCGTCGGCCGGCGCCAGCGAGTCGGCCGCGGCCAGCGGCGGCGGCCAGGCGGACATCAGCGGGCAGCTGCAGGTCGGCGCCCGCTACGGCTGCGAGCCGGCACCATGCGAGCCGGATCCGGAGCAGGAGGGGGCGGCCGACGAGATCGCCTACACCCGCTACAACGTCTTCGCGGAGCAGTACCCGGACGTCGAGGTCAGCTTCACGGAGTCCGACTTCGACGCCCAGCAGTTCCTGACCTCGGTCGCCGCGGGCAATCCGCCGGACGTCGTCCGGATCGACCGCGCGATCATCGGCACGTACGTGGCCGAGGGCGCGCTCGACCCCCTCGACGAGTGCATCTCGAACATGGGCATCGACATGGGCCAGTACCGGGAGTCGGCTGTCGCCCAGGTCACGATCGATGGCCAGGTCTACGGTATCCCCGAGTTCTTCGACAGCCGGGTCATCCTCGTGAACAACTCGGTCGTCGAGGAGGCCGGCCTCACCCCCGAGGACATCGACACCAGCGACTGGGAGGCGCTCAGCGAGGCCAACGAGCAGATGCTCGAGGCCGACGGCGGCCAGATCAGCCGGATCGGGTTCGACCCGAAGCTGCCCGAGTTCCTGCCAATGTGGGCCAAGGCCAACGGCGTGGACCTCCTGTCCGAGGATGGCCTTACCTCCAATGTGGGCCAAGGCCAACGGCGTGGACCTCCTGTCCGAGGATGGCCTTACCTCTCAGCTCGACGACCCGGCAGTCGCCGAGGCGCTGCAGTACGCCACGTCCCTGATCACCGCTCACGGCGAAGGCCCGGCGTTCTTCGACTTCCGGGCGAACGGCCCTGGTGGCGTCGACTTCTTCGGGCCGGACAATCAGTTCGCGGCGGACACGCTCGGCGCGATGCCGATGGAGCAGTGGTATCTGAACGTCCTGGCCAGCAACTCGCCGGACGAGGAGATCAGCTTCGTCCCGTTCAAGGACCGCCAGGGCAACAACATCAGCCTCTCCGGCGGCTCGGCCTGGGCGATCCCGGCGTCGGCCGACAACAAGGAGGCGGCGTGCGAGTTCATGCGCGTCGTGACCCTGCCCGACACGTGGTTCGCCGCCGCGCAGGTCCGCGCCGAGCAGCGAGCCGCCGACGGCGAGCCCTTCACCGGCGTCTACACCGGCAACACCGAGGCGGATGAGCGCATCTTCGGTGAGCTCGTGACCGAGGAGAGCGCGGGCGCCTACTACGAGGGCGCGCAGCTCGTCCAGGAGGTCGCGGACCAGTCGTTCGCGCTGCCGCCCACCCCGGCGGCCGAGGAGTTCACGCGGATCTGGCAGGCGGCCGTGAACGCCGTGATCAACGAGGGCGCGGACCCGACCGAGGCGCTCGCCCAGGCCGACCGGGAAGCCCAGGACGCGATCGACGCCGCGCAGTAGAGCCCGGGCGATGAAGGTCCCGCGATGACCGCAACCGGCGCCACCGCTTCCCCCCGGAGGCGGTGGCGCGTCTCGGAAGAAACGCGCTGGGCGTTCATCTT
Organism: Chloroflexota bacterium; assembly: GCA_030447745.1. Taxonomy (GTDB): domain Bacteria; phylum Chloroflexota; class Limnocylindria; order Limnocylindrales; family CSP1-4; genus JACDAV01. Next base: position 166,127 of record JAUJOH010000005.1, on the reverse strand, counting down.
CCTGCTGCCGTGGATCATCGGGTTCCTGATCTTCACGGCTGGTCCGATGATCGCCAGCCTCTACCTGTCCTTCACCGACTACAACGTCATCCGACCGCCGGATCCGGTCGGTCTCGAGAACTACGAGCAGCTCATGCGGGACCGGCGCATCCCCCTCTCGCTCGTCAACACGGCCGTCTACGCCGGCCTCAACGTCCCGGCCACGATCATCATCTCGCTCGCGCTCGCGATGCTGCTGCTGCGGGTGGGACGAGCGGCCGGGTTCTTCAGGAACGTGTTCTATCTGCCGAACCTCACCCCCGCGGTGGCGGTCGGCACCCTCTACCTGCTCCTGCTGTCCGGCAACGGCCTGCTCAACCGCATCATCGGCGTATTCGGCATCGACGGGCCCAACTGGCTGACCGACCCGTCGTGGGCCAAGCAGGGCATCGTGATCATGTCCCTCTGGACGCTGGGCAGCACCGTCATCATCTACTTCGCGGCGCTCAAGAACGTGCCCGTGGAGTTGTACGAGGCTGCCAAGATCGACGGAGCGAGCGCGTGGCAGCAGTTCCGGAACATCACCGTGCCGTTCATCAGCGGCGCGCTCTTCTTCACGCTGATCGTCAACACGATCGCGTCGCTCCAGATCTTCGCCGAGGTCTTCACGATGTTCTTCACGACCCGCAGCGGGCCGGCGCAGGACTCGGCGCTCTTCTACACGATCTATCTGTTCCAGAAGGCGTTCCAGGATCTCGACATGGGCTACGCGTCGGCGATGGCCTGGCTCTTGTTCGTGATCATCCTGGTCATCACGCTGATCCAGGTCCGCCTGAGCCGCCGGTTCGTCTACTACGCGGGTGAAGGGGGATGACCGTGCAGACGGGCGGCGTCGGCGGCGCCCCGCCCCCCACCTCGATGACGGCGGCTGCGCCACCGCAGGCGTTGACGGCCCGGAGGGGCGAGGCGCGCACGCCCGCCTCGATCGCCTCGCAGGCCGTCTACCTGGTCGCGCTCTTCGGCGCGACGCTGGTCTTCGTCTTTCCCTTCGTCTGGCTGCTGAGCGCCTCGCTCAAGACCCGGACCGACGTCTTCTCGAACGAGCTCTTCCCGTTACCGCTCCACTTCGAGAACTACGTGCAGATCTTCCAGATCGTGCCGCTGGCCGGCTGGTTCACGAACAGCACGATCGTGAGCGTCCTCGCCGCGGTGACCGTGACGATCAGCTCGGCCCTGGTGGCCTTCGGCTTCGCCTACTTCCGGTTCCCCGGGCGCAACATCCTGTTCGGTCTCGTGCTCGCCAGCATGATGCTGCCCGGCGCGGTGATGATGATCCCGAACTTCCTGATCTGGAACGCGCTCGGGCAGGTCAACTCGCCGACGTTCGCCCCGCTGTGGGCCGGCAACCTGTTCGGCTCGGCGTTCTACATCTTCCTGCTCCGTCAGTTCTTCCTCGGGCTGCCCCGCGAGGTCTTCGAGGCGGCGCGAGTCGACGGCGCCAACTACCTGCGGATGTTCTGGAGCATCGCCGTCCCGCTGACCCGTGCGGCGCTCATCGTCGTCTTCATCTTCGAGCTGAAGGCCGCCTGGACGGACCTCATGCGGCCGCTCATCTTCCTGCGCGACCTGTCGCTGTTCACCCTGCCGCAGGGTCTCAATTACCTCGTCACCATCTTCAACCCGCAGGCCGGCGGTCAGGGCCAGTTCCAGCTCGTGATGGCGGCGAGCGTGCTCATCACGGCGCCGATGATCATCGTGTTCTTCTTCGCCCAGCGCTACTTCATCGAAGGGATCGCGACGACCGGCTCGAAGGGTTGACCGGGGCGCCCCAGCGCGCCGATGTCGTTGTCTATGGCGGCACCGGGGCCGGCGTCATGGCCGCGGTCGCGGCCGCCCGAGGTGGCGCCTCCGTCATCCTCCTCGAGCCCGGCCGGCACGTCGGCGGCATGCTGTCCGGCGGCCTCGGCCGGACGGACGTCGAGCGCCAGGAAGGGCTGATCGGCGGGCTGGCCCTCGAGTTCGGCCGTCGCCTCGGGCGGTTGTATGGCCAGGAGGTCGCGTGGCGGTTCGAACCGTCGGCGGCGGAGCGCGTGCTGGGCGATCTGTTGCACGAGCACGGCGTCGACGTGCGGCTGGGCTGGCGGCTCACCGGAGCCGGGCGGGATGGCCGGATCCGCCGCGTCACGGACGAGCACGGCCGGGCCGTCGACGGGCGAATCTTCATCGATGCGACCTACGAGGGCGACCTCCTGGCCGCCGCCGGCGTGTCGTACGCGATCGGCCGGGAGGGCCGAGCCACGCACGGTGAGCGGTACGCGGGCCGGCGCGAGCTGCTGCCCAGTCCGCATCAGTTCGTCGTGCCTGTCTCGCCACTCGCCGCCGACGGCGGTCTGCTCCCGTGGTTCGTCCCGTTCGACGACCTCGTGCCGCCGGGCGAGGCGGACGGCCGCGTCCAGTCGTTCTGCTACCGCGTCTGCCTGACTGACGCGCCGGACCGGATCCCAGTCCCTCCGCCGCCCGGCTACGACCCCGAGCGGTTCGAGCTCGCGCGGCGGTATGCCGAGGCGCTCGGCGACCGGGCAGTGTTCCGGGCCTTCGGCGGCCCCGGCCGGCTGCCGAACGGCAAGGCCGACCTGAACAGCGACGGGCCCGTGTCGACGAACCTTCCCGGCGCCGCGCAGGAGTATCTCGAGGGAGACGCCGCGATGCGCGACTGCGTCGCGCACGAGCACCGGACCTGGGCGCAGGGTCTCCTCCACTTCCTCGCGACTGACCCGCGGCTCCCGGCGGGGCTGCGACGCGAGGCTGCAGGCTGGGGTCTGCCGCGTGACGAGTTCACGGACAACGAGCACTGGCCGCACCAGCTCTACGTGCGCGAGGGCCGCCGGATGATCGGCCGACGGGTGCTCACCGAGCGCGACCTGTTCGCGGGCGGCGGGCCAGCGGACGCCTCCGTCGGTCTGGCCGGCTACAACATCGACATCCGGGAGGTGCACTGGGTCGCCGCGCCCATCTCGCGTTTCCCGGACCTTGTCCCGGAGGCACTGACCGAGGGCTACCTCAGCGTGCCGGTCCCGGCCAACGCCATCCCGTACGACATCCTGCTTCCCCGGCCCGAGGAGTGCGACGACCTGCTCGTGGCCTGTGCGGTGTCCGCGTCACACGTCGCGTACTGCGCGCTCCGCCTCGAACCGCAGTTCATGATCCTCGGCGAGGCGGCCGGGACGGCGGCGGCGCTCGCGGTCGAGCGGGGGGTTGCGCCGGGTGCCCTGCCGGCTGCCGACGTCAGGGCTGCGCTCGCGCGCCGGAACGCCATCGTCGACCTGCCTTGATCGTGCGTAGTCGCTCAGCGGACGGGGAGTGTGCGGCCGATCGGACAACCGAATCGGCCAGCCCGTCGTACGTCTCGAGCGCGCCGCCGACCATCCCCGTGGCCAGGGCGCCCTCGAGGTCCTCGACCGACGGGAACCGGCTGCGGGCGACGAGCTTCGTCCGGCCGCCCAGATCCTCGAGCGTCAGCGTGTTGAGCGCCGCCCGGTCGTCGAAGCCCCGGACGTCGAAGATCTCCGTCTGGACGAGCCTCTCGGGCGACACGAGCTCCAGGTATTCGCCCTTGAAGGGCGCATCCTGGCCGTCCGGTCCATGACCGATCCAGCGCCACGCGCCGCCGACCCGGACGTCCATCTCGACGACCGTCACCGTGTGGCCGTGCGGGCCCCACCAGCGCGAGATCCCGTCCGGATCGGTCAGGACCTTCTAGACGAGCTCGCGAGGGGCATCGAAGACCCGCTCGAAGACGAGCTCCGGGCCGTCCGTGTAGGCCGTCGTCCGTTCGTTCCCGAGCTGCTGCACCGTCCGTCCTGCTCCTTCCTTTCCGCCGAGTCAGCCGCCTGCGGCGTCATCCTTCTTCTCTGTCAGCTCATGTTCCCGTACGCGCCGTCCGCTGACCGGATGTCAAGGAGTCCCGCCTCGTGCCGGCCCTCAATCAGACCGGCGAGACCGCCGTCCTGGCGCTCCATGAACAGCACGAGATTGCCGCGCGACTCGTCGTCGAGGAACGCCATCGACGGGACCAGGATCCCGCGGCAGTCGGCGCAGCCCCGAGCCCGGGCCGCGACCTGCCTGGCCACGGCGCGGTCACGGAAGGCAGCCGCGCCGGCCGGCGCATCAACGGCCGCCCGGACCTCCGGCCGGCGGAGGTCGAGGAGGCCATCGAGGTTCAACTCGAGGGCCAGCACCCGGCGGCGCACGGGCTGGTCGCGCGCGTCGACGTCGAGGTGGCGGGCCAGCTCGGCCAGGGCGACGGCGGCGTCCAGCGCCAGGTAGAGGGTCGGCTGTCCGGCATCGTTCCAGCGGTCGCCGCCGCCCTCCGCCGAAACGAGCTTGTCGAGCCGGACCGGCTCGTCGGCCGGCGCGTGGCAGTAGGCGACGCCGCGGAACGACGTCAGCAGCTCGGCCGTCTCCCGCGGCCTATCAGGCGCCGTGACCGCTCCCGGGCCCGAGTGCCACCGTGAGGAGCAGGAGCGAGTCGTCCGCCGCACTGAGCCGCCAGCCTCCCGGCTGCGGGATCGTGGCCAGCTGCCCCTCGCGGAGGTCGACGGACTGCCCCTCGACCTCGACCGAGACCGTGCCGCGCAGGACGTGGACCGCAAGCGTGTCGTCCGTTCCCTCGCTGCCGAGCTGCGCGCCGCCACGCATGGCCGTGAGCGTGATCCGCATCCGCTCGGTGGACGCGATCGTGCGCGAGTTCCGGTCACGCTCCGCCCACTCGCGCTCGTCGAACAGCGTCGCCGCCTCGCTCGCGAGGTCCAGCACCAGCGGGTTGAAGAGGTCGCGGGCGGCGCGGCTGTCGGAGCCGCTCGTCATCGCGTCGTCACGCGGCTCTGTCCCGACCGGTCGTTCCATGTCCACCTCCTGTTGATCGGATGCTCGTCCGTCGAGCGTTGCCCGGACACCGCACCACCAGACGGCCACCGTTACAGGGCCGGCACACCGGCTGTAACGCCCCCGTCGCGGCCCGGCGGCGGGGACGGTCCGGCGCGTGATCGGCGGCGCGCCACGCTGGGGCCGTCAGCGGGCCGCGCCGAGCGCAGGAGGACCATTCGATGACCGACCTCGATCCCCTTCACACCAGCGAGACGGAGACCGGCGACCTCCAGGCTCGTGCGGGCCGCGAGCACCCGGCCCACCGAGCGCCGGAGAGCCACATGGAGATGGAGGGTCCGGCCGGCCGCCAGATGTCGACCGAGCTCGTCGGCGACCCAGACCGCGGCTCGGTCGCCTCCGGCGGGCAGAGCGGTGCCGGGGCGGGCGTCCTCGCCGGCGCCGCCGTTGCCGGTCCCATTGGCCTGCCGATCGGCGCGGCCATCGGGGCGGTCGCCGGTGCGGCCGGCGAGGCGGGCGACAACGACCGCGACACGAACGAGGACCACTCTCTGCCGGACGCGGCATCGGCTGGCACGGGACCGATCGACCCCGCCACGGACTACATGGGCAAGCCCGACCGCTGAGCGTCCAGCGACGTCGCGCGGGCATCGCGTCGCGCAGGAGACTTCCCTGACCCGGCGCCAGCGATCTCAGCCCTCGAGCGCGGCGGCCTCCACGCACACCGCACGAAGGCCGAGGCGCGACAACGCCTCGCGGGTCGTCGATCGCCGAGCGGTCCAGGCAGCGACCTCGAGCCCAGCCCCGCGCGCGGCCCGAACCGAGCTCCCGTTGACCGCCTGCCAATGCACCGACACCCCGGTGCAACCCAGCCGGCCCGCGGCCCTGATCACCTCGTCGCACAGGTGCTCCGTGTTCAGCCAGCACGGCCACTGCGGCCGCGCCCGCCGGATGCCAGCGAGCGTGCCGCCGCGGAAGGAGGAGACGACGGCGTTCGACATCGGCTGGTCGCGTGCGGCATCGAGAACCTCGATCACGCCGTCGCCGGGATCGTCCTTCAGCTCGATGTCGAGGAACGCTTCGCTCGGTACGGCCCGCATGACGTCCTCGAGCTGAGGGACGCCGAGCTCCGCGAGGTCCCGGGTCGACAGCGACGCGACCGGGTCCCGGTGGCGCTGGACGCGCGCCAGCGTCGGGTCGTGAAGCAGGACGGGCGTCCCGTCGCGCGCCGCGCGGACGTCGAACTCGACGCCGTCGCAGCCGGGAGCCGAGACGGCCGCGATCAGCGCCGGCAGGCTGTTCTCCGGCGCCAGGCGCCAGTCGCCACGGTGCGCCAGCCGGAGCGGACGCTTCCCGACGTCGCCGGGTTGGTGCCGGGGATCGCGTCGCGTCGGCAAGGCCACTGGCGGCAACGGTGCTGGGCTGTCGGTGCCTCGACCTCACGGGGGGGTTCGCGATCCCCGAAGACGGCCCGGGCCGTCGGCGCCGGTCGCCGCGTCGGGGCGGCTCCCCGTACGACATCGCGGGTCGCGCGAACGCGTTGCCAGATCGCATCGCTCGAAACGGCCCGTTAAAGCCGACCCGCGACCTTCCGTGCCGACCGCGGCACGGCCCGCTCCCGAGCAGGTTCAGCCGGAGGACCGGCATGCCCGAACGAAACGTCTCCCGGACCGAGCTCGCCACGGGCTACGCGTTCTTCCTAGCGGCTCTCGGGCTCACGCTGACCGTCGGAGGCGCCGCTCGAGCGGACGCCCTCTTGCTGTGGGGCGGTTCAGCGCTCGGGCTCACGGGGACGGTGTGGGCCGCCCTCACCGACCTGAGGCGAGGTTTGCGACGACGCCGGCCGCTGGATCGCACGCGTTGACGGTCCCGCGCCTGTCTCGTTCACGATCGGCGATGACCCTGGTCGACATGGGTCGCCTGGCGCGCTCGGTTCGGTCGCTCGTCAGCTCGCTCGCCCGGGGCGCGACCGCGGCTCGACGTTCCAGAGTCAGACGCGCGAGGCGTCCGCACCGCCCAGCAGCGTCGTGGCTCGACGTGCGGCTGCTCCCGGGCGAGCCCGCGCTTGCAGAGCTGGGCATCGAAGGCGGCGACGTGTGGGAGTCGGCGGACACGGGCCGGCCCCTCGGCGCGAACGACGAACGACCGGTAGCCCGCCCAACGGACCCCCCGCCGCGGGACCCCGCGGCGGTTCGTTTCATCGACCAATGCCGGTGGTCCCGGGAGCGGCGCGACGTGGCGCGCGCGGCTCGCCCAGACGACGCAGAGCGTGGCCGATCGACCGGCGCCGCTCCGGTTGTTTCAACCCGGCGGCGTGATGGGTGATCGAAACGGCCCCCATTCCGGCGACCACGGGGGTTGGTAAATGAGACAGACCGCGGGCGAACCGGCGGCGGGCCCGTTGGGTCGCCGGCGTCTGGTACCCGCGCGGGAGAGAAAGCGCGGCTGCCGACCGGCCGGCGCTCATCGATCTCTGGGCCCGGCACGCCGCCGCGCCACCGACGCGCGAGGAGCGCGCCTACTCGACCGCGGTAACCTCGAGCCGGTTGACGACCTCGGTCACGCCTTCGACCTCGGAGATCACGCCAAGCACCGCGTCCTCGTCGTCGAGGTCCTCGACACTGCCCTCGAGCAGCACGGTCGAGCCGATCGTGTCGAACCGGAGCCGGTCGACGAGGCCGACCGTCTCGGCGTGCGCCATCAGCGCCTCGCGGATCCGCTCGGTCCGCTCGTCCTCCGCGGACAGCGCGCTCGAGTGGTGGTCCGCGTCGAACGGCTCCTGGTCCGCGGTCATCCCGAAGCCGGCGGCGATCTCCGGCTGACCGTGCTCGCCGGCGACGACTGGCGGATCCGTCGGCGGGACCCACGCCAGGCCCTCCTCGGCGGCCTCGGCGGCGTCGTCCGTCTCGCCGGTACGGAGCTCCTCCTCGAGGAGCAGCTCGAGGTTTTCCTCATCGGGCTCGTCTGGCTGGTCGCTCAGCGGCGGTCGCGCCTCGAGGTTGCCCTCGTACACGCCGACGTGGGTCATGCCCTCGCCCAGGCGGTCGATCTCCTCGCTGGCGGCCACGGCGGTCTGGTCGATCGGGTCCCGGATGCCCGCCAGCTGTGACAGGTCCTCGGCGGGAATGCCGCTCGCGTCGCGACCCTGGCCGGCGGCCAGGTCCTCGCCGACATGCCGCCGGCCCTCTGCGTCGTCCGGGAGCGTCGCGGCCGCCTGGCGGTCAGTCACGCCGGCGTCCTCACCGACCTGCAACTCGGTGATCCGGGCGTCGAGCTGCTCGTCGTCGCCTCGGTCCGTCATCCGTCATCCCCTCCCGCGCCCGGGGCGTCGCGGAGCCATTCGGTCTGGTTGTCGTCGCCGCCGGTGGACGTGTCGTCCGTCGCCTCGCCACTGCCGCCGGACGACTGCGCCTCACTGCCGGTCCCGTAGCCGCCGCCCGCGGAGGTGGCCTGACCGCCGGGTGCCGTCGTCGACGCGACGACGTCCCGGCCAGCGGCGAGCCGCTCGGCCTCCTCGTCGGCGGACCGGTCGTGGCGGTCGCCGGACAGCCCCGCGTCGTCACTCACGGTCGCCGGCCTCCCGCAGGCGGTCGGCACTGGCCGCCTCGCCGGCCGTGTGTCCCGCCGGCGGTGCGCCGTCGTCGACGACGACACCGGGCTGGGTGTCCACGGCGGCGACGCGCTCGTCGGCCGGCCCTACGCCGCCCGGGATCGTCTCCGTGGAGCGCTCCGGCTCGTGGCCGATGTAGGCCCCCGGGTCCGCGCCCGCCATCCGCGCGCGCCGCGAGCCGTCGACGTGCTCGTCGTCCCAGGTCTTCTGTTCGGGCATGGTGGCACCTCCTGGCGGGGAGGGTCGCGCCGGCCCGGTCACGCCGGTGCGTGCCGGCCGACGAGGGCGCGTTGCAGGGACCCGTCAATCCTGTTAACCGGCACTTAACGAACCGGCAAAGGGTCGTTGACCCCCGTCGGCGACCGTGGCGATGCCCCAGAGCGGCAGTCCCTGCCATCAGACCAGCGGCCGTGCCTTGCGGTCCAGAGGAGGATCCCCCGACGTGACGACGACCAGGACCAGGCGCCTCGGTGCCCTCGCCATCGCCGCCGTGTTCGCGGCGGGCGCGTGCGGCACCGGAGCCAATCAATCGCCGACGGCGTCCGCCATCCCCTCCCAGGGAACGCAGAGCCAGGCGACCGAGTCCCAGGCGGCCGAGTCCCAGCCCGGCGAGTCCCAGGCGGCCGAGTCCCAGGCCGGCGAGTCCCAGGCGGCCGAGTCCCAGGCCGGCGACCTGAGCGGCGAGATCGCGATCTCCGGCTCGTCCACGGTCCAGCCAATCAGCCAGGGGATGGCCGAGCTGTTCAACCAGGCCAATCCCGATGTCGCCATCCGCGTCGACGGACCGGGCACCGGCGACGGCTTCCAGCTGTTCTGCGCCGGCGAGACGGACATCAGCGACGCGTCACGCGCGATCGACGAGGAGGAGGCCGCGGCCTGCGAGGCCGCCGGCATCGAGTACGTCGAGCTGCAGGTCGCGATCGACGGCCTGTCCGTCATCACGTCCACCGCCAACGAGGCCGTGACCTGCCTCTCCTACGCCGACCTGTACGCCCTCATCGGGCCCGAGGCGGAGGGTGTCGACAACTGGAACGACGCCGAGGCGCTGGCCCACGAGCTCGGCTCCACGACCGACCTGCCGGACGCGGAGCTCCAGATCTTCGGCCCCGGCGAGGAGTCCGGGACGTACGACTACTTCGTGGCCGACGGGCCGATCGCCGAGTTCGCCGAGGCCCAGGGCCAGGAGGAAGTAAGCCGCAAGGACTACAACTCCTCCCCGAACGACAACGTGATCGTCGAGGGCGTCGCCGGCTTCGACACGTCGCTCGGCTGGGTAGGCTATGCCTTTGCTCAGGAGAACGCCGCCACGGTCAAGCTCCTCGAGGTCTCCGCACCGGACGGCGAGTGCGTCGCCCCGACGCCGGAGGCGATCGCGAGCAACGAGTATCCGCTGTCGCGACCGCTCTTCATCTACGTCGACAAGGCCAAGGCCGAGTCGAACCCCGCGCTCGCCGCCTACGTCGACTTCTACCTCGACGAGGCCAACCTGACCCAGGTCAACGACGAGGTCAGCTACATCAACCTCGAGAGCAGCGCGCTCGGCGAGACGCGCTCGGCCTGGGAAGGCCGCTAGCCACTCCGCTCCTCTCCGGACGGGTCCGGCCTGCTCGGAGGCCGGGCCTGTCTCCTTTCCGAACCAGAAGGGGCTAGGATCGACCGATGCAGCCAGGCGCCTCGCTCCGGCGCGACCCGAGCCTCGCGACCGCCCTGCGGGGAACGGCCGCGAGGCACCGGCGGGAACGGGTCATCGGGGCGGTTCTGCTCGGCGCGGCGCTCCTCACCGTCGTCGTGAGCGCGCTGATCATCCTCAGCCTGTTCGGCGGCGCCGTCGACTTCATCCGCCAGATCGACCTCGGGACGCTGTTTGCGGACGGCTGGTATCCCCGCCGAGGCGAGTTCGATCTCAAGACGCTCGTGGCAGGTTCGCTCCTCGTGACCGGGATCGCGCTCCTGCTGGCCGTGCCGGTCGGCCTCCTGTCCGCGATCTACCTGTCCGAGTACGCCAGCCGCCGGGTTCGGCGGATCGTCAAGCCGATCCTGGAGGTCCTGGCCGGCATCCCCAGCGTCGTGCTCGGCTTCTTCGCGCTCACATTCATCAGCCCGGTCTTCGTGCAGCGACTCAACCCCGGAACGTCGGACTTCAACCTGCTGGCGGCCGGCCTCGGCGTGGGGATCCTGACCATCCCGCTGATCGCCTCGGTCTCCGAGGATTCGATGCGCGCGGTTCCCGCCGCGCTCCGGGAGGCCTCATACGGGCTCGGCGCCCGCCGGCTGACCACGAGCGTGAAGATCGTCGTCCCGGCAGCCACCTCCGGGATCGTCGCGGCGGTCATCCTCGGCATCTCGCGCGCGATCGGCGAGACGATGGTCGTGGCGGTCGCGGCCGGCGGCTCCGGGGGTGCCCAGTTCACGGTCGACCCCTTCCACCAGGGCCAGACGATCACCGCCGCGATGGCTTCCCTGGCGACGGGCACGGACCGCGTCGCCGGGGCCACCTCTGCGTTCCAGAGCCTTTTCTTCCTCGGCCTCATGCTGTTCATCATGACCTTCGTCCTCAACCAGCTCGGCGACATCTTCGTCCGCCGGACACGGCAGCAGTACTGAGCGTCCTGATGACGACGGCCAGCCGTGCACTGCCCCGCTCGCTCCACCGGACCGGAGGGGCGGACTGGCGAGGCCTGCTGTTCCACGGCCTGCTGCTGGTGTCGCTCGTCTTCTCGCTGTTGATCCTGTTCACGCTCATCACCGATGTCCTGATGCGTGGGCTGCCGGTCTTCCAGGAGCGCGGAGCGGACTTCCTCACCCGCCCCACCTCGAGCAGCCCGGCACGCTCCGGGGTGGCCCAGGGCATCTTCGGGACGCTGATGATGGCCATCTTCGTCAGCGTGGTGGCCTTCCCGCTCGGGATCATGACCGCCATCTATCTCGAGGAGTACGCGCCGGACAACCGCCTGACACGGCTCATCAATGTCAACATCCGCAACCTCGCCGGGGTACCCTCGGTCGTCTACGGGCTGCTTGGGCTGTCGATATTCGTGCTCGCGCTCGGACCGCTGACCGGTGGCAAGTCCATGATCGCCGGGGGGCTGACACTTTCGGCCCTCGTCCTGCCGATCGTGATCATCACCTCGGCCGAGGCGATCCGAGCGGTCCCGCACTCCCTCCGCGAGGCGGGCTACGGGGTGGGCGCCTCGCGCTGGGAGGTGACCCGGCTGCTGGTCCTGCCGAACGCTGCGCCGGGGATCCTCACCGGCACCGTCCTGTCCCTGTCGCGGGCGCTCGGCGAGACTGCGCCGCTGCTCCTCGCCGGCGCAGTGCTGGGCGGCTTCTCCACCGGCAGCCGCGGCTTGAGGGAGCAGCTGTTCAGCGACTACACCGTGCTGCCGGTCACGATCTTCGACTGGTCGCGGCGCGCGCAGGCCGAGTTCCGCGACCTGACCGCCGCCGCGATCATCGTCCTGCTCGTCATCACCCTCTTCGCCAACGCCGTCGCGATCATCCTGCGCAACCGCTACGAGCGCAGCTGGTAGTGGCCACGCCATCGTCCCGGGGAGACCCGATGCCATCGACCCTGACCGAGCCGACGGACCGCGTCGACGGGTCCGGCAACCTGCCCACCGCACCGCGGACGCCGGCAACCGCGGGCGTCGCCCTGCGCATGGAACGGACCGCGGCCCAGCCGCTCGCCGGCGGCGACGCCGACACCGATCCGGCGGCGGAGCCCGCCGTCGACCTGCGCGACGTGTCCGTCTACTACGGCTCGTTCCGCGCCGTGAAGAACATCACGTTCGACGTCCCACCGAACGCGATCACGTCGCTGATCGGCCCGTCCGGCAGCGGCAAGTCGACGCTCCTCCGCGCGGTCAATCGGATGAACGACCTGATCCCCGGAACTCGCTTCGAGGGCGAGGTCCTGTACCACGGCGAGAACCTGTATGCCGAGCAGGTCGACCCGGTCGAGGTTCGCCGTCGGATCGGGATGGTCTTCCAGAAGCCGAACCCGTTTCCCAAGTCGATCTACGACAACGTGGCGTTCGGGCCTCGGATCAACGGCTTCCGCGGCAAGCTCGACGAGGTCGTCGAAAGCAGCCTCCGGCGGGCGGCGCTCTGGGACGAGGTCAAGGACAAGCTGAAGCAGTCCGGCCTCGCCCTGTCCGGGGGCCAGCAGCAGCGGCTCTGCATCGCCCGTGCGATTGCCGTCCAGCCGGAGATCATCCTGATGGACGAGCCGGCATCCGCGCTGGATCCGCGCTCCACGCTCCAGATCGAGGAGCTCATGTCTGAGCTCAAGAAGAACTACACGATCATCATCGTGACCCACAACATGCAGCAGGCCGCGCGGGCCTCGGACTACACGGTGTTCATGAACATGGGCGAGGACCGCGCCGGCTACATCGTCGAGCGCAGTCGCACGACCGACATCTTCACCAACCCAAAGCACCAGATGACCGAGGACTACGTGTCCGGCCGCTTCGGCTGAACGCGCAGGGGGACGACCGATGACCGACGACCAGACGACGCCCACGCCCCGCGTGGCGGATGCCTTCGCCGGCGTCCTCGACGACATGGAGCCGGAGCTGGGGCTCGACGACCCGCGCCCGATCGCGGTCGGTGCCCGACACCCGCACCGCGAGACCTTCGACCGCGAGCTCCAGGAGGTCAAGGACAACGTCCTGCGGATGGGCAGCCTCGTCGAGGAGGCGATCCGGGCGGCGATCGAGTCGCTCGTCCGCCACGATGCCGACGCCGCCACGGCCGTCATCGTCGCCGACGCCGGCATCAACGAGGTCCAGCGCAAGGTCAGCTCGATGATCACGGCGACCATCGCGACCCAGTCGCCCGTGGCGCGCGATCTCCGCTTCCTGCTGACGCTCGACCACGTGGCCTATGAGCTCGAGCGGATGGGCGACCACGCGGCGAGCGTCGCGAAACAGTCCCGGAAGCTCGCGTCGCATCCGCCGCTCAGAGGCTACGTCGATCTGCCACGGATGGGCGAGGCGGTCGCGGTGCTCGTCCACGGTGTGCTCCGGGCGCTGGTCGACATCGACCAGGTGCGGGCCCGCGAGGTGGCCGCCCGGGACGACGAGGTGGACGCCCTCTATCACCGGATCTTCGACGACGTGCTCGAGCTGATGCGGGCCGATCCGGCGAACGTCGACCGCGGCGCCCGGCTCCTCTTCGCGGCGTACTACCTGGAGCGGATCGGCGACCGATCGACGAACATCGCCGAGGACGTCGTCTTCCTGGCAACCGGCGACATCGAGGACCTCAACCCATAGCGGCGGCTCGGCGCGTCGAGCTCCACCTCCTGCGCCATGCCGACGCGGGCGACCCCGAGGCCTGGCAGGGCGACGACGCCGCGCGGCCACTGTCCGACAAGGGCATCGATCAGGCGGAGCGCCTCGGCCGTCACCTTTCGCGCGTCGGCTTCCGGCCGGACGTGATCCTGACCTCGCCGAAGGTCCGCGCCCGCCAGACGGCGGACGCCGTGGCGGCCGCGCTCGGTCTCGACACGACGGTCGACGAGCGCCTGGCCGATGGCGTGCGCCTCGCGATCGTGGATCGGGTCCTGCGCGACTCGGGCGAGCCGCGGCGACCGGTCCTCGTCGGGCATGATCCGGACTTCAGCGAGCTGCTGGCCACGCTCACCGGGGCGGCGTCACTCCCGATGAAGAAGGGTGCGCTGGCGCGTGTCGATGTCGACGGCGCGCTCGTGCCGGGCGCCGGCGTCCTGCGCTGGCTGCTGCCGCCGGGTCTCGTGCCGGGCGAGTGAGAGCGCGCGCAGTCGAGGCGAGTCGCGCGTTCAGCTGACCGGCTGGATGACCGGCAGGGTCCTGGCAGGTGCCGCGCCGGCACGTCGCCCGGAACCCCGGTCGAGGTCGCTGGCGACCTCGCGGAACCGCGTGACGGCTTCCGGTCGGAGGCGGTAGTAGACCCACGTTCCACGCCGCTCGGAGTCCACCCAGCCTGACTCGCGGAGCACCTTGAGGTGATGCGACACGGTCGGCTGGCTGACGTCGCAGCACGACGTGAAGTCGCACGCGCAGACCTCCGGTGACGTGGCGAGCTCGCGGAGGATCGCCAGGCGGGTGGGGTCCGCGGCGCCATGCAGCAGCAGGACGTCCGGATCGGTCGGTCGCTTCATTGCGACCATCGTATTGACAGGCATCTATATAGGCAAGTATCAATACAACAGCCGACCGCTTCGGCCGGGCCCCGACTGCCAGCTGAGGAGACCCGATGACGACCGAGACGGCCACCCACGAGGCGGTCCGCGAGCACTATGCAACCGCCGCCCTCCAGGCGACGCAGGGCGGCGCCTGTTGCCACGATCCGGGGATCGGCGCGTCGGTGTACTCGGCGCTCGAGCGTGACGAGCTGCCGGATGCCGCCGTCCTCGCGAGCCTCGGCTGCGGCAACCCTACCGCGGTCGCCGATCTGCGCCCCGGCGAGCGCGTCCTGGACCTCGGGTCCGGCGGCGGGATCGACGTGCTCCTGTCGGCCAACCGAGTCGGGCCGACCGGCCGGGCGTTCGGGCTCGACATGACCGACGAGATGCTCGCACTGGCGCGGCGGAACGCGGCCGAGGCGGGGGCCACGAACGTCGAGTTCCTCAAGGGCCACATCGAGGCCATCCCGCTGCCCGCCGAGTCAATCGATGTCGTGATCAGCAACTGCGTGGTCAACCTGGCCACGGACAAGGCGGCCGTCTTCCGCGAGATGTCACGCGTACTTCGGCCGCGCGGGAGAATCGGGATCACGGACATCGTGGCCGAGGATCACCTGACGCCGGAGCAGCGCGCCGAGCGCGGGTCCTGGACGGGTTGCGTCGCGGGCGCGCTGTCGATCGCGGAGTTCCGGGCGGGCGTCGAGGCCGCCGGCCTCACGGACGTTTCGATCAGACCCACCCACGCCGTCGCGGACGGGATGGTCAGCGCGATCGTCAAGGCGACGAAGTCGGCCGACGCGCGACCGGCCGTCGACCTGTCAACGCGCCGCGAGCTCCCGACGGCGTCGGGTGGCTGCTGCGGCGGAGGCGGGTGCTGACGCGGGTCGCCCGACCGCCGACGCCCCGCCAGGGGAGGTCGGTGGGGCTGCGTGACGGGCGCAACCCCACCGCCGGGAGAACTCAGCGGCGGCCGCGATCCCGCTGGATCACCATCGCCTTGTCGTTGCCGTCACCGGCGTGCTGGACGTTCACGTAGAGCGTGAAAGGATCCTTGCCGAAGTAGATCCCCGTCGGCTCCGCTTCGCAGTCCGTCAGCGAGGCGAACAGGTGCACCTCGTCGGCGGTGCCGTCCCGGTCGCGATCGGGCGTGGCCACCCAGATGTCGCCGGGGCTGTTGTCCTCGGCGACGTAGAGGTTGCCAGCCTTGTCGACCGCCAGGTTGTCGGGCCCGTTGAAGCCGGTCACCTCGTCCGTCTCGCCATTGACGTTCTCGTCATCGACCTCGACCGGCACGTTGAGACCGGCGCCGACGTACTCGGTGACGAACGGGCTCGGGCCCTTCAGGTCGATCGCCAGGACGCGGTCCTCGCTGGTCACGGCGACGTACAGGACATTGCGGAAGATCTCGACGTCCTCCGGGCGGCCGTAGGTCGTGGCGCCGGCGGCGAGGGCTGCCGTTCGGGCGTTGATCTGCACCTGCTGGCGGTCGAGCGGGATCCACGTCGCCGTCCCCGTCTTGTCCTCCGGTGCGGCCGCGTCATTGGTGATCTTCAGTGCGTACAGCTGGCCGCTGCTGAGATCACCGCGACGGTCCGGGACGAACCGGAAGATCGCGCCGTGTGCGAACTCGTCGATGACGTAGATGTCACCGCGAGGGTCGATCCCGATGCCCTCGTGGGACACGGAGCCGACGGCCGGGCGGGCGACCGCCTCGCCGGTCCACGGGTCGACCTCGTAGAGGAGGCCTGACTCGGCGGCCGGGAACTGCGGGTCGCGGATCGAGGCCGTGATCACCTCCTCCGCGGCGAGGAGTGTCCGCCACGGCGTCCACTTCAGGCCGTCGAAGCGCTCCCAGTCGGCGCGCTGCGCCAGGAGCGTGGTCTCGCCGGTCCGGAGGTCCGTTCGCGAGATCGAGCCATTCCTGCTCACCTCGTGCGTCCGGAAGAGGTAGCGGCCGGCCTGCCGTCCGGTCTCGTTGAGCTGGTTCATGTCCGGCAGGTCGTCGAAGTCGGCGTCGCTCGCCTCCGTCTCGAAGACGGCCTGCCGGTAGCCCGACGGCAGCTCGAACGGCGCGTTCATCGGCTCGGCGCCGCACGTCGCCGACGTGTCGAGTGGGTCAAAGGCGAATGGGCCGGCGACGGCCGGTCGTGCGACCGCTGGGGCAGCGGTGGCGAGCAGCAGCGCCGCCGTGAGCGCGCCACCCACGGCGAAGCGGGATTCACGTGTCAATGGTTCGGCCTCCAACCGCTCGTGCGGGCCTCTGGGGTGGGCCGGCTCCGAGAT
>JAUJOH010000005.1:70871-149102 GCA_030447745.1 Chloroflexota bacterium | reverse complement strand
CGACCGGCGAGGCGACCGCCCGAAGGGTGGCGTACGACGTCGAGCGCGCGGCGCGCGCGATCGAGGCGAGCGCCCTGCCGTCCGAGTTCGCGGGCCAGCTGCGCGAGGCGCGGGGATACGGGCCGTGAGGGTCTCGGAGCTCGCCGCGCGCGCCGGCATCGCGCCGTCCGCCGTCCGCTGGTACGAGGCCGCGGGCGTCCTGCCGCCGGCTGCGCGACGCGAGAACGGCTACCGCCAGTACGACGAGGCTGACCTCGCTCGGCTCCGGATCGTGGTCAACCTCCGGCGGCTCGGCCTAGCGCCCGAGGACGCCGGCCGGCTGGCGCGGCTCTGCCTCCAGCACGGCGACGTCGACCTGGATCTCCGGCCGTTGCTCGCCCAGCAGCGTACCGCCATCGCCCGCCAGCGCGAGGACCTCGACCGGATCGAGGGCGAGCTCCTCGATCTCGTGCTCACGATCGCGGCCGCCGGCCGCGCCGCCAGGGAGGAGTCCGCCGTGGCCGACCCGATCCGCGTCCTGTTCGTATGCACCCACAACTCCGCCCGGAGCCAGATCGCCGAGGCACTCCTCGGGCGGTACGGCGGCACCGACTTCGAGGTCCACTCCGCGGGCACCGAGGTGCGCGGCGTCAACCCGTACGCCGTTCGGGTCCTCGGTGAGCTGGGGATCGACTGGTCCGCGGCACGCAGCAAGCTCGTGACGCAGTTCCTCGATCAGCGCTTCGACTACGTCATCACCGTCTGCGACCGAGCCCGGGAGACGTGCCCGGTCTTCCCCGGGTCAGACAACACGCTCCACTGGGGACTCGACGACCCGTCCGAGGTCGAGGGCACGGACGAAGAGAAGCTGGCCGCCTTCCGACGGACGCAGGTCGAGGTCTCGGCACGGCTCCGGCCGTTCATCGAGGTCGCGCTGCGCGCCGCGGGGCGCGGTCGCCGGCCGGCGCTCGCCTGACGCTCGACGCGACGCCGGACGGGCGTCGGTCGCAGCTCCGCGCGCACGCCGCGGAGTTCATCGGGACCTTCGCGCTCGTCTTCGTCGGCTGCGGAGCGATCGCCGTCGGGAGCGTGAGCGCGCCGGCCGTCGCCGTCACGTTCGGTCTCGTCATCGCCGTGATGGTCTACGGCCTGGGACACATCTCCGGCGCCCACTTCAACCCCGCCGTGTCCGTCGGCTTTGCCGTGGGCCGCCACTTCCCGTGGCGTCGGGTCCTGACCTACGCCCTCGCGCAGGTCGCCGGGGCCGTCACGGGCGCGGCGCTGCTCCGGATCACGCTCGGCGACGTCGGGCTGGGCGTCACGCGGCCGGCGATCGCGCTTTCGTCGGCGCTGGCCTGAGAGGCGATCCTGACCGCGCTCCTGATGCTGGTCATCACCGCGGTCGCGACCGACACCCGGGCCGTCGGCCATGGCGCCGCGCTGGCGATCGGCGGCACCGTCGCGGTCGCGGCGCTGGCCGGCGGGCCGGTCACGGGCGCCTCGCTGAACCCGGCTCGCTCGCTGGGGCCCGCCCTCGTCTCGGGCGAGCTGGCGGATCTGCGGATCTACGTCGCCGGTCCCGTCAGCGGCGCTGCTCTCGGTGCGCTGGTCTATCGATACCTCCGCCACGAGCCGCATCACGCGGAGGCGCGAACGCCCGATTCGGGGAGCGGACGGTGAAGTGGGGCATCGTCTGGAGACGCGAGCGCCCGAATCCATCGCCGACGCGCCAGCCCGCGGATCGACCCACCCAAGGTCCCCGATCAGGCTCGCATCCACGAGCGACTGGTTCGCTGGCACGTCCCCGGCCCGTCACGGCGGGCGGTCCCCCGGACCGGCCGCTCGCATCCACGAGCGACTCGATCGTCGGTAGGCGCTGCGGACGTGCCGGCCTACCGGCTTCCCGGCGTCCGACTCGCATCCACGAGCGACTGGTTCGCTGGCGCGACCTCGGACCGTCCCGGCCGGCGGCAATCCGGA
Organism: Chloroflexota bacterium; assembly: GCA_030447745.1. Classification (GTDB taxonomy): domain Bacteria; phylum Chloroflexota; class Limnocylindria; order Limnocylindrales; family CSP1-4; genus JACDAV01. Next base: position 147,143 of record JAUJOH010000005.1, on the reverse strand, counting down.
CCGGCCGCTCGCATCCACGAGCGACTGGTTCGCTGGCAGGTCCTCGCGCCGTCCCGGCGGGAGGGCCTCCGGACCGGCGGCTCGCATCCACGAGCGACTCGGTCGTCGGTAGGTGCTGCGGACGTGCCGGCCCGGCACGTTCCGGGCGTCAGCCTGCGGCATGCTCCGAGGCGCCCCCGGCATCGTGGACCGGCACCGCGAACGAGAATGTGGAGCCCCTCCCCGCCTCCGACTCCACCCAGATCCGGCCGCCGTGCTGCTCCACGACGTGGCGCGCGATCGCCAGCCCGAGCCCCGTCCCACCGCCGCGCACGCGCGCCCGGTCCACCTTGTAGAAGCGCTCGAAGATCCGGCCGATCGCGGAGCGCGGAACGCCGAGGCCGTGATCCTGGACGGACGCGATGACCTCGTCGCCCTCGGCGCGGACGCGGACGACGACCTCGCCGCCGTTGGGGCTGAACTTGACGGCATTGTGGAGCAGATTGACGAGCACCTGGCCGAGGCGCGCGTCGTCGCCGCGCACGGGCGGAAGCCCCGGCGCCACGTCGACGCGCAGCGGCACTCCCTGCCGCTCGGCGAACAGCCGGAGGCGGTCCGCGGATGCCCTCGCGAGCCCCCCGAGGTCGACCTCGTCGAGGTGCACGACGGCCGCGCCGCTCTCGATCCGGCTGAGGTCGAGGAGCTCGTTGACCATCTGGACGAGGTGGCCGGTCTCGACCTCGATCTTGGCGATCCGGTCGCGCATGCGGGGCGGTACCGCGCTTCCGCCCGCGTCTGCCTCGCGGGCGAGCGTCTCGGCAAGGAGGCTGACGGTCGACAGCGGCGTCCGGAGCTCGTGGCTCAGGTTGTCGATGAACTCGGCACGGATCTGCTGGAGGCGGCGCAGCTCCGTGACGTCCTCCAGGACGAGCCACACGCCACGGACCGGCGATCGGCGCGCGCGAAGCACGAGCACCGGCCCGTCCGTGTCGTTGAGCGCGATCTCGCCGGAGGCAGCACCGCCGGCGCGCGCCTCGGCCACGATCTCCTCGACTCGTCGGTCGACGAACGCCTCGATCGGCGTCCGCCCGACGAGCCCGCCGGGCGCACGGTCGAGGAACACGTGCGCCGCGGTGTTCGCGAGCGCGACCCGCCCGTCCTCGTCCACGAGAAGGATCCCGACGCCGGTCAGGTCGGCGAGGTAGACCAGGTCACGCGCCCGCAGCTCCACGGACCGCTCGGCCGCCTCCGCGCGCTCGACGACGCGACGCACGACCTCTTCCGGGCCGGCCGCCGGCGCGTCGACGTTGCCGATCCGGCGGAGGCGGTCGACGTCCACGGCCGCCCGGCGCCGGCCGAACTCGGCGCCGATCACCAGACACGCGAGCGCCACGCCCAGGATGATCAGCTCCATCGGGCGGCCGAGGAGGAGGCGCGGGCTGGCGGGGCGCGCATGTCGTCAGTGTGGGCCACCGGCAGGATCCGGCGAAGAGGCCGACCCCGCGGCCCGGGCGGGCAAGGAGCCGGGGACGGCCCGTTCCCGGCCGGTGAGCCGCACGCGCGGGCCGGCGCGGCTGGCATCATGTCGCGACCGTGCTCGACGAGACACCGGGGTTCAACCGCAAGGTGTTCTACTCGGTCACCGAGGTGGCCGCGATCACCGGCTGCCGTCCGGGACGAATCCTCCGCTGGATCCATCGCCGCCAGCTCGACGCGATCCAGCTCGAGGACTGTCCGCTCGTGCCACTTGCCGCGCTGCTCACCCGCCTCGAGCGGATCGAGGCCTCGCGGGCTCGTCGGCGCGCGATGCGCGAGGCGCGAGCGCGCGACCGGCGGCGACGGCTCGAGACGCCGGACGAGACGCCGATCGACTCCTAGCGCGCCGGCCGTGAGCCGGAAGGGTCCGGCGAGGCGACACGAGCGATCCCTGCGTCGCGTGCGGGTCAGGCCGGGACAGCCTGGCGTCCGGTGAGCAGCCCCTCGGCCTCCTCGACCGGGACGATCCGCGACTCGCCACCGGCCCGTTCCCGGACCTCGACGCCGCCGGCCTTGAGCGAGCGCGGGCTCACGGTCAGGATCCAGGGCATCCCGAGCAGCTCCGCGTCGGTGAACTTGACGCCGGGCGACTCCGGCCGGTCGTCCCACAGGATCTCGCGCCCCGCCTCGGCCGCCGCGTCGTGGAGCCGCTCAGCGGTCTCGCGGACCGACGGATCGCGGTCGCCACCGAGCTCCACGAGATGGGCGGCATACGGCGCCACCTCGGCCGGCCACACGATCCCCTTCTCGTCGTGGTGCGCCTCGACGATGCAGGCGAGGTTGCGACCGAGACCGATCCCGTAGGACCCCATGATCGGGTGGACGCGGCTGCCGTCCTCGGCGAGCAAGGTTGCACCGAGCGCCGTCGTGAAGTCACGACCCAGCTTGAAGATGTTGCCGACCTCGATGCCGTTGCGAAGCTCGACCGCCGCTCCGCACCTCGGGCACGGGTCGCCGGCGCGGGCGTTCGTGATGTCGGCAAGGACGTCGGGCTGGAAGTCGCGGCCGACGTTGACGTTCCGGAGGTGGAAGCCCGCACGGTTCGCGCCGGCCACGAGGTTCGGCGAACGTGCCACCAGGTCGTCGACGACGACCACCGTGTCGCGCGCCCCGACCGGCGATCCGTAGCCGGGTTCCATGCCCGCGGCCTTGATCTCCTCGCGGTGCGCCGGGCGGATCCCGCCGACCGCCTTGACGGCGTTGACGAGCTTCGTCTCGTTGACCTCGAAGTCGCCGCGGACGATCGCGGTGACGAGCCGGCCGTTCGCGGTCGTGAAGAAGGCGGCCTTCGCGGTCCGGTCCGTGCCGACGCCGAGGAACCCCGCGAGCGCCGCGATCGTGTCGGTGCCCGGGGTCGCGACCTCCTCGATCGGCAGCACCGCCTCCGCCGGCGGCTCGGGCTTCCGGACCTGCGCGATCTGCTGGTTCGCCGCGTAGTCGCCGGTCTCGCACAGCACGAGCGTGTCCTCGCCGTACTCGTTCAGGACCATGAACTCGTGCGCGAGGCTGCCGCCCATGATCCCGACGTCGGCGCCGACGGCGACGGTCTCCAGGCCAAGGCGTCGGAAGATCCGCTCGTAGGCCTCGTAGTGCAGCCGGTAGCTGCGGTCCAGCCCGGCCTCGTCGACGTCGATGGAATAGCTGTCCTTCATCACGAACTCGCGGACGCGGATGAGGCCGCCCCGAGCCCGCGGCTCGTCCCGGAACTTGGTCTGGAAGTGGTAGACGATGACGGGCAGCTGGCGGTAGCTCCGGATCAGGTCGCGGGTGAGGTCGGCGACGACTTCCTCGTGGGTCATCGCGAGCACCATGTCGCGCCCGCCGCGGTCGTGGAACCGCACCAGCTCCGGGCCGATCTTCTGGTAGCGCCCGCTCTCCCGCCACAGCTCGGCCGGGTGGACGACGGGCATCTCCATCTCCTGGCCGCCGATGCCGTCGATCTCCTCGCGGATGACCTGCTCCACGCGCCTCGTCGCCCGGAAGCCGAGCGGCAGGAGCGAGTAGATCCCGCTGCCGAGCTGACGCACGTAGCCGGCCCGGACGAGGAGCCGGTGCGATGGCATCTCGGCATCGGAGGGATCGTCGCGCAGGCTGGTGAAGAAGAGCCGGCTCAAGCGCATGGCGGAGAGAATAGCCGCGCCAGCGCCGCCAGCGAGCGAAGGTCAGGTCGCGATCAACTCCCGCCACGTCGGTCGCGGGGCGCCGTCGCTCAACTCCAGCCAGCGCAGCGCATAGGCGACCCGGACGGCGCTGCCGGCCAGCGCCCGCGGAGTGCCGGGCATCGCCCGCCCGTGGAAGGCTTCCCGACCGAACGACGCCGCCAGCAACGCGGGGCTGCGGATCGGCCGCAGATGTGACCGGACCAGGTCGACCTCGCGAACGAAGGCCGGTGCGGTCCAGCGCGGCGGCCGGCCGACGGGGCGCTCGACGAGTCGCGTCAGCAGGAGGGCGTCGAGGGTCAGCGCCTCGTCGGGCGAGAGTGCCGCCCGAGCCGGCGGCACGACCGTGGCTGAGCCAGCGGTGCCGGGCGCACCGGGCGTCGAGCTCGCCGGATCGGTCGTCGCCGGCGTCGCGAGGCGTGATGTCGGGCCACCCGGATGGAGGAGCACGCCGGGTGGCCCTGAGGAGGGAGCGCCATCGTCCATCGCGTGGACCGACAGTGGGACGTCGCGCACACGACCGACGAACGGCATGTCCGGAGCGTGGGGCACATCCGTCAACGCCTCGCTAATGGACCGTTAAGTCGCCGCGCCCGTCGATCCGGGCCCGATCGCGGTGGCCCGCCCCGGGACGGCGACACCCACGGTGCGCCGCACGGGCTTCCGACCAGCCGCCACCGGGGTGGCACAGCGATGGTTTTCGGCCACCGCACGGGCCACACCGCCGCGCGTTCGACCGCCGGCGAGCGTGGCGGCGCGCCGCCGTGGCCGCCGGACCTCGCCGGTACCGCCCGTCCGCCAAAGTGGATGGCAAACGACACGAAACCTGCGGCCCCGGTCCCGCGGCGATCCGCTCACGTGGGCCGGCGGAACACGTAGCCGACGCCGCGAACGGTGTGGATCAGCTGCGGGGTCGACGGATCCGGCTCGATCTGGCTGCGCAGCCAGTGGATGTGGACGTCGACCGTTCGCGTCTCGCCGGCGTAGTCGTAGCCCCAGACGTGCTCCAGCAGCTGGTCTCGCGTGAAGACCTGGCCCGGGTGACGCAGGAGAAATGCGAGCAGCTCGAACGCCTTGGGCTTCATCGGCACCGTCTGACCGTCGCGGAGGAGGCGATGGCCCGCAAGGTCCGCCTGGACCCCCCCGAGATCGACGATCGGCGATGGCGACTCGGCGGCCTGCTGCTCGCTGCGCCGAAACAGGGCCCGGATGCGGGCCGACAGCTCGCGCACCGAGAACGGCTTCGTGACGTAGTCGTCCGCACCGAGCTCGAGCCCGACCACCTTGTCCAGCTCGCTGTCCTTGGCCGTAAGCATCACGATTGGGACGCCGGACTCGGCGCGGATGATCCGGCACACCTCGATCCCGGAGAGCTCCGGGAGCATCAGGTCGAGCAGGACGAGATCGGGTCGCTCCGCCCGGAACTGGAGGAGCGCCTCGCGGCCGTTGGCTGCGGCCACCACTCGGAACCCCTCGACCTCCAGCGCGTCGACCAGGGTCTCGCGCAGGGTCGACTCGTCGTCGACGACGAGGATCGTGCGTGCCATCTCCCGCGAGGATAGCCGCGCCCGTTAACGGGACATTTCCGGCTCGTCCGGCGACGCGCTGCCAACACCCGGCCACGGTCGGCGCTCGGTGCGCCCGGAGGCACGGTCAGGCGTCGTCGGCCGAAGGGCGCTTCCGGTAGAACTCGGTGAAGGATCCGCACCGGCCGTCGCCGTTGAACTCGAGGAGATAGCAGTTGTCGTAGATGCGCGCGACCTCGGTCCTGGAGCCGTCAGTGTAGTAGTGGCTCCAGCCGACCGCGACGGCCCGCGTCCCCTCGACGGCGTACGGCTCGTAGTGCGCGTCGTACGTGCCGGGCTCGTCGCGCGTCGATGCGTCACCCTCCGGCTCCAGCCACGCGCGCACGATCGCCTCCCGCCCGACGACCGGCTCGTCCGCCGGGTGGTAGCGGTACTCGGCGTCGTCGCTGAAGAGCTCGCCGATCGCGGTCGGGTCATACGTCGTCCACGCCTCGACGTATCGGTCGAGCCAGTGCTGCACGTCCGCGTGATCCATCGGTCTCCTCCACTCCGGGTGAACGTCCCGAACGGTCCCGGCCGAACCTGACGCTCTCGGACAGGTATGGGTCAGCCGTGCCCCACCGGCTCGACGGCCTCGCCTTCCCGGCGGTCGGCCAGCGCCACGATCGCCGCGTCGAGCCGCGCCAGCGTCCGCGCGCGACCGAGCGCGACGAGCGTGTCGAACAGCGGCGGCGCCGAGGTCTGACCGGTGACGGCGACGCGGATCGCCATGAACAGGTCGCCGGCCTTCCAGCCGCGGGCGGCGACCAGCTCGCGCAGCGGCGGCTCGAGCTCATCGGCCTCCCAGGTCACCTCGTCGTGCCGGGCGACCGCCTCGCGGACGCCGCACAGCGCCTCGAGCGTCGTGGCGGCGTCCCACCGCTTCGGGACCAGCTGGGCGGGATCGGCCGCGACACGATCGACGAAGAGGAACCCGATCAGGTCGCCGACCGCGCCGAGGCGCGGCAACCGCTCCTGGATGACCGGCGCGAGCGAACGGAGCTCGTCGTCCGTCGGGAGGCGGTCGATCCGCCCTTGCTCGCGATCGCGGACGAGGAAGGGCCGCAACCGCTCCACGAACTCGTCCACCGGCAGCCGCCGGATCCACTGGCCGTTCACCCACTCGAGCCGCTCACGGTCGAAGACCGCACCGCCCTTCTGGACGTGGTCGAGGTCGAACCGGCTCGCCAGCTCGTCGAGCGACAGGATCTCCTCCTCGGTCCCCGTCGACCAGCCGAGCAGCGCGAGGTAGTTCACCATCGCCTCGCGGACGAACCCCTCGGACATGTACGCCGAGAGCGCCGTCTGGCTCCTGCGCTTGCTCATCTTCGTCCGATCGGCGTTGAGGATCAGCGGCAGGTGGGCGAAGCGAGGGACGTGGTGGCCGAGCGCCTCGAACAGCAGGATGTGCTTCGGCGTGTTCGACAGGTGCTCCTCGCCCCGGATGACGTCGCTGATCGCCATGTCGGCGTCGTCCACGACGACCGTGAAGTGGTAGAGCGGCGTACCGTCCGCGCGCAGGATGACGAAGTCACCGCCGAGGTTCGCAGCGTCGATCTCCACGTGTCCGCGGACCAGATCGTCGAACGCGACCACTCGCTCGGCGACCCGGAAGCGGACGGCGGCCGGCCGCCCCTCGCGCTCGAACGCCAGACGGTCGGCGGGGGTCAGCCGCGCGCAGCGCCCGCTGTAGCGCGGCGCCTGGCGGGCCGCCTCCTGGCGCCGCCGCTCGGCGTCCAGCTCCTCCGGCGTGCAGAAGCAGGGATACGCGGCATCGGCGGCGAGCAGCCGGTCGGCCGCCGCGCGGTAGCGATCGCGCCGCTGCATCTGCCGGTACGGGCCGAACGGACCACGGTCGCCGCCGCCCGGCTCCGGGCCCTCGTCCCAGGTCATGCCGGTCCAGGCGAGGCCGCTCAGGATGTCCTGCTCGTGCTCCGGCATGGACCGCGCGACGTCCGTGTCCTCGATCCGGAGGATGAACCGGCCGCCATGCCGGCGCGCGTACAGGTAGTTGAAGAGCGCCGTCCTGACCCCGCCGATGTGCAGCGGACCGGTCGGGCTGGGCGCGAAGCGGACGCGGACGTCGGGCATGGAGGCGAATTCTACGGGCCGGGTTGGCTCCCGGCCGGGCCGGGTTGGCTCCCGGCCGGGCCGGTGCTCACCGTTCCGGCGTGTAGGCCCTCGTCGACCTCGGCTCGGAGAGTCCGGCGCCGACGCGTTCCGGGACGCGATGGAACAGGCCGCGGTCGACGTCGCCCGTGATGACGCGCACGAGAGAGGCGGGTCGCAGGCCGAGGGTTGCCCGGCCGAGCGGCCCGTCCAGCGTGAGCGAGTCGAGGGATTCCGATCTGGCGAGGATCGTGATCGACGTGCCCGGCCGGAGGCCGCGCGCCTCGAGGTACGACAGGAGTCCCTTGTCCTCCTCCGCCTCTTCCGTGATCCGCAGGATCGTCGCCGCCTGCCCGGCCTCGAGCGAGCTGAGCGGTACGCCGGCGGGGCGACGCCGGGCGACCTCGGCGTCGATCGGGTTGCCGTGCGGGCACGTCTCGGGATGCCCCAGCATCTCGTCGAGTCGTGCCTCGACCCTTGGCGAGATGGCGCCCTGGAGCCGGGCCGCCTCACTCGTCCGACTCGGCCCAGCCCAGCCCCACCACCGCGCTGAGGAGCCATTCGCACAGTGCGTGGCGCCGGAAGATCCCGTCCGCGGCGGCGCGACCGGCGGGCGTCAGGACGAGCTCCCGACGGTCCGGCTGGCTGACCAGGCCGTCGGCGGCGAGGCGGCGGAACATCTCGCTCGCGGCCTGCGTGCTGACCCCGAGGTGCCGGCCCACCTGCGCCGCGGTGACGCGCGATCCGTCGCCGGCCATGACGCGGAGTGCGAGCAGGTATTCCTGCGCCGCCGATGACAGCGTGGTCGAGTCGGTTCGCCTCACGTCGTGACTGTACGCGACCGACGCGCGACCGCCAACGCCACCCCGCCCGCCCACGCGACCGCCAGCACGACGGCCAGCGCGCTGCCTGCCGCGGCGGGGTCGCGGGATCCACCCACCGCGCTCAGGAGGACGGCTGCCGGGACCGCAGCGGCAAGGAAGCTCAGGCTGCCAACGGCCGCGATCGCCGCCAGGGCCGGCACCGCCACGAGCAGCCCGAGGACGAAGACCTGTGCGACCCACGTCCCGAGCGCAAACGTCTCGACGCAGGTAGCGGAGAAGCGGCCGCAGCCAGTCAGCTCGCCGATGACCAGCGCGAGGCCGAGACCGATCGGCGGCCAGCCGAGGAGTGCGCGAGCGAACCGGCTGCGCAGCCGGGGCGGGGAGCGGCAGGACCGCCAGCGGATCGTCCTCCCCGCCCGCGGCCGTCGCCGCTGGCGCGGGCGGGGGCGACGGATGCCGAGCTCCGAACCGTGGCGACCGGACCCACGGGGCGCCGATGTCGGCGGCCGCCGTCCCGGTCGACGCGCCCGGGTCCACACGGTCGTCACTCGACGGGGTGCCCCGGGCTCCCGGGCGCGACGCGCGACCGGCGTCGGCGGCCGGCGGTGCAGGCTCTGCCCGCGCCGCTCCAGTAGCCGTGCCGGCGGTCGTCTCGCCGACCGACGGCCCCGGATCGGGCGTGACGGTCTCCCACTCTACGTCGACCATGCCGTCCGTATGCGCACCGGGAGCGCCGCGTCGCGCGCGTGCCTGGTACTCCGGACCGTGCTTGCGCGGGTCGGCGTACTCCCTCGGATTGATCGTCCAGTACGTGCCGCTCGACTGCCCGTACCACGACGCCCCGGTCCACTCGGGATCGAACGGCTCGTGCTCCGCGAAGTCGTAGCTGGTGGAACCGGGTGTCGCGCGGTCGGGCGGCCGATCGGGACCGCGGCGGGACCCGTGCCGCGCCGATCCTGCTCGGCTACCGGCTCTGGAGGCACCCGGCCCGCCGCCGGGAGCGCCCGGGCCGGCCTCGCCCGCACGCGGCGCACCGGGCTCGGCCGCCGTCGACCGCGGCCCATTGCCAGCATGGCCCTCTGACCCTGGACGACGTGGGGCACCGCCGCCCGCACGAGCGTCCGCTCCGCCCGGCTCCGTGCCCGTGCCGGCGCCGTGGCCGCTGCCCGGTGACCGGCCGGCCCGGCTCCGCCACGCGCCGCGTGTCGCGCGAGCGCGGTCTGGATCCGCCTCCCACGGCTGGCGCTGCGGCGGGGCGGATCGCCGGCGAACGTTCGGCCCTCCGGTCAGCTCGTCGTAGGCGGCGCGGATCGCGAGGAAGCGGGGGATCGCCGCCTCGCCGGCGGTGTCCGGGTGGTTCTCCTTGGCCAGTCGCCGGTAGGCTCGCTTGATCTCGCCGAGCGGCGCTCCGGGCGGCAGACCAAGGGTGCGATACGGGTCGCCCGTCGAGGGCATCGGTGGCGCAGTCTCCTGTCCTGCGGGTCCATCCCGCCGGCAAGGAGGGCCCTCATCGAACCCTAGCGGATCAGCTCGCGGACCGGCGCCAGCTCGAAGTCCGGGATCGCCTCGGCGGCCTGACGGCCGTGCGGATCGTCCGCCGGCGGGCGGTGATACCGGCCGAGCGCCCGAAGCGACTGGTCGTCGAGCATCCCGGCCTGCCGAAGCGCCTCGGTCGCCGCCGCCCAGCCCGCCCGGTCGTACCCGTCGCCATCCTCGATCTTGATGGCCATCCCCGAGGGACCCCGCGCCGGGCCGCCGTTGCCGGGCGCCGCGATGATGGCCAGCCCGCGCAGTCCCTCTGCGCCCGACTTGCTCACCACCCGCCCCGTGGCGGCCTTCATCAAGGCCGTGTCGAGACGGTCGCGCGTACCGCCGACCATGTTCGGGTGCGCGAGCATCGCGTCGCGGATCGTCCTGAGTGGCCCGGCAAGCGAGCTCCGGGGGTCGGTCTCGGACAAGCTGTCCGGGTCCGCGAGGATCGCGTACGCCCGTGCGACCTCCCGGAGCGGAAAGGCGAAGGTCGCGATGCCGCAGCCGTCGGTCGCCGTCACCAGCCGCGCCGGCGTCGTGCCGAAGGCGCGCGCGATCGCCTCGCGGTACGCGACCTGCGAGGGGTGCGCCTCGCGCCAATACTCCGTCGGGTCCCACCCGCGAAGCCGGGACAGCAGGAGGAAGACGGCGTGCTGCCCGGAGCACATGTGGCGGATGGTGCTGGGATGCTCGCCGTCACGCGCCAGCCGGGCCGCCGTCAGCTCGTCGAGCGGCATGCCGTGGGTTCCGGTGGCAAGCAGCGACTGGCTGACGTTGGCCCGTCGAAGCATCCCCTGCACGGTGCGGACGTGGAGGTCCTCGCCGGAGTGCGAGCCGGCCATCACCGCGATCTCGGCGGGCGACAGGTCGAACGCCGCGACCCCACCCGCCTCCAGGAGCGGGACGGCGCCGAAGGGCTTGGCGCTGCTCCGGAGCGTGACGACGCGGTCCGCGTCGCCGAGCGCGCGAAGTACGGCGCCGGAGGCGTCGACCTCGACGATGTCCCCGCGGTGGACGCTCTCCTCGATCCCGTTCCGCACCTGGCGCACGAGCACGGGTGGGGCGGTCCGGCGCCGCACGGGGCGACGAGCGGAGTCCGTGGCGCGAGGAGCATTGGCCGTCGTCCGGCGCCGCGGCGCGGGTACTGTCATTGGCGACTCATTGGCGAACTCGAGATCGGGGGTCGGAGGCACCAGCGCCGCGGGACGCGGGCCGGGGAGCAGACACGGCCGAAGCACCCGATCAAGGTGACGCCACGGTGGCACCCGGCACCCCTCCAGGACCGGCCGACCGGGCCGTGCCGCGGACGCTACCGACCGGGCGACGGCTCGTCAATGCGGCGGCTACGATGTCGCCCGGCGGCGGCTCCCCGCCCCGCGACGCGCTCGCGTCGCCCCGATCGACGCACCCGGGAGGTCGCGTGTCCGCGCCGCCGACGCTCCACGTGTCGCAGCACCCGGCCGTGCTGCACAAGCTCGCCATCCTGCGCGACGAGCGCGTGGAGCCAAAGAAGTTCCGCGAGATCGTGCGCGAGCTGTCGTGGCTGCTCGGGTACGAGGCGCTCCGGGACGCCCGCGTCCGTCCGCTGACCGTCCGCACGCCGCTCGAGGAGACGGAGGCGCACGAGCTGGGCGATCGGATCGGGCTGGTGCCCATCCTGCGCGCCGGTCTCGGCATGGTCGACGCGATGCTCGAGCTGATGCCCACGGCCCAGGTCTGGCACCTCGGCCTGTTCCGCGACGAGCGCACGCTTCGACCGGTCGAGTACTACAACAAGCTGCCCGATTCCGCGACCGTCGACCTGTGCCTGATCCTCGACCCGATGCTCGCGACGGGCGGCTCGGCAACCGCCGCCATCGAGGTCCTCAAGCGCTGGGGCGCCGTCCGGATCAAGCTCGTCAACCTGATCGCGGCACCCGAGGGCGTCGCCGCGGTGTCCGACGCGCACCCGGACGTCCACATCCACTGTGCGGCGCTGGATCGTCAGCTCAACGACCGCGGCTACATCATGCCGGGACTCGGCGACGCCGGCGACCGCCAGTTCGGGACGGGGAAGGCGGAGTAGGCGGGCGTCAGCACGCCGACGCGGCCGCTGACCGCGAGGTGCCCGTCGTGCAATCCAGCCGCAAGACTCCGTCGGGACCGGTCGGCATGCGTCGCGAGCCGCCCACCGAATGATCCGGTGGCACGCCCGGCCGGAGTCCGCCGGGATCACGAGGAGCGACCATTGGAGCTGGCCGGAGCCACCATCGTCGTCACCGGAGCATCGAGCGGGATCGGGCGCGAGACCGCGCTCCGGCTGGCGGCGCGCGGCGCGAACGTCGTCGTCGCGGCCCGCCGCGAGGAGCCGCTCGCGACCCTCGTGGAAGCGTGCCGGTCGCGCGGAGGCGAGGCGCTCGGGGTCGGCGTCGACGTGGCCGACGAGGCGTCGGTCCGTACCCTCGCCGAGGCGGCCGTCGCCCGCTTCGGCCGGATTGACGGCTGGGTCAACAACGCGTCGGTCTCGTTGATCGGCCGGTTCGAGGACCTCCCGCCGGACGCGTTCCGCCGCACGCTCGACGTCAACTTCTTCGGCGTCGTCCACGGCTCGCGCGTCGCGCTCGAGCTGTTCCGTCGGACCGGAAGCGGCACGATCGTGAACGTCGCCTCGCTCGCCGGTCGGATCGGCGCGCCGTACTACTCCGCCTACGCATCGGCGAAGCACGCCGTCGTCGGCTTCTCCCAGTCGCTCCGGATGGAGCTGCGCGGGACACCCGGCATCCACGTGTGCACCGTGATGCCCGCCGCCATCGACACGCCCTTCTTCCAGCACTCGGGCAACTACGCAGGCCGACCGTTCAAGCCGATCCGCCCGTTCTACCAGCCGGAGCTGGTCGCCGATCTGATCGTCGGCCTGCTGGAACGTCCCCGCGGCGAGGTGTTCGCCGGCGACATGGCGGCACCGTCCTCGCTCATGCGGACGCTCATGCCGGGCTTGTTCGAGCGCGCGTACTCCGCGATGGTCGAGCGCGATCACTTCCTCCAGGAGCCGGCACCGCCCGGCCCGGGCAACATCTTCGAACCGGTTCCGTACGGGACGGACGTCCACGGCGGCTGGAGCCAGCGCCAACGGTCGCTGGCCACGGCGTCGCGCGTCGCGGCGCTTGCGACTGTCGGCGCGCTCGCCCTCGGGTTCGCAGCACTCGTCCGCGGTCGCGGTTTCGCCGTCGTGGACGCGCGGTCGCGCGACTGAGGACGTGCGGTCACATCCGGAGGCGATCTCCGAGGCGGATCTCGATCTCGTCGGCCAAGGAAGTCGCGACGCGCGCAGCGAACCGATCGAGCAGGCGGCCGAGCAGCGGCCGCCGGATCCTGACCGGCGCTCCCCTGGCCGGGACGCCGGCCAGCTCCGCCGCAACCTCGATCGCCCGCTCCGTGTCCCCGATCTCGTCGATCAGGCCGAGCTCCAGCGCCTCGCTGCCCAGCCAGATCTCGCCGGTCGCGAGCTTGCGCGCCTGGTCCGGGCTGAGACCCCGGCCTCGCGCGACGCGCGCCACGAACGCGTCGTAGATGCCGTCGACGATCGCCTGCTGCTTCGCGGCCTCGGACGCCGATTCGTCGCGCCACGGCGCGCCAAGCCCCTTCAGGTGGCCCGCGGTGTGCTCCGAGACCGTCACCCCCGCCCGCTCGAGGAGGCCCGGCAGCCGAGGCGCCACGTTGATGACGCCGATGGATCCGACGATCGCCGTGGGGTTGGCGACGATGCGGCGCGCGGCGAGCGCCGCCAGGTAGGCACCCGACGCGCCGGTTCCGCGGATCGCCGCGACGAGCGGCTTCTTGGCCGCCAGGCGCTCGAGCGCGAGGAACAGGTCGTCCGATCCGGTGGCGGAGCCGCCCGGCGAATCGATGTCGACGACGACGGCCGGAACGCGTTTCGATTCGCGGAGTCGCCTGGCGAGCTCGATCCATTCGGCGGTGCGCGCGGCGCCACCGATCGGCCCGTACAGGCGCAGGACCGCGACGCGGCCGCGCGGGATCGGTTTGCGGATGCCGGGCACCAGCCGGCGCAATCGATCCAGGCGGGCCAGCCACAACGCGGTCGCGGGACCGGGGACCTTCACTCGGGCGGTCCGCCCTCGCGCTCGACCGCCTCGTCGAGCGGCGAGCCGCTCGAGTCCGGAAGCTCGAGCGCGGTCGGCGTCGATCCGACGTGCGGCGTGCTGTCGGTCCCGCCGGCGGACCCGAGGCCACCTGTTCCGGTGCCCGCGATCGCCCCGGTCGTCACCGCGTCCGTGCCGGGCTGCGGCGCGGACGGGTCCTGGTCGTCGGTCATGGTGTCTCTCCTGGTGTGCGGCGGTTGCCTCGTTTCGGCCTCTTCCGGTCAGGCCGGTGCTACGGCCCGAACGGCTCCCCGGTCCGCGGCCGGAGCGGCTGAGCGGCATCGGGGTCGTGGGTCGGATCATCCGTGAGCAGGCCCGCCTGCGGGTCCGCTGCCTGGGGAGCGCCGTGCGGGCCCGTCTCGAGCGGCTCGTCGGCGACGTTCGGGCGCCGCTCGGCGGCGTCCGCGGGTTTTCGATCGTCCGTCATGCGTCGCTCCCCCCGTTCACGGCCGGATCCGGCCGCACTCATCGCGCGTCAAGCGTCGCTGTTCCCGCCATCCATCGGTGCGCCCGTGGCGGGGCCTGCCTTGCAGGGGTATCGAAACGGGCGCTCCGTGCGCGGTCGCGCGGGCGGTCCGGCGGCGCTCGGTCGGCCCGGCTATCCTCGGCCGGCGTGAGCGAGCGCCAGACATTCCGGAACCCGGTCCATGATGGCTACTTCGGCGACCCGTTCGTGCTCCGCCGCGACGACGCGTGGTACGCGTACGGCACCAACACGGCCAGCCTCGAGCGCCGCGTGTTCGAGGTGCTTCGGTCGACCGACTTCGTGACCTGGACCTCGCTCGGGCCTGCCCTCGACCGGCTGCGTGAGCCGCGGGCGACCGACTGGTACTGGGCACCCGAGGTCACCGAGCGAGAAGGTCGGTTCTTCATGTACTACTCGGTTGGTGTCGAGGATCGCGGCCACGTGCTGCGGGTGGCCATCGCGGAAGCGCCGGGCGGACCGTTCACCGATGCCGGCGTCGTGCTCACGCCGGGCGAGCGTTTCGCGATCGATCCGCACCCGTTCCGCGACGACGACGGGCAGTGGTACCTGTTCTACGCGCGCGACGTGCTCGAGGGCCCGCGCGTGGGCACGTCGGTCGCCGTCGACCGCCTCGTCGACCCCGTGACACTGGCCGGCGAACCGCGCCCGGTCCTCGTGCCGAGCGCGGAGTGGCAGGTCTTCCTACGGGCCCGCCCGATGTACGGCGCGGTCTACGACTGGCACACGCTCGAGGGGCCGTTCGTGGTGCGCCGGCACGGTCGCCTGTGGTGCCTCTACTCCGGCGGGCGCTGGGAGGGGCCGGACTACGGGGTGTCGTGGGCCGTCGCCGACGGCGTGTTCGGCCCGTGGGTCGACGCTCCGGGGCCCGGACCGGCGCTCCTGCGCTCGCTGCCCGGTCGCTTGGTGGGCCCCGGACACAACTCGATCGTCTCAGGCCCGGACGGCGAGGACTGGATCGCCTACCACGCCTGGGATCCCGAACGGACGGCGCGCCGGATGTGCCTCGACCGGGTGACGTGGACGGTCGACGGACCCCGGACGGACGGGCCGACCGCGGATCCCCGACCGATCCCCGTCCCCGTCTCCTCCGCGTCGACCGGGTAGGCGCTGCCGTGTGACACGGGAGAAGGCATGGACGTGACGTACGAGTGGCGAGGTCCGTTCGCCAGCGCGGAGGTGGAGGCACTCCACGCCGAGAGCACGCACCACGCCGGTTCGGCTCGGCGGCACAGTGTCGGCTGGGTCGCCCGGCGCTCGTCGACCGCGCACCCACACGCTCTCGACCTCGTCCCGCGCGGATGCGTCGCCAGGCCGTTCCGCCTCGCGCTGTTCTACTTCGGCCCTGGAAGACGTTCGGGTAGCCGGCACGATCACGGATGCGGTTCGCAGCGGTCGGTCGCACCAGCCACGACGCCGCCAGACCGCGAGAGACTGCCGCCTCCCGGTTGACCGGTCCAGATCCGATTCCAGATCTCGAGGAGCAGGTACCGCCCGTCACGAGTCCTCGCCGCGACGTCCACCGAGTGTGCGGGGCCGGCGCGGCGCGTCGCGAGCTCCACGCGGACGCTCCAGCCGTGGGGGCGGAGCAGCCGGAGTACCGCTTCCTGCATGTCAAGGTGCCCCGCGTCGGCGAGCGCTGGCTCGTCGGCCAGCGGTCGCGAGAGTGACACGGCAAGGGGACGCTCCAGCGCGAGGCCGAGTGCTACCCACGATGCCAGCGGCAGCGTGCCGCCCAGACCGCGTTCGACCGCGCTCGTGCGCGCCTGCGAAAGGCCGACGCGCCTACCCAGCTCGTCCTGCGTCAGGCCAAGACGCTCCCGGGAGCCGTTGACATCCCGTCCCAGGGTCGCGGCCAGGCGCGTGGACTCTCGGTCCCCCTGGATGGCGCTCCGGCTTCGCTTCGCAACTCGCATAGTGCCGGGAGTGTTATCCGGAGCACTTCGCCGGCGCTCAACCGGTCGTCATCCGGCCGAGCGCCGCGCCATGGGGCGTCGCTGAGCGTGACGACGCGCATCGAGGCACCATGGGTCGTAGCGGCCGGTGCGATGTCGCCCTCGATGTGCCAGGAATAGCGCTGTCACGAATACGCCCGGTCGGATCGCGCGGGCCTCGCGCGCGATCCGGATGAGAGGCCGCGATTGCGCGGGCCGAGCGCGCGCCGCGCGGGCCGCGATCGCCGCCGGGGGCGGCCGCGATCGCCGCGCGGGGCCCTGCGCGGGCCTCCGCCGGGGCGGCCACGGCCGCGCTCGCCGCGCGCGCCGCGCGGCCGCGCGCGCAACGCAACGGGCCGGCCCACCGAGGGCCGGCCCGCACGGCGACAACCCGCGATCAGTTCCCGCCCGGGGTGACCTCGACGGTGCCCCTCTCGAAGTCGGCGCCGATGGCATCCATGTCCGTCATGCCGGCCAGTGCCTCGACGGCGATGGTCGGGTCGTAGGCGTCGAACGACGGGTCGGCCTTGATGACGCCGGCCTGCTTCGCGACCCGGACCGTCTGGACCCACTGGACCGGGTCGACGACACCCACGCCCAGCGGAGACGGCCAGATGAGCGGATTGACCTCGTTCATCATCCAGCGCTGGTGGCCCGGCCCGAGCTGGCTGCCGGCTGCCGTCGTGTACTCGACGCAGTCGTCCGGGTTGTCACGGCAGTAGATCCAGCCCTTCAGCGAGGCGCGCACGAACCGGACGGCGACGTCGCGGTTGTTGCCCTCGCCCAGCCACGACTTGCGGGCGAAGATGGCGTCCTGGAGCATCGCCGTGCGCTGGTCGTTGTAGTTGATGACGTTGAGGTCCTCGGCCTTGTAGAGCTCGCCCGTCTCGGGGTTCGTCGCCTCGAGGACCTGGGCGTACTCGTTGTAGATCATCGCCTCCGCCACGTCGATCTGGCGCGACAGGAGCAGCGTCATGTCGAACGGCTGGGTGACCTTCTCGTAGTCCTCGCCGGCGACCAGGCCGCAGTTGAGGCTGGCCGCCGCCGTCACCTCGAACTCGTTGCCGAAGTCCCAGACGCCGACCTTCTTGCCCTCGAAGTCGCACGGATCGTCGATCCCGCTGTCCTTCCACGCGACGGACAGCGTGCCGGATCGCTGGAAGACCTGGGCGATGTTCACGAGGTCCGAGCCGGCCTCGCGCGCCTCGAGCACCTTGGGCACCCACGAGATCGTGAACTCGGGGCCGCCCTGCGCCGAGCCGACCTGCTGCGGGACGACGGTCGGACCGCCCTCGAGGATGTCGACCGTCAGGTTCTCCGCCTCGTAGTACCCCTGCTCCTGGGCCGCGAAGTAGCCGGCGAACTGGGCCTGCGGCGCCCACTGGAGCTGGAGCCGCACGCTCGCCGCCTCGCCGCCGCCCGCCGCGGCCGAACCGGACGCCGCTGGCGAGCCGGACGTGTCGCCGCTGCCCGACGGCGCCTCGGAAGCGGCGTCCGACGCCGCCGCGGACGCCGACGGCCGCTGGCTGGCGGCCGGGGTACACGCCGTCACGGCAAACAGCGCCGACGCGACGAGCGCCATGGCCTGCCTGGTCTTCATGTGCTCTCTCCTCCTGCCTCGCTGCGGCCGGCCCGCCCGTTGCGCGTGCTCGATCCCGGAGCACGACCCGAATCGGCGGAACGATACCGCCAATCGGGGGCGCCCGCGCCTCGATCCCGGACGGTGCTCCGCTCGTCGACGGCTACGGCTCGCTGCTCCGGACGGAGGCGTGCCACGGGATGAACACGCGCTCCAGCCCGACCACCGCGAGGTAGAGGACGATCCCGGCTGCGGCGCCGAGCAGGATCGCGGCCCACGTGACGTCGAACCGGAGCGCGCTCGCGCTCTGGACGATGATCCGGCCGAGCACGAGCGACGAGCCGCCGAAGTACTCGCCGACGATGGCACCGATCAGGCTCAGCGTCGTCGCCAGCTTGAGGGCCGTGAAGAAGTACGGCAGCGCGTTCGGGATCCGCACCTTCCGGACGACGGTCCACTCGCTCGCGCCGTACGAGCGCATCAGCTCGAGCGCGGCAGGCTCGACCTGCACCAGGCCACGGGTGACGTTTGCCATGACCGGGAAGAAGACGAGGACCGCGGCCATCATCATCTTCGACAGCGGGCTGAGCACGCCGAACCAGTTGTTCATGAGCGGTGCAAACGCGACGATCGGCACCGCGTTGGCGGCGACGGCGATCGGCAGCAGGACGCCCCGCGCCGTCACCCAGCGCGACGTCGCGAAGGCGACCAGGACGCCGGCCAGGGTCCCGATCGCGAGCCCGCCGACCGCCTCGACGAGCGTCGCCCGTGCCGAGGTGGCGAGCCCGAAGCGCGGGTCGCTCCAGTTCGCGACGAGCGCGGCCACGATCGCGGAGGGCTTCGGGAGCACGAAGGTGCGCAGCCCGAGCGCGGTGACGACCACCTCCCAGGCGACGATCGCGGCCACGAACACGACGACGGCGGGCAGGTAGAACAGGAGCCGGCGGCCGCGACGTGCGAAGCCGGCCGCCGGACCGCGACGCCGCGTCCGGGCCGCGCCAGCGCCGCTGACCAGGCTCACCCGACCGCGCCCTCGGCCATGGTCCGGTCGACCGACGGGACGTCGCCGATGGCCTCATCGTCCGCCGGGCGGTCGCCGCGCATCCGGAGCGCCTCGCGAACCTCGGTCACGAGCTGGAAGTAGCGCGGCGTTTCGCGCGAGTCCTCGTTCCGGGGTCGCGGCAGGTCGATCTCGACGACGCGCGTGATCCGCCCGGGCCGGGGGCTCATGACCACGACCCGCGAGCTCAGGAAGACCGCCTCCGGGATCGAGTGGGTGACGAAGACGATCGTCGTGCCCGTCCGCTCCCAGATCCGGAGCACCTCGGAGTTCATCCGCTCGCGGGTCATCTCGTCGAGCGCGCCGAACGGCTCGTCCATCAGCAGGATCGCCGGCTCGAACGAGAGGGCCCGCGCGATCGCCACCCGCTGCTGCATCCCGCCGGAGAGCTGGTACGGGTAGTGCTCGAGGAAGTCACCGAGCTCCACCAGCTCGAGCATCTCGCGCGCCCGCGCCGTCCGCTGCGCGGTCGGCCGGCCGAGGATCTCGAGCGGCAGCCGCACGTTGTCCTGCACGGTCCGCCAGTCCATCAGCACGGGCGCCTGGAAGACCATCCCGTAGTCACGCTCGCGGCGCGCCTGGCTGGCCGGCTTGCCGTTGACCACGACCTCGCCGCGGGTCGGCTGGATCAGGTCGCCGATGACGCGCAGGAGCGTCGACTTGCCGCAGCCCGACGGCCCGATGAGCGACACGAACTCGCCGCGCCGGATGTCGAGGTCGATCGCCTCGAGCGCGGTCGTCGCCGCCTCGTCGCCGCGCGTGAAGACCTTCTCGACGTCCGACAGCCGGACCACCGGTGCCTCGACCTGGCTCGCCATGCGCGGGTCCGCTCCTCTCAGTGGATCAGCCCCCCTCCGCCCCGGGCTGTCCACGGAGGACGGCGATCTCGATGGCGCGGATCACAAGGAAGAAGGCGATCCCCAGCAGCGCTGCGGCGATGATCGCCGCCCAGAGCTTCTCGGGACCAGTGATGTAGTACTGGTTGAACGTCGTGATCACGCGTCCCAGACCGGCCTGGATGCCACCCGCATCCTCGCCGATGATCGCGCCGACGATGCTGGCCGTGGCCGAGATCCTGAGCGCCGTGAACAGGTACGGCAGCGAGGCCGGGAGCCGCAGCTTCCGGTAGATCTGCCATCGCGACGCCGCGTACGAGCGCATCAGCTCCATCGCCCGCGGGTCGAACGATCGGAGCCCGCGGATCATCGCGATGGTCACGGGGAAGAAGGTCAGGTAGGTCGCGATCAGGACGACGGTCAGGACGCTCTGACCCATGACGAAGGCGATCAGCGGGGCAAGCGCGATGATCGGTACGGTCTGGCTCGCGATGACGTACGGGACCAGCGCGCGCTCGAGCAGGCGCGAGTGGACGAACACCGTGGCGAGCGCCAGCCCGAGGAAGCCCCCCAGCATGAACCCGATGGCCGCCTCTCGCCAGGTGTAGAGGGCGGCCCCCAGCAGGTACTCCGCGAGCGTCGCCTCTGCGCCGCGCTGGAACGGCTGCGTGAAGGCAAGCACGATGTTCCAGACGTGCGGGAGGTTGAGGTCGTTGGCGAAGGGCCAGCGAAACGGCGGGTTCCAGAGCACCGGATCGCCGGGTACCGCCCCAGGGGTGCGCCACGGGACGCCGCCGAGGAACTTGACGCCCTCCCACACCGCGAGCAGGAGCAGGAGGATCCCCGCGAACGTGAGCGCTGACCAACCACGCCCGCGAGCGCGATCCGTGGCGGCCGCGACCGGGCGGCCCCTGGCGGCGACCGCGGTCGCCATCGCCTAGGACGTCACCACTCGATCCGCGACGTCGAGGGCGCGGTCGATGATCTCGAAGCCCTCCGCCAATTGCTCTTCGGTGATGCACAGCGGCGGATTCGTGTGGATCGAGTTGTTGGCGAGCATCGTGTACAGCCCGCCGTCGCGGAGCGCCGCCCCGACCGCCTTCATCTCGTCGCTCGAGCCGTTGAACGGCGTCATCGGCGTCCACGGGTCACGGGACCGGACGAGGTCGATGATTCCGAAGAGACCGAGGTTCCGGACCGCGCCCACCGACGGGTGCTTCGCCTCCAGCCGGCGGTGGTGCTGGCGCATGACGCCGTCCAGCCGCGCGGCGTTTCGGATCAGGCCGTCCTCCTCGTACACGTCGAGCGTCGCGAGAGCGGCGGCACAGCTGACGGCGTGGCTCGAGTAGGTCAGCCCGCCGTAGAACATCTTCGACTCGAAGAAGTCGGCGATGTGGCGGCGCATCGCGACGCCCCCGAGCGGCAGGTAGCTGCTGGTCAGTCCCTTGGCCATGGCCATCAGATCCGGGACCGTGTCCCAGTGGTCGACCGCGAACCAGCGCCCGGTCCGCCCGAAGCCGGCCATCACCTCGTCGGCCACCATGAGGATCCCGTGGCGGTCGCAGATCTCGCGCACGCCCTCGATGTACCCGTCCGGGGGATCAGGATCCCGTTCGTGCCCACGATCGTCTCGAGGAACACAGCCGCGATCGTGTGCGGACCCTCGTACCGGATCACGTCCTCCAGACCCTGGAGGCTCGTCGACCGGCCGCGGCTCCTTCTCGCCCCAGCGGTGGGTGTCCGGGTACCGGACGACGCCGACCAGCCCAGGCTCGTTGGCCCAGCGGCGCGGGTCACCGGTCAGCGTCATGGCCCCCATCGTCGCGCCGTGGTACGCCCGGTATCGCGCGAGGACCTTGTACCGACCGGTGTAGTGCCGCGCCAGCTTGATGGCGTTCTCGATCGCCTCGGCGCCGCCGAGCGTGAAGAAGACCTTGTCCAGGTCCCCCGGCAGGATCTGCGCGAGCTTCTTGCCGAGGCGGCCGCGGACCTCGGTCGCGAACGCGGGCTGGACGAACTGGAGCTTGCTGGCCTGCTCGGTGATGGCCGCGATCACGCGCCGGTCGCCGTGCCCGATGTTGACGGACATCAGCTGACTGTTGAAGTCGAGGATGCGCCGGCCCTCCGGCGTGTAGAGATAGACGCCCTCCGCGCGATCGATGGCGATGGGGTCGATCTGCCCCTGGATGGACCAGGAGAAGAACGTGTGGTCGCGGTTGAGCGCGACGATCTCCTCGCTCGTCATCGCTCCCGGAGCCGTGCTGACCATCAACCACCTCGTCTCACGCGGCCGACGGACCGGAGTCGCGGCCGCCCCGGTCGTCCCAACCTCGAGGCGCCATTACAGCACACCGCCACGCCCGCCGCGGCAGACCCGCGGCCGGACGCGGCGGAGACACGAGAACGCGGCCGGGACGCCCGGCCGCGTTCGTCGGTTTCGTGGATCGCGTGAGCTTACCGGCTCTGGCTCTCCATATCCTGCTGGCGTGCCTGGTCCTCGACCTCGCGTGCCTGGTCCTCGACCTGGCTCAGGGCGTCCGAGGCGGCGGTCTCCGCCTTCTGGAGCACCTGTCCGCTGGCCTGTCCGAGGACGTTCCGCTCGGCACGGGTCGCCGGGAGGGCCATGCCGACGGCCGTCCCGAGAGCGACCGCGACCGCGCCGACTGCGATCGGGTTCTCCTGGAACATCCGTCCGGCATTGTCGCCGACCTGGCGCGCGACCGACTGGACCTGCTGCGCACCCTGGGTCGCCGTCTGGCCGACCTGGTTCGCGACCTGGCCGGCGGTCTGGCCGACGGTGCCGACGACCTGACCGGCCGTGTCACCGACCTGGCCAACCACCTGGCCCGCCGTCTGCTGGACATTGCCGACCACCTGGCCTGCCGTGTCACCCACCTGGCCGAGCTTGTCGCCGACCTGCTGGCCGGCGCCCTGGCCGCCCGAGCTGCCCATGCTGCTCGTGTCCCATGCGCCACCGTACTGGCCGCCGCCGTACTGGCCGGTCGCGTACTGATCGCCGGCGTACTGGCCGGTCGCGTACTGATCGCCGGCGTAGTGAGCCTGCGTCACCCGCGCGCCCGAGCCGCCCTTGCTCTGGTTGGAGCGTGCGGACATCGCCAGCCAGCCGAGGCCGATCCCGGCCATGGCGGCCGGGAGCGGGTTCTTCTTGATCGTCTGGACCAGCCCGGTGCCGGCCTCCTGGGCCGTCTGGCCCGCGTTGCTGACCATCTCTCCGGCGGTGTTGGCCATCTGTTCCACCTTTCCTACCGTTGCCTCACGCACCGTCTCCTTCGCGTCCGCCATGATGTTCTTCGGGTCGAGCCGGTCGCCGATCTGCTCCACGGTGGAGCTCATCTCCACGCGCGTGACCTCGATCTCGGTCACGAGCTGATCGACGTCGGCGTCACCCGTGGGAGTCTCGGCAGCCGTGAGCTCGTCGCCGGTCGGGCGATCCTCCCAGCTGGTCACTTGACCTGCTCCTTCGCCCATTCGGCGTCCTCCTTCAAGGTTTCGATCGTCTTGGTGGGCGCCAGGTTGGTCTTCTGGAGCTCGGCCCGCCCGCGCTGGATCAGCACCGCGGCAATGGCGCCGACGATGATCGCGACCAGCAGGAAGGCGAGCCACGGCGCGATGCCGAGCTCGATCAGCAGCAGGCCCACGGCGATGAGCGCCGTCAGCAGCGCCGCATAGGCCAGCGCGCCGCCGGCGCCGATCTGCACGGCATCACGGCCGACCGTCGTGATGCGCGTCGTCATCTCGGTCTTGGCGAGCTCGATCTCCTTGTTCACGAGCGTGCCGAACTGACGCGACAGGTCGCCGAACAGCTGCCCGAGCGACCGGTCGTCCCGCTGGTCGTCCATCGATCAGCCCCGGCGGTCGGCGTCGGAGCCGCTCAGGCCCTCGTCGCCGAGAACGTCGTCTGTCCGACCCGCGAGACTGTCGGTCGTACCGAGCTCGTCGCCGATGTCCGACTCCCTGGCGGTGCCCGCCATGTCGCCGGTGAGCGTGCTGCCTCCGGCGCCGAAGTCATCGTCTGCCAGGCCGGTGCCGCCCGTGTCGTAGGCGCTCCCGGTGTCGCCGAGCGTGCTGGTCGCTGCGACACCGACACCCGCGGTGCCGAGCGTCGCGTCAGCTCCGTAGCCCGTGCTGCCGTAGGCGCCCGTCCCGCCGGTCGAGGCGTACCCGGTCGCGTCGGCGTAGCCGCCGGTGGCGGTTCCGTAGCCGGTGTCGCCGTAGCCGGTTCCGTAGGCGCTGGCGTAGCCCGCCGTGCCATAGGCATCCGTCGTGCCGCCGCCCTGGCCGCCCTGGCTTGCGCCGCTCTTCAGGAACCGCCCGACGAGAAGCCCGAGGGCCAGGCCGCCACCGACCACGAGCGCCGGCTGCTGCCGTGCCCACTGCTGCGCACTGTTCACGACTTCCCGGGCGTCATGCTCGCGGAGGTACGAGGAGACGCCTTCGACCTGCTGCGCGGCAGTGTCGGCGACGCCGGCGATCTGAGGCTGCTGCTCTCGCAGTCCGTTGCCGGCATCACGAATCGCCTGGGCGACCTGCTCGAGCGCGTCGCCCGCCTTCGTCATCGTGGTCGACGCCTGCGCCTCGGCGGTCCGCGTCGCCTGGTCGACCAGACCGCTGGCCGCGCCCTGCAGACGCTCACCCTGTTGGGTGCCGCCGTTGAGCTCCTGGCTCGCGTCGCCTCCCATGGCCGTCGTCATTCGTCGCCTCCTGGCTGTGTCACGCCGGTGCCGTGGCCCGGCCGGTTCGCGATTGCGATGTGGCGTCCCTCGCACGGCACACGAGGACAGGCCCTGATCGTGGTGCCTGCTCGGTCACACCAGCACGCGGCCTTGTACCGCGGCCCTGACATGCCCATTACAGCGAGGCCACGGGGCAACGGCCCGTGGGCAGAAGGCCGACCAGTAACCGTCTCATGCCGCGTTTCGGTTACGAAACTAGGTCCCCCGATGGAGCCGACCGCGCCAGCGCAGCCTGCTCTGCGCCCCGCGGAAGCACGACGCGCAGTGCCCCCGGCCGCACGCTGAACTGCACCGGCGTCGTGCCCAGGTCATGCGCATCGGCGCGGCACGGCAGTGGACGCCGGCTCGTGACGCGGACGGTGCGCGAACGGTACGTCGCGACCTCCGGTGTCGGGCGGCGGCGTCCGAAGGCGATCGCCGCAAGGTGGCGAAACAGGCGCAGCTTCGAGAACCGACGGAAGACGACGACGTCGAAGCGTCCGTCGTCCAGCTGGGCGTCGGGCGCAACCGTCATCGCCATGCCGGTGTACGGACCGTAGGCAACGGTGACCATGAGCGCACGGGTCCGCACGACGCGATCGTCGAGCCGGATCTCCATGCGCGCCGGCCGATAGCGGAGGGCGACCCACAGCGTCCGGACGATGGACAGCCAGTCGCCCCGGTCGAAGCGCTGGGCCTCCCGGAACATCGCGGCGTTCATCCCGACCGAGCCGGCCTCGTAGAAGGGCCGGGCGCGCGCCTGACCGACGTCGATGGCCCGCACCTCCCCGTCCCGGATCACCTCCGCCGCCGCCTCGCGCTCCCGGGGCACACCGAGGCTCCGGGCGATGTTCATGACGCTCCCGAGCGGAAGCATCCCGAGGGCGGTCGGGCTGCCGAGCAGCTCGCCCGCGACGAGGCCGATCGTGCCGTCACCACCGGCCGCGATCACGAGGTCGTAGCCGTCACGGGCGGCGTGCGCGGCGAGCTCGCGCGCCTCGCCGGCGGAGGCCGTGGCGTGGACTTCGCCGCCAAGGCCGTGCCGACCGAGCAGGTCGCGCAGCTCATCCTCGGTCGCGCTGTTCGTCGAGATGCCGCCCTTCGACCCCGCGTTCGCGTTCCAGATGACCCGCACGCGGGTCCACCGGCCGGCCGCCGGACGGCCGGGAGCAGCGGTCGCGGACGGGGCGGTGGTGACGTCCCGCGCGTCCTCCGGCGGCGTCATCCGACAGCTGACTCCGGCGGGCGCCGTTGCCGCGCCTTCACCCGGCGGTACAGGGTCGTGAGCCCGATGAGGTAGCTGGTCCCGAGGAGGTACGAAGCCGTGACGTCGCTCGGCCAGTGGTGACCCTGGTAGATCCGGCTCGGGCCGACCAGTGCCAGGAGCGCGACGAGCCCGGCAACGATCGGGCGCCGTCCGGCGCGCCGCCGCAGCTTCGTGTGCGCCAGGTAGGCCAGGTACCCGTAGGTCCCGACGTAGGTGATGACGTGGCCGCTGGGAAAGCTCGACCCGCCGAGTGGCGCGGTCACGATGCGGAGATCGACGCCCGCCGGCCGAGGCCGCCTCATGGCCCCCTTCAGGACGGTCGAGATGCCGCCGGTGCACCAGCCGAGAAGCTGGAAGAAGGCCTCGGTCCGGAGTCGCGCGAACCACATCCCGGCGATGAGCAGCGGGGGAAAGATCCGGCTCTGCGGCGGGAAGCCGGGCCACGACGCGAGCGCCATCAGCCGGTCGAACACCGGGTTCGAGAGCCGCTGGAGCCTGACCATCAGTGCCAGGTCGATGGCCGCGCTCCGCCCGGCTTTGACGAGCAGGAAGATCCCGCCGAAGCCCACCAGGCCGGCGAGGATCACGGTGTTCGCGACGCGTCCGCGCTCCTGCGCGACGGGCTCCGCGACGGTGCTCTGGTCCGCGACGCGCGCGGCTGCGTCACTCGCCTGCGCAACGGCAGGCGGAAGGCTCGGGGTGGACACGCCCGGAGTCTCGATTCTCGGCGTCGGCGCCGGGAACGCACGGACCGGCGGCGTGGCTGCCAGTCCCCTTGCAATGCGGGCCGGACGGACGTGGACGTCCGCCCGGGCTATGCCGGGTCCGCGAACCGGACAAGCCTCGGTGTACCCTCTCGCTCTCCGCAGGCACCCGACGCACTCGAGGAGGGCCGCAACATGCCGCGCATCGTCCGAGGCGCGCTCCTCCAGGCCACCTGGACCGGCGACAAGGAAACGATGATCCAGAAGCACGAGCGGTATGCGCACGAGGCGGCGAAGCAGGGTGCGCAGGTGATGCTCTTCCAGGAGCTGTTCTACGGCCCCTACTTCTGCCAGGTCCAGGACCCGAAGTACTACAGCTACACGGAGCTGATCCCGGACGGACCGACCACGAGGCGGATGCAGGACCTGGCGAAGCAGACCGGGATGGTGCTCGTCGTGCCGATGTACGAGGAGGACGGCCGGGCGTCGGGGCTCTACTACAACACGGCCGCCGTGATCGACGCCGACGGTCAGTACCTCGGCAAGTACCGCAAGACCCACATCCCGCAGGTCAAGGGCTTCTGGGAGAAGTTCTACTTCCGTCCCGGGAACCTGGGCTATCCCGTGTTCGATACCGCGGTCGGCAAGGTCGGCGTGTACATCTGCTACGACCGGCACTTCCCGGAGGGCGCCCGAGCGCTCGGGCTCAACGGCGCGGAGATGGTGTTCATCCCGAGCGCCACGTCACGCGGCCTGTCGGAATACCTGTGGCGGGTCGAGCAGGTCAGCCATGCGGTGGCGAACGGGTACTTCGTCGGCACGATCAACCGGGTCGGGATCGAGAAGGAGCTGGGCGACGACGACTTCTACGGGCAGTCGTACTTCGTCGACCCGCGCGGCCAGTTCGTCGGTGACCTGGGCAGCGCCTACGACGAGGAGCTGATCGTGCGGGACATGGACCTCGACAAGGTGACGGAGGTCCGCCAGACGTGGCAGTTCTACCGGGACCGGCGCCCGGACGCGTACGACGATCTCGTCAGGCCCTGAGCACAGCCCGAGCAGGCCCGGAGCAGGGGCCGATGCGGCGCACTGCGGTGCCGCGCCGCGGCGACGTTCCTGGGCCGCGTCGGCACAGCGCGGCCATCGCAGGGCGGGGACGTCGGAGGCAGGACGCGCGCTTCTGGCAGACGCTGGACGACCTCGTTCGCAGGCACGCGATCGTCGTCGACCGACCGCGAGGCAGCGCGCACCCGCGCTATCCGGACTTCACATATCCGCTCGACTACGGGTACCTCGACGGGACGACATCAGGCGACGGCGCGGGCATCGATGTGTGGCGCGGAACGCTGCCCGATGCGGTCGTCACTGCCGTGCTGTGTTGTGTCGACGGCGTGAAGCGAGACGTGGAGATCAAGCTCCTCGTCGGCTGCACCGCCGCGGAGATCGTCCTCGCGGCATCGCTCCAGGACGACGGGGATCAGGCCGCTGTAGCGATCAGTCGGCCGGGCGCGCCGGGGCCGGCACCCGTTGACGCCGCTGCATCGGATTCGGTTTGACCGCGCGTGACGAGCGCCGAGAACCGCGGCCGCCTTCCTGGCCGCCGCGCGGCCCGACGGCCGCGAGGCGGTGTACCCTCTCTGCTTCGTCCGCTCTGGGAGGGGTCGCGCGGGATGCAGTTCGGGTTCACGCTGAAGCCGGACCACACGGTCGAGCGGACGCTCGACCTGACGCGCCGGGCCGAGGCGGCGGGGTTCGACTACGGCTGGGTGTTCGACTCCCACGTGCTCTGGCGCGATCCGTACCCGCTGCTGACGCTGATGGCGCAGGCGACCGAGCGGATGCGCCTCGGCACCTGCGTGACGAACCCCGCCACGAGGGAACCGTCCGTCACCGCTTCGCTCCTGGCCGTGCTTGACGAGCTGTCCGGCGGCCGCATGGACCTCGGCATCGGGCGCGGGGACTCGGCGCGGCGGGTGCTGGGCAAGCCGCCCACGACGCTCACCACGCTCGAGGAGGCGATCATCGCGATCAAGGGCCTCGTCGAGGGCCGGACGGTGGCGTACGATGGCGCCGACCTGAGCCTGCCGTGGACGGGGAGCTGGACGCTGCCGGTCTGGGTGGCGGGCTACGGACCGATGGCGCTCGCGATGACCGGGCGGGTGGCCGACGGGGTGATCCTCCAGCTGGCCGACCCGGACCTGATCCGGTGGTTCGTGGGCCAAGTCCGCGACGCCGAGGCCTCCGCCGGGCGGCCGGCGGGGACGGTCAAGGTCCAGGCCGCGGCGCCGGCGCACGTCGGCGACCTCGAGCCGTGCCGCGAGCGCACGCGCTGGTTCCCGGCCCTGGTCAGCAACCACGTCGTCGATCTGGTGAACAGGTACCCGCGGGACCAGCTGCCCGAGTCGCTGACGGGCTACATCCGCGATCGCACCGGCTACGACTACCTGCATCACGCCGAGGTCGGCTCCTCGAATGCCGAGTTCGTCGGCGACGAGGTGACCGACCGGTTCTGCGTGCTCGGATCCGTGGAGGACCACGTGGCGAAGCTCCGCGAGCTCGCCGACGCGGGGGTCGACCAGTTCAACATCTACCTGATGAACGGCGACGAGGAGCAGGTCCTCGAGGCCTACGGTCGGGAGATCATCCCGGCGCTCGCGGACGTGGCCGCCGGGCGGTAGGGGACAGACCCCGTATCACCGGGCGGAGCCGGCGCTGGGCGGCCCCGCCGCGGGGAGGAGCCACGCCCGCTCGAGCGACCAGCCGACCCACGCGCCCGGCGCGACGGTCGGTGGACCGGGGATCCGGATTCCGATGGTCCCCCCGGCGGTCGCGAGGTGGACGTCGGTATGCGGACCGCGAAACGCGACGAGCTCGACCTGGCCGCGCAGCGGACCGCCGAGCGACACCCAGTCCGGCCGCACGAGCACCTGGACTGGCCCGGCGGCCGGCGGCCGTTCGCCTCCGAGCGCAACGTCGACCCGGACTCCGCCCAGCGCGAGGATCGAGCGGTCGGTGGCCGGGGCGACGACGGCGAGATCGACGACCGCCGCGGGTCCAGTCAGCTCCGCCGCCCGGCGATCGACGGGGCGTTCGTACACGGCCTGCGGCGTGCCGACCTGCACGATCCGGCCGGCGCGGAGGAGCGCGACCCGGTCGGCCAGCGCAAGCGCCTCGGCGGTGTCGTGGGTCGCGTAGAGGGCCGCGGCACCGCTCCTCCGGCGGTGCTCGGCGAGCTCCGCCTGGAGCCGGGCACGGAGCGGCGCGTCGAGGTGCGCCGTCGGCTCGTCGAACAGGTAGAGACGCGGGTCCCGGGCGAGCGCCCGGCCGAGGGCGACGCGCTG
Source organism: Chloroflexota bacterium (assembly GCA_030447745.1). Classification (GTDB taxonomy): domain Bacteria; phylum Chloroflexota; class Limnocylindria; order Limnocylindrales; family CSP1-4; genus JACDAV01. Next base: position 117,364 of record JAUJOH010000005.1, on the reverse strand, counting down.
CTGCTCGCCGCCGGATAGCTCGGTCGGCCGCCGTGCGGCGAGGTGCGCGATCCCGAGCCGCCCCAGCAGCTCCATCGCTCGGGCGGCGGCCTGGTCGCGACCGATGCCCGCGCGGCGTAACGGGTAGGCGACGATCTCGGCGACGCGCAGATGCGGCCAGAGCGCATAGCTCTGGAACACGACGCCGCACGCCCGACGCTCCGGCGGCCGGTGCACCCCCGCCCCCGCGACGAGTTCGCCGCCGATCCGGATCTCGCCCGCGTCCACCGCGAGGAAGCCGGCAATCGCCGACAGCAGCGTCGTCTTGCCCGATCCCGACGGCCCGAGCAGCGCAACGACCTGGCCGTGAGCGACCGTCAGGCTGACGCCATCGACGACCGGCGCGCCGTCGTAGCGCACCGTCAGCCCGTCGACCGCGACCGCGGGCGCGCGCCCCGGGTCGGGCTCGCCGCCGGCGGTCATCCCGCCGGGGTCACAGGGCCGGGCCGGACCGCGGCGCGCCGCACCAGCAGCAGCGGGATCGTCCCGGCCACCACGATCGCCGTCAGGAGGACCGAGAGCGCAGCGCTGACCGTCGGGTCGCCGAGCTGCTGCACGCCCAGGACCACGACGGCCAGCGTGGCGGTGCCGGGCCCGTACAGGAGGCTCGACATCGTCAGCTCGTGGAGCGCGAAGACGAACACGATCGCCCAGGCGGCCACGACCGACGGCGCAAGGATCGGCGCGACGACGGTGGCGAGCGCGTCGACCGGGCCGGCCCCGCTCGCCCGCGCAGCCCGCACGAGGTCCGGTGCCAGACGGTCGAGCGAACCGCTGAGCTGGCGGTGCCCGAGCGCCCAGAACTTCGCAAGGTACGCGACGAGGATGAGCGCCAGGGTATCGCGGAGTGGACCCCCGTACGCCAGCAGGACGGCCACGGCGAGCGCGGACCCCGGGACAGCAAACCCCAGCGTGATCGCCGTGCCGAGCGCCCGGGCGCGGGAGCGCGCCGCAACCGCAGCAACCGCGCCCAGGACGAGGACCAGCGATGCCGTCACTGTCCCCAGCACGACGGTCCGGGCGAGCGCCTCGCCGAACGGGCCATCGACCGCCATCGCGAAGTTCGCCAGCGTCCAGTGCTCCGGCACGGGGGGCAGGCCGACGGCCCGGGTCAGCGCGGTGAGCAGGAGCGCGACGAACGGGACGACGGTGGTGAGCGTCACGACCCCGACGAGCAACGCAACCCCGACGCCGCCGCCCCGCGCGCCGACGCGGCCCGTCGACGGCAGCCCGGACCGAGTCGCCCCCGCCCGGTGTCCCAGCGCATCCGCGGCGGCGACGACGACCAAAGCGAGGAGCACGAGCGCCGCCGCCAGGACGGCCGCGCGAGCGAAGGCGAGGGCTCCGCCGAGAAGGCGAGGTCCTGGTAGAGACGGGTCGTGATCGTGAGGATCCGACGGGCGTCCCGAGCACCGCGGGAACGCCGAACGCGTTGGCGGCGAACACGAAGGCGACAATCGTCGCGGCGAGGACCGCGCGCCGCAGGAGCGGCAGGGTGACCGTGGCGAGCACGGTCCAGCGCCCGGCGCCGCTCGCCCGGGCGGCCAGCTCAAGCTCCGGCTCCACCCGGCTGGCGAGCGCCGCTGCGATCACGAGATAGGTGAGCGGCGTGGCCGCGACTGCGAGCACGACGACGACGCCGCCCGGACCGTAGAGCCAGGAAGGTCGACGCCGAGCAGCTGATCCGACAGACCGCGCGGCCCCCACGCGCGCGCCCACGCCTGGGCGAGCACGAACGGCGGCAGGAGGAGGGGGGCGAGGACCGCGGCACGGAGGGCATGCCGTCGCGACCCCGCGGCGCGCTCGGTGAAGATCGCCGCGCCCGTCCCCGCCAGGACGGCGATCGCGGATACCAGGCCGGACGTCCAGAGCGTGTTCACGACGGCCGTCACGGCCGCGGGTCCGCCGAGGGCGCCGACGATGGCCACCGGTCCGCCGTCCGTGGCCACGAGCGCCAGGCGGGCGAGCGGGAGCCCGATCAGCGCTGCGGCCACGGCGGCTGTCGCCGCGACGAGGACGGCGGTCGCGCGCCGATCCGTCACGGGCCCTGCTCAGGGACCGAAGATCGAGCGGTAGTCCGCAAGCAGTTCCTCCTGCCGGCCGACGGCCGCGGACCAGTCGGGGCGGACCTGCCGACCCTCGGGTGCCAGGGCCGCCGGCGCCCTCGAGGACCGGCTGCCAGCCCGTGGCGGTGATCGCGGCCTGGCCCTCGGGCGACAGGACCAGCTCGACGAAGGCTTCGGCCGCCCCTGCGCGCTGGGTGGCGGCGACGACGGCGATCGGGCTGAAGATCGCGATCGACCCCGACTCCGGCCAGACGAGCTCCACGGGCGAGCCCTTGCCGGCCGCCTGGCGGGCCGAGAAGTCGAGCGTCATGCCCGCCTTGAACCGCCCCTCGGCGACACCCGTCGTCACCTCGTCCGGCGCCTTGACCTGGACGGCGCCGTTGGCCTTCAGGCGCCGAAAGAAGTCGAACCCGTAGTCCGGCTCCAGGGCGAAGTAGCCGAGCGCGCCGAACGCGGATCCGGCGAACGCCGGGTCTGGGATGGCGACCATGTCCCGGTACCGCTCGTTCGTCAGGTCCTCCCACGACGACGGTCGCGGTTCGACGTCGCTTCCGGTCACGATGACCATGTTGAGGATCCGCGTGCCCCAGTACGTGTCCGCGACGTATGCTGGGTCGATGGCGGCGGCGCCGGATGGGGACCAGGCGCGCAGCAGGTCCCGGGAGGCGTACGACTCCATCGAGAGCGGATCGCTCAGCCACAGGACGTCGGCGCGGATGCCGCCCTCGCGCTCCTCGGCCGCGATGCGGGCCGCGACCTCACCGGTCGGCGCCCGGAAGACGTCGACGCCGATCTCCGGGTTCGACCGAGCCAGCGCCGCCACGACGGCATCCACCGTCGGCGCCTGGACGGTCGTATAGAGGCGAATGGTGGTCGCGGGAGCAGCCGATCGAACCCCCGGCACACCCGCGCCGGAGCAGGCGCCGAGCGCGACCGCAACGACCAGGGCGGCGGCCAGCCACCGGGCAACGCGCCTCGTGGACCGGTCCGCGCCGGCCCTGCTCGACCTCGGGCGGCCGGACCGGGGCGCCGCAGTCCCCTCGTCGGTCGCACCCGTGCCGACGCCTTGTCCGCGCCAGCGGCTCCCGGTACGCTCGGGGCGGGATCCGGCGACCAACCCGGCCCTGCTGCTGCTCGAGGTCCTGCCGTGAGCGACGTGGATGAGCCGCGCAGCGAGGAGCTGCGCCGCCTGTTCTGGCGCGACGAGATCCTTCAGCTCGCCTTCTGGATCGAGGGCGAGGGCTTCGGCGAGCTCGTCGGCATCTCGACGCTCGTCCGGTTCATGGGCGTCGCTCCGGCGGTTGCGGCCGCGCATCTCGAGGAGCTGGTGGACGACGGCTATCTCGAGCGTTCCGCGTTTGCCTACCGGCTCTCCATTCGGGGTCGCGCCGAGGGTGGCCGGATCTTCGCGGAGGAGTTCGAGGACTGGACGAGACCTGCTCATGGTGCGTGCGGCGTCTCCTGCTGGTGCGCCGCCTCCCGGCGCGAGGCGGAGGCGTGCCTCGCCGGGCGCTCGCGAGCGACGCTGTCGTGAGCGATCGGACGCCGGTCGCGGAATCGAGAGCGCGGCCGCCCTGCCCCGGCAGTTCCCGAGGTTCTGCCTGCTGCTCCTGATCGGGGAGCAGCCGAGTCACGGCTACGACCTCCTCGAGCGGCTGTCGCGTCTCGGATTGTTCGTCAGCGATCCCGGCGGGCTCTACCGGGCCTTCGTCAGATGGAGCGCGAGCGACTTGTCGCCTCGCACTGGGAGACCTCGCGAGCCGGACCGGCTCGTCGCGTCTACCGGCTGACGCCCGGCGGCCGGCAGTCGCTCCACGAAGCGGCGGCCGGGCTGAGCGAGACGCGCAACGTCGTGTCGGCCTACCTCGAGCGCTACGAGGTGCTGCAGGAAGGATCCGCGATCGACGCGACGGCGTCCGCCGGGCGACCGTCGGAACCGCGGCGTCGCCCCGCGCGTGACGTGCTCCTGCCGGAGGACGGGTTCCCGTCGGAGGCCAACCCGCTCGACGCCTGACCCCCGCCTGGTCAAAGCGTCTGGTTGGCGATCGCGAGGTGGTGCGCCGTGTACCGCGCAAGGGCGGCGCGCTGGTCGTCCCGCAACCGCTCGCACGCCCATCCCCAGTGGATCGACACCCAGTCCCCGACATCGGCGGCGTCCGCGAAACCACGCCCGTCGACCTGCCGGGCAACCTGGACGTCGACCGCCGGCATCAGCGACAGCTTGCCCGCGACGAGCGCGACGGGCTGGCGCTCGACGCGAAGCGTGGGACCCTCGACCGCCGCGACCCGGCCCCAACTGACCCGGCAGCTGTCCATCGTCTCGAGCGAGTCACCACGCTCGCCGACGACGCGGTACACGTCCAGGACGTGGAAGCTGTGGTGCGGGAGTGCGCCCGCCGGTGCCTTGCTCAGGACCCAGTCGCGAGCGCGGCCACGAAGCTGACCCCCGAATCGCTCAGCCAGGTGGTCGTAAAGCTGGCGGACCTCGACCGCGTCGAGCAGGTCGTTCCCGATCCAGTACGCCTCGACGACGCGCTCGTCGAAGGGGTCGGCGATGCCGTTGGCGCGGGCGATCAGCGTGAGATAGGGCATCGCGCCGCTGAACTGCCGGAGCAGCGGGATCACGCCGGGATCCACGGTTCGCGCGACGGCGTACTCGAACAGCGTCCGGTTGTCGTCCGGGCCGCAGTACCGGAGGCGGTTGGGCATGAACCCGTAGCGGATGAAGCGAAGGGAACCGGCGAAGGCCCGGCCGGTCGGCGCAACGAGCGTCACCTGCTGGCCGACTCCAGCATTGCCTCGAGCTCGTCGTTGAAGCGGATGATGTCCTCGGCCTCGTCGCCGTCCATCCGCTCCACCGCATGGCCGGCGTAGACCACGACGTAGTCACCCTCCGCGAGCCCGTCCATTCCGCCGTCTCCGACCCACGTCGGCGAGCCGTCGAACAGCACCTGGAGGCGCCCGCCGTCGACCGCGAGGACGCGGCGCGGTTCCGCGCGGCACATGTCAGGCCACCGCCTCGGCGGCCGTGGCCGGCCGGCCCGACGCCGCGAGCGACCCGACCAGGTCGAGCACCTGCTCGACCGCTGCCTGCGCCGCGGTGGCGACCGGTGGCGTGAGGCCGAGGCCGAGCCCGGTGTCGCCCGGCTGACAGCCGAGGATGAACACGCGGGGCGGCAGGGCGTCGAGCGCGCAAGCGAGGATGAGCGCCAGCGACGGGACCGCGAGGTGCATGTCCGCCAGCAGCGCCCGTCGATCTTCCTCGGCCAGCGCGGCCGGGTCCGGGACCTCGACGGCCAAGAGGCGGCGGGTTCCGGGCGCCGCTCCGAGCTCCGCCGCGTCGAGGATGATCAGCGCGTCGTAGCCTGCGACCAGCTCCTGGACGAGGGCGATCCCGGCGATCCCCGATTCGACGAGGTCGACGCCCGGCGGCACGCCGCACTCCGCCAGCCGACGGAGCGCCACGATGCCGAACCCGTCGTCGCGCAGCAGGTCGTTCCCGACGCCGGCGACGAGAATTCGGACCGTCATCCGACCGGGACCTCCTCGGTGCCCAGAGCGATCAGCACGTCGTCGCCGCGCACGGCGACAGGGTAGACCGCCAGGCGGCCGTCACCGGTAGAGCGACGGCCCGTCCGCACGTCGTAGCGACAGCCGTGCCACGGGCACACCAGGTCGGATCCGTCGAGGGTCGCGAGCGCCAGCGTGAGCGGGGTCGCGGGGGGACACCCGTCGGCGTACGCGAGGATCTCGCCGCCGTGGGCGACGAGGACGAGCGCCACGCCCTCCGGTCGGACCACCCTTACCGCCTCGGGCGCCAGCTCCCCGAGACGCGCAACCGAGACCCAGCGCGGGCGTCGCAGCGGCCGGCGACCGGGCGCCGCTGCATCGGCCTCGGCGGCCGGCGTCTCGGGAGTGAAGGGCGGCGGCGGATCCTCCACGAGCAGCTCCCGGAACCAGGGGACCTGCTCCTGCAGGGCGCGCTCCACGACCCGCCGCAGCGTGACCGACGACCCGGGGCAGGTTTCGCACGAGCCCGACAGATGGACCCTCACTCGGCCGTCGTCGATCCCGACGACCTCGAGGTGCCCCCCGTGCGACTCGAGGTACGGATGGGCCTCGCGAAGCGCGGCGTCGACCTCGGCCCGCGGGTCGGCCGGCAGCAGGTCGTACAGGTCGAGCAGGGAGCGCACGATCGGGTCGCCCGCGACGCGACCGATGAGGCCGGCTCCACCCACGGTGTCGAGCACGCCGAGGAGGCGTTGGAGGGCGTGGCGATGCAGGCCGTCGACGGCGTCGAGCAGCGCGAAGGCCTCGTCCCGCCCGTGGTGCGTGGACAGCCCCTCCAGCCGCTCGAGCCCCGCGGCCACGGCCCGCTGGAGCGCCTCGTACTCCGCGATGACGGCGTCGCCCGGTGCTCCGGCGCCCGGCGACATTCCGGCGTCAGCGTGGCCATGGGGGTCAGGATGCGTCTCCGCCGGCGCCGACTCCCCGGGCCGTGGCGCGGCTGCCGGCGCTCGCGTGCGTACCGCGCCGAGGACCGGAAGCGGCTGGCCGACGGCGGTCACGGCTCGTCGATTCGGCCGGTCAGGCAATGCGAGCAGCCGTCGCGCTCGACCGCCTCGCAGTGCGGGCAGTCGGGCGGGCACTCGCCGTGGGCTGTCAGCTGGAGGTCAGCGAAGTCGTCGGCGAAGCGACGACCGCCCTCGTGAGCGCCGCGGGCCGTCAGCCGGTAGCGCGAACCCGCCGATTCGAGCAGGCCCTCGGCCACGAGCGCCTCGAGCTGCGCGCGAACGACGGCCGAATCGACGATCACCAGGCGTGCGATCGCGGCCTCGTCCGCATCGTCGCCGAACCCCTCGCCGCGGAGCCAGAACAGGGCCTGCAGGATGTCGTCACGGCAACGAAGCGCGGCCAGGGCGGTGTCAGAGTCCGGACGGAGGGCGGCCGGGGACGACCGGCCGGGCCCGGCCGCCGCGCGGTCGCTGATGGCGTCGACCGTCATCCGCCGGCTTCGACGGGATGCGCGCCGCGGCCGTTCCGTCCGCCGGACGCGTCGGTGTGGAGCGTCTCGCGAATCCATGCCATCGCTTCGTCCATGCGGGCGGCACCGGTCGCGCTGGGATCCGATCCCCAGTCGGTCTCGACCGGCTCGAGCTCGATGACCCACGTGTCCGCCGGCAGGACACCGAACCACTGCCCGATGATCAGCAGGTTCTCGAGCCCGATCACCCCGGTGACCGCCTCGGCCACGCGCTCCTGGACGGCGTCGGGCGTCAGCTCGCGCGGGACCCAGGCGTAGGGGGCGAGGGCGCCCGGGGTCCGCCCGCGCTCGACCGCGCCGGCCAGGATCACGCGGCTGAACCGGCCCGGCTCGTCCTGCAGCCACTGGACGACGGCGAGCGGACCGTAGCTCAGGTCCTGGACCTCGACGCCCGGCGGCCACGTCTCCCGGCGCATGCGGTCGACGAGACGCGGCCCGAACGAGAGGTCCCGCAGATCTGAGTAGCCAACACCCGCCAGCAGGATCACCTGTCAGACGCCGCAGGCGCAGGTGTTGACCTCTCGGGTCACGACGCCCTGGTCGCTGTGAATGTGGGTCGTGCACGGCATGCACGGATCGAACGAGCGGATCGCCCGGAGGACGTCGATGCCCACGAACTTGCCGTCCCCGCTCGACTCGAGGATCGGCGTGTTCATCACCGCCTCCTCGTACTTGCCGGGCCTTCCCCACGGATCGCGGGGGGACGCGTTGATCGTCGACGGCGTGATGATCTGGTAGTTCGTGACGACGCCGTCGTCCAGCACGAGGTGGTGGGACAGGTAGCCGCGACCCGCCCCCCAGAACCCGACGCCGAGGCGCGTGCCCTTCTTCGGCACCTCGAACTTCGTGCTCGCGGCGGTCTGGCCGGACTTCGTCAGGTCGACCGCCTGGCGGAACAGGTTCATCCCGACCATCGCGGTGAAGGCAACGCAGTAGGCCCGGCCGCGATTGCGCTCGAGCGCGTTCCACACCTCCGGCACGTGCCACGGCCGGCTCGACGGCGTCGACCTCCGGCAGTTCGCGGCGGCCTGGCGGGGCCTCCTCAAGGACGACCTGCAGGTCGTCTCGACGGATCACTGCCCGTTCGACTTCGAGGGTGCTCATCGAAGGAGCTCGGGCGCGGCGACTTCCGCAAGGTCCCGAACGGCCTGCCGGGCGTCGAGGATCGGGTCGACCTCCTCCACGACGGCGGCGTCGTCGCCGGCCGGATGAGTCGCGGGGGACGGTGGGTGGATGTGATCTCGACCGCGCCGGCGAAGCTGTTCGGGATGTACCCGCGCAAGGGTGTGGTCGCGGTCGGCGCGGACGCGGACCTCGTCATCTACGACCGCGAACCGAACGCGCACCATCTCCGCGACGACGCACCACATGGACGTCGACTACTCGTGCTACGAGGGTCGCGAGGTCCGAGGCGCGTCCCAGGTCGTGCTGTCGCGCGGCTCCGTGATCTCCCGTGCGCGCGCCAGGGACGGCGAGTTCACCGGGCGGAAGGGCCACGGCCGTTTCGTCAAGCGCGGAACCGCGGACTTCGCGCGGATCCGAGCTGACCGCGAGCGCGCCGCCCCAGACCAGGAACCCGCTGAGCGCACCTGTCCCGCCCGCGACGGAACGCGTCGATGATCCCGCGACGGCGCGCCGCATCCCCGCCGGCCGCGGCGTCCCGCCCGAGGCCGACGAGCAGGCTCAGCAGGAAGATGCTGAGGGTGGCGGGGCCTCATCAAGGACGACCTGCAGGTCGTCTCGACGGATCACTGCCCGTTCGACTTCGAGGGTCAGAAGGAGCTCGGGCGTGGCGACTTCCGCAAGGTCCCTAACGGCCTGCCGGGCGTCGAGGATCGGGTCGACCTCCTCCACGACGGCGGCGTCGTCGCCGGCCGGATGAGTCGCGAGCGGTGGGTGGAGGTCGTCTCGACGGCGCCGGCGAAGCTGTTCGGGATGTACCCGCGCAAGGGTGTGGTCGCGGTCGGCGCGGACGCGGACCTCGTCATCTACGACCCAAACCGAACGCGCACCATCTCCGCGACGACGCACCACATGGACGTCGACTACTCGTGCTACGAGGGTCGCGAGGTCCGAGGCGCGTCACAGGTCGTGCTGTCGCGCGGCTCCGTGATCGTGAGGGACGGCGAGTTCACCGGGCGGAAGGGCCACGGCCGTTTCGTCAAGCGCGGAACGGCGGACTTCGCGCGGATCAGCTGACCGCGAGCGCGCCGCCGTCCGCCCGCGACGGTCCCCGTACAATGCAGCCGACGCGGGCGGGAACCGCCTCGCCCTCCTCCCGTACGGACGTTCGAGTGCCACGCGACAGTCTCCTTCTGCTGCTGGTGTCCGGCGTGCTCCTGAACCTGAGCCTGCTGGGGCTCGTCGTGGCGATCGGACATGTCCGAGCATCCGCGGCGTCGGGGCGAGGCGCCGGTGGACCGCGTGAGCCAGCGCCACGGCGCAAGCGGCCGCCGATCGTTCCCGACGAGCGTGTGCTGGCGGCCCAGCGGCGGTTCGCGGAGGCAGCCGGGTTGTCCGCACCCACGGACTCCGGCGCGGTTGCGGCACCCGGCGAGCCGGTGCGCACGCCGGACGTGGACGATGCAGATCGGCCGCTGCAAGACGCCGCCGGGTCCGCTCCGCTGACCACCCGCCGGACCCCCGAAGCACCTCGTTCCTCGCCATCTGCGGCGGTGCCTCGGGTGCCGCTCGGGGAAGTCCTCGACGCGACCGCGCACGAGCCGCCCGGCGGGGACCGACCAGCGCCTCTCGACCGAGCCGGCTCCGACGGCCGCCCGCGTCGCTTCACGATGCCGCGACAGGACGACGATCCGGAACGGACGGGACGGGCCATCGCAACCTTCCTCGGCGAGCCCGGCGGCGGCGGGTCCCGGCCGCCTCGAAGACGGCAGCGGGGCGCGCAGGCCGCGGTCGGCGATGTCCGCGTGACCGAGCTGGTCCTGTCGCTGGGTGCCAGCGCACCGCCGCGGGTCGTTCGGGCGACGGCGGCCGCCCTCAGGACCGGACTGCGCGGGTCCGATCAGCTCGTCGAGGAGGCCGACGGCGGCCTTCGGATCATCCTGGCGACTGACCTCGCCGGCGCCGACGCGTGGCTCGATCGGGCGCATTCGCTGGTGCGACCGTGGCTCGAGGCCATGGGACCGGGGCTCGCGCTCATCGTCGAGTCGCCGCCACGGCCGATCCGGGAGAAGGCGGCGCCCGCCGCCAGTTGATCGGGCCGCGCGGTCCGCGTCGTGCCGGCGCCCTCAGGCAGGCTCGGCCGTCAGCGCGTGCGCGGGAAGCCGAGGTCGACCTGGCTCGTCCCCGGGTCCGGCCAGCGCGACGTCACGACCTTGGCGCGGGTGTAGAACTGGATCCCCTCCGGCCCGTACATGTGCAGGTCGCCGAACAGCGAGTTCTTCCAGCCGCCGAACGAGTAGTACGCGACCGGGACCGGGATGGGCACGTTGATGCCGACCATTCCGGCCTCCGCCTCGAACTGGAACTGGCGCGCTGCGCCGCCGTCGCGGGTGAAGATCGCCGTGCCGTTGCCGTACGGGTTCTCGTTGACCAGGCGGACCGCCTCGTCGTAGGTGGGGACCCGGACGACCTCGAGCACCGGCCCGAAGATCTCGTTTCGATACGAATCCATCTCGGGCGTCACGTTGTCGAGGAGCGACACGCCGAGGTAGAAGCCGTCCGATTCCTTTGCCAGCGGATGCTCGCGGCCGTCGGCGACCACGGTCGCGCCCTGCTCGGCGCCCTTCGCCACGTACGAGGCGACCCTGTCACGGTGCTCCCGGGTGACGAGCGGCCCCATCTCCGAAGCGCTGTCCGAGCCCGCCCCGACCTGGATCTTCGGCAGCCGCTGTTTGATGGCATCGACGAGCGGATCGGCGACGTCGCCGACGGCGACCACGACGGAGATGGCCATGCACCGCTCGCCCGCCGAGCCGTAGGCGGCGGAGACGGCCGCGTCGGCGGCCATGTCGATGTCGGCATCGGGCAGCACGACCATGTGGTTCTTCGCACCCCCGAGCGCCTGGACGCGCTTGCCGTGCTTCGTTCCGGTCTCGTAGATGTAGCGCGCGATCGGCGTCGAGCCGACGAACGAGACGGCGCGGATGTCCGGGTGCTCGAGGATCCGATCGACCGCCACCTTGTCGCCGTGCACGACGTTGAACACGCCGTCGGGCACGCCGGCCTCCCGGAGAAGCTCCGCCAGGTAGACGGACGCGGACGGATCCTTCTCGGACGGCTTGAGGAGGAACGTGTTTCCGCAGGCGATGGCGTTGGCGAACATCCACATCGGGACCATGGCCGGGAAGTTGAACGGCGTGATGCCGGCCACCACGCCGAGGGGCTGGCGGAGCTGGTACACGTCGACCCCGGTCGAGACCTGCTCGCTGTAGCCGCCCTTGAGCAGGTGCGGCACGCCGGTCGCGAACTCCAGGTTCTCGAGGCCGCGTGCGACCTCGCCCAGGGCGTCGCTGGTGACCTTGCCGTGCTCGGCCGTGAGGATGGCGGCGATGTCGGGTCGGTGCTTTTCGACGAGGTTGCGCATCCGGAACAGGATCTCGGCCCGCCTCGACAGCGATGTCGACCGCCAGCCCGGGAAAGCCGCCCGGGCGGCTGCCACGGCGGCATCGACCTCCTCGGCCGAGGCGTAGTCGACCTCGCGGGCGAGCGTCCCGGTCGCCGGGTCGTAGACCGGCCCGCGACGGCCGGACGTCCCCTCGACTCGGCGGCCGCCGATCCAGTGGCGAACGCGCTCCCCAACCGCTTTTTCGCGCGGACTGGGTGCGCCGGCAGACTTGGGCTCCGCGACCTGCGTCATGTTCTGACCTCGCAATCGGGACGGCGCCGGCGCGCCCGTCCGGCTGGAACACCTCAGGACGCCACGATACTCCGGGACGACGTCCGGACGCGACTGGGGCCCCGCAGCGCCGTTGCCGGGCCTGCACCCCGCGCGCCCTCGCGCCGCGGGCGTCTGGCTAGAACCGCGGCCGCGCCTCCGCATCCGGCCACGGCGGCTCCGCCGCCTCCTCCGTCCACGCGTCCACCGGGCGCCGACCGACCGCCCACCACGCCAGCCCGCATCCGAGCACGATGGCGAGCGCCAGGAGCTGGCCCGCCCGCAGCGGCCCGAGGACCGTCGGGTCGCGCCAGGTCGAGGCGACGATCACGCGTACGGCGGCCCAGCCGCCGACGGCCGCCAGCCACGCCCGGCCGTCGCGTTGCCCAAACGCTCCCGCGGCGCCCAGGCCCATCACGAGCACCAGGACGAGGCCGGTCGCCGCCGCCTCCAGGAGCTGTGAGGGGTGCGATGGCACGTCCGCGGCCAGGCTGCCCCACGGTCCGGGGCCGGCGTACTGGGTGGCCCACGGGGCGTCGGTCGGTGCTCCCTGGCCGGCCCCGCCGAGCGCCATGGCGGCCTTGCCGATCCCGATCGCGATGAGCGTCGGCAGCGCCGCCGCGTGGAACCAGGCGCCGGGTGGATCGCCGAGCAGGCGCGCGGCGTAGCCGCCCGTGAGCGCCGCTCGCCGCGGACCGGTCGAACGCCGCCTGCTCGTGCTCGGTCAGTCGGATCTCGAAGACGCGCTCCATCCCGCGCGCGCCCAGCACGACCGGCACGCCGACGAACACGCCCCGCGTCGCGAACTCGCCCTGGAGCAGAACCGCGCACGGCAGCACGCGCTTCCGGTCGAGGAGAATCGCCTCGACCATCTCGAACGTCGCGGCAGCCGGTGCATAGAACGCGGAGCCGGTCTTGAGCAGCGCCACGACCTCGGCTCCGCCGTTGGCGGTGCGATCCTCGAGCGCCTTCACCCGGTCCGGAGGCAAAAGCTCCGTGATCGGTACGCCGGCGACCGTCGAATACCGGGACAGCGGGACCATCGTGTCGCCGTGGCCGCCCAGCACGAACGCGTGGGTGTCGTCGACGGAGACGCCGAGCTCCCCCGCGATGAACATCCGGAAGCGGGCCGAGTCGAGCACGCCGGCCATCCCGAGAACGCGCTCGCGGGGAAAGGCGGACGCCTGCATCGCGACGTGGCACATCGCGTCGAGCGGGTTCGTGACGACGATCAGGATCGTGTCCGGCGAGTGCCGCACCGCCTGCTCCACGACGGACCGGACGATCCCGGCATTCTTGGCGAGGAGGTCGTCGCGGCTCATCCCGGGCTGCCGGGCCAGACCGGACGTGACAACCACGATGTCGGAGCCCGCCGTGTCGGCGTAATCGTTCGTGCCGATCACGCGCGCGTCATGGCCGACCACGGGGGCCGCCTCGGCGAGGTCGAGTCCCTTGCCCTGCGGCAGCCCCTCGACGATGTCGACGAGGACGACGTCGGCAAGCCCGGCCTCGGCGATGCGCTGCGCGGTCGTCGCGCCGACGTTGCCGGCGCCGATGACGGTGACCTTGTGTCGGGGCATGCGGTCGGGACCTCCATGGATGACGGGGCTCGATGATCGAGCGCGGGCCTGGCGGCGATCGTCGCCACCCCGCTCCGGCGAGGGTCACGCCCGGAGTCGCGGCCCCGCCTCGCCCACCGACGGCGCCACGCCGTCCCGGTAGGTCTCGAAGTTGGCGGCGAACATCTCCGCGAGCTGCCGCGCCTGGCGGTCGTAGCCCTCGCCATCCGGCCACGTCCTCCGAGGCTGCAGGAATTCGGGCGGCACGTTTGGGCACGACGTTGGGACCGCCACCCCGAAGATCGGGTCCTCGACCGTCTCGACACCGTCGAGCTGACCGTTCAGGGCCGCCCGCACCATCGACCGGGTGTGGTCGATGTTCATCCGCTGGCCGATGCCGTACGGGCCGCCGGTCCAGCCGGTGTTCACGAGCCACGCCTGAACGCCGTAGCGATCGAGCCGCTCGGCCAGCATCCCCGCGTACTCGCCCGGGTGCCGCGGCGTGAACGGCGCTCCGAAGCAGGCGGAGAACGTCGCCTTCGGCTCCCTGACCCCGATCTCCGTGCCGGCCAGCTTGGCGGTGTACCCGCTGATGAAGTGGTACTGGGCCTGGTCGTGGGTCAGCCGGCTGATCGGCGGCATCACCCCGAACGCGTCGGCCGTGAGCAGCACGACGTTGCGCGGCTGGCCGGCCATCCCGGTATCCGACGCATTGCCGATGAAGTGGAGCGGGTACGCACCCCGCGTGTTCTCGGTGATTCGGTCCGAGTCGAGATCGAGGGCGCGCGTGCGCGGGTCGAGGTCCACGTTCTCGAGGATCGTCCCGAACCGCCGCGTCGTCTGGAAGATGTCCGGCTCGTACATCGGGGACAGCCGGATCGTCTTGGCGTAGCAGCCGCCCTCGAAGTTGAAGACGCCGTCGTCACCCCAGCCGTGCTCGTCGTCACCGACCAGGACGCGCTCCGGATCCGCCGACAGCGTCGTCTTGCCGGTGCCGGAGAGCCCGAAGAAGACCACCGTGTCGCCCGCCTCCCCGACGTTGACCGCGGAGTGCATCGGCAGCACGCCCTCGTCCGGCAGCAGGTAGTTCATCACCGTGAAGGCCGACTTCTTGATCTCGCCGGCGTACTCGGTGCCGACGATGACGATCTCCATCCGCTCCAGGTGGAGCAGGATCGCCGTCTCCGTGCGCGTCCCCTCCGTGGCAGGATCGGCCTTGAACGACGGGACGTCGATGATCGTGAAGTTCGGGGCGAACGCCGCGAGCGCGTCCTGCGGCGGCCGCCGAAAGAGGTTCCGGGCAAAGATGCTCGCCCAGGCCGTCTCCGTGTAGACGCGGAGCGAGCGCCGATGGCCCGGGTGCGCGCCGATCCAGCAGTCCTGCGCGTACAGCTCGCGGTCGGCGACGTAGTCCATCAGTCGGGCGCGCAGCCGGTCGTAGTGCTCCTCGCTGATCGGGCGGTTGACGGGTCCCCACCAGATCTTCGCCTCGCTCGACGGCTCGCGCACGATGAACTTGTCCTCCGGCGAGCGCCCGGTGTGCTTGCCCGTCCGGACGACGAGTGGACCCTCGGCCGCGACGATCCCCTCACCGGCCCGGATGGCGTGCTCGTAGAGCTCGGCGGTCGAGAGATTGATGCGGACGACGCGCGGGACGGGCTCGCCGGTCAGCGCGGTGCCGGGCGACTGGGTGGCGGTCACGGCCTGCTCCTCTCCGGGCGCGGCGCCCGCAGGTTCAGTCGACCGGCCGCGCGTGCCTCGCGTGTCCGCGAGGAGTCGGCTTTCGCAGTCCCCGGGATTGTAGCCAATGTTGCGTCACGGTTGCGGGCGGTATCGGCCCCGGGATCGCGGGCCATCCGTGACCCGCGGCGCCGCCGGCCTCAGGCCTCGTCGAGCGCTCGCCCGAGGTCAGCGATCAGGTCGGCCGCAGCTTCGATCCCGACCGACAGCCGGATCAGCGCGGGGTCCACGGCGAGCGGCGATTCGGCGACCGACAGGTGGGTCATCACCGCCGGGACCTCGATCAGCGACTCCACGCCGCCGAGCGACTCGGCGAGCGTGAACAGGCGGGTGGACTCGGCGACCGCTCTCGCCCGGTCGCTCGAACTCCGGTCGTGCCGCCCACCGCCGCGCGGGACGAACGAGACCATGCCGCCGCCGAGCCGCATCTGGCGCGCCGCGAGCTCGGCCTGGGGATGGGCGTGCGGGCCGTCGACGAGGCCCGGGTAGCGGACCGTCGCGACGTCGTCTCGAGCTGCCAGCGAGCGCGCGACCGCGAGCGCGTTGGCAGCGTGCCGCTCGATCCGCAGGTGCAGCGTCCGGATGCCGCGCAGGACGAGGAAGCAGTCGAATGGCCCGGGCACACCGCCCATCGCGTTCTGGAGGAACCGCAGCCGCTCCGCGACGGCATGATCGCTCGTCACGGCAACACCGCTGACGGTGTCGGAGTGGCCGGCGAGGTACTTGGTCGCCGAGTGGAACACGATGTCCGCGCCGTGCTCGAGCGGGCGCTGGACCGCAGGCGAGGCGAACGTGTTGTCGACGACCACGAGCGGACCCGGTCGACCTGAATCGCGGGCCCGGCGCGCTGCGATCTCAGCGGAGGCCGAGATGTCGACCAGCCGGAGATGCGGGTTGGTCGGGGACTCGAACCAGACGAGGCGCGTTCGGTCGGTCAGCGCCTCCCACAGCACGTCCGGCCCGCCGTCGAGGTCGACGTACCTCGCGTCGACACCCGTCGGCCGGTGGACCCGCTCGAAATAGCGGAACGTGCCGCCGTACACGTCGTCGCCGACGACGATCTCCTCGCCCGGCGCGGCGAGCTGGGCGATGGCCGCCGTGGCGGCCGAGCCGCTCGCGAACGCGATGCCGTGTCGCCCGCCCTCGAGCGCCGCCACCGCTCGCTCGAGCCGTTCCCGGGTCGGGTTCTGCGAGCGGCTGTACTCGTAGCCGCGGCGGGGCTTCCCGACGCCGACCTGGGCATACGTCGATGTCTGGTAGATCGGCGGTGCGACGGCGCCGGTCAACTCGTCCGGCTCGGCGCCGGCGCGGACGGCCACGGTGTCGAAGGCGAGCTCCGCTGCGTCGTGGTCGGACATCGGGTCAAATACTGCACGTTCGGGCCGGCCGGTGAACCGACGCGCGGGGCGGGTGCATGTACCGACATCACGCTCGGCGTCCCGAGAACTCGCAGATACGTCGGGGTGAATGGCTGCGCGCCACCGTGGCCGGCATGCCACGACGAAACGGAACCGGGATCGCCCTGCTGGCGGACCCGACGCGCCGTCGCATCATCGCGCTCTGCACGGAAGCGCGGCGACGGACCCCGTTCTCATCACCGCCCGTTGGGCAGGTGGCTCAGGAACTCGAGCAGGTCAAGCTTCGTGACGACGCCGACCGGGCGGTCGCCACGCGTCGCGACGAGCGCGTTTGCGCCGGCCGACAGCAGCCCGAACGCCTCGTCGAGCGACGAGCGATCGTCCACCAGCGGGAGCGGCCGGTCCATCACCTCGCCGACCGTCCGTTCGACGACCGCAGGGTCGCGGAACGCGCGGTCGAGCAGCCCCTTCTCCGACACGGACCCGACGATCGACGCAAGCGCCGCGCCGTCCGCGTCCTGGCTGACCGGCATCTGGCTGATCCCGTACTCCTGCAGGAGGCCGATGGCCTCCCCGACGTACTGCGTCGTCCGGGCCACAACGAGGTCCGGGAGCTCCGCGCCGTGGTGGCGGTCGCGCAGGAGCTCGGCGACGCGGACCACCGACCCCGGCGTATCCATCAGCCCGCTCTTCCGCATCCACTCGTCGTTGTACAGCTTCGAGAGATAGTTCCGGCCGCCGTCGGGCAGGATGACGACCACGACGGCGTCCCGCGCGCCCTCGGCGACGAGGCCACGGACGACCTCGCGTGCGGCGACCATCGCCGTCCCGGTCGACTCGCCGGCGAGGATGCCCTCTTCTCGTGTGACGCGGCGCGCCATGGCGAAGGCGTCCCGGTCGGACACGCGGACCCACCGGTCGACGGCCGTGGGGTCGTACGTGCCCGGCAGGAAGTCCTCGCCGATCCCCTCCTGGAGATACGGCCGCACCTGGTCGCCGGACAGGATGCTGCCCTCCGGGTCCGCACCGACCACGACGATGTCCGGGTTGTGCGCCTTGAGGATGTGCGACACGCCGGTGATCGTGCCGCCGGTCCCGACGCTGGCGACGAGATGGCTGATCCGGCCCTCCGTCTGCTCCCAGATCTCGGGACCCGTGGCGCGCTCGTGCGCGGCCGGGTTCTCCATGTTCCAGTACTGGTCCGGCTTGAACCCACCCGGGATGTCGCGCGCGAGCCGAGCCGCGACCGAGTAGTAGCTCTCCGGGGACTCCGGCGCCACGTTGGTCGGGCAGAGAACGACCTCCGCACCGTACGCGCGGAGGAGCGCCTGCTTCTCGGCCGACTGCTTGTCGGCCATGACGAAGATGCAACGGTAGCCCTTGAGCGCCGCGGCGATCGCCAGCCCGTGGCCGGTGTTCCCGGAGGTCGGCTCGATGATCGTGCCACCGGGCTTGAGGTTCCCCTGGCGCTCCGCGGCCTCGATCATCGGCAGGCCGATCCGGTCCTTGACCGATCCCCCTGGGTTCAGCATCTCGAGCTTCGCGAGGAGGAGCGGCTGGTCGGCGACCGGACCGAGATCCCGGACGACGCGGGTGATCCGCACGAGCGGGGTCCGGCCCACGAGGTCGAGGATCGTCTCCGCGTAGCGCATCGCGGCCGAGTATAGGCGCGGCCTCTCCGGCGACCGCAGGCGACCTGGCCCCGCGCCTCAGGTCGAGGCAGGTCTCGCCGGATCCGGGTCGCGGGCGAGGTCGGCCGCGTCTTCGACAGCCGTCCGCGCGGCGCCCGGGTCGTCCGCGCCGCGCTTCGATCTCGTGTTCCGCCAGATCAACCCGGTGACGCCGACGAGGATGAACGCGACGGACACGATCTGGGCCGTCGGGATCCCCAGCACCAGCCAGTTGTTGATCCGCAAGTTCTCGAGGCTGAAGCGGACGACCCCGTACCAGATGAAGAAGATGAACAGGAGGCTGCCGGACGCCAGCCGGTGCCGAAACCGGAAGAAGAGGAAGACGAGGAACGCGGCGCCGAGCAGCCCGGACAGCGACTCGTACGCGAACAGCGGGTGGAACCGCGTCGTCTCGAGGGGAGTGCCGCGCACGAGTAGTCGGTCCCGGGAGCGACCACGCGGTGCTCGCAGTCGATCGGAATGCCCCACGGCAGCGTGGTCGGTGCCCCGTAGAGCTCCTGGTTGAAGAAGTTTCCGAGCCGCCCGATCGCCTGCATCAAGAACAGCCCCGGGGCAACGATGTCCGCCCACGGCCAGAACGGTTCCCGGACCGCCCGCGCGTACAGCCACGCAGCGACGGCGCCCGTGGCGATCCCGCCGTAGACGCCGAGACCGGAGTACGGCGGCAGCACGATCGCGGCCAGGTTCCCCCGGTACAGCTCCCACTCGTCGATGACGTGATAGGCGCGGCCGCCGATCAGGGCGGCGATCGCGACGACGAGGAAGGCGTTGCCGAGCACCTCGTGGTTGCGCCCGGACCGCTTCGCGAGCCACGTCAGGAGCACGAACGCGGCAGACAGGCCGACGGCATAGGCGATGCCGTACCAGTGGACCGGGAGCGGGCCGACCTGGAACGCGATCGGCTCCGGGGTGAGATCGAACATCACGCCGGAGTGTAGCCGCGCCGGCTTCCGCGACCGACGCCACGCACACGGCGGGTGCTCGACCGGCTGCCGGGGCAGCCCGCGGCGCTGCCTATACTGGCCGCCGCATGCCGTCTCGCCTCGCCCGAAGCCCGCAGACCGTCACGACCGGACGCGCGCCATGAACGCGGAGTTCAACTGGTGGCTGCTGATCGTTGGCCTGGTGATCGGTGCCGGGCTCGTCTACCTGGTGCTGGCCGATTCGAGCCGGCGCGAGGCGGACATCGCGGACGAGGAACTTCCGCTCGAGGCGGCCTGGATCGCGACGACGCTGCGCACGGAGGGCGTGGCGCTGGACCCGGAGACCGCCGAACGCGTCCTGCGTCTGCACCGCGAGTACCTCGCCACGCCGCCGCCCGACGACGACCGGAGGCAGGACGCCGAGCTCGCCGATGACACGGCAGCGACCGCTGCGCCGGCGCAGGTCAGGCCGGGCGAGCGCGTCGACGAGCTGCGCTGAGACCGGACTCAGCCGACGGGAACCGTCCCCGTGTGCAGCGCGACGGAGCCCAGGCCCAGCCGGCGCACCGTGACCGCCTCGAGCCCGGCGGCCCGCATGCGCGCCGTGAGCGCTTCCGTGCCCGGGAAGCCGTCGAGCGAGGCCGGCAGGTAGGCGTACGCCCGGGAGCAGCCGGCGAACCGGCCCCCGAGCGGCGCCATCCGTCGGAAGAACGCCAGGAAGACGTGACCCCACACGCGGGGCTGCGGCACGGTCAGCTCGAGGCAGACGACGCGGCCACCCGGTCGAACCACCCGCCGCAGCTCACGGAACCCGGCGTCGAAGTCGGCCAGGTTGCGCAGCCCGAACGCGATCGTCGCCGCGTCGAACTCGCCGTCCCGCGCGGGCAGCCGCAGGCCGTTCGCCTGGCGGAACTCGAGCTGGACGAGATCCGGAAAGGCGGCCTTGCCCCGATCGATCATGCCCCGCGAGGCGTCGACGGCCAGGATCCGGCCGAAGGGGCCCACCCGCTCGGCGAGCGCGGCCGCGAGCTTGCCGGTTCCGGTCGCCACGTCGACGGCGGTGTCGCCGGGGTGGAGGCCGGCCGCCGCGACCGCCGCGCGTCGCCAGCCGGCGTCAGCGCCGAGCGTCATCAGCGTGTTGAGACGGTCGTAGACCGGCGCGATCTCGTCGAACGTCGCGGAGACGGCCGCCTCCGGCACGGGATTGCCGGACCGACCGAGCGGGACGCCGGATGCGGCTGCGTGGCGCGCGAATGCTTCCGCGACCGGAAACTTGAGGTCCGAGGGGTCGTCCGCCTCGCCCGGTGTCCCGGGCCCCGCCAAGCGCGGATCGGGTGGGGCGACGGCCGCCATCGACGCGAATCCTACAACTCGCCCGCGAGCACCGCGGGACCACCCAGCGCGGGTCCGTCCGCGTCGACGAGCGTGACGCCGAAGCGCGCGCCGTCCGCGAGGTCGGCCACGGCGTCGACCTGGCCGGCCCAGAACGCGAGCCGATCGGCGAAGTACATGCGGCCCACCGGCCGACGCTGACCCGCCACCTCCACCCAGCACCGGAGCTCCTGACCAGCGGCCGGCTCGGTGAGACCCGTGCCCACCACCACGAGATCCCGCGACCCCGGTGAGAAGAGGAGCGTGCCCGCGGCGTCGCCGCCGTCGGCCGGCGTGAGCTCCACCCGTCGGGCATCGGGCGCCGCGGCGATCCGGACCGTCTCGCCCGTCACTCGCTCGAGCGCCGCAACCTCGCGCGCGCGGTCCTCGAGGGCCGCCGCCTGGCGGTTGGTCTCCGCATCGCGCTGCCGGCCAACCACGAGGGCGGTGCCGGCGACCGCGAGGATCACGGCGGCCGCCAGCGCCGTGAGCCACCCCACCGTGGGACCGTGACCATGGCCGCGTCGCGTCGACCCGGCCGGCACGGCAGCGGTCCGATCGCGGATGGACCCGTCGACCGCATCGGTCGGCAGCGTGGACAGCGGCGTGGTCGCGGCAGCGCCCGGGTCCGGCGCGGTCGGCCGGTCTCGCCCGACCGCGGCCACGTACCGCAGGGTCCGGGCGCGCAGGTCCGGTGGCGGGGTCGACCGAATCACGGCGCCGATGGCTGCCGACGCCCGTCGCAGGCGCGTCATCTCGTCGGCGCAGTCGCGGCAGCCCGCAAGGTGTCCCGCGAGCGCTGCGGCATCCGGCGTGTCGCCGGCCATGAGCCGCTCGAGACCACCCGGCTCGGCCGCGGCGAGCTCGAGCAGCTCGCGCGCGTCAGCGTGGTCCATCGGCCCCCCCTGCGTCGGCCGCCCCGACGCGCGCGACCTCGAACCCGCCGTCCGCTCCCAGCTCTGCCGCCAGCGCGTCGCGCAGCCGATGGAGGGCGCGTCGCGTGCGCGTCTTCACCGTCCCGAGCGGCCAGCCGAGCCGCGCCGCGATCTCGGCCTGCGACAGCTCCTCCTGGTAGGCGAGGACGATGACCGTGCGCTCGTGCTCCGGCATCTCGCGCAGGGCGCGCTGGATGGCGACGCGCAGCTCCGCGGACTGGAGAGCCGCCTCGGGGCCCGGTGCGACGTCGGCGCCCGCGACGACGGTGCCGATGGCCGCCAGCCGCTCGAGGGCGGCCGCATCACCCTCGGCGTCGGCTCCGGCCGGCGAGAGCGCGACGAGGCTCGGACGGCGGGCGGCGGACCGCAACCGGTCCACCGTCCGGTTGCGCGCGATCGTGTGCAGCCACGCGGCGAGCGACCCGGCCGACGGATCGAAGAGCTCAGCGCGGTTCCAGAGCGCCAGAAAGGTCTCCTGCACGACTTCCTCGGCAATCTGCCGATCGGTGGTCAGCCGGCGCGCGGCCGCGTAGACCGCGTCCGCGTAGCGGTCGTAGAGGGCGACGAGCGCGTCCTGCGAGCCGGACGCGATCTCGTGAACGAGGCGGACGTCCTCGGCGGATGGGATGGGCTCCGTGCTCACTGGTACGCCGAGTGCAGCGCGGCGGTTTCCCGCGGCCGCGCCAGCGACGGGACCGGCGTGGATCGCTGCCAGTCGGGGTTCACCAGCTGCCCGCCCCGCGCCGCACGGGCGCGGCGATCGTCCCCGCCGGCGCGTGGGCCTCGACGCACGTCACGCCCTCCGCGCCGACCACCGCGTCGTGGCGGGTGCCGGCCGGGAGGTCGAGCCGGTCGCCGGCCGCGAGCGCCATCCGCTCACCGCGGTCGGCGAGGCCGAAGACGATCGACCCCCGGGCGCACACGAGCACCTTGTCGTAGTCGTGATCATGGGCGCCGTACCGGTCGCCCGGCCCGTTCGACCACGGCGACGGGCGGAGCCCTTCGAGCGCGAGGCGGTCGGACAGCTCGGTCACGGGTCGCCTCGCGGCTCCGCCGGCCGTATGTGCTGGGCCGCCGGCGGGCCGGGCGGCTCGAGCGCTCCGGGCGCCGCGGCGCCCCGCTCGCGGGCGGCCAGGTCCGGCGCGGCCGCCCGCCACGCGGCATCGGCGGCGCTCGGGTCGTCAGACAGCGACGTCGAGATGAGCAGGAGGACGACCGCCATCGTGGCGCCGATGGCGACCGCGACAAAGGTCGGCCAGCCGAACCACAGGGCGAAATAGAGGCCGACCCCGAGCCCGACTGCGGCCGCCAGCGCGAGGGACCGTGCGCCGGGCATCGGTCAGGCGACCGCGACGCCGACGAGCGCGCCCACGCCGTAGGTGACGGCGGCGGCGATCGCGCCGATCGCCACCTGGCGGAGACCCGAGTAGAGCGTCGAGCGCCCGGTCAGGAGGCTGACCCCGGCGCCGACCGCGAAGAGCGCCGTGAGGCTGAGGACGAGTGCGGCGTAGAACGCCAGCGCGCCTTCGCCGAGCACGTACGGGAGCACCGGCACCGCTGCGCCGACCGCGAACGCGACGAACGACCCGAAGGCGGCGCCCCACGGGGATCCGAGCTCGTCGGGATCGAGCCCGAGCTCCTCCCGCACGAGCGTGTCGAGCGCGGTCTCCTTGTCCGCGAAGAGTCGGTGCGCGATGCGGGTCGATTCCTCGTGCGTGAACCCCTTCGAGCGGTAGACCGCGGCGAGCTCCGCCTCCTCCTCTTCGGGCATCGCCTCGAGCTCCGCCCGCTCCAGCTCGATCTGGCGCTCGAACAGCTCGCGCTGCGACTGCATCGAGATGTACTCGCCGGCGGCCATGCTGCTCGACCCGGCGATGAGGCCGGCGATTCCGGCCAGGAGGATCACGCGCGGATCCTGCGTCGACGCCCCGGCGACGCCCATGACCAGCGACAGATTGCTGACGAGGCCGTCGCTGACGCCGAAGATGACGGCACGGAGCGTCCCGGAGCGGCCGGACCGGTGCCACCCCTCGCGGTCGCCGATCTCAGCCGGCTTGCCCGTGCGCGCCGCGTCGCGCACGCCGTCGCGTCCGGTAGCGGCGTTGCCGGGCCGCTTCGCCCGCCCGTTGCCGTCACCGAGCCGCTTCCAGATCTCGGCATGCTCGCGCTCGTCGGCGGCGATGGCGGCCACCTCCGGCGATGCCTGGTCCTCGTAGATCGCCTCCTCGTCCCCCTCGAGGGCCTGGACGAGGTCGGCCACCGCGTGCGTTCCGAAGAGCCGCGCCACGGCCAGGATGAAACGGATCCGCAGCCTCGGCGTGCCCGGCTCGGGAACCGCCACCCCGAGATCGCGGAGCCTGGACGCCCAGATGTCGGCATGCCGCCGCTCGTTCGAGGCGATGGTGCGGAAGGCGGTCGCGCGTCGGTCGTCCTTCTCGATCCGCGCAAGCGACTCGTACAGGATGATGGCGTCGCGTTCCAGCTTCAGGTTCTCGAGGCTGCGCGCGGTGTCGATCGTCATCGAGGGGATCGTAGCCGACGTCCGGGCGGTCGCTGCAAGACGCCGGGCCGCGCGTACGCTCTGCCGATGACCGACCGATGGCCGCCTGTGCCACGCGCGAGCGCCGCTCCCCCGCTCCGCCACCTGACGGCCGAGGAGGTCCGGTCGGCGATGCCGCCCGTCGGGGAGCGGCTCGTGCTCGCCGAGCGCACGCTGGTCGCGCTGGCGACACCGGGCGCCGCGGACCTGCCACCCAAGATCGGCGTTCATCCGCGGCCGGACGGCTCCTTCGCCCACGCGATGCCGGCGCACCTGCGCGGAGCGAGCGCGGGCGGCGCAGGTGGGGAGCCGGGGGCGGCGGGCGAGGATGCCGGCGGAGACCTGCTCGGGCTGAAGTGGGTGGCCGGCTTCGGCGGCAACCGGAACGTCGGCCTGCCCGCCATCAGCGCGGTGGTCGTGCTCAACGACCCCGAGACGGGGATCCCGACGGCGATCCTCGACGGCGGCCCGATCACGGCTGACCGGACAGCGGCCGTCAGCGGGGTGGCGATTCGGCGGTTCTCGCCGCCGGCGCCAGCAAGCGCGCCCGTCGTGGGGCTCATCGGCGCGGGCGTCCAGGGGCACAGCCACCTGCCCGTGCTCGCCCATCTCCTTCCCGGCGCCACGCTGCGCGTCTTCGACCGGCACCGCGACCGGGCGGAGACCGTGTGCGCCGCCGCGCGCGCGGAACACGGGCTCGACGCGGTCCCGGCGGAAAGCGCGCGCGATGCCGTCGCGGGCGCCGACGTCGTCGTCACCGCGGCCTCGTTCACCGAGCCGGCCCGGCGGCAGACGATGACCGGCGAGTGGCTGGCGCCCGACGCGCTCGTGGTGCCGGTCGACTACGCGACGATGTGCGCGGCCGACGTGGCGCGCGACGCCGCGCTCTTCCTCGTCGATCACGGCGACCAGTTCGTCGCCGCGCGCGGGGCGGGGCAGTTCGACGGCTACCCGGAACCGACCGCGATGCTCGGCGAGGCGATCGTCCGCGATACGCCGCGCCCCGAGCGCGGGCGGGTCGTGGTGACCCACCTTGGCGTGGGGCTCGCCGACGTCGTCTTCGCGGCGGCCGTCATCGAGCGCGCGGCGTCCCTCGGGCTCGGCCGCGAGCTGCCGCGCTAGCGAAGACGACCAGCCCGCCGGCAGGGGGCGGCGGTGGTCCGGTGCAAGCGCGGTGCAACGACGATGCGCCTCGACCCGTGTTGGCTGCGCCACCGCGAGCCTACGGTCGCCCCATGCCGTTCCGCCGTCCTCCGTCGCGCGCTGGCGCACCGGCGAGCCACGAGGCGTCGGCGCTCGTCGCCCGAGAGGCGGAGCCGTTCGACGGCCTCGAGTCGGCCGCGCTCGAGCCGCTCCTCGGCCGGATCGGCGGCGCGCGTGTCGTCCTCATCGGAGAGGCGTCCCACGGAACCTCGGAGTTCTACCGGATGCGCGCCCGGATCACGCAGGAGCTCATCGTCCGGGGTCGCGTTCGGTTCGTGGCGCTCGAGGCGGACTGGCCCGACGCCGCCCAGATCGACGCCTGGGTCCGCGACGAGCCGCTCGGCGAGCCGGGCTCGACGCGACCGTTCAGCCGGTTCCCCACCTGGATGTGGCGGAACGCCGAGGTGCTCGCCTTCGTCGACTGGCTCCGCGACTGGAACGGCCATCGGGACCCGGCGGACCGCGTCGCCGTCCGCGGCCTCGACCTCTACAGCCTGGGAGAGTCGCTGGGGCGCGTGCTCAGCTTCCTCGAGGAGGCCGACCCGGAGCTGGCGCGGACGGCGCGCGATCGCTACGGATGCCTGTCGCCGTACGCCACCGATCCCGCCCTCTACGGGTACGCCGCATGGACGTCGCGACACGACTCGTGCGAGGACGAGGCGGTCGCCGTGCTCCGGGACCTCCTGGAGCGGCGGGTCGAGCTGGTTCGCCGCGGGGATGACGGCGAGGAGCTGACCCAGGCCCTCGGAAACGCGCGTGTCGTGGCCGGCGCGGAGCGATATTACCGGACGATGTACCAGGGCGGCGCCGCTTCCTGGAACCTTCGGGACGAGCACATGTTCGACACGCTCGTGCGACTGCTCGATCTCGCCGGCCCGACCGGCGGTGCCGTGGTGTGGGCGCACAACTCGCATCTCGGCGACGCCTCCGCGACGGAGATGTCGGCGCGCGGTGAGCTGAACGTCGGGCAGCTGGTCCGGCAGAGGTTCGCCGACGACGCCTACCTCGTCGGCTTCGGGACGCACACCGGGACCGTCGCCGCGGCCCACGAGTGGGACGGGCCGGTGCAGATCATGAACGTCCGGCCGTCGCGTCCGGACAGCTACGAGCACGTGGCCCACGAATCCGGTCTGGCCGGCGCGCTGGTCCCGCTGCGACACGGCTCGATGGAGCTCCGCGACGCGCTCGCCGAACCACGGCTGGAACGCGCCATCGGCGTGATCTACCGGCCGAGGACCGAGCGCCAGAGCCACTACTTCGAGGCCCGGCTGCCGGATCAGTTCGACGAGTACATCTGGATCGACGAGTCCTCGGCCGTCACGCCGCTGCCCGGGCCCAGCGCGCCGTCGGCGGGCCACCCGTTTGCCACGCTCGACGCGTGACGCGCGTTACTCGTTCACCTCGAGCGGTCCGTTCGGGACCTCGATGAGGACCCGCCCGTTCTCGACCACGGTCGGATAGATCGCCAGCGGCAGCTCGGCCGGCGGGTCCAGCGGCTCACCGTCGTCGAGGTCGAAGCGCGACAGGTGCAGGGCACAGGTGAGCGTGCCGCCCGTCAGGAAGCCCTTGTCGAGCTCGAAGTACTCGTGGCTGCAGATCCCCTGCGTGGCGCGGAAGCCCGCATCCGTGTTGACGACCAGGACCATGTCCGTGCCGTCGACCCAGGCCATCTTCATGGTGCCCACCGGGACCTCGTCGACTGCCAGCAGGTCGATCCGCCGCACGCTCAGGCAGCGGCCCCCGTGTCGGCCGCCGCGGCGGTTCCGGCATCCCACTTGGCCTCGAGAAGGTCGCGCAGCCGATCCTGTGCCTCGACCAGCGGGACGCGCGCGACGACCGGCTCGAGGAACCCGAGCACGATGAACTTGCGGGCCTCGTCCTCCGGGATGCCACGGGACCGGAGGTAGAAGATCTGCGCCTCGTCGATCGGCCCGACGGACGAGGCGTGGGCCGCCCGACGGCAGTCCGGCTGGTCGATCTCGAGCGAGGGGATCGCCACGGCACGCGCGGACTTCGAGAGGTTCATCCCGAACTCGCCGAGATAACTGTCCGTGCCGATCGCCGAGCGCTCGATCTCGATCAGGCCCTTCATGTACGTGCGCGCGCGGTCGAGCAGCGCGCCCTTGGACAGGAGCTGCCCGGTCGTGTCGCGGCCCACATGCCGCGTGTACGAGGTGAGATCGAACAGCTGCTCGTCCGAGCCGAACACGATCTCGACCTGCTCGACGATGCTGCGGTCGCCGACCAGGCGGTTGTCCACCCGCGACCGAACGAGCCGCGAGCCGAGATGGGCGAGCGCCCAGCGCAGCGAGGCGCCCTCCGCCAGGGAGGCGTCCCGGTGCTGGAACGTGATCTGTCGCGGACCGAACTCCTGGAGCGCGGCGACCGCCAGGTCCGCGTCGGCGCCGAGCCGCACCTCGAGCGTCCCGGTGTAGAGCGCCTGCGGGACCGTCTCACCCGCGGCGCACGCGATCTCCGGGCCGGACACCGCGAGCTCCTCGACGAGGGATGCGGCAGACCCCGCGCCGAGCTCGACGATCGTGCGCGTCAGGACCGCGCGACCCGGAGCCCCCGCCCGCCAGCGGATCACGATCGGCCGCTCGAGGCGCACGCCGTCCGGCACGCGAAGGACGAGACCCTGGTTCCAGCCGGCACGGGTCAGGGCGGCGAGACGATCGTCCTCCGGCAGCGAGCGCGTGTCGGTCAGCAGGCGCCGCGCGGTCTCCGGATCCCGGTCGATCAGCGAGCCGAGCGTCTCGAGCGTCACGCCGGTTGCGCGCGCCTCGGGGCGGAGCCCGAGCGCGGTGACGGTGTCCTCCCGGAGCTCCACGAGCCCGGCCACGCCCGGTGGAAGGCTGTCGGTGGCCCCGGGCATCGGATGGCTGGCCGTCGTCTCGTACGCGGTGACCTCGGCGAGGTCCGCGGCGCGGAGGTCGACATACGGCGTGTACAGCCGGTTCGCCTCGAGGGGAAGTGAGCGGAAGCGGGCAAGCGCCGCTCGACGGTCGTCGACCAGCCACGCCGGCTCGGTCGACGCCCGCCGCTCGACGAGCGCCTCGTCGAGCCGAAACGTGAGCTCCGTGGGCGAACGGCGGGGTGCCCTCGGACGGGTCTGCGTCGCGTTTGGCGCGGCGGCGGGAACGGCCTCGGTCGGCGCCGGCACGTCCGGTTGGGCCAGGGCCTCCGTCACCCCAGCGAACCCTCCATCTCCAGCTTCACCAGGCGGTTGAACTCGATCGCGTACTCCATCGGGAGCTCCTTGGTGAAGACCTCGAGGAAGCCCTGGACGATCAGGTTCGTCGCCTCGTTCTCCGTCAAACCGCGGGACATCAGGTAGAAGACCTGGTCCGTGCTGATCTTGCCGACGGTCGCCTCGTGGGTCATCGTCGTGTCGTCTTCCTGGATGTCGATGTACGGGTACGTGTCACTGCGGCTCTGGTCGTCGAGCATCAGCGCGTCGCAGCGGACGCTCGCCACGACGTTCGTGGCCCCCGGGGCGACCTTGAGCTGGCCGCGGTACGTCGCGCGGCCGCCGTCCTTGCTGACCGACTTGGAGACGATCCGCGACCGCGTGTTCGGCGCCAGGTGGACGGCCTTTGCCCCGGTGTCCTGGTGCTGATCGTGCCCGGCAACGGCCACACTGATGACGTCCGCCGTCGCGTTCTCGCCTCGGAGGTAGATCGCCGGGTACTTCATCGTGAGCCTGGACCCGGTATTCGCGTCGATCCACTCCACCGTGGAGTTCTCGTGCGCGTGCGCGCGCTTGGTCACGAGGTTGTAGACGTCGTTGGACCAGTTCTGGATCGTCGTGTAGCGGACCTTGGCACCCGGCAGGGCGATCACCTCGACCACCGCTGCGTGGAGCGAGTCCGTCGCGTAGATCGGCGCCGTGCAGCCCTCGATGTAGTGGACCTTGGCCCCCTCGTCGACGACGATCAGCGTCCGCTCGAACTGGCCGGTGTTCTCGCCGTTGATCCGGAAGTAGGCCTGGAGCGGCAGCGGGACCTCGACACCCTTCGGGACGTAGACGAACGAGCCCCCGGACCAGACCGCGCTGTTGAGCGCGGCGAACTTGTTGTCCTCCGGCGGGATGACGGTCCCGAAGTACTGGCGGAAGATCTCCGGGTACTCGTGGAGCGCCTGGTCCGTGCCCATGAACACGACACCGAGCTTGGAAAGCTCCTCCTTGACGGAGTGGTAGACGACCTCCGAGTCGTACTGGGCGCCGACGCCGGCCAGGAACTTGCGCTCCGCCTCCGGGATGCCGAGCCGCTCGAACGTCTCCTTGATCTTGTCCGGGACGTCGTCCCACGACTTCTCTTCGCGCTCCGAGGGCTTGCGGTAGTAAACGATCTTGTCGAAGTCGATCCGGCCCAGGTCACCGCCCCAGTCCGGCATCGCGCGCTGGAGGAAGTGGTCGTAGGCGCGCAGGCGGAACTGGAGCATCCAATCCGGCTCGTTCTTGAACCGGCTGATCTCCTCGACGGTCTGGCGCGTGAGACCGCGCTTGGTCTCGGCCAGATAGACGATGTCGTCGTGGAAGGCGTACTGCTCTCGCCTGTCGGCGACGAGATCCCGCGTCGCGGTCATGGCACTCCGATCACTGGGCAGGCGGCGCTCCAGGGCACCGCGGGAGTCAACGTAATTCCGAGTCATATTCCGGCCACCACCGTCAACGCGCGGCTCGCTGGGCCGGACCGTCAACGCGCCGCGCGAGCGAGAGGATCGACCATTCGGCGGGCGCGAGTTCGGCGGTACCGGCCGTAGGCACGCGGCTCGAGCGGCGCGAGAAGGGCCGCCAGCCGCTCGCCCAGCTCGTCCAGCTGGCGCTCCGTGCCCCGGTCGACGCGGCCGAACGGCTCGCGGACCACTCGGACGGTGTCGCCGTCCACCTCGGTCCACCACAGCCCGGCCACACGCCCGTCGACGAGGAACGTCGGGAGCACGTCGCCGTTCCGGGCGATGACGAGGGGACGCCAGGCCGCGGGCAGGATGCGGGTCCGGTCCGCGTGGGCGAGCAGCACGCTGTCCCACATCGGGAGCAGCCGCGGCGGGGCCGGCGACGGCAGCCTCCGGGAGCGGCGCGTCGACGAGGTCGATGAGCTCGCGCCCCGACTCGTCCGAAGCGGCGCAGCCTGCCCTCGGCGTCGAGCCCCTCGATGCCCGGGCGCAGGCGGCCGACCGTCAGCCCGGACCACTCGGCCATGTCGGCGATCGTGGCGGGCCCGAAGGCGGCCAGGTAGCGACCGGCGAGGTGCCGGACGCCCGCCGCCTCATCCCCGAACCCCTCGCCGAGCCAAGCCCGGGCCGCGATCAGCGTCGGCCGCCGCCCGAAGGACCACGGCACGTCCGCCGGCACGTGGACCAGGGGTGCGTGGCGGCGGATCCACCACCAGACGAGATCACCCGGATCGCGCGCAGGCCGGGCGGCGTGGTCGCGCAGCTCGACGTTCTTCCTCGGCACGTCGGCGAAGGCGAGGACGGCCGACGCGAGGCGCTCGGTCTCCGCAGCCGCCGCGTCGGCCGATGCGGAACCAGGACGCTGCCCACGCACGCCGCGGAGCATCGGGAGGACGGCCGGCAGGTAGCGAAGGTAATCCGCCCGGGAGACGGCGTGGACGGTCACCCGCATCAGCGTGGCCTTGACGACGTCGCGGCGCCGGAACGCGGCGTCCAGCGAGCCGGCGTCGAAGGCACGCAGGCGCGACCACAGCGCGACGTACGGCGACGCGGGCTCCTGCGCCTGGAGCGCGCCGAGCGCCTCGATCGCCGCCGTCGGTGGGAGGCCCGCGGGCTCAGGAGCATCTGGCGTGCGAGCGTCGCCCGGTTCAGACGATCGAGGGTCAGCACCGGGTGACGGCTGCGGCTCACGGCGGCCATCGTGCCACGCCGCACACGCAGAACGCCCCCGGCGGTACTCCGGGGGCGTTCGTCGGAAGCGATCGCAGCGGCCGGGGGACCGGCCGCGGGTCAGATGTTCGTGGTGCTCGCGCCGTTACCGGCCGCGACGTGGTCGGGATCCGTCGTCGCGACGTCCGGCAACTGCGTCGTCGTCGTCCCGAGGGCCGCGTCGGGCGTGCTCAGCGTCCCGGTGTACGGCTCCGACGCGGCGGGCGCCGCGCCCGAGTCGGCGGGAGTCTGAACACCCGTGGTGTCCCACTCGTCGTCGAACTGCTCGCTACCCCGGCCGCGCCACTGGTCGAGACGGGTGCGCAGGTCGCTCATCAGCGCGTTGATCCGCGGTCCCGTGGCGGGGTTCCTCGAGAGCAGCCAGCCCACCACCACGCCGCCGAGCATCGCCAGGATCGCGATCGGGACCGGGTTGGGACCCGACCGCCGGGGCAGCGCCTTCTCGACGGCCCGGGCGGCCTTGCCGGCTTCCTTGGCCGCCGTCTTCCGCGCTTCGCGCGTCGCGCGCTCCGCCTGCCGGGCGGCCTTGCGGGCGTCTCGCCCGAGCTTGCGCGTCTCGCGACCGAGATCGATGTTCGGCAGGTGGACGTCGGGCATCGCCCGCTGGATGTCGTCCACGGTCAGATCGCGAAGGCCCTCGGGGAGCTTGCCCTTGAGACGGACCTCCGGCAGGGAGATGTCGGGCATCTCGTTTCCTCCGGGGTGGTGGGGTGTGGCCGCAGCATCGGGTCGCGGGCGTCACGCCCCGACCGGCCCGCAACGGAGGCGGGTTGCAGCAGCATCGCAGGTTCGTCCGCTCCTTCCTGTTCGTCGCCCTGGTCCGCGAGCGCCTCGGCGCGCGTCCACGGGGCCGGGTCGCGCCGGCCGTGTGAGGCCGGCCGTGACACACGACGAGGCCGCCGGTTGCCCGGCGGCCTCGAAGTGCGCGCTGGCTGATCCTGGTCAGATGTCGACGTGCTGCCTCGCCCACGAGCCGCAGTTGCCGGCCTGGTCGCAGGCGCGGATGCGCACGTCATAGGTGGGGTCGCGCCAGACCGTGATGTCCTGCGACGTCCGCGTCGTCCCGCCCGACAACCAGTTCCACGCGCCGCTGTTGGTGCGAACCTGGATCTGGTAGTGGCGGAGGCCGGACGTCAGGGTCTGGAGCCGGATGTCGCCGCCGGTCCACGAAACGGTGATGACCTTGTACGCCTCCGCCGACGAGAGCGTCGTCTTGGGGAGGGGGGCCAGCCTGACGTAGCCGCCGGTCCGGTCCGGGCCCTTCATGAAGACGCCGGTCCAGATCTTCTTGCCGTCTGAGGAGTCGATGGCGAGGCCCAGACCGACATAGTTGTAGTCGGTCGACATCACGATGTCGCGGTGACTCGGCGAGCCCATCCAGCCGTCCTTGGCCGCCACAGCCGAGTCGGCGAGGCCCGGCCACGTGTTCCACGCGATGATCTCGCCGGCGGCGTACCACGAGATGCCGGACGCGTGGATCATGTCGAAGACGCTCTGGCCGCTCGGCGAGACGTGGCTGAAGTAATGGCGGCTGGCCATGTCGGCGGATCGCTGGCGCGCTATCGACATGAGGCGTGAGTCGACCCGGACGGCGACGAGACCGGCCTTGGCGCGCTCGGCATTGAGCAGCCGAACGGCGTGGAGCTCCGCACGGCTGATCGACAGGTCCGCGGCGGCGGCGGTCTGCGGTTGAACGCCGATGGCGGCCATCGCGATGACCAATGAGAAGGCTGCGGAGACGACAGTTCGGGCGAGCTTTGGCATGCGTGGTGGACCCTGGCTCACGCCGCACGGCCCGCCAATCGGACGGATTCGGGGCGATGGACGGAGCATCCGCTCGAGGCGCCGCGGACGCTACGCCCCGCGCGTCCGGAACCCCGAATGCAGACGTACGGCGCCGGTCTACGGCACGCGGATGAGGAGCCGCACCGGACCCGTTCGGACCGCACACCACGGCGCGCGAGTGCGTGTGCGACGATGCTCGTCGAGCCAGACCACCGCGTTGTGCCGCGCAACTGGAGGATGCGATGCCTGCGATCCGCCGCGCCGAAGCCAGCTGGACCGGAGACCTGATGAGCGGGACCGGGATCGTCAGCGCGACCTCCAGCTCGGCGTTCAATGAGCTGCCGGTGAGCTGGCCGTCCCGGACGGAGTCCGTCGACGGGCGGACGAGCCCGGAGGAGCTCGTGGCCGCAGCGCACGCGGCCTGCTTCTCGATGGCGCTGTCCGGCGGGCTGGCGCGCGCCGGCTCCACGGCCGAGCAGCTCCACGTCTCGGCGCAGGTCACGTTTGACAAGGTCGAGGCCGGCTGGCGCGTGACCCGATCGGAGCTGACGGTCCGCGGTCGGGTGCCCGGCGTGTCCGAGGAGGATTTTCGCGCAGCAGCCGAGGCCGCCAAGGACGGCTGTCCCATCTCGCAGGCGCTCAAGGGCAACGTCGAGATGACGGTCGAGGCGTCGATCGAGGGCTAGCCGCCCGGCTGTTCGGGTCGGTCGCCATCCCGACAAGGCCGTGGTGATGACGCTGCTGTCGATCACGGCCAGCTTCGGCGCGCTCGTCTGGATCTTCCAGGAGGGCAACCTGAGCGGCCTGCTCGACTTCGAGCCGCTCGGTTACACCGTCGCCGGCAACCCGATCATCATGTTCTGCGTCCTGTTCGGGCTGTCGATGGACTACGAGGTCGTGCTGCTCTCGCGCATCCAGGAGGCGTGGCGGCGGACCGGTGACAACGCCGCGTCCGTGGCGGAGGGCCTGGCGCGCACGGCACGGATGATCACCGGCGCGGCGCTGATCATGATCGCCGTCTTCGCCGCGTTCGCGCTGGCCGAGGTGATCACGATCAAGAGCATCGGCGTCGGGATGGCGATCGCCGTCTTCATCGATGCCACGATCGTCCGCGTGCTGCTCGTCCCGGCTACGATGCGGCTGATGGGCCGCTGGAACTGGTGGGCCCCGGGGCCGCTCCGCCGGCTCACCGACCGGCTGGGCTTCAGCCACGTCGAGACCAGTGACGGTGACGCCGATCGTGCGTCCGACGCCGAGCGCCGCGCGGCGCCCGGGCTCGCCGGCTGACCGCCGACCCGCACCGAGGCACCGAGAACGAGGACACGATGACCGAGCCGCGCCGACCGACCGCTGTGCAGGTCCACGGCTGGCAATGGGGGTCCGACGACGCGCGCCGGCCCGGCCTGCCGTGGATCGGCGTCTTCCTGCTCGTCTTCGGTTCATGCTAGCGGTGGGTCTGGTCCTCCTCGTGCGGTGGGCGGTGGAGCGCGGCACGGGAGCGCTGTACGCGGGGGCGATCATCACGGGCCTGGCCGTTCCGGGGCTGCTCGAGGGGCTCGGCATCGCGAG
Organism: Chloroflexota bacterium; assembly: GCA_030447745.1. Classification (GTDB taxonomy): domain Bacteria; phylum Chloroflexota; class Limnocylindria; order Limnocylindrales; family CSP1-4; genus JACDAV01. The sequence continues at coordinate 82,795 of JAUJOH010000005.1, read as the reverse complement.
CGGTGACGGTCTGGGCACGCTCTGTCTCGGGCTCGCGTTCCTGTTCATCGCCCTGGTCCGGTCGACGTCGCGCGGCGGGCTCGGCTGGCAGGCCTGGGTCGGCGGCCTGCTCGTCGCGTTCGGGCTCGCGAGGCTGGTGCTGCCCGGGATCGGCCCGCTGGTCCTGCCGGCGATCCTCGTCGCGATCGGGATCGCGCTCGTCCTCGGCGGCATGGCGCCCGGCCGGCGCTGGTCGCGGTGAGCGGCGTCGGGCGGGTGGTCAGGCTGCGCGTCGCGCCGGTCAAGGGGATGGCGCTGCTCGACCGCGAGACGGTGGAGATCGGGCCGCATGGCGTGGCGGAGGACCGGCGCTTCTTCCTCGTCGGTCCGGACGGCCGGCACCGCTCCGGCCTGGCCCACGGGCCGCTCGTCCGGATCGTGCCGGAGTACGACCCCGCGACGGAGCGGCTGGCGCTGGCCTTCCCGGACGGACGACGCGTCGAGGGCGACGCCCGGCCCACCGGCGAGCTGCTCGAGGTTCCGTGGCACGCGCGCCGCGCGCTGCGCGCGCGCTCCGTCGAGGGCTTCGACGAGGCGCTGTCCGGGTACGTCGGGATGTCGATCCGGCTTGTCCGCGCGGAGCCCGGCTCGCGGCCCTCGTCCGCCCACGTCACGATCCTGTCGGTGGCGTCCGTCGAGGCGGTCGAGCGCGCCGCAGGGCTGCCCGACGCCATTGACGACCGGCGCTTCCGGATGCTGGTCACGATCGACGGCGTCCCGCCGCACGCCGAAGATGAGTGGGTCGGCCGAGAGGTGGCAGTGGGATCGGCCGTCGTCCGCGTCGAGATCGAGGCGGCGCGGTGTGCCACGACCACGCGCGATCCGTCGACCGGCCTGCGGGACCTCGACATGCTTCGCGTCCTCCGCGACGTCCGCGGCGTGTCCGACAGGAAGACGGTCGACCTCGGCGTCTACTGCGACGTGGTTCGGACCGGGCGGGTCACGGTCGGCGACGATGTTCGTCCGCTCGAGGTCGAGACCGCCGCCTGACGGCACGCTCAGGCGATGGTCAGCTCGGTCCGCGCCTCGGACTCGATGGCGCCGCCGACGCCGTCGACGATCCGGTCGAGCTCCTCGTCGGTGACGACGAAGGGTGGCCCGAGCACGAGCAGGTCACCGTCGATACCGTTCGGGCAGCCCGTCGCCGAGTAGACGAGGACGCCGCGCTCTCGCGCGGCCGCCACCAGTCGCTCCGTCAGGCGGGCGGCGCGTGGGAACGGGGCTCGCGCGGCGCGATCCTCGACCAGCTCGATCCCGAGCAGCAGCCCTCGGCCGCGGATGTCGCCGACCGCCGGGTGCCCGCCGATCCGCTCACGCATGGCGGCGAGGAGCCGCTCGCCCTGGGCACGGCTCCGCTCGACAAGGTTCTCCGACGCGAGGATGCGGAGCACCTCGCGCGCCACCGCCGCGCCGACCGGCGAGTGCGAGTAGGTGAAGCCGTGGACGAACGGCCCGGCAGCCCGCACGGTGTCGTGGACCTCGCCCGAGGCGGCGACGAACCCGAACGGCCAGTAGCCGCCCGTCGCTCCCTTGGCCGCGGCGAGCAGATCCGGCCGGACGCCCCAGTGGTCCATCCCGAACCAGCGACCGGTCCGCCCGAACCCGGTCATCACCTCGTCCGCGATGAGCAGGACGCCGGCGCGGCGGCAGACGTCGGCGATGGCCTCCCAGTAGCCATCGGGCGGCGCAACGGCCCCCAGGGTCGCCCCGACGATCGGCTCGCCGACGAAGGCGGCGACACTGTCCGGTTCGGCCGTCTCGATCGCCTGCTCGAGCTCCGCGGCGAGCTCGTCCGCGGACCCGAGGGCGTTCGCGCCCGGCGCACCCGCCCGGTACGGGTATGCGGCGCTGAGGTGGCGGAACCGCCCCAGCCACCCGCCGTACGGCCTGCGGAGCGGCTCGCGGCCACTCAGGTCGAGCGCACCGAGGGTGTTGCCGTGGTAGCTCCCCCACCGGGCGAAGACCTGCGACCGATCCGGCTCGCCGCGTGCGAGGTGGTAGGCCCGGGCGAGCTTGAGCGCGGTCTCCATCGCCTCCGATCCGCCCGACACGGGATAGATCGCCGGCTCGTCCACCGGAAGCCGGGAGCCGAGCTCGCGCGCGTATGCCTCGAGCGGCTCCGTCGTGAAGGCGCTGCCGTGGGCATAGGCGAGCGCCGCCGCCTGGCTCGCCATCGCGTCCGCGATCTCGGAGCGGCCGTGGCCGACGTTGACCACGACCGCCCCGCCCGCCGCGTCGACATACTCCCGTCCGTCGGCGTCCACGATCGTCGCGCCGTGCGCCGCGACCGCGACCGGCGGATCCGCCGAGGCCGAGCGCCGAAAGACACGGCCGGTTGCATGGCCGGTCACGCCGTGTAGGTCCCCTCGGGATCCAGCTCGACGCGGATGAGCCGCAGCTCCTCGTCCGTCGGGGCCGGCGTGGTCGCCGGGTCCGGTGCCATCTTCGGCTCCCAGCCGATCGTCTCGCGCACCCGCTCCACCGTGGCGCCCGGGTGAAGCGAGTCGAGCCGCATCTCGCCCGCCTCGTCGAAGTGCCAGATCCCGAGGTCGGTCACGACGACGCTCGGTCCACGGCCGAGCCAGCCCTGCTCGCGCCGGATCCGTGCCGCGTTCTCCGCTCCACCGAGGTTGCCGGGCGACGTCCGGAAATCGATCCGCTCCACGAAGCTCCGCGCCGACTGGCGCATGATCACGAAGACCTGGCGGGCGTTGATCGCGATCTCGCACGCGCCGCCGCTGCCGGGCAGCCGCGTCCTGGGCGTCGCGTACTCGCCGATGACCGTCGTGTTGATGTTGCCGAACCGGTCGATCTGCGCCGCGCCGAGGAACCCGACGTCGATGAGCCCGCCCTGGAGGTAGAAGGCGAACAGCTCGAACATGCTGGTGACGGCCGTGGCGCCGGTGACGATCGTCGGGTCGCCGATGCTCAGGGGAAGGCGCGCCGGCCGAGCCCCGAACACGCCCGCCTCGTAGACGAGCTCCATCTCCGGCGAGACCGTCCGCTTGGCGAGGTTGACCGCGATGTTCGGCAGCCCGACGCCGACGAAGCAGACCCGCTGGCCGGCCAGCTCGCGCGCGGCGGCGACGATCATCATCTCGGACTCCGAGAACGCGGCCGTCATCGGCGGCACCTTGTCGAGCGCTGGGTTCGCCAGCGGTCCAACGGGCGAGTGGCGCGAGACCGAAGGTCGGTCACCGGTAGACGCCGTAGTCGACGACGCCCGAAGGCGCCCGGCCGGGTCGCAGCGACGAGACGCGCTCCGGCCCGAGCTTCTCGACGTAGGCCGCGCGATCGTCGAGCTCGCGGACCCACTCGCGCAGCCATGCCTCGGTCGCCTCGGCCGATCGAGAGATGGGATCCCAGTCGAGGTAGAAGCGGTTGTCCCGGTCGTATGCGCCCTGAACATACGATGGATGGGCGCCCCATGGCTCGACCACGACCGCGTCGACGATGAGGCCCGGGATGATCGTGCGGTTCGGATCGGCCCGGACGACCTCGTCAGCGACGAGCTCCTCCACGACCACGATGACCCGGTCCGCGGCAAAGGCCGCCTCCTTCTGGCACCCGAGCAGGCCCCAGACCTGGGTGTCGCCCACCGCCGAGGCACGCTGCGCGTGCACGACCGTCACGTCCGGCTTGAGCGGCGGCACGGCATAGACGACGCCGTCACCGTAGGGCGACTCGACCGGACGGATGAGCGGGTTGGCGCTCGGCAGGTCCGTCTCGAAGTACGAGCGGATGGGGAAGAACGGGAGGTTGGCCGCACCGGCCGTGTAGCGGGCGACCATCCCGAAGTGGGAATACTCCTCCAGCTCCAGGGCCGGCAACGGGCCCTCGGTCACGCGGCGAATGGCGCCCAGCCCGCCCACCCCCGGGTTTCCGAGCCACGAGAAGATGAGCTTTCGGGCGACGCCCGCCGCAACCATCTGGTCGTAGACGACGTCGGGAGTCAGGCGCGCGAGGGTCAGGTCGCGCTTCCGCTGGCGGATGATCTCGTGGCCTGCCGCGAACGAGATCAGGTGGGTGAAGCCCTCGATCGCCACGGTATCGCCGTCGCGGACGAGATCCGCGATGGCGTCGCGCATCGACGCCACCTTCGAGCTCATCGGTCCGCGGCCCGAACGGCGAGCGCGGTCAGCCAGCCGCCTCGACGCCGGTGATCGCGCCGGCCGCCTCGGCCTCCTCCCGGACGTCCGGCTCGGCGGGGCCCGCGACCTCGGCCCCGGCCGCGGCGAACAACCGGAGCGCCGTCGTCATCTCGTCATCGGACACGGTCAGCGGCGGCGACAGCCGGACGGCCCGCTTCCCGCATTCGAGCACGAGCAATCCGCGCTGGAAGGCGGCCCACTGGACCTCCTCGGCGTGCTCGGGCGTGTCGAACTCCACGCCGAGCATCAGGCCGATGCCGCGGACATCGCGGACGAGCCGCGGATGACGCGAGATCAGCGGTCGCAGGGCGTCGAGCGCCTGCGCGCCGCGCACGCGAGCATTCTCCACGAGCCCGCCCTCCAGCAGGTCGATCGTGGCCAGCGCAGCCGCGCACGCGACCGGGTTGCCGCCGTAGGTCGACCCGTGCGCGCCGGCCGTCCACGACTCGAGCAGGTCGGCCCGCGCGACCATGCCGCCGAGCGGCATGCCGCTGGCGATCCCCTTGGCGGTCAGGAGGATGTCCGGCTCGACGCCCCAGTGCTCGACCGCCCACATCCGTCCGGTCCGCCCGGCTCCCGACTGGATCTCGTCCGCGACGAGCAGGATGCCGTGCCGGTCGGACAGCTGGCGGAGGCCCCGCAGGAAGCCGGCCTCCGGGACGATGTAGCCGCCCTCGCCCTGCACGGGCTCGACGACAATCGCCGCCACCTCGTCGGCCGGGACGAGCCGCTCGAACAGGACCTCGTCGAACCAGCGAAGATCGTCGACGCGACCGTACGGGGCGTGGAAGACACCCGGGAGGAGCGGTCCGAACCCCGCGTGGTACTTGGCCTTGGAAGCCGTCAGCGACACCGAGCCGTACGTGCGGCCGTGGAACGCTCCGAGGAAGGCGACGACGTACGGCCGGCCGGTGGCGAAGCGCGCCAGCTTGATGGAGGCTTCGACGACCTCCGTTCCGCTGTTGCCGAGATAGGTCCGGGCGCGGCCACCGGCGATGGGAGCCGTCCGCGCGAGGCGCCGGCAGACCTCCGCGTAGATCGGCAGATAGAAGTCGCTCGCGCTGAAGTGGATCAGCTCCCCGGCCTGCTCCTCGATGGCGCGGACGACGGCCGGATGCGCATGACCCGTCGAGTTGACCGCGATCCCGGCCGCGAAATCGAGGAAGAGGTTGCCGTCGATGTCCTCGACCGTCAGCCCCTCGCCACGGACCGGCACGAGCGGGTACGCGCGCGGCAGGCTCGGCGAGGTCCATGCGTGATCGAACTCGACGTGCGCGCGGGCACGCGGCCCGGGGAGCTCGGTCACGATGCTGGGGACCGATCGGGCCTCGCGGAGCGGCACCTGGGCCTTCGCCTGGGCCTGGGTCAACGTGCACCTCGACGCATAGTTCTTATGCAGGCTGGATAGATCGCCGCGAGTATAGCCGCGCGCCGGGACGATCGGCCGCCGCTGTCGTGGTACCTCACCCGCCGGTGCCGGCCGCGCGGTCGCCGGTAGACGACGAGCCCGAAATCGCGCCGCCCGTCAGCCCGTCCCGCGGTCCGCCTCCCCCGGGGCGTCCGATGCCCGCCGCTGGTTGGCGGTCGCGGTCGCCCCGCCGGCCAGCAGCTCACGGATCTTCCGCGCCAGCGCCTCGGGCGTGAACGGCTTGCCGAGGAACGCCGTCCCCGGCGCTGCCGCGCCGCCCCGACCGACCATCTCCTCGGCATAGCCGGACAGGAAGAGGATCGGCAGGTCCGGCCGCTCGCCGCGCAGCTCCTTGCCGAGCTCCGCTCCGGAGATGCGTGGCATCACGACGTCCGTCACCAGCACGTCCAGCCGCTCGAGGCCCTCGGCGCGGGCCGTGGACAGCGCGTCGAGCCCGTCACCGGCGGTCAGGACCCGGTAGCCGAGCCGCTCGAGCAGCCGGCGCTCGATGTCGCGCACCTCGCTCTCGTCCTCGACGAGGAGGATCGTGCCGGATCCGGCGGTGAGCTCTGGACGCGCTTGCGGAACCACGGCCTGGCCCTCGGCGGTGACCAGCGGGAAGTAGATCTTGAACGTGGTACCGAGCCCCGGCTCGGAGTACAGCCAGATGTAGCCGCCGGACTGCCGGACGATCCCGTACGTCGTCGCCAGCCCGAGCCCGGTGCCCTTGCCGGACGGCTTGGTCGTGAAGAACGGCTCGAAGATGTTCTGGCGCGTCTCGCGGTCCATGCCGATGCCGGTGTCCGCGACGACCAGGACCGCGTACGTGCCGGGCTGGAGGTCGAAATGGTCGGCGGCGTACGCCTCGGTGAACTCGACGGTGTCGGTCTCGAGCGTCAGGCGTCCACCATCCGGCATCGCATCGCGTGCGTTCACCGCCAGATTGAGGATCACCTGCTGGAGCTGCGTGGGATCCGCTCGCACGTGGACGGCGCCATCGCGTGCGTTGATCCGGAACTCGATCGACGCGCCGATGAGCGGCTCGAGCAGCGTCCGCGATGCACGGACCTCCTCGCCGAGGTCGAGCAGGCGCGGCTGGAGCACCTGGCGGCGGCTGAACGCAAGGAGCTGGGCGGTCAGCCCGGCACCGCGCTGCGCGGCGTCCCGGATGGACCGGGCGTGGGAGGCGACATCCTCGTCCTCGCCGGCGTCCACGAGCAGCAGCTCCGCGTGACCGAACACGGCGGTCAGGACGTTGTTGAAGTCGTGGGCGACGCCGCCGGCGAGACGCCCGATCCCCTCGATCTTCTGGGCGTGGAGCAGTTGCTCCTCGAGCGCCCGGTGCTGGCTGACATCGGCCAGCATCTCGACGACCCCGACGATCCGGCCGGACGCGTCGCGCCGCGGACCTCCGTAGGCGAGGACGCCGAGCCTCGTGCCGTCCTTCCGGAGGCGCGACGACGCCAGCCCGGTGACGATCGTTCCGGTCTCGATCTGCTCCCGAAAGCGTCGGTGGGCGTCCTCCTCGTCCGGCGGCACGGTCGGCGGAAAGGCGCCCATGACCTCGGCAGCCGTCCAGCCCAGCATCGCCTCTGCGGCCGGGCTCCAGAACTGCACGCGACCGTCGAGGTCGAGGATCTCGATCGCGATCGGCGAGGCTTCCACGACGGCGCGCAGGCTGTCGGCCGTCCAGTGGCGCGCCTCTTCCGCTGCGACCCGGGCGGTGATGTCGCGAGCGATCGTCGAGATGGCGACCACTGGTCCGTCCTCGCCGAGGACCGGCGAGATGGCCAGCGAGACGAGGACCCGCCGCCCGTCCTTGGCCACTCGCTCCGTGTCGACCAGATCGAGCGGCTCCCCCCGACTCGCCCGCGAGAGGATCTCGTCGAGCTCGTCCCGCCGGTCATCTGGGACGAGCGTCGAGATGTGCCGTCCCACGAGCTCCTCGGCCGCGTACCCGTACAGCCGCTCCGCGGACGGGTTGCACGAGGTGACGATGCCGTCGACCGTCTCGGTCAGGATGGCGTCGCGGGCGGAGGCCAGGACGGCGGCCGCGTCCGGCGGGCGGGGGCGACGGGGACGAGCCATCGGCGGACGCCCGGACGGCTCAGTCGACGAGCGTGTGGCTTTGTTCGCGGAGGAACTGGCCGACGTAGTACATCGACAGCCCGGCCTTGCCGGTCGAACCGGAGCCCTTCCAGCCGCCGAAGGGCTGCACGCCGGGCCACGCGCCCGTCGTCGCCCCGGCGCGCCGGTTGACGTACAGCACGCCGGCCTCGATCCGATCGAGGAAGCGCTCGACCTCCGCCGGGTCCTCGCTGTAGATGCCGGCGGTGAGGCCGTAGATCGAGTCGTTCGAGAGGGTCAGCGCCTCGTCGAGCGAATCGACCGCCTGGACCGCGGTGAACGGCACGAACAGCTCGTCGCGGAAGAGCCGGTGATCCGTCGGCAGGCCGCCAACCACCGTCGGCTCGACGTAGAAGCCGCGTTGCAGGTCGCCGTCCGTCAGGTGCTCGCCGCCCGTGAACACCGTCCCGTCGCGGCGCGCCTCGGCGACCGCCTGCTGGTGCCGTTCGACGGCCCTGTCGTTGATGACCGGACCGAGCCAGGTTTCTCGCGGCAGCGGGTCGCCGACGCTGATCTGCTCGGTCTTCTCGACGAGCAGGCGGACCAGCTCGTCGTGGACCGGCCGCTCGACGTAGACCCGCGAGTTGGCCGAGCACTTCTGGCCGCCGTAGCCGAATGCGCTGCGCATGATCCCCTCGGCCGCCTCCTCGAGATCCGCCCGGCGCGTCACGATCGCCGGGTTCTTGCCGCCCATCTCGACGATGCACGGCCGCGGGAAGCGCGTCGAGAACGTCCTGTACAGCTCGAACCCGACCTCGAAGGAGCCGGTGAAGACGATCCCGTCGATCCCCGCGTTCTCCTGGAGCTCCTGCCCGACCGTGTCGCCCGGGCCCATGACCAGGTTGAACACGCCGTTCGGGATGCCGGCGTCGCGATACGCCTCGGCCAGGATCGCGCCGCTCATCGCGCTCGCGCTGGCCGGCTTGAAGACGACGGTGTTGCCCGCCATCAGCGCGGCGGACGACGGTCCGGCCGCCAGCGCGAGGGGGAAGTTGAACGGGCTGATGACGCCGAAGACGCCGTGGGGCCGGAGAATGGACCTGGTGTGGACCGCGGCGTCGCCGAGGTTCTGCATCGGGTGGTCGTAGAACCCGTTGTCCCGCGCCGTCTGGGCGTAGTAGCGGATCAGGTCGGCCGACTCCTCGACCTCGCCGAGCGCCTCGAGCCGGTTCTTGCCGACCTCGATCGCCATCAGGCCGCCGTACTCCATCTGGCGCTCGCTGATGATGTTCGCCGCGCGGTCGAGGATCTCGAGCCGGCCTTCCCAGCCCAGCGCGGCCCACGCCGGCTGGGTGCGGCGCGCCGCGTCCACGGCGTCCTGTACGTCGCTGCGGGTCCCCCTCGCGAACGTCCCGACGAGGATGTCCTGGTCGATCGGCGACCGGAGCTCGAACGTCCCGTCGCCGTCGCGCTCACGCCCGTCGACGAGGTTCCGGTGCTGATCGCCGAGGCGCGCCCTGGCTCGCTCGACGCCCGCCTCGTACAGGCGGTGGAGCTCCTCGTTGTCCGCGCGGAGGGTCGCGTAGGTGATCTTGAGGCGCGGTTGCGACTCGGTCGTCATGGAGTGCTCCTGGCGGCTGCGGCGACTCGGCGCTCGTCCGGCTCAACGTCGGCCATCGGTCATGGGCGCCGAGCGGGGAGCTGCGCGGCGCCGACGGCCGCAGTGTAACGCCGCGCTCCGGACGCTCTCCGGGCTGACCGTCGTCCCCACGCGCGCGCCGGCGCGCGTCGCCCCGGACACCCGACCGTGACGGCTATGCTCGTCGGCAGGACGGCGGCGGAACCCAGCCGGTACGGCGGACAGGAGGAGCGGGTGGGACAGCTGGACGGCAAGAAGGGGCTGATCTTCGGTGTCGCGAACGATCACTCGATCGCGTGGGGCATCGCGCGGGCGCTCCACGCGGAGGGTGCGACGCTCGGGTTCTCGTCCATCGAGAGCCTGATCGACCGGCGCGTCCGCCCGCTTGCCGACTCGATCGGCGCCACGTTCGTCGAGCCCTGCGACGTGCAGTCGGACGACCAGATCCGCCACGTCATGGGCCGGTGGCGCGAGGAGCACGGCGGGCTCGACATCCTCGTCCATGCCCTCGCGTTCGCGCGTCGCGAGGATCTCGAGGGGGCGTTCGTCGACACGTCCCGCGACGGGTTCGCGCTCGCGCTCGACGTGAGCGCGTACTCGCTGGTCGCCCTCGTCCGGGAAGCTCGCGAGCTGCTCCACCCTGGCTCGGCCGTCCTGACGCTCTCGTACTACGGGGCGGAGAAGGTCGTGGGCAACTACAACGTCATGGGCGTCGCCAAGGCGGCGCTCGAGGCGAGCGTGCGCTACCTGGCCGCAGACCTCGGCCCGGACGGGATCCGCGTCAACGCGATCAGCGCCGGTCCGATCCGCACCCTCGCCGCCGCCGGGATCGCCGGCTTCAAGAAGATGCACGGGGCCTTCGCGGACGTGGCGCCGCTGCGGCGGAACGTGACGACAGAGGACGTCGGCGGCGCGGCGGTCTTCCTCTGCTCCGAGCTGTCCGGGGCGATCACCGGCGAGGTCCTCTACGTCGACGCCGGGTTCAACATCCTGGGCGTCCCGACGACCGAGGGCTGAGCGTCTTCCGCCCGACGCCGGGGTCGCCGCGCCGGCCGCCAGGTCACGGCGGCGTCGGGTCGACGCACCCGGCGCACCGACCGACGATCGTGACGTGCGAGAGGTCGACGACGAACCCCCGTCGTGCGCGGAGCGACCGCACGAGCGTACGCGCGTCGTCGAGCGAGAGATCCCAGCTCGTGCCGCACGACTCGCAGTGCAGATGACCGTGCTCGGCCTCTGGCAGGACGTGGAACTCCTCGCGCCCGTCCGGCCCGTGGCCGTGACGCACGACGCCCAGGTCCTCGAGGACGTCGAGGGTCCGGTAGACCGTGGACGGGATGGTCGCGGGATCGACCGCGCGGCAGCGCTCGACGAGCTCGCTGCCCGTCACGTGACCCCGCGTGCTCGACAGGACGTCGACGAGCACGCGACGCTGGGGCGTCCAGCGCAGACCGCGCGCACGCAGCCGGTCCGGCAGCGATTCCCAGCTGGGTGAGGTCACCTAAGCCCCGATGAAGCCGAGGATGCGCTCGAGATCCGGCAGCATGCCCTCCGCCTGGAAGAGGAACAGCAGACCGATCCAGACGCTGAAGCCGCCGGCCAGGACGCCGACGGCGACGTACAGCCGCTGCCGGAACTGACTGGCCACGAAGCCGGTCGCGGTCACGACGACGATCAGCGAGTTCGAGAGCAACAGCCCCATGATGAAGGCCAGCATCATGGGCACGCCGAGCCCCTGTCCGGCGGCACCGCCCACCGCGGCGATCAGCAGCACCTGCGTGCCCGTTTCGGCCCCGATGCCATGGATCATCCCGACCCCGAACGCCGTCCGCGGGCCGTACGAGCTCATCTCCATGGCGTCGTGGTGCTCGTGACCGTGGAGCCTGGCCTGGAAGCGGCGCCAGCCGTACCGGATGGCGCCGAACGCGAGCATCCAGCGACTCCGCAAGCGGAACGCGGTGCCGTGCCGCGCGTACTGCCAGAGCGAGAAGAAGACCCAGACGCCGAGGACCAGGAGCGTCAGACCCACGACACGGCCCATGATCGGGTCGACCCACTCGGGCAGGATCGCTCCGAACATCAGCGCCGCAAGGCCGAGGACGGCGACGACGACCCCGTGGCCGAGCGCGTACAGGGTCCCCAGAAGCACCGCGTGGCCCTGCTCGGCCAGCAGCCGCTCTCGCCCGCTCGTGCCGCCCCGGAGCGGGGCGATGAAGGTTGCCCCGCCGGGTCCGGCGTCATGTGCTCGCAGCTCCGCGGCGCCGCCGTGGCCGTGTCCGTGGGCCTGACCGACGACGCGATGCTGCGACTCGTGCGCCTGCAGGCCGACCTCCGCCGTCGCCGTCGTCGACGTGATGTCCGTGATCGCGGCGATGTGGTCCCAGTCGAACCCGTGCCGGATCCCCAGCAACAGCCCCGTGACGAGCAGGCCACCACCGGTGCCGGCGGCGACGGCGAGGAACATGGACTCGACGCCGAGCGGCATCGTCAACGAGATTGCCCCCTTATTGCGACCAGTTGCAACAGCATGGACGGGTCGCGCCGCGGTGTCAACGGCGAGCGGGTCCAACCAGCGCGCGTGGCGGCGCACCGGAGCGCGCGTGGCGGCGCACCGGAGGGC
>JAUJOH010000005.1:22678-70771 GCA_030447745.1 Chloroflexota bacterium | reverse complement strand
CCTACTCCGTTCCGCGGACCTCGAAGCTCGCCAGGCGTGTCGTCGTCACGGCCGCCGCGACGGCCGTCACGATCGCGAGCAGCACCAACCCGGTCGACGTCTCGATGTCGCCGTCGATCCCGGCGCCGAAGGGCGCCAGCGCCTCCGCAACGGAGAGCGTCGCTTCGCGCAGGCTGAACGAGCGCGTGCCGGGGAGGATGCCGGCCAGGACCCCCTCCCAGACGAGCGTGTAGACCAGGCCGATGATCAGCGCCCGACCGGTCACCACGCTGAGCGCCACGAAGAGGGCCGCGTAGGCGAACCCGGCCAGTGCCACGCCCACCGCGAACGCCACCGTGGTCGCGAGCGTGGACGGATCCGCGCCGCCGATGAGGAACCCCGTCAGGAGCGTCGAGCCGACGCTCAGCCCCGCCGCGAGCAGACCGGCGACGAAGATCTTGGCCGCCGCGATCAGCCACCGCGGGATCGGCTTCGCCAGCACGAACACCGCCGTGCCGTCCTCAAGCTCGGCGCCCAGCGCGGACGTCCCGAGGACGAGGGCCGTCAACGGGAGCACGGTCCGCACGCCCAGCTCGAGGGTCGCCACCAGCGCGTCGTCCAGCCGCCCGCCGGCGAGTCGCGCGAGCAGCGCCACGACGACGGGCAACCCCGCGAGCAGGAGCAGGAGGGTCGTCCGGCGCCGCCCCAGCAGCCCCCGGAACGTCACCTCCACGATCGTCGCGAAGACCGTCACCGCCGGACCAGGTAGGCGAAGACGCTCTCGAGCGACGTGTCGGTCGGCGTCAGCTCGCGGAGCGTGATCCCGGCATCGCGGGCGACGCGGGCGACGATGCTCGTGAAGGCGCCAAAGTCGGACGTGGACACGGACAGCCGGCCACCGGTCAGATCGACACCGAACACCACCGCGTCCCCGAGCAGCGCGGCCGCCAGGCGGCGGTCGTCGGACGACCGGACCGTGAACGTGTGCGGTCGGTCCGTCATCAGGCGGCGGATGCGCCGGAAGTCGCCGGCTGCGGCGAGCCGGCCGGCGTAGACCACGAGCACGGAGTCGGCCAGCCGCTCGACCTCCTCGAGGATGTGCGACGAGAACAGGATCGTCCGTCCTTCCGCGGCCATCGCCCGCCTCGAGGATGTGCGACGAGAACAGGATCGTCCGTCCTTCCGCGGCCATCGCCCGGAGGAGCGACGTCATGTGCAGCCGCTGCCGCGGGTCCATGCCGTTGAACGGCTCGTCCAGCAGCAGGATGGGCGGCTCGTGGACCAGCGCTCCGGCGAGCTTGACCCGCTGGCGCATGCCCTTCGAATAGGTCGCAACCGGGCGGTCAGCAGCGGGCTCGAGGTCGACGGTCCGGATGGCGGCGGCCGCAGCCGCGTCGGGGTTCGGAAGGTGCTGGAGGCGCGCGTTCATGGCCACGAACTCGCGGCCGGTCAGGTACCCGTGCACCGCCTCCCGCTCCGGGACCAGGCCGATCCGGCCGAAGATCGCGGGGTTCCGCCACACCGCCCGCCCCTCGACCCGGATCGTGCCGGCGGACGGTCGCAGGAGCCCGGCCATGAGGTGCAGGAGCGTCGACTTGCCGGCGCCGTTCGGGCCCAGCAGCCCCGTGATTCCGGAGCCCAGCGTGAACGAGATGTCGTTGACCGCCACGACGTTCCCGTACCACCGCGAGACGTGGTCGAGCGCCACGGGCGCGTCGCCTCCGGCGGACGCCTCCGCGCCGCCAGCGAGCGTTCCGGGACCGGGCGATCGAGCGTCGCGCGGGACGCCTCGCTGTGTCACGCCGCGATCCGCTCGTAACGCCGGACGAGGATCCCGACGCACGCGGCGACGATCACGACGGCCGCGGCGAGAAACGCCTCGAGGGGAAGGTCCGCCATGAAGACGACCCGGCTCTCCGGTCGCGAGCCGAACCACAGCGCGTTCGTCGCGCTCAGCAGGTCGACCGGGCTCAGGAGCGCGAGCACCGTGGCCAGCGACCTGGCTCCGAGGTCGATCAGCACCCGGCTCACGACAACCGTCACGGAGAGCACGACGATGACCGCCGTCGTGGCGTAGACCCGGCGCGGGGTGTAAGCGGACACGACCGCCGAGAGGCCGCCGAGCAGCCCGGCGAGGACGAGCGCCTGGCCGAAGATGCCGGGCAGGAACTCCGCCTCCCGTCCGAACTCCGCGGCCACGTCGTCGGCGGACAGCACGAGCCCGAAGAAGATGACCAGCTGCGGGATCAGCACGAAGACGAGGATGGCGGCAGCGATCCCCGCGAACCGGGCGAGCGCGTAGTCGCTCCGCCGGAGGGCGCGCGAGAAGTAGAGCGACAGCAGCTGATGGCGCTGGTCACGGCCCAGCGCCTCCGGCGCCTGGACCGCGCAGAAGAGGGTCACCAGCGTGGCCACGATCTCGTAGTACGTGTCGTGCCGGACCGGCGACGCCTCCTCCGCGAACTGCCCGCCGCCTACCTGCCGGATCAGCGCGAACGCGCCCACCGCGACGATGGCCGGGATCGTGGCGAAGGCGAGCAGGATGAACGGGGCGAGCTTCGCCCGACCGCCGCGCCCGATCCCGTAGCAGACCTTGAGGGTCTGGGCGAACAGGGCGCGGATCGCGTGCGGGCGTCCCAGCCGCGGTCCCTCGTAGTTCCGATAGCCGAGGTCATAGATGCTGCCGCCGGCCGAACCGACGGAGCTCGCCGGAGCAACGCCGGCCGCGGCCGCCCGTGGCTGCCCGACCGCCCAGGCCTGCCCCGCGTCGCGCCGCGGACCGGTCACGCCGCCGGCTCGCCGCTGTGCGCCTCGGCGAACAGGTCCTCGAGGCGGTGCCGCCGCTGCTCGAGCCGGATGAGCGGCAGGTCCAGATCCGCGACCGCGTCCCGGACCAGGTCGTACGGCCGGTCGTCCTCGAACGCGACGAGCACCGTCCGGCCGACGGCTCGCGCATCGAGGCCGCGCGAGACGAGCGCCGCGGCCAGCTCGTCCGCACCGTCGTCCACCTCGACCGCCAGCACGCCGGTCTGCTCGGTGAACGTCGCGAGCCGGGCCGCGCGGAGCAGCCGGCCGCCCTCGATCGCGACCAGGAAGTCGCACACTCGCTCGATCTCGCCGAGCAGGTGGCTCGCCACGACGACCGTCATCCCGAACTCCGTGCCGGTCCGTTGCACCAGCTCGAGCATCTCGTCGCGCCCCGCCGGGTCCAGCCCGTTCGTCGGCTCGTCCAGCAGCAGCAGCCGCGGGTCGTGGACGATCGCCTGGGCGAGCTTCACGCGCTGCTTCATGCCCGTCGAGTAGCCGCCCATCGCGCGGTACCGCTCCTCGTAGAGCCCCACGTGGCGGAGCACCTCGGCCGTCCGCTCGCGCGCTGCTGCGCGGGGCAGCCCGCTGATCTCCGCCATGTGCGAGACGAAGTCGGTGGCGGAGGTGTCCGGCGGGAGGGCGTCGTGCTCCGGCAGGTAGCCCACGAACTGGCGGATCTCCGTCCCGCGGGTCCGGACGTCCAGGTCGAAGATCGTCGCTCGGCCGCTCGTCGGTGCGAGGAGGCCGAGGAGGATCTTGAGGAGCGTGCTCTTGCCCGCGCCGTTGGAGCCAACGAGGCCGACGATCGCGGGCTCGATCTCGAGCGTCAGCGCGTCGAGCGCGGTGACGCCGGGGTAGCGCTTCGTGAGCGCGTCGAGGGTGATGAGGGGCACGGGCGAACCTTACGGCATGGCGTGACCGCACTCAGCTCGCAACTGGCTTATCAATGGTGCCCGGTATCCCGTACAAGGAAGCCCAGCCGTCGAATTGCGAGCGCGATGCCGTGACAGGTGAGGCAGGAACACCGGGCGAGGGCGTTCGCGTCCGCCGCGCCGAGCGCAACGGGACGTGTCCGTCGAGGACGTCGCGTACGACGGATCGCCGTCCGGCGACGACGTCGAGGCGTGGCTCGTCCGCCCGATCGACCCGCCGCCCGCCGATCGCGGCCCCGGCGTGGTGATGTGGCACTGGTTCGACGCGGAGGCGCCTGACGGCAACCGGGACGAGTTCCTCGACGAGGCGCGGGAGCTGGCGGCACGGGGCGTCGTCTCGCTGCTGCCGCAGGGTCGTTCCCGTGGTCGATCGAGCCGTCGGGGTCGGCAGCGGACGCCGCCGAGGTCCGCCCGGAGGTCGAGCGGCTGCGTCGCGGGGTCGATCTTCTCGCGGCGCGGCCGGACGTCGACGGCGCCCGTCTCGCGGTCGTCGGGCACGACTTCGGCGCGATGCTGGCGGCGCTGGCCGCGGCGGACGATCCTCGCCTCTCGGCGGCGGTGCTCATGGCGCCCACGCCCCGCTGGGGCGACTGGTTCCTGGCGTTCTGGCCCATTGCGGAGGACCGGATCGAGTACCTGCGCGCGATGCGGTCGCTCGACCCCGTGGAGGTCATCGGGCGTCTCCCGCCGCGTCCCGTGCTGCTCCAGTTCGCCCGCCGCGACTTCTACATCCCGCTGATGGCCGGCCTCGAGCTCCGCGGTGCCGCCGGCGGCGACAACGCGGTGGATCTGCGGGCGTACGACGCGGAGCACGACCTCCACGTCCCGGACGCGCGCACCGATCGCCTGGCATTCCTGGAACGCGTCCTCGCGCTATCCCCGGCTGAGGACGCGACTGGCCCCGGCCAATCCTGATCGGCGTCACGACGGCCGATGCGAGGTCGTAACGGCACTCGGGCGTGACACAGCGCGCCTGAGCCACACGTCGCCGCGAGCCGCCGGGGTCCCGAGACATCAGTCTGCTGGCCGTCGACAGTACGGGACTGACAGACGGCGATAGCCTTTCCGAATGTCACTTGAGCTCCGTCGCCTTCTCCGGCTCCTCGAGGAGCGTGGGCTGGCGTTCGTCGTCGTGGGATCGGTCGCGGCGCTCGCCTATGGCGTGGACGTGGAGCCTGGCGACCTCGACATCGTTCCCGATTCGAGTCCCGAGAACCTGGAGCGGCTGGATGGCATCCTCGTCTCGATCGGTGCCACGCCAACCCCCGAGGTCGGTCAGTGGCAGGTCGACGACGCAGGGGAACGCGTATGGGTCCGCGACGGCGTGTTGCGCGAAGTCGGACCCCGCAACCGCCTCGATCCTGCTTCCTTCGACCATACCTACGAGACGACTCTGGGCCGACTCGACGTCGTTCTGAGCGCCACCGAGGGGTTCGCTCCCCTTCGGGCGCGCGCCCGCACTGCGCATGTGACTGGCAGGCCAGTGTGGGTTGCGCACCCGCTCGATGTCCTGACCGGGATGACCAGGCCGAGGAGGCCGACGGACGGGCCTCGGGTTCGTCAACTTCGAGAGCTGCGTCGCCTCGAGATCTCGCGTTAGGCCAGCGACTGGCTCCGGCGCAGCGATCCGGACGGGCGTCGCTCAGCCGTCTCGAACGCGGCCGTCATCTTGCTCGCCGCCGGTCCAACCCGACCGGTCGCCCTAATCTTTGACGGCGCGACACGACGTTGAGGGGCGGGGTCGTGCGGACGGAGTGATCGGCTCGCGGGAGTCGGGGCGTGGCAACTTGTGGGACACCGGTGCATCGCGCGCCACTCCTCGAGCGGGAACGGGAGTTCGAGGCGATCAAGGCGCTCGTTCATGACGCGATGGGCGGTGGCGGCCGCCCGTTGATCATTGAAGGACCCGCGGGAATCGGCAAGCCCGCGCTCCTCAAACACGCGCGCGACCACGCCGCGGGCGGTGGCTTTCGGATCCTGACCGCTCGGGCTGGCGAACTCGAGCACGAGTTCTCGTTTGGCGTCGTGCGGCAGCTGTTCGAGCCCGTGCTTGCCGCCACGCAAGGCAGACAGCGCGAGGCGCTGCTGGCTGGAGCGGCAGGACTCCCGCGCTCCCTGTTCGAGCCCGAGGACGGCACGACCGGCGACGAGCCGGCGGAACGGTCTTTCTCGATTCTCCATGGCCTGTACTGGCTGGCCGCGAACCTCGCCGCTCGCGGTCCGCTGATGATCGCGATCGACGACGCGCACTGGGCCGATCGGGCATCGCTGGGCTGGATCAACTACCTCGCTCGGCGGGTCGAGGGACTGCCACTCCTCCTGGCGCTGACGACCCGGCCGCCGCAACAGAGCCAGGAGCAGTCGTTTCGCACGGTGCTGTGATACGCCTCTGCACCGATGGTCGCGAGCGGCCCCATCGTGACGAGAGGTTCCTCGGCGTCGCCGCTGCCGCCGACGGTCGCGGCTGCGCGGCCGCGAATCTCAACGAGTAGCAGTGGCCCGCTCCTCGCTGCGCATGAACGCAAGACCGACGGCGACAATGCCAAGTCCCAGATGGATCAGGTTGTCCACGATGCTGTAGCCGTGCGGCACCAGCCCGAACAGCATTGGCGCTACGAAGCCGAGGACGCCAACCAGGAGGTACACGACGCCAAGTCCTCCGACGACTGAGCGGACAAGGCTGGCGCTCACCCCGGCGAACCCGACGTAGGCGAGCAGGCCCCCCGTGACGATGTGCACCACGTCTTCGACGATGTCGATGTTGAGCACGCCGGCGAGCGACGTGTCACCGAGCACGAGCCCCACGATACCCGTCAGCACGAGGAGTGGGCCGACGATCTTGGCGAAGGTACGGGTCATTCTTCTGCCTCCAAGTTCCGGGGACGTGGGTCGCCGATAAGGGCCAAGACGGCGTAGCGGTGCTCTCGCGTCCTGACTCTATCGAGCTGTCCACACTCTGGCCGCTACCGCGGCTCCTTGGACCCTTCCTCCGCCGCTTGGCTCAGCTTACCGGTCGCGCTGGCCGGGGTTCGCCGCTCGTGACTCGAGCTGGCCGTCGCGGGTGGAGGCGAGGTCGGTCAGCGGCTCTGCCGCGAGCGGCTCGGTAGTCGGTCCTTCGAGGACTGCACCTGCATGATCGAATCGCGATCCGTGCCACCGGCAGTCCCACGACCGCTCCGCCTCGTTTGAAGGCGACGAGGCAGCTCATGTGCGTGCAGCGAGCTGAAAGGACGGAGACAGCACCGGTCTCGTCCCGGTACGCCGCCAGCCGCCGGCCGCCCGTGCCCACTTTTCGAGCTCGGCGACACGATCGCCTCAGGGCCACGGAACCGGCTTTTCCGACCGCTCTTCGGATCGTGACCGGAGCTCCTCCAGCCACTGCTCGAAGTTGCAGCGGGGCCTGTACCCCAAGCGTTGCTCAATCGCGGCCATCGGATAGAACTCCTGGATCGGCGTCAACCGCTCGACCCCTCGCTCGAGCAGCAGTTCACGCGCACCCGGCCAGTACTTGTCGATGAGTGCCAGCGGGTCAGACCGCAACTGCGGTCCGTCCTCTTCCGTGAACGGAACGGGCGACTCGACGTTGAATGCGTCCCAGGCGGTGCGCCCGTCGACCAGCGCCTGCACGGCCGCCATCACCGACCCCACGACGTCGTCCGTGTCGACGCCGCCGTACAGCAGTCGGATCCCGTAGCGGAAGAACGGCTCGGGGACGAACATCCCGTACCGCAGGGCGATGCTCGGGATCCCGTGCTGCCGCCCGTAGTAGCGGCACATCTCCTCGCCCGCAACCTTCGTCAGCGCGTAGATGTCCGCGGGCTGGAGGGGAAGGTCCTCGCGCAGGGCCACCACGGCATCGTCCGCCGACGGTCGCCGGCTGTCTCCGTACACGCCCATCGTGCTGCTGAAGACGAGCCCGCGCACTCCGGCTTCAGCCGCCGCCTCCCACGTGTTGAAGGTTCCGGTCAGGTTGAGCTCGTAGAACTGCTGGGCGGTGTGGTCGCGGAGGTGAATGCCGTGGATTGCCGCGCCGTGGACGACGAACTCGATCCTGTCCATCGCCCTGCGGACGTCCTGTCGGGCTCGGATGTCGCCCTCGACGAAGGCGTGCGGCGTGTCGAACGGCTTGACGTCGAACAACACGGGCTCGTGTCCCGCTTCGGCGAGCGCCGGCGCCAGTGCCCGACCAAGGGTCCCGCCCGCGCCTGTCACGAGTACTCGCATTCGTGTCCCTCCGTTCCGCGCTGCGCGTCCGTTCGACGTCGACCTTGCCCGCCGGGCGTCTCCCACGCCTGCGCCTCGGGCGTCTGACCCCACGCCTTGAGGTCGAGGAGGCCGAGCCCGCGCCCGTAGCCCGGCGGATCGGCGATGAGGTTGACCATGAACGCCAGCCATCGGCCGTCAGGGCTGACGTTCGAGTTCGTCGCCAGCCAGGGATGACGGTCGTGAAAGCGCGTCATCCTCACGCGCCGTCCGGTCCCGTCAAGCTTCATCTTCCACAGGTCACGCGTCTTCATCGTGAAGCGGCCACCCGTCGGCATATCGACCGACGACTCGAGGCAGCAGTGCTCGCCGTCCGGGAAGATCCCTTCGCACTCGTTGTGCACACGATCCTCGTCGATGTAGGTCGTGACGCGCCCGGTCGCGATCTCGACGCCCTTCACGACGCACTTCCAGTCGTCCGTCGGGACCGTCGGGAGGAACGCGTACTCGGCGAGGAGCACCTCGCGGTCGCCGTGGCGGAAGTCCTGTGGCTCGGGCTCGTAGCCGCCCTCGGCTCGGTAGATGACGCGGTCAGCGCCGAGTTGCGGTCCATTCGCCGTGTACTCGATCTCGGTCACGTGGCATTCGTAGCGATCGGCCGGCCCGATCGCCGGATCGTTCCGACCCGTGACCGCGTACGTGATTCGCGGCGCGATTGTTGACACGCCCGCACCCTCGTATATCCGCCGCCCGAGCGGGACCGGCGGTCGCTTTGCCGCGCCGTCCATCACCCACAGCTCCGACTCCACGTGCCGGCTGAGCTTCTGCTCCCTGAACTCGGCCGGGCCGATCAGCAGGTAATCGCCGTTCGAGAGGAACAGGACGCGGAGGAAGGAGTGGTGGTCGCCGAGCCCCCGGGTCAGGTTCCGGATCTGCCGCGTCTCGACATCGATCTCGGCGACGTCCCCGAAGTTGCTCTCGATGAACGCGATCCGCTTCCCGTCCGGAGACCAGTACGGGCGCTCGCCGAAGTCGGTCAGCTTGTGGTGGAAAGGCGGAGGTCGATCGAGAACGTGCTCCATGACCTTCGCCGGCGCGGCGATCGTCCGGGCGGGCGCACGATCACCGAACGTCGGCCGCGACCTCGACCGTCTCCGCCGGCGCGGTCGCGTCGATGTCACGCAGCTCTTCCGCCGAGAGAAGCGGGCGACGCGAAGCCGCCACGTTCTTCTCGACCTGCCCGGGGTCCTTCGCGCCCGGGATGGCGACGGACACCGCCCGATGACTCAGGACGAATCGGAGCGCGAGCTGTCCTGGGGTCTGGTCCTCGTTTTCGAGGGCTCGCAGCCGGTCCACTTTTTCCACGCTCTCGGCGTACCACGGCTCCTCGGGCCAGCCGTGCCGGACGTCTCCGGGGGCGAATGTCGACTCGACCGAGAACTTGCCCGTCAGCAGCCCCTTGAACAACGGGCCGCGGATGACGACGCCGAGCCCGTGCTCCTGCGCGTACGGCAGGACGTCCGACTCTCCCTTCCGGTTGAGGATCGAGTAGTCGAGCTGCACGGCGTCGATGACGCCGGTCCGGTTGAAGTGCCGGAGGTGGTCGATGCTGTCGGTCGAGATCCCGACGGCCCTCGCCCTGCCGTCTCGCTTCAGCTCGTCGAACGCCTCGATGAACGCTTCGGTCTCCTCGTGCCTGTCCCACCAGATATGGCACCAGTACACGTCGATGTAGTCCGTGCCGAGGCGCCGGAGGCTGGCTTCGAATGCGTCGATGACCTTGTCGGGCCGGTCGTAGACGGGCTCGCGTTCGGGGTCGCGGTGGTGCCCCATGAGCCCACCCTTCGTCGACACGACGACGTCATCGCGGCGTCCGGCAATGACCTGCCCAACGAGCTCCTCGCTGTGCCCGTCGCCATAGACGTCCGCCGTGTCGATGAAGTTCACGCCGAGCTCGAGCGCGCGCTCCATGGCACGGATCGACTGTGCGTCCTCGACCGGTCCCCACGCATCGCCGCCAATGGCCCATGCGCCAAACCCGATCTCCGAGACGCGAATGCCGGTCCGACCCAATGCCCGATATTCCACGTGATCCTCCTTCGCGGTGCTCCTGACCTTGCTCCCTCGTCGCGTGCCCCATTTCGGAGGCCGTCAGCCCTGGAGCCTGATCCCCAACGGGAGGCGACACACACCGACGACCGGGTGACAGCCCTGACGGCCCACGTCGCCGATCACCAATCGGCGGGCCGCTCTTGAGTTGACTGTTGCCGCGCGGGAAGAAGTGCCACACAGCAGAAGCCGTCCCTCGGCGAAGCCGCGGCCTCGAGACCCGCTCCGTCGAGCTCCTCCGTGAGACCACCGAGCAGCGCGAGGTTCATCGAGCACGTCAGGTGGCGGTGCGCGCGGACGAGGGCGTCGAAGGGACAGTTCCGAAGCAGGAGCGTTCCGTCCGGTTCTTCCACCGGCTCGTACCCGTGCTCAACGAGCAGCTCGATCAGTCGGCTCCGCGCATCCGCGGCGTTCGCGTCGACACGCGCCATCGATCGACCGCGCTCTCGCGCCTCGTCCATCGTCTTCCGGACCGCGTTCCGGGACCCTTCGACGCCACCCGCGAGGATGTCGGACGCGAGCTCGTACCGCCGGGGCGGAAGAGAGACATGCACCTCTGACCCCCGAGGCCGCGTGTAGAACTTTGCCGGACGCCCGGCTCCCGGCCCCGTGCGACCCGTGCGCCGGCGATACTCGACCTCGAGGAGCCCAGCCGCGACGAGCCGGTCGAGGTGGAACGCCGCGAGCGGCCGCCCGACACCCACCCCGGCAGCAGCGGTGTCACGGTCGACGGAGGTCCGCTGGCTGACGACAAAGTCGTACAGCGCGCGGCGGACCGGTTCCGCGAGTGGCGCGAGCTTGTCGAGAGGCTGTGCCACTTCGGGAGTGTATCGCACACCGCTGCTAGCAAAAGAATTGACGACTGGTCGAAGCGTCCTCGGCGCCGGTTTGACGGCAGCTCCCTGTGACTCTATCGTTACTCATCGTTCGCGTTAGAAATGGACGCGGCGCAGTCGTCGCCCCGCGGAATGCACGGGGACGAGGACGGATCGAGGAGAAAGACCCCGTGATACGACGACACGCCGCTGCTTCAATCGTGGTCGTGACCCTTCTGGTCGGCGCGTGCGCCGGCACCGGGGGCGCAAGCCCCTCAACTGCTGCCGACGCCGGTAACGCTGGCGGCGCGGCGAGTCCCGCTGACGGCGCAGCCAGTCCCGCCGGCGATGGTGATTCGGTCCAGGTGAACCTCGTGGCACAGAACGAAAGCGGGGTGTCGGGGACGGCAACGATCACGGATCTCGGGACCGGCAGCGTCCGGGTCGAGATCGACGTGGAAGCGGGCGGGAACGCGGCAATGCCGGCGCACATCCATCCGGGAACGTGCGCGGACCTCGACCCGAAGCCGCAGTTCCCCCTGAGTGATGTCGAGAACGGGAAGTCGACGACTGAGGTCGACGCAAGCCTCTCCGACATCCAGACCGGTGCTTTCGCGGTCAACCTCCACGAGTCGACCGAGGCGATCGAGACGTACACGGCCTGCGGGGACATCCCGAAGGCGTAGCGATGCGACCTCACGTGGACACTCGGGTGCGGCTCCCGACGGGGAGTCGCACCCAGCACAGGGCCATACGTTCTTCGTCCCTGGTCCGTCGCGCCGCAGCGTTGCTGTTCGTGGCGATGAGCGCGACAGCGTGCGGTGGTGGCTCGAACTCGGCGTCAGCTTCCTCTGGAACTGCGGGACAGGCGACAGTGGAGGTGTCCGGCTTCGAGTTCGTCCCGCCGACCCTCGAGGTGAAGGCGGGAACCACGGTCCGCTACGTCAACAAAGATCGAGCGGCGCACACCGTGACGCACGGACGCGAGGGCCAGCCGCTCTCCGAGCCGGCTTTCGACGTCCCACAGGAGAAGGAGCAGACGGTCGAGGTGGAGTTCCGGCAGCCGGGGGAGTTCCCCGTGACGTGCAAGCTCCATCCGACGATGAACCAAACGGTGACCGTGACGCCCTGATGGAGTCCGAGGCACTTC
Organism: Chloroflexota bacterium; assembly: GCA_030447745.1. Taxonomy (GTDB): domain Bacteria; phylum Chloroflexota; class Limnocylindria; order Limnocylindrales; family CSP1-4; genus JACDAV01. The sequence goes on along the minus strand of JAUJOH010000005.1, from coordinate 58,775 downwards.
GCGCAGCCCGAACCCGGCGGGTCACGCGTTCCACCTCCGCCGCCGCAGCGGCATCGACCGATCGAGGCACGACGACGACCGCGTACCCGAAGCGTTCCGGCACGGCGCCACCCCTCGGGAGCGAATTGTTCGACATCGGCGGCCTGCGGCGGGGCGAGCGATGACGCGTCCGCGACGACGAACGTTCGTGATCGTCGGCGGTGGTCTCGCCGGTGCCACGGCGGCGGCGACGCTCCGTAAGGAGGGCTTTGACGGACGACTGATCCTCTTCGGTGACGACCCGGAGCGGCCGTACGAGTTGCCGCCGCTCTCCAAGGGGTACCTTCGGGGTGAGGACGAGCGCGACAAGGTGTTCGTCCATGGTGACGCCTTCTACAGCGAGCGCGACATCGAGCTCCGCGTCCACACCCGCGTGTCCGGGCTGCAGCCCGCGACGCAGGAGGTGGTGACTGACGGCGGCGAGCGATTGCGGTACGACCGCCTCCTCCTCGCGACGGGTGCCTCGCCCCGGCACCTCCGGGTCCCGGGGGCCGACCTCCCGGGCGTCCATTACCTCAGGACACTCGCAGACGCCGACCAGGTGCGTGCTGCCCTCGCGAGAGCGGAGAAGGTCGTCGTTGTCGGGGGCGGATGGATTGGGGCGGAGGTCGCCGCGTCGGTTCGCCAGCTCGGGCTCGAAGTGTCACTCGTCGCGCCCGGAGCCGTCCCGGTCGAGCGAGTCCTCGGCCAGGAGGTCGGGAAGGTCTATTACGATCTCCATGCCGAACGCGGAGTCGAACTGCTGATGCAGTCGCGGGTGGAAGGACTCGTCGGCAGTGGCCGCGTCGAGGCTGTCCGGGTCGGGGACGGGCGGCTCGTGGCGGCCGATCTGGTTGTCATCGGGATCGGGACGGAGCCGAGCACGGACATCGCCCGCACCGCTGGCGTTGCTGTCGACGGGGGAGTCGTGGCCGATGAGTACCTGCGGACGAATGTTCCAGGCGTCTTCGCCGCCGGCGACGTGGCATCGGTGTGGCACCCGCGGCTGGGAAGCCGGCTCCGCGTCGAGCACTGGGACAACGCCAAGCGCCAGGCCCGCGCGGCCGCGAGGAACATGCTCGATCGGGACGCACCCTACGACCGCATCCCGTACTTCTACTCAGACCAGTACGACCTCGGGATGGAGTATTCGGGCTACGCACCAGAGTGGGACAGAGTCGTCTTCCGGGGGGACCCGGCTGCCCGCGAGTTCATCGCCTTCTGGCTGAAGGGCGGCCGGGTCGTCGCCGGCATGAACGCGAACGTCTGGGACGTCAACCCGTCCATCGAGGCGTTGGTGAGAGCTGAGGCGGCGGTGGATGTCAACCGACTGGTGGACCTCGGCACGCCACTCGAGGACTTAGCGCCCCTCACCTGACCTGCGTGATCCGAGGCGAATAACGGCCCGCAACTGCGAGGACCTCGCACGCTAGTCCCGACCGGCCACCGAGGCGGACTAGACCGGATAACTGGACACAAAGTGGGCCGGGCCGCACGCTTGAACCACAGCGTGCAGCCCTTGCTGCTTAAGAGTCACTTGCTCTACCGTTGAGCTACGGGCCCATTGCGTCACACGCTCACCAGGGCGTATGACCGGCGGGGGCGTCGACTACACCGCTTGTACAGCCGCGAGAACTACAGGGCGAGGACGAGACGCGGCCTTCTTCGAACGAAGCCGGAGCTGGTAGGCTCGGCTTCGTCGCTCGGATGCCCGGGCGCTCGTTTTCGCCACGCCGCCCCGAGCTACGCGCCTTTCTCGACCGTCGCGGCGACGGGTGCGCCGTTCACGATGTTGTCGAACATGGGCGAGGTTCGTTCCGCGGCCTCGCGGATCTCATCGAGGACAGGCTCCGGGGCGTCCGTGTCGACGCGGACGCGGTAGCGGATGCCGCCGAAGCCCGGCCGCACCTCATCGTCAAGGGCAAGGTAACCCCGCAGGTCGTAGTCGCCGTCGACCTCGATCCGGAGGTCGCGGAAGTCCACGTTTCGCTTGCGGGCCTGGGTGACCCAGCCAATCGTCAAGCAGGTGCCGAGGGATGCGAGCAGCAGCTCCATCGGGTCGACAGCCCGGTCGGTGCCGCCGAGGGGCGAGGGCTCGTCGGTCTCAATCCGGAACGAGCGGGCGCTCGTCTGTGCGCGGGCGCCGTCCTCCCATGTCGTCACCGTCGTGAAGCTGCCCTGCCCGATCGAGGGGTCCCGTTCGACCGCGGAGCGGGTGGCAGCAAAGGCGTCGAGGTCGAGGTTCGTGCAACTCTTGGTCGTCGGTTCAGTCGTCACGTCATCCATCCAGTATTGAGGCCGGCGAGGCGAGCGGCTGGGATGGAGCGGGAAGAAGCGCCGGAAGGACGACTACCGATGCGCCGACGAACAGCGGCAGGCGTGCGTCGTCCGGCGGGACGGCTCTCCCCGCCGAGGACACATACACGACCAAGCCTGAGAACGCCCGGCGACGAAACTCACGCCGGCCATGATACCGGTGGTGCTCCGTTCACGCTGGCGCCTAGCTGACAGCGAAACCCCAGGAACCCCAAGCCATTACCCGAACTGACCGAACCGTCCGAACCGAGCGGTAATACCGAGCCGCGCGAACCAGGCGAGCTCTCCGACGGCGAAGCACTCCCGTTGAGGGCGACTTGCTCCGCGGTCCGAGAATTCGCTTGGTTCGGACGGTTCGCTTCATCACCGTCGCCGAGGGCGGCCGGGCGCGAACCCGCCGAACCCCCGGACACTCCTCCCGATGATGTTCTACAGGAGCGAGTTGGTTGGTAGAGCTGCAAGAGTGCGTCCTGCTCGACGACGACGACCCGATCGCCCTCGCGCAGCACCTCCGGCGGGTCAACCGGGACGCTGGGCGGTCGCATCCGAACCATCGGTGACTCTCGAATTTCGTCCTCGTCGACGAGCCACTTCCAGAACGGCTTGAGGCTTCGGAAGCTGAGACTGACAGTGGCGGGCTTCGCTCCGCGCTCGAACAGCGCGGCGACGTAGGTCGATATGTTCCCTGCCCACTGCTGCGACGTCCGTCGGCATGCCTGCCGCGACGATGAAGTCTTCGAACCGGCGCAGCTCGTTCGCGTAGAGGCGACGAGTCCCGTCGCTCAGGTTGCGACTGCCCAGGTGAAGAAGGTAGCTCGCAATCGCGGCGTCAAGGTCGATGCTCGTCCCACGAAGCAAGGCTCGATGAGCGCCAGGCGCAGCGAACGGGATGTCCAAGCTCATTGCCGAAACCCCTTCTCGCGGCGGGAAGTTTCCCGCGCTTGAAGCATAGTGCCGAGCTTGGGCTAAACCAAGAAGCGCAAGAATTGCGCTGTAACCGCACACGGGAGCGGGGCTTGGAGCGGGAGACGGGGGTCGAACCCGCGACATTCAGCTTGGAAGGCTGACGCTCTGCCAACTGAGCTACTCCCGCCCGGGAGACGCGAGGCGCGGAGGCCCCGAGGGCGCCAACGGTACCACGCGCCCCATTGAGCTCCGCCGCACGACGGGGCGCCGCGGAGGGTTGCAGTTCGGTGTCGGCCATTGACGTGGCGCCCGCGCGCCGGCATCATCCGGCGGCGATGACTTCCCGACGTGTCGACATGTGTATGCGCTGGCGGCCCCGCCGTGCGGAGGATGGGGTCTGAGGTCACGCGCAGCCTGAACGACGGGTAGCGGGACCACAGACGAGTCCCGGGGCCGCGGATCCTGAAGGCAGGAGCCGCGGTTTTTGTTTGTCCTCCGAGCGCACACGACGGGTAGCCGCCAGGCACGACACCGGCCCCGACCCCAGGGCCCCCGGGATCCACCCTTCGAGCCTCAGAGGAGCACCCCATGACCGACCTCGACCAGAGCACCCTTCGCCCGGAGACGCTGGCCCTTCACGCCGGGCAGAAGCCGGACCCGACGACGAAGGCCCGCGCGGTCCCCATCTACGCCACGACCAGCTACGTCTTCGACGACGCGGCGCACGCGCAGCGGCTGTTCGGGCTCCAGGAGTTCGGGAACATCTACACCCGGATCATGAACCCCACCACGGACGTCTTCGAGCAGCGCGTCGCCGCGCTCGAGGGCGGCGTCGGAGCGCTCGGGCTGGCGAGCGGCCAGGCGGCGGAGACGCTGACGATCCTCAACCTCGCGCGGGCGGGCGACAACATCGTCTCCTCGTCGTCGCTGTACGGCGGCACGTACAACCTCTTCACCCACACCCTGCCGAAGATCGGCATCACCACCCGCTACGTCGACGGCGGCGACCCCTCGGCGTTCGGTCGCGCCATCGACGAGCGAACCAAGGCGGTCTTCCTCGAGCTGATCGGCAATCCGCGTCTCGACGTGCACGACCTCGCCTCGATCGCGGACATCGCGCACGCGCGCGGTGTGCCGGTGGTCGTCGACAACACCTTCGCGCCCCTCCTGGCCAAGCCGATCGAGCACGGCGCGGACATCGTCATCCACTCCGCCACGAAGTGGATCGGGGGCCACGGGACCGCGATCGGCGGCGTCGTCGTGGACGGCGGCACATTCGACTGGGCGGCGTCCGAGCGCTTCCGCCAGGACTTCGTCGAGCCCGATCCGTCGTACCACGGCGTCTCGTACACGGAGGCGTTCGGCCCGGCCGCGTTCATCCTGAAGCTGCGGGTCCAAGGCCTCCGCGACATCGGTGCCGCGCTGAGCCCGTTCAATGCCTTGTTCCTCCAGGGCCTGGAGACGCTGCCGCTACGGATCCAGCGCCTACAGCGAGAACGCGCTGGCCGTGGCGCGCTGGCTGGAGACGCGGGACGAGGTCACCTGGGTGAGCTACCTGGGCCTCGAGTCGCATCCCTCACCGCCATGCCCAGCGGTACCTGACCGGCGGCTTCGGCGGCATCGTGACCTTCGGCGTGCGGGGCGGCGCCGAGGCCGGCCGGCGCCTGATCGACAGCGTGCAGGTCTTCAGCCTGCTCGCCAACGTGGGTGACGAAGTCGCTGATCATCCACCCGGCCTCCAGACGCACTCGCAGCTAGGCGCCGAGGAGCAGGTCCTGACCGGCGTGACCGAGGACCTCGTTCGCCTGTCCGTCGGGCTGGAGCACGCGGACGACCTGATCGCCGACCTCGAGCGGGGGCTCGCGCTGGCCACCGCGCCCGAGCGCCGCGACGGGGAGCTCGTCGGGACGCGCGGGTGACGGCGCCCGTCGGCGCTGGGGCCGCACGCGGCCCCAACGCCCTGGGGCTCGGCAGCGGCAGCGTCGAATCCGTCCGGCCTGACCGTTCGAGCTGGAGTCGGGACCGAGCATCCCGGAGCTCGTCGTCGCGTTCCGGCACGACGGTCGACCGCCGCCCGCGCCGCAGGCGGTGGTCGTCCACGCGCTGACCGGCTCGCCGGACGCGGCCGGTGACTGGTGGGCGCCGCCATCGGTCCCGGACGTGCGCTCGACACCCGGCAGGCAGGTCGGCGTGCTGGCCGCCAACCTCCTCGGCGGCCGCTACGGCTCGACGGGTCCGAGGTCGCCGGACCCGGTCACCGGACTGCTCGGCGCCCGGTTCCCCATGGTCACGACGCGCGACCAGGCGGGCGCCCAGTGGCGGCTGCTGGATGCGCTCGGGATCGACCGGGTGGCGCTCGTGACCGGCGGCTCCCTCGGCGGGATGGTCGCGCTCGAGCTCGCGCTCCTTCGGCCGGCGGCGGTCGAGCACGTGTGCCGATCGCCGCGCCGGCGGCCACGGGGCCGCTCGCGATCGCCTGGAACCACCTGCAGGTGACGCTCGCCGACCGCCTTGGCGACGACGGTGTCGCGCTCGCCCGCGAGCTGGCCCATGACGACCTACCGCAGCGAGGTCGACTTCGACGAGCAGGTTCGGCCATGCGCGAGCCCGACGGGACGTTCTCAGTCGTCAGCTACTTCGACGTACCAGGGCCGGAAGCTGGTCGAGCGGTTCGACGCCGACACCTACCGCGTCCTCGCGCGCGCGATCGACGACCACGACATCGGGCGCGACCGGGGCGGCGTCCGGGCCGCGCTCGAGGCGTTGGCCCGTGCGGGGACCCGGCTTACGGGCGTCGGCATCGAGGGCGACATCCTGTACGGACCGGCCCAGGTGGGCGCTCGTCGACGCCGCGTGGGAGGCCGGCGTCGATGCCCGGTACCGCGCCGTCCGATCGACCAAGGGCACGACGCGTTCCTCGTCGAGTGGGACCAGCTGGCCGAGCTGCTCCGGGTCGGCCGTGGCAGCCGCCGCACGCGACGGTCGCTGACCGCGCGGCCGGACAGCCGGCGATCCGCGCCGGGTCGTCTCAAGTCCGGCGCCCGGCCTTGTCCGGAGCGCGGGAGTCGCGCCCGCGCCAGATGCGGCGTGCCCCTCCCGGTCGCTGGCCCGGTTCAACGCGCGGGTCACCAACCGCCTCCTCGGCCCCGTCGTGACGCTGCTGCCACCGTTCGGCTACGTCGTGCACCGCGGTCGGCGATCCGGCCGAATCTACCGAACGCCCGTGCTCGCCTTTCGGAACCGCGACCGGATCGTCATCGCGCTGACCTACGGCCGCGAGACCGACTGGGTCCACAACGTCGTCTCGGCGGACGGCTGCCGCCTGGAGACTCCGGGCGGGACGCTCGTGCTCGACCAGCCGCGGCTCATTCGCGACCGGTCCTTCCGGCTCGTGCCGCCGATTGTTCGACCGGTCCTGCTCCTGCTGCGCGCACCCGACGTTCTCGAGCTGCGCGTCGTCCGTACGCACGGGCGGACCGATTCACGACGTGCTGCAACCTCTCGCCGCTGGAGCCGACCGGCCCGGGGGCGCCGTCGCCGCGGTCGGCTAGCTCTTGCGCTCGAGGATGGGCCGGGCACGCTCGGCATCGTCGACGACGAAGGCGAACATCGCCCGGTCTCCCCACCGGCCGAGAACAGGTGGCCGAGGATGTTGACCCCGGCGTCGGCCAATGCACGCGAGATGCGCGCCATGCCGCCCGGACGGTCGTCCACCTCGGCGAGGATCGACTCGCCCTCGATAAACGTGTAGTCACCTTCCTCGAGAACCAGGCGCGTCGTCTCGTCGTCCGCGGTGGTCATGATCACGTGGCCACTGTCCCCGATCCCACCGCCGCCGATGGCACGGAGATCGACGCCGCGCCGCGCCAGGTCTCCGCGAGCGTCGCCATCGCCCCGGGGTCGTTCTTCAGCTGGACGACGAACTGGTTGGGCATCGAACCCCTCGGTGTCAGGGCTGGGTTCGACGATCTCGGCATGACCGCCCGAGGTCCGGCCGCCGGCGAGGCGGGTCAGGATCCCTTGACGTCCTCCGGTGAACGGCTGACGACATCCTTGACCTTGCCGGCCGTCTGGCGAAGCCCTCGCCGCGGCTGCCATGGCGGCGTCGGGATCCTCCGTGCCGCCGCTCGCGCGTCGAACTGCAGGCGCTCGGCGTAGGGAGCGGATCGACCGAGCGTGTAGCCGACGACGTTGTCGGCGTAGGTCTGGCGAGCCTCCTCGACCGTCGTCCGACCGGTGACCAGGTCGTGCATGAGGTTCAACGATGATGTTGGCGGCCTCCGAGTCGCAGCGGGCCGCGACCTCCCCGGCCGTGCGGTCGACCAGGCGAGCTCGCCGTCGTACTGGCCGATCGAGCTGAACATGTCGACCGGCAACGCGGTAGTCGATGTACTGCGTCAGGAAGTCGCTGTGCGGGCCAGGAAGTCGTGGAGGACGACGTCCTCGTCAGCTCCGTCCGCTTCCAGGGCCCGTTGCGATACCAGAAGAGCTTGGTCGGCGTGGCCTCGTTCGGCGGGCCGTATTGCTCCATGAGCTGGACGGCGATCTTGCGAGGCGCCTCCGGCCAGGCCGCGATCACGGCGTTCACGTCGTCGGCGCGACGGCCTGCCGGGCCCCGAGCTCCGTCTCGTGCTCGCCCTTCGCCTTGTGCCCCAACGCGTCCGCCGTCGCCGAGGGCGAGGATCCCGATCCGGTCGGGCGTCGGGATGTCCCCACGGGTACTCTGCCCTGGTCGGACATGTCATCCTCGGCGCTGGTTGTGTCGGTTCGGTCGGGCGGCCGGCTGAGGAACCAGGTGTGTCGGTGGGGCCTCTCTAGCAAGGTCAGGTCTCGTCGGCGCCCTGTCCTGCATAGTCCCGCGAGCGCCCGTGGCGTTACAGTCGGGCCGTGATGTCCTCGTCGTGGCCGCCGACGGTCGCCGACACCGTGGCCCCGGGGCCCGCGAGCACGGCAGACGCCGAGCTCGTGGGTGCGCTCCGGGCGGGCGATGAGGACGCGTATCTCGCGATCGTCGGCCGACACCACGCGTCGATGCTTCGCGTTGCCATGCTGTTCGCGCCGACCCGAGCGGTCGCGGAGGAGGTCGTCCAGGACACCTGGCTGGCGGTGCTCGACGGACTCCACGCGTTCGAGGGTCGCTCGTCGCTGCGGACGTGGATCTTCTCGATCCTCGTCAACCGCGCGCGCCGCCGCGGCGAGCGGGAGGCACGTTCCGTGCCGTTGTCGTCGTTGCAGGACGGGGTCGAGCCAGGGACGGCGGCGGGCGACGCCGAGCGCTTCTCCGACGAGCCGTCCAGCTGGGCCGGTCGCTGGGTCTCCCACCCGCGCCCGTGGGCCGGCCGCGTCGACGAGCGGCTGCTCATGGCCGAGGTCCAGGCCACGGTCCGTGCCGCGATCGAGGGGCTGCCACCGGCACAGCGTGCGGTCATCGTTCTCCGCGACGTCCAGGGATGGACGGCGCCGGAGGTGTGCCTCACCCTCGACCTGACCGACGGCAACCAGCGGGTCCTGCTGCATCGGGCCCGCGTGCGCGTTCGCCGCGCCCTCCTCGAGTACATCGATGGCGATTGACCGGACCGTCCCGCCGCCCGGTGGGATCTCGTGCCGAGAGCTGGTCGCGCTCGTGACCGAGTACCTCGAGGAGTCACTCTCGGGGCCACTCCGCACCCGGTTCGAAGCACACCTCGCCGCGTGCGAGGGCTGCGCCGGGTACCTGGACCAGATGCGGGCCACGGTGGTCGCGCTGGGCCGCCTGCCCCCGGAAGACCTGCCGGCGGACGTCCGCGCGCGCCTGCTGGACGCGTTCCGGACCTGGCAGCGGCGGTAGGTGCGGCGCCTCGTGCCACGCGTTCGGCCGATCCTGTAGATCGCCGCGGTGCTGCCGGGCCGGTCCCACCCGGACGCCCGGTTCGGGGCCCGGCGAGCGGCTATCATGCGGCGGCACATGGAGCCCCTCGTCCAGATTCCCTCCATTCCCGCGGCCAGCTTCCGCCTGCCGCCTCGGCTAGAGGGCCTTCGCCGGCTGGCCTACAACCTGTACTGGAGCTGGCATCCCGGGCCGAAATACCTGTTCAATCGGATCGACGCCCCCGCCTGGGCTCGCTACCGCAACCCGATCCCGGTGCTCGGCGCGCAGCGGGACTGGGACCCGTTCCTCCAGGACTCGGCCTTCCTCGCCGAGTACGAAGACGTCCTCGCCGAGTTCGACCGGTACATGGCGGGCGGCGTCGATCACTGGTTCGGGCGCCGGCACGGCGGAAAGCTGGCCGGTCCCATCGCCTACTTCTGCGCGGAGTACGGCTTCTACGAGTCGCTCGGCATCTACTCGGGCGGGCTGGGGGTCCTCGCCGGCGACCACATGAAGAGCGCAAGCGACATGGCGCTCCCGCTTGTCGGCGTGGGTCTGCTCTATCGCAAGGGGTACTTCCGCCAGACGATCGACGCGGACGGGCACCAGGAGCACGCGTACCCCGATTACGACCTCTCGCGCCTGCCGCTCACGAGAGTGGTCGCGAGCGGTGGCCAGCCGCTCCACGTGACGGTCGAGCTGCCGGGACGGAACCTGACGGCGGGCGTCTGGGTGGTCCAGGTTGGGCGGATCCCGGTGCTCCTCCTCGACACGGACCTCCCGGAGAACCACGACGCCGACCGCCCGATCAGCCACATGCTCTACGTCCGGGGCCGAGAGATGCGGCTGCACCAGGAGCTCGTCCTCGGGGTCGGCGGCGTCCGGGCGATCCGGGCGCTCGGCATCTCCCCGGCCGTGTGGCACCTGAACGAGGGCCACTCGGCGTTGCTCCTGGCGGAGCGCGCCAGGGAGCTCGTGACGGCAGGCACTGACCTGGAGCGGGCCTGGGACGACATCCGCGGCAACAGCGTCTTCACGATCCACACCCCGGTAGCCGCGGGCAACGAGCGCTTCGACGCCGCGCTGGTGCGGCGGCTCGCGGGTCCCCTGCTGGAGGGCACGGGACGGGGCGCGACGGGCGGCGTGCCGGTGGATCGTGTGCTGGAGCTCGGCCTCGGCGTGGACGGTGACGGCGGGCAGTTCGACATGACGGCCTTCTCGCTCCGCCTGACCCGCGGCGCCAACGCGGTGAGCCAGCTGCACGCCGAGACGGCGAACGCGACGTGGGCGCCGCTGATGGAGGGGCGCCGGATCCTCGGCATCACCAACGGCATCCATCCACCCACGTGGGTGGGGACCTCGATGCGCGAGCTGTTCGAGCGCTACCTCGACGCGGATCTCGACGACCTGGACAACGAGACCGAGGCGCGCCGGTTCTGGGAGCGGATCGACCGGATCCCCGCCGCGGAGCTCTGGGAGGCACACCGCCGGCAGAAGCGCGAGCTGGCGAGCTTCGCTCGGGGCCGCCTGCGCAGCCAGTTCGCCCGTCACGGCGAGGCGCCGTCGGTCCTCGAGGGGCTGGAGACGGCGCTTGATCCGGCGGTGCTGACGATCGGGTTCGCCCGCCGCTTCGCCACGTACAAGCGGGCCGGGATGGTCTTCACCGACATCGACCGGCTCGCCCGGCTCCTCCACGACCAGGCGCGTCCCGTCCAGATCGTCTTCGCCGGCAAGGCGCACCCCGCCGACCGCCCGGGCCAGGCCGTCATCGAGCAGATCTTCGCCCGCACCCGCTCGGACAAGATGCTCGGGCGGGTCTTCATCCTCGAGGACTACGACATGCGCATCGGGCGCTTCCTCGTTCAGGGCGTGGATGTCTGGCTCAACAACCCGCGCCGGCCGCTCGAGGCGTCGGGCACGAGCGGGATGAAGGCCGCTGCCAACGGCGTCGTCAACGTCAGCGTCCTCGACGGCTGGTGGGACGAGGCCTGGACCGGTGACAACGGTTGGGCGATCGGTGGCCGGGAGACAAACCCGGACGAGGGCGCGCAGGACTGGGCCGACGCGCAGGCGCTCTACCACCTGCTCGAGGAGGAGGTCGTGCCCCGCTACTACGATCGGGGTCCGGGCGGCGTCCCGAGCGGCTGGATCGACGTGATGCGCCGGTCGATCGCGAGCACCCTGTGGCGGTTCTCGACGACCCGGATGCTCCAGGAGTACTGCGAGCGGCTCTATCTGCCGGCCGCCGGTCACGAGGTCCGGCGCGAGGAGCCCGCCTTCGCCACCGAGTCCCGCTGATCGTGCGTCGACGGGCCGCCGGGCCGCGACGCGCTCGCTAGCGGCACGAGCGATCCTCGCCCGTGGCCGCGCGCATCTCACTGGCCCTCGCGATCCACAACCACCAGCCGGTCGGCAACTTCGGGTGGGTCTTCGCCGACGTCTACGAGCAGGCGTACAGGCCCCTCCTCGAGGCGCTGGAGCGGCACCCGTCGATCCACCTCGCGCTCCACTACACGGGCCCGCTGCTCGAATGGCTCGTCGCGGAGCGGCCGGAATTCGTCGAGCGGCTGCGTTCGCTTGTCGCGCGAGGGCAGGTCGAGCTGATCGGGGGCGGGCTGTACGAGCCCGTTCTCGCCTCGCTGCCGGCGCGCGACCGCGTGGCGCAGCTCGTCCGCATGGCCGACAGGCTGCAGCGGTTGACGGGCCGCCGACCCGAGGGTGCGTGGCTCGCCGAGCGCGTCTGGGAGCCGGACCTGCCGACCTCGCTCGTCGACGCGGGCTACCGCTGGACCATCCTCGACGACGCGCACTTCCGCGCCGCCGCCGTCCCGGAGGAGGACCTGTGGGGCGCGTGGACGACAGAGGACCAGGGGCGGCTGCTGACCCTGTTCGGCACGGAACACGGCCTGCGCTACCGGATCCCGTTCGGCGAGGTCGACGCGGTGATCGAGTGGTTGCGCCAACACGCGACGGATGCGGGCGACCGGCTGGGGATGATGGGCGACGACGGCGAGAAGTTCGGCGCCTGGCCGACGACGTGGCAGCACTGCTGGGGCAAGGGGCGCTGGGTCGACCGGTTCTTCGAGGCGCTCGAGGCGAACGGCTCGTGGCTCGCGACGGTCACGCCGTCGATGTGGCTCCAGCGTCAGCCGCCGATCGGGAGCGCGTACGTCCCGACGAGCTCGTATGCCGAGATGGGCGAGTGGTCGCTGCCCGCGGACGAGGCGCAAGTCTTCGCGGACCTGCGGCACCGCGCGGTCGAAGAGGGTCGTCCCGAGGCGCGCTGGCTGCGCGGGGGCTTCTGGCGCAACTTCCAGGTCAAGTATCGGGAGGTCAACGACCTCCACAAGCAGATGCTGCGCGTCTCCGGGAAGGTGGCCGCCATGCCCGCCGGTAAGGTGCTCGACCAGGCGACCGACCATCTCCATCGGGGCCAGTCGAACGACTGCTACTGGCACGGCCTCTTCGGCGGCATCTACATCAGCCACATGCGGCTGGCCACGCTGGAGCACCTGATCGCGGCAGAGGATCTCGCCGACGCGGTGCTGGAGGCGGAGCACGCGGCCGAGCGCGTCGACCTCGACCTCGACGGGCGGGACGACGTCCTGCTGGCGGACGCGGGCCAGGTCGTCACCATCGACCTCGACGAGGGCGCCGGGATCGGGAGCTGGGACGTTCGCGCGGCGCGGCACGCCACGGCCGCCGTCCTCCGACGCCGGCCGGAGGCCTATCACGAGACGCTGCGGCGGTACGAGCTGGACGCGGAGTCCTCCGGCGGCGGCGCCGCGACGGGCGCCGAGGCGGCCGACGCGTCGGACGGCGGACCGGCATCGATCCATGAGCTCGTCCAGCTGAAGGAACCGGGGCTCGCGGCGCGGCTGCACTACGACGCGTATGAACGGCGATCCGGGCTCGTCCGCTTCCTGCCGGTGGACGCGGATCCGCGCCGCTGGGCGGAGGGTGCCGTGGACGAGCTCGGTGACGCGCGCGACGGTCCCTGGCGAGTCGTGTCGCTCCGGCCGGGTTCTGTCGTCGTCGAGCGGGACGGGTCCGTGCAGTCGGGCGGTCACGCCCACCCGGTCCGCCTGGAGAAACGGGTGACGCTGGGCGGCGACCGCCGCCAACCGACGCTGACGCTCGAGCTCACGTTGGTGACCCGCTCCGAGCGACCGATCGAAGCGCGGCTGGCGGTCGAATGGGCCACGACGATGCTCGGCGGGGGCGGCAACCCGGCGGCATGGTGGGCGATCGACAGCAAGCGGACGGCCCACGACGCGGTCGGTGTTGCGGTGGGGGTCGAGCACCTCGCGCAGGGCAACGATGACGTGGGAATCACCATCGCCACGACGATCACTCCGGCGGCTGAGGCGTGGTGGGCGCCGATCGAGACGATCTCGAACTCCGAAGCCGGCTTCGAGCGGGTCTACCAGGGCAGCAGCCTCATCGTGGCATGGCCGCTCCACCTCGAGCCGGGACGCGGGATGGCCGTCCGCATCGAGCACCGCGTGACAACCGCGCGCGACCGGGCCGCGGAGGAGGCGGCGGAAACGCGCTCGGCGGTCGGGGGCCACGCGCCGAACCAGCCGCGCGGCTGAGCGGATCGGCCTCGACTGCCGCGACCCGGGCGGCGCCGCGAACGCGTCCGCGGGTGCCGCCTCCTACCCACGGGCGACCGCCTGTGCATGGGCGCCTCCCGAGCGGCGCCGGGTGCGGGATGGTTCGAACCAAGCGCAACTGTTGCGCTTGGCTGCAACGATCCGGCTGCGCGCATGGTGCGGACCCTTGCGCTCGGCGACCCCCGCCCCAGCGACGGTTTCGATTTCTCAAGCCCACCTTTCTGCTTCACCCGTTGCCCGGATGCGCCCGCAACTGCAAGAATCGGGCTGTCGATCCGTGGGGTCGACCCTTCTCCGAGGTTGCCTCGGAGCGCGCCGACGGCGCGACTGTCAGAAGAACCACGCACCGATGAACGGACTCACGAGTACCTTGAAGACCTGGACGTTGCTGGCCGCTCTCGGCGGATTGCTCGTCTTGGTCGGCGGCCTCCTCGGCGGCCGCGGCGGGATGGTCATGGCATTGCTCTTCGCGGTCGCCATGAACGGCTTCGTCTACTGGAAGAGCGACACCCTCGCGCTCAAGGCGAACGGGGCGCGCGAGCTGCGGCTGGGCGAGGCCCCGCGCCTGCGGGCCATCGTCACGGACCTCGCCAACCGGGCCGCGATCCCGATGCCCCGCCTGTACATCGTCGACCGACCGGAGCCGAACGCCTTCGCCACCGGCCGGAACCCCGAGCACGCCGCCGTCGCCGTGACGACCGGCATCCTCGAGCTGATGGACGAGCGGCAGCTCCGCGGCGTGCTGGCCCACGAGCTGTCACACGTCAAGAACCGCGACACGCTTGTCGGCACGATCGCGGCGACCATCGGCGGCGCGATCAGCTTCATGGCGCAGATGCTCCAGTTCCAGATGATCTTCGGTGGCGGCAGCGACGACGAGAACGGCGGCAGTCCGCTGGGTGCGATTGCCGCGATGTTCCTCGCCCCGATCGCAGCCCTGATCATCCAGCTCGCCGTCTCGCGGGGCCGCGAGTACCTCGCCGACACGAGCGGTGCGCAGCTCACGGGTGACCCGGAGGGCCTCGCCTCGGCGCTCGAGCTGCTGGAGGCGGCGAACCAGCGGCACGGGCTGCTCGGCCGCCTCGGGCGCTGCGGATCACGGCAACGAACGCCGGAACCCGCCGCGAACGCGGCGTTTGCCCACCTGTACATCGTCAACCCGCTGTCCGCGCGGCAGGTCGGGAGCCTCTTCTCGACGCACCCGCCGATCGCCGAGCGCGTCCAGCGACTTCGCGGGATGCGGGCGCTCCGCCGAGCCGCCTGACGCACTGACGCCCGGCTGACACGCCGGCGACGATCGGTCGCCGGCGTGCTGACGCCCGGCTGACACCAGCGGGCTTGCCCTGAGGATCGCGCGACCGGAGTGCGACCAAGGTGGTCATGGGTGGCAACCGGGGACCGGCGCGCGCCAGTGGAGCGGGGCCAGGCGGAGCCGGCCCGAGATTCCGGCTCCGCCTCAGCGTGTGATCCCATGCTCACGGGTAAGGCCCGGGAGCGTTGGGGAGGCGCTTCCGTAACAGCACGGTTGCAGCGAGCACTCCGGGCGCGGCACACTGCGGAACCGGTGTTCGGCGCTAGTGTGTGGGGGCGATGACCAGAAAGCTCGGGCGGCCGGCGCCCGATGACGTCCGATGCCCGACGTGCCAGGCAGTCGTCTGGCGCCGCCTCGGCGAGCGCGTCAGCGAGGTGCCGTCGACCGCAGGGCCGCCGGAGCTGGAGCATGCGTTCATTCGCGACGGTGGCTCGTGGGACTGGACGTGCGAGCGATGCGGCTATTCCGTGAAGCCGGCCAGCGGCCTGGACAACGCGCTGACGCGCGCCCAGCCGATGCGGCTGCCGGCCATCCTCGCCGGACTCCTCGGCCTCGGCAACCGCTCGCGTCTCGGCGCGACCCGCAACGCCGTGCGGACGGCCCAGGCGACGGTCGTCGCGACAAGTGCCGTGGTCGTGCTGGCGGTCGCGGCGACGCTCGCCGGCCGGACCCCGTCGCCGCCTGCATCGCCGCCTGCATCGGCGGTTCCCGCTACGTGTAGCGCAGTCGTCACCCAGCTCGGCGATCTCGCCAACGCGCGCGACGGCACGCTCGCCTGCGGCCGGGTCGAGCTCACGAACGTGCCGGTGGACAGCGTCACCGGCGACGTCACGTTCTGGGTCGGGAGCGGAGACGAACGAGCCCTCGTCATGACCGATGAGGAGATCCAACCGGAGGCCGCCGTCACCGTGAAGGCCGGTCAGCGTGTTCGCATCGTCGGGAGCGTCGAGCGCCCGCCCCCTGAGGATGTGCCCCTGTCGTCCGGCGACCGCACCGCGCTTCGCGGCATCGCCCTCTACGTCCGCGCGGAACGCGTCGAGATCGTGAGCGACTAGCGCGGCGTCCGAGCCGGAGAGGCCGGCACGACCCGCCGGCACCCGTCACGTCCGGCGCGGCACAGTGAAGGGTCCGACCCTGCGCGATCGGACCCTGTCACTGCGGGAGGAGCTTCGTGCGAGCTCAGAGCCCTGCCAGCCGGGACGTGCCGTGAACTCGAGGGCTTGACCGGCCCACCGGCGACAGCCATGGTGTGGAACCTGGGCCGCTCGACGGGCAGTCGCTCAGACGGTCAACCCGCCCTCGGGCTGCCGGTCGTCCGTGGAACCGATCCGCGAGTCGACACCGGACAGGAGCGCGAGGATACCGAACAGGACCAGCGTCCCGAGGACGAGAAGGAAGACCACGACTCCGTCCATCGAACACCGCCTTTGGTACAGTTCACTAGGCCAAGTCGAACGTTACTTGGACTAGCGGACTATGTCAACCATGGAACCGGATCCGCACCCGACGCCTCCTTCAGGCAGCGAGCTCGACGTGGAGCGCGGTTCGGACGTCCCGATCTCGACCCAGATCTACTGGCAGCTGGCGTACCAGATCGACTCCGGGCGCCTGCTGCCCGGTGCACGCCTGCCCCCGGTCCGCGAGCTGGGAGCGGGTCTCCGCGTGAACCCCAACACGATCCGTGCGGTGTACCGACGCCTGGCCGACGCCGGCTACGTCACGAGTCGCCACGGCGCCGGGACCCACGTCGCCGATCGGCCGCCCCAGCGCCGCGGCGCAGAGGCCCTGGGCGGGCTGGTGGCGGAGATGCTCCGCCGGGCCACCCAGGCCGGCTTCACCCCGGACGAGGTGGCATCGGCGACGTTCGCCGCGGCAACCGAGCGCAAGCGTCCCGGCCCGCACGTCCGCGTCCTGTTCGCCGAGTGCACGAATGCCGATGCTGGCTACGATGCCGCCAGGCTCAACGATGCCTTCCCGGACGTGGTGGAGGCCGAGGGGACGCTCCTGGACGACCTCCCGGACCGGCTCGAGCGGTTCCACTACGACCTCGTCGCCACCACGACGTTCCACGCCGACGAGGCGCAGGCGCTGGTCCACGGGCGGGTGCCGGTCGTCGCCATGCTCGTCGGGCCCGGCTATCTCGAGCTCGTTCACGAGATCGCCGCGCTCCCGCCCGGCTCCCGCGTCGGCGTCGTCTGCGCCACGGAACGCGGGGCGGACAACATCGCCGAGACGCTGGCGATGTCCGGGACCCGCGGGGTCGAGATCCTGGCCGCCACGCCGGACGACGACGACGGCCTCGAGCTCGTCAACCGCACGGCCGACATCGTGCTGATGTCGCGTGAGGCCCTGGAGCGCGGTGTGGACGCCCGGCTCCAGAACGCCGAGCGGGTGCGCCGGTGGACGTACGAGTTCGATCCATCCGGGCTGGAGCTTCTCCGCCGGGCGGTCGACCACGTGCGCGCCCGTCGCGCCACCGCTCCCGCCGCCCCGGCCTGACCGCACCCGCCGGCGGGGCACGGCCCGCCGGTCCAGCTTGCCCGTATCGGCACGTTTGACACGCCTCGCGGTCGCGACCTACGGTGTCGGGCGTCCCGCCAACGCCCATCCCCACGCCCGATCGGCCCCCGTCGGGTGAGGCGCCCGAGGAGGACGCGATCAGCTCGCACGCCGAGCGCACCATGTCCGCGCGCCCGTCCGGCCGGATTGCCGTGGCCGGGCGCCGCCGCGCGGTCATCGAGGCGATCTCGCCCCAGGTCGACGGCGGACGCTTCGCCATCAAGCGCGTGGTCGGCGAGGCGGTCACCGTGGAGGCCGACGCGTTCGCGGACGGTCACGACGCAGTCTCCGTGATGCTGCTCCACGGCCCGGAGGGCGAACCCTGGACCGAGACGGCGATGGAGCCGCTCGGCAACGACCGCTGGCGCGCCTCGTTCGGCGTCGACCGGCTCGGCCGATACGGGTACGGCATCGAGGCCTGGACGGACGCGTGGCGAACGTGGCGCGGCGACCTCGAGAAGCGACTCGCGGCGGGTCAGGACGTGACGGTGGACGTCCTCATCGGCGCGGCACTGGTGGACGCGGCTGCGGCGCGTGCCGACGGCCCGGACCGGGCCGAGCTGGAGGCGCGGGCGGCGGAGCTGCGGGGCCCCAGCGATGCAACGGCGCGTGCCCACGGCGCGCTGGACCTCGCGCTCGACGCGCTGATGAGCCGCCATGCGGACCGATCCAATGCGACACGGTCCGACGCTCTGGCCGTCGTCGTCGACCCGGTGCGCGCCCGGTTCTCGACCTGGTACGAGCTCTTTCCGCGGTCCACCGCGCGCGAGCCCGGGCGTCACGGCACGTTCCGCGACGTCATCGAGCGTCTGCCCTACGTCGCCGGGATGGGTTTCGACGTGCTCTACCTGCCGCCGATCCACCCCATCGGCCGAAGGTTCCGCAAGGGGCCCAACAACGTCACCACGGCGTCGGAGCACGATCCGGGGGTGCCGTGGGCGATCGGCGGTCCGGAGGGCGGCCACACGGCGATCCATCCGCAACTGGGCACGCTCGACGACTTCCGCGATCTCGTCCGCGAGGCAGAGCGGCGCGGCATGGCCGTCGCGCTCGACATCGCCTTCCAGGCATCGCCGGATCACCCGGCCGTCCGCGACCACCGGACCTGGTTCCGCCAACGCCCGGACGGGACCGTCCAGTACGCCGAGAACCCACCCAAGAAGTACCAGGACATCTACCCGTTCGACTTCGAGTCGGCCGACTGGGACGGCCTGTGGCAGCACCTCTGCGAGGTGGTGCGGTTCTGGATCGACCAGGGCGTGACCGTGTTCCGGGTCGACAACCCGCACACCAAGCCGTTCGCGTTCTGGGAGTGGCTCATCGGCGAGGTCAAGCGCGATCATCCGGAAGCGATCTTCCTGGCCGAGGCGTTCACGCGCCCGAAGGTCATGTACCGGCTGGGCAAGCTCGGCTTCAGCCAGTCGTACACCTACTTCACGTGGCGCAACACCAAGTGGGAGCTGCAGAGCTACTTCGAGGAGCTCAGCCGCCCGCCGGTTGCGGACTTCTTCCGGCCGAATGCCTGGCCGAACACGCCGGACATCCTCCACGAGACGCTCCAGCACGGCGGCCGCGCCGCCTTCCAGGCGCGGCTGATCCTGGCCGCCACGCTGTCAGCCAGCTACGGCATCTACGGACCGGCCTACGAGCTGCTCCAGGCGACGCCGCGGGACCCGGGGAGCGAGGAGTATCTGGACTCGGAGAAGTACCAGCTGCAGCACTGGGAGCTCGACGACGAGCGCTCGATCGCGCCGCTCATCGGGGCCGTCAACCGGATCCGACAGGAGCACCCGGCGCTGCAGTGGAACGGGCGGCTCGACTTCCACCCGATCGACGACGATCAGCTCATCTGCTACACGAAGCGGTCGCCCGACGGCGCGGACATCGTCCTGACCGTCGTGAGCCTGGACTTCCGGAACCCGCGGTCAGGGACGCTGGAGCTGCCGCTCGAGTGGCTGGGGCTGCCGCCGGACGCCCCGTACGAGGCCGAGGACCTGCTCGCCGGCGGCGCCGAGTCGTGGCACGGCGGGCGGCACGAGATCGCGATCGACCCGGCGGCGCTGCCGGCTCGGATCGTCCAGCTTCGACGCGGCGCCGGCGACCCCGGGGTGCGCTGATGGCGCTCGAGACTCCGCGACGTCGGCGCGCCTCGGGCCATCCTGGTGGCGACGGCCGCTTCCGTGACACGGTCCCTCGGCGTCCGCCGAGCGGGCACCCTGAGGCGGACGATGCGCTCTGGTACAAGGACGCCATCATCTACGAGGTCCACGTTCGCGCGTTCCGCGACAGCAACGGCGACGGGCGCGGCGACTTCCGGGGGCTGACCGAGAAGCTCGACTACCTGCGCGACCTCGGCGTGACGGCCATCTGGATCCTGCCGTTCTACCCGTCGCCGCTCAAGGACGACGGCTACGACATCGCGGACTACGGCAGCGTCCACCCGGATTACGGGACCCTCCGCGACCTCCGGCAGCTGATCCGGGCCGCCCACCAGCGCGGCCTCCGCGTGATCACGGAGCTCGTCTGCAATCACACCTCCGACCAGCACCCGTGGTTCCAGCGGGCGCGGCGTGCGCGGACCGGCAGCAGCTTCCGCGACTTCTACGTCTGGAGCGACACGCCGGACCGGTACCGCGACGCCCGGATCATCTTCAAGGACTTCGAGTCGTCGAACTGGACCTGGGACCCGGTTGCGGGCGCCTACTACTGGCACCGCTTCTACGCGCACCAGCCGGACCTCAACTTCGACAACCCGCGCGTCCGCGAGGCGATCTTCCGGACGATGGACTTCTGGCTCGAGATGGGCGTCGACGGGCTGCGGCTCGATGCGGTCCCGTATCTGTTCGAGCGCGAGGGCACGAACTGCGAGAACCTGCCGGAGACGCACGCCTTCCTGAAGGACCTGCGGGCCCACATCGACGAGCGGTTCCCGGGTCGGATGCTCCTGGCCGAGGCGAACCAGTGGCCGGAGGACTCGGTCGAGTACTTCGGCGACGGGGACGAATGCCACATGGCCTTCCACTTCCCGGTCATGCCGCGGATGTTCATGGCGGTCCGGATGGAGGATCGCTTCCCGATCATCGACATCCTCGACCAGACACCGCCCATCCCGGAGACCGCCCAGTGGGCACTGTTCCTCCGCAACCACGACGAGCTGACGCTCGAGATGGTCACCGACGAGGAGCGCGACTACATGTACCGGGTCTACGCGCACGACCCGCAGATGCGGATCAACCTCGGTATCAGACGGCGGCTCGCGCCGCTGCTCGGCAACCACCGACGTCGCATCGAGCTGCTCAACGGGCTGCTGTTCGCGCTTCCCGGCACGCCGGTCATCTACTACGGCGACGAGATCGGGATGGGCGACAACGTCTACGTCGGCGACCGCAATGGCGTCCGCACGCCGATGCAGTGGAGCGGGAACCGGAACGCGGGCTTTTCGGAGGCGAATCGCCAGCAGCTCTACCTGCCGGTCATCACCGATCCGGAGTACCACTACGAGGCGCTCAACGTCGACGTCCAGCAGGCCAACCCGCACTCGCTCCTGTGGTGGATGAAGCGGCTGATCGACCTGCGGAAGCGACACCCGGCGTTCAGCCGCGGCAGCCTCGAGTTCCTCCACCCGGAGAACCGGCGGATCCTCGCCTTCGTCCGGCGACACGGGGACGAGACGCTGCTCGTCGTGGCGAACCTGTCGCGCTACGTCCAGCACGTCGAGCTGGACCTTTCGCCGTTCGCCGGCCGGATACCGATCGAGATGTTCGGGCGCGTCGAGTTCCCGATGGCCGGCCAGGCGCCGTACGTCCTGACGCTCCATCCGCACGCGTTCCTGTGGTTCTCGCTGGAACCGCCGCCCATGCCAGCCGAGGGACCGGGCCGCCCGGCGGACCTGCCGGTGCTGGCGGCCGTGTCGTCCGTCGAGGAGCTCCTCGGGCGACCGCACGTCGACGCGCTGACGCGTCTCCTGACCGGCTGGATCGAGCAGCGGCGCTGGTTCCGGGGCAAGGCGCGCAAGCTGCGCCGCTCGCGGATCGTCGACACCGTCCCGGTCCCTCTGGTGACGGGCACGGCGCTCGCGGTGCTCGTCCGAATCGAGTACACCGAGGCCGACCCGGAGCTCTACCTCGCGCCGGTTACGCACCTCGATGCGGCCAGTGCCCGCGAGGTGCTGGCCGACACCCCGCACGCCGGCATCGCCCGGTTCGAGCCGGCGGAGACCGACGCGGAGCCCGCGCTCCTGGTCGACGCTGCCTTCGTCCCGAAGTTCGGCACGGCGCTCCTCCGCGCGATCGTCGACCGTCGCCGCCTGCGCGGCGGCGGGGGCGAGCTGATCGGCCGTCCGGAGCGGCGCCAGCGCCACGCGGCGAGCGCGGCCGGGTCGCTGGCTTCGACGCCCATCCGGTCCGAGCAGAGCAACAGCTCGGTCGTCCTCGGCGACCGCTTCATCCTGAAGCTGTACCGGGCCCTCGAGACCGGCACCAACCCCGATCTCGAGGTCGGGCGGTTCCTGACCGATCGTGGCTTCGACCACGTGCCGGCCGTCGGCGGCGCGCTGGAGTACCGGGCACGCGACGGAACCGTCGCCACCACGGCGATCCTCCAGCAGTACGTGGCCAACGGGGGTGATCTCTTCGGGTACACGCTGGACGCGCTCGGCAACTTCTTCGAACGGGCGGCGGCGCAGCGGCGGAAGCCGCCGCCGACGCACGTCGCAGCGGCGCCACTCCTCCATTCCGCCCGGGAGCGGCCGCCACCGATCGCCCGCGAGACGGTCGACGCCTACCTGGACACCGCCGAGCTGCTCGGGATCCGGACCGGCCAGCTCCACGTGGCGCTGGCCTCCGACCCGAACAACCCGGCGTTCGCCCCGGAGCCGTTCAGCGAGCTCTACCAGCGCTCGGTCTACCAGTCGATCCTGGGCACGGTCCGTGACACTCTCCGGCTGCTGGAGCGCCGAAAGGGGACGCTGGACGCGGACTCCGGCGCGGATGCCGAGCGGATCGCCGGGCTCGAGGACGCTGTTGCAGCCCGCCTCCGGACGCTGCTGACCGGCAAGCTGGGTGGCATGCGGATCCGGACGCACGGTGACTTCCACCTCGGCCAGGTCCTGTACACCGGGCGCGACCTCGTGATCATCGACTTCGAGGGAGAGCCGGCGCGGCCGCTCGGCGAGCGACGGATCAAGCGCTCGCCGCTCCGCGACGTGGCCGGCATGCTCCGCTCGTTCCACTACGCCGTTCACGGCTCGGTGCTCCGGTCGGAGCTCGGAGCGGCCATCCGGCGGCAGGACGAGACGGCACTCGAGCCGTGGGTCCGCGCCTGGTACCAGTGGGTTTCGGCCTCGTTCCTGCGTGGATACCGGCAGGCGACGGCGGGGGCCGCCTTCCTGCCGGCGGACGAGGCCGAGTGGGCCGTGCTCCTCGACGCCTTCCTGCTCCACAAGGCGTTCTACGAGCTGACCTACGAGCTCGGCAACCGTCCCGACTGGGTGTCCATCCCGCTGCGCGGCATTCTCGAGCTCGTCGAGGCATGACCCGCGGGGCCGGCGTCCCGCTCGTGCGCGACGCCGGCCGCCGGTACCGGCGGGCGATCGAGGCGGTGGCCGCCGACGGAGCGGTTCCGCTGGCGCGCGGACCCGTCGCCCGCCGGCTGGCAGCGGCCATGAACCTGGCGCGTGCCGCGGACCAGGCGTCCGGGGTTCCGTCGGTCCAGGCGGGCGAGCTGCAGGCGTTCGGGCTCCTGCACGAGGTCTTCCATCACCTGATCGAGCGGTACGAGGCGGAAGCCCGGCCGGGTGCGTTTGCGGACGCGCTGGCGGCCGTGGCGGCAGACCGGGGAGATCGACAGACGGAGGCGCTGCTGCGGTCGTTCGGAGCGGAGTTCCAGGGCGCTCCGGCGACGCGAGCGGAGTCGCTCGAGGAGCTGCTGCTGACCGCGATGATCAACGAGAACCCGGCGGCCGAGCCCCTGCGGGAGCTGTTCGACGACGGATCGATCGCGGCCGAGCCGGAGTATCGGGGCGTGCTCCAGGCGCTCGAGGAGTTCTTCGCCGCCCAGCCGGCGTGGGGGGCGGACCGCCAGAGCCTCGCCGAGCTGCTGCGTGCCCCGACGCTCGCCGCGCCGACCTCGCTGGCCGGCCAGCTCCGCTACGTCCGGGACCACTGGAGCGAGCTCGTGGCGGGTGTCATGGACCGCGTCCTCGGCGTGCTTGACGTGATCGCGGAGGAGGAGCGCGCGCTGCACCTCCGGTTCGGTGGAGGGGCCGGCGGCGGCCCGGCCGAAGGTGGCGCGCGCGGGCCCAACGCCGGCTTCGGTGGCCCCGTCGGGGGACCGTCCCACGGTGGTCTCGAGGACGAGCCCGAGCGGTTCAGCCACGACAGCGACTGGATGCCGCGGCTGGTGCTGATCGCCAAGAGCACGTACGTGTGGCTCGACCAGCTGTCGCGTCACCACGGGCGCGAGATCCGGCGACTGGACGAGATCCCGGACGAGGAGCTCGACCGCCTCGCCGGGTGGGGCGTCACGGGGCTGTGGCTCATCGGGCTGTGGCAGCGCTCCGTCGCGTCCGAGCGGATCAAGCGGATGCGCGGCAACCCGGACGCGGCAGCGTCCGCCTACTCCCTCGACGACTACCGGATCGCGGACGACCTCGGCGGCGAGGGCGCGTTCCAGGATCTGAAGGCGCGGGCCTGGTCCCGCGGCATCCGGATGTCGAGCGACATGGTCCCGAACCACATGGGGATCGACTCGCGCTGGCTGTTGGAGCACCCGGAGTGGTTCCTGTCGCTCCCGGAGCCTCCCTACCCGGCCTACACGTTCGACGGGCCGGACCTTTCGCCGGATGAGCGGGTCGGGATCTTCCTCGAGGACCACTACTGGGACGACAGCGATGCCGCGGTCGTCTTCCGCCGCCTGGACCGGTCGACGGGCGACTCGCGCTACGTCTACCACGGCAACGACGGCACGAGCTTTCCCTGGAACGACACCGCGCAGCTCGACTACCTGAAGCCGGACGTCCGCGAGCAGGTGATCCGGACGATCCTCGACGTCGCCCGGCGCTCGCCGGTCATTCGCTTCGATGCCGCGATGGTCCTCGCCAAGAAGCACATCCAGCGGCTCTGGTACCCGGAGCCCGGAACCGGCGGCGGGATCCCGTCGCGTGCCGAGCACGGCTCGATGCCACGCGCCGCGTTCGACCGGGCGATCCCGGTCGAGTTCTGGCGCGAGGTCGTCGACCGGGTCGCAGCCGAGGTCCCCGACACGTTGCTGCTGGCCGAGGCGTTCTGGCTGCTCGAGGGCTACTTCGTCCGGACCCTGGGCATGCACCGCGTCTACAACAGCGCGTTCATGCACATGCTCCGGGACGAGGACAACGCGGGCTACCGACGGGTGATCAAGGAGACGCTCGAGTTCGACACGGAGATCCTCCAGCGCTACGTGAACTTCATGAACAACCCGGACGAGAAGACCGCGGTCGAGCAGTTCGGCAAGGGCGACAAGTACTTCGGCGTCGCAACGCTGCTCGCCACGCTGCCCGGCCTGCCGATGCTGGGTCACGGGCAGGTCGAGGGGTTCTCGGAGAAGTACGGGATGGAGTTCCGGCGCGCAACGCTGGACGAGCAGCCGGATCGGGGGCTCGTCGAGCGGCACGAGCGCGAGATCTTCCCGCTCCTCCACCGCCGTGGCTGGTTCGCGGGCGCCGCCGGCTTCCTGCTCTACGACCTCGAGACGGTCGGCGGCGTGGACGAGAACGTCTTCGCCTATTCGAACGGGACGGGGCCGAGGCGATCGCTGGTCATCTACCACAACCGATACGGCTCCACGTCCGGGCGGATCCGCGAGTCGGCGCCGTTCGCGACGAAACAGTCCGACGGGACCCGGCCGCCGGGACGCCGCACGCTGGTCGACGGGCTCGGGCTGGCCGCCCTGCCCGACGATGCCGTGGTTGCCTTCCGGGAAGCTCGCGCCGGGCTCGAGCACCTTCGCACCGTCGGCGAGCTGCGGACGGGGCTGCGCGTCGAGCTCGGCGCCTACGACTGCCGGGTGTTCTGGGAGTTCCGCGAGGTGCCCGATCCGGCCGGCGTCTGGCGGCGGCTCGCCGATCGCCTGGGCGACGGCGGCGTGGCGTCACTCGACGAGGCCCTCCGCGAGCAGGAGCTGGAGCGCGTGCTGGCGGCCGTCCGCGAAGCGCTGCGGCGAGAGGCCGCCGCG
Organism: Chloroflexota bacterium; assembly: GCA_030447745.1. Lineage (GTDB taxonomy): Bacteria > Chloroflexota > Limnocylindria > Limnocylindrales > CSP1-4 > JACDAV01. The sequence continues at coordinate 32,989 of JAUJOH010000005.1, read as the reverse complement.
CCGGCCGTCGCGGAGCTGGTCCGAGCCGTGGCCGAGACGACGCAGACGGGGACTGACGAGCTCCGGCAGCGGGTCGCGGACGTGGCGCTCCGTCGGTGGCGTGCCCTCGACGTCCTCGCAAGCCAGCCGGTCCCGGACGGCGTGGCGCAGCTCGCCGATGTCACCGACGCCGGCGCCGCACGCGCCGCAGGCGAGGAGCTGCCGGGCGCCGAAGAACGGCCGGGCGACGAAGAACGGCCGGGCGGCGGACTCGCGACGGGACGCCCTGACGGCGACCCGGAGGCCGACGGCGTGACGCCCGGCGACGATCTCGGGCCCGGAGTCACGGCCGCGGCCGGCTCCGTGGCCGTCGGCGAGTCCGGCGCCCCCGTCGTCGCGGTCCCGGCCGTCGCGGATCCGTGGCGGCTCGCGATCCTCCGCGCGTGGTCGGTGATCGAGCCGCTCGGGCGGCTCGCGCCCGGCGCCGAACCGGGCCTCACGAGTCGAGCGTGGTTCGACGAGCTGCGACTGGCGCCGGCCGTCGCGGCAACGCTCCGTGAGCACGGCCTGGACGAGGCAGGGGCGTGGTCCGCCGTCGAGCGGATCCGGCTGCTCCTTGCGCTGCCCAGACCGTCGACCGTCGGCGGCCGATCGGCGCCTGAGCAGGGCGAGCGTCTCGCTGCCGCCTGGCTGGACACCCCGGAGACGCGCGCGTTCCTCCGGGTGAACCGATGGGCCGAGGCGGAGTGGTTCGATCGGGACGCGTGGCAGGAGCTGTGTGACTGGGCGGTCGCGCTCGAGGCGGTCGACCCGCGCACCGAACACGTGGGTAAGGTGACGAACCGGGGTGACACGCTCGCGTCGAGCGGCGGCCTCGCGGCCGGCGTCGTCGCGGCCGCCGCGCGCGCCGGCTACCGGGTCGACGCGCTCCGAGACCTCCTGGCCACGGTCGAGCGTCCGAAGCCCGTCAGGCCCCGCGCGTAGCCGGGGGCGCCTGGGCCCAGCAGGATCGCGGCGATCGTCGAGGTCGGCGTCAGGGCCCGGAAGATCCGGCCGACCCGGCCGTTGCGTTCGCCGCGCGAGAGAACCAACGGCTCACTCAGTTCGTCGCGGCGACTCGGTGTCGCGAGCAACCGGCTACGGCGGACCAAGGTTCATACGGGCCGCTGGTCGGAGCCCTCCTCCATCAGCTGGCGGAGCTCGGTCTCCCTCGGTAGAACGCTCTCCAACAGAACCGCGATCTCCGCGGCTTGCCTCCGATCGACCCGCGTGATGCGGTCCTCGCCCTGGTCGAAGTCGTCCATCATCGCGCCCTGAACGTGGAACGGATCGGAACGTCCAGGTCTTCGTCGGATGATGCAGCCTGACCGCCCTGATCCGTTCCGCCGAGAACTGCACGATGAACAGGTTCGCCGGACCCGGACCCCGCCGGCTCCTCACCTGGTAGTAGATCAGGTCGTCCAGCACCATCCTTGGATTCTCCTTCGAGCCATCCGCGACCGGTCGTGGGCCGAGCCGCGAGCCGATGCGTCGTTCAACCCAGCAGGATGCTCCGGAGGATCGAGGTCGGCGGCGACCCGTGCGAGATGCAGGCCTCGAGGTGTCGTCGCAAGTCGAAACCCGGCGTCTCGCCGAAGCCGCCCACGACACGAGGCTCCGGGATCGCATCGGCCCCGGCGGGGTCGCCGCTCGCGGCGGCCGACCTCCGACGCGCCTCCCGCTCGATCGACCAGAACTCCATCGAGCCGACGAAGTAGGTCGACAGCTGCGTGGACGACAGCCGCGCCCGGTTGTACTTCGTGCGCGCCTCGGCCTCCTCCTGGAAGCCGCCATCGACCATCAGCGAGACGGCCTCGTGCTCGGTCATCTCGGCCGTGTGGATCCGGGCGTCGATGATCGCGTTGACGACCGCGCGGAGGTAGTACTTCCAGTGGTTGAGGATCAGGCCGCGATCGTCTGCCCCATACCCGAGGTCCATCATCACCTGGGTGACGTAGACCGCCCAACCCTCCGCGAACAGCCCGCTCCAGAAGACCGCCCGCGGGAGCGACTCGACCCGGTTCGCATACACGCCCTGGAGGTAGTGACCCGGGACCGCCTCGTGGATCGTGAGCAGCCGGAGCTGCCGGCTGTTCATCTCGCGCAGGTAGGACTCGGCCTGCTCCGGCGACCAGTCCTCGGGGATCGGCGTGATCGCGAAGAAGCTCTTCTGGCCGCGGTCGAGCGGCCCGGGCGCGTCGAGCATCGCGCCACCGAACGCCCGCAGGAAGACGGGCGTCCAGCGAATGTCGAGCGGCTCGTCCGCGAGCCCGATGACGTCCCGCTCCCGGCAGAACTCCTCGATCCGGCCGAGCTCCGCGCGACAGTAGTCGAGCAGTCCTTCGGCCGGCGGGTGGTCGAGCGCTATCGCGTCGAGCGCCCGGCGCACGAGCCGCGCCTCGTCGGCCGGCGGGTCCTCGCCGGGGAGCCAAGTCGACCAGCCGTCGCGGGCCAGCCGCACCATCTCCGCGCGAACCGCCTGGAACTCCTGCTCCGCGGCAGCGAGGACCCGCTCCGGCGTCAGCTCGTCGGAGCGCATCGTGTGGCGCATCTTGTCCGCGAAGAGGTCGGCGCCCAGCCGCCCCTCGCCCTCGGTCCGCGGCAGCAGGTCGTCGCGCAGCCAGTCGCGGAAGTGGTCGAGCGCCGCGCGCGTCGTCTCGCGCGCCGCCCGCACGCGCGGCACGATGGCGGCGACCGCGGGATCGGCCGACTGCGTCTCCGCCTCCCGGACGGCGTCGGCGGCCAGCTCCGCGACCCCGTCGAGCTGCTTGAGCGCCGTCTCCGTGTGGAAACGCGCGACGGGCCGTCCGTCATGGCCGATCAGGGTGGACCGTGCGGCGTCGAGGACGGCCGGTACCCCCTCGAGCCGTGCCGCGGCAGACGCGAGCCGCTCGGCGAGCGGCGCGAAATCGCGGGCAAGGACCGGAAAGATCCCGCCGCCGAGCAGGTAGACCCACTCGAGCGGGTTCCAGGTCTCCTCGCGCAGCTCCTGCTCGTTGAACCGCTGGGCGGCCAGCTCGAGGAGCAGCACGTCCCGGTCGACCCGCTCGCCGTCCGTCAGCGCCTGGGCGTGGAACGCGCCCAGCTCCGTCTCCCACCGCGAGATGAACGCGAGCCGAGCCTCACGGCCGGTCTCGGTCAGGTCCGGCCAGCGATCGTCCCAGGTGTGAAGCCCGGCCCCGGTCGCCGCCGTCGGGTTCAGGCGGAAGTACTCGTCGAAGAAGGCATCGAGGCGCGCGGTGAAATCGGACACGAAGAGCTCCAGGGGCGGCGGCGAGATCGCCGGAGTCTACGCCGCGAGGATTCGGCGTCCGTGCTCAGCGGTCGAGGAACCAGGCCATAGCCTCGGCCGCGATCTCGTCCGGGACGGTGTGGGGGCCGTCGAACTCGTGGTAGGTCACGTCGTAGCCGGAGCGCTCCAGCGCCGGGACGATCCGACGGCTGCAGCGGTCGATCGGCAGCACGGCGTCGCGCGTCCCGTGCGAGACGTACACGTCCGGGCGCCCCTCCCGGCCACCCGGTGCGTTGAAGCCGGGTGAGAAGGCCACGATGTGCGTGAACAGCCCGCCGTTCGTGATGCCGAGCGAAAGCGCGTAGGACGCGCCGTCGGAGAAACCTCCGACGGCCACCTTTGCCGGGTCGACGCGGTACTGGTCGAACACCTCGGCGAGCGCGCGGTCGATGGCACGGACGTCCGGCCCGTAGCCGGCCCCGATCACGTCCCAGGTGGAGTCGTGCGACTGCGGGGCGAGAACGATGAGCCCCCGGTCGTCGGCGAGGCCGGCGAGGAGGTGCATGCCGTGCTCCGATGTTCCGCCCGCGCCGTGGAGCATCACGGCGAGCGGGGCGGGCGCTCCCGCGTTGAGCCGGTCCGGCACGTAGACCAGCGCGTCCCGACCGCCCGTCGGCACCGTCCGCGAGCCCGTGGCGCCCGTCCTCGACGGGTCTGCCGGCCGGGCCCCGAGTCGACCGCTCGACGCGTCCGCCGTGCCGGACGGGGATCGCTTCACTCTGGACTCCTCGTCGATGTTGCCGCGGCGACAGCCACCCACCGCGACGGTCACGGCCACGGCGGCGCCGACCTGCAGCAATCGGCGCCTCGTGATCGTCGCGTCAGCTCGCATCGCACCTCCGCCCACGGGCCCAGCGACGCCCAGCGACGCCCAGCGACGCCCAGGAGCCGGCCGAGAGCGAGAAGGACCGGCCGCTCCAGGCCGTTGACCGCCGCGGTTAGCCGACCGATTCCTCCGCCTCGCTCCCCGTTCCGCCCGAACCGAGGTCGCTGGCGCTCTCGTCCGCGCCGAGACCGCCGGAGCCCATGCCGCCGCCGCCCGCGCGGTCCGCCGTCGTGCCGCCGTAGTCCGTGCCGACCGAGCCGCCTGACGCGCCGAGGTTGCCGCCGCCGATCTCGTCCGTCGACACGACGTCTCCCGACGCGGTGCCCGGTCCGCTGCCCGAGCCGCCGCGCGCGCCGGCACCGGCCATCGCGCCCTCGCCGTACTCGCCCGTGCCGGTCAGCTCCGCGCCCTGTCCCGTCAGGCCACTGCCCTGGGCGCCGCCGGTGTCGACGCCGGAGCCGCCGACCTCGTCGAACTCGGTGCCCGTGCGCCCGGTGCCGCCCGTGCCGCTGTCGAACCCGCCGGCCGTGCCGGGCGCGTCCATGTTGTCGTCCTCCATGCCGCGCGTCCGCGACAGGTTGCTCCCCGCGCCGCCGCCGCCGGGCGTGCCACGCTGATCCTGGTCGTCGCCTGGCATCGCCTACCTCCTTGCCGTCGCCCGCGCTGCGGCGGACGTCGACGGGATCGTCCCGCCCACAGTGGTCGGCGATCGAGAACCCCGACCGCGCCGAGTTGCAACGGCATGGAGGTCCGGCTCCGGCCGGGCGAGCTCCCGGCGCGCGCCCCGGCGCGCTCCCCACGAGCTGCCAGGCAGCTCACGGCAGCCGCCACCCCGTCGCGTGCCATCTGCGATGATCCACCTCACCCGCTGCCCGGGCCGTCGCGGGGTCGCGACCAGGAGGACCACGTGGGCGACCTGATCGTCAAGGTGCTCATCAACGCGGCGGCGCTGTGGGCGGCGGTGCAGCTCGTCCCGGACGGCCTGCTGTCGTTCGACTTCGGCAACGACTGGTGGAAGCTGCTGGCGGTCGCAGCCATCTTCGCGCTGGTCAACAGCTACCTCCGCCCGATCGTCCGCGCCCTGTCGCTGCCGATCAGCCTGCTCACCATGGGGCTGATCTCCTTCGTGATCAACGCCGCGATGCTGCTCCTGACGGCGTTCCTGTCCGGCCAGCTCGACCTCGACTTCCGGGTCGGCGACTTCCCGCCGGACGTCACCGTCGACACGCTCGTCGGGGCGCTCGTCGGATCGCTCGTCATCAGCGCGGTCTCGACGATCGTGGGGATCGCCTTCGCGCCACGGCGGCTCCTGTTCTAGGCGACCGGATGATCGCCGCCGGTCCGCCGGTCGAGCTCGACCGCCTGCCGGAGATCGCGCGGGCCCTGCGTCTCGCCGCGCGGCGCTTCGGCACCCCGGTCTACGTCACGGACGTCCTGAGCCTCGAGACGGCATCCGCTGCCGTGACGGCCGCGTTTCCCGACCCCTGATCCGCCAGTACAGCGTCAAGGCCAACGACGTCGGTCCGGTCGTTGGCCGGCTCGGCGAGCTCGGCTGGGGTGGCAACGTGGTGTCGCGGGGCGAGTGGGCGATCGCCGGGCGCGCAGGGATCTCGAACGAACGGGTCAGCCTCGAGGGAATCGGCAAGACCGATGCGGACCTGCGCGCCGCCGCCAGAGCGGCGGCGGAGGGCCGTCCGCTCCGGTGGGTCGCCCTCGAGTCGGTCGATGAGGCGGCGACGCTGGCCAGGATTGCCCGGCGCCACGGACAACCGATCGACGTGCTCCTCCGGCTCAACCCGGACGTGACGCCGGAGACGCACCGCGGCCTCTCGGTCGGTCTGGGCGGATCCAAGTTCGGGATGACGGAGGCGGAGATCGGCCAGGCGCTCGACGTCGTGGGCGCCGCCGCCGGTCCGGTCCGGCCGCGCGGGATCCACCTCCACGTCGGGTCGCAGCTCGGCGCCGTCGACGCGTGGCGGGACGCGGGCTCGCAAGGCGCTCGCGCTCGTGTCGCTGCTCCGGGGCACCTATCCGGCGTTCGACACGCTCGACGTGGGCGGCGGCTTTCCCGTCGGGGCGCTGGGCCAGCCGGCGCCCGGGGCGGAGCGGTTCGCGCGGGAGCTGCCGTCGCTGCTCGAAGCGCTGCCGCCCGAGCGTCGTCCGGCCCGCCTCGCCATCGAGCCGGGTCGCGCCCTCGTCGCCCGTGCCGGCTGGCTCGTCGCTCGGGTGCTCCACGTTCGCGACCGATCGCGTCGCGGGGTGGTGCTCGACGCCGGGATGACGGAGTTGATCCGGCCGGCGTTGTACGGGGCGGTGCACGGGATCGTGGCGCTGACGTCGCTCGGGCGCCCGGTGGACGGCGCGGTCCCGCCCCCGGGAAGCGGGCCCGCGCATGTCGACGGCGCGATCTGTGAGTCGACCGACGAGCTCGGCGAGCACCTGCTCCCGCCGCTGCGCCGCGGGGACGTGGTCGCGATCCGGGACGCCGGCGCGTACGCCGCTTCGCAGGCGTCGACGTACAACGGACGCCCGCGCCCGCCGCAGGTCCTGCTCGAGAACGACGGCCGGCTCGTCCTCGCCCGACGGAGTGGCGGGCTGGCGACGCTCGGCTGATGGTGGCGCGGCCGTCCCCGGCGCGGCGCACAACCAACGGCTCCCCGGCGAGGCGCCCGCCGAAGGACGGTACCCTCTCTGCGTGACGAACCCCCGCGATCGCTTCCACGAGCGCCTGGCCCGCGGACCCCTGCTCGCCGACGGCGCGCTCGGGACGCTGCTCTTCAGCCGCGGCATCCCGCAGCGTGCCTGCCTCGACGAGCTCCCGACGACCCGCCCGGACCTGATCGGGGCGGTCCACCGCGAGTACCTCGAGGCGGGCGCGGAGCTGATCGAGACCTCCTCCTTCGGTGCCAACCGGATCCGCCTCGCGGAGTTCGGGCTCGCGCCGCAGGCCCACCGGTTTGCGCGGCGCGCCGCCCAGGTCGCACGCGAAGCGCGCGACGTCGCGGGGCGCGACGTCCTGGTCGCCGGCTCGATCGGTCCGCTCGGCCATCCGACGCGCGATCTGCTGCACCTCGACGAGGCGGCCATTCGCGCCGCCTATCGCGAGCAGATCGAGGGGCTCCTGGAGGGAGGCACGGACCTCCTCCTGATTGAGACCCACGCCGATCTCGGTCACCTGCTGCTCGCCCTCGACGAGGCACGGCGGGCATCGGACCTGCCCGTCGTCGCGGAACTGACCTTCGGCGAGGAGATCGCGCTGCCCGACGGGACGACGCCGGCAAAGGCAGCCGAGGCCCTCACAGCCGCCGGCGCAGACGCCATTGGGGTCAATTGCGGCGTCGGACCGCAGGCCTGTCTCGATGCGCTCGAGTCGATGAGCGCCGCCGTCGGCGGGCAATCCGGAACCGTGCCCGCCAGGTCGATCATGCCCAACGCCGGCCTCCCCCAGCGCATCGAGGGCCAGTTCGTCTACGCGGCCGGGCCCGACTACTTCGCATCTGCGGTGGCGCGTGCGCTCCGGGTCGGCGCGGCCATCGTCGGCGGCTGCTGTGGCACGACGCCCGAGCACATCGCGGCCATGCGCGCAGCGATCGATGCGATCGGCTCGACCGAGGAGCACCGCGCGCGCGCCCGGTCCGCCGGCACGCTTGGCGTTCCGAGGCGGACGCCGATCATCGATCCCGCTCGTCCCTCGCCCCCGGTCGCCGAGCCGCCGCCGCCGACCGGCCTCCTCGAGCGGCTCCGCGGCGGGGGCTGGGTCGTCTCCGTCGAGATCGACCCGCCGCGCTCGATCCGGATCGATCGGACGATCGAGGCGGCGCGGCTTCTGCGCGACGCCGGGGTGGACCTCGTGAACGTCAGCGACTCGGCGATGGCGCGCGTGCGCATGGGCGCCATGGCCGTGGCCTTCGGGATCCAGCACGATCTCGATCTCGAGTGCCTGGTCCACTTCACGACCCGCGACCGGAACCTGATGGCGATCGAGTCGGAGCTGCTCGGCGCCCACGCGCTGGGTGTCCGGAACATCCTGGCGCTGACGGGCGACCCACCGCGGATCGGCGACTACCCCGCCGGGACCGGCGTCTGGGACGTCGACTCCATCGGTCTGGTCGAGATCCTCGCCCGGCTCAACCGGGGCGAGGATCAGGCCGGCAGCCCGATCGGTCAGGGCGCCGGCTTCACGATCGCCTGCGCGCTCGACCCGACCGCCGCCGACCAGCGGACGGAGTGGGATCGGCTCGAGCGCAAGCTCGCAGCGGGCGCGCACCTCGTCATGACCCAGCCGCTGTACTCGATTGAGCAGGTCGAGGCGATGCTCGACGAGGCGCGACGCCGCTTCGGCCCCGGCGGGCTGCCGGTCCCGACGCTCCTCGGCGTGCTCCCGCTCCAGAGCGCCCGGCACGCGGAGTTCCTCCACAACGAGGTACCGGGAATCACGATCCCGGACGCGGCGAGGGCGGCGCTCCACGCTGCCGGCGATCGCGGCGCGGAGATGGGGCTCGAGATGAGCCTGGAGCTGCTCGAGGCCGTCGGCGACCAGGTCGCCGGCACCTACATCATGCCGAGCTTCGGCCGCTACGAGCAGTGTGCGGAGCTCGTCCGGCGCATCCGGGCGCGTGACGCTGTGCCGGCGGGCGCCATCACCTGATCGGCACCGCCTCTACACTGCCGCCGAGAGCAAGCGGGGGCCGACGATGACCAGCGCGACGGTGACTGCGCGGACCCGGGCGGCGGCGATCGTCGCGCTGCTCGCCGTCGCCGCCGTGCTCAGCGCACCGCGACCCGCCGCTGCAGCGGACGTGCCCAGCGGCCCGCCGTTTCCCGACCCGGTCGAGGATCAGGCGGTCTACGACCACGCCGGGGTGTTCCGCCCGGAGACGGTCCGCGCGGCGGAGGCCACGATCGACGCCATCGAGGACCGCACCGGCGCGGAGGTCGTCGTCTACAGCCAGGTCGTCGACGCCGGCGTGACGGAGGAGGAGGCGGAGCGGCACGCCAGGGCGCTCATGGACCAGTGGGGCGTGGGTCGCAAGGGCTTCGACGACGGCCTGGTCATCCTGTTCGATCTCGATCCATCGCTCGTCCACGGGCAGGTCCAGCTGTACGCCGGACCCGGGTATCGGGCGGCGTTCCTGACGAACGAGGAGCGGCAGTCCATCTTCGAGGACGAGATGCTGCCGCTGCTCGGGGCGGGGGATCTGGACGGCGCCCTCACGACGGCGCTGGCGCGGATCGATGCCAACGCCACCCCGGAACACGCCGCCCGGCTCCAGTCGGCGCGCCAGCTGGACGCCGTCGTCGGCCTGGTCGGGGCGCCCGTGGCGTTCCTGCTGCTCGCGGGCTGGGCGGTCGCGTCGTGGTGGCGGTACGGACGTGATCCGGCCTATCTGGACTCGCCGTCGATCCACCTTCCGGCACCGCCGCCGGACCTCACGGCGGCGTCGGGCGCACTGGTCCGCGAGGGCCGCGCTTCGCGTCGCGCGCTGACGACCGCGCTGCTCGACCTCGCCAGCCGCGGGCTGCTCTCGTTCCGCGAGGAGGCGCGGATGCTCGGCCTGACCACCCTCGGCATCAAGACCCACGTACCCGATGCGGACCCGGTGACCGAGGCACACCGGGCCCGGAACGCCCGACGCCCGATCGCCGCGGCCGAGAAGTACGTGCTGAGCCGTCTCCGGTCGCTCGGCAGCGACGGGTACATCGAGCCCGATCTGCTGCCCGAGTTCGGCAAGAACGTGGCGACGTTCGACGAGCGCCTGGAGAACCACGCCGTCCGTCAGGGCTGGTTCAAGGAGCGACCGGCGAAGACGGTCAAGCGATGGATGACGCGTGCGATCGTCGTGGTCGTGGCCGGTGTCGTCATCTTCGTGGTCGGCTTCTTCGTGCCGAGCGGCGGGCTCCTCCTGGTCGGCGGGGCGATCGCCGTCGCGGGCGTCGTGATCGGGCTGGTCGCCCGCACGATGCCGGCGGTCACGATGCCCGGCGCGATGATCCGGGCGATGCTGGCCGCGTGCCGAAGGACGCTCCACAAGACGATGGCCCAGGCGCGCTCGATGGAGCAGGTCGTCCAGGACGCGCGGCTGGACTGGCTGGAGACTCCCGACCAGGCCGTCGTCTGGGGGCTGGCACTCGGGCTCGAGAAGGACGTCGAGCGGGTGCTCGAGCGGACGCTCGA
>JAUJOH010000005.1:21346-22578 GCA_030447745.1 Chloroflexota bacterium | reverse complement strand
GGTGGCGCCGGCGGCGGCTTCTAGCGGGCTCGCGGAGCGGATCGTCGGAGCACGCGTCGCGACCGCGGATCCTCACCCGGCCGGAGCCGCGTGGTGCCTCCGCTACACTGCCGCCATGGGTGCGGTCGAGACGATGGAAGACTTCTTCGAGAAGCTCAACGCGGGTGACCGCCAGGCTGCCGTCGGCCTGATGGCAGAGACGACCGAGATGCGGGTGCACGTCGGCGACAGTGTCCAGACGCTTCGTGGCGTCGAGCGGGTCGGCGGTTGGTTTCTCCGCGGCGACAAGGGGCTGAAGATGATCCCGGGCGACGTCCGGGACACCGGCAACACGTACGAGGCGGACATCATGGTCGTCCGCCCCGGCGCGCCGTCGCAGCATCTGGACGCCACCTTCCGCGTCGAGGCCGGAAAGATCACCTCGATCAACATCGCGCCGCGGTAGCCTGACTCCACGGAACCGTGAACCCATGCCGCACCGACACCGCGCCGGTGCCGTAGCGGCGACGCGAGGCGCCCCTTCCTAGGGTGCCGCGGAGGCGGCTGCCGAACCGGCGGGCGATGCGGCCGGTGATCCCCCGGCCGCCCCGCTCGCCCCGGGAACCGGGATGATGAGCTCGTCGCCGACCTGGACGTTGTCCGGGTCCGGCACCGTCTCGCGATTCGCCTCGACGAGCTCGGCCAGCGTGAGGCCGTGTGCCGTGGCGATCGCGGACAACGTGTCGCCGGGCTTCACGACGTAGGTCGTCGGCGTCGGCGCCGCGCTCGGGCTCGGTTCCGTGGAAGCCGTCGCGCCGGCCGACGCGGGGGCGCCTGCGCTCGGGCTGCCGGCGGCCCGATCGTCGTCCCGGCCCATACCGAGCAACGCGGGCAGGAAGAACAGAGCGAGCGCGGCGATCACGAGCGCGAGAACCATCACGGCGATGCGTGGCACGGACGTCATCCCGGTCCGCGTCCGGAGCGTGGGCGAGGGATCGCGCCGCCGTTGCCCGTCACCCGGGGCACCGGCCGGCTCACGTCGCGGCCGGGTGTCACCCACCTTCGGCCGCCGGTCACCGCCGAGCCCGAAGCTGGCCCGAGGACGGTCCGTCGAGGCGGGGGCGGCCACGGGTTGCTCGGGACGCTCCCAACTGTCGTCGTCGAAGTCGTCGTCGAGACCGCGTGAGCTGGGGTCCAGACCGGCCGGGGCGCTGGTCGGTCTCGGGCTCCCCGGCCCACCGGGCGGCGTCGTG
>JAUJOH010000005.1:19295-21246 GCA_030447745.1 Chloroflexota bacterium | reverse complement strand
CAGCCATCCCGGAGGGCGTCGATCCCGAGCCCCCAGCGGCCCCGGCGGACCGCGCACGTGTCTCTTCCGACGCGCCCGGTGCCCCGCCCGCGGTGCGTGCCCGGGCGGCCTCGCGCCGGGCCCAGTCCTGGAACGTGGGGCAGACCGGGAACGAGCTCGAGAGGCAGTACGCCTCCTGGTGGGCGAGCGCGCGCGGGGCCGGTCGCGCCTCCGCGTAGCACCGATGCCGGTGGTCCGGGCTCGTCCCTCGCTCGTCGCGGTCGGCCTCGAACGCGACGAAGGGGCACGCCGGGGCGCCGTCGACGGTGGGCAGGCCACGCTCGGTCATCGGGCCGATGATACTCGCCGGGCGGGACGCGAACCACGGTCTGGCGCGCCCCCGTCATGGTGCCGCGGCCGCGCAGCAGGCGGCTTGCCGCCGCCCGGTGCTAGCTGCCGGCCGCCGGTCCGGGCTCCGTCGGCGGCGTCGGTCTGCGGCTGGGCGCCGGGCGCGGCGATCGCGCGCTCGCAGTGGACGTCGCCCGCGTGGCGGCGCCGGACGCCGGATCGGGCGGGAGCGCGCCCGTCGACGGCCCATCAGCCGGCCGCCCGGATCGGGTCCGCGGCGACCGCGGCGAGTCTCCGTCCGTCGGCTCACCCGGTGGCGGGGTGCCTGACGCGGTCGGCGCGGCGGCATCGGCCGGACGTCCACCGCGAACCCGGGTGGCCGCCGCGCTGGTCCGCGCGTCCGGCATCGAGAGCGTCACGGGGCTTCCGCCCGAGGCACCGATCTCCTGGAGCATCCGGAGCTGGAGCAGTGACGGGTTGTCCTCGAGCAGCCGCCCGGCGTTGGCGAGGTTGCGGAGGGCCGCCGTCTCCGCCCGCCCGCGCTCGAGAGCGGCCTCGCCCTCCTTGCGAGCGGCGGTCACGCCGGCGAAAGCCCGCTTCAGCTCGCCGGGGACCATCAGGTCACGGACGTCGACGGCAAGCAGCTCGATCCCGAGCCGACCCAGCTCGGAGGCGGAGGCCTCACGGATGGCGGGGCCGAGCTCGTGGCGCGTTCCGAGCGCCTCATCGAGCGTCCGCCGCGCGAGGACGTCGCGGAGTGCGAGCTGGAGGATCAGGTAGATCGTTCGGCGGAAGTCCGTGTCGCCGGTCACGGCGGCGACTGGGTCGGCGACCACGTACCGCGCCGCGAGGCTCACTTTGAGTGGGACGCCGTCGGCCGCCATCACCTCCTGGCCCTCGACGACCAGCGTGGTCGGCCGGCCGTCGAGCACGTGGATCTCGGTGAACGGCCCGATGACCGCATGAACGCCGCTGCGGACGAGGCCGACGAGGCGCCCGCGCCGGAAACGCAGGCCGCGCTCGTAGTCGCGCACGGTCACGATCTCCACGAACCGCCAGGCCAGTGCAGCCAGCACGGCGACAGCGGCGACGACGGCGACCAGCGCCAGCAGTGGTTCCACGCAATCTCCGGTTGGCGAGCCCGTTGCGCCGGACCACGGCCCGGCGGCGGAGGGCGCGAAGCCCTGCATGGCCGCCGGCCCGTTGCGTCACCGCCGGTCCGGCGCAACGAGCGATGCAGGAGTCGAACCTGCGTTCCCGAACGGTCGGCCGATGGCGGAACGGCCGTCGGCGATGCCGGCGGCCGCCGCGCGGGACGATCCGTAGCGGCAAGCCTAGCCGGGCCGGGGCGTCGCGGCAACGGACAGGCGCTGCCGGACGGGCCAGCCAAGGTCCGGATCTCGGCGCAGACGGCGCGTTGCGGCTGCGGCCGGCGACCGGCTCATCCCGCCCGCTCCGGACATGCGAAGAGCCGGGCGATGCCCGGCTCTTCGGCCTGTGCTGGAGCTCCGGGAGCTAGCTGGTGCGGCGAACCCTCGCCTGCGCCAGCAGCAGCCCACCGGCCGCCAGCACGAGCAGGACGATCGGGAGGACCACCTGCGAGCCAGCCTGGCCCTGCGTGACA
>JAUJOH010000005.1:0-19195 GCA_030447745.1 Chloroflexota bacterium | reverse complement strand
CACGAGCAGGACGATCGGGAGGACCACCTGCGAGCCAGCCTGGCCCTGCGTGACAGCCGACCCGTCCGTGGGCGGCTGGGTCAGTCCCGGCGGGGCGACGGAGGCACTCGGCGCCATCGAGGCGCTGGGGGCCATTGATGCGCTCGGCGAGGCCGGGGCGCTGGGCGAAGCCGGGGCGCTGGGCGAAGCCGGGGCGCTCGGCGAAGCGGGTGCGCTCGGCGACGGGCTCGCGACGACGGCGCAGTCCTCGATGTCGATGACTTCCACGATCAGGGTGACTTCCCCGGTCGTGACGTCGAGCGATGCGGTGATCCGAAGACCGACTTCGACGGCCACGCCGGCTTCGAGGTCGAGCTCCGCAATGAGGTCCGCGGCTACATCGGCCGGGAGCTCGATCTCGACGCCGCCGAGGTCAACCGTGACGGTGCCGTCAGTGTTGAGCGTCACCGTGACGCAGGCCTCGACGACGACGTCGATCGTGATCTCGTTGTCCGTGATCGTCACGAACACGCACACGTTGACGTCCGCGGCGGCGGCCGCCGTGAGGAGCGCCAGCAGGTCGGCGCCGAGCAGGTCGGCGTCGAGGACGGCACCGTCGAGGACGACGTCGCCGTCCGCGTTGATGTCCACGTCGACCGGGCACAGCTCGATCGTCGCGTCGACGTCGACGGTGATGACGCCGTCCGTGATGGTGATCGTCACACACACTTCGGCGTCCAAAGCGGCAGCCAACGCGAGGGCGGCGAGCGCGTCGGCGTCGAGCAGGGCGTCGTCGATGACGATGTCACCATCGAGGACGACGTCGCCGTCCGCGTCGATGTCGACGGTGACCGGGCAGATCTCGATGTCCGCGTTGACCGTGATGTCGAGGCCGTCGATCGCGACGTCGACGCAGACCTCCGCGGCCGCATTCGCGTCGGCGTTCGCCGCGAGCAGGAGCGCGGCGAGGACGTCGGCGTCCAGGACGGCCAGCTGTGCCTCCGTCAGGGCGACGCCGTCGACCTGGATGACGCCGCCGGCGCTAAGCGTGATGTCGTCGCAGTCGGCCGGATCCACATGACTCGTCAGCGTGGCACGGGAGCTGGCCGCACCGCTCGATGAGGCGAGGACCGGCGCGATCGCCGTGAGCAGGAGTGCAAGGGTGGCCAGGACCGTCAACAGGACGGTCACCCTCGGGCGCGAGTTGGGCATGGATCGAATCCCCTATGGATGACCGTCTCCACTCGCCCATGAGGGATGGGCGAGCGCGGCAGGACCGCAACCTAGCACCGGGTTCGGCCGCTGAGGCTGCCCAATTCGCCATCGGCTGGGGGTACTTTCGGCCGACGGCACGGTGTGATCTGTTCGGCGCGCGGGGCTTGCTGGTGGGAGGGGGTACAGCGGTCGGGCGCCCGCACGGGTGGGATGTGTTCGGCGCGCGGCGCGCACGTCAGGACCGGCGACTCAGCGCGCCGCTGCGTAACCGCCGTGCCGGAGTCGGCTCCTGCACAGGCAGATGTTTGCGGCGCCCCTAGGGGAGATCGGGCCCGGGTCTGCGCCGAGAGTCGGTGGCTCTCCCAACGTGCCGTGATCCCGCCCCGCGAGGAACGAACGCGCGGCTGGGGTGACATTGCCGCACGCTAGTCGACGCCGGCGAGGTGTACCTGCCGCCCCACTTCCGGCGAAGGCACCATCCAGTACGCTCATTACCACTTGCGGCCCGCAAACGACGGAGTGCCGGACTCACGAGCAGAAGGCGGTGCAAGAGTGGCGAACGAACTTGCGCCAGACCAGGAAACCCTCGACCGGGTCGTGGATCAGGCTTCTCTCAGCCCCTCCTACATGGTCTTCATGGCGGTAGCCGGCGTACTCGCGGCCGTTGGGCTCCTCAGCAACTCGGTTCCGATCCTCGTTGGGGCAATGGTCGTTGCGCCTGCCCTCGCGCCGGTAGCCCTGTCGCCTTCGCGCTCGTGGCCGGAGATGTGCGCCTCGCCCTTCGAGGGCTGGGTGTCGCCTTCGCTGGGCTGGGGATCAGCCTCATCCTTGCCTTGCTCACGACGGTCTTGATGAACGCCACGAACGTCATCCCGGCAGAGACGAACCTGCTGAACAAGCCCATGCTCGAGGAGCGCGTCCGTCCCGGCTGGTACGCCGTGGTAGCAGCATTCGCGGCCGGGATCGCAGGGACCGTGGCGCTGACACGAGCCAAGACCGACACGCTCGTCGGGACGGTCGCCGCTCTCGCTCTCGTGCCCGCGATCGCCGCTGCCGGGATCGGTTTTCTGCGTGGTTTCGGAGGTGTGCTTCTTCTTGCCATAAACGTCGTGCTCATCATCGCGATGGGAATCCCGTGGGGATCGCCGGCCGGAAGACAGAGCCGCGCGTTCCGGCACGCGCCTACGGTCTCCTCGTTGCGTCCGCAGGCAGTCGTGGCCGTCATGGTGGTACTTGCGCTCGCGCACGGGTTTGCCGCCGCCTGCGTTCAGCGCAGCGCACGTGACGGCTTACGCCGCCGATCGCACCTTCCGGCTCTGGTGACATCCTCACACTCGCTGACAAGAGCCGTCCTGTCCCCGGCGGGCGACAGCCGCTGAGGTCGGCGGCTGACGAGCCCACAGGTCGATCGGCGGCAGACCGTGGCGGCCGAGGAGCTGCGAGATCTCGCCGGCGTGGAACGCGTCGTGGGTGCACAGGCGGTTGAGGACGGAGGCGTGGCCGTGGCGCTGCGCGACCAACCATGCCATCGTGGGGTCGGCATGTCGCAGGTCCCGCGTGCGCGGCCGGGCCCGGTCCGGCGGGGCGGCTGGTGCGCCGTCCGCTGCGGCGGCACCCCAGCTCCGGAGGCCGCTCGGGCCCGGTTTGACAGCCCCTTCCGGCGCTCTGACACTTCGACGTATTGCCGGTCGCGACCGCCGGTGGCGGCTCGAAGATCCCGCTCGTTGCCCGAAGGAGACCTATGTCCAGGCTGACCCGTTGGCTCGCTCCGCGAACCGTCGTCCGAGCGCACTGCGACCTCCCGTGTGGGATCTACGATCCGGAGCAGGCGCGGATCGAGGCTGAGTCCTGCTACAACATCATCAAGAAGATGGGCGCCAATCCGGATCCGAGCTTCACGACCCGCGCCATCCTGATCAAGGAGGCGCGCGCGGACCTCGCGAAGCATGCGCTCGACGTCCTCTGGCACGACTACTTCAAGCCGGAGCACCTCGCGACCGTGCCAAACCTGCACGAGCTGTTCTGGACGGCCACCAAGCAGGTCTCGACGGTCAAGGCATCCACGGATCTCGCGGACGCGCAGAAGCTGCTCGATCTGATCGACGAGATCGACGCTGCCTGGAAGGCAACCGGCGGCGAGGAGAAGACGCGGGTCGCCGGTCGACCTGGCTGACGGCCGATGGGCCGACAACCCGGTCGGGCGACCTGACCAGCCAAACGGGACAACCGAGGCCGAGACCGACGCCGCCGCCCTCCCGGCCGACGGGCCGGATCCGGCGCTCGCCCGGCGATCGGATGCGCCGAGCGCGGGGACCGTGGCGCGTGGCGGTGGTCGAGGGGTCGATGCTTCCCGCGATCGCGCCGGGCGACTGGCTGCTCGTCGACCCGACACCGGCGACCTGGCCACGCCGGGGGTCGGTGGTCGTCGTGCGCGAGCCGGACACCGGGGAGCTCGCCATCAAGCGTCTCGCGGCCGGCCCGGGCGACAGCGTGCCGTTCGCTGACGGTCGGCTCATGCTGGCCGAGGACGAGGCGTGGCTTCTGAGCGACGCGACGCCCGAGACTGCCGCCGCGGCCGGCTTCGGCGAGCCGCGCGACTCACGGCGCTACGGCCCCGTCCCCCTCGAGCTGCTCGTCGCACGGGTCTGGTTCCGGTACGCCCCGTGGCGCGGGATCGGTCCGGTGAGAACGGCCGGCTCCTAGACTGCAAGGGATGGCTGTCTCGTTCGACCCGCAGGCTCCCCTCCCCGCACCTCCGCACCGGTGGGCCGCGTCCGGCCGGCCCTCAGACCGGCCCGGTCCGCCGTTCCACATGACGGACATGATCGCGGCCGAGCCCCATCTCGCGACGCGCCTCCTCGCTCGCCTCGCCGACCCGGGCTCGGCGGCCGCGCGGCTCGCCGCCGTGATCCGGGAGACCGCCGAATCCGCTGCGCCCGTCGTCCTGACCGGATGCGGGACCAGCGAGCACGCTGCGATGGGCGCCGTCGAGATCCTGCGTGACGGACTCGTTCGCGCGGGTCTCGCCGTCACGGCGGGAACCGTGCTGGCGGAGGAGGCCTTCGAGCTTTCTCTTCGCCCGTCGACGACCGGACTCGTGATCGCCGTCTCGCACGAGAGCGGGACCGCGGCCACGAACCGGGCCCTCGAGGCGGCGCGCGGAGCGGGGGCTCGCACCGCGCTGGTGACGGCTGCGGCCACGGCCCCCGCTGCCGGCGCCGCAGAGATCGTCGTCGCCACGGACGAGGTCGACCAGAGCTGGTGCCACACCGTCGGCTACGTGTCGCCGCTGCTCGTCGCCGCGGCGATCGCCGGCCATCTCGCCGGCGAGCCGGTCGACGCCGATGCCGCGGCCGGCCTGATGACGGCCTCGTCCGCCGACGAGCCGGCCGCCGAGCGGCTCGCCGCTGCGATCGCGACCGTCGACCGGCTGCTCGTCGCGGGCTCCGGCGCCGATCGGGTGGCCGGGCGCGAGCTCGTGCTCAAGGTGGAGGAGGCATGCTGGCTGCCGTCCGCCTACCGGGACGTCGAGACGCTGCTCCACGGCCATCTGGCGGCGACCGGCGACCGCACCGGCCTCATCGTGATCCTGACCGACCGCCACGCACGCGACGAGCGCACGGCACGCGCACGCCAGTTGCTGGCCGCGGGGCAGGTCCTCGGCGCGGTCAGCGGCGGCATCCTCGCCGGGTCCGCCTCGGACGCGATCCCGGCGGACCTCACGCCGGCCGGTCGCATCATCGTGCCCCCCGTGCCCGAGCTGCCCGAGCCCGTCGCTGCCCTGCTCGGCTCCGCGCTGGCACTGCAGCTGACGACCGAGCGGCTCGCCCGCGCCCGGGGCACGAACCCCGACGCAATCCGCCGCGACGATGCGCGGTATCGGGCCGCGGCAGAGGCCGCCGAGCGCTGACGCTCAGTTCTGCCGGACCAGCTCGCGGCCGAGCAGGTCGATCATCTCGAGGTCCCGCGGCACGAAGTCCTGGAGCATGATCCGCTCGACGCCGACGGCGGCGTAGCGCTCGACCGCCGCTCGGGCCTCGTCCGGCGTGCCGTGGATCCATCGGCTGCGCCGCTCGGCGAACCAGTCGTCGTCTCCGTCGCGGGCTCCGAGCGCCGTCAGCAGGTCGTTCTCGCGGCGCTTCAGCTCGTCGCGATCCCGGCCGACGAGCACGCCGACCATCGCGGACCGGGCGAGCGCTGCCGGGTCGCGTCCCGCGGCGTGGCACGCGTCGTCGAGCGAGCGGAACGTCACCGCCGCCTGGTCCGGAGTGGCGGAGGTCAGGTTGAACTCGTCCGCCCACCGCGCGGCGATCCGCAACGAGCGGGCTTTGCCGCTGCCGCCGACGAGGATCCGCGGCCGGGGATGGCCAGCCGCGGAGCGCGGCCGGCCGTCGACGGCGAGCGCGCGCGGCCGCAGTCGCGCGTCACGGACCGTGTAGTGGCGACCCTCGAACGACCAGCCATCGGCCTCCTCCCACAGCCCATGCAGGATCTCGAGCTGCTCCTCGAGATGGTCGGCCCGCTCGCCGATCGGCGGGAACTGGAACCCGTGCCGGTGGTGCTCGGCCTCGTGCCAGCCGGCGCCCAGCCCGACCTCGACCCGACCACCGCTCATCGCGTCCACGGTCGTCGCCACCTTGACGAGGTTGCCGGGTGGCCGGAACCCGACCGGCGAGACGAGGACGCCGAGCCCGATCCGCTCGGTCTCGCGAGCGAGGCCGGCGAGGACCGCCCACGCGTCGGTCGTCGGGTTGTCGGCCGCGCCGGGGAAGCTCTCGTAGTGGTCGGAGCGGAAGAGGGCCTCGAAGCCCGCGGCCTCCGCCCGTCGTGCGACGTCCAGCTGCTCCTCGTACGTGAGTCCCTGCTGCGGCTCGATCATCAGCACGAAACGCATCGATTCCTCCAGCGCGGCGCGAACATCCACCTTGACAGCATCATTCGGTCGAATAGGATAGTTCAGGTCAACGCAACAATCGGCATGGAGCGAATGGCTTGGCCGCCACCCGGGCAAAGATCGACCGATCCGCCGTGACCACCGCGATGATCGCCCAGTTTCGCGAGTCGCTGCGCGAGCTTCGCTGCATGGGCAGCCAGCGTCTGGTCCAGCGTGGCGTGAGCATGAGCCATCTGTACCTGATGTCGATGCTCGAGCGTCACGGCGAGCTGCCGATGAGCCGGATCGCGGAGCTCGTGGACGTGTCGCTGTCGAATGCCACGGGGCTCATCGACCGGATGGAGGAGCGCGGGCTGGCGGAGCGCGTCCGCCTGTCGGACGATCGGCGCGTCGTCCACGTTCGCGTCACCGAGTCCGGTCGACGGGCACTGGCGGACGTCGAGGTGCTCCAGGACGAGGTCCTGGCGCGCGTGCTCGCCAAGCTCGACGACCGTCAGCTCAGCCGGCTCGAGGCCGCGGTCGGGGACCTGCGCGGCGCGGTTGCCGACGTCGTCGCGGAGGACCCGGACCTGTTCGCCCACGTCCATCCCGGCCAGGCCGAGGATCCGGACGCCCGTTCGTCCGGCTCGCCCACTCACCGAACCTGACCGAGGAGTCCCGTCTTGGAAGCCATGCCTGTCGAGAGCCGCAGCAGCGGTCTCCCGCCATCCACCTGGATCACGCCGCGAAGCTCAGGATCCTCGGCGCCATCATGCTCGCCCTGTTCCTGGGCGCGCTCGACCAGACGATCGTCAGCGTCGCCATGCCGGTCATCGCCACGGAGCTGAACGGCCTCGAGCTCTACACCTGGGTCACCACGATCTACCTGCTGACGTCGACGATCACCGTCCCGTTCTACGGCAAGCTGTCCGACATCTACGGCCGCAAGCCGCTGCTGATCATCGGCATCACGCTCTTCCTCGTCGGCTCGGCGCTCTCCGGCCTCGCCCAGTCGATGGAGATGCTCGTGTTCTTCCGCGGCCTCCAGGGCCTCGGCGCCGGCGCCCTCTTCCCGATCTCGCTGGCGGTCATCGGAGACCTCTTCACCCCGGCCGAGCGGGGCAAGTACCAGGGCCTCTTCGGCGCCGTCTTCGGTTTGTCGGCCATCGTCGGTCCGGCCCTCGGCGGGTTCATCACCGATGCCATCAGCTGGCACTGGATCTTCTACATCAACCTGCCGATCGGCCTCGTCTCGCTGTGGATCATCGGCCGCTACCTGCCGACCATGCGCGTGGCCGGCGTCTCCCGGACGCTCGACTATCTCGGCGCGCTGGTGTTCACGATCGGGGTCTCGCTGCTCCTGCTCGGGCTGTCGAACAAGCAGACCGGCGAGTGGACGGACCTGAACGTCGGCGGCTTCACGCTGGCCGCGCTCGTCCTCGGGGTCGTCTTCTTCGGCATCGAGGCACGGGCCGCGGAGCCGATCGTCCCGCCCAACCTGTTCGGGAACCGGACCTATGCCGGCTCGATCGTGGCCACGTTCCTGACCGCTTTCGGGTTCTTCGGCGCGATCGTGTTCCTGCCGCTCTGGTTCCAGTCGGTCCAGGGCTCGAGCCCGACCGAGTCCGGCTACCAGATCCTGCCGCTGCTCATCGGCCTGATCGCCGGGGCGACGATCTCCGGCGCGGTCGTGTCCCGCACGGGCAGGTACAAGGCGATCCTGCTCGGCGCGCTCGTCGTGATGGCCGTCGCGCTGGCGCTGATGACGCAGCTCCGGGCCGAGACGCCGCTGCCGGTGCTGTGGGTCTGGATGTTCCTGGCGGGCCTGGGGGTCGGCCCCACGTTCTCCGTCTTCACCGTGGTGATTCAGAACGCGGTGCCGGTCGACAAGCTCGGCGTCGCGACGTCCAACTTGACGTTCTTCCGCCAGATCGGTGGGTCGGTTGGTCTGGCGATGGTCGGGACGCTGTTCGGGACGGCGTTCCGAGAGCAGATCCCGACCCAGCTTCGCGCGCAGGGCACGCCGGAGCCCTTCGTCCAGCGATTCGAGGCGCTCTCGAACTCCGGTGGCGCGGGGTTCGACGTCGGCGGGGTCGGCGATCTCGGGGCGACGCTCCGAGGCGTCCTGCCGCCGGAGGCGCAGCCGTTCGTCGACCAGCTCGTGGCCGCCATCCAGCAGGCGTTCTCGCTCGCGATCGCGTCGACGTTCTGGCTGGGCGTCGCGGCCGTGGTCGGGGCGATCGTCGCGACCGCCGCCATTGCCGAGCTGCCGCTGCGCGGCCCGGCGCCGGATCCGCTGACGGCGGCGGCCGCCGGTGTGGACGATGGCCCGCCGGCAGGCGACCGCCCGATGCGCCAGGCGCCGGCCGCCGACTGACGGCCCGGCTTCGCTCCTCGCACGGCCCCGGGCGGCAACGCCCGGGGCCGTTTGCTGGTCCGGTACGATCGCTTTGTCGTGGAACCGCGACCGTTCCCGTTCCGTGCCGAGTTGCTCGCGCCCGGCGTGGACGGGGCCGCACCGGACTTCGAGCCCGTGGCGGCGACCACGGACCTGCCCCCCGGTGCGCTCCGCCGCGTCTCCCGCGGGGAGCTGGACGTCCTCCTCGCGGCCACCCCGGAGGGGATCGTGGCGATCGATGACCGATGCCCCCACATGTCCGCCCCGCTCTCGATCGGGGAGCTGGAGGAATGCGTGATCACGTGCCCCCTCCACGAGGGTCGCTTCTCGCTGTGCACGGGCGAGCCGGTCCAGATGCCGACGACCGGCGGCCTCGACCCGGACGGCCGCTACCACCCCACGTGGTCGCCCGGCGGCCGCGAGGCGAAGGTCGATCCGCCGGGCAAGAAGGCCGAGGCGCGGCGCCTGACGCGCGTCCGTCGGCTCCGCTACTACCCGGTGCGCGTTGTCGACGGCCGGATCGAGATCGCGCTGCCGACGGTGCCGCGCTAGCTCTCGGCCTCGGCCCGCCCGCCGTTCTGCCCGGTCTCCGTCGAGTCGGCGGCCACGGCGTGGTCGATCGCCAGCGTATCCGGGTGCGTCCGCGCCGCGTCGGCGCGTCGCTCCGTGACGTAGGCGTTGATGATCTGGCAGGCCTCCGCCGGGTCGTCCGTGATCCGGAGCAGGTCGACGTCGTCGGCCGAGATCGTCGCCTCCGTCACGAGCGTGCCCCTGATCCAGTCGATCAGGCCTGCCCAGTAGTCGGAACCCATGAGGATCACCGGGAACCCCTGGACCTTCTTGGTCTGGATCAGCGTGAGCGCCTCGAATAGCTCGTCGAGGGTGCCGTAGCCGCCGGGAAAGATCACGAACGCGTCCGCGTACTTGACGAACATGGTCTTGCGCACGAAGAAGTAGCGGAACTCGACCCCGAGGTCGCAGTACGGGTTCAGCCCCTGCTCCATCGGCAGCTCGATGTTGCACCCGACCGAGAGGCCGTCGCCGTCCTGGCAGCCTCGGTTGGCGGCCTCCATCAAGCCCGGTCCGCCGCCCGTGATGACGGCGTAGCCCTGCACGGCGAGGAGGCGCCCGAGCTCGCGCGCCAGCGCGTAGTACCGATGATCCGGCTTCGTCCGGGCAGACCCGAAGATCGTGACGGCCGGGCCCACCGCCGCCAGCGCGTCGAAGCCCTCGACGAACTCGGACAGGATGCGCAGCGCTCGCCACGGGTCCGTGTCGAGGAATGCCGGCCGGCCCGGCCGGCCGAGCAGGCGCTCGTCCTCCGTCTGGCGGGCGCGGCGGGTCGCGACGTGGTCCTTGTCGGCAACGACCGTGAGCCGGCCGCTCCGCCTCCGCGCGCTCCGCTCGGCCCGGTCGCCGGCTCGCTCGCTCATGCCCGGTAGCATGGCAGCAGGAGGTGTCGGATGGGTGCCGGTCGCTGGATCCTGCCGTTCGCCCTCGTTGCGGTCGGGCTCCTCTGGACCGCCCAGGGACTCGGCCTCGTGCGCGGGGGCAGCTTCATGGTCGGCGATGTCCGCTGGGCGGTGGCAGGGATCGCGCTCGTCTTCGTCGGCGCCGCCCTCGCCGTGCGCCGCCGGACGCCGGACCGCCGCTAGCCTTCGGCGTCGAGCATCGCCTTCCACGCACGCTCGTCCTTCCCGACGGCGAACCGGGCCCCGCACCGCACGAGGGGCAGCCGCAGCAGGCGCTGGTCGGCCAGGAGGCGGGCGGCGAGCTCGGCGTCGTCCATCCGCAGGTAGCCCAGGCCGGCCTCGCGCCACGCCCGGCCGGGGGTATCCGCGAGCGCCGGCGCGCCCAGCCGCTCGACGAACCGTCGGAGCTCGCCGGCGGCGATCGGCTTTCGACGGACGTCGACGAAGTGGACGGCGACGCGCCGCTCCCGGAAGAAGCGCTGCGCGGCGCGCGTCGGCTGGTCGTCGTCGCGGCCGAAGACCTGGATCAGCGGCCCGGACGGCGCGGCCATCGTCAGTCGAAGTCGAAGATCGAGCTGCCCTTGTAGAACGCCAGGACGTAGGAGCAACGGTCGCAGATCATCAGCGTTACCTGGTGGGCCGTCATCCCCCACTGGCTGTCGAGCTTGCCCTCTTCCTGCTGGAACGTCCGGTTCCCGCACAGCGGGCAGGTGGGGCGACGGTCGTCCGCCGCCGGCGGCTCGTCCACGGCTCCTCCTCGCGCATTGCGTTGCATGCGGATGTTGCCGCCGACGGGCGGCCGTCCGAGCCGAGGGTACCGCGCGGTACCATCGCCCGGACAGGAGGTGGCGAGTGGTCTGGTTCACGGTGCGGCTGGACGATCGGCCCGGCGCGCTCGCGCGGCTCGCGGCGGCGCTCGGAGAACGATCGGTCAACATCGGCGGCATCGTCGGGATCGCCGAGGACACGGGCGGGGAGCTGATGCTCCAGACGAGCGACGCCTCCGCGACGCGGGAGGCGTTCGCGGCCCTGGGCGTCGAGTTCGAGGAGCACGACGACGGCGGCAGCCTCGAGCCGGATCGGATGTCGGTCGACGACGTGCGGCGCGGGCGCGGCGAGCTCGCCGGCACCTGACCGCGTTCGCCGACCGCGACCGATGCCGCGCCGTTCCGCCGTCCCGCCGACCGTTGCCCTCCGGGTCGTGCTCGACGACACGCCCGGGGCCGTGCCGGCGCTCGCGAACTGCGTCGGTCGCGCCGGCGGGACGCTCCGGACGCTCAGCACGGTCCGCCGTCTGGCGGCCGGCGATGGTGCCGCCGGTCCCGCCGCGGAAGTGGAGATCGAGGTGGAGGGCATCGAGCAGGCCGTGCTGGTCGACGCGATCGCGGGCCTGGCCGGGGTGCGCGAGACGCACCTCACCCGGGCGCTGGAGCGCGTGTTCGGGAAGCGGATCATCGTCGTCGGCGGCGGGGCACAGGTCGCGCAGGTGGCGCTGGGCGCGGTGAGCGAGGCGGACCGCCACAACCTGCGCGGCGAGCGGATCAGCGTCGACACGATCGCGCTCGTCGGCGAGGAACCGATCGCGGCCGCCGTGCGCGCCGTCGCGGACCTGCCGCGGGCTCACCTGCTCGTGCTGGCCGGCTCGATCATGGGTGGCGACATCTCGGTCGCCGCCCGGGAGCTGCGCGCGACGGGCATCCCGATCATCGCCCTCAACATGGCCGGCTCGATCACGGACGCCGTCGACCTCGTCGTCTCGGATCCGGTGCAGGCCGGGACGATGGCGGTCATGGCGGTTGCTGACACGGCGACCTTCGACCTGGCCCGCCAGCGCGGCCGGCGCTACTGAGGCCGGAGCCGCCCGCGGATGCGCGTCGCCACCTGGAACGTCAACTCGCTCAAGGCGCGCCACGAAGCGCTCGAGCGCTGGCTGGAGCGCGCGGCGCCGGACGTGCTGCTGGTCCAGGAGACCAAGCTGGCCGACGACGACGCACCCGAGCTCCCGTTCCGGATGGCCGGCTACGAGCTCCTGCACCATGGCGAGGGGCGCTGGAACGGCGTCGCGATCGCGAGTCGGGTCGGGATCGCGGAGCCCGTCACGAACTTCGGCGACGGGCCGGTCCGAGACAGCAGCGCCCGCGCGGCCGTCGCGCTCGAGGAGGAGGACTTCGACCCGTTCGACGAGGCCCGGATGGTGTCGGCCGTCTGCGACGGGATCCGGTTCGTGAGCCTGTATGCGCCCAATGGCCGCGTCGTCGGCTCGCCGTGGTACGAGGGCAAGCTGCGCTGGTTCGAGCGACTCCACCGGTGGCTGGTGGAGACGCGGTCGCCAAACGAGCCGTTGATCCTCGGCGGAGACCTGAACGCGACGCCCTCCGACGAGGACGTCTGGGACGCCGTCGCGGCGCACGGCGGCACGCACGTCTCGCCGCCGGAGCGGGAGGCGCTCGCCCGGCTCCGGGACTGGGGCCTCGTCGACCTGTACCGGCTCCACCAGCCCGCGCCGGGCCGTTTCTCGTGGTGGGACTACCGGGCCGGGATGTTCCACCGGAACGAGGGCATGCGGATCGACCTGCTCTACGCCACCCGTCCGGTCGCCAAGCGCGTCGTCTGGGCGGAGATCGACCGCGAGGCGCGCAAGGGCCCGCCGACGCCATCGGACCATGCGCCGGTGGTGGTCGACCTCGACGAGCCCGGCCGGCGGTTCGAGGCCGGGTGGGAGGGAGCGCTGGCCCGGATCGCCGCGCGGACGCGGCCGCGTCGGACACGCTGAGCACGGAAGGGAGAGCCCCATGAAGCGGATCGCCACGCTGATCGTGCTGGTCGTCGGGCTCGCGGGCTGCGGATCGTCGACGGGAACGCCGTCAGCGACGATGCCCGGTGCAAGCGCCGCCGCTGCCGCGTCCGCGAGCGGCTCGCCCGCGACGGGTGAGGCAGACGACGCGCTCGCGTCGTTCTACCGGCTCGCCGAGTCGGACGACAACGCCTTCCACCTCCGGCAGGAGGGTCGGGCGCGAACCGGTGACGAGGAGGCGGACTTCACGTACGACCTGGACGTGTCCGGCAAGGATGCCGCCGGGTCGCTCGAGATCGCCGGCGAGACCCTCTCGCTCGTGATCCTCGGCGACGACGCCTGGGTCAAGCAGAACGACGACGACTGGACGGCCACGAGCCGCGAGGCCATCAACGGCGACGAGATCGTGGACGTCTTCCGATATGCCGGAGCGCCCGGCGACCTCGAGTTCGTGGAAGCGGTCGAGGCCGACGGCGGCCAGGAGCTCCGCTTCCGGGCCGTGCGTCCGATCCCCTACGAGACGGCGCAGATCCGCGAGGCCGGCGGGGAAGGAACGCTCGACAGCCTCGACCTGTACCTCGCCCCGGACGGGACGCCGCTGCGGATGGAGTTCGAGTTCGAGGCGACTGTGCCGCAGAGCGAAGGCGAGACGGAGGTCAGCGGCGACTCGACGATCGAGTTCACCAACTGGGGAGAACCGGTCGAGATCGAGCCGCCGGCTGGTTCCTGAGCCACCACGGAGGTCTGCGATGACAACCGAGATGCGACGCCCGGCGATCGAGGCGCTCCAGGCGTCTAGGGCGCCGTTCAATCGCTTCTTCGGCGGCCCGATCTGGGCGCGCAACGGCGATCCCGGCATGGCCAACTTCGCGGTCGGCAACCCGCAGTCGATGCCGGACCCGCGCTACGTCGACGCGCTCGGACGATGGCTCGAGCCGCGGGACAAGGACTGGTTCGCCTACAAGCTGAGCGAGCCGAAGAGCCGGCGCGCCGTGGCGGCCACGTTGTCTGCCCGGACCGGGCTGGACTGGGATCCGGCCGACATCGCGATGACGAACGGCGGCTTCGCTGCGCTGGCCGTGACGCTCCGCGCCATCCTCGAGCCGGGCGACGAGGTGATCTTCCTGTCGCCGCCGTGGTTCTTCTACGAGGTGCTCATCCTGGCCGCGGGTGGCGTCCCCGTGCGAGTGCCGCTCGAGCCGCCGGCCTTCGACCTCGACGCTTCGGCGGCCGAGGCGGCGATCACGCCGCGGACGAGGGCTGTGCTCGTCAACACGCCCCACAACCCGAGCGGCCGGGTCTACCCGCTCGAGGCGCTGAGCGGCCTGGCGGCCATGCTCGAGGCGGCATCCGAGCGGGTGGGGCGGACGATCCACCTCATCTCGGACGAGCCGTACAACCGGATCGTCTTCGACGGCCGCGCGTTCCACAGCCCGGCCGAGGTATATCCGGGAACGATCGTCAACTACTCGTACGGCAAGACCCTGCTCGCACCCGGGATGCGGATCGGGTACGTCGCCGTGCCGCCGACCGCGCCCCACCGCGAGTCGCTGCGCGACGCGGTCTTCACGGCCCAGATCGCCTCCGGCTACGCCTTCCCGAACGCACTGCTCCAGCACGCGATCGAGGACCTGGAGGAGCTGTCCATCGACGTGGGCGCCCTCGAACGGCGCCGCGACCGCGTGGTGGGCGAACTGCGGTCGATGGGCTACGAGACGACGCTGCCGGAAGGCACCTTCTACGTCATGGCCCGGGCGCCGATCGACGACGACGAGGCCTACGCGGCCCGCCTCGCTGACCAGGGCGTCCTGGTCCTGCCTGGCTCCGTCGTCGAGGTGCCCGGCTGGTTCCGGATCTCGCTGACCGCGTCAGACGAGATGGTCGACCGCGGGCTGCCCGGGTTCCGCGCTGCGCTCGCGGCGGCGACTGCGGCCGGCTGAGTCACCTTTTGGCGAGGCGGGGCGCGGCGGGTCCGCCGGTCCGTTGGACCGCTGGCGAAGCCAACGGACGCTCGAAGGCGGCGCGCAGGCCGGTCGGGGCCGGTCCGTTGGTCCCTTGGACCGCTGGCGAACCCAAGCGACGCTCGACGGCGGCTCGCAGGCCGGTCGGGGCCGGCCCGTTGATCCGTTGGATCGCTGGCGAACCCAACCGACGGGCGGCACACGGCAGCCGGTTCGCGTCTCTGTTTGGTTGTGCCGGTACGCTGACGCCGTGGACGTCCGATACACGTGGCGCGGCGAGTTCGAGAATGCCGAGGTGAACGCCCTGCATGCCGAGGGCTTTGGCCACCGGGTGTTGGAGGACGACTGGAGCGCGCAGGTGCAGCGGTACAGCCTTGGATGGGTATGCGCTCGTGACGGGGACGACCTCATCGGCTGGGTCAACGTCCCGTGGGACGGGGGTGTTCACGCCTTCATTCTCGACACGCTCGTGGCGTCCCGCATGCGTCGGCACGGCATCGGTAGGCAGATGATCGTCATTGCTTCGGAAGAGGCGCGGGCGGCAGGGTGTGAGGCATTGCACGTGGACTTCGGTCCCGAGCTGACTTCGTTCTACATCGAGGCGTGCGGATTTACGCCGACCCCAGCGGGGCTCATGCAGTTCTAGGCGAGGGTGAACCCGCGGTCTCGCAAACGCCGCGAGGGGTCAGAGGAGAACTGGCGGTGCTGGCCCAAGCGGGTCCAGGGCGCAACTGATGACCCTCGCGTCACGAGGTAGCCGCTCCCGGGTAGTGCATCAGTGTCAATAGAACGCGTGTCGTTGGCTCGTAAGCGGCACGAGACCGCTGCCCTCGGCCGGCGCTTAGAGTGGAATGCGTGCCCGACCTTGTTGCACCGCTCGTTGCCGTACATCGGTCATACCTGGCTGGGCTCGATGAGTTCCGGGCGGAGGGGCGACTCGGTCGGGACGACCGCAGTGGGTTGGCTGCTGAGGCGGAAGGGGTCCCGGACCTGCACGATGCCCGCGGCTTCGAACGCTACGTTGAGGCACTCCGCGCGCTAGCGTTGGAAGAAACACCGCGCCCAGAGGGATGGGTGCCCGCCACTCACCTTTGGTACGTGGCCGGAGATGCCTGGATCGGCCGCCTTTCGATCCGACACCGCCTGACGCCCATACTGCTCGCGCACGGCGGTCACATCGGATATGACGTCCG
Source organism: Chloroflexota bacterium (assembly GCA_030447745.1). GTDB lineage: Bacteria > Chloroflexota > Limnocylindria > Limnocylindrales > CSP1-4 > JACDAV01. The sequence goes on along the minus strand of JAUJOH010000005.1, from coordinate 3,310 downwards.
TCCGTCGATGCGGCGAAGAGGTCACGCCACGGCGATGCTCCGTCTCGCTCTTCCAATCGCTGGCAGCCTCGGTATCACCCGCATTCTCGTCACGTGCGACATCGAAAACGTCGCCTCTCGCAAGGTGATCGAGGCCAACGGCGGTGTCCTAGAGGACCAGCGTGGCGCTGTGCTGCGGTACTGGCTTCAACCGGCGAGCTGAACCTGCTCCGAAGACGCCTAGTCGAGCAGCGCCGCGACGCCGACCCGCTGCGGACGCTCGTGGCGACGATCGCACGGCGACCCGGTGAGCGCGGCAATCCAGTCCATGGACGGCGTCAGCTCGCGTCCACGACCTGCTCGAGCCCGCCGGCCATCAGGGCACTGGATTCCGGTAGCACAAGTTCGCAGAACGGCCTGGTGCTCCCGGCGGTCCTTGGGGCGGGTTGCCGGCTGCTTCGGTCGTCCGCATCTGCTGCCTCTATGGAGCGTTGTCGCCTCTCGCGCCGACCGCCGATCCAAGCTGAGAAACTACCCGCTTCCCGGCTGGAACCGACGCCGGCGCGGCGCTCTACCCGACGCCGTTTGTTCATCCACCACCCCGTGTAGTGCAAGAAGCCGGGACGGGCTCAGCGGATGCCCCGCGCGGCACCCGGTAGCCCGTGCGGGTAGCGTCTCAATTTGACCCGACGACGCTAACTCGGCGAGTCCAAGTCATCGAGCCGATCACGGAACGCCGCGATTGCCTCAGAGACGGTCGTTCCTACCAGTCGATGCAGCTCGCGCGAAGCGGTGAGGTGCCGTGCAAGATGCAGAAGCGCCGGTGGCGCCTCGGCCGCGGCTTCCGTCCCCGGGCGGCGTTCTAGTTGGAACACCAGCACGAGGAGGCTCGCCCAGAGTTCCAGGGGCCCGGACACCGCGTGCTCTCGCGTGCACCAACGTCGCCGGACATGCGGATTTAGCTCGGGCAGGCGCTCGATTCCTGCCCACAGACGATCACGCGCGGCATAGCGAACTAGGCCTATGTGCGTGTGCGTTAGCGCCGCCGTGCAGAGCAGGCAAGGCTCCAGCGTTGTGTACACGACGTGATCCCAGTAGTCGCCTGCGGGCAGCTGAAGAAGGGCATTCATCTCCGCGTGAGCGAGGTAGGTGCCGCAGACTTGACCTCGCGGGGCTTCCGTCTCAAACGCACGACTGCGTCCGCTCGTCACGACATCGCCGCTTGGTCCGACGACGACGGCCCCGACGGGAACACTTCCCGCGTGGAACGCCTCCCATGCAAGAGCGAACGCGCACGACCAGGGCTTCACGGGATTTGGCCAACCGACAGGGTCCATCGAGCGCGAATCGTTACGTAGGTTGTCCAGCTAGTCCAGCAGAGCCGCGATCTCCTCGCACCTCCAGACGTGATCCGACAGCCCCCGCTGCCATCGCGGGAGTCCGGGGATACGGATTAGCGAGGCTCTTGTGCGGCCGCGCGAAGTTGTAGTGCATGAAGTGGATCGCGATTGCCGCCGCGTGGTTGCTGAGCTTCTTCGAGTGCCCGTTGGTGGAGCGGTTGGAGCGCCGCATTCCCATCCGCATCGTGAGGTTCTGGCGCTCGACGAAGCTCGTGTTGATCTTGTCGGGGTCCGGTGAGCCCCTTGTTCATCCACCACCCCGTGTAGTGCAAGAAGCGAGGACAGAGCTCAACGGACGCCCTAGGCGGCACTCGGTAGCCGCCTGGGGCTACATCGGCGTCGGAATTGTCAGCTGGGGCCGTGAAGCCGCCTTCCGTCGCGGCTCCCACTACGGGGGGTGGTATTTGCGAAGTTGCCGGGGTTTCCCGGGGCGCCGGGCCGCCGGTGGTACGACCCGGCACGGCGCTCAGTCGAGCGTGACCCGCTCGCGCCAGCGAGCGACGTGCACCTCGAAGCCGAGCTCGCGGACCTTCGGCGCCAGCGCCTGCTGCGCCTCCGGGTCACCGTGAACGAGGAAGACCCGGCGCGGATAGCCGGCCTCGCCCGGCGACTTGCCGGCCTTGAAGTTGCCCAGCCACGCGAGCAGCTCCGTCTCGTCCGCGTGGGCGCTGAAGCCGCTGATCGAGCGGACCTGGCAGCGGACCTCGCGCATCTGGCCGTCGAGCCGGACCTCGCGGGCCCCGGCCTGCAGGTGCGCGCCCAGCGTCCCCTCGCCCTGGTAGCCGACGAACAGCAAGGTGGCGCGCGGGTCGCCGATCAGGTTCCGCAGGTGGTTCACGACGCGGCCGCCGGTCAGCATCCCGTTCGAGGCGATGATCATGTACGGGCGGTCCGCGTGCTCGAGCCCCCGCGACTCGCGCGCGTCGTTGACGATCCGCTGGTTCGGATAGTCGAGCGGCGTGCCCTCAGCGGCCAGGATGGCGCGCGTTTCCTCGTCGTAGTACTCGGTGTACCGCCGGTAGACGTCGGTCGCCCTGGACGCCATCGGCGAGTCGAGGTAGAGCGGCAGCGGCGGGATCCCACCCTGGTCGATGAGCCGGTCGAGCTCCCAGACGATCTCCTGGGTCCGCCCGATCGCGAACGACGGGACGAGCAGGACCCCGTCGCTCTCGTCGACCAGCCGGACAGTCTCGGCCAGGATGCGGATCGCCTCGTCGTGCGGCTCGTGCTCGCGCCCGCCGTAGGTCGACTCGACGACGACGTAGTCGGCGTGGACGAGGCTCGTGGGGTCGCGGATGATCGGCGTGTTCGGCCGGCCGAGGTCGCCGGAGAAGACGACGTACCGATCCTCCCCACTGCCGTCGTCCCGCACGCGCAGCCTGATGATCGCGGAGCCGAGGATGTGCCCGGCATCGTGGAAGGTCGCGTGGACGCCCGGCGCGACCTCGACCTCCTCCTCGTACCGGACGGCCCGGAAGCGCGGCAGGACGGCCTCTGCGTCGTCCTCGGTGTAGAGCGGCGCGTCGAGATCGATCTCGAGCTCGGGCGGCTGAGCGCGCAGGTCCGCCTCGGGATCGCCCGCCGGGTAGGCGCCGGACAGCGCTGACTGCTCCACGTCGGGACCGTCGCGCCGCTCGCCGGGCGGCTCGGCGACGGGCAGCGCGGACCGCTCCGCCTCGGCGACCGCGGCTTCGAACTGCGCCGCCTCCTTGCGGTCGTCTGCCTCGGCCTTGCCAGGATTGCGCTTCTCCCAGCGAGCTTCCCGCTTGGCGAACTCCTGGTTGAGCCGACCGGAGTCGAGCAGCACCAGCCTGGCCAGCTCGATCGTGCCCGCCGTGGCATGGATCTGTCCCCCGTAGCCCTCGCGCACGGCGACGGGCAGCAGGCCGCAGTGGTCGAGATGAGCGTGGGTCAACAGGATCGCGTCGAGC
>JAUJOH010000022.1 GCA_030447745.1 Chloroflexota bacterium | reverse complement strand
CCGCCGACTTCACCCTCGTGCGCTTCCACTACGGCGCGCGGGGACGGCGCGGGAACTACTCGGAATCGGAGCTCGACCAGTGGGCCGGGCTGCTCGGAGTGTGGTCGCGCGCGGTCGACGTCTTCGCCTACTTCAACAACGACTGGGAGGAGTTCGCGCCTCGCAACGCGCGGGGACTCGCCCGCCGCCTGGGGGTGGAACAGGTTTCGGCCGACGCACAGCGGGAAGCGCTCCTGAGGTGACCGTTCTCGAGCGCGGCGTCCGCCGCCACCTGATAGCAGGCTCGGCTCGCGAAGGCACCGGCTCGGAGACGATCGACGTTACCGATCCGGCAACCGGCGAGGTGGTCGGCACGATCCCCGCCGGAGGAGAGGCCGACGCCGACGCCGCCGTCTGCGCCGCCCGCGCGGCCGCCCCCGACTGGGCCCGTCGTGACCCGGCCGAGCGTGGCGAGCTCCTGAAGGCATGCGCGCGCGTGCTGCGCGGCGCGGTCGACGAGCTCGCGGAGATTCAGACGCGCGAGAACGGAAAGCCGCTGGCCGACTCGGCCGCCGGAGTGGAGGCCGGGATCGGGGCCATCGAGCAGTACGCGGAGATCGGCCCGCTTCACCGCGGCGCTGCCCTCGCGGGGTCCTGGGGCGCCGTCGACACGATGGTTCCCGAGCCGCGCGGCGTCGCGGCGCTGATCGTGCCATGGAACGACCCGGTGGCGATCGCCTCCGGCCAGATCGCCGCGGCGCTCGTGACCGGCAACACCGCCGTCTTCAAGCCGTCGGAGCGCACGCCGCTCTCGGGCGCGCGCCTCGTCGAGCTGATGGAGCTTCCCCCCGGCGTGCTCAACCTGCTGCTCGGGGACGGCCGCGCCGGCCAGGCCCTGGTCGAGCACCCCGGCGTGGACGTCGCCCTGCACACCGGATCGGTCGAGACCGGCCGGCAGATAGCCGCGACGTGCGCGTCGCAGCTTGGCCGAAAGGCGCTGCTCGAGCTCGGGGGAAAGGATCCGCTCGTGATCGACGAGGGGGTCGATCCCCGCTGGGCCGCCGAGCAGGCGGCCTCCGGTGCGTTCGCCAACGCCGGGCAGGTCTGCACGTCGGTCGAGCGGATCTACGTGCACCGGTCGCTGGCCGCGCCGTTCATCGACGCGCTCGTGCGGGAGGCGGAGTCGATCACGGTCGGCAACGGCATGGACCCCGCCACGGAGATGGGGCCGCTGGTCGACGACCGCCAGGTCGACGTGGTCCACCGCCACGTGAGCGACGCCGCCGCGGCGGGGGCCCGCGTCGCGACCGGCGGTGAGCCGGCCGATGCGCCGGGAAGCTTCTATCCCCCCACGGTCCTGACCGACGTCGACGGCTCGATGGCGATCATGCGTGAGGAGACCTTCGGCCCCGTCGTGCCCGTTCAGGTCGTCGGCTCCTTCGAGGAAGGGCTGGAGCTGGCCTCGGCAACCGAGTACGGCCTCGCCGCCTCCGTGCTCACGCCTTCGCTCCAGAACGCCCAGCGCGCCGCCCGCGAGCTGCCGGTGGGCACCCTGAAGATCAATAGCGTCTGGGGCGGAGCGCCCGGCGGCGGCGCCGAGCCGCGGGGCGTCAGCGGGACCGGCTATGGCTACGGACCCGAGTTGCTGGACGAGCTGACAAGAACGAAGGTGATCCACATGGAGCCCGCGCCGCGGGCGGAGCTAGGGGCCACGGATGCACGATGAGGGACGGGAAGAAGAGGACGCCGGCCTCGGCGCGGCCCCCCAGGGAGCCTCCCAAGAGGGACGCCCGGACGTGGGCGAGGACCCCGACTCCGACGACACCCAGGGCGGCGGCGAGCATCATTCCTCCGGCGCTGACGCCCCGGATGACGATCCGCTGGCACAGGGGTCGATGAGCGACCCCGACCCCGAGGAGGCCGATCCGGAGTCCGGGGCGGCCGCCGATCAGCCGGAGCGCCCGGACGCCGGGCACGCCTGAGCCCAATGCAGCGGGTCGAGGAGAAACCGCTCGCGGTCCTCTGACCTGACCCGGAAGACGATCTCGAACCCCTCCTCGAGCGAGGGCACCTGGAGCCGCTTGTAGGTGCCGAGAACCCTGGGAACCGGTATTCGCTCCCGCCCCTCGCGCATGGCGTTACGGGCGAGCGCTTGACGGGGGGGCGCGTCCAGCCAGTACGCCACCACCCGGAAACCGTGCGCCAGAGCCGGCCCTACGTACACGGCCCGCTCCGCCGCCGTCGGATTCGTGTTGTCCACGACAAGACAACGCCGCGCTGCGAGGTAGGCCAGCCGCTCGCGCTCGCGGTGGCGTGTTCTCAGCTCGTCGAGGTTGATTCGGGCGTGGGTGGCGGCGAACCGCGTGCTGTAGAAGGTCGTCTTGCCGCTGCCCTGGATGCCGCAGAGCACGATCGCCTCGGGACGTGCCGACGCTGGCTTACCAGCCGGACCCATGCTTGGCCGGCCTACC
>JAUJOH010000021.1 GCA_030447745.1 Chloroflexota bacterium | reverse complement strand
GCGATGGCCCCCCTCGCGGGTGGACCCTCTACGCCGCCCTCAAATCCCACCACTCCTTGGGGCACTCACGCCGCAGCCGACGGTGGTGCGCTCGACCGGCCACCTTGACGGCCCATCGCCGCAGGGCTCGGGGTATGGGGCACTCAAGCCGCGTGACTTCACCGGCCACACCTCGGTGGCTCGGGTGTGTCCCTGAGCCGGCGATAGGTGGCTGCCCAGCGGGCGGAATATCCGGCAATCGGCGGGGCTCGTTGCGCGACTCGCGGCAATCATTTGGCCGTGCGCGAGGCGCCTGCCCTTCGACGACGCTTACAACCTCGCGTGGCTGAAGCGGCTTCGCGACCACTCACTGCGACGGCCGCACCTGGACGCGACACGCTGACCTCGTCCTGAGGTATCTCAACCACAACGGCGTCCCAACATCTCGCGCCCGTCTACCTCCCGCCCGCCCGGCGGGCGGTCGCTCGCATGGTCGCCGGCGAGCGGCCGCCCACGCCGTGTGCGTTGGATCAGCCGGGCGCCGGCGCCATTGCCGCCAGCATCTGCTGGAACTCCTCGGCGCTGGGCGCCGGCGCGTGCTCGACGTCGGGCACGCTCGCCAACACGCCAAGGAACGACTCGAGCGAGGTGCCCCTGGCCGCCGGCAGGTGCGAGGACAGGATCGAGGTCGGCTGCAGCTGGCGGACCCGATCGAGCACCCGGCCGAAGCGGTCGCGGTCGACGAGCTCCGTCCACGGCGAGTCGAGCGCTGCCCAACTGGCCATGCCCCCGGCCAGCGCCTCGGCCGGCACCTCCGCCGCGTCGGTGGTGGGCTCGGGGATGATCGCACCGAAGGAGTCGACCGAGAACAGCACGCCGGTCGCCTCGTCGATGAAGCCGGTGGACATCGGGTTGTCGTAAAGCGGCGGGGCGACGGCGAGCAGCGTGCGGTCGCCCACGGCGAGGCGGTCGCCGACCCGGATGGCGTGCACGCGATCCATCGGCACCCCCCACCACGACGACATGCGCAGGGCGGCCAAGCCGTGGCAGACGAGGCGGGCGTCCGGCGCCAGCTCGAAGAGCCGCTCGATGGCGCCGGTGTGGTCGGCGTCGTCGTGGGTGAGCCACACCCACCGGATCGTGGCGGGGTCGAGGACCGAGCTCAGCGCGTCGATGAACGTCTCGCCGTCGAGGCCGACGCCCGTGTCGACGACGACGGGCTCCTCGGCGTGCAGAACGTAGGCGTTGATCGGGACCACGCCAATCCCGGGCAGGGGCAGGTGCGAGGGAAGCACGTGCACATCGGGGGTGGCGGCATACGGAGCGTCCATTGGGGGTCCTCCTCGTCGTGGGGCTCTTACCAGGAGGGGCGTTCACTCTCGGCGGACCCGTTCAGTTAGGGATGAACGATCCAGTGAACGGGTTCGTCGGGTTTGGGGTCGAAGGCGCAGAACGCGCCCGTGCGCAACCCCCGATCGAGGACGTCTCCGGCCTCGGGCGCGAGGGCCTGCACCCGCGCGACGGCCGTGCGCAGGGCTCGGGTGACGTTGAGCCGCGCCTTTTCGGCCGCCGACGACGCCGCCCGCTCCCGACCGCCGAGGCCGAAGGCGCGGGCGAGCTCGGCCACGAGCCCGTCGAGCTCCTCCTGCAGCGCCTCGGCCCGCTCGACCGCTCCGGCCGCAAGGGCCTCGTCGACCTCGGTCCGCAGGGCCTCGATGCGGCGCCGGTAGGCGGCCCGGGCCCGGCCGTCGAGCATGGGGCCGGCGTTACCGAGCCGGCGGCGGTCGATGCCCTCGGCGCTCACCCCCTCGACGTTGTCGACGAGGTCGAGGGCGTGGCGCTCGGCGCCCGGGTTGCGGACGAGCTCGGCGAGGTAGCTCATGCCCTTGCTCCCGGGGATGCGAGCGCGGGTGTCGCCGAACGCGATTGTCCACCCCGTGCCGTCGGCGGTGAGCGTCGCTGGCCTGGTGGTCGTCGTCGAAGCCGGCGTCTGCAGCCGGGCCAGCAAGGCGGCGTCGGCCGGCGGGACGACCACGTCGAGCGCTCCGAACGCGGCTGCCGCCCGGGCCGCTTCGACCCGCGCCGCCACCGCGTCGCCGGCGGCGTCGTGCAGGCGGGCTAGGTCAACGACCAGCGTCGCCTGGAGCAGCGGGAGCCGGGTCTCGGGCAGAGCATGGAGGGCGCACTCGACGCGGTCGATCGCCTCGCCGGTCGCGCCGGACGCTGCCAGGGCGCGCGCCCGGGTCGCGGCGACACGCGCCGAGAGCGCCGGCACCTCGACCCCCTTCGAACGCTCGGCCAGGTCGGCGCAGCGCTTCGAGGCGGCGTCGCTGTCCCCCGCCAGCAGCTCGATGTCGACGAGGAGCGAGAGCAGCTCCACGGCGCGGAGCCGATCGTTGCCGATGGCGCGCAGCCCGCGCTCGGCGGTGGCCCGCGCCAGCTCGGGGTCGCCGCGGGCCAGGTGCAGTCGGGCCGCGGGCAACAGCG
>JAUJOH010000004.1:170048-186158 GCA_030447745.1 Chloroflexota bacterium | reverse complement strand
GCCGCTCGTCAAGACGCCGCAGACCGTGCAGAGCTTCAACGCGTGCCCTGCCTGCGTGCCGTGCCGTAAGTAACGCTGGTGACGTTCGAATGCACGCTCATCGACATCGTGATAAGCGTGAGTGGCGAGCGCGGCGGGGTCTATTCGCCTCTGGTGCTACACCTCCGGAGCCAGGGCCACATCCGGGTCGCGCAGCCACCCCTCGGGCAGACAAGGTGACATCGGCCGGTGGCCGATCCGAGCTGCCATCCTCCATGGGGAGCCCCTCGCGTGAACCCGTTGTCGACGCCCGACGAAGCCGTCCGTCAGTTGATGACGGCTCGCCGCGTCTCCACGGGAACTCCATCGGCTGATGGGAACCGCCGGCCCGGGGATCTATGCCTGGTCGCCGGAGATGGAGCGAGCCGTGCGCGACCGCTTCCGAGTTGCCCGATGACGGGGACCAGCGCGGAGGGCGTCTACCTCCGCCTGCTCGGATCGGTGGGCGCCAACGCGGGCGACATCGGTCGAGGCATCATCGCGGCCCACTCGCCGTTCGTTGGGTCCGCCTACCAAGGCCTCGTGGTAGTGGGCAAGCACTCCAGGGCTGGGATGCAGCGGAGACGCCGGCGCGCTGGACTGCCGCGGAAGCGTCGACGCCCGAGGGCCGACAGCACCTCCTCGAGGGAGCCCAAGAGCGGGCCAAGGCCCGTCCCGAACCACTACGGGAGGTTGTCCGCTGGGGACACCGATCGGGTTCGCCCTTATGGTCCGTGTCGCGGCGGCTCGTTCCCGTACTCGAACCCGATGGAGGGGGCGTCGGGGACGAGCGCCGACGCACCGGATCGAGCCCGACGAGAGAGCTGGGTGGCGCCTGCTACGCTCGTCTTGATGATGCCGCCGGCGCCTGCCCGGGAGACGACGCGCATGCAACCGCTGGTGCTCGAGCCGAACCAGCCGAGCCGCTTCTACCGCGGTGGGTCGAGGATCGCAAACTTTCGTGGACTGCCTGAAACCGGAGCGAACGTCCCGGAAGACTGGGTGGCATCGGCGACGCCGCTCTTTGGCGCGCGCGACCTCGGTCTGACCCGGCTCCCATCGGGTCAGCTTCTGACTGACGCCGTCGCATCCGACCCCCTCGCGTGGCTCGGACCCGATCATCTTCGCCGGTTTGGTCGACACACGGAGCTCCTGGTCAAGCTCCTCGACGCCGGCGAGCGGCTGCCCATCCATGCGCACCCCGATCGCGATTTCGCCGTCGCTCACGGCCTCGACGGCCGTCACGGCAAGAGCGAGGCGTGGATGGTGCTCGCGGCCGACAACGATCCTGTCGTCCACCTCGGTTTTTCCCGGTCCGTCGACCTCTCGGAGCTGGCAGGCTGGGTCAGCCGTCAGGAGGTGGACGCGATGCTGCAAACGATGCACCGCGTTCCCGTGCGCGCCGGAGACACTGTCTTCGTTCCGGCCGGCCTGCCCCACGCGATCGGGCCTGGGATCCTCCTCGTGGAAGCCCAGGAGCCCACGGATCTGTCCGTGCTCCTCGAATGGCAAGGCTTCGGCATCGACGGCCTGCGCGACGGCCATCTTGGCCTGGGCTTGGAGACGGCCCTCCGCTGCATCGATCGTCGCGCCTGGGCACCCGAGGAAATCGCGCGGCTGCACACGCCGTCCCGGGATGGGAAGTCGTCGGGGTCGTTGCTGCCCGCCGCCGCGGATCCATTCTTCAGGATGGAGCGTTGGCGGATCGCGGCGCGGAAGACGCTCGACGCGGGGTTCAGCGTTCTCGTCGTTCTGGCCGGCCTCGGCGAGCTCGCAACGTCCGGGGCAGCGGTCACGCCACTGCGAGCCGGATTGACCGTCCTCACGTCGCACGCCACCGGCGAGCTGGAGCTGCGTGGTTCCATCGACGTGGTGCGCTGCCGCCCGCCGGTGGCGTGACGGTGCGCAGTCGCCAACGGGGCCACCGAGCCGATACGCTTCCCGGATTCAACACCGGGTGAAGCGGGATGATGTACCGCCTCAACCGCCTCTTCCACCCCGTCTCGGGACGGTGCCTCGACGTGGCGGTCGACCATGGCTTCTTCGGCGAGCCGTCTTTCCTGCTGGGGATCGAGGACATGCCCGACGTCGTCGGACGGCTGGTCGAGGCAGGCCCCGACGCGATTCAGCTCACGCCCGGCCAGGCGCCGCTGCTTCAGTCCTTGCCGGGCAAGGCAAAGCCGGCCCTGGTCCTGCGTACCGACATCGCGAATGTGTACGGCAACCCGTTGGAGACGTTTGTTTTCAGTCAGCACTTTCCTGACGCCGTCGAGCAGGCGGTGCGGCTCGACGCGGCGTGCGTCGTCGCCAACCTGTTGCAACTGCCCGGGCGACCGGAGATCCGGCAGCAGTGCATCGTCTCGATCATGGCCCTCCGCCAGGCGTGCACCGCGTACGGGATGCCGTTGATGATCGAGCCGCTCGTCATGCGGGACAACGTGAGCGGTGGGTACACGGTCGAGGGTGACGTGGACAAGATTGCCGCTCTCGTTCGGCAAGCTCGCGAGCTCGGCGCGGATGTGATCAAGGCGGATCCGACGGACGACATCGACGCGTACGCGCGGGTCATCACCGTCGCGGCTGGCGTCCCCGTTCTGGTTCGAGGAGGCGGCCGCGTGAGTGACGAGATCCTGCTTTCGAGGACGGAGCGCCTCCTGGCGCAGGGAGCAGCGGGCATCGTCTACGGCCGGAACATCATCCAGCATCCCACGCCAGGGGCCATGGTCCACGCCTTGATGGCCATGTTGCACGACGGCGCTTCGGCAAGCGACGCCGCCTCCATCCTCGGCCGAGCATGACCGCCGCAATTGAGGTCGTCAACGTAGGGATCATCGGCGGGGGCCTGATGGGCAAGGAGGCAGCAGCGGCGATCGCCCGCTGGCCCGCACTGCTCGACCACCCTGTTCGGCCACGGCTGACCGCCGTGTGCGACGTGAGCGAGGGTGCCCTTCGCTGGTTCGAGCGGATGGAGACGGTCACGACCACCACGACGGACTACCGCGACCTCCTCGCCGACGACCGGCTCGACGTCGTCTACGTCGCGGTCCGGCACGACCTGCACGAGCAGATCTACGGTGACGTCATCGCCGCAGGCAAGGACCTCCTGGCCGAGAAGCCGTTCGGGATCGATCTCGCTGCTGCTGCCCGGCTCCTCGGTCTGATGGACGATCACCCCGAAGTCTTCGTCCGATGCGCCAGCGAGATGCCGTTCTTTCCCGGCGCCCAGGAGGCGCTTCGTCACGTTCGAGGCGGCGGCCTGGGGCAGGTCATCGAGGCGCACAGCACGTTCAGTCACTCGAGCGACCTCGACGCCTCGAAGCCCATCAGCTGGAAGCGGCAGCGGAAATTCTGCGGTGATGCCGGCGTCATGAACGACCTCGGTATGCACGTCGTACACGCGCCATTCCACCTGGGATGGACGCCGGTCTCGGTCTACGCCATCCTCCAGGACCTGGTCCCGGAGCGCCCGGATGCCGCTGGTGCACTGGTCCCGTGCGACACGTTCGAGAACGCAACCCTCGTCTGCTCCGTAGAAGAGCGCGGCGGTGCCTTTCCGCTCACGCTCGGCATGAAGCGGATCGACCCGGGGCAGAAGAACACGTGGTCCTTCAGAGCGACCGGGATGGAGGGTGGCGTAGCGTTCTCGACCCGGTATCCCAAGTCGGTGCACGTACTCAGGATCGATCGCGGTGAGCAGGCGTGGGTTGAGCTTGAGATGGGCAGCCAGTCCGTCTTCCCGACGGTGACCGGCTCGATCTTCGAGACCGGGTTCTCGGACGCCATCCTGCAGATGTGGGCGGCATTCCTTGCCGAGCGCGCCGGGGTGCTGGCCGATCGCTTCGGCTGTGTGACGCCGGCCGAGGCGGTCGCGAGCCACCGCCTCTGGACGGCGGCGCTCGCCTCGTTCGAGAGCCGGGCGGCCGTCGACGTCCCCTTTGCGGAGCACCGATCGATGGGCGGGCCGACAGTCCGGTGATCAAAGCCATCGTGGCGGGCCACGTGTGTCTCGATCTCGTGCCGGCCCTCAGCCGACCCGTCGACGTTGCGCCGGGCGCGCTCGTCGAGATCGGCGCGCTCGTGATGCGGTCCGGGGGATGCGTCGCCAACGCGGGTGCTGCGCTCACGGATCTGGGTGCCGAAGTACGATCCGTCGCCGACACGGGAGACGACGAGCTCGGCGCCGTGCTGCGGCGACTCCTGGCCGAGGGCGGTGCGGAGGTGTCGCTGGTCGAGGCCGTGCCTGGCACGACCACCTCGTACTCGATCGTCATCGAGCCACCTGGGCGCGACCGGTCCTTCTGGCACCACGTCGGAGCGAACGCCACGTTTGACGGACAGCGGGTCGACCTGTCCGGCGGCGATGCGTTGCACGTCGGCTACCCAACGATTCTGCCCGCGATGGTGGCCGACGAAGCGGCGGCGCTCACCCGTCTGTTCCGACGTGCCATGGGGGCCGGCCTCGTAACGTCACTGGACCTTGCCGTGCTTCCGCACGACGGAGACGCGGCGCCCGTTGACTGGACGCGGACGCTGCGCGGTGTCGCCTCGCTCGTCGACATCCTCTCGCCAAGCATCGACGACCTTGCCTCGATGGCAGTCGCGCCGCCGGACCGGTCCATCGATGCGCTCTCGTCTGCCGCCGCCAATCTCGTGCGCCAGGGTGTGGCAGTCGTCGCCCTCACCGCAGGCGAGAGCGGGCTGCTCGTTCGAACCGGCACGCCGGACCGAATGGCTCGTTCCGGCCGCGCGCTCGCTGCCCTCGAGTCCAGCTGGGCGGACCGCGAGTTGTGGCTAACTGCCCCGCGGGTGCCCGTCGCTTCGACCCGCGGCACGGGCGATGCGGCAAGCGCGGGCCTCCTGTATGGCCTCCTCGCCGGTCTATCGATCGAGCAGGCGGGCGTTCTGGCGGTGACGTGTGGAGCGCTACGCGCGCGGAGCAGCGATCCCCTGCCAAGGTTTCATGATCAACGAACAGTGCGTCTGGACGGCATCCAACTGGTGGACCGGTCGAAGGCGCTGGCGTAGCGCGGGATCTCGCGGCAGAGGCTCGACCACCTCGTCTACCTCAAGCTTTCCGGGTTGTGCAGCGGTCGTATGGTCGGCTGGACGAGCCTGGCGACGACTACCTGAGCGCAACGTGGGAAATGCGCCTGGACTCGCGGGACCGGCCGCGCGACCAGCTCCGCCACTTGTCGCCCGGCGCCGCGTCGACCTTCTTCGCTTACGCCCACCGGGCATGCACGCCCTCGGGTCGTTCTCGCTTGTATCACGCGTAAAGCGCGGGCCGCTCGATCATCTCGATCGCGACGATCCGTTCCGTCGCCAGTGACGAAACGGTGCTCTCAGCGACCCGGGTCGCGGCGTAACCGTCCCAGCTGCTGGGCCCCGTCGCTTCTCCGGCAGCTACGCTATCGACCCACGCCTGCAGTTCTCGGTCATAGGCTGGCCCGAACCTCGATCTCCAGTCACGATGAACCGAGCGCGAGGCTGAACCGACCCGCGTCCAGATGGCGTCGCCGTGACCGTCAATGGCGGCGGTGCCGGTCGAGCCGACGACCTCGCAGCGAACGTCGTAGCCGTACTGACTGTTCGCGAAGCACTCGACATCCACCAAGACGCCGCCCGTTGTTCGGAAGAGCGCGAGCTGCGGGTCCCGGACACCCTGAGGGGCGTGCGGGCTCGGCCTTGGTAGCGCCACCTGGGCACTCTGGATCTCCTGGGCAAGCAACCATCGGATGGCATCGATCTCGTGGATAACGGACTCCCTGATCAGTCCTGCGCTCGTCGCTGTGGGAGCGGTCCTGTTTCGGTGGATGTTGTGCATCAAGAGCGGCACGCCGAGTTCGCCTGCGTCCAACGACGCCTTGATCGCTGCGTATCCTGGATCGAAACGGCGCATGAACCCCACTTGAACAAGGCGCTCTCCGTGCGCCATCTCGGCAGAGACGATGTCGAGGCATTCCTGCGCCGTCTGCGCCAGCGGCTTCTCGACGAACACGGGCCTCTTGGCGGTGATGCAGGCGAGCACCGCTTCAGCGTGGGCGGTGGTCGCAGATGTGACCACCACCGCATCGATGGCGTCACTCCGGACGAGTTCCGTGGCGGTCGAGAGCACGAGCGCACCCACTGACTCTCCAATGGCCTTCGCACGCGAAGAGTCGATGTCGCAAACGGCGACGACGTCCGCTCCGGCGACGCGAGACCGCAACCTGGCCACGTGGTCAGCCCCGATGAGACCGAGCCCGATCACGCCAACGCGAACAGTCATCTCCTCCTATCCCGGTACTGCGAGCGGACGAAGGCCCGGTTCGTGTGCCGTTCCCGTGCCGGCCCCTCTTGACGTCATACAGGACGAAGCCGGCCAGCCCGGCCGGCTTCGCGGCTGTCGACGCAGCCAGACCTGAATTCGAACCGAGCACCCAATGTCTTGCGAGTAGACACGTGCGAGCCTGGCGCATGAGCGCCCAGCAGCAGCGGAATGGCAATCGGAGGCCTGCTCAGATCGCACGTCTTCGATCCTTGCCGACCATTCCGCCCGGCTTATGGGCCTCTGACGTCTGCGGATGAAGAGTTGTCATCCTACCCGAGCGACGGATGACCGCAGCGCTTTTCAGGAGCCCGACGCACTCGAGTACGTCGAGCGGCAGCTCACCATGCGAAATGAGGATGCGGCGGTTCACGCGGCTGACCGACGGCTTCTCAAGAAGGCCGAGAACCTGGCCGCGGCGGGCGCTTCGAGGAGAACTCGGCGCCGCTCGGCTGACCGCTTGACATTGGACCCGCGCTAACGTCTAGGCTCGATCCGTGCGCATCGGCCAACTTGCGCGACGACTCGGCACGACGACATACGCGATACGGCTGTACGAACGCGAAGGCGTGCTGCCTCAGCCCGACCGGAGCGATAACAATTACCGCGAGTACGGCGAGCACGATGTGCGACGTCTTCAAACCGTTTTGGCGCTTCGGCGCTTGGACGTGCCCCTAGACGACATCCGGCGCCTCGCCGGTGCGTGCTTTGACCACCGCTGCACATCGGGGAACCGAGAGCTTCTGGCGGTGATCGACCGCCGGAGCACCGAGGTGCAGCGCCAGATCGATGGGCTCAGCGATCTAGCTGCACACTTCGCCGAGCTTCGGCGACGGCTAACCACCGAGGATGCGCACGAAGGGAGACTGACCATGACGGAAGTCGTGACGACCAGCTCAAAGCAGGAAACGGCCGCGATAGAGGCACAGAAGGGCGTCGGGTGTGACTGCGGCTGTGGCGGCTCGGGCTGCAACTGCGGGTGCTCCTGCTGCCTGCCGCTCGGGAGCCACGACGCCCACCGGGATGCACTAGAGGTCTTGTCCCAGCCTGCGCAAGAAGCGTGCGGCTGCGGCTGTTGCGGGTAACGGCGCGGCTGCGGAACCTCTAGAGGACGAGCGACCGGCGGTTTACCCGCCGGTCTCTCCGATTTCCAGACTGGTCCGCTCCCCTCGGTCCTCGGTTCCGACGTTGCCGGGCGCTCATCCGGCCTGGCTCCCCTGCTCGGCGTCCGGCGCGGCTGGGCTCCCGACGCTCTGAAGGGCCTCGACGAGGATGGCCGGCCTGTCGCCGATCGAGTTGATGAAGATCAGCGTGACGCTGAGGGCCATGGCGGCCATTGCCCAGACAGGTTGGACCAGCCCGGTGGCAGCCGCGGGCACGCCGATCCCGTTGAAGAGAAAGGCGAGGACAACGTTCTGCTTGGTCTTCCGATAGCTCCGGACGCTGATGTCGCGCGCAGTCAGGATGAGCTCCAGATGGTCACGAACCAGAATGATGTCGGACGATTCGATCGCGATGTCGGTGCCGCGGCCCATGGCAATCCCAACGTCCGCCTGCATGAGGGCCGGGGCGTCGTTGATGCCATCACCCACCATCGCCACGCGGCCCTCGCGCTGAAGCTCCCGCACGATGACTGCCTTCTCTCCGGGCAGGACCTCGGCGTGGACGCGTTCGAGACCGGCTCGGCGGGCGGTCCGGTCGGCGGCGCGCCGGTTATCCCCGGTCACCATGACCGGGACGAGACCGTCACGCTTCATCCGAGCGACTGCCGCGGTGGCATCGGCTCTCAACTCGTCCCCGAGGGCGATGATCCCGAGCGCTCGGCCGTCCCGAGCGACCGCGACAACGGTCCGCCCGAGCTCCTCGAGGTCGGCGATCCGCCTGGACAGGGCGCTTAGGTCCACGCCCGACTCGGTGAGCCAGCCCGGACGCCCGACGACGACGCGACTGCCTTTGACGGTTGCGGCGACGCCGTGCCCGGTGGCGGACTCGAATTCATCCACCGACGGCACATCGAGCCGGCGCTCGAATGCCTCATCGACGACGGCCTGCGCGAGTGGGTGCTCGGATTGCGACTCTGCTGCCGCGGCAAGAGCTAGCAGTTCGTCAGGGCCGTCGTCCGCGACCACTTCGTGAACCCGGGGACGACCTTCGGTCAGGGTTCCCGTCTTGTCGAGAACGATGTAGCGGACCGAGCCGAAGGCCTGGAAGGCCTCGCCCGTTCGCATGATGATCCCCTGCTCCGCGGCTGAGACGGCACCGCGAACGATGGCCAGCGGCGCCGCGATGCCGACTGCACATGGGTAGCCCATGACGAGCACGCTGAGCGCCGCGAAGACGCCTCGCTCGAACTGCGGGGCGCCGGTGAGGAGCCCTGACCCGACGGTCCATCCGACGAGGGCCAGCCCGGACACGACCAGGACGAGCGGCGTGTAGACAACGAGGATTCGGTCAACCAGGTGAAGCAGGCCGGGCTTGAGGGCGCGTGCGTCCTCGACGTGGCGAATCACCTGCTGAAGGAAGGTCCCCTCACCGACGACGGTGACCTCGACGAGCAGGCTCCCCCCGCCGTTGAGCGATCCCCCGATGACGACATCTCCGGACGCTCTCGCGACGGGCATCGGCTCGCCGGTGACCATCGACTCATCGACCACCGACCGGCCGCTTTCGACACGGCCGTCGACCGGGATTCGTTCACCTGGCCGGACCCGGACCCGATCGCCAACCTGGACCTGCTCGATCGGCACGTCGTGCTCGACGCCGTCGCGAGCGACCCGCGCGGTGTCGGGCTGGAGCTCGAGGAGGTGTCGCACGGCCTGAGAACTTCGGGTCTTGACAAGCAGGGACAGGAACTCGCTGAACAGGTGGTAGTTGACGATGAGGACCGACACGGCAAAGAACGGCGCCGTGGGAAAGGCAGCTGAACCGGTCACGAGCCCGAAGAGCCCGCCGAGAAGGCCAGCAAACGCGCCGAATTCGAGCAGCACGTGCTGGTTGAGGATGCGCCGACGGAGCGACTGCGCCGCCATCACTAGGATGTGTCGCGCCAAACCGAAGACCACGGTGACGGCCATCGCGCCGACCAGCCACGGCGTCGCGCCGGCGAGGAGGTCGGCGGCGTTCAGCCCGAAGGCGGCGGCCGTCGCGACGCCGAGGCCGACGGTCACCGCCAGCGCGGGGTCCCGCCTCCGGCCACCGAGGACGAGGTAGGCAACGGCGAGGAGGCTAACGCCGACGGTGATCGGGATGGCCCAGGTGATTGGGCTCCCGAGCTGGGCGATCAGGCCGATCGTGATCAGGCTGAAGCCGATTGCGGCCACGAGACGCCGACTCTCACGAACGAGCTCCGCTTCCTCGAGCTCATACGGCCGAACCTTCCGGGGGTCCCAGATGTGGTAGCCGATGTCGCGCAGCGTGTCGAGGATCTGCTCCGGCCGGAGGCGGGTCGGATCGTAGTCGACGAGTGCCTGTTCGTGGGTGAGACTGACCGCCACGCGCTCGACGCCGGGCTGTCGGCCGACGGCCTTTTCGATCGTGCCGGTGCAGAGCGAGCAGTGGAGACCGGCGATCTTCGCCCTGAAGCGCGAGTGCCCGTCAGGAAGCGCCTGGTTCCAGTACGGGACGTCGGCCGGTAGGGCGTCCGTTGAGGCTTTCACGAGCGGACCTCGTAACCGGCCTGCTCGATCGCGCGCCGGACCTCGTCCACCGAGGCCTGGTCAACGTCGAGCTCGACGCGCACGTCGCCCGTTTCGTGACTTGCGGTCGTGGAGACGACGCCAGGGACGTCCTTGAGGGCGAGGCGGATCTTCTCTTCGCACCCCGCGCAACTCATGCCACTGACGTTGAGGGTCAACTCGTTAATTGCATTCGGCCTCCGAGGGAGCGGCGCCGCCGCGGTTGCCGAGGCGGTCGAACTCACTGGAGGGAAGCGTAGACCTTCCAGTTGGCTGGAATGTCAAGCGCCTATCTCGGGGTGAAACCCGAGTCGTCAAGCTTGGCGCGGAGCTGATCCTCGCTGACGCGCTCAGGATCGAACTGGACGCGGACCTCGCTCTGGCGATAGTCAGCGTCCGCGCGCACGACGCCCTCGGTCATGCGGAGGATCGTTTGTACCGTGTTTTCGCAGCCGCCGCAATGCATCTTCACCGTGAACGTTGCGTCTCGAGTCATCCAGCCGGCTCCTCTTGAGTCCCCTCTCGATGCTCCAGTAGCTCGCAGAACCGGGCGTCGCCCGTGAGCGGGAGGGATTCCGCGCGTTCGAGGAGCGTTGCCAGCTCGTGGCGCATGCCCTGCAGCTCGGCGAGCCGGGCATCCAGGTCGGCCACCTCACCGCGAACGGCCGCCAGGACGTAACCACACGGACGCTCGCCGCGATCGCGCAGGGCAAGGACCTCGCGGATCTGGTCCAGGCTGAGCCCGAACCGCTGAGCCGTCCGGACGAACGAAATGCGCTCGGCATCCTCGGCGCCATAGACCCGGTAGCCGGACTCGCGGCGCCGCGCCGGAGGCAGAATTCCGACCGATTCGTAGTATCGGATCGTCTTGGCATTGAGCCCCAGGTGTGCGGCTAGGCTGGCCGATGCGCCAGCCTGCTGCTGGGGGTCGTGATCGTCATTCCGGTCCCACGATGTCTGATACGGCGGGTTGGTCAGGTGAACCTACACCTTCCAGCCAAGGGGAAGGTCAAGCTCAGACCGGCTCGAGGCTGGGGACAATCAGCCATCCGCCTGCCCGCCCGCGTAGATCAGCTGCTCGGTGGTTAGACCCGACCGCGCGCACGCAGGTCGGCCAGGTGTCGCTTCACCGTGCTGGGCCTAATACCCTGATCTCCGCCGCCTCGCGAACAGATCCGCCAGCCGCGACAAAGGCTGCGAGGACCTCGACCTGTCGCGGCGTTGCGTGCTGCGGGAGCTCGCCCCGCCGGTATCCGTCCTTCATGCCAGCCGACGGGCCGTGGCCAGCCACTCATCACGACCCTCGATCGGGATGGCATAGGTTGAAATCACGCGTCCAACACCTGTCGGGCGCGCCACTCGCAGCGGTCTAGCCTTCCAGCAGCTCCTTGAGCTTCTGCAGCGAGCGGTCTGCCTCCTGCTCGGTCTGGCGCTCGACCACCGCCGCGTCCAGCAACCCGCCCAGCGGGCCGCCGGGCAGCTCGTAGTCGACCTCGAGCCGGACGCGGCTACCCCGGCCTGCGGGAACCACCGTCTGCCGCATGGTCAGTGAACCGCCGCCGGGAGCGCTGGCCTCGTACGCGATCCGGCGCCCGGGCTCGAGCCCGGTGACCCGCCAGTTGCTGTCGAGTTCCCGGCCAAGGACGCGGATCGTCTGGCGGAAGGTGCTGCCCGTCTGAGCGGAAGCTCCGAGACGTCCCGCGTGGCAACGACGATCGTGGCCCACTTGGGCAGCCTGTCGAGGTTCGTCAAGAGCGCAAAGACCTTCTCCGGTGCGGCTCGCACGTCGATCTCGCGGCTGATGTGCGCCATCGGTCAATGGCCTCGCTCTACCGGCGTCCGGTGACCGGCCCTGTCCCGCGCGAACTCGCAGTACCGGCATCGCTGGGCAGACCGGACAGCGAGCTCGGAGCGTTCACGTTCGCGCCCTCATCGACGCCGACGCCCAGCCGGTCGACCAGCTCGCCGCCGAGCCAGCCGGTGACCAGGGCCAGCGCGAGCCCGCCGAACGATAGGACGTAGGCCGGCACGCTGGGCTCGTAGCCCGCCTGCCCGACGCGCAGCAGCCAGCTCAGGGTGAACAGCACGACCACGACGACGTTGCCGGCGCCGTGCAGCAGGCCGATCCGCCTGGCCCGCGTGTCGCGCGGGATATGCCACCAGTCCCATGCGCCGAAAACCGCGGCGACCAGCCCGCCCACCACGCCGGCGGCGATGTTCCAGAACGCGACGCTGCTGAACACATCGTCGTCGACAATCAGGCCGACAACGTCGAAGACGACGGCCGCCGACAGGAGCCCCAGCGGCAGGACAATCAGCATCGGGTGGATCGGATGTCCGAACAGCTTGACCTTGCTCTCCACCGTTGTCTCCTTCTGACGCCGCCAGGCGAGGCATACCGGATGCTACGCTTGATCGGCTTCTATGAGAAGTGGCACACTGCAGAACAGATGAGATGTCCCGGCGCTACACGAACGCCGAGCCTGACCTGCGTCAGCGCGCGGGCGGCCGCTGCGCCATGACACCTCCGGAGCGCGAGATCCGCGCCATCGCGACGCTCGCAGAGCCCACGCGTCGCCGTCTGTACGAGTACGTCTCGAGCCGAGCGGACCCGGTGGGGCGCGACGCCGCGGCAGCCGCCCTCGGAATCACCCGGCCGCTGGCCGCCTTCCATCTGGATCGCCTGGTCCAGGTCGGCTTGCTCGCGACCGAGTACCGGCGCCTGACGGCGCGCAGCGGGCCGGGCGCCGGCCGGCCGGCCAAGCTGTACCGGGTCTCGCCGACCGGGATCGAGCTGTCCATCCCGAGCCGACAGCATCGGCTCCTGTCTGAATGGCTGGCGGGGGCGCTCAGCGCGTTACCGGGAACTGCGGCCGGAGCGAGGTTGCGCTCCGTCGCCGGAGCCTATGGCGAGGAGCTAGGTCAAGCGGCGCGTGCGCTGGCCGGCCGTCAACGCAGTGTGCGGAGCCGTATCCACGCAGGAGCGAAGGTGCTTGCCGGCGAGGGCTTCGCTCCGCGCATCGAGGGCGACGGGGTATTGCTCGGCAATTGCCCGTTCCAGCCCGTTGCCCAAGCGCATCGACCGTTGATCTGCAATGACATGAACCGTGCGCTGATGGGCGCGTTCGCCGCGGTCCTCAACGCCGGCTTGGTGGCGTCCTACGAGCCGGGCAGCAACGGCTGCTGCGTCGCGCTTCGACCGGCTCGGTGATCGCACGGAAGTCGAGGTGGCCAAGATGACCGACAGACAAGACCAGTCCCAGCCCCAAGACCTGAATACGGGCGAACGGCTCGCGACGACGGGCCGGGCGGTGATCCAGGGGGTCGCCCACGAGGCAAAGGGCGAGCACGAGACGCAGAAGGGCGCGCGCCACACGGTGCCGGCTGCCGAGGTCGAGAGCATCATCGGCGACTGGCCGGATGCCCAGGAAACGTTGCCCGGCAGATGCTCGACAAGTACGGCCCGCCCAACGACGCGACGTCCAGCAGGCTCTTCTGGTATGGCAACGGGCCATGGAAGCGGACCGAGTTGAGCCGCGACGTGGTGGCGCACAACTGGCCGGCGCCGCACAGCGACTTCCTGACGCAGGTGATCGACTACCGCGTCCCAGCGGAGATGTTCCACCTCGCCGCCATGTTCGACGGCAGCATCGTGGCCGATCGTACGCGCGGCGAGGTCGCGGCCCGCTGCGATTCCGAGGCCGCCAACGTGCTCGGCCTGAACATGGTCCACGAGCTCGTCACCGGCAAGCGGACGGTCGGGGAAGCCCGTGAGATCTCGACCCAGAACACGGTCGCCTACAACCTCGGCCGCAGCGCTCCGTATGCCGAGCGGCTGCTGTTCGACGTTCCACGGGAAGGCACCGCGGACGTGGACAGCAGCATGATCGGCGGGGCAATCCTTCAGCAGATGGCCGGCAAGGTCAGGGACGTCGTCACTCGTCGGGAGGAGGAGGCGACGGACCGGCGGACGGGTTCAGACGCCGCGGATGGCTGACCTGCTGGCGACGATCTCGTCGTAGAGCGACGCGGTGGCGGCTCGATCTGCCGCCGTCGTGCAGAGATCCGCGCCGCGAGCGACGATGCGGCTGCCATGAGACGGCTGTTCACGTCCAGCCTTGCCGCCGCCGTGACCCTCACGATGACGCTCGGGTGCGCGCCCGCGCCGAGCGGCCAGGTCCTGACGCCCCCGCCGACGGCCGACGCGTCAGCCGGCCGCGGCGCGTCGCCTCCGGCGACCGCCCTCGTCGGGCCGGGCGAGTCGCTGCCCAGCCTCGGGGAGCTCGATCGCGACTTCACGGACGACGAGCAGATGCGCCAGGCGCGCGAGGAGCTCGTCACGCGGTACATCGCACGGGTCGTCCCGGACGAGCGAGTCCTGGCCGCGATGCGTGCGGTTCCTCGCCACTCGTTCGTACCGACCGCCGAGCTGGACGATGCGTACGCCGACCATCCGTTGCGCATCGAGGCCGGCCAGACCATCTCGCAGCCGTCTCTGGTCGCCCAGATGACCGACGTGCTCGAGCTCGATGCCGGTGATCGCGTCCTCGAGATCGGCACGGGCTCCGGCTATCAGGCCGCGATCCTGGCCCAGCTGACCGACGAGGTTTACAGCGTCGAGATCATCCCGGAGCTGGCCGCGATCGCCCGCAGCGTTCTGGACCGAGTGGGCGCGGACGAGGTGGAGCTGCGCCGTGCGGACGGCTACTTCGGGTGGCCGGAACATGGCCCGTACGACGCGATCATCGTCACGGCTGCGCCGGACCACCTGCCCAGCCCGCTCGTCCAGCAGCTGAAGCCGGACGGTGGACGCATGGTCATTCCAATCGGACCGGTCGGGGACGTCCAGACGCTGTGGCTGGTGACTCGTCAGGGGGAGGACGTCGAGATGGAAGATCTCGGTGCGGTGCAGTTCGTGCCCTTCACCCGCGAAGAGGAAAGATCCTAGCGCGGGCGAGGCGTCATGCCGGCCGCAAGCAGGTAGAGCGTCGCGCTGAAGAGCAGCACGGCGGTGAAGCCGAGCGAGATGGCGAGCGTTGCCGCCAGCACGCCGCTCACGACCGACGCGCCGCCGTTCGCTGCCCATGCCCACGGCACGAGGGCCGGGGCATCGCGAAGTGCAGCAACGCCGCGAGCGAACGGAACGCCCATCAGGAACCCGACCGGCACGGTGAGGAGCGCGACGGATCCCGTCCGGAGCTCGAGCGGGAGCTGTAGCACGCCCGGCACGACGAGCCGATCGAGGACCGCGTAGCCCGCAACGACGACCGCCAGGAGGACCATCGCGGGGCGCCACGGCAGGCGCTCCGAAACGAGGCTTCCGACGCCCGACGCGACGAGGAGCGGCCCGACGACGGCCGCCAGCGCCAGCGTGGGTTGCCCGAGGACGAGCACGAAGCGCTGGATCAGCACGACCTCGATCAACAGGAAGGCGAGGCCCAGCGCCGTGAAGTAGCCCAGCGTCCGGGCCGCCCGGCGCGCCCCGGCGGCCGCGAGCGCGTGACGAAAGCGTCTCCGGATCGCCAGGGGCAGGACGACGAAGAGCCCGGCCGTGACGAGGGCGAAGAGGAGGAGCGCCAGCAGCACGAAGTAGCCGCTGCCACCGAAGGGTTGCCAGCGGCGGCCGAGGTTCTCCATCACCGTCGGCGTCTGCTCCCAGCGGAAGAAATGGAAGAAGAACGGCCGGTCGTCGCTCGGCGGCGACACGTCGAAGTCGTAGTCCCGGTAGAACGCCTGGGCGTCGTCGGATCCGAGGAACTCCACCGCCAGCTCGTGGTCCAGGGGACGCTCAACGCGCGCGTACCGGTTCACCATCTCACCCGGCATGCGCGGCGCGAGGACGAGGTCGTACCGCAGCCGCTCGAGCTCGCTGAACGCCAGCGCTGTCTCCTCCGCCGTGAAGGGCGAGGGCTTGACCAGGAACGTGACCGTCTGGAACGTCCGAAAGGCGATCACGCGTTGACGGGCGTCGCGTCCTGGCGCGCCGTCTGGCGGTCGCAGCGCTTCGGAGATCAGGCCGAGCACGCGGAGCGACTCCGTGGGCTGCGACTGGATCCACCGGGTGATGACGACGATCCCGTCGCTGCCCGCGAGCCGCAGATACGACCGGAC
>JAUJOH010000004.1:164484-169948 GCA_030447745.1 Chloroflexota bacterium | reverse complement strand
ACCGGGTGATGACGACGATCCCGTCGCTGCCCGCGAGCCGCAGATACGACCGGACGCCCTCGACGGTCAGGAGGTAGTTCTCGCCCAGCGTGAAGGCGCCGGACGACACGGGGCGGTACTCGTCGGCCAGCGTCACCTCCACGACGTCGTAGCGATCGGGGGTCGTGGCGGCGAAGCTGCGAACCTGGCCTTGCACGAGCTCCACCCGTGGATCGTCGGCCAGGCCCGCCCAGTCTCGGAGCTCCGTCGTGAGGGCGCCGAAGACGAGCTCAGTCGGCTCGACGACCGTCACCGACCGCGCGCCGCTGGTGACGGCAACCCCGGCATCCATCCCGCCGCCGGAGCCGAGCAGCACGACGTCGCCACCGGGTCGCAGCGCATGAGCCACGGATACCGGCAGCGCGTCGGCCAGGGCCGGCGGCCACCGGCTTGCATCGGCGACCGGCAGCATGTCGCTGCCGTCGACGACGAGACCCGCCTGCGGGGGCAGCCCGCCGGCGTAGGCAAGGCTCAGGCCGGGAGCTGAATGGAAGGTCGGGCTCTCGACGATGTCCAGCCGGGAGTTGCCGTTCTGCCGCGTGGCGAGAATGCGCGCATCGGGGTTGCGACGCAGCTGGCTCAGCCGCTTGTACGGCGACGTCTGGATCTCGAGGGGCGCCGGCAGGGTGGCCACCAGGGCGAGGCCGAGCAGCACGACCAGTCCACCTGCCACGCGGACCCGGTTCCCATGCCTGCCCGACGGCGCGTCTCCGCGCAGCGGCCGGCCTCGAGCCAGCGCGACGGCAGCCGCCGCGCCGAGAGCGCACGAGGCGACGACCGCGCGCTCACTGCCGAGGACGTTGAGCACGAGCGGGGCGGTGATCGCCCCGACGCCCGAGCCGAGCAGGTTCGCGCCGTAGATCCGTCCGGCGCGCTCGCTCGCGGTGCTCAGCATGCCGCCGACGACCGCTCCGGCGAAGACGAAGGGGATCGCGAGCGCCAGGAGGTTGGCGATGAGGAGGTACGCCTGGCTGGCGTCCCACGCGATGCGGTACGAGTCGAACGCGAGGAGGTTGACGAACAGATAGCCGGCCAGCGCGCTGAGCCCGAAGCCGATGGCCAGCCATGGCCGCAGCGGCGGCTGGGCGAGCCGCGGCCAGACCGCGAGCACCGAGCCGCTGGCACCGAAACCCAGCAGCGCGAGGCTGATGACGAGGAAGGCGAAGTGGTACGACTGGGCGATCGAGAAGACGCGGGTGAGCGCCACCTGCAGCAGCAGCACCGCCGCAGACAGGAGGGCCATACCGGCGAGTCCCGCGAAGTCCGCGCTCGCCGCTTCGCGCGAACCCTGGGTCGGCGTCACAGTGCGCGCACTGTGCCACGCTTCGCGTCGGCTGCGGCGTCGCGCACCGCCCGTCTGCCCCACTTCGCCGGGCTCAGAAGCGGTGGACGCGCCGGATCGTCACATCGGCGCGAGCGGCGATGCCGCCGGTCCGTCGCAGTCGTTCACACCAGGCGGCCGTACGCACGGAGCGTCGTGAGCGCGTTGATGGTCTGCCACGCCCGCCACTCGAGACCCGCGGCTGGCGTCCACACCAGCCAGTTGATCGGCCACCCTCCGTCCGGTTCCTGACGTCGCGCCAGCGCGTCGAGGTGGCTGCCGATCACGTCGTCCGTGAAGAGCCGGCGAGCCATCGACTCAGGACGGGGCGCGAAGTCGAGCGGGAAGTGGACCTCGCCGACGGCATCGGGATCGAGCGCGACATGGCCACCTCGAGCAGAAGTGCGGCAAGCCGGCCGAATGCCGCCATCGCGCGAGCCCGATCCGGAACCCAGGCGAGGAACGGCAGCACCGCCCGCGCGTCGTACGGACTCGTTTCCCGCGACGACTCGATCGCGTGCCAGGAGAACTCCGTCGCGCGAGCCAGCCATGGATGGTCGACCTTGTGCTTGTGCAGCACGGCCGCAACTGCGCCGGTGGGATTCACCGATGCAGGTGGCGAATCGTGCGTCTCCCACCACGGGGCGTGCGGAGAGGCTCGTGCGGCCGGTAGCACGAACGGAACACCACCTTCCGCGGTCGTGATCGAGGCCAGGTAGTCGCAGGCCCCGGCCACCATCGGATCGTCGAAGCGGCCGATCTCGTCAAGGATCGTCAGTGCCGTCCAGGTGGGTACCGGCTCGCTCTCTGGGCCTCGAAGGTCCGGCTCGAGCGCGTGCCCGAAGCCACCATCGACGTTCCGGTACGGACGGACGGCGGCGACAACGACGTCCGGGTCGGCGGCGTGAAACAGGACCGCGTACCGGAGGCGGTCGATGAGCCGCCCGCTACGCAGCACGAACGTCTCAGCGGCGGTCAGGTCGGGAACCACGGGCATGCGGGCTGCCTACTGATGCCGTAGATCTGAGAGTCGACAAGCCACGGTGCAGGAGAAAGCGAACTTCGCTCGCCGTACCGACGCTCGCCTCCGCGCATGGAGCTGAGTGTATCGAGTGGGTGGTCCCGCGCCCCTCGATCGGATCCCCATGGCGAGCAATTACCCCCATCGGGCCATCCGTGCGCATGACTCCTTCTGCCGGCTGGCGAGGACCGTGTCGCTATTCCGCCAGACGCACCCGTCGCGCATGCTCGGGCCCCTGATGGACACGAACCCGTCGCCGGCGGAGGAATTGCCCGCGCTCTACCACGCGATCCTCGATGGCGTGGCGGACCTCGAACGCCGAGGCCATCGCCGCGAGGCCGCGGCTGCCCGGAGCGCCGCGACCGCCGCGTACTCTCGGTCCTGGGATGACCGCGGCCGGCGCCAGCTGGTCGCGATCCAGCGTCGGATCGAGCGCGTCGTCGCGGCCGAGGCCGGTTCACCGGGGGCCGGCGGCGAACCGTCGATCCGCGTCGAGCGTTCCGCGCCGGCTCGCTAGCACCGCTTCGCTCCCGCAGGCGCCGTCGATCCGCCGGTCGGGGGATTTGCTGCGGCGGTCGTGCGGCGGTGGTGCGCCCGGCGCGCCGGTGTCCGCGCGAGGTTCGGTCGAATACCACCCCGTGTAGTGCAAGACATGACCTGATCAGGCGACGGACGTCGGCGCGTGCACGGCGGAGGGCGGCGTCCGTGTCATGTACCACTGGGGATAGTGAGTGGCGGCACCTGGGCGCCCAGCACTACGCGGGATGGTACGTGACCAGAAACGGGGCCATCGGCGCGAACAGCACTAGTCGGGGTGGTAGCTGACCAGACCGGAGGATGCGGCCGAGACGCGGGCCGCGCGACGGACTCCCCATAGTCCGGCCCGTCCGACCCTCGCCCGACTCCCGCCCCTCCGGCCCGGCTACGCTGTGCGCATGCCGGAGGTCCGCGACGCCATCGAACGCGCGACGTCCGCGCTCGACGCCCTGGCGCGCTCTGGCGAGTCGGTCGAGGACGAGTGGCAGTACGTGACGGACCTCCATGCCGTGTGGCGCGCGCGGCTCGTCGAGGTCGCCGCCGCTCGCGGCGCGGCGGCCCTCGACCCCGCGGCGCTCGAGGCCGTGGAGCGCGCGTCCGCCGAGACTCGGGCGATCGACGACCCGCACCGCGCGATCGACTGGCTGTCGACGTTCCCGCAGCTCGTGCTGCTCGCCGTCGGCGAGCCGCTCTGACGGATGCGCTTCCAGGACGCCGCGCGCGATGCCCGGGCCGTCGTCTACGCCGGTATCCAGGACGACCCCGTTGTCGCCCGTGCCGCGGAGCTGCTCGCCACCGCCAGCGTCGCGCAGCGCGTCCTCGCGCGCGCTGTCATGAATGGCGAGAGCGGCGACGGTGCCGCGTGGCGCGCCATGTTTCCGTCGCTGCTCGCGAACGGCGCGGGCGACGCCGATCGGGAGCTCTCCGAGGCCATCCTCGCCGTCTCCCTCGACGTCGCGGGACGCGGCGAGCAGGCGCGGAGCCAGTACCGCGGCGCGATCGTCGAGGCGCTGACCGAGCGGCTGCTCGCGCGCCGCGTCCCGCCGGCCGCCGTCCACCGCGAGCGCCGGATCCTGTTCGACGGTGTCCGGGCGGAGATCCACCCGTACGACGTGACCGTCGAGCTGCGCGACCGGGCCGAGGCGTACGACTGCAAGTGGGGCGCCCGTGGCATCAACGCCGAGGTGCTGCTCCAGCTGGACCTCGCCCGGCGGAACGCCGAGCAGGAGGGCGTCCGACTGCTGCCCGCGCTGGTCGTCTTCGACGCCCGCCGTTCGTGCCGGGTGCGGCTGGCTCGGATGGCGCCGACGCCGGGCGTCCGCCTGGTTGCGCTGGAGAGCCTCGATGCCCTGGCCGGAGCGCGAGCGGCGGGGACGGTCGCGCCGGTCGCCGCGCGCCCGGAGGTGTGACGTGACGGAGGGTGGCTCCGACGAGCTCCGCTACGGGTCCGGGTATCGGGTGCGCTTCGACGAGGCGGGCCCGGACGGGCTGCTGCGGATCTCCGGCCTGCTCCGGTACGCGCAGGACGTCGCCTGGCAGCACGCCGACGCTCGCGGCCTCGACCGAGCCTGGCACAGCGCCCGCGACCTGGCGTGGGTGGTTCGGGCCGCCGAGATCGAGGTTCTCGAGCCGGTCGGGACGGGCGCGGAGCTCGACGTGACGACCGCCGTGCTCGGCTACCAGCGGATCTGGGCGCGCCGGCGCGCGGAGTGTCGGACGGCTGACGGGCGGCTCGCAGCATGGATCCAGACCGACTGGGTGATGATCGACGGTGGCGGCCGGCTGACCCGCGTGCCGGCCGCGATCCCGGAACGGTTTCCGGGGCGGTTGCTGTCCGAGCCGCTCCTCCGCGTCACGCTCCCGGAGCCACCGGAGGACGCGCTCGTGAGCCGCTTCCGGGTGCGGCCGCACGAGCTCGACCCGATGAACCACGTGAACAACGCGGTCTACGTCGACTGGCTGGAGGACACGGTCAGCGCCGCCGGCAGCGGCGCCGGTCGGGTCGTGGCCCGGCGTCCGCTCCACCTTCGCCTCGAGTACGCCGCGGCGGCCGGCCCGGACACCGAGATCGAGGCACGGGCGTGGGCGCAGGACTCCGGCTGGGCATGCCGGCTCAGCACGCCCCGTGGCGGCGACCTGTTCCGTGCCACCATCGCGGCCCGGCCGGGGAGCGAGGCGATGCCCGTGAGCGCCGGCCGCGCGGCGGGTTCCGGGAGGTGAGATGACCAGGATCGTCTTCGGCGGCGCCCGGATCTGGGACGGCACCGGTTCCGATCCCGAGCCGGGTGATCTCGCCGTCGAGAACGGGCGGATCGTCGACGCCGGGGCAGGGCTCGACGCGGACGACGGGGTCGACCTCGACGGCAGGACGATCATCCCCGGGCTGTTCGACTGCCACACGCACGTCGCGCTCGACACCATCGATCGGATGGTGCTCGCCAATCGGCCGTTCTCGTACGGGTTCTACGTCGCGGCACGCAACCTCGAGGCGACGCTCCGGGCGGGGATCACGAGCGTCCGCGACGCGGGCGGCGCAGACCTCGGCA
>JAUJOH010000004.1:98434-164384 GCA_030447745.1 Chloroflexota bacterium | reverse complement strand
ACGCTCCGGGCGGGGATCACGAGCGTCCGCGACGCGGGCGGCGCAGACCTCGGCATCAAGCGCGCCGTGGAGGACGGGCTGATCCCGGGGCCGCGGATGCAGATCAGCCTGTCGATGCTGAGCCAGACCGGCGGGCACGGCGACGAGTGGTTGCCGTCCGGCAACCACCTGCTGCTCCTCGCGACGCACCCCGGCGTGCCGGACACGATCGTCGACGGCCCCGACGCGATGCGGGCGAAGGTCCGGCAGCTCGTCCGGATGGGCGCCGACGTCATCAAGGTCGCGACGTCCGGCGGCGTGCTGTCGCCGCGCGACAAGCCGACCCACGCCCACTTTCGACCGGCGGAGCTCGACGTGCTCGTCGAGGAGGCGACTGCGGCGGGGATCTGGGTGATGGCGCACGCGCAGGCAACCGACGGGATCAAGAACGCCGTCAGGGCCGGGATCCGCTCGATCGAGCACGGGATCTATCTCGACGAGGAGGCGATCGACCTGATGCTCCAGCGGGGCACGTGGCTGGTCCCGACGCTGATCGCGCCGCAGGGCGTCATCGACGCTGTCGAGGCCGGTGCGCAGGTCGCGCCGGAGATGGTCGACAAGGCCCGCGCCGTCGTCGAGGTGCACCGTGAGTCGTTCCGGCGGGCGGTCGAGGCGGGCGTCCGGATCGCGATGGGGACCGACAGCGGCGTGACGCCGCACGGCCAGAACCTGCGCGAGCTGCCGCTCATGGCAGCGGCCGGGATGTCACCGCGGGACGTGCTCAGCGCCGCCACCCGGAGCGCGGCCGAGCTCCTCGGTGTGGCCGACGAGCGAGGAACGCTCGAGCCCGGCAAGCTCGCCGACTTCGTCGTCATCGACGGAGACCCGTTCGACCTGGCGTCGCTGCCCGAGCAGATCGAGTCCGTCTACCTCGGCGGCGTCCGCATCAGCTCGCGGTGACGGCAGGAACGCTGGCGCGCTCGACATAATTCGAACCTGCGACCGTTGGCTCATCGCCGCCTCGAGCGCCGGTCAGTCGCCCCGGTGGCCCGTCGGTCTGACAGAGAAGCCCCCGCCTCGGCCGGTCGCGGCGGTTTCCGTGACAGCCACGTCGTCGACGCGCGATCCGGGAGGTCCGGTGCGGAGCGCCTCCAGCAGCTCGGCGAGCGCCGCCGCCGGCCCCTCCGCGACGCACCGCACGGTGCCGTCCGGCTCGTTGGCGACCCAGCCGGCAAGACCCAGGCGAGTCGCTCGCCTGACCACGAAATAGCGAAAGCCGACGCCCTGCACGCCGCCTCGGCCCACTGCCTCGAAGCGGCCGTCGGTCAGGCGGCGGCGCCCGCCTCCGGCCAGGCAAGCACGAGGTCGTCCGCCACGAGCTCCGGGCTGACGTTCGCCTCCAGCAGCTCGCCGGCCCGGTCGAGCCGGGCCAGGAACCGGCCGGTGGCTCCGGCCGGAACAGAGGGCGCCGCCCCCTGCAGATCCTCGAGCAGCCCGGGGTCCCGGAGCCGGCCCAGGTCGCCGAGCTGCACGAGCGCGAGATCCCGCGCCACCTCGCGCCACACGTCGACGAGCAGCAGCGCCGCCCGGCGTCGCTCGGACGGCGGGATCCGGCGGGCCGCGCCGCCGGCTCCGGCGTCCGCGCCCTCGTCCGGGGTGTCACCCGGGGCGGCCGGGCCATCCGCGATCGACGGTGTCTCGGTCGGCCGCATCGCGGCCTCCGACACGCCGGCGCGGCGGCGTCGGCGACCCGCGCCGGACGGTGTCGCTGGCCGATCCGCGGGTGCCAGCTCGGCCGCGGTCTCCGCGGCGCGGGCGAGCAGGGCGCGCATCGCGGCCACACGCGCGGCCCGGCGCGCGCCGAGCAGATCGAGGAGCGTCCGGGCCATCTCGGCGCGCAGCCCGGCGGCGCGCGGCGCCCGGGCATAGGCCAGGGCGACACCCGGCCGGCCGCCGGCGAGCCGGGCGAGGCGGGCGGCGGTCGGCGGGTCCGTCCCGGCGAGCGCGCCGAGCAGCGCCTCGATGTCGCGCACCCCCAGCGGCCCGAGCCGTATCCGCGCGCAGCGGGAACGGACCGTCGGCAGGAGACGCTCCTCCTCGTCCGCGCACAGGATCAGCGTCGCGCCAGCCGGCGGCTCCTCGAGCGTCTTCAGGAATGCCGACTGGGCATCGTCGTTGAGTCGATCGGCATGCTCGAGCACGGCGACCCGGGCACCGCCCTCCACGGGCAGGAGCGCAAGGTCCGCGATGAGCCGCCGGACGGTCCCTGGTTCCGCGTCGGACCGGGAGCCGATGCGGATCTGGCCGCCCGGGCCGTCCGGCGCCAGCCGGTGCAGGTCCGGGTGGTTCCCGCTGACGACCATGCGGCAGCCCCGGCAGGCCCGGCACGGCCGCTGCTCGGGCGACGCGGTGCACAGGAGGACGGCGGCGAGGTCGAGCGCGAGTGTCGTCTTGCCGACGCCGTTCGGTCCGACGAGGAGCACCGATTGCGCGCCGGCGCCGCCGACGAGGTCGAGCCCGGCGCGAGTGGCGCCGGGCTGGCCCCGAGTCAGGATCCCCGCGGGGAAGCCTCCGACGCCGCCCGGCACGTCGTCTCTTGCCGCTCCTCGCGATCCCACGGCCCGATCAGGCCTCTGGCGCGCCCTCGGCTGCCTTCCGCCGGGTCGTCCGGCGCCGCGGCGTCGACGCCGGCGACTCCTCGCCCGCGGGACCGGAGCCTTCGCCGGAGGCGCCCGCGGCTGCGTCGGCACCGGCCGCATCGGCCGCCTTGCGGCGCGTCGTCCGCCGCTTCGGCGCCGCGCCCCCGTCCGTCCCGGCCGGGGCCGCGCCCGCGCCCGTGTCGGCCGGGGCCGGCGCGTCGGGTGTCGCGTCGGGCGCCGCGCCCTCGGCCGGCTCGGCGGCACGACGACGCGTGCGCCGCCTCGGCGCCGGCGCGTCCCCGGTGGCGGGTCCGCCGCTCGCAGCCGAAGCCGAGGCAGGCGCGGCGCCCGCCTCGGCCGCTGCCGGCTCCGCCGGTGCTGGCGATGTGGTTCGGCGCCGTGTGGTGCGACGTGCCGGGACCGCGTCGGCCCCGGCATCCGGAACCGCCACAGGGCTTGCGGCGGTCGCGTCGGCCGCGAGCTCGAGGCCTACCTCCGCCGCGGTGCGGCGACCGCGGCGGGCCGGCCGTTGCGTGACCGCAGCCGCGACCGAGTCGGGCTGCGGCGCAGCGTCGGCAGCGGCTGCCGGCGCTCCGGCATCGGGCCCCGCCGCATCGGTGTCGGCCGCGCGTCGCGGCGTCCCGGCGTCCTCCGGCCGCTCGCCTCGCGGCGGACGCGCCTGGGACCTCGTCCCCTCCGGGCGTGCCGCCCCTCGACTGCCGAGCTGAGCGCGCAGCATCGCCTCGAGCTCCGGCGGAACCTCGCTCCACGGCTCGTCGCCGGCCGGACGACCCGGGCCGGCGACGCCGCCTCCGCCGCCGCCCGTCGGCCGTGGGACGCGCTCGTCCCGCTCGCGCTGGGGCGGACGCTCGCGGGCGCTGACGTCCGGATAGCGATTGATCCCACCGCCGCCGCCCCGGCCGTAGCGCTCACGGTCCATCGCGGCCGCGTAGGCGCTCCGGTTGCCGCCGCGGCCACCGCCGCCGCGGCCGCCCTGGCCGCGGCGCCCGCCCGGCCCGCCAGCGCCGCCGGCGACGCCGCCGCGCGGCCGGCGCTCGGCGAGCCGCTACACCGGGATTTCCGGCTCCTCGACGTCGTCGTCGTCGCCGAGTGCCTCGAGACGAGACGGCGTCGGCGTGGAGGTTCCGAGCTGCGAGTCCCACACGGAGCCGAACGGCGTGGTGCGCGGCGCCCGGGGCGCGTCGAGGACGCGCGCGTCCTCCGCCTCCAGCGTGTCGCCGACCGCGACCGGCTCCGGTCGCGGCGCGTCCGGTGCGCCGAGCGGCTCCAGCCCCTCGCCGCGGGCCCGGCCGCGACCCCGGCCACGACCGCCTCGGCGGCGGCGCGGCCGGCGACCGTCCGCGTCGAGCTCCGTGTCGTCCGCGCGATCGCCGACCGGCTCGCCCGGGACGTCGCCGAAGCCGGCGACCAAGCCGGTCTCGGGATCCTCGCCCGTCGCGACGCCTTCGTCGGTGGCGGGTGCCGTTCCGGGGGCGACCCGCGACAGCTTCTCGCCGGGCAAGACGACGAGCGGCGTGCCGCCGGCGGTGACCACCACCGGCTCGCGCCGGCGCTCGAGGCGCGCGGCCGGCTCGTCCAGACGCGGCCGCCCACGACCGCCGCGACCGCGCCCGCGACCGGCCCCGGTGCCTTCGGTCTGCTTGTCCGGGACCTCCGTCATCGACAGGTCATCGTCGTCCAGCGCCACGCGGCGGCCCGACCGCGACGAGCCCTTCTCGACCCTGGCAAGGGCCGTGATGTCCGCGAACTGGTCCGCGACCTCGATCAGGTCCGACGACGTGTTGCCGCGGAAGCTGATGACCTCGACGCGGACGCCCTGCTCCTGGACCGCCCTGATGGCCGGCGCGAAGTCGCCGTCGCCCGACACGACGATCGCGATGTCGAGGTTCCGGGCCGTCTTCATCATGTCGACGACGAGCTCGATGTCGAGATTGGCCTTGACCTTGCCGTCGCCGTACTTCCGGATGTCCTTGCTGACGACCCGATAGCCGTTGCGAGCGAGGAAGGAGTGGAAATTGCGCTGGTTCTCGTTGTCCGGGTCGAGGCCCGTGTACGCGTACGCGCGGACGAGATCCCGACCGGCGCTGGCCGACTTCAGCAGGGTGACGTAGTCGATGTCCACGCCGGCCGCCTTGGCTGCGTAGAAGATGTTCGCCACGTCGACGAAGACGGCGACGTTCTTGCCCACGGTTGCTCCTTGATCAGTGCTCTGGCGCCGCGCCGGCGCAGACTGGCTGCCTGGCGAGCGCCCTGGAGGCACGGTCCGCGGTGGCCCCGACCGCGGCCACGTCCCGTGCCGTTGACGGTCCGAAGTCCGTCTTTGTGTCTTGTCTCGAGCGCCGGCGCGGGGCGACATCGCTCCGCGTCACGAGCCGGTTGGTGACCGTGATGCGGGCTGTCCGGACCAGGTATTCCAAGGCGACGGGTCGATACCTCACCGGGGTGGCGAACCCCGCTGCCACCGGCGCCCCCGGCCGGGCCTCGACGGGGGGGCATCGAGCCCGGCGACCGCGCGGGGTGGCGAGCGATCACTCGCTCGACAGCCACACCCGGGGCACGGGGCATCGACGTTTGCAATCGGTGCGCCGGTGCGTATGATACGGCATCGCTTCGGCGGCCACCTGCGCGCCGCTCGAGCCCCGGTACCCGCGCAGCCGCTCCGAACCGCACCGTCACCTCGTTCTGCCGCCAGCATCTGCGGTCCGCGCCTGAGGAGGCGACCGCCGCCCGGCCGGTCGAGGCACCCGGGCATCGGACCGGTCGCCCGGACCGCGGCCGAACGGTCGCCGGCGGACCGACCGAGATCGCCGGGCGGCCCGGCGATCGAGACGAGGAGGAGATTGCATGAGATTCCGGAAGCTCGGCGCCCTCGCGGTGGGCGGCGCGCTCGTCGTCGGCGCCTGCACCCAGACGCCAGCCGCCAGCCCCGGCGGCTCCGCGTCGGCCAGTGCCGGCGGCAGCGCGGCCGGCAGTGGGGCCGCCGGCGACACGTCGAAGGGCACGGTCAAGATCGCCGTCGAGCTGCCGCTCGAGGGCAGCGAGCTCGCGGCGTCGCAGCCGATCATCAACGGCATTCGCCTCGCCGTGAAGGAGGCGGGCGGAGCCGCGGGCGGCTACGCCGTCGAGGTTCCCGAGTCCGCCGTCTACGACGACGCCGTCAACGGCGCCCACGACCCGCAGCAGGGCGCCACGAACATGCAGACGATCGTCCAGGATCCGAGCATCGTAGCGGTCATCGGCCCGCTTAACTCGAGCGTCGCGTCGGCACAGATCCCGATCAGCAACGAGGCCGGCCTGCTCCAGTGCAGCCCGGCCAACACCAACCCCGACCTGACCAAGGGCGATCCGGCCAAGGAGTTGCGCCCGAACCCGGACAAGAACAACTACATCCGCGTCGTCACCACGGACGACGTGCAGGGTCCCGCCGCGGCCCAGTACATCATCGACAACCTGGGCAAGAAGTCGGTCTTCATCATCGACGACACCGAGACCTTCGGGAAGGGTGTCGCCGATGCGTTCGAGGCTGAGTTCAAGGAGCGCGGTGGCACCGTCGTGGGCCACGAAGGCGTGCCCAAGACCACCACGGACTACCAGTCGATCCTGACCGCCGCCGCGGCGCTGAAGCCGGAGTCGATCTACTTCGGCGGCGTCACGGCGACCGGCGGGGCGCGCATCCTGAAGGCCGCCGTGGCGGCCGGTCTCGGCGACATCCCGTATGTCGGCCCGGACGGCATCAACGACGGCAGCGCCGAGACGCCGGACTCGTTCCTGAACCTTGCGGGCGACGACGCCAAGAACTCGTACAGCACGCTGGCGGGCATCGGCGACTTCCCCGCGAAGGACGAGTTCGACGCGGCCTACGAGGCCGAGTACGGCGAGCAGGCGACGGGGTACGCGGCCACCGGCTACGCCTGTGCGCAGGTCGTCCTCGACGCACTGCGGCGGGCCGGCGAGGGCGGCGGCGGGTCGGACATGGCGGCACTCCGAGAGGCCGTGCGTGCGGCCGGCACGGACTCGTCCGTCTCGTACGACACGATCCTCGGCGAGATCACCTTCACGCCTGAAGGGGACACGAGCCAGCGGATCATCTCGATCTACGCCTACGACCCGGAGGCCAAGGACTGGGCGTTCAAGGAGCAGGTCGACTTCGGCGCGGAGTAGCCACTCCGACCGGTTCACGCAGGGCCGGGGTCCCACCGGGGTCCCGGCCCTGCCATATCTCCCCCCACTGAGGGTCACCGGTGACCGCGATCGCCACCCCGGCCAGCCCCGCCTCGCGCCGCCGACCGGCCTGGTTCCTGCCGGTCGTCAGCCTCGGCGGCGTCGCCGCCTACTACCTGCTGCTCCGCTTCGTCTTCGGCATCGGCGAGGGCACGGCGCTCCAGCAGGTGGCAAACGCGCTGTCAACGGGCGCGATCTACGCCCTGGTCGCGCTGGGCTACACGATGGTCTACGGGATCATCGAGCTCATCAACTTCGCCCACGGGGACGTCTTCATGGTCGGGGCCTTCGTGTCCCTCTTCTTCCTCGTCCAGGTCCTCGGGAACACGGGCCTCACGGCGCCGATCACCAACCTGCCGGTGCTCCTGCTCCTGATCGGCGCAGCGCTGCTCGTGACGATGCCGCTGATCGGCCTCCTCAACGTGGGGATCGAACGGTTCTTCTACCGGCCGCTCCGGAATGCGCCGCGCCTGGCGCCGCTGATCACGGCCATCGGCGTGTCGTTCATCCTCCAGAACATCGCGCTCGTCATCGCAGGTTCGGGCGACGAGTCCAGCCCGCAGATCTTCCCGATCCGGGACTGGCGGCTGTCGATCGGCGAGATCACGATCCCGTACCTCAGCCTGTTCGTCTTCGCGCTGGCGATGGTCCTGATGGTGCTGCTCCAGACGTTCGTCGGGCGGACCCGCCTCGGCCGCGCGATGCGCTCGACGGCCCAGGATCGTGAGGCGGCCGCCCTGATGGGCGTCGACCTCAACCAGACCATCGCGCTGACGTTCCTCCTGGGCGGAGCGCTGGCCGGGGCGGCCGGCGTGGTCTGGGGGCTGACCTACGGGTACGTCCGGAGCGACCTCGGCTTCAACGCCGGGCTCAAGGCGTTCACGTCGGCCGTCCTGGGCGGCATCGGCAACATCACCGGCGCAGTCCTCGGTGGCTTCATCATCGGCTTCGTCGAGGTGTTCGCGACCACCCTCGGCCAGACCCGCTGGAGCCAGTTCGTGGTGTTCGTCGTGCTCGCGCTCGTCCTCGTCTTCCGCCCGGCCGGGATCCTCGGTCAGCAGGTTGGAGAGCGGGCGTGACCGCCGCCGCGGTCGGTCGCCGCGGTCGGCGCTTCGGGCGCGACGAGTTCCGGGACGTCCTCGTGCGGCACCGCACGGTCTCGATCCTGGTCGGGATGTCGCTGGTCGGCTTCCTGCTCTACTTCCTGCCGTACGTCCCGCCGTTCTCGCTCTTCAACTTCCACCAGGCATGGCTCAACAGCTTCGCCAGCGCCGGCGTGTTCGTGCTGCTCGCGCTCGGGCTCAACGTGGTCGTCGGGCTGGCCGGTCTGCTCGACCTCGGCTACGCGGCCTTCTTCGCCTTCGGCGCCTACACGTACGCCTACGGCGCCTCGCCGTTCAGCGGCAACCACGCGCCGTTCCTGTTGATGCTGTTCCTCGGTGCGGTCGTGGCGGCGCTGTTCGGCCTCCTGCTCGGCGCGCCGACGCTGCGGCTCCGGGGCGACTACCTCGCGATCATGACCCTCGGCTTCGGGGAGATCGTGCCGATCGTCTTCCTGAACACAGACGAGTACACGCGCGGCACCAACGGGATCGGCGGCATCTACCGCCCGGACCTGCCGATCCTCGGTCCGTTCGGCGCACTGGACAACTTCAAGTACTTCGTGGTGATGGTCTTCATCATCACGATCACGATGATCCTGCTCTACCGACTGCAGGACTCACGGATCGGCCGGGCCTGGATGGCGATCCGCGAGGACGAGCTGGCGGCGGCCGCCAACGGCATCAACACGGTCACGACCAAGCTGCTCGCCTTCGCGATCGGCGCGACGACGGCCGGCTTCGCCGGCGTCTTCAACGCCTCCAAGCTCACGATCGTCAGCCCGGACCAGTTCCTGTTCGCCGTCTCGTTCACCGTGCTCGCCATGGTCGTGCTGGGCGGCATGGGCAACATCTGGGGCGTGGCCGTTGGGGCGTTCGTCATCGCCCTCATCCAGTCCACGTTCCTGACCCAGCTCAACCAGTTCGTCAGCACGTTCCGGGGCATCCCGGTCCTCGACATCCTGTCCCGGGTCAACTTCATCCAGTACCAGTTCCTGCTGTACGGGATCGCGCTCGTGCTGATGATGCTGTTCCGGCCGGAGGGCCTGTTCCCGAGCCAGCGGCGGCGGATGGAGCTGCGTGTCGCGGAGGAGCTGGACCCGGAAGCCGAGGCGAAGGCCCTCGAGGCGGCGGCGGCATCCGAGACCGTCGCCGGCGGCGGCGAGCCGACCGACCCGGTGGTGGTGGGCGCCATGGGGCCGCCGCCGGGCTCCGACGAGGACACGGCGCGCCCCTACGGAGACGACCGATCATGACCGACGCAAACCTGCTCGACGCGCGCCGGGTCACCAAGCGGTTCGGCGGCCTCGTGGCGGTCAACGGGATCGACTTCACGATCCCGGAGCGTTCGATCGTGAGCCTCATCGGACCGAACGGTGCCGGCAAGACGACGTTCTTCAACATCATCGCCGGCATCTACGACCCGACCGCCGGCGCGATCCGGTTCCGTGGCCGCCAGATGATCGCGCGGACGCACCGGGCGTTCCTCGAGCCGTTCCTGTGGGTCGGGCCGGCCGCCGTCATGGCGCTGGTCGCCGCGGGGGCTGGGCTGGCCCGAGCGCCCGTGACGGCCGTCGTCGCGCTGGGCTTCGTCGCCCTGCTGCTGCTGATCGTGATGCTCCTGGGAGCCGTGGCCAGGCCCCTCTGGTACCGGCGGCTCCTCGTCCGGGCCGGCATCTTCCGGAGCTCCCGCCCGAACGACATGGTCGAGGCCGGCCTCGGCCGGACGTTCCAGAACATCCGGCTGTTCCACAACATGACGGCCCTCGAGAACGTGCTCGTCGGGATGCACTGCCGGCTCAAGGCGAACTGGTGGGATGCGATGCTCTCGACGCCCAAGGATCGCGCCGAGGAGGCGCGCGCCGAGATCCGCGCCCGCGAGCTGCTCCACCTCGTGGGCCTCCGGGACCGGGACGGGGAGCTGGCCAAGAACCTGCCCTACGGCGACCAGCGTCGGCTCGAGGTCGCGCGCGCGCTGGGCAGCGATCCGGCCTTGCTCCTGCTCGACGAACCCACGGCCGGCATGAACCCGCGCGAGACGCAGGAGATGATGGCCCTCATCAACAAGCTGCGGACGGAGCTCGGGCTGACCATCCTGCTGATCGAGCACGACATGAAGGTCGTCATGGGCATCAGCGATCGCGTCACGGTGCTCGACCACGGCGAGAAGATCGCCGAGGGCACCCCGGACGAGGTGCGGCGCAACCCGCGCGTCGTCGAGGCCTATCTCGGGGCGCCGGCAGCATGACGGCCACGGCGCCGGTCGCCACCGCGCCGGCAACACGCGGCCCGATGCTCATGCTCGACGACGTCCACACGTACTACGGGCACATCCACGCGCTCCAGGGCGTGTCGATCGAGGTCGAGCAGGGCGAGGTCGTGACGCTGATCGGCGCGAACGGCGCCGGCAAGACGACGACCCTCAAGACGATCTCCGGGCTCCTGCACCCGCGCGAAGGCCGGGTGCTGTTCGAGGGATCGGACATCTCGCGCACGGCGGCCCACCACCTCGTCCGGACCGGCATCGGCCACGCGCCCGAGGGGCGCCGGATCTTCTCACGCCTGTCGGTCGAGGAGAACCTCCAGATGGGCGCGTTCACCCGGAACCAGAAGGAGATCGGGCCGGAGCTCGAGCGAGTCATGACGCTCTTTCCGCGGCTCCGGGAGCGGGTCAACCAGCAGGGCGGGACGCTCTCCGGCGGCGAGCAGCAGATGCTCGCCATCGCGCGCGCGCTCATGTCACGGCCGCGCCTCCTGCTGCTCGACGAGCCGTCGCTCGGCCTGTCGCCGATCCTGGTCCAGCAGATCTTCTCGATCATCCGGGAGATCAACGAGCAGGGCACGACCATCCTGCTCGTGGAGCAGAATGCCCAACAGGCGCTGAACGTCGCCCATCGGGCGTACGTGCTCCAGACGGGGCACGTCGTGCTGGCGGGTTCGGCGGCCGACGTGGCGTCGAACGAATCGGTCCGCAAGGCGTACCTCGGCGAGGACTGACCGAAGGCCGCCCGGTGGGCCGGCCGGTGCGGCCGGCGGATGACGGATGGACGGCGACGACGAGCCCGGACAGCGCCCCACGACGCGGTTCGAGCCAGTGCGTGTCGGGTCGGCACCCCGGCGCCTTGGTCGCTGGGCGGTGCTCGCCGCGCTCGCGCTCGGTCTGGTCGTCGCCAAGCCGTGGAGCCCGCCCGAGCCGCGACCCGGCTCCGGAGCGGCGACGATCCCGGCCGCTTCCGCCCGGGGATCCGTCCCCTCACACCGCGTGCCGACGCGACCCGCGGCGTCAGCGCCGCACAGCGAGGCCGACGCCGAGATGCGGTCGTGGTGCCTGGGTCCGGCGACCTGGCGCAGCGCCTCGAGCGAGACGTGGCGCGATCGGACGGTCCGCGTCTGGCGGGCGATGGAACCGGTCGAGGCGTACGGCCCGCTGGACCCGACGATCGAGCCGGTCCCCCTGGCCGGCGTGCGCGTGGAGGCCGCGGGGTTCTGCGCCCCGGTGTCCGGGCCGAACCGGTTGGCCGGCTCCGTCCGCGTCACCGCCTGGCGCGTGGTCGCCGGGTCCGCCGAGCCGATCGCCCTCCGGCAGGTGGTGCCGTCCCGCGGCGAGACGCGGCTCGGCCGGCTGTGGTCGCCGCCGGACGGCGGAACGGGAGAGGGCTGGCCGGTGGGGCGCTACGTGTTCCGGGTCGACGACGAGGCCGGCCGTCGGCTCTGGTGGGCGTTCGAGGTCGACGGCGGGCTTGGTGGAGAGCTCGTCGCGCCAACCGACGGATCACCGGCCCCGGCGGCTGACCGCCGGACGCCGCGAGCGGTCGCACGAGGCGGCCCCAGCCGGGCGGTCCGACCAGCTCACCGTTCCGGACGACGATCCGGCCACGCATGATCGTGCCGAGGACGGCCGCCGTGACCCTCCCGCCGTGCCAGATCGCGCCCGTGGCGCGTGACCGCGTCAGCCACCGGGCTGGTGTCGATCGTCCCCGGTCGATCGGGATCGACGATCGCCAGATCTGCGTCGGCGCCGATGCGGATCGCGCCTTTCCGCGAGGCCGAAGATCCGCGCCGCGTTCGCGCTCGTGACGTCGACCAGCCGCGGCAGGCCCAGCCGGCCATCACCGACCGCCGTGACCCCGCGAGGGGAGCGACGGCCGCCGATGGACCGGCGATCTGCGGGGACTCCCGCGGTCGGGCGCTCGTCCACCGCCACGCGACGGTGGTTCCGTTGCGGCGCCGCCGTGGCTGCCCGACACTCATCGCCGTGACACCGCTCGTGCGCCTCCGGCTGACCGCGGCGGCCCTCGCCGTGTCGATCGCGGCGCCAGGCTGCGCGCGGCCCGACACGGTCGCCCGCCACCACGGCCGGCACGCCCTCCGCCGAGACCGCCGCACCCGCCCGGCCGTCGCCGAAACCGTCACCGACGGCGTCGGCCGTGCCCGGCCTGACGTGGGCGGCGGTGACGGTCGTCGAGACACCCGACGAGGCGGTCGCGCTTCCGTCCGACCTCCCGACGGGACCGGCCGGACCCGGGACGGCGGGCCACCCGGGCCACTTCCCGGCCAGGTCCTCGTCACCGGCGTCGCGACCGATGGGCGGCGGGCGGTCATGGTTGGGTCGGCCGGCCTGCGGGGGACGTGGCAGCCGCTGGCCTGGTCGTCCAGCGACCTCGGACGTGGCGCCTGTCGCGCCTCGAGGCGCCGCCGCAGTCCTTCACCGTGGCGGTGACCGCGGCCCGCGGCCGCGGCTGGCTGGCGGTCGGGCGCGCGGGGCGGGAGGCGGCGGCCGGACATCGGCCGACGGTCGGGCGTGGACGCTCCACCGGGTCCCGGTCTCGGGTGACCTGGCGGAGCGGATGACGAGCGTGGTGCCGGTCGCGGACGGTTTCCTGGCCGGTGGCTCCGCCGGGCCGGAGATCGGCGAGCGGGACGCGCGGCTGTGGCATTCGGGCGACGGGATCACGTGGCGCCCGGTCGAGCTGCCCCGGCCGGACGCTGCCGAGATCCGCGACATCGCGGTGTCGAGCCGCGG
This sequence comes from Chloroflexota bacterium, assembly GCA_030447745.1. GTDB lineage: Bacteria > Chloroflexota > Limnocylindria > Limnocylindrales > CSP1-4 > JACDAV01. The sequence continues at coordinate 151,401 of JAUJOH010000004.1, read as the reverse complement.
GTGGGTCGCGGTCGCGACGACCGGGCCGGCGCACCGTCCGACGGCCTCGGTCGCATGGCGATCGGCGGCCGGCGGTGCGGCGGAACGGGTCGACGACGAGGCGCTCGCCCGCGGGCTCGCCGTCTCGGTCGCCGCACGGCCAGATGGCTCGCTCGTCGCGGTCGGGTCTGACCCGGACGAGCGGCTGGCGATGGCCTGGCTGTCCGTCGACGGGAGCGCCTGGACGAGCGCCCCGGACGAGGCGTCGCGCCGCCACCCGAACGGCGGCAAGATCCGGATGACGGACGTCGTCGTCTCCGGCGACGAGCTGGTCGCGATCGGCAACTGGGTCGGTCTCCAGTTCGGCCAGGGCACGAGCTGGCGGTCGAGGGACGGGCTCGAGTGGGACCGAGCGCCGGTCCAGCCTTCCCTCGCGCAGGCCGAACCGGCCGCCGTGGTCGGCGTGGGCGGCGACCTCGTGGCCGTCGGCACCTTCGGTGCCCCGGACAACTACCTGCCACGTGCCTGGCGGACATCCGCGCCGTGACGGCCGCCGGGTCCGGCGTGGCGACCCGCAGCCGACGTCAGCGCCGGAGCGCGCTCGAGCCTACCGCCGGCGCAGTGGCCGCTCGCGCGAGATGTCGCGGGCGGCCGCAATCAGCCCCACCGTCCCGAGGACGGCTAGCCAGAAGCCGAGCGCACGGTTCGGCAGCAGGCCCGCCGGCTGATCGATGAAGCCGAGCGGCCAGAGGAGGATCCCGAGCACCGCCAGCCCGGCCAGCAGCGCGTACGCCAGCCCGCGGTCCGCGCGAGCGGGCGAGTCGCCGGCGGCATACGGCAGGGCAACGAGCGCGAGCGTTGCGAGCGCGGCGATGAAGGCGAGGATCCCGCTGCCGTCGAACGCCCCGAACGGGAGGCGCGGCAGGTCGCCAACGAACGTGTACCAAGGGAGCAAACAGGCGACGAGCACCACGGCCGCCGCCACGGTCGCGGTCGCCGGCCGCGGCTCAGGGGGCCGCGGTGGAGGGTCATGCGGGCTCCGAGTAGACCTCGGGCTTCAGGACGCCGACGAAGCGGAGGTTTCGGTACACCTCGCCGTAGTCGAGCCCGTAGCCGACGACGAACTGGTCCGGGATGGTGAACCCCACGTAGTCGATCGGGATGTCGACGAGCCGCCGCGCGGGTTTGTCGAGCAGCGTGCAGATCCGGAGCGTGGCCGGGTTCTTGCCCCGCAGGTAGCGAATCAGGTAGTTGAGGGTCAACCCGGTGTCGACGATGTCCTCGACGATCAGGACGTCCTCGCGCTCGATGCTCGCCGACAGGTCCTTCAGGATCCGCACGAGACCCGACGACTCCGTGGCCGTGCCACCGTACGAGCTGACCTCCATCAGGTCGATCCGGACGGGGATCGTGATCGCGCGCATCAGGTCCGCCATGAACGGCAGGGACCCCTTGAGGACGCTCACGAGCGTCAGCTGCCGGTCCGTGTAATCGGCGCTGATGCGTGCGCCCAGTTCGGCGACCTTGGCCTGGATGTGCGCCTCCGGGACGAGGATCTCGCCGATGTCGGCGACGAGGTCGACGGGCCGGATCACGTCGTGACGCGGCGCTCAGCCGCGTGCCGCCGGCGCGCCCGACGACCGGCGCCGCGCCGCCGCGCTGAGCCGACGCGCGCCGAACCGGGGTCGCGCGGAGCCGCAGCGCGCGATCCAGCCGCGGCGGCCCGCGCTTCCGTCACGGCCTCGGCCGTCGGGTCGGACGGCGTCTCGGAGTCGGTGGCCGGTTGACGGGCCGGCAGGGTGATGCCTCGAGCGAATTCCCGCCCTCCACCGACAGGACGGCGATCGGCGCGCCGTCGACCGGAGCCACGATCGCCGCGGCGTCGATCGAGGCGACCTCCAGGGTGGCCAGGTCGACGCGCGCGGGGAGCGCCGGGCGGCGCCGTCCGACGACCTGACCGGGCGTCCCCGACAGGGCGTCGACGAGCGCAAGCTTGCCGTACTTCAGCATCAGCGCCCGGAAGTCCCGGGCGTAGAACAGCTTCACCCGGACATCCGGGTAGAGCTCCCGGAGCCGCCGGAGCTTCCGGTTCTTCTTCCTGACCAGCCGCTGCCTGAGCGTCGTCATCTCGAGGTAGAGGCCCAGGTCCGGCAGCCAGAAGTCCGGTGAGAAGCTCTCCACCACGTCGCCGTCCAGGTTCCACAGGATCGGGAAGGTGTCCGGCTCGTACACCCAGCGCACGGCGTAGAAGTCGAGGATCCGCGCCATCTCCGCCTCGCTGGCGTGGGCGAACGCCGGACGGGCATCCGCCGGGACTGACGAGCCGGACGTCGGCGGCGGGGCCGGATTGGTCACTGGCTGCCGGGCGTCCCGTCGGTCGAGCCGCCGAGCAGTCCGCGCAGGTCGCCGGTCCAGCCCTCGAGCAGGAGGTGCATGTCGAGCACGTCATCGCCGCCGACGGCGGCCGCCCCGGACGCTCCCGGCACGACCGCGCCACCCGCGTCGCGCCCGACAAAGATCGCCAGGCTGACGCTGCCGCATGCCGCGCACGGCAGCTCGGCGAAGGCCAGGTCGTCGCGGCTGGCGAGGAGGCGGACGTCCCGCCGGGGTACGGGCCGCCCGCACGCGCCGCACTCGGCACCGTCTACGAGGTCGGAGGGACGGTCCCGTGGATCCATCGCCGCCCAGTCTACCGGTCCGCTCCAGCGCCACGTCGGTGATCACCCGCGTTCGGGTGGCCGGCCCGGTTGCGGTGCCATACCCCCCGTGGGTATCATCGGTCTTTCCCACCCGCTCCAGAGGACGAGCCGCCGAATGGCGACCCCGACGACACGCTCCGACCCCACCGATACGACGCACTTCCGCCACTCCTACAGCCGCGACAAGGCGCAGCTCGTCCGCCGGCTGAGCCGGATGGAGGGCCAGGTTCGGGGGATCGCGCGGATGATCGAGCGCGAGGAGTATTGCGTCGACATCCTCCAGCAGACGGCCGCCCTTCGCGCCGCCGTCGACGCGCTCTCGATCCTCCTGCTCGAGGACCACGTCCAGGGCTGCGTCCGGACGGCGGCCGAGCGAGGCGACGCGGACCAGTACGTCGACGAGGTCATCGACGTCGTCCGACGGACTCTCGGCCGGCCGGTGCGCGCGAACTCGCGCTCCGGCTGACCGACGGAGCGTGGAAAGCTCGGTCGTCGAGCCGGCGTTGTCCACACTCGCACACCCGCCACCTGGATTCGTGGATAACCGCGTTGACAGCGGTCCCGGGGCCCCGTAGCGTCCGCCATCCGCACTGGGGCGCACGGCAAGAGTAACCAGGCTCGCGAGGGGCACGGGGAGACCCGGGCCGCGAACCGAACGAGTCCGGGAAGACCGAGCCAGCCCGCGGTGCGCAGCACACGACGCCGGGAGCGGCTCTGCGCGGGACGGTCGCGGGTTCACACGAGAGGTACCCGGGCCGGCCGTGAGACCCGCTCCCGACGCGCTTCCAGGACCTGCCGCCGGCCCCGGATATCTTCCGCCGCGAAGGCGGCGGCCGTGGTAGCGGCCCTGCTACGCTGACCCGCGATGCGCGTCGCCGTGTTGTCGGACATCCATGCCAACCTGGTCGCGCTCGACGCGGTGATCGCTGCGTTCGACGGGGTCGACGCAGTGTGGCACCTCGGTGACGTCGTCGGCTACGGACCGGACCCGGACGGCGTCGTGGACCGCCTCGCCGGCCTCCAGGCCGTCGGCGTTCGGGGCAATCACGACGCCGCCGCGTGCGGCGGTCGCGAGATCGAGTACTTCAACCCCGATGCCCGCGCTGCCATGGAGTGGACGCGCGACGAGATCTCGCCGGTGACCCGGGCCTGGCTCGAAGCGCAGCCGGAGCGCCGGACCGAGGGCGACTTCACGCTCGTCCACGCGAGCCCACGCGACCCGATCTGGGAGTACATCACGTCCGTGCCGGTCGCCCGGGCGAACCTCGCGGCGCTCGAGACGCCGTACGGCCTCCACGGCCACACCCACGTGCCGGTCGCCTTCCGGGACGACGACGGGCGGGTCGAGGCGATCAGTCCGGCAGCCGGCTCGGAGATGCCGCTGGACGGCCGGACGATGCTCCTCAACCCGGGCAGCGTCGGACAGCCGCGCGACGGTGATCCGACGGCGAGCTGGCTGGTGATCGACACGGAGGCCGCGCGCTGCAGCTGGCACCGCGTCACGTACGACGTCGCCGCGGTGCAGGCGGCGATGACAAGCGCAGGTCTGCCGGCCCGCCTCGTCGGGAGGCTCGGCCACGGCATCTGAGGGCGAAGCGGCAGCGTCGCGCCGCTGCGATCAGGGTCCCTCGGTCAGCCCCCGGCGCGCCGCATGATCGGCGGCCGCCGGCCGATCCACGGCCGGAAGCTCGGCGACCGTCGCGTTCGGGTCCAGCGGCCGCACTCAGCGTACTTCCGCTACACCGGCCCGAACCAGCTCGTGGCGAAGCGGGCCGCGAGCGCTCCGACCACGGGCGCCGGCCGGCTGACCGCGCGTCTCAAGGCGATCGCGATCGGGCGGCCGCTCCACTCCGAGGAGGAGATCGGCGAGCGGCTGTCGAAGAAGAAGGCGCTGGCCATCTTCAGCTCCGACGCGATCTCGTCGTCCGCCTACGCGACCGAGGAGGTCATCCTGGCCTTCTCGATCGCCGGGTTCGGGGCGTTTGCCGTGGGGCTCGCGCTCCCGGTCGCGATCGCGATTGCTGCCCTCCTCGCCGTGGTCGCCTTCAGCTACCGGCAGGTCTGCATCGCCTACCCGAGCGGCGGCGGCTCGTACTCCGTCTCCAAGGCCAACTTCGGGCGGCTGGCCTCGCTGATCGCCGCCTCCGCCCTGCTGATCGACTACAACCTGACCGCCGCGGTGTCGACCTCGTCGGCGGTCGAGCAGATCGTCTCCGCCGCGCCGGCGCTGGACCCCGTCCGGGTCGAGATCGGCCTCGCGGCGCTGGCGCTGATCACCCTGGCCAACCTGCGCGGGGTCCGCGAGGCCGGCAACATCTTCGCCGTCCCGACCTACCTCTTCCTGTTCTCCGCGCTGGCCATGATCGCCGTCGGCGCCTACCGGATCCTCGCGCTCGGCGAGGGCAACCAGGCGCCGCCGCCGGAGGTCGTCGAGGCGACGACCGGGACGGCCCAGGCGGTGGGTGCCGTGCTCCTGCTGCGCGCCTTCGCCTCCGGGGCCGTGGCGCTCACCGGCACCGAGGCGATCGCGACCGGCGTGCCCGCCTTCCAGCCGCCCGAGTCGCGCAACGCGGCTCGCACGCTGATGGCGATGGCGGCAATCCTCGCCGTGCTGTTCATCGGCATCACCTTCCTCGCCACGAACTACGCGATCTACCCGATCGACGAACCGAAGCAGACCGTCATCGCCCAGGTCGCCCGGATCATCTACGGCGACTCGGTTGCGTTCTACGCCTTCCAGGCATTCACAGCGCTGCTGCTGTTCCTGGCCGCGAACACGTCCTTCGCCGCCTTCCCGCGCCTCGCCGCGGTGCTCGCCCAGGACGGCTTCTTCCCGCGCCAGTTGTCGTTCCGCGGCGACCGCCTCGCGTTCTCGACGGGGATCATCCTGCTCGGCCTGGTGGCCGGCGGTCTCGTCATCGCGGTCGGCGGAGACACGCACGCGCTGATCCCGCTGTACGCCGTCGGCGTGTTCATCGATTTCACGATCAGCCAGGCCGGCATGATCCGGCACTGGTGGCGAGGCCGCCCCCCGGGCTGGGCCTACCGGCTCGCCGTCAACGCGGTCGGCTGCCTGGCGACCGGGATCGTCGCCATCGTCGTGACGAGCGTCAAGTTCACCAGCGGGGCCTGGTTCGTGATCCTGTTGATCCCAACCCTGGTCGCGCTGATGGTCTTCATCCGCCGCGAGTACGACGCCCAGGCCACGGAGCTCCACGTCCGAGAGGACCTCGTCATCGCCGGGCCGCAACGCGAGGAGCGCGTCGTCATCCCGGTCAACGGCATCAACCGGGCCGTCATCCAGGCCGTCATCTTCGGCCGCTCGATCGCGGACGACGTGCGCGCCGTCTTCGTGACCGTCGACCCGGACGAGGCCGAGGTGCTCCGGGAGCGGTGGGAGCGGCAGATCCCGAACGTACCGCTGGTCATCGTCCAGTCCCCGTACCGGGCACTGATCGGACCGGTGCTCGCATACCTCGATGTGCTCGACCAGGCCTGGCCGCCGGACCGCCCGGCGCCGGTGACGATCGTCGTCCTGCCGGAGTACGTGGCGCGCCACTGGTGGGACCGGCTGCTCTACAACCAGACGGCGCGCCGGCTCAAGCGGGCCCTGCTGGGGCGCGAGCACACGGTCGTCGCCGACATCCCATACCGGCGAGCGGCCTAGGGCCCACGGCCTCGCAGCGGGCGCCGGTCGAGGGCCCTCCGCCGCATCGGAGCTTCGCGCCGCGGGCGGCGAGGACGCGCTCCGCCCGACGCTGTAGCATCGGGAGCCCCGGGACGCGCAGCGTCCCCGCCCCATCCGAGGAAGCCACGCGAGGTGCCCGAACAGCACCGACCCGCCTTTACCCGCGCCCTGGTCGCCCTCAACGGCGCACCGAGCGACGCCGTCATCGTGCGGCTCGTGGCCGAGCTCGCCCGGCCGGCCCGCGCCGAGCTGATCGGCGTCCACGTCGTGGAGATCAACTGGACGCTGCCGCTGGACGCGGACATCGCCGGCTCGTCGGACGATGCGCAGCGGATCCTCGACCTGGCGGAGGGCGTGGCGGAGCGCCAGCGTCAGCCGCTCGAGACCGTCCTGCTCCAGGCGCGCGACGTCGGCGCGGCGATCGTCGACGAGGCAACCGAGCGAGCAGCGGACCTGGTCGTGGTCGGCCTCCCCTTCCGCAAGCGGTTCGGGGGCGATTTCGCGATGGGCCGGACCATCCCGTACGTCCTGAAGAACGCCCCGTGCGCCGTCTGGGTGGTGCGGGACCCCATGCCGCAGGAGGCATCGTGAAGACGGTCATCGTCGGGTGCGGGCGCGTCGGCGCGACCCTCGCCGAGCTGTTCGATCGGGCCGGGCACGAGGTGATCATCATCGACGTCGCGACGCGAGCCTTCGACCGGTTGCCGCCGAGCTTCTCGGGCAGCGCCATCCGCGGCGACGGGACGGACGAGGACACGCTGCGCCGGGCCGGGGCGGAGGAGGCCGACGTCTTCCTCGCCCTGACCGAGGGCGACAACCGGAACGTGATGGCGGCCCAGGTGGCGGTCGAGGCGCTGCGCGCGAGGCGGATCATCGCGAAGATCAACGACCCGCTGCGCGCCGCGGCCTACGCCGACCTCGGGTTGGCGACGCTCTGCCGGACCACGCTGATGACGGACGCGGTCGCGGCGTACCTCGGCCTGACGGGATCGGGGCTGCCGGGCATCCTTGCGCCGAGTGGCACGCACGACGGCGGGGAGCACCACGAGCCGGAGGCGCCGGCCGGCGTCGCCGGAGGCGCCGTCGGCGTCCGGGAGGGCTGAGCGATGTTCGTGCTGGTGGTCGGTGGCGGCAAGGTCGGCTACTACCTGACCCGGGAGCTGATCGAGAACGGCCACGAGGTCGTGCTGATGGAGAAGGACCGGGCTCGCGCGGACCAGATCGCGGACGAGATCGGATCGGTCGTGATGCCGCACGACGGCTGCGAGGGCAAGTACCTCGCTGACGCGGGCGCCAACCGCGCTGACATCGTCGCCGCCGTCACCGGCGACGACGAGGACAACCTCGTGATCTGCCAGATGGCGCGCCACCACTTCGACGTCGGCCGCACCATCGCGCGCGTGAACAACCCAAAGAACGAGCGCCTGTTCAAGCACCTCGGTGTCGACGAGATCATCAGCCCCACCCGGATGATCCTGGGCTCCATCGAGCAGGACATCCCCGTCCACGAGCTGCTGCACCTGGCGGCGCTCGGCGAAGGCGAGCTCGAGCTGATCGAGGCGCACCTCCAGGCCGGGTCGCCGGCGGTGGGCCGGGCGACCAAGGACCTGGACATCCCGGAGGGATGCTCGCTGTTCGCCTTGATCCGCGCGGGCGTGGCCGCGCCGCTGCGCCCGGACACCGTGCTCCGCGAGGGCGACAAGGTGATCGCGATCGGCAAGACGGAGTGCGAGGCGTTGCTCCACGGCCAGCTCATCGGCGAGGCGGAGGCCGTCGACGCCGGCTGACCCGGGCGGTCGCGCGACACCGCCACGCGGCGGCGCGACGGCGAGCCCCAGGCGGACGGACCAGGCGCCCCCGCGTCGCGAGGCCACCGCGCCGGTCGCCGGCGAGCCACCTGCGAGCGAGCTCGACACCCCGGTCCGGAAGCGGCCGCCGGTCCTCGGTGACTACCTCCCCTCCCGGGTCGTCTCCGCGGACGGGGCGCTCCGCCGATCGCTCGTCGTCTGGGGCTGGGGGCAGCTGGCCGCCGGCGACGGGCGCTGGCGCCTCGGCCCGGCGATCCAGCTGGCGGTGCTCGGGCTGCTGGCCGCGGCGGCCCCGCACGCCGGCGGTACGAGCGCGCCGCTGGTCTTCGCCCTCGGCGTCGCGATCGCCGTTGCCTGGGTCGCCATCGCCGTCCACGCCTGGCATCGGGCGCGGCGGCGGCGAGCGGCGCTCGGCGCGCCGCCGGGCGGCGGCGGCGCGGACCTGCTCTGGCTGACGCCGCTCGTCCTGGCGTTGTGCAGCGGCTTCTGGGTCGTCGCCGCCCGCGGTGCGGACCCGGCCCTCGCCCTCGAGGCGTACCTCGCCGACTGGCGCGCCGTTCGCGCCGAGGCAGCGCTGACGCGGTTCGTCACGCCGCCCGCCTCGGCCCGCGCGCTCGAGGTGGCGTGGAGCCGCCAGACGACGGCCCTCACGAACACCCTGGTCCGGATCGAGGCCGCCGTCCCGGATGCCGAGACGGATCCGGCGCGCCCGCTGGACGGTCTCCGCTGGACCGATATCGGCGCAACGCCGGGCGGTGGCCGCGCCTTCGCGCTCGAGGTCGCCCGCCGGCAGGTCAGCCGCGAGCAGCTGTTCGGGCTCCTGCCGACGACGTCGCAGCGACTCGTGACCGTCGAGCGGGTCGGGGTCGCGGAGCTCCGGCCCGCGGCCGGCTCGACCGCCGCCGGACCCTTCGGTCCGGTGACCTCCTGGCGCGTCGTGGGCGCCGTCATCGCGGGCGAGCCGGCGGGTCAGCCCGTCGTCGCCCGATGACACAACATGGCTGCGGGTGTGGCACCCGCGAACCTTGACAACGACATTGGCAGCGTTCTAGCATGCCCGCGTGCCCACAACGGGGGCACGTCCGTTGTCGGACCCACAGCAACACGGAGGTGGCGGATCATGACGATCTCCCGCCGTCCCTCGCCGTTCGGCGAGCTTCTCTCGCTCCGCCAGGCGATGGATCGGCTTCTTGAAGACAGCTACGTGCGACCGCGCGGCGGCTGGGGCTCGTCCGTCCAGGAGGGCGGCCCGCTGGCGCTGGACATCTCGACCACCACGGACGCGCTCGTCGTCGAGGCGGCCCTGCCGGGCGTCCGGCCGGACGATGTCGAGATCACGGTCGAGGACGGGACGCTGACCATCCGCGCCACCAGCGCCAACGAGCGCGAGGGCAGCGAAGGCGGCTACCTCGTCCAGGAGATCCGGCGCGGCGAGTTCAGCCGGTCGGTGAGTCTGCCGAGCGGCCTCGAGCCGGATCGCGCGGAGGCGACGTTCGAGAACGGCGTCCTCACCCTGCGGATCCCCAAGGCGGAGCAGGTCAAGCCCCGCCAGATCCGGATCAGCCCTTCGACGAACGGCGATGGCGGTTCCAGCACCGACGCAGGCGCCTCGAGCGCCCCGACGGAGCAGGCCTGAGCGGGTGGCGCAGCGCCGGCCGGGCCAGGACCCGCAGCGACCCGTCTACGTGATCAGCGTGGCGGCGAGCATCGTCAGCGTGCACCCGCGGACCCTGCGGATCTACGAGGAAGAGGGCCTGGTCTGCCCGGCGCGAACGCCGTCCAACATCCGCCTCTACAGCGAGAACGATATCCGCCGGGTGCTCTGGATCCGGCACCTGACACAGAACCTCGGCGTCAATCTGGCGGGCGTCCGGATTCTCTTCGAGCTGGAGGAGCGCCTGGGGACACGGATCCTCGAGCACCTCTACACCGAAGGGACGGCGCACGCCGGCGAGGAGCCCGAGCCCACCACCACCACCACCACCACCACCAAGGCCGCCGCCCGGGCGGCCCGCTAGCACAGCGCCAGCGTCCCGCACCTCGACCCCGCACCTCGACCCCGCACCTCGATCCCACCGAATGGAGAACCCAATGGCCAAGCGACCGTCCACCCCGGCAGCGGAGCCGCAGCCCGTTCGCACGACGCGCGAGCTGCCGCTCGTCGCGCTCCGGGAGACGGTCATCTTTCCCGAGATGATCGTCCCGCTCCAGGTTGGCCGCGAGAAGAGCGTCAACGCGCTCAACGCCGCGGTCGCCGAAGGCGGACCCATCGCCCTCGTCACGCAGCGCCAGGCAGAGCAGGAAGACATCACCGACCCGTCCGAGCTGTACGGCGTCGGGACCCTCGCCAAGATCGCCCAGGTGGTCCAGCTCCAGGACGGCACCGTCCGGGCGATCGTCCAGGGCCAGGCCCGTCTGCGCCTGCACGGCTTCACCCAGGCGAGCCCGTTCCTGCGGGCCTCGATCGAGGAACTGACGGACGAGAGCCCGAGCGGGGTCGAGGTGCAGGCGCTGATGCGCACCGTCCAGGCGCAGATCGAGCAGTACGTCGCCAACGGCGCGCCGGTGCCGCCGGAGACGGCGCTCGCCGCCCGGAACATCAGCGAGCCGGGGCTGCTGGCGGACATGGTCGCCTACAGCCCGGACATGACGACGGAGCAGCGCCAGGAGCTGCTCGAGACGATCGACGTCGTCGAGCGGCTCAAGCTCGTCAGCAACTTCCTCGCCCGTCAGGTCGAGATCCTCGAGCTCAAGGGCCGGATCCAGAGCGAAGTCAAGTCGGAGATGGACAAGACCCAGCGCGAGTACTTCCTGCGCGAGCAGCTCAAGGCCATCCAGCGCGAGCTCGGCGAGGACGATCCGCAGCAGGCGGAGATCAACGAGCTGCGCGACAAGGTCGAGCAGGCCGGCATGCCGGACGAGGTCCGGACCCGGGCGATCAAGGAGATCGACCGGATGAGCCGGATCCCGTCCGCCTCGCCGGAGGTCGGCGTCATCCGGACGTATGTCGACTGGCTCGTCGGGCTGCCGTGGAACCTGGCGACGGACGACCAGCTCGACATCAGGGAGGCCGCCCGGATCCTCGACGAGGACCACTACGGCCTGGAGAAGGTCAAGGAGCGCATCCTCGAGTACCTCGCGGTGCGATCGCTCGCTGACACCATCCGGAGCCCCATCCTCGCGCTCGTTGGGCCGCCCGGCGTGGGCAAGACCTCGCTCGGCAAGAGCGTGGCCAGGGCGATGGGCCGCAAGTTCGTGCGGATGAGCCTGGGCGGGATCCACGACGAAGCCGAGATCCGCGGCCACCGGCGCACGTACATCGGCGCGCTCCCGGGGCGGATCATCCAGAACCTCAAGACGGCCGGCACCAACAACCCGGTCTTCATGCTCGACGAGGTCGACAAGATCGGGATGGACTTCCGCGGCGACCCGTCGTCCGCCCTGCTCGAGGTGCTCGACCCGGAGCAGAACAACACCTTCCAGGACAACTACCTGGAGGTGCCGTTCGACCTCTCGAAGGTCCTCTTCATCGCGACGGGCAACCTGATCGACCCCATCCCGGCCCCGCTGCGCGACCGGATGGAGGTCATCCAGCTGCCCGGCTACACCCAGCAGGAGAAGATCGAAATCGGCAAGCGGTTCCTCATCCCGAAGCAGATGGAGAACCACGGGCTGCGCGAGAAGCACGTCCGGATCACGGACGAGGCCATGACCGAGCTCGTCCAGGCCTACACCAAGGAGGCCGGCGTCCGGAACCTCGAGCGTGAGCTGGCCAACATCATGCGCAAGGTCGCGCGCACGGTGGCCGAGGGTCGCAAGCGCAAGACCGTCGTCGACCACAAGAAGCTCGTCGAGCTGCTCGGCCCGCCGCGCTGGGAGTACGGCGAGCTCGAGGCGGAGGATCAGACGGGTGCCGCGACCGGCCTCGTCGTGACCGAGGTGGGTGGCGACGTCGTCGCGGTCGAGGTCACCATGATGGAGGGCAAGGAGGACTTCATCCTGACCGGCCAGCTCGGCGACGTGATGAAGGAGTCCGCGCGCGCCGCGCTGTCGTGGATCCGGGCCAACGCCGCGATCCTCGGCATCCCGCGCGAGAAGTTCGAGCGCAACACGCTGCACATTCACGTCCCGGCCGGCGCGATCCCGAAGGACGGCCCGTCGGCCGGCGTGACGATGGCCACGGCCATGGTCAGCGCGCTGACCGGCATCGCCGTCCGCAAGGACGTCGCCATGACCGGCGAGATCACGCTCCGCGGTCGGGTCCTCCCGATCGGCGGCCTCAAGTCGAAGATCCTCGCCGCGCACCTGTCCGGTGCCGGCGTGGTGATCCTGCCCAGGAAGAACGAGAAGGACCTCCGTGACGTGCCGGAGGAGATCCGCAAGCAGATCAAGCTCATCCTCGCCGAGTCGATGGAGCAGGTGCTCAGCGCTGCGCTCCGGCGCAAGCCGAAGCCGCTCGCGGTCGAGCCGCCGACGGTCGTCGACCGCGACCGGCCGCTCGATCCGGAGCCGGAGGGCGAGTCCCGCGTGCGCCGGTCGACCTTCCCGACGACCGAGCAGCCGCCGGTCATCGTCGGCGGAAACGTCGGGCCGATGGCGCTGCGACTCCTCGCTTCGCGAGTCGGGAGCTCCGCCTCGGAAACCTCCGCCGAATGGCTCGCCGGAGCATCGGCTCGGCCGTCGGCGAGCGAGTGACACCCACCCGCTGAGGGTTCCGGGATGGAATACCGCGACTACTACAAGATCCTGGGGGTCCCACGGACCGCCAGCCAGAGCGAGATCAAGAAGGCGTACCGGAAGCTGGCGCGCCAGAACCATCCGGACGTGAAGCCCGGCGACACCTCGGCCGAGCAGCGGTTTAAGGACGTCAACGAAGCTCACGCGGTCCTCGGTGACCCCGAGAAGCGCAAGCAGTACGACGAGCTCGGCGCGAACTGGGAGGCGCTCAGCCGCGCCGGCGCCGGAGCGGGAGCGGGCGGCGCCTACGGGGGTGCGCCCTTCGGCGGCTTCGGCTCGGGTGGCAACGTCCGCTACGAGTTCCGGACCTCCGGCGGCGAGGACGTCGGCGGCTTCTCCGACTTCTTCCGGATGATGTTCGGCGGCGCCGAACCGGACACGGCCGGCCCTGCCTCCGGAGCGAGGCGCGGCGGATCGGCCCGCCGTCGCGGCAGCTCCGCTGCGGGGGGTTCCATCGAGGACGTCCTTGCCCAGATGGGGATCGACGGCGCGGCCGTCGGTCGAGGGCACGGCACGGGCCGGACGGGTTCGCCGCGGGCCCGCCAGCCGGCCGTCGTGGAGGCCACGGCGGAGCTGACCCTGGAAGAGGCGTTCCACGGCACGACGCGGCTCGTCGAGGTCGACGGGCGACGGCTCGAAGTCTCGATCCCGCGCGGCGTCGACACCGGCAGCCGCATCCGCCTGACCGGCAAGGGCGGGGACGGCGCCGATCTCGTGGTCACGGTGCGCGTCCGGCCGCATCCGGTCTTCACTCGGCGGGGCGCGGACCTCGAACGTGAGCTACCCCTCACCCTGGGCGAGGCGCTGCTCGGCGCGGAGGTGCCGGTTCAGACGCTCAAGGGCCGGCTGATGCTGACCATCCCGCCGGGGACGCAGAACGGCCGGACCTTCCGGCTGACCGGCCAGGGCATGCCGCGCCTCCGCGACACGGGGAGTGGCGACCTCTACGTCAAGACGCGCGTCGTCCTGCCGACGGCGCTGTCCGACGAGGCCGGCGAGGCCGCGCGCCGCTTCGCGGAGCTCGTCCGCCAACCCAACCCACGCCAGACCCACCCGCGCTAACGAGACAGGACCATGCAGCTCGATCGCTTCACCGAACGCGCCCAGCAGGCCGTCCTGCGGGCACAGCAGACCGCCGAGAACCTCGACAGCCCGGTGCTCGACGCGGAGCACCTGCTGGCGGCCCTCGTCGAGGACGACGAGGGGGTGCCCGCCGAGACGCTCCGACGGCTCGGCGTGGACGTCGTGGCCTTCCGCAACGAGGTCGCCTCCACGCTCGCGCGACGGGCCCGGATCAAGGGCGGCTCGCTGACCCTCGACCCGCGCGCCCGGCGCGTCGTCGACCGGGCCCACGAGGAGGCCCGTCGTCTCGGCGACGAGTACGTCTCCACGGAGCACCTGCTGCTGGGCGTGGCCGAGGTGGGCGGCGAGGGTCAGCAGCTTCTCGAGCGCAACGGCGCCGGACGCGAGGCGATCCTGCAGGCGCTCCAGAGCGTCCGGGGCGGCCAGCGCGTCACCTCGCAGAACCCCGAGGGCACGTACGCCGCGCTCGAGAAGTACGGCCGCGACCTGACCGCGGAGGCGCGGGCCGGCAGGCTCGATCCGGTCATCGGCCGCGACGACGAGATCCGGCGGGTCATCCAGGTGCTCAGCCGGCGGACCAAGAACAACCCCGTGCTGATCGGCGAGCCCGGCGTCGGCAAGACGGCGATCGCCGAGGGGCTCGGCCAGCGGATCGTCCGCGGCGACGTGCCGGAGACGCTCAAGGACAAGCGGGTCGTGTCGCTGGACCTCGGCGCGCTGATCGCCGGCGCGAAGTTCAGGGGCGAGTTCGAGGAGCGCCTCAAGGCGGTCCTCAAGGAGATCAAGGACGCCGAGGGCCAGGTGATCCTGTTCATCGACGAGCTCCACACCGTCGTCGGGGCCGGGGCGGCGGAGGGCGCGATGGACGCCTCCAACCTGCTGAAGCCGATGCTCGCGCGCGGCGAGCTGCACACGATCGGCGCGACGACGCTCGACGAGTACCGCAAGCACATCGAGAAGGACGCCGCGCTCGAGCGTCGCTTCCAGCCGGTGCTCGTCGACGAGCCCACGGTCGAGGAGACGATCTCGATCCTGCGCGGCCTGCGCGAGCGCTACGAGGTCCACCACGGCGTCCGGATCACCGATTCGGCGCTCGTGGCGGCGGCCACGCTCTCACACCGCTACATCACCGAGCGGTTCCTGCCGGACAAGGCGATCGACCTCGTCGACGAGGCCGCGTCGCGCCTGCGGATGGAGATCGACTCGATGCCGGTCGAGCTCGACGAGCTCGAGCGGCGCCGGATCCAGCTCGAGATCGAGCGCGAGGCGCTGCGAAAGGAGACGGACGACGCGTCACGCAACCGGCTCGAGGCGCTGGAGCGCGAGCTCGCCGAGCTCTCCGAGGAGGCGGGCGGCATGAAGCAGCGCTGGGAGGCCGAGAAGGCGGCCCTGGCCGCGATCCGGGCCACCAAGGAGGAGCTCGAGCAGCTCCAGGTGCGGGTCGAGCAGGCCCAGCGCGAGACGGACTACGAGACGGCCGCCAAGCTCCAGTACGGGACGCTGCCCGAGCTGCAGCAGCGGCTGGCCGAGCAGGAGGCGGCCATGGCCACGCTCCAGGGCCCGGGCTCCCTGCTGCGCGAGGAGGTCACGGCGGACTCGATCGCGGAGATCGTCGCGGCCTGGACCGGAATCCCCGTCACGCGGCTGATGGAGGGCGAGACGGCCAAGCTGATCCAGATGGAGGACCGGCTCCACGCGCGTGTGGTCGGCCAGGACGAGGCCATCGAGGCCGTCTCGGACGCCGTGCGCCGGGCCCGCGCCGGGCTCAAGGATCCACGCCGTCCGATCGGCTCGTTCCTGTTCCTCGGTCCCACGGGCGTCGGCAAGACGGAGCTCGCGCGAGCGCTCGCCGAGTTCCTCTTCGACGACGAGCAGGCGATGGTCCGGATCGACATGAGCGAGTACATGGAGAAGTTCGCGGTCTCGCGGCTGGTCGGCGCGCCGCCCGGCTACGTCGGCTACGAGGAGGGCGGCCAGCTGACCGAGGCGGTCCGCCGGCGGCCGTACCAGGTCGTCCTGCTCGACGAGATCGAGAAGGCGCACCAGGACGTCTTCAACGTCCTCCTCCAGGTCCTCGACGACGGTCGCCTGACGGACTCGCAGGGCCGGACCGTGGACTTCAAGAACACCGTCGTGATCATGACCAGCAACGTGGGCAGCCAGCACATCCAGGCGGCGGCCGAACGGGGGGCCGCGGACCACGACGCCATGCGGCGCCAGCTGATGGAGACGCTCCGCCTCCAGTTCCGGCCGGAGTTCCTCAACCGGATCGACGAGGTGATCGTGTTCCACGCGCTCACCGACGCGGAGCTGGCGCGCATCGTCGACCTCCTGCTCGCGGATCTGCAGCGGCGTGTCGCCGGCCAGGAGATCGCGCTCGAGCTGACACCGGCGGCGCGGGAGCTGATTGCGCGCGAGGGCTACGACCCGGCGTTCGGCGCGCGGCCGCTCAAGCGGACCATCCAGCGCCTCGTCGAGAACCCGCTGGCGCGCGCCCTGCTGCGGGGCGAGTTCAGACCCGGTGACACGGTCAAGCTCGACGCCGACCCGGTCAGCGGCACGCTCGTCTTCTCGGCGGACTCGAGGACGGTCGTGGCCGATGCGGGCGAGCACCGCGATGCACGTGCCAGGACCGCGTCCGGCGAGCTCGCGGGGGCCGGCGTCCGCGGAGCCCGGACGCCACTCGACCTGCCGGACCTGGACGGCGGATCGAACCGCGACGGCGGCCTCGTCAACTGAGCCCGGCATGAAGGTCGAGGCGGTCGCCGAACGGCTCGCCTCGCCGCCGGACACGCTGCCGGCACCACCGTCGGCGCTGGCGCCGGTTGTCGCCCGGGGCGACCGCTCGCGGCCGTCCGTCCGGCTCGGCGCCGGAGCCCCGCGCGAGGCCGCGGTCCTCGTGCTCATCGTCCCGGACGATGCCGGCGAAGCGTGCGTGGTGCTCACCGAGCGCGCGAGCCGCGGCGGGAACCACAGCGGCGAGGTGTCGTGCCCCGGTGGACGGGTCGAGCCCGGCGACGCGGATCTCGAGGCCACGGCGCTGCGCGAGGCCGCGGAGGAGGTCGGGCTCGACCCGGAGGCCGCCGGCGTCCGCGTGGTCGGGCGCCTCGAGCCGTTCTGGATCCCGGTCAGCGACTTCCGGGTGACGCCGATCGTCGCGATCGCCGATCGCACGCCCGTGCTGGCCGCCGCCGAGGCGGAGGTCGCCCGGATCGTGCTGGCACCCGTGGCCGCCTTCCTGCCCGAGGCGGAGATCGAGATCGTCGACGCCGTCGTCCGTGACTGGCCGCTGCGGTATGGCGCGTACCGCGTGGCGGACCTCCGCGTGTGGGGTGCGACGGCGCGGATCCTCGGCCAGCTCGGCGCGCTGCTCGGCGCACCGGCGGCGCACGCTCGCTAGAGCGGCTCCCCGCTCGATCGGTCGGACCGGTCCTCGCGTGGCGGCGGATCGACGAGGCGGCCTTCCCCCGGACTGACCGGCGTCTCACCCGGCGCCAGCTCCCGCGCGCGCCCGGTCAGGATCCCGTGCACGAGGCCGTCGTCCGCTCCTGCCAGCTCGACGACGAACGCCCGCATATGCGAGTGCTCCGTCCACGCGCCGTGAACGACGTCCGGCGGCCAGATGACCGCCTCGCCGGCGGCGACGCGGAGCCGCTCGTCACCGACGAGCACCCAGCCTCCACCCTCGATGACGATGAAGTAGGTCGTGTTCGGGTTCGAGTGCGGCTCGATCAGCGCGTTCCGCCGGAACGCGAGCTCGGAGATGATCCCGCGGCCGTCGCTGTGGATCACTTGCCCGGTGATCCCCCTGGTCCCCGGCGGCCCGTCCGGCCGCCGGTGTCCGACGCCGAAGCGGACGATCTGGATCGGCACGGTCGTGGTGACTGGGGCGAGCCGCGCGCTAACGCCGGCGCCGGCGGCGCGTGGGCTTGGGCCGGATGGTCGCCTCCGGCCGGGAGAACGTCGTCCGCGACAGGTAGCGCTGACGGGCGAGCCGGTGCTCGTATGCCGCGAGGATCGGCGGGAAGCGCCGGAAGCGGACCCAGGCCATGACGGCCAGGCCCACGATCGCCGTCGTCAGCACGAGGAAGAAGTCGAACACGAACAGCGCGCCGACGATCAGGAGGCTGAAAGTGACCAGCCCGCTCCACAAGAGCCACTCCCACATGTCGAGGTAGGGTGGGTGACGGTGGAGTCGCCGGGTCCGGACGTTGTAGAGCACGATCAGCGCGATCAGCAGGACCAGGGATGCGATCCACGTCGGGTGGAACAGGTCAGGAAAGTTCCGGCTGCTGAAGGCGGCGAACAGGTACTCCCAGGGCGGAAGCGTCACGGGCGTCCTCGGTGCGACGGGTTCGGCCGCGGCGGCGCGCCTGCCGCTCGTCCGGCTGGCCGCGCGGTGGCTCACCGGCATGCAGCGGCCCGGCCGCGTCCGAGTATGCCACGCCAGTCGCTATACTCGGCGGCAGGACGCCTGCGCCGATGTGCCGGGTTGCCCGCCGGTCGCTCCGCCTGCCCGGGGTCCGCGCCGCCAGCCCAACCGGGAGGAATGCCTGGGTGCGAGCCCTGCTGTCAGTCGCGAACCGCCAGGGGGTCTCGGAGCTGACCCGCGAGCTCCAGGCACTCGGCGTCGAGATGTACGCCACGGACGGCACGCGAGATCACCTCGCCGCTGACGGCATCGACGTCGAGCCCGTCTCGGAGCTGACCCACGCCCCGGCGCTCGTGGGCGGTCAGGTCAAGACGTTCCACCCGGCGGTCTACGCGGGGATCCTCGCCCGGCGCGACATCCAGGGCCACCTCGACGAGCTCGGCGAGCACGGCATCGGGCTGATCGACCTCGTCGTCGTCAACGTCAAGCCCTTCGCCCCGGAGGTCGGCCGTCAGATGATCGGCATCGACGAGGCGATCGAGATGATCGACGTCGGCGGGGTCGCGCTGCTGGGGGCCGCCGCCCGGAACGCCGCCGGCGTGGCGGCCGTCGCGAGCCCGGAGCATTACCGGCGGCTGGTTGCCGAGCTGAAGGAGCTCGGCCGAGTCTCCCCGGAGTTCCGGGCGCTGCTGGCCGCGGACGCGTACGGCGCGGTCGCCGCCTACCACGCGGAGATCGCGGCCTACCTCAACCAGATCTCGGGCGACGTCTTTCCGAAACGACTGGCGGTCGTGCTCGAGAAGATCGACGATCTCCGGTACGGCGAGAACCCGCACCAGCGAGCGGCGCTCTACCGGGAGACGACGCACCGGTCAGCCACGACCGCCGACGCGACGCAGATCCAGGGCAACCGGCCGTCGTTCAACAACCTGCTCGACCTCGACGCGGCGTACCGGATCGCGCGGGATTACACGGCGCCGACGGTCGCCATCGTGAAGCACACGGACCCCGTCGGGCTGGCGTCCAACGACGAGCTTGTCGAGGCCTACCGGAAGGCGCTCGAGACGGATCCCGTGTCGTCCTTCGGCGGCATCGTTGCCGTCAACCGCGAGCTCGACGGCGCGACGGCGCGCGAGATCGCGCTCAACTCCTACGAGGCCGTCGTCGCGCCGGGGTACTCGCACGCGGCGATGGGGATCCTGCGCGGCAAGCCCGGCCTCGAGCTCCTGGGCGTCCCGCCCGATCCGACGGAGGGGATGCGCGACTACGGGATCGCCAGCCTCGACTTCAAGCGGATCGACGGCGGGCTCCTCGTCGAGACCGTCGATTCCCTCGGCCTCGACCGCGGGCAGCTCCAGGTCGTCACCCGCCGCCGCCCGACGCTCGAGGAGCTGACCGACCTGCTGTTCGCGTGGCGCGCCGTCCGCCACGTCCGCTCGAACGCCGTGGTCCTGGCGCGCGGAGCGGCGACCGTGGGCGTGGGAGCCGCGCAGGCCAGCCGGCAGGTCTCGGTGGAGATCGCCCTGCGGCGGGCCGGCGACCGAGCCAAGCTGTCCGTCATGGCGAGCGACGCGTACTTTCCCTTCCCGGACGGCATCCAGCTGGCCGCGCAGTCCGGCGTCACGGCGATCATCCAGCCCGGCGGCTCGATCCGCGACGAGATGGCCATCGAGGTCGCGGATCGCCACCACATGGCCATGGTCTTCACGGGAAAGCGCCACTTCCGGCACTGAAATCCTCGGGCCGATGGCGCGCGGCTCCGCGCAGGCGCTGCGCGGGCTCCGCCTCGGACCTCGGAGGGCACCGGGCAGGAGGATCGTTGGAACAGCAGCTCGCGCTCGACATGACCCGGGTGACCGAGGCGGCCGCGATCGCCTCCGCCCGGCTGATGGGCCGGGGCGAGCGCGACGACGCGGACCGGGCGGCCACCGAGGCGATGCGTGCCGCGATGGACGAGCTCGAGATCCGCGGCACGATCGTGATCGGCGAGGGCGAGCGTGACGAGGCGCCGATGCTCTACATCGGCGAGCGGGTCGGCCGAGCCGACGTCGACGACCGGCGCCAGGCGGCAGAGATCGACATCGCCGTCGACCCGCTCGAGGGGACCAACCTCGTGGCGACCGGTCAGGGCGACGCGATCACGGTGCTCGCAGCGTCCGAGAAGGGCGGCCTCGTCCACGCGCCGGACACCTATCTCGAGAAGCTGTGCGTCGGCCCGGTCGCAGCGGGCTGCGTGGACATCACCCTGCCGCCGCGCGAGAACGTCAACCGGATTGCCGAAGCGCTTCGCCGGCGGGTGAACGACATTGCCGTGATCGTCCTCGATCGGCCGCGGCACGAAGGGCTGATCCGCGAGCTGCGGGCAACGGGCGCGCGGATCAAGCTCATCTCCGACGGCGACCTCTCGGCGGCGATCAGCTGCGCGGTGTCCGGGACCGGGGTGCACGCCGTGATGGGCATCGGCGGCGCGCCAGAAGGGGTCATCACGGCGGCCGCCATGCGCTGTCTCGGTGGCGAGATCCAGGCCCGCTTCCGGTACCGGAGCACCGAGGAGCGCGAGCGCGGGGCGCGCATGGGCCACGGTGACGAGACGCGCGTCTACCAGACGCAGGACCTGTGCTCCG
Source organism: Chloroflexota bacterium (assembly GCA_030447745.1). GTDB lineage: Bacteria > Chloroflexota > Limnocylindria > Limnocylindrales > CSP1-4 > JACDAV01. Next base: position 130,411 of record JAUJOH010000004.1, on the reverse strand, counting down.
GCGACTCGGTCGTCTTCGCCGCGACCGGCGTGACCGACGGCGAGCTCCTCCAGGGCGTCCGCTTCTTCGGTGGCGGGGCGCGCACGCACTCGCTCGTGATGGCGTACCAGACGAAGCAGGTCCGCTTCATCGACACGGTGCACATGTTCGACCGCGACCGCCCGCCGGCCGTCCGGCTGTAAGCGGCGGTGCCGCCCGGACCAGCCGGATGAAGACGCCCGACCGACACATCGTCGCGATCGGCGGCGGCGGGCTGGGGGTGGACGCCGGAGAAGACCGCCTGCTCGACGACTTCGTGCTGTCGCTGACGCCGCACGATCGGCCGCGCGTCTGCTTCGTGCCGACCGCCGGCGGCGACGCGCTCGGCTGGGTCGCGACCTTCTACGACGCGTTCGCCGGTCGAGCCCGGCCGACCTGGCTGCCGCTGTTCAACCGCCGCCCCGCGGATCCGCCGGAGAAGCTGCTCGACCAGGACGTGATCTGGGTCGGCGGCGGGAACACGGCCAACATGCTGGCGATCTGGCGGCTTCACGGGGTCGACGAGCTCCTGTGCGAGGCGTGGCAGCGCGGGATCGTCCTGGCCGGCGTCTCGGCAGGCGCCATCTGCTGGTTCAGCCACGGCGTCACCGATCTGTTCGGGCCGCACCTCGACGCGCTGGACGGCGGCCTCGGGCTGATCGACGGCAGCTTCTGCCCGCACCTCGACGGCGAGCCTCGGCGCCGGCCGCGATTGCGCGAGCTGCTCCTCGAGGGACTGCCGGGCGGATGGGCGGCCGACGACGGGGCAGCGCTCCACTTCCTGGGCGGCGAGCCAGTCGAGGCGGTCGCCTCCCGGCCCGGCGCGACGGTGTACCGGGTCGACGCCCGCGACGGGGAGGTCGTCGAGACGGCACTGCCGACGCGCCTGCTGCGCGCGTAGCAGTCCTGGGTCAGCCGCCGAGCGACACCCAGCCGCCGTCGGCGTTCGCCCACCGCGCGACGGGCCGGACGCTGTCCGGGCCCTCGACGGCCGCCTGCCGGTCCCGGACCGTCGCGCACTTGGCGCGCCCCAGCCCGGCGGCACGAGTCCCGGAGCGAGGTCCGGCGAGCGGCGCGAGGACGAACAGCCGGCGGTGCGCCTCGGGGTGCGGGACGTCGAGCAGGCGCCCGAGCTTCGCGGGGTCGGCCGGCTCGCCCAGGGCCGGTCGGGGAACCGACAGCCGGGCCGCGCCGAACAGGAGCAGGTCGAGATCGAGCTCACGGGGACCCCAGGCTTGCGCGCCTGGCGGCCGAACGACCGCTCCAGCAGCTTCAGGGCGGCGAGCAGTGCCGTGGCGCCGGTTTCCGGCGTGCGACCACCCGGGACGAGCAGGGCGACGGCCGCGTTGTGGAACGACGGCTGGTCCACCACGCCGACGGGCGCGGTGACGTACAGGCGCGACACGCCGGCGAGTCGAGCGCCGGGCAGGGCCGCGAGCGCCCGCACGGCAGCGGCGAGCGTCACCGCGGCATCGCCGACGTTCGCGCCGAGACCGATGTAGGCCGGAACCTGTGCCGTCGGGAGCCTCCCGTTCGCTCGCTAGACTCGATCGGTGCCGCGCGTCGCCGTCCGCCTGCTCCACCTCGACGCCCGACCCGATGCGCGCGCGATCGAGCGCGACCTCGCCGTGGTCCGGCGATCCCTCGCTGATCGCTTGGCCGCCACGTTTCGCGCCGCCGGCGCCGAGGACGTCTCGGTGGTCGCGACCGCGCCCGACGATACACCGTTCGGATCCCGGGTCCGCGACCTCGTGCGGCGCGAGCGCCCGGGCGGGCTGGTCCTGGCCGGGTCCGGGTCCCTCGCCGTCGCCTGTGCAGCGGACCTGCGCGCGTTCGTGGCGACGGCCGCATCGCCGGAACGGCTCGCGCTCGCGAACAACCGCTTCTCGGCCGATGCCGTGGCGATCGCCCGGGCGGAATGTCTCCTGGAAGTCCCGGACCTCCCGAGCGACAACGCCCTGCCCCGCTGGCTGGCCGAGGTCGCGGGCTACACCGTCCGCGACCTCCGGGGGCGGCGACGGCTCGGCATCGACGTCGACGGCCCGCTCGACGCGGTGCTCATCGGCGCGCCGTGGCCGGACCACGCGGCGACGACGGTCCTGCGGGAGCGGCTGGCGGGCCTGGCCGTCGTCGCCCACGACCCTCGGGCGGAGCTGCTCGTCGCCGGCCGGACGTCCGGCGCGGCCATCGGCTGGCTCGAGCGACGCCTCCCCGCCCGCGTTCGGGCCCTCGTCGAGGAACGCGGCCTGCGGGCCGCGGCGGCCGCCGCACGATGGGACGGGGCGCCGAACGCTCGGCCGCCGCGCTCCGTCCTCGGGCTCCTGCTCGACCGCGACGGCCCCGCGGCGCTCGCCGCGATCCTCGCCGAGATCGCGGATGCCGCCGTCGTCGACACGCGCGTGCTGCTCGCGCACCGCCTGGGCGCGGACGAGGCGCGCTGGCCGAGCCCGGAGGACCGCTTTGCCTCGGACCTCCTCCTGCCGCACCGGGTCGATGATCCCTGGCTGCGGTCGCTGACCGGGGCGGTGGTCGACAGCCCGATCCCGATCGTGCTGGGCGGGCACACGCTCGTCGGGCCCGGCCTTCCGCTCGCCCTTCGCGGCGCGCCGTGACACGGCCCGACGGGCTGGGAGCCGCGCTCCACCGCGAGCCGCCGCGCCGCCTCGACGTCGGCAGCGAGCCGGAGCTCGTCGAGCGGATCCGGCGCGAGATCGAGGCGACCGGCCCGATCACCTTCGCCCGCTACATGGAGCGCGCCCTCCTCGAGCCGGGCCTCGGGTACTACCGGAGGCGTCGGCCAGGGCCCGGGCGGGCCGGCGCGGACTTCCTGACGGCGCCCGAGATGCACCCGGTCTTCGGCCGCGCGCTCAGCCGCCAGCTGCACGAGGTCTGGGAGCGATTGGACCGGCCGGACCCGTTCGTCGTGCGGGAGCACGGGGCCGGCGAGGGCGCGCTCGCGCTGAGCGTGCTCGACGGTCTAGCCGCGGACGGCTCGCCGCTCCGCGATGCGATCACGTGGGAGCCCGTCGAGGTCGAGCGCGCGCGCATCGCGGCGTTCGGCGACCGCCTCGACGCCGGCGGGCACGCCGGTCGGCATCGGGCCGTCACGGCCGGGACGATCACGGGCACGGTCCTCGCCAACGAGGTCCTGGACGCGCTGCCGGTCCACCGCGTCGAGTGGCGCGACGGCCGGCTGCACGAGCGCCTCGTCGACTGGGTCGACGATCGCTTCACCGAGGTGCTGGCCCCGCCGACGACCCCGGCGCTCGAGGCGCGGCTGCGCGCGGAGGGCATCGAGCTCCGCGAGGCGCAGGTCGCCGAGATCGCGCTCGGGCTCGACGCGTGGATGGCGGAGGTCGCGGCGGGGCTCGCGCGCGGGCTCGTGCTGCTGATCGACTATGGCCACCCGGCGGCCGAGCTGTACGGGCCGCGACGCCGGGCGGGCACGCTCGCGGCCTACGTGAACCACCGGGTGCACGACGACCCCTTCGTCAACGTTGGCCGGCAGGACCTCACGGCCCACGTCGACGTCACCGCGGTCGAGCGGGCGGCGGACGCCGCCGGCCTGGCGCGCATCGGGGTCACCACCCAGGCCGAATTCCTCGCCGGCCTGGGCATCGACGAGCTGGTCCGGGAGGTCCAGTCCGACTCGACGGCGACGATGGAGCGCTACCTCGCCCTCCGGTCGGCGGTGATGCGGCTGCTCGACCCGGCTGCCACGGGGCGCTTCCGCGTCATGGCGTTCGGGCGCGACCTGCCGGCGGATCCGCCGCTCCGCGGCTTCGCCTGGGACCTCGCCGACCGTCGATCGGCCTCCGCCACGAGCGGCCGCTGACGGGCCGGTCGCCGGTCCGCATCACGGTGGCGCGGTCCGCTTGATCGTGCCGTCCGCGGCGGTGGTTGCCCCGAACGCGTCGCTCGACAGGGCGAGGGTCGTGCCGGCGCCGCGGGCGAGGATCGCCGGTGCCCAGCCGGCCGCGCCGGCGACAGATGCCCTGGCGACGCGCGACGAGGTCGGCCCCGGTGCCGGGCATGGCGCTCGCAGCTCGTGGGCGCCACCATCGAGGGTCGCGAGGCGGAGGTGCGGGTGGTTCATCGGATCTCCCTGCCAGCGGTGTTGTGCCTGGCTCGACGTCAGGGTCGCGGGTGGCCAGCGCCCGGGGCATCGGGCGGGAGCCATAAGGCAGGGCGGTCGGGTACCTCAAAGTCGACCCGCCGCGCCGGACCGTACCGAGGTTGGGTTCGCCAGTGGTCCGACCAGCGGTTGCGGCGCCGTGCGGCGGCTGAGGGTCCCGCCCCGGCGGTCGGTGGGTTCGCCAGCGGTCCAACCAGCGGTTGCGGCGCCGTGCGGCGGCTGAGCGGCCCGCCCCGTCGGTCGGTTAGGTTCGCCAGCGGTCCAACCGCCGGCTCGGAGTCACCCGGGATCTGGCGCGCCAGCGGCCCCCCAAGGACCCGACTGCTAGAATGTTGTCGGTCCGCGGCACGGGCGATCGCGTGCGGCGCGCCCCATGTCCCCCCACCATCCGGGCCCTTGGGCAACGGAACGCGCCGCGCGGAGCGGCGCGCCGCGCGGAGGTCGCTTGACCCCTCTGTGGTACGTCGTCGGGTTCGCCTTCGCCGGCGTCTCGTTCGTGTTCCTGACGATCGGGGCCGCCTGGCTGATCTCGCACCGCACCCGCGGCGACCAGCACAAGGGGCTCCCGTACGAGTCGGGGATCGACACCTACGGCGACACCCACGGGCGGTTCGGCCTGTCGTTCTACATCTACGCGCTGCTGTTCGTCGCCTTCGACATCGAGGTGATCTTCATCTACCTGTGGGCGATCGCCTTCCAGGACCTCCTGCTCGGTGGCTTCGTCAGCATGTTGATCTTCGTCGCGGTCCTGCTCCTCGGGCTCGCGTACGCCTGGCGAAAGGGTGTGCTCAATTGGCGCTAGACCGCGAGGCCCAGGGCCTCGGCACCGGCCCGGCCGATGCCACGCAGATGCCCGCCGATCAGCCGAGCAACCGGCCGTCGATCCTCGTCACGCACGAGTCGTCCGACGTGGCCGAGCCGATCGTCGTCCCGAACACCCTCTGGACGTCGACGGACCCGATGGCCTACGGCGGCGGGCGCCCGACCGACATCACCCACCTTCGCGAGTTCGAGGTTGCCGGCGGTGGACAGCGTGACGACGCGCGGTGGACGGGTCCGCTCGAGCTGATCCCGACCAAGGCGGACTACGTGCTGGACCTGATCCGGGCGAACAGCCTCTGGCCGCTCCTCTCGGGCCTGGCGTGCTGCGCGATCGAGATGATGTCGGCCGCAACATCGAAGAACGACATGGACCGCTGGGGCATGTTCCCGTTCCGGGCCAGCCCACGGCAGGCGGACGTGCTGATCGTGGCGGGCACGCTGACGACCAAGATGGCCGCCCCGCTCCTGCGGCTCTGGGAGCAGATGCCGGAGCCGAAGTGGTGCGTCGCGATGGGCGACTGCACGACGTCCGGCGGACGCTACAAGCGGAGCTACTCGACGGTGGAGGGCATCGACCGGATCATGCCGGTCGACGTCTACGTCCCGGGCTGCCCGCCGCGGCCGGAGGGGCTGATCTACGGGATGATGAAGCTCCAGCAGTTGATCAAGGACCGCCGCGGCCACTGGAACGAGCGAGCCGTCGGACCCACCGTTCCCGAGGGCGTCTGACCGATGGACCGCGTGTTCCGTCGTCGCCTCGAGGCGCGCCTGGGACCGAAGCTGACCGGCCCGGTCCGCCAGCGCCACGACGAGACCGAGATCCGGATCGGCGCGGCGGGCGTCACGGACGTGCTCCGGACCCTCCACGACGATCCGGAGTTCCGGTTCACCTTCCTGGCCGATCTGGCCGGCGTGGACACGGGGACCGTGATGCAGGTCGTCTACCACCTCTGGTCGGACGTCACGCCGGACTGGCTGCGCGTCATCGCCGACGGCCTGTCGCGCGACGACCCTCGCGTGCCCTCCGTCACGTTCCTGTGGCAGGGCGCCGAGTGGCAGGAGCGCGAGGCCTACGACATGTTCGGCATCACGTTCGAGGGCAACCGGGACCTGCGCCGGATCTACATGCCGCCGGAGTACACGAGCTTCCCGCTGCGCAAGGACTTCTACCTGCCCGACGACGCCGCTCGCTCACCGGGCGCCGGCATCCGGCACATGGAGCAGGTCCACGTGCCGCGCAGCGCCCCACCGGCGACCAGCATCCGCCGGATCCGCGCCTGAGGCCCGCGCCCCGATGACCGCCACCTCCAGCCGCCCCTCCGCCGACGACCCGCGCATCACGCTCGACCAGGAGCTCGGCATCTTCGAGCCCGTCCCGCCGTACCCGCCGCGGACGGAGCGCGAGGCCGAGTTCTACACCCTGGGTGACGGCCAGATGTTCATCAACATGGGCCCGCAGCACCCGTCGACCCACGGCGTGCTCCGGCTGGTCCTGAAGCTCGAAGGCGAGCAGGTCGTCGACCTCGACCCGGTCGTCGGCTACCTCCACCGCGGCGTCGAGAAGCTGTGCGAGAACGCGGACTACCACCACACGATCAGCCAGGTCGACCCGCTCGAGTACATCAGCGCGCTCTTCAACGAGTGGGCCCCGGTGATGGCCTACGAGAAGCTGCTCGACGTCGAGGTGCCGCGCCGGGCCGAGTACATCCGGGTACTCTCGGCCGAGTTGAACCGGATCGCCAGCCATGCCCTGTTCATGGGCTGGATGGCGCTCGACCTGGGCGGCCTGACGCCGATCCTGTGGTCGTTCATCGAGCGCGACGAGATCGTGGAGATGCTTGGCGCCCTCACGGGCCAGCGGATGCTGTTCAACTACTTCCGGATCGGCGGCGTCAACGGCGACCTGAACCACGACTTCATGAGCCGCCTCGGCGACTGGATGACCCGGGCGACCGACCAGATCGAGGCGAACCTCACGCTGCTCAACACGAACGAGATCTTCGTCCGCCGGATGCGCGGCCTCGGCACGATCGACGGCCAGACGGCCCTGCAGATGTGCTGGACCGGCCCGAACCTCCGGGCGACCGGCCTGCCGTTCGACATCCGCCGGGCGCACCCGTTCTCGGTCTACCAGGAGCTCGACTTCGACATCCCGACCCGAATCGAGGGCGACTGCCTGGCCCGTTACCTGCTCCGGCTCGACGAGATCAAGCAGAGCCTGCGGATCATCGACCAGTGCCTCCACCGGATGCCGGACGGACCGATCATGGCCAAGCTGCCGCGGCTCATCCGGCCGCGGCCGGGCCGCGCGTACGCGGCGGTCGAGTCGCCCCGCGGCCAGTACGCCGCGTACGCGATCAGCGACGGTACGGACCAGCCGTTCCGCCTCCGGATCCACGACCCGTCCTTCATCCACCTCCAGTCCGTCGGACAGCTCGTGCAGGGGCAGCTGATCGCCGACACGATGGCGGTGATGGCGTCGCTCGACCCCGTCATGGGCGGCGTCGACAAGTGACGGGCGCCTCGGCTCGTCCCATGCCTGCGTTGGCGCCTGCGGGCGCTCGCTCACGCACACTTGGGTGCGCTCGCTCGCGTCCTCGGCGCCGCCTTGGCCTGGGAACGCCCGAGGGCGCCCGTCAGGCAGCGCGCGGAGGCGCATCGTGACGTTCGTCGCGCGGACGTGGAACCGGCTCACCATTCCGGGGCGGGTGCTGCTCGGCCTGTTCCTGCTGGGCGGCCTGCTGACCGGCGCGCTGATCGCGCTGATCATCTTCAGCGAGCCGATCCTCGAGCTCCTCGGCGCGAACCTCCCGCTCGTCCGGTTCGTCGGCGCGGCCACGGTCGTCCTGCTGATGACCATCCCGACGGCATTCCTGATCATCTACATGGAGATGAAGATCATCGCGCTGATGAACCTGCGCCTCGGACCAGATCGCGTGGGGCCCTTCGGCTCGCTCCTGTCCGTCGTGCACGGGCTCAAGGTGCTGATGAAGGAGGACTTCACGCCAACCGGCGCGGACGCCCCCGTCTTCACGCTCGCGCCGGTGGTGACCTACTTGGCCAGCGTGATGACGCTGCTCGTGATCCCGTTCGCCCCGGGGCTGTTCGGCCAGGACATGAACATCGCGCTGCTCTACTTCTTCGCGATCTCCGGGCTCGGCGTGGTGGGCCTGCTGATGGGCGGCTGGTCGAGCTTCAACAAGTACTCGCTGCTGGGCGGCCTGCGGTCCGCGGCCCAGGTGATCAGCTACGAGGTGCCGCTCGTGCTCTCGGTCGTGGGGCTGCTGATCCTGGCCGGCACGATGAGTCTCAACCAGCTCGTACTGAACCAGGCCGGCTGGTTCACGGACTGGTACATCTGGCAGCAGCCGCTCGGCTTCCTGATCTTCTTCATCGCCGCCACCGCGGAGGCCAACCGGACGCCGTTCGACCTGACCGAGGCGGACTCCGAGATCGTCGCCGGGTTCGCGACCGAGTACTCCGGGATGCGCTTCGGGTTCTTCTTCTTCGCCGAGTACGTGAACGTCTTCATCGTCTCGGCGCTGACCGTGACGCTCTTCTTCGGTGGCTGGAACGCGCCCTTCCCGTTCCCGGAGATCGCCCTGGCGTTCGACCCAGGGTCCCTCGGGATCGCGCTGCTGATCCTGGTCGCCGTCGTGCCGGTGGTCGGGACGCTGATCCTGGCCATGCCGTTCTACCTGCTGCGCAGCTCGATGCCCTTCTGGCAGGCGCTCGTCATCGGGTTCGTCCTGTTCAACATCGTGGCCGTTGCGGCCGTGCTCGGGTGGGCCTTCGTGAGCCTCGAGTGGGTCGCCGGACTGCTCTGGTTTATGCTCAAGACGTACACCTTCGTCTTCATCTTCGTGTGGATGCGCGGAACCCTGCCGCGGGTCCGGATCGACCAGCTGATGGGGTTCGCCTGGAAGTGGCTGCTGCCCGCGTCCCTGCTCAACCTGTTCGTCACCGCGGGCGCGGTCGTCCTCGTCCGCGAGCTGGGCGCCTGACGTGAGCTTCATCCCGGGGCTCGGGCTGGCCAAGGGCATGGCCCTGACGCTCCGCCGCTTCTTCGAGCCGAAGGCGACGATCCGCTACCCGGAGGTCCGGGCGGACGTTTCGCCCAAGTTCCGTGGCCGTCTGCAGCTCCTCTACGACGAGTGGGGCGCGCTCAAGTGCGAGACGTGCTTCCAGTGCGCACAGGCCTGCCCGATCGAGTGCATCGACATGGGCGGCATCGACACGAAGGGCCGCTATCACGTCCACTGGGGTCCGCCGGAGCAGTACGCGGAGCGCCGCGAGGAGTCGGCGCTGCGGCGCTCCGGTCGCACGGTTCCGGATCGCGCGTACGAGCACTTCGAGCAGCTCGACATGTCGCCGGTCGAGGCGATCCTCGACGACCACGACTACGACCCGAAGCGGATGCTGTCGATCCTCGAGGCGGTCCAGGCCGTGTACGGCTACCTGCCCGTGGCCGCGCTCAAGCAGATCAGCTTCCGGAGCGGCGCCTACTACGCGCTCATCTACGGCACGGCGTCCTACTACGGCCACCTCCGGCTCGATCCGCCGCGCGACGCCGGGCAGGCACGGGTCGCCGCCTCCGCCCGACCGGACGAATCCGTCTACCTCGCGAGCCTGGGTGCGGCACTCGACGGCCGGGGGGCCGCAGCCGGGGCGGTTCACTGATCGGATGACCACGATCATCCGGACGCCGGCCGAATGGCCGAGCGTCCTGCTCGCGCGCGCCGCGGCCCTCAAGGACCACCCGGCGATGGGCTTCGACGATCCGTCTGCCGCGCTCGATGCGGCGGTCGCCGCAGGCGCGTTCGAGGGACTCCGGCGCGCCGTCCGTGATCTCGGCCCGGCGGGCACGATCGCGACGGTTGCGACGGCCGGGCTGCGTGGCCGCGGTGGCGCCGGCTACCCGACGGCCGCCAAGTGGCGGGCCGCGGCGGCCCACGGCGCCCCACGATACGTCGTCGCGCACGGCTACGGGGCCGATCCGGGCTCGCTGACCGATCGGGCGTTGATCGAGGCTGATCCGTTCGGCGTGGTGGAGGGACTGGCGATCGCCGCCATCGCCGTCGGTGCGACGGATGCGATCGTCGCCGTCCGGGCCGGCGACGTCGAGGCGGTCCGCCGGCTGGAAGGTGTCGTGGCCGCCGCCGAGGAGGCGGGCTTCCTGGGCGAGGACGTGCTCGGCTCCGGTCACGACGTCAACGTCCTGGTCCGCCCGGTCCAGGGCGCCTACATGCTGGGCGAGGAGACGGTTCTCCTCAAGGCTCTCGAGGGGCGGCGCGGCCAGCCGGAGCAGCGACCGCCCTACCCCGCGGAGCGCGGCCTGTTCGGCATGCCGACGGTCGTCCAGAACGTTCAGACGCTTGCGGCCGTGCCGTGGATCGTCGTCAACGGTGCGCCGGCGTGGGCCGGGATCGGCAGCGCGCGCGCGACAGGGACGATCCTCGTCCAGGTCCGCGGGCCGGAACGGGCCGGCGTGGCGGAGGTCCCGCTCGGGACACCGCTCCGCGAGGTGATCGCGCTCGGTGGGCAGCCGCCTCGGCGCCACTCGCTGAAGGCCGTCGTGATCGGCGGCCCGTCCGGCGGTCTGGTGCCGCCGGAGCTCCTCGATACGCCGTACGACTTCGACGCGCTTCGCGCGGTGGGCGCGCACATCGGCTCAGGGTCGGTGATCGCCGCGGACGACCGGGCTTGCATCGTCGACCTGGCCCGGCTGCTCACCGCCTTCTGCTCCACCGAGGCATGCGGAAAGACCATCCCGTGCCGCATCGGCACGCGCCGGCTCGTCGAGATCGCGGCCCGGATCACGGACGGCCGCCCGCGTCCCACGGACCTGCAGTTGCTCGCGGACCTGTCGGCCGACATGACCGACAGCGCGCTGTGCGACCACGAGCGGCTCGCCACCCTCCCCCTCACGAGCGGGATGCGATACTTCCGCTCGGAGCTGGATGACCACCTGCTGCGCAGCTCCTGCCCCGCCGGCGTCTGCCGCCCCATCGCGGTCGGCGCCGCCCTCTGAGACCCGCTGGCGCAATGACCGACCTGATCGTCCGACCGGACAACCGCCCCGACCGCCCTGCCGCGCTCGACACGGTCGAGGCGCGCGCGGACACGCTCGCGGAGCGCCTGATCACCACCCAGGCTCCGCAGCGACCGCAGTCCACGCCGCCGATCCGGATCGAGGTCGACGGGCGCGTCGTCGAGGGTTTCGAGGGCCAGACGATCCTCGAGGTCTGCCGCGACAACGGGATCGAGATCCCGACCCTGTGCTACGAGCCCAAGCTGCCGGGGTTCGGCGCGTGCCGCATGTGCGTCGTCGAGGTGGAGGGTGCCGAGCACCCCCCCATCTCCTGCACGCAGCGCGCGGACGCCGGCATGAAGGTCGCGACGCAGACCGAGCAGGTGCGCCGGCTCCGGGCGACCAACCTCGAGCTGATCTTCAGCGACCACAACGCCTACTGCCTGCCGCCCTGCCAGAACAAGTGCCCGAGCCACATCGACATCCCAGGCTTCCTGAAGGCCAACGCCGAGGCCAATTTCCGGGAGTCGGCCCGGATCTTCAAGCGGACGATCCCGTTCCCGTCCGTCCTCGGCCGCGTCTGCCCGGCGCCGTGCGAGGAGCACTGCCGGCGCGACGAGGTCGATGAGGCGATCGCGATCCGTGACACCCACCGCTACGCCGGCGACCAGGTGCTCCGCGCGATGCTCGACGACGACGTCGACCCGCCGGTCCCGTTCGAGCTCCAGCCGAAGACCGGCCGCCGCGCCGCGGTCATCGGTTCCGGGCCGGCCGGCATGGCGGCCGCCTACTACCTCCTGATCGCCGGCCACGACGTCACCGTCTTCGAGCGCGACCCGGCGCCGGGCGGGATGCTGCGCTACGGGATCCCGCAGTACCGGCTCCCCAAGGTCGAGGTGCTCGACGCCGAGTACGAGGCGGTGACGCGGCTCGGCGGTCAGGTGCTCGTGAACCAGGCGCTCGGTCGCGACTTCACGCTGGACGACCTGCAGTACCAGGGCTACGACGCGGTCCTCGTCGCGATCGGCTGCTACGACACGAACAAGCTGGGCATCCCGGGCGAGGACGCGCCGGGGGTGCTCGACGGCCTCAAGTACCTGCGGACGGCGACGCTCGGACTCGAGGTCGAGGGGCACGCCGGCAGCCGCGTCGTGGTCATCGGCGGTGGCTTCACCTCCATGGACTGCACCCGGACGTCCGTCCGGCAGGGCGCCAAGGAGGTGACCCTCGTCTACCGTCGGGACATGAAGGACATGCCGGCCGCGAACGAGGTCCACGAGGCGATCGAGGAGGGGGCGACCGCCATCTTCCAGGCCGGGCCGGTCCGTGTCGTCACGGACGAGAAGACCGGCCGGCTGACCGGTGTCGAGTTCATCCGCATGCAGCTCGGAGAGCCGGACGCCTCCGGCCGACGGCGCCCCGAGCCGTCTCCCGGGACGGAGTTCGTCATTCCCTGCGACCGCGTCCTGCTGGCGATCGGCCAGGGGCCGGACCTGTCGTGGGTCGGTCCCGGCTCAACGGGCGTCGAGGCGACGAAGCAGAAGCGGCTCAAGGCGGACGCCGTCACCTTCGCGACCGGCCGCCCCGGGGTCTTCGGCACGGGCGACGTGCGGATCGGCGCCGCCACGGTCGTCCAGGCAGTCGCCGAGGGGCGTCGCGCCGCCTACGCCGTCGACGCCTATCTCAAGGGCCTGGACCTCGACGCGATCAAGACCCGGCAGACGCTGGCCGAGCCGCAGCCGGAGTTCCTCTCGATCGTGCCGTTCACGAGCGAGACCAAGGAGCCGCGCTACCGCCTGACGGCGATGGAGCCGGAGCTCCGGAACCGGAGCTACGTCGAGTACGAGATCCCGTACTCGCAGCAGGAGGCGATGGCCGAGTCGACGCGCTGCCTCCAGTGCACGTGCGAGGCGATCGGCTTCTGCGATCTCCGGCGGCTCGGGATCGAGTACGGGACGACGCTGAGGACGCTCGAGCCGCAGCACCACAGCGGCGCGGGCTACCGGAGCGTGACGGAGAACCGTTTCACCGGCCTCAACCACGACTACATCCGGGACGACTCCCACGCGTTCATCCTGCGGGAGCCGTCGCGCTGCATCGACTGCGGCCGATGCGCCAACGTGTGCGCCGAGGTGGTCGGCGCCGCGTGCTATGACTTCATGCGGATCGGGTTCGACACCCTCGTCACGACGCCGCTCGACATGAGCCTCAACGACACGCCCTGCGTCTCGTGCGGTCGGTGCGCGGAGACGTGCCCGACCGGCGCCCTGATGCCCAAGCCGCGTGTCCTCCAGAAGTACGACGTCGACGAGAGCCGCTGCATCCTGTGCGGCATCTGCGTCGACGCCTGCCCCTACGACGCGCTGCGCGACGGCGCGGACGTTGAGCTCGCGCACTCGAGTCGCGAGGACCCGATGATCGACCTGCTCGCGATCGCGCAGATCGATCGCGAGACGGAGGTCACCTACATCCGCAAGGAGCGCGACTGGCTGGAGCGGGCGAGGGCCGAAGGCCGGGTCGTCGAGTCGGACCGGATGCTGCCGGTGCTGCCGGCCTCGCTGGCAGCCAACGGCAACGGCCAAGGCGGCCACGGCGGCAACCGGAGCGGTGGCCATGCCGGCCACGGCCACGGCGGCGGCGACGCGAACGGGTCGTTGACCGGAATCGGCCCGGGCGCCGGCGCACACCACGGGTAGTCGGCGGTGCCGCGCAGCCTCCTGAACATCGGCGCGCCGCTGCTCATCGTGGGCGCGCTCGTCTCCCTGCCGGTCGGTCTGGCGTTCCTCGGCGTGATCCGCTTCAACGAGGACCTGCTCTTCTTCCTCCTCGCCGAGGTGATGCTGCTCTCCGGCCTCTTGGTCGTGACGATGCGCGACATCATCCGCTGCGGGCTGGCGATGATCGTCTGCTTCGGCGCCCTGGCCGGGATCTACGTCATCGCCGGCGCGCCGCTCGTCGCGGCGGCCCAGGTGCTGATCTACATCGGCGCGATCAGCGTGCTGATCCTGTTCGCGATCATGCTGACCCAGACCAAGGATGCGCCGGCGTCGCTCGTCTTCCAGACGCAGGCGCTCGGGGCCGCGGTTGCGTCGGTCATCCTCGCCCTGATCGTCGTCATCACGGTGGCCGCGACCGACTGGGGCGAGCTGGGGACGCGGCTCCACACGGCGACGGATGCCCTGGCGCAGGTGCTGTTCCGCGACTACGTGCTGGCGTTCGAGGTGGTCAGCGTGCTGCTGCTGGCAGCGGTCATCGGTGGCGTCTACGTCGCGAAGCGGGAGGAAGGTGGGCCGCCGTGAGCGACTCGCTCGACGTCTACCTGACCCTGTCCGGGATCCTCTTCGCAATCGGCACGTTCGGCTTCCTCGCCCGACGCAACGCGATCAGCATGCTCATGTCGATCGAGCTGATGCTCAACGCCGTCAACCTCGCGATCATCGCGTTCGGCTCGTTCGTCGAGCCGCTCCGTGCCGATGGCTCGGTCATCGCGCTGATGGTCATGGCGGTGGCCGCGGCGGAGGCGACGGTCGGGCTGGCGATTGTCATCGCGATCTACCGCAACCGCCGGACACCGCTGGTCGACGAGTACGACGCGATGCGCCGGTGAGCCGCCTGGTCCGATGAACCTGACGCTCCCGATCGTCCTCGCCGCGGCCGAGGAGGGCGGCGCCGAAGCGGGCGCCGTGGACCCGATCTTCAACCTCCTCATCCCGCTCATCGTGCTGCTGCCGTTGGTCGGTTTCGCGATCAGCGCGGCGATCGGGCGGCGGCTCGGCAGGCAGGCCCACTGGATCCCGGTCGGCATCGTCGTCGTGACGTGGGCGATCGCGATGGTCGTCTGCTTCGAGGCGCTGACCGGCGGGTTCGGCGAGGAGGGCGCGCGGGTCCTGCTCTACGAGTGGATCCCGGCCGGCGAGCGGTTCCAGGTCGACGCGGCGTTCCTCGTCGACAACCTGACGGCCGTGCTGCTGATCGTGGTCACGACGATCGGCATGCTCGTGCACATCTACTCGATCGGGTACATGGCGCACGACCCGGGCTACTGGCGGTTCTTCGCCTATCTCAACCTGTTCATGTTCTCGATGCTCCTGCTCGTGATGGCGGACAACTGGCTGGTCATCTTCGCCGGCTGGGAGCTCGTGGGCCTGTCGAGCTACCTCCTGATCGGGTTCTGGTACCGCAAGCGCTCGGCGGCCCTCGCCAGCAAGAAGGCATTCATCGTCAACCGGGTCGGCGACGTGGGGTTCGCGCTCGGGATCATGGCCATCTGGGTCAACACCGGCACGCTCGACGTCCGGGAGTCGCTCGGTCGGCTCGTCGAGCAGGGCGACGCGAACGCCATCCCCCTGACGATCACGGCCCTGCTGCTCTTCGCCGGGGCGATGGGCAAGAGTGCCCAGTTCCCGCTCCACGTCTGGCTGCCGGACGCGATGGAGGGCCCCACACCGGTCTCCGCCCTGATCCACGCGGCGACGATGGTCAACGCCGGCGTCTACCTGGTGGCGCGGGCCAACCCGCTGTTCGCCTCGGCGCCGGAGGCGCTCGTGGTCGTGGCGGCGATCGGCATCTTCACGGCCATCCTGGCGGCCTCGATCGCGATGACCCAGACGGACATCAAGCGTGTCCTCGCCTACTCGACGCTGAGCCAGCTCGGGTACATGTTCGCGGCCCTCGGCAGCGGCGCGTTCACGGCCGCGATCTTCCACCTCATGACGCACGGCTTCTTCAAGGGCCTGCTCTTCCTCGGCTCGGGGTCGGTGATCCACGCGGTCCACGAGGAGCAGGACATGCGCCGGATGGGCGGCCTCGCGCGAAAGATCCCGAGCACCTACCGGACGATGCTGATCGGGACGATCGCGATCTCCGGCATCCCACCGCTGGCCGGCTTCTTCAGCAAGGACGAGATCCTCGGCGAGGCGTTCAAGCTCGGCTTCGCGTGGGTCTGGGCGATCGGCCTCGTGGTCGCGATCATGACCGCGTTCTACATGTTCCGGCTCATGGGCCTCACGTTCTGGGGCGACAGCCGGGTCGACCCGCACGTCGAGCCGCGGATCCACGAGTCGCCGAGGGTCATGACGATCCCGCTCTGGCTCCTCGCCGTGCCGTCGGTCCTGCTGGGCATCGCGCTGTCGTGGCCCGGGCCGCCGCTGGGCCCGCTCTTCGGGAGCACGGAGCCGGGCCTGCTCCACCACTGGCTCGAGCCGGTGTTCCACGAGGCGACCGAGCTCCTCCACCACGCCGAGGCGGAGTACCAGCTGTTCGGCATCGACGGCGCGCTGATCGGCGCCAGCG
This sequence comes from Chloroflexota bacterium, assembly GCA_030447745.1. Taxonomy (GTDB): domain Bacteria; phylum Chloroflexota; class Limnocylindria; order Limnocylindrales; family CSP1-4; genus JACDAV01. The sequence continues at coordinate 114,113 of JAUJOH010000004.1, read as the reverse complement.
TCGCGGTCGCGGCGATCGGCGCCGTCCTCGCCTGGCGGCTGTTCGGCCTGGAAATCGGGCCGCTCCGCCGGAGTGGCCGGCCGGAGGAGGTCCGCGCGCTCACGGCCCGCGCGCCGTTCCTGTACCGCGCCTCGCTCAACAAGTGGTGGTTCGACGAGCTGAACGACCTGCTGTTCATCCGGATCGGCGGTCGGGTCGCGGCGGCGCTGTGGTGGTTCGACCGCGAGATCGTCGACGGGACCGTCAACGCGATCGGGAGCGTGACCCGGCGCTCGGGCGGCGGACTGTCACGGGTCCAGACCGGCCGGGTCCAGAACTACGCGCTCGGCATCGCGATCGGGCTGCTGGCGATGGCCGGCTCGTACCTGCTGATCTCGGGGCGCTGAACGCATGAACGTCAGCGGCATCCCGATCCTCAGCATCGTGACCTTCCTGCCGCTGCTCGGGGCCGTCCTGGTCGCCGCCCTGCCGCGCGGAGCGGCGCGCCCGGTAGCCCTCGGGACCGCCCTCCTGACGTGGGTCGTGTCGCTGATCCTGCTGATCGGGTACGTGCCGCGGCCGGACTTCCAGTTCGTCGAGACGCTCGACTGGATCCCGCTGTTCGGCATCCAGTACAAGCTCGGGGTCGACGGCCTGTCGCTGATCCTCGTCGTCCTGACCACGACGCTCATGTGGATCTCGATCCTCGCCTCGTTCCGGCCGATCCAGGAACGGATCAAGGAGTACATGGTCTCGTTCCTGATCCTCGAGGTCGGGATGGTCGGCGTGTTCCTGGCGCTCGACACGTTCCTCTTCTACATCTTCTTCGAGATCGTGCTCGTGCCGATGTACCTGATCATCGGCATCTGGGGTGGGGCGAACCGGATCTACGCCACGATCAAGTTCGTCCTCTACACGCTCGTCGGGTCGCTGCTGATGCTGGTCGCGATCCTGGCCACGGCCTTCGCGTATCAGGCCCAGACCGGGAGCTGGCGAGGTGCGTTCGACCTCACGGTACTGAGCAACACGACGTTCGATCCGGCGCTCCAGATCTTCGCGTTCCTGGCCTTCTTCCTCGCCTTCGCGATCAAGATCCCGATGTTCCCGTTCCACACCTGGCTGCCGGACGCGCACGTCGAGGCGCCGACGGCCGGCTCGGTGATCCTGGCCGGGATCCTCCTCAAGCTGGGCGGCTACGGCTTCATGCGCTACGCCGTGCCGTTCTACCCGGACGCGGCGCAGACGTTCGCGCCGGCGATCATCGTGCTCAGCCTGATCGGGATCATCTACGGCGCCATCGTGGCCCTCGTCCAGCCGGACCTGAAGAAGCTGGTGGCCTACTCATCGGTCAGCCACATGGGCTTCGTCACGCTCGGGATCTTCGTCTTCACGGAGCAGGGACTCCAGGGCGCGATCCTGCAGATGGTCAACCACGGGATCATCACCGGCGGCCTCTTCCTCCTCGTCGGGGTCATCTACGAGCGGACGCACGACCGGACGATCGCGAAGATGGGCGGGCTCGCGGGGGCCACCCCGGTCTACGCCGCGGTGTTCGGCTTCTTCGTGTTCGCGTCGGTCGGGCTGCCCGGGCTGTCCGGCTTCGTGGGCGAGTTCCTGACGCTGGTCGGGGCCTTCGACTTCAGCCCGCTCGTCGCGACGGTCGCAACGTTCGTGATGATCCTTGCCGCCGGCTACCTGCTCTGGATGTTCCAGCGCGTGGCGACCGGCGACGTGTCGGACTTCCTGCGGGGCCTCGGGCATCACCTGACCGACATGCGGCCGGTCGAGATCCTGACGCTCGCTCCGCTGGCCGCGCTGGTCGTCGCGCTCGGGCTGTTCCCGGGTCTCGTCCTCGAGCTGATCGGCGGCTCGGTTGGTTCCGTCCTCGGTGGCGTCGCCGAGGCCGGGCCGATCCGGTTCGCGCTGTGGCCATGACGAGCGAGAACCGCCCGTGACGCTGCCGCCGGACCTCGTCGCCGTGCTGCCGCTCGTCGCGGCCGTGCTCGCCGCGATCGCCGTCCTGCTGGTCGACCTCGCCCTGCCGGGTCGACGGACGGCGGTCGTCCTGACTGCGCTCGTCGCGCTCGGGGTGGTGGCGTTTGCCGCCGTGGCGGTCGGCGGCGAGGAGCGGGTCGCGTTCGGCGGCGCGTACACCGTCGACGCGCTGACGACGTTCCTGCACGTCCTCTTCGTGGCGATCATCGCGCTGACGATCACGTTCGCGCCGGACTACCTCGTGCCGCGGGCGCTGCCGGTTGGGGAGTTCGCTGTCGTCCTGATTTTCGCGATGACCGGAGCGATGCTGCTGGCCGCGTCGACGGACCTGCTGCTCCTGTTCCTCGGGCTCGAGCTGATGGTGCTGCCCGGCTACATGCTGGCGGCCTTCCACAAGTCGGACGGCTACTCGACCGAGGGCGCGATCAAGTACTTCCTGCTCGGCTCGTTCTCGAGCGCCATCTTCCTGTTCGGTCTCGCGTTCGTGTGGGGCCTCACCGGGTCCACCCGCGTGGCCGACGTGGCCGGCGCGCTGGGCGCCTTCGCGGCGGGCCAGGGGACGCTCTCCGCCGGCCTCGCGATGGGCCTCGCGTTCATGACCACGGGCGTCGCGTTCAAGATCGCGGCCGTGCCGTTCCACTACTGGACGCCGGACGCCTACCAGGGCTCGCCGACGCCGATCACCGGCTACCTGTCCGTCGGGCCGAAGGTCGGCGCGTTCGCGCTGATCCTGCGGCTGTTCGTCGAGGCGATGGGCGGCCTGCGCGCCGACTGGCTGCCGGTGGTGATCGTCCTGGCGGCGGTCACCATGACGCTCGGCAACCTGGTTGCCCTGACCCAGAACAACGTCAAGCGGATGCTGGCCTACAGCTCCATCGCCCACACCGGGTACATGCTGCTCGGGCTCGCGGCGTGGGCCGCCGGCCGGATGGAGGGCCTCGAGGGGCTGCTCTACTACGGCGCCGCCTACTCGTTCATGAACCTCGGTGCGTTCGCCGTCGTCGCGGCGCTGCAGAAGCGGACGGGCGTGACGTCGAACCTGGGCACCTTCGCCGGACTCGGGCGCCGCGAACCCCTCCTCGGCGTGCTCATGACGCTCTTCCTGCTGTCCCTGACCGGCATCCCGCCGACCGCCGGCTTCTTCGCCAAGGCGTACGTGATCCTCGCCGCGGTCCAGGCCGGCGGCGCCGTCGCGATCCTCGCCGTCATCGCCGTCCTCAATGCGGCCGCGGCCGCCTTCTACTACCTCCGCGTGGTCGTCTACATGTTCATGCGCGACTCGGAGACGGACGCACCGGCCGTCGCCCACGGTCGCCTCCTGTGGGGCGGGCTCGCGGCGGCCACGGCGCTGACGATCCTCCTCGGGCTGATCCCCGGGCCCCTGCTCGAGGTCGTCGGCCGGGCCGCGCGCGCCATCGGCTGATCCGCGACGGCGCTGCTGGGTCAGCTGGTGCCGAGGTCCCCTCGATGGGGCATGCTGTGTCCGTGCCAGACGACACGCGCCGCGCGCTGCTGCGCGAGCTCCTCGGCGACACCGGCCGGTTGGTCGTCGTCTCCAACCGTGGACCGATCACCTTCGACCGAGCTGATGCGGGCGACGGCCGGCTGACCGCCGCGCGCGGGTCCGGCGGGCTCGTCACGGCGCTCGCGGAGCTCGGCCGGCACGCGCCGCTGACATGGGTCGCGGCGAGCCTGACCGAGGGCGACCGGGCAGCGGCACGGGTGCTCAACGACGGGCGCAGCGGTCCGGGCGACGCGCGGGTACGCGAGCTGCTGGAGGAGACGCTCCCGGGGCAGGACCTGCGCCTCGTCTACGTCAGCCTGAGCGACGAGGTCTACGACCGGCACTACCGGAGCTTCTCGAACCCGTTCCTGTGGTTCGTCCAGCACGAGATGTACGCCAACGCGTACGCGCCCATGATCGACGACACCCTGATCGACGCGTGGCGCAAGGGCTACCGACCGGCGAACGTCCAGCTCGCCGACGCGGCCGTCGACGCGGCCGCAGACACCACGAACCCCGTGTTCCTGCTGCAGGACTACCACCTGTACCTGGCGGCGGCACGGATCCGCGAGCGCCTGCCGGACGCGACGATTCTCCATTTCAACCACATCCCGTGGCCGTCCGAGAGCCAGTGGCGGCTCATCCCGCAGTCGCTCCGCCGGCCGATCTGCGAGGGGCTGCTCGCGTGCGACATCGTCGGCCTCCAGACGGACCGCTACGCGTCGCACTTCCTCGACACCGTGGCCAGCTTCGTGCGCGATGCGCGGGTCGACCGCGACGGCCGCAACGTCGCGTGGCGCGGACGGCGGATCCGCGTGCGCGCCTACCCCATCTCGGTCGACCCCGACGGGCTCCTCCGCTTCGCGGCCTCGAACGCCGTCGAGCAGCGGCTGGAGCGGCTGAGCGACCGACTGGACCGGGCCGGGCGACCGCGGCTCATCGTTCGCGCGGACCGGATCGAGCCCTCGAAGAACGCGCTCCGCGGTTTTCTCGCCCTCGAGACGCTCCTCGATCGCCGACCGGAGCTCCGCCACCAGGTCCGGTTCCTGGCCGTCCAGGCGCCCACGCGGACGGAGATCGCCGAGTATGCCGAGTACGGGTCGGCGGTCCGCGAGGTGGTCGCCCGGATCAACGGCATGGCGGAGCCGGACGAGCAGCCGATCTGGATCTACGACGGGTCCGACTACGCCATGGCAATCGCGGCGCTCCGGCTAGCCGAGGTGGTGCTCGTGAACCCGCTCGTCGACGGCATGAACCTGGTGGCCAAGGAGGCCATCCTCGTCGGTGAGCGGGACCCAGTCCTCGTCCTGTCGGAGACCGCCGGCGCGGCCGAGCAGCTGGCCGCCGACGCACTCTCGATTGCTGCCGCCGACGTCGTCGGGACGGCGACGGCGATGGAGCGCGGGCTTGCCATGCCGGCCGAGGAGCGCCGCGCCCGGCTCCGGCGACTGCGCGCCCTCGTCCGGCAGCAGGACCTCGACTGGTGGCTGACGCGTCAGCTGCGCGACGTGGCGGCGGTGCGGCGCGGCCTCGTTCCGCCGTCGCGCCGCCTGCGGGACACCGTCCGCGGCGTCGAGAGCGAGGCGGTCTAGCCCCACGCTCGCGGTCGGCCGATGCGTGGGTGCCGCGGATCGGCCACACCGACGGGTACCTGACACGCCTTCGCAACGGCCCTTCCGACCCTCCGCCGCTCCGGGCAACGCGCCCGGGCGCTTCCTGTCCGGGACGAGCTGATGCCGCGCCCGTCCGGGCGCCCGCTCCACGCGGAGGTAGACACACGATGGCGAGCGGACGAACCGTCGCCCGTGGGCTCGTGTCATTCAGCCTCTCCCTCGGGCTCCTGCAGGTCCCGCCACCGAACCGCTTCTCGACGTGGATCGGCGTGCCGCCGAGGTCCGACCGCCGGGCGGGCGTGCGCGCGGTCGGTGCGCGCGAGCTGGGCGCCGCCGCCGGCCTGCTCGCGCAGCCGCGGCCGGTCTGGATGTGGTCGCGGGTGGCCGGCGACGCAATGGACCTCGCGCTGCTCGCGCGGGCCGCGCGGTCCGGCGACACGCGTCGCGACCGGGTTGGCGGCGCGATCGCCGGCGTGGCCGCGATCACGGCCGTGGACGTGCTCGGGACCGTCCTCGTCACGCGTGAAGCCGCGAAGAACGGGTCGGGCAGCCGGAGCGGCGAGGAGGCCGGTCGACTGACCGGTGACAAGAGCGCTCGGCTGGTGACTGCGGCCGTCACGGTCAACCGGCCGCGCGAGGAGGTCTACGCGTTCTGGCGCGACTTCACCCGCCTGCCGCAGTTCATGCTCCACCTGGAGGAGGTCCGCGAGCTCGACGCCGAGGGCCGACGCTCCCACTGGAAGGCCAATGCCCCCGGCGGCGCAACCGTCGAGTGGGACGCCGAGCTGATCGAGGACCGGCCAAACGAGCGCATCTCGTGGCGGTCGCTCGAGGGCGCCGACGTCACGAACGCCGGCACTGTCCGGTTCGAGGACGCGCCGGGCGGCCGCGGGACGCGCGTCCACGTCGACCTCGAGTACAGCGCTCCCGGCGGGGCGTTCGGGACGATCGTGGCCCGCCTGGCCGGCGAGGAGCCCAGGCAGCAGACGTGGGACGACCTGCGCCGCTTCAAGCAGGTGCTCGAGATCGGCGAGATCGTCCGTTCCGAGGGCACGATCGGCGAGCGCCGCATCCGGCAGCGTCCGGCGCAGCCCGTCGGCGACGACGCCTGACCGCGGAACTGCCGCCAAGCGAACGGCAACCGCCGACGACAGGGCTGCGCCGAAGCGCGCGGCCGTGAAGACCAGGGAGAAGGTCATGCGAGCGAACACGTGGGCCGGGCGCAACTCGGTCGAGGTCAGGGACGTCCCGGACCCGAAGATCCTGAACGCGCAGGACGCGATCCTGAAGATCAGCTCCACCGCGATCTGCGGGTCTGACCTGCACCTCTACGACGGCTACATCCCGACCGTGATGAACGGTGACATCCTCGGCCACGAGTTCATGGGCGAGGTCGTCGAGCTCGGGCCGGAGGTGGCGAACCTGCGGGTCGGCGACCGCGTCGTCGTGCCGTTCCCGATCGCGTGCGGGCGGTGCTGGTCCTGCCAGCAGGGCCTCTTCTCCGTGTGTGAGAACTCCAACCCGAACGGGTGGCTGCAGGAGAAGCTGTACGGCTTCCCGACCGGCGGAGTCTTCGGCTACTCGCACCTGACCGGCGGCTACCCCGGCGGTCAGGCGGAGTACGCCCGGGTTCCCTTCGCCGATGTCGGCCCGCTGAAGGTCCCGGACGGAATGACCGACGACCAGGTCCTCTTCCTCTCGGACGTCCTCCCGACGGCCTGGATGGCCGCCGAGATGTGCGACATCAGGCCCGGCGACACCGTGGCCGTGTGGGGCGCCGGACCCATCGGCCTGTACGCCGTCGTGAGCGCGTACCTGCGCGGCGCCGAGCGCGTGATCGCCATCGATCGCTTCGCCTACCGGCTCCGGATGGCGCGCGAGCATGCCCGCGCCGAGACGATCAACTACGAGGAGCAGGATGTCTCCGAGACGCTCAAGGCGATGACCGGCGGGCGCGGCCCGGACGCCTGCATCGACGCGGTCGGCATGGAGGCGCACTCGCCGCGCGTGGACTACGCGTACGACCGGGTCAAGCAGGCGATGAAGCTCGAGACGGACCGCCCGAGCGCGCTCCGCGAGGCCATCACGAACTGCCGCAACGGCGGCGTGGTCTCGATCGTCGGCGTCTACGGCGGCTTCGTCGACAAGTTCCCGATCGGCTCCGTGATGAACCGCTCGCTGACGATCAGGGCCGGCCAGTGCCACGTCCACCGCTACATGCAGCCCCTCCTCGAGCGGATCCAGAACGGCGACATCGACCCGACGTTCGTGATCACCCACCGGCTGCCGCTCGAGGAGGCGCCCGCGGGCTACGAGATGTTCAAGAACAAGCAGGACGAGTGCGTGAAGGTGGTGCTCAGCGCCTGACGGCGCCACGGTCCGCGTCCTCCCGCTCGAGCGCTCCGGCCAGCGCGGACATGAGCCGGGCAGCCTCGCGGGGGGACGCCAGCTCGACGTCCGCGGCGGCCCGCACGGCAGGCCCGGTCTCGCGGGCGCCCTGGACGACGACGGCGAGACCGTCGAGCTCGCCGCGCTCGCGGGCTGCGCGGACGACCGCGAACGCCTCGGCGTCGCTGACGTCGTCACCGAGGGTCAGCACGGCGCGTGGTCGCTCGTCCCGGATCAACCGCTCCATCGCGACGCCCTTGCCGCCCGCGGTTGCCGGCCGCAGCTCGACCACGCGGCGACCCTCGACCTGGACGAGACCCTCCACCCCGAGCGCGCGCTCCGTCGCCTCGATCGCCTCGATGACGGCGACCCGCGCGGCGTCCGGGTCCGGCGCCTGGCGGAAGTGGAAGGCGACGGTCGGCCCCTTGGGTTCGAAGAACAGCCAGCCCGGCCGGCCGAGGGCCGCCAGCACGCCGTCGGCGATCGCCGCCGTGGGCGCCTGCCAGCGCCCGAGGGCGGCGTCGACGACGACCTCCATCGCCTCCGCCGGCCGGCCGCGCCGCACGGTCCCGCCCTCGAGGCCGTGGTTGCCGAGATAGCGCACGCCCCCGACACGGACCCGCCCCGCCACGTCGGCCGCGAGCCGGCCGGACAGGACGACGAGCGCCAGCCGGTCCGGGCGCCTGTCGGCGACCCGCGCCAGGCGCCGCACCGCGCGCCGGCCGAGCGGCTCGATGACCGTGGCGAGCGGGTCGATGGAGATCGGGGCCAACGTGCCGTCGAAGTCGGTGACCACGAGCAGGCGGCCGCCGGCGGCCAGGAGCGGAGCCACCCGCGCCCGTGCCGCGGGGAGCCCGGCGGGGAGTCGCGGGGAGCCGGCCAGCGGCGCGTCGACCCCGCTCAGGGCGTGACCTCAACCCCGGGCAGGATCGTCCGCAACCCGGCGGCCATGACGTCCGGGCCGATCCCGCCGAGCGCGCCGTCGCGAACCACGCCGTCGGCGTCGACCCAGAAGTGGACCGGCAGGGCGGCGGCCTCCCACGCGCGCTGCGCCGTCCCGTTGGTGTCCAGGGCGACTGGAAACGTGACCCCCAGCCGCTCGGCGAAGGTGGCAACCGTGCCTTCGTCCTCGCGCACGTCGACGGCCACCACGACGAGACCCTCGTCGGCGTAGCGCGCGGCGTAGCCGTTCATCAGCGGCAGCTCGTCCTGGCAGGGCGGGCACCACGTGGCCAAGAAGTGGACCCACACCGGCTTGCCGCGCAGGGCGGCGAGTTCGACCGTTCCGCCGCCGAGCTGGGGCAGCCGCAGCGGCGGTGCCGGCTCGCCGACGTGGAAGCCGGCCAGCGCTGGGCTGGGGCTGTCGCCGGGTGGCGCTGAGCCGCTCGTCCCGCCTGACGCCGAGCCGAGTGGCGACGTGAAAAGGCCGGTGGCGGCGCTGTCCGGCGAGGACGGCGGAGGCGGCAGCGTCGGACCGGCGGTCCCGCGATCCGGGGCAAGGCTGAACGCAAGGGCGAGGACGCCCGCCGCCGCGAGCACCCCCGTCACCAGCCCGGCGACCACCGGCATACGGGACGACATCGCGGCGAGGGTACCAGCAAGAACCGGCGCTCAAGCCCGCGCGACTCGCCTGCTAGGCTCAGCAGTCTGATGGCGAAACTCCTGGACGGCGTCCGCGCTCGTTTCATCCCGGCGCTGCTCACGGCGGCCGGCGTTGCGATCGTGACCGCCGGACTCGTGACGTGGACGGACCCCGCGACCGCGGGCGTGCCGCCGTCCGACTCGCCGGCCGCGTCCCCGAGCCGCGCGCGGCGACGCCGCCCGCGTCCGCGCCGGCGAGCTCGGTCGCACCGTCCGGCACGATCCGGCCGTCGAGTCCGGCGTCACCGAGCCCGTCGAGCAGCGCGGACCCATCCGTCCCGGTCGATCGCGCCGCGACCCGGGTTGCGGTGCCGGCCCTCCGGATCGACCTGCCGGTCATCCTGCCACCGGCCGGCGCGGACGACTACCCGCTGTGCGACGTCGCGATGTAGATGTACATCCGTGAGCTCGGACAGCCGGGAGAGGGGCGCGCCATCTACCTCTACGCGCATGCACGGGAGGGGATGTTCCTGCCGCTGCTCCGCCAGTCCGAGGTGCGCGACGGCGCTGGGATGCTCGGCATGGTCGTCCAGGTCTGGACGAATGACGAACAGCTCTTCCTCTACGCGATCACGGAGGTCCGGCGCCACCAGACCGATCTTGACGAGGCGCTCAACGCGGACCACGAGCAGCTGTGGCTCCAGACATCCGAGGGGCCGCGCGGAACCGTACCCAAGCTCCAGGTCGTTGCCGAGCCGCTGTCGAGCGGTCCGGCGCCGGACCCCGAGGACGCGCACCCGAGCGCCGCGCCGGTGGAGTGCAGCTAGCGAGCCGCAGCTAGCGCGGCGGCAGGCCGGTGAGCGCGATCCCGCGCCCGGCGTGCACGTCAGATCCAGTCGATGCTGCGAAGGAGGATCGCCACCCCCGCCGCGAGCGCGACGACGGTCGCCGCGACGATCCAGAACCCCCGTGCCTCGCCGCCCGCCAGCGCCGTCCCGGCCTCGCTCATCCCGAAGATCCCGGCCACCGCACCCACCCCGGCGAGGATCACCGTGACGCCGGTGAGCCGCTTCATGATGTTCGACAGGTTGTTGTTGACCGACGTGAGGTAGACGTCCAGCGTCCCGGACACGAGCTCCCGGTACGTGTCGAGCTCCTCCGTGACCCGGATCAGGTGGTCGTAGACGTCGCGGTAGTAGATGACGTGCGCGGGCTGCACGAGCCCGAGCTCGCGGTTCGTGAGCTGGTTGAAGATCTCGCGCGCGGGGGTCGTCGCTCGACGCATCCCGATCAGCTCGCGCTTCAGGACGAAGAGGCGCTCGAGGTTCCAGCTCGAGTTGCGCGAGACCACCTCGTCCTGGAGCTCGTCGATCTCGTCCGTCAGCCGGTCGAGGACCGGGAAGTAGCCGTCGACGAGCCAGTCCGCGATCGCGTAGAGGAGGTAGTCCGGGCCGTTCGCGAGCAGCGCCGCCGGGTCCCGACGGACCTGCGGTGCCTGGTGTGGGTCCCAGTCCGCCTCGTGGACGGTGAACAGGTACCGCTCGGTCAGGACGAAGTCGACCTCCGACTCGACGACCTCGCCCTCGTACATCAGGGCGAACAGGACGAGGTGGAGGCTGCCCTCGAGGCGCTCCGCCTTGGCCCGCTGGTTCTGCTCCTGGATGTCCTCGACGACCAGCGGGTGCAGCCCCAGGATGCCCGCCAGCCGCTGGAGCGTCTCGTGGTCGGGCTCGGCGGCATCGATCCACAGCCGGAGCCGAGGGTCGCGGAACGCGCGCTCGAGACCATCGAGGCCGTCCACCTCGACCCGCGCGCCGTCGGGGCCGATGCCCAGGACGTGGACGTGCCTGCGGCGCTGGGTCTCCTGGTGCCGCGGCAGCGCGACCGCGTTCCGGGCGGCCGTCGCGTCGCGCCCCCGCGGGGCGCCGTCAGAGCGCGAGGGTGGGCTCGGCGTCGTCCGTGCCATCGGTCTCCAGTGGCCCGCCGCGACGGTGCTCGCCGGCGGGATCGGGGTGCTCGGCCGTGCGCTGCCCCATCGCGAGGGCGGGTGGCACGGCGGCTGCGCTGAGGACGGCGGCGACGAGAAAGATGCCGACCATGATCCGGGCGCCCTCGCCGGCCGCCCAGGTCTCGAGCGCCTCGACCACGAGGCCGTCTCGCAGCGGGCGGTCCTGCAGCTCCGCCGGGATGAACTGCTTGTACGCCTCCGGCGTTGCGTAGACCTGATCGTAGAGCCGCTCGATCGTCGTCGAGCCGTACGCGGTGAGCACGGCCAGGCCGACGGCCATGCCGATCATCCGCGCGACCGTCACGGTCGCCGACGCGACACCGAAGGCGCGCCGGCCGACGGCCTCGACCGCAGCGGTCGAACGGGGCGTCACGGTCAGCCCGAACCCGAGCCCGAAGACGGCCAGCGTGATCGCGACCGCCTCGATCGACGTCCCGGTCGCCCATTGCGACATGGCCACGAGGCTCGCCCCGCTGGCCGCGAGCCCCACGAGCGTCACGAGCCGGAGCGACAGCAGCCGCACCGCGAAACCCGAGACCAGCGCGCCGATCGCCGTCGCGCCGGCCAGCGACCCGAGCGCCAGGCGCTGTAGATCCGGTCCGCCGTAGAGCACGCGGTCGACGAAGACGGCGCCGCCGATGATGGCCGTCGCGAAGGCGTACCCGGTCAGGAGCGAGACGAGGACGGCGGCGCTGAAGACGCCGCTCCGGAACAGCCGCGGGTCGAGGTACGGGTCGTCGGACCGCAGGCCGAGCACGATCGTCACCAGGGTGGCCAGGAAGGCCACGATGAGCAGCCCGGTCACGAGCGCCGCCGGCGGGATCCCGAGCAGGCCACCGCCCTCCAGGCCGACCAGGGTGACCCCCACGAGGGCAGCCGCCAGCGCGATGGTGAACACGGTGCCGCCGGACACGTCGACGCGCCCGGTCCGCCGCGGCGTGTCCCAGCCGGACGAGGCCGCCCAGCCGAGAAGGAGCGCCACGATGCCGATCGGCACGTTGACGTAGAACACCCACCGCCAGGACGGCGCGAGCAGGTCGACGAGGGCGCCGCCGACTCCGGCGCGCGCGAGCGCCGCGTCGACGTAGACCGTGTCGAGGATCGCCGCCCCGAGGAACGGCCCGGCCGCCATCCCGAGGAAGGTGAGCGCGCCGACGACGCCGAGGGCGCGCGGCCGGGCGTGGCCCTGGTACAGGTGCGATGCGGCGGCCGTCGCGATCGGCACGAGCGCGCCGCCGCCGAGCGCCTGGACGAGCCGGGCAGCGATCAGCTGATCGAGGTTGCGAGCCGCCCCGCACAGCGCCGACCCGACGATGAAGACCGCGAGCGCGCCGAGGAGCAGCCGGCGAGCGCCCCACAGGTCGGAGAGCCGGCCGGCGAGCGGCATCGTGACGACGTACACGAGCAGGTACGCCTGCACGACCCACGAGGCCTTGCGGAGCTGGGTCCAGTCGGCGAGGTCCGTGACGATCGCCGGCAGCGCGACCGCCGTGATCATCAGCTCGAGCCCGGCCAGAAAAACACCGGCGCCGAAGACGGCGAGCAGGACGAGCGAGGAACCCCGGCTCATTCGCCGAGTGTAGCGGCGTGGTCACTGCCGGAAGTGCGCCCCGGCACGGGGGTCGGATGCGGTACGGCCCGCGAACCGGGCGCCCGTCTGGCTCGTCGCGCCGAGCATCGGGCCCGGGGCGGCGGATCTCGGCACTGTGCCCGCGGCCGACGACCCTGCCCTTTATTCGCTGGTGTACTGCTTCGCGTCGTGCGGGCCGTTACGCGGGCCAGATATTCGCCGGCGGGCTGGTTGGCCGTGCGGAGGCGATGGGACGCCCGTCGCGACGCTCCCGCCACGATCGCGCCCGTACCGTGTCGGGCGGATCCGGCGTCCTTGCAGTCCACCGGCGCACCGCTGGCCGTGTTTCCGTGACTCGTGACGCATAGCAGTCCCGCCGGGCATGCCGGCAACCGGGGGGACGCCGACACGACGCGGCCGCCGGCATCGCCCGCCGGGAGAGCGCCCGAAGCACAGCGAGGCACCGGTACCACTCGCGCCGCATGCGGCCGACGGGCATATCACGCCCGACGACCGTCGACCCTGGCCAGAACGGCACGCAGGTCCGGCCATGCGCCGTGTGCCGTGGTCCACTGGGTTTCGCCCGGCGTACCGAAGCCACCGCCGCCTCGTCCTTGACAGCGATCGTTCGGCTCACGTAGCATCAACGCCGATTGATATAAATGCGTGTTGATCGGTCGACCGCACCAGCCGGAGCCCTGCCCTGAGTCCCTCCCCCGCCCGGATCCGCTCGACGCTCGCCACGATCGTCGATCAGCCGGATGAGCTCCGTGCCCTTCGCGTCGTCCACAAGGCGCTCGCGGACGTGAACCGGATGCGCATCGTCCAGCACCTGGCAGGCGGCGAGGCGTCCGTGACGGATCTGATCGGGGAAGTCGGGCTCTCGCAGCCGCTCGTCAGCTGGCACATCGGACGGCTGCGGGCCGCCGGGCTCGTGGAGACGCGGCGCAAGGGCCGCGAGACTGTCTGCCGGCTCCGCCCGGAGGCGTGGGAGGCGTTCGTCGAGCGCGAGCGCGTGGTCCTCGGGCTCGGCGCGCGGCCGCGGAGCGCGACCTCGTGATCAACCGCTCCCTCGTCTCGGCCGGGACGCGCCACCGCCTGCGGGCCATGGCCGTTCCCGTCGCCGTCGCGCTCGGGCGCTCCGGCGTGACGCCGAACACGCTCACCGTGGTCGGATTCCTCGGCACGTGCCTCGCGGCCGTCGCCGCGGCGTCCGAGCTGTGGGTGGCGGCGGGTCTCCTCGTTCTCACGTTCGGGATCTTCGACATGTTCGACGGCGCCCTCGCGCGCGCGACCGGGCGGGCGTCGCGCTTCGGCGCCTTCCTCGACTCGACGCTGGACCGCACCGGGGAGAGCCTCGTCCTTGCCGGCGTCGCCTTCGGCTGCGCTGCCGCCGGCTTCCTGCCCGGCGTCGGCCTCGCGGGCGCGGCGCTCGCGTTCGCCTCGGTCGTGACCTACACCCGGGCCAAGGCCGAGGCGCTCAACCTCCACGGCGAGGTCGGCTTCGCGCCACGACCTGAGCGGCTCGTGATCCTGTCAGTCGGTCTGATCGTGTGCGGCGCCCTCGGCGGCCTGCGTTCCACGGTTCCACCGGGGATGGAGAACCTGCTGGTGTCGTGGGACGCCGTCCGGGCCGAGGCCGCCTGGTCCCTCGGCATCGCCCTCGGCCTCATCGCGATCCTCTCCGCGGTCACCGTCGTCCAGCGGATCCTCCACGTCAGACGCCAGCTCAGCCAGATCGATCGGTAGTTCAAGGAGCTTCGGGAGACCATGTCCACCAACGGCAAGAACGGCAGCAATGGCAAGAACGGGTCGACAGCCCAGAACACGTGGGCCGGCTCGGGCCGTCGGGGCGACGGCAAGATCCGGGTCGCGATCGTCGGCGTCGGGAACTGCGCGAGCAGCCTCGTGCAGGGCCGCTACTACTACGAGAAGGCGAACGACGACGACTTCGTCCCGGGGCTCATGCACGTCAACCTCGGCGGCTACCACGTCCGCGACATCGAGTTCGTCGCTGCGTTCGACGTGGACAAGAACAAGGTCGGCAGGGACCTGTCCGAGGCGATCCTCGAGAAGCCGAACAACACCTACGTCTTCCAGAAGGTGCCGAACCTCGGCGTCCCGGTCGAGCGCGGGATGACCCACGACGGCATCGGCAAGTACCTGGGCCAGATCATCGAGAAGGCGCCCGGCCCCACGGCGGACATCGTCGGCATCCTCAAGGAGCGCGAGGTCGACGTCCTCGTGTCGTACCTCCCGGTCGGCTCGGAGCAGGCGACGAAGTGGTACGTCGAGCAGGCGCTCCAGGCGGGGGTCGGCTTCATCAACGCCATCCCGGTCTTCATCGGCCGCGAGCCGTACTGGCAGCGCCGCTTCGCGGACCACGGGCTGCCAGTGATCGGCGACGACATCAAGAGCCAGGTCGGCGCCACGATCAGCCACCGCGTCCTCACCCGCCTGTTCATGGACCGCGGCGTTCGGCTGGACCGGACCTACCAGCTCAACTTCGGTGGCAACACGGACTTCCTGAACATGCTCGAGCGCGAGCGGCTGGAGTCGAAGAAGATCTCCAAGACGAACGCCGTCACCTCGATGCTCGACTACGAGCTCCACCCGGATGACGTCCACGTCGGCCCCAGCGACCACGTGCCCTGGCTGCAGGACCGCAAGTGGTGCTACATCCGGATGGAGGGCACGACGTTCGGCGACGTGCCGCTGAACGCGGAGCTCAAGCTCGAGGTCTGGGACTCACCGAACTCCGCCGGCGTCATCACGGACGCGATCCGCTGCCTGAAGCTGGGCCTCGACCGCGGGCTCGCCGGCACGCTCGTGGGGCCCTCGTCGTACTTCATGAAGTCGCCGCCGCAGCAGATCCACGACGACATCGCGTTCTAGCGCGTCGAGGCGTTCATCCGCGGCGAGGACAACGAGACGCTGGTCGGCACGGAGGAGCCCGCCAGGCGCCGCCTCCGCAAGGTGGCGGGTTCGCCGGCGAAGGCGAAGGCCGTTCCAGCGACGCGGTGACCGCCCGCGAGCGGCGG
>JAUJOH010000004.1:53013-98334 GCA_030447745.1 Chloroflexota bacterium | reverse complement strand
GCGGGAGGTGGGCGAGACACAACTGTTCGCCCCGCACCGGCGCGCGAGCGGCGGGTCGTGGCTGGTCGAGAGGGCGGCGGTCGTCGGCTTCCGTGCCGTCTCGTGGCTGCTGGCTCGGGTGCCCCCCGGCCCCGCCGCGCTCGTCATCGGGCTCGCCGCGCAGGTCTCGTACCTCGGCTGGCCGGAGAAGCGCCGCTGGTCGAACGCGAACTTCGGGCACGTGCTGGGGCTGCCGCCCGGGCACCGGCGCGTGCGGCGACTGGCCCTGCGCGCGTACCGCACGTACGGCCGGTATCTCGTCGAGATCATGCGACTGCCGCGCATGTCGCGCGAGCAGGCGGAGGCACTCGTGCCGGCGTCCGAGCTGGATCCCATCGAGCCGATCTGGCGGGGCGCGAGGGGCGGCCTGGTGTACACGCTCGGCCACGTCGGCAACGTCGACATGGTCGCCGCAGCGGTCGGCGCCCGGTTCGGCGTCAACGTCGTCGCGGACGACTCCGCCTACGCCGAGCTGTTCGAGGACTTCCGCCGAGACCGCGAGCGGTGGGGCAATCACGTCATCCCGTGGCGCAACCTCCGCCAGATCTACGCGGTCCTCCGGCGCCGCGAGATGCTGGGCCTGCTCGTCGACTGGGGCTACCGTCCGGACGGGATCCCCGTCCGGCTCTTCGACGCCTGGACCACGTTGCCTGCAGGGCCCGCCACGCTGGCGGCGAAGACGGGATCCCTGATCGTCCCGATCCTGATCCGGCGCGGGGACGACCGGTTTCACGTGTCCTGGGCGGACCCGATCCAGGTCGCCTCGACCGAGCCCGCCGAGCTGCACCGCGCGACGCAGGCGATCGCGGACGCGCTCGCCGGGGCCATCGCCGCGGCGCCCGAGCAGTGGTACAGCTTCAAGCCGATCTGGCCGGCGAGCGGGGCGGAGCAGGCCGCGCTCGAGGCCCGCGCGCGCGCCATGCGGGCCGGGCACCGGGGAGGTGCCGGGGCCGTCGACCGCGCGGCGCCCGTCGACCGAGCGCCGGCTCGCAACCCGGCCGGGGCGGACGGTCTCGCCGCGTCCGCAAGCGCCGGACCGGAACCGGCCGAGCTCGCCGGCCCTTCAGTGCGCTCGTCCGGCGGGGCGCGGTGAGCACGCGCCGGCCACGCAGCGCCGCGCGGGCAGAGGCGACCGGCGGCGGGGTGCGATCGCTGTCGGACCGGTCCGTGCGCGCGCCGCAGGTGCCGGAGGCGGCCGGCGCCTCGCTGCGGACCGGCCGACCGCCGCGGTCGGCAGATGCCCGTCGAGCTGCAGCGCCTCGAGACGCCGCCACTGAGGCGCCCGCCGCGAGCAGTGCGCAACGTGCCGAGACCGGCGGCGTCCGCCGGGACGGCGAGAATGAGCGAGGGACCAGGGTCCAGCGCGCGCGAATGGCCCTGGTGGTCGCCGTCGCGTCGCTTGCCTCGCGCCTGCCGGAGGGCTTTGTCATCCGGCTCGCCGACGTTGCCGGTTGGATCTGGTATCGCACCACGCCGGAGCGCGCGGCGCTCGCCCGCCGGCAGCTCCGCCGCGTCGCCGAGGCGCTCGAGGAGCGAGGCATCGGGCCCGCCCGCGCCCGAGCGGCCGCGACGGACCCCCGGGCGCTCGAGGGCCTCGTGCGCGCCGCCTACCGGCACGCGGCCCGCTACTACCTGGAGGTGATCCGCACGCCGCGCATGACCTCCCGCTTCATGCGCGAACGCGTGCTGATCGAGACGCCCGACGTCGTCGAGGAGGCCTTCGAGAGCGCGGGCCCGGTCGTCTTCGTCGGCATGCACTTCGGTGCCATCGAGCTTCCGGCGCTCTATCTCGCCCGGCGCTCGGGTCGGCGCGTCACGGGGCCGATGGAGGCCGTCGGGGATCCGGAGCTCCAGCGGTGGTTCGTCCGGACCCGTGGCGCCCTCGGCGTTCGCATCGTCGGGCTGCGCGAGGCGCGACGCGAGCTCCTCGCCGTGCTCAGGGCCGGGGAATCGGTCGGCATCGTGGCCGACCGGGACATCAGCGGCGGCGGCATGGACGTCGAGGTGTTCGGCCATCCGGCACCGCTCCCGATCGGTCCCGCGTTGCTCGCCGTCGAGTCCGGGGCACCGATCTACCTCGCGGCGGTCCGGCGAGACGGCCCCGGTCGCTATCGCGCACGCCTGTCCCGGATCGACGTTCCACACGACGGGACGCGACGCGAGCGGGTCGAGGCAACGGTCCGCCGTCTCGGGGCGGCGTTCGAGATCGCGATCGCCGACGCGCCGGAGCAGTGGTGGGCGGTCTTCCACCCGTTCTGGCCGGACCTGGCGGCCGATCCGGCGGAACCCGCGACGCCGGGTTCCGAACTGCCGAGTGCCGAGCCGGCCCCGTGACCGAGCCGACGAGCCAGGCGCAGCCCCGAGCCGGTCCGCCGTCCGGGCCGACCGGGCGGGCGGACCTGCACATCCACACGCTCGCCTCCGACGGGACGTCGGGCGTTCTGGAGATCCTCGACCACGTCGAGCGGTCGACCGGCCTGGACGTCATCGCGATCACGGACCACGAGCGGATCGACGCGGCTGTCGCGGCCCGCGCGATCGCCCGCGATCGGGGGCTGCGCGTCGAGGTGATCGTGGGCGAGGAGGTGACGACCCGCGGCGGCCACCTCCTCGGGCTCTTCCTCGAGCGACGCGTCCCGCCGCTTCGCTCGCTGGCCCGGACGGTCGCCGCGATCCACGAACAGGGCGGCATCGCCATCCCCGCGCACCCCCTCGTCCCGTACCCACTGTGCGCCCAGGGCTTCGTGCTCCGGCGGCTGCTGCAGGATCGCGACGAGGCCGTCCACCCGGACGCGCTGGAGACGTTCAACCCGACCACGCTCGGGCGGCCGTGGCACGGCCGCGTCGTCCGGTTCGCCGACCGGTTCGGCCTGGCGAGGATCGGCAACAGCGACGCCCACGTCGCGAGCTCCGTCGGGACGGCGTGGACCTCGTTCCCCGGCACCTCCGCGGACGACCTGCGGCGCGCCATCGCCGCCCGCGAGACGCAGCACCACGGCTCGTTCCACGGCGCCTCGCAGCTCGGCACGTTCGGGCGACAGCTCCGCAAGTACGGGCGCGATGTCCGGGCGACCGTCCGCGGCCGCGTCCTCCGCGACGGCACCCGACGCGACCTCGGGTACCCGGTCGAGCTGCAGCCCGGTGGGCCGGAGCACCTGCGGTGAAGATTGGCCTCGTCTCGCCGTACGTCTACCCGCTGCCGGGCGGCGTGACCCAGCACGTTGCGTACCTGTACGAGAACCTCCGGCTGCGCGGCCACGACGTCCGGATCATCACCAGCTCGCACGGGCTGCAGCGGTCATCCGAAGGCGACGTGATCCGCATCGGCAAGGGCTTCTCCGTCCCGACCAACGGCTCCGTCGGCACGCTGACGGTCTCACCGAGGTTCCTGTCGCAGGTCCGGGAGATCCTCGACCGCGAGCAGTTCGACGTCCTTCACTTCCACGAGCCGTTCGTGCCGTTCCTGTCGCCGATCGTGCTGCGGCTGTCGACGAGCGTCAACGTCGCGACGTTCCACGCCTACGGCGGCTGGTCGCCGGCCTACGAGTTCGGCCGGCGCTTCTTGGGCGGCTATGCCGGCCGGCTGCCCGGCCGGATCGCGGTGAGCGCGGCCGCGCGCCACTTCATCGACCGCTACTTCCCGGGTGACTACAAGGTCATCCCGAACGGCGTCGACGTCGACCGGTTCCGACGTGCGGTGCCGATCGCGCGCTGGCAGGACGGCACTCGCAACCTGCTGTTCGTCGGGCGGCACGAGCCGCGGAAGGGCCTGCTCCACCTGCTCAAGGCGTACCGGATCCTGCGCAAGACGGGCTGCCACTGCCGGCTGCTCGTCGTCGGCTCCGGGCCGCAGGAGCGCGAGGCGCGTCGCTACGTCGCCACGCGCCGGCTCGGCGGCGTCGAGTTTCTGGGCCGGGTCAGCGACGCGGAGAAGGCACAGCTCTTCCGGACCGCCGACATCTACGTCTCGCCGGCGACGGGCGGCGAGTCATTCGGGATCGTCCTGCTCGAGGCACTGGCCGCCGGCACGCCGATCGTCTGCAGCGACATCCACGGCTACAAGGGGGTCGTCAGGAGGGGCCGCGAGGGGCTGCTCGTGCCGCCGCGCAAGCCCAGGGCGATCGCGGCCGCGGTCGCGCAGCTCCTCAACGACGACGCGCTCCGCGAGGAGATGTCGGTCAACGGCCGCGCCCGCGCCGAGGAGTTCAGCTGGGAGCGCGTGACGGCGAAGGTCGACGATTACTACGGCTTCGTGATCCGCCGTCTCGCCGCGCAGCGCGCGCTCCCGCCGAGCTTCCATGCCGGGATCCCGCCCTCGCCGCGGACGCCGGCCGCCGCCCGCTGAGCACCCAGCCTCGCTGACGCCGACGGTCCGGGAGACGCGCCGTCCGGCGCCCGCCTCCTAACCCGGGCTCGTCCCGAGCGCCGGTCCGGTCCCGGTCCCGCTGCCCGCCTCGTCGTCGAGGGCGCGCTCCGCCAGCGCGACGCGCCAGACCCAGGCGCTGTAGGCGATCACGACGCAGGTGACCGTCAGCGCCGCGAACAGCATCGCCGGCAGCGGCGCGATGAGCGGCGGCGGCGAGACGTTGCGGTCGACCGTGCTGACGGGGAACTGGAACGGGTAGACATATGTCGGCAGGAAGCCCTGGTAGGCGTTGGCGATCTGCGCGGGGAGCGGGAGCGCGCTCAGGTTCGGGTACCAGATCGCGAAGAACGCAACGATCGTCGCCACCGAGCCGGCGACGAACCGCCGGCCGTCCGTGGCGGATGCGACGTGGAGCGCGACGGGCAGCAGTGGCACGAGCGCGACGAGGGCGATCGGCTCGACCGGGACATCGCGGACGACGAGGATCGGAGCCTCGGGGAACAGCACACCCGTGAGCACGAGCCCGCCGGCGGCTGCAAGGGCGCTCAGCAGCAGCCGGCCCCATCCCGCGAACGGCGAACCCGAGACGTGCGTCCGGTCCGGCCGGTCGAGAGCGAGGAACTGCCGGACGAGCACGACGAGCGAGACGAGGATCACGATGCCGATGGCGAGGCTTCGGGCGGTCAGCACGAACTCGGGGACGAGCGTCGGGCAGGCCTGGGACCCGGCATTCGCATCGCTCACCCGGACGAACCCGCAGAGCGGCCGGTGGAGGAGCCACATCGTGACCGGCCCGAGCACGGCCGCACCCGCCGCCAGCCGGGCGGCCAGCCAGGTCCGGCGTGACGCACCGTGCCACAGCTCCGCCAGGAAGTAGGCGAGGGCGAGTGCGACGAACGGCAGGGCCGTGTAGTAGTGGTACTGGAACGCCGCCCGGTCGATGCGCGCCCACGGGATCCACTGGCAGGCGAAGCCGATCGTGACCAGCGCGAGGGCGACGCTTCGCCGCCGGAACGCCTGCCAGGCACAGAACGCCATCGCGGGGATGCCGAGCCACCACAGCACGAGGTTTCCGGCGTCGTAGATCGAGGCAGACGTCCCACCGGCCAGCGCCTGCTGGTAGAACCAGACCGGCTTCAGGTCGAGCGGCCACGCCCACCAGGGCGACGACGCTGCGTGTGGGTCCGACAGGGTGTTGTGGTAGTTGTACATCTGCCCGGTCAGCTCGAGCAGGGTCTGACCCGTCGCGCCGGCCGGAAGGCCTTCGGCGATCCGATGGTTCTCGATCCAGGCCCACGGGATGTACGAAGCGACGTACACGGCGAGCGGGATGGCCACGAGCGAGGCGACCGCCCAGGCGATCGGGATCCCGAGCGCCCACCCGGGCCGGAGCCATCCCTCCGGAGCCGGTGCGGGCGGCGGCAGCAGCCGGACGGGATCGTCCGGCGCGGGCCGCGGCGCGAGCGGACCGAAGCCGCCGCGCCCGGCAAGCCACAGGACGCCCGCCACGACCGGCGCCAGCAGCACGAGCGCAAACCCGAGGTGCAGCGGTGTTGCCGTGACCAGGCCGGCGGTGAACGAACGATCCATGTTCCCGGTCGCGAGCGCGGCGAGCGCGATCGCGACGCCGGCGACCGCCGGGCCGCCGACGGCCGCGCGGACCTCGTCCGTGGACCACGCGACGGGGTGCAGCACGCTCACCGTGGCGGCCAGCAGCGTCAGCGCGATCATGATCAGGACGAACGTGAGGTTCCCCTGCAGCGCGAAGCCGAGGATCTGCCAGCCCGCCGCCGCGGGCGTGTCCGCCGGCACGCTCATGGCGAGGTACCCGAGGACGGTCGTCACGAGGATCATCCCGGCCACGAGCAGCACCCGGCCCAGCGCGCTACGGGCGAGGATCAGGATCCCGAGCGCGCCGATGGCGTACGCGGCCACCCATTTCGACGCGAGGGCGAGCCCGAGGAGCACCCCGATGGCCGGCATCGCCACCCAGAAGGCGCCGCGCCACCGCCAGGCGCCGGTCCAGATCGCCGCGAACAGCGTGTAGGCCGCAACGATGAAGAGCGCGACATAGGCGTCGTTCATGCCGATCCGGGACTGCACGAAGAGCATCCCGTCCACCAGCACGAGGACGGCGACGAGCACGGCGACGGAGCGTCGCTCGAACAGGATCCGGGCCAGCACGTACAGCAGCGCGGCCATGAGGACCCCGGCCAGGACGCCCGGGATCCGCCAGCCCAGACCGTGGCTCCCGGCGTCGACCGCCGCGGTCGTCCCGCCTTCGCCGATGGCGAGGATCTCCTGCCGGTCGGACGAGGGGAAGGCCTCGTTGACGTCCATCGCCAGCGCGGCCGGACGGAACGCCAGCGGCGCGTCGGCGAAGACCGCGTTCGCGTGTGGCTCGATCGCGTAGACCGTCGCCTGCTGCCCGGCGGGCCGGTCCGACGGCGGCTCGCCCAGGATGTGGACGTGCTGGGTGGCCGTATCCCAGCGGACCCAGGAACCCGGCCCGGGCAGGGGGTAGCCCTGCCCGGCGGCGACCTGTCCCGTCGCGTTGGCCCCCCCGACCGTCAACACGTGGTAGCGCGGCGCCTCGGCGGTCCCGGAGGTCACATAGAGCTTCGGGTCGTCGATCCCCTCGACGAACGCGAGGCCGTGCGCCCCGCCGTCGAGCTCGACCGTGTCGACGACGGCCGCGTCCGACGAGCTGACGAGCACAACACCGTCAGGGGCCGCGGCCGCGATCCGCGGCACGGTGTCGACCGTGATGCCTGGCAGCCGACCGGCCGCCACGGCGTCGTCGACGGCTTTGCGCGACTCGCCGGACGCGTCCACGGGCGCCACGACGAGCCGGTCGGTCGACGCGGCGAGCCGCTCCTCGAAGTCGCCGGCGGAGCCGCCGAGGAGCGAGGCCAGCTCGGACGCGGCGGCAGCCGGGTCGGTGACGTCAGCCGGTCGCGCGACGAGCGCCGGGACGGTGCCCGCATCCGCCAGGGCCGCCACGCCCGCGACGTCCGAGCGCCCGATCTCCCGCCCGGAAGTGGGGTCGATGGCGACGAGCTCGTCGTCCTCGAGCGCCGCGAACAGCGTTCCGCCGCCGTCCGCGACGTGGAGCAGTCGCGCCGGTGCGCCGAGCTCCGCCACGGTCGCCGGCGCCGCGCCGGCGCCGCCACCTGCGGCCAGGTCGATCGAGACCACCCGCCCGTCGTCCGTCCCGACGAAGAGCCGGTGCCCGTCCTGGTCGAGGGCCAGGCGGCTGGCGCCGGGCACCGACTGTTGCGTGACCAGCTGGCGCGTCCGCAGGTCGTAGGATCGGAGCTCCGCGCCGGTCGCGACGTGGAGCCGGTCGCCGAGCCGTGCACCGGGCCGGGCCGGATCCTCCCATCGCGGCTCGACCAGTGCGTCGCGGACCGGCACGCCGAGCTGCGACGTGCCGGTCACCCGGTCGCCACCCCACGCGACGAGCCCGCCGGCCATCGCGTACTTCGCAAGGTGCGGGTGCGTCCACTCGTAAATATCGTGCGACAACCCGTACCGCCAGTGCTGCAGGAACTCGGTCGCCGTCCGGGCGTGGTACACCTCGTCGAAGTGCATCCGGTACGGCTCCGCGAGGCGCCACATCCGGAGTGTCAGCGCCGCGAGGACCAGGACGACGACGATCCAGAGGTCGAGGCGATCGAGGCGGCCGCCGCGCTCCCGCGCCAGGAGCGCCGTCCGATCGGGACGGACCGGACGGTTGAGGAGGCGGGCGCGGAGCCACGTCCCGACGCCGCTGTCCGCGAGCGCGGCCGCCGGCCACCGCGCGCGTCCCGCCAGGTTGTCCCCGAGGTCGGCGTCGCGTTCAGCCGAGCGCGGCGCTCCCGGCGCGCGCCGGTCCGAGTACACGTCGCCGTGGGTCTCCTGGATCTCGTCCCGAAGCCGTGACAGCGCGCCGCCACGGAGCTGCGCGGCGACCCACACGAAGCCGAGCCCGTGCACGAGGGCGATGATCATGACGCCGAGCGTCGAACGCAGGGTCGGACCGATCCCGAGCCAGTCCGAGATCTGGGGATTGCCCGGGTAGAGCGTCGTCAGGACGACGTACATGTTGGCCAGCGTGGCGGCAGACAGCAGGACCCAGGCCACCCGCCAGCGCGGTGAACCGGCGGCCAGGATCGCCCCGATCGCGAAGAACGGGAAGAGGTAGCGCTCGTGGACCCGTGTGGGCACGACGAAGAAGGCGACCGCGAGGACGGCGAGGCCGACGAGGATGGTCCGCCGGTCCGGCCGGCGTGCCACCGCCACGGCCGTTCCGAGGACGGTTGCCACCAGCAACACCGTTCCGACGAGGACGGCCGGAATGCTCCCGAAGAAGTACGCGCGCTCGCAGGTGGGGCCGTCGGGGGACGGCGCGATCAGGACGTCGCAGACCCACTGCCCGGTTGCCGCGAGGCCCTGGCCATCCAGCGAGAGGAGCGCCCAGGGGTTGTACGCGTTCACGGTCAGGTACGGATACGTCGCGGCGGCCGTGCCGACCTGCTCGACGAGCCCTCCGAGCGACAGCCCGAACCCGCCCGACAGGACGATGGCCGTCACCAGACCCGCCGCGCCGGTGGTCAGGATCCGCAGCGGCCCGCGGACTCGCCCCTCCCACGCCTGGGTCGACCGGCCGCCTTCCGGACCGCCGGGCTCCCCCGGTGCGGCTTCGTCGCCGTACGCGCCGCGGGGAAAGAGTGCTCGTCGGATCGTCACAGCCGCGACCAGTGGCACCAGGATCCCGAGCTGCGGCTTGATGATCGCCGCGATGACCGTCAGCACCGCCGCCCGCTCCGGTCGGTCGCGCCACAGCTCGCGGACGCCGAGCAGCAGGAAGACGACGCCGACGGAGTCGACCTGGCCCCAGACGACGGAGTCGAACCAGGTGATCGGGTTGGCGACCATGAGCGCGCCGCCGAGGAGCGCGGCGCGGCGGCTGGCCCCCAGCTCCTGCGCCATCGACCAGACGAGCCAGCCGAGCGCGATGTCGGCGACGATGGCGGGGACCTTGATCAGGTCGCCGATGTCGCCGAGCATGCCGCCCACGATCCCGACGGCCCACAGGATGTACAGGTAGCCGGGCGTGTAGTCGTGGAAGAAGTCCCGCTCGTAGAACCCGAACGGACCCTCCGCGGCGAGGTTCGCGGCCCAGAACCGGAACGCCGCCAGGTCGACCCCGAACCCTGACCCGGGCAGCGCCTGTGTCAGAATGAGGCGGAAGGCGAGGCCGAGCGCAAGGACGACGAGGATCGCGCCGGCGCCACTACCTGTTCCGGCTGTGCGCGTCCGCGCTCGGTGGTTCCGGCCGGTCTCGCCCGTATCCGGACGCTTCACCGAGGGGACGGCCTCCAGCATGAGTGTTTGAGGTGGAGCGCAGGGTAGCACAGGGTCACCCGCCGGACGGTCCGGCCGATCGACCACTGGAGCGGGCGGGCGAGGCGTCGGCATTCCGGACCGGCTTGGCCGGTGCGCTCGGGTTCGGCGTCGTGGCCCTGCTCGCCTACACCGTCGGTGACGAGGGGACGCGCCGCCTCTACAACCACTTCGTGTGGCAGGCGCTCGCGTTCCTCGAGGGACGGGCCGCCATCGACTACCCCGTGGCGGCGTCGGCCGGTCTCCCGGGCAACGCGTTCTTCCAGGACGTGCTCCCCCTGCTGGGGCCGGACGGGGAGCCGACCGGCCGCGCGCTGATCCCGTTTCCGCCGCTGCCGGCGATCCTCCTCATGCCGTTCGTCGCGATGTGGGGTGTCACGACCGACGGCCAGGCCATCGCCGGTGTGCTGGGCGCGGCCGATGTGGCCCTCGCGTGGTGGATGCTCGGGCGGCTGCCGATCGGCGTCCGCGCCCGGGTCGCGACCACGATCTTCTTCGGCTTCGGAACGGTCTTCTTCTACACGGCGGAGCTCGGCACGACGTGGTACTTCGCCCACGTCGTGGCGGTAGGCCTGGCGCTGGTCGCGGTGAGCCTGGCGCTCCGCGCCGACCCGGCTGCCGTCCGCGACGAGAGCCGGCCGGCCGCCGGCCACGATGCGTCCAACCGGGACGACGACCAGTTCACGGCGGCTCCCCGACGCGGTGCCCCGTCCGTGACCGCGGCGCTCCGGTCCGTGGCCGGGCTGGTCAATCGCCGCCAGCTCCTGATCGGGTTCGTCTTCGGGCTCGCATGCACGGCGCGCCTGACCGTCGCGTTCGCGGCACCCTTTTTCGTCCTCGTCGGGAGCGGGCGCAACTGGTTGTCGCGTGGCGCGTCGGCGGGGATCGGGGCGGCGATCCCGGTTGGTGCCCTGGTGCTGTACAACGTCGTGACGACCGGCCGGGTCTTCCACCCGGCATACGAGTACCTCTACCAGGCGGAGGCCGCCGGCTATCCCACCCTTGGCTACAACGTCGAGTGGAGCATCGAGGACCCCCGGTACGTCCCCCAGAACCTCGAGATCGCGCTCCTCTCGACGCCTGTATTCCTGCCCGAAGTCGTCCCCGCCGGGCTCGGGGACCACACCCCGCTGTGCACGGAGCCGGGGGCGAGCCCGGGACTCTTCGACGAGGACTGCCCGCTGCTGCTCCCGCGCGACACCGGCATGAGCATCCTGTTGACGAGTCCCGCGTTCCTGCTCGCCGTGCCAGCTCTGCGCCGCCACTACGGCCGATCGCGGGTCGTGACGGGCGCCACGCTCGCCGTGCTGCTGGTGTTCGTCGTCAACCTCATGCACTTCAGCCAGGGCTGGGTCCAGTTCGGCTACCGCTTCACGAACGACTTCCTGCCCTTCGCGCTGCTGCTCGTGGCGCTGGGCATTGAGCTCGTGCGCGACCGGCTCCTTGTCGTGGCTGGGCTCGTCGCGTTGTCGGTCGCGATCAACATCTGGGGCGCTGTGTGGGGAGCGATCCTCGGGTGGTGAGGCGTCACGCGATCACGCTGTCGGCGGCCGCGGCCGTCGGCGTGGTCGTGCTCGTGCTCTGCCGGATGGCCATGCTGCCCGGTGTCGGGTTCTGGGACACGGCGGAGCTCCAGACCGTGGGGCCCGTGCTCGGCGTCGCGCATCCGACCGGTTTCCCCGCCTGGGTCGTGCTCGGCTGGCTGGCTTCGGTCGTGCTCCAGCCGTTCGGCGACCCCGCGTTCCGGATGAACCTGCTCTCCGGGCTGCTCGTCGCGGGCAGCGCCGCCGCGACCGTGATCCTCGTAGGCTTGCTGACCCGGTCGACCGTGCTCGGCGTGGCTGCCGGGCTCGGCTTGGGCACCACGACGCTGGTCTGGCGGATCGGCACGATTGCCGACGCCCACGCCCTGCACCTCCTGCTCGTGGCCCTGCTGTTCCTCGCCCTGGTCCTGTGGCAGCGGGAACACGCCCGCGGCGGCGGCCACCGCTGGCTCGTGGCCGCGTCCGCGATCTTCGGCGTGTCGGTCGCCAACCACTCGCTGACGCTGCTGCTGGCGCCGCCCGTCGCGCTGTACGTCCTCTCGGTCGACCCGCGGCTGTGGCGGCGCCCTCGCGTCGTGGCGTGGTGCGCCGCGGTCCTCGCCGCCGTCGTGGTGGTGCTCTACCTCGAGCTGCCGCTGCGCGCCGGTCCCTTCCGCGCGCCGCTCGTGTACGGGACACCGGAGACGTGGGACGGGTTCCGCTACATCGTGCTCGCGGAGCAGTTCCGGGGCAGCATCGTCGATCCGTTCGGCGAGCTGCCGCGGAAGGCCGGCGACGTCGTCGCGCTGGTGGTGCGCGAGCTGGGTCCGCTTGCGGCCCTGTTGCCGGCCGCGCTGCTCGTGACCGCCGTGCGCCAGCCGCGGTACGCGCTCCTGAGCGCGCTCGCCCTGGGGATCACCGTCTTCTTCGCCGCCTCCTACCAGAACGCGGACATCGAGCGCTACTACCTGGCGCCCATCCTGATCGTCTGGACGTGGCTGGCGATCCTCGCTGCGGCGGTGGCCGAGGCAGTCGAGATACTCGGCGCGGACGCCGCGCGGGGCGGGGGGCGCCGCACCGCGTCAGCGCCGGGCGCGCACCGGGCGCTCGTCGCCACCGTGCTCGGCCTCGGGCTGATGCTCCCCGCGTCGCTCGAGCTCGATGCCCGGGCGGCGGCCGTCGACCGGAGCAAGGACGTCGGCGCCCAGCGCTGGCTCGATGACACGATCGGCCGGCTGGAACCCGAGGCCGTGGTCATCAGTTGGTGGAGCTACTCGACGCCGCTATGGTACGCACAGCACGTCGAGGGCCGGCTGCCCGGCGTCCTGATCGCCGACGATCGCACCCGCCTCGACCGACAGCTCGGAGAAGTGACCGACGTGATCGAGCGTTTTGTCGGGCGTCGACCCGTGTACCTCATCCGGCAGAGCGCCGACGAGCTGCTCGAGATCGCGAACACCTATCGCCTCGAGCCGGGGCCGCAGCCCAACGCGCTCGTCCGCGTGGTCGGCCCGCTGACCGCCGACGAATGACCGAGGCGACAGCCGTCGCGGCCCGTGCGCCGGCGCTCGTCGACCGGCTGAGCTTCTTCTTCCCGGCCCACAACGAGGAGCAGAACCTGCGGCCGTTCGTCGCCGAGGCGATGGAGGCGCTGCCGGCCCTGGCCGGCACGTGGGAGGTCGTGATCGTCGACGACGGGTCGCGCGATGCGACGCCCGCCATCGCCGACGAGCTCGCGGCGAGCAACCCGGAGCTGGTCCGCGCGGTGCACCACCCGACCAACCTGGGCTACGGCGCCGCCCTCCGGTCCGGCTTCGGTGCGGCGCGCTACGAGCTCGTCGCGTTCACCGACGGTGACCGCCAGTTCCGGGTCGCGGACGTCGGCCGCCTGACCGCTCGTCTCGCGGAGCCGGACGCGCCGGACGCGGTCGTCGGCTACCGGATCAAGCGCGCCGACCCGCCGGTTCGGCGGCTCTACGCGTGGCTGTACCGGCTGGCCAACCGGATCTTCTTCGGGCTGCGCGTCCGCGACGTCGACTGCGCGTGCAAGCTGTTCCGGCGAAGCGCGCTCGACGGTCTCCGGGTCGAGTCCGGCGGCGCCTTCTTCTCCGCGGAGCTGCTGATCAAGCTTGGCGCGTCTGGGCGGCGGATCGCGGAGGTCGGTGTTCCCCACTACGCCCGGACGGCGGGCTCCGCGACCGGCGCCCGGCCGGCCGTCGTCATCCGCGCGGTCCGCGACTTCTGGGCGCTGCGGCTCCGCCTGTGGGCGGCTCCCCGGCGGGCGCTCCGTCGCGGCGACCCGATCCTGCGCGCCCATGTTCGGGTGTCGGGCGAGCCCGTGGCCGCGGCCGGGCCGGGCAGCTAGCTCCTCGGGCGCTCGCCCCCGCCTCGGTCCGCGTCGAGCGAGTTGACGAAGTCGCGGAAGCCGTCGAGCCGCGGGTCGACGATCTTCTCGCCAGTCGACTCGAGGGCGGCACCGCCCTCGTCGTCCTCGTCGATGCCGCTGTCGCCACCCAGCCCGGCCTGATCAAGGATCGTCTCGGCGGCGAAGATCCGGACGCCGGCCCGCACCGCGATGGCCAGCGCATCCGACGGGCGTGAGTCGACCTGGACCGTCCGGCCCTCGAGCTCGAGGAAGAGGCGGGCGTGGTACGTCTCCTCGGCCAGCGTCGAGATCACGACCCGGTCGACCCGGATGCCGAGCTCCTCGAGGGTTGCGGCGAAGAGGTCGTGCGTCAGCGGCCGCTCCGGCGTCAGGCCCTGGAGCTTCATCGCGATCGCGCTCGCCTCCCACGGCCCGATCCAGATGGGCAGGTAGCGCTCGCGCTCCGTCTCCTTGAGGATGACGACATGGCGGCTGGACAGCATGTGTACGCGCACGCTCTCGACGACCATCTCGACCAGCCCGTCCGCCATGCGCGGATTATCCCATGGTCGCCCGGCGCAGCCACCGGGCGGGCGGCCGCTCCGAGCGAGTCCGGGACTCGTGCGCCGCTGTGCGTGGTGCGGGGCGAGGAGTCACCGCTTCGCTCGCCAGTCCGGCCCGGGTCAGGGCGCGGTCGACGGCGCCGGGGAAGCCGCCGGTGAGGCCTCGGGCGCGGGTGAGGCGGGCGTCTCGACGGCCGTCAAGCGGGAAAAGCGGATCTCCCGGGCGGTGTTCCAGACGAGCGTCGGCCCCACGGCGTCGCGGCCGAGCGCGACGTACATCCCGCGCAGGTCGGACCAGTTCTCGTCGCCGGCCGCCAGCCGGTACTGCTCCTGGACCTGCCCGCTCTCCTTGTCGAAGGCGATCAGCCGAAGGTTTGCCCCGTCGAGCAGGTAGACCGGCGCGCTTTCTACCGCGACCGGAGCGCTCACGAGGCGATACTGCGGCGGGCTCCGGACGACCTCGTCGCCCGGCGACGCGGGCGCCCACTCGTCCTGCGCTCCGTCCGTGAAGCGGACGACGCGGCCGCCGTCCGCGAGCCAGATCCGTGTGTCGATGTGGAGCCCCGTGACCTCGTCGAGCGGTCTGGGGTCGCTCAGCCAGCCCTCCCCCTCGGTGACGATGCCACCCTCCACGTACGCGTTGTAGGCACGGATCTGCTGCTCCGTGGCATCGAGGAGGTACAGGCTGTAGAGGCGCCGCTCCGCGTCCTCGACCATGGTTCCCATGGCCACGATCTCGCCCCATGCATCCGCATCGTCGATGTCGACGAGACTCGTCGTGCCCTCCTCACCTTCCTGCTCTCCGGGCCGCCACCGCCACAGGGCGTTGTCCGCGTCGAGAACGAGCAGGTCTCCGCCGCCTGCCGTCATCAGGCGTGGCTCGCCGACCGTCCCGCCGTCCGCCTCCGTCCCCTCCGCCAGCACCTCTACGGCCGTCCGCTCGCGAACGTTGATGCGCCAGACCGTTCGGCGCGTGCGATCCATCACGAACGGCACGCCACCCGGGCCGCGGATGACCGGTCCGAGGTCGAACGGCGGGTCGGCCGCCTCGTCGAACGCGAAGACGACCCGATCCTCGACGGTGACGATCGGGAACAGCCGGTCGAGGCCGGCCATGACCTGGGTCCGGATCGGGGCGATGGTGCTGGCCGCGACGCCGGCGCGCTCCGCCTCGTCGAGGTCGGCCTTGGCTGCGGTCAACAGCTCGAGCGCCCGATCCGGGTCGGTTGCCACGAGGTCGATGCCTGGCGCGGACACCATCGCCAGCTTCTCCCGCGCTTCGTCGAGCGCGCCCACTTGCGCGGCCGGCGCTGATGCGCCGACTTCGCGTGAGGCCGGGACCACGACCGGTGCCGCCCCGCGGGGCGCGAAGAAGACGGCGAGCGCGAGACCCGAGGCGACGACCACGAACGCGAGCGCGGCCACCGTCGCACGCCGCTGCATCTCCCGCCGCGCGTCGACCGGGCGCACGCGCCGGTGTCCGGGAGGGCGGTTCGCGATCAGGTCCTGGAGCCCCGCCACGGCCCGCTCGAGCGCTCCGCCGGCGGCCACTCCCACCCGCCCCACGCCGGCCTGCATCGCGGCCAGGCCGCCGGCGCCCGCGTCGGCGAGGGGGATCGCGGCGCGTTCCGGCGCCACCGACGGGGACCCCGCGGCCCGCACCGGGACGAGCGTCCGTGGGCGCCGCGACGCGGACACTTCGGTCGCCTCGAAGGCGATCGCGCCGTCGCTGCCGGTCCCGGCGGAGGCGACGAAACGGTTGTGCAGGTGCTCGACGGCCGACTGCGGATGGAGCGTCACGAGCGCATCCTTCAGCTCCTGGAGACCCAGCCGGCTGACGACGTTCGGCGAGATCAGGACGAGCGAGTCGCCGACGGAGACCTCCCCGCGCCAGACGTCGAGGTCGACCTGCGCAGCCGGAAGGCCGCGGTCCCGCTGCGGATCGGGCAGCGTCGCAATCCGGGCCTGGCGGACGAGGTAGGCCTCGGCCGGGCCGACCGTCGCGACGTACAGCTCGCTGCCGCGCATGACGGCCACCGCGACGCCGATCGGACCCGTGGGGTCCTGGCCCAGCGCCAGCCGGTCGCGCTGGTGGGCGAGCCGCTTGTTGGCCAGCACGATCGCCTTCCTGAGGCAGTCGCGGATGCCGGGCGACTCGTCGTAGTAGTACTCGTTCCGGATCGTCTCGGCGGCCAGCCGCGTCGCCTCGTGAGCACGCGGCCCGGCGAGGCGCGATGAGACCAGGAGATAGAGATGGCCCTTGGCCCGGGCGATGGATCCGACGCTCGGCTCCACGACGACCACGGTGTCCGGGGAGTCCGGGAGCCGATCCTGCTCGGCGACCACGCCGAGCTTCATCTGGAGCCTGACGGCCATGAGGCCTCTCGTGCTGGGCTTGCGGTGGCGGGAGCGGCGTGAGGCGGTGCGGCGAGCGACGGAGGTGCCGGACCGCTCGGCGTGGCTGGCAGGTGCCGCCGATTATACGGCCGGGCCCTCGCGTCGCACGCGTACCCGGAGCTCACGGGCGCGTGTCCCGCCGGGCGCCGCCCCGAAGGCCTCAAGCAGCTCCGGGGTCCGGAGCCGGATCTCCTGCGCGACGATCGGTGCGTCGACCTCGACGACGAGCGCGAACCCGTCGACGCGGACGAGGCGGCAGGCGCCGGAGGCCGCCGGAACCCGTTCCGCGACGAGCGCGGACCAGAGCGTGATCGCTCGGGCGAGACGCAGCTCCTCATCGAGCCCCAGCCGCCGCGCCGCGTTCGGGATCAGGTCGCCGATCCGTTCCATCGGCCGCCGACGGCTCACCGGCCGCGCTCGGCCGGTGAGCGGGGTCCGACGAGCCGGGCGCCGTCCTCGGCGGGCTCGACCCGCCACGTCGTGGCGACCGCTCGCAGGGCCGGATCCAGGTCGTCGAGCGTCGTCGTCGTGACGAAGGCCTGGGGCAGCTCGGCGATCCGTCGGACGAGATGCGCGCGGCGCTCGGGGTCGAGCTCGGAGAAGACGTCGTCGAGCAGCAGGAGCGGCGGGCGTCCGTCGTGGTCGGTCAGGAGGTCCAGCTCGGCCAGCTTGAAGGCGAGGATCGCGGTGCGCTGCTGGCCACGCGAGGCGAACCCTGCGAGATCGCGGCCGCCGAGCTCGAACACGAGGTCGTCGCGGTGCGGGCCAACAAGCGTCGCGCCGTTCCAGATCTCCTTGTCGGCCGTTTCCGACAGGCGCCGCGCGAACGCGGCGCCCGGCGGCTCGCCGGGCAGCGGCGGCGCGTTCGTCTGGTACCGGACCGTCAGTTGCCCGGCTCCCGCTTCGTCCGGCGCGATCTCCGCGTGGGCTCGAGCGAGCGGGCCGCGGACGTCGTCGAGCAGCCGGAAGCGCTCCTCGAGCAGCGCGGCCCCGGACTCGAGCAACGGCGTGTCCCACACCCGGAGCTGGTCGCGCGAGGCCTGCTCCTCGCGGATCGCGCGAAGCAGGCTGTTCCGCTGCTGGAGCGCCCGGGCGTACGTCGCGAGCTCGCGCGCGTAGACCGTGGATCGCTGAGCGGCGAGGCGGTCGAGTGCCGTCCGCCGGAGCGAGGGGGAACCCACGACGAGGAGCACCTCCTCCGGCGCGAAGACGACGGTCCGGACCAGGCCGAGGAGGGCCGGTGCCCGCCGCGGGACCCCGTTGACGCGGATCCGCTTGCGCGCGGCGCCGGCGACCGCCGGCGCGCCCGGCCTCAGGAGCGCGACCTCGATCGTCTCTCGGCCGGCGGTCCCCTCGACGCGTCCGAGGTCCGCACCCCAGCGGACAAGCTCCGCGTCGGTCGAGGTCCGGTGCGAATGGCCCCAGGCGAGGAGCACGATGGCCTCGAGCAGGTTGGTCTTGCCGGCCGCGTTCGGGCCCCACACGAGCTGCGGTCCCGGCCCGAACGCCGCGTCCAGCACGGCATAGCCGCGCACGTCGCGAATGCTCAGCGCGTCGAGCAGGTTCGATCCTGGCGACGCTCGGGCGCCGGCGTCGGGGGCAGGCGGCCGGGTCGTGACGGCCGGGACGAGGGCCGACCCGCCGGTTCGCTCCGAGCTGCCGGGAGCGTCGGTCGCCGTCACGGGATGCGGAGCAGCCTCCTCAGGATGTCGTCCGGACCGGCATCACGACGTGCACGTACCGGTCGTCACCGACGGGCTTGAACACGCCCGGGCTGAGCGGCCCGTTCAGCTCGAGTGCGAACTGCTCGGCGTCCACGTTGGTCAGGACGTCGGCCAGGTACTTCGCGTTGAAGGCGATCGTCGTCCCGTCCCCCTCGACGGCCGCCTCGACCTCGCCGACGTGATCGCCCACCTCCGCGTTGGCGCTGACTGTCACGCCGGACTCGCCGTTCGACGAGATCTGGAGCTTGACGATGTTGGCCGACTCGTGCGCGATCAGCGCCGCCGGACGCACGGCGCGCAGGAGCTCTTCGCGATCCAGCACCGCGCGGGTCGTGTGGCTCTGGGGCAGGACCTGCTGGTAGTTCGGGAACTGGCCATCGATCAGCCGGCTCACCAGGTCGACACCTTCGAGGTGGAAGAGGATCTGGTTGCGAGCCTGGGCGAGGACCACCTCGACGGGCTCGTCGACGTCGGCCAGAATCCGGGTCAGCTCGTTGAGCGCGCGTGCCGGGATGACGACGGAGGTATCCGCGACCGGGTCGAGGATCGGGATCGTCTTGACCGCGATCCGGTAGTTGTCGGCGGCCGCCAGCGTTACCGTCTCGCCCTCGAACCGGGCCAGGACCCCGGTGAGGATCGGCCGGGCCTCGTCACTCGCCGCGGCGAACGCCGTCTCCTCGAGGGCCTGCCGGAGGACGCTCTGGGCGATGCGCGTGGTCGGCTGATCGCCCGCGGTCTGGATGGCCGGGAATTCGTCCGCGTCGATCCCCTTGATGTGCGACTCGAACCGCCCGCAGCGCAGGTGGAGCGTCTCGCCGGGCTGCAGCTCGAGATCGATCCGGTCGCCGCCGTGGATCGCGTTCACGTAGTCGGTGAGCAACCTGGCGGGGACGGTCGTGGCGCCGTCCGAGTCGATCCGTCCGGGGACCCAGTACGTGACGCCGATCTCGAGGTTCGTCGCGGTCAGCTTGAGGCCGGCATCCTCGGTCTTGAGCAGCACGTTGGCCAGCACAGGCAGCGTCGACCGGGTCGAGACGGCCCGGCTGACGACCGACAGCCCACGAGCCAGATTCTCCTGCATCACGGAGAGTTTCACGTCGGGTGGTACTCCAGCTCAGGCGGGCGAGGGGTCCGGCAGCTCCGGGGTGGACGAGGGGTGATCGGGCGCCGGTGTCTCGGGCTGTGCGTATCTTCTCTCTTTCTCTTTACCTCGTCATCACCGTCATAACGGTGTGGAGGCGGTGGACGCGGACGCTCGCGTGTGCGACGACGGGCGGTGGACGGCTGCCTCCGCTGAGTGCAGATGAGCGGCCTCTCCGGGGACGCGCCGCGACAGGAATGTGGACCATGCCGGGTGTCTCCGCGGACACCGTCGAAACCGTCCGCAGGCGGGTCCACGTCAGCTGTCGTCCCGCCGGCCCGCAGCAGCCGCGATGTCCACATCCCGACCTCGTTGTCCACCGAATCCGGGCGGTTATCCACAGTCCCGAGCCGCGTTCGGTCGTCCAGAGACCGGTGTCACCTCGCGGCCTTGATCGGCACCATGACCGTCGCTGTCGCGCGAAGGCCGCTGTGCCGGCGCCGGTCAGTCCGCGTAGATGAGCTCGCGGACCGCGGCGATCTCGCGTCGCAGCTCGTCGTTGGCCGCGGACTCGCGCGTGATCTTGCCGCACGCATGCAGCACGGTGGAGTGGTCGCGGCCGCCGAGCTCCGCACCGATCCGGAGCAGCGACACGTCCGTCTCCTCGCGCATCAGGAACATGGCGATCTGCCGCGGCATGACGATCGCCTTGTCCCGCTTCTGCCCCTTCAGCGCGTCAAGGTGGACGCCGTAGTAGTCCGCCACCGCCTTGGTGATCCGCTCCGGCGTCACCTGGCGCTTCTTCGGGTTGTAGAGCACGTTCGACAGCACCGCCTGGGCGAGCTCGATGCTGATCGGCATCGCCCCCATCGACGCGTAGGCCACGATCCGGTTGAGCGCCCCCTCGAGCTCCCGGATATTGCTGACCACCTTGCGCGCGATGAACTCGACCACGTCGGAGGTGATCGGAACGGCGCCCTCCTCCGACTTCGAGCGCAGGATCGCGATCCGGGTCTCCAGGTCCGGCGCGGTGAGGTCCGCGATCAGGCCCCACTCGAACCGGCTTCGTAGCCGCTCCTCGAGGGTCAGGATCGCCTTCGGCGGCCGATCCGACGAGATGACGATCTGCTTGGCGTCCTCGTGGATGGCGTTGAACGTATGGAAGAACTCTTCCTGGGTCCGCTCCTTGTCCGCGATGAACTGGATGTCGTCGATGAGGAGGAGGTCGATCCGTCGGTAGCGCGCCCGGAACTCGTCGATCTTGCCCTGCTGGATCGAGGTGATGAACTCGTTCGTGAACTTCTCGCTGGTGGCGTACACAACGCGCTTCCGCGGAAACTTCGCGATCACCTGGTTGCCGATCGCGTGCATGAGGTGCGTCTTGCCGAGCCCCACGCCGCCATACAGGAAGAGCGGGTTGTAGGCGTGGCCCGGTCGCTCCGCGACGGACAGGCTGGCCGCGTGCGCGAGCCGGTTGGCCGAGCCGACGATGAAGTTGGCAAACGTGTAGCGGGGATTGAGGTTCGTCGCCCCGCCTTCGCCGCCGACCCGCGCCGGTTCGAGGCGGACCTGGGCGCCGGCCGCATTGGGCGACCCGTTGGCGTGTCGGGTGGAGCCGTTGGCCGGATCCGGCGCGGCACCGCGCTCGTCGACCGGCGTGTTGATGAGGAACTCGACCTGGACGCTGTAGCCGACGATCCGGGCCAGCGTCTGCGAGATCAGCGAGCGGTAGCGTGTCTCGAGCCAGTCCTTGGCGAAGCCGTTCGGGACGGCGATCCGGAAGCGCTGCTCGTCGACGTCGACGAGGGCCGTATCACGGAGCCAGGTCTCGTAGTTCGCCGGCGACAGTGACACCTGCAACTCGCCGAGCGCGGCGCGCCAGACCTGCTTCGCGTCCATTCGATCGATGTCTGCCCTGTCTCACTGATGGCGGATAGACGGGTACCGTTGACCCCGCGAGAGCCGAGCAGGAGTGGCGCGACCGAGGGCCCCACAGGGCCGTGCGACTGGGGCGGGGCGTTCCGGGCTCCCTGCGAATCGGCTCCGGAGGGAAGGCCCGCCAGCGTCCCGGCGCCGAGGGCCCGCAGAGGATAGCACCGGCCGAACCGCCGCCGCAAGGCAATCCGGCCATACCCCCTGGGGGTATCGTCGCAGCGGCGTACCGCCGGGCCGACCACCTCGACGGACTGCCGGGGCAACGCGCGCCGATGGGTCGTCGGGTGGCCCCTCGGAGGTTTGACACCCGCGGCGCGCCGGACCTATCATCGCCCGGACGACGAACGCGCCGCAGCGCTTACGGGCGCCAGGCGCGTTTTGCGTGCCTTGAGGGGACGAATCGTCGAATCCCCGAGGCCGGATGGAGAGGATCACCGACAGTCCCGATGGGCAAGCCGACGTACCAGCCGAAGAAACGCCATCGCGCAAAGGAGCACGGCTTCCGTGCCCGGATGAGGACGACCGCCGGTCGTCGCGTCGTGGCAGCTCGGCGGGCACGCGGCCGGAAGCGCCTGACGGCCTGACGACCGACCGCCGCACGATCCCGCGGCGGCTCGTGATCCTCACCCGACCGCAGGACTTCGCTGCGATCCAGGAACGAGGGGCCAGCCGGTCCCACCCGCTCCTCGTCGTCCGAGTGCTGCGGACGGATCTCGAGACCACCAGGTTCGCGCTGTCGACCGGCCGTCGACTCGGTGGCGCGGTGGTCCGCAACCGGCTGCGGCGACGACTCCGCGAGGTGCTCAGGGTGATGGCGCCCGCGTTCCGGCCCGGCTGGGACGTCCTCATCATCGCCCGGCCCGCGCTCGTCGAGGCCGACCACGACGCGCTGGTCGGGGCCCTGCACCGGCTCCTCGGCCGGGCGGGCGTCATCGGAGGACCGTCGACCACGTGAAGCGCATCGGGATCGGACTCATCCGGCTCTACCGGGTCGTGTTCGCCTGGCTCCCGTCCTCGTGCCGGTACGAGCCGAGCTGCTCGCGCTATTCCGAGCAGGCCATCGAGCGCTACGGCCTGCTCCGCGGTTCATGGATGGGCACGCGCCGGATCGCCCGCTGTCACCCCTGGAGCCCGGGTGGGTACGACCCTGTCCGCTAGACGCGTCGGCGCACTCGCTCGTGCCTGGACCGGCCCGCTGCTCCTGCTCACGCTCGCCGTCCTCGTCGCGGGCTGCTTCCCGTCGTCGCAGCAGCCCGGTGGATCGGCCGTCCCCACGCCGTCCGGCAGCCCCCAGGCGGCGCTGACGCCGGCCAGCCCCGGCGCGGATCCGGTCAGCCTCCTGGCCTTCCTGTTCACGCCGATCTTCCAGGCGATGTTCATCCTGCTCGTCGCCGTCTATCACGTCCTCCACCAGGCCGGCGTGCCAGGCGCGATCGGCTTCGCCATCATCGCCTTGACCCTCGCGGTGCGAGCCGTCCTGATCCCGCTCTTCCGCAAGCAGCTCGTCTCCCAGCGGCGGATGCAGATGCTCCAGCCCGAGATGGGCGAGATCCGGCGCCGTTACAAGGGCGACGGGATGAAGATCCGCCTCGCCCAGCAGGAGCTGATGAAGGAACGAGGGGTCAATCCCGTCTCCGGCTGCCTGCCGGTCCTCCTCCAGCTGCCGCTCCTCTTCATCATCTACTCGGTCATCCAGAACGGAGTGACCAACTACAACCCGACCGCGATGCTGCAGATCGGCGGCGTCCAGGTGGTGCCCCTTCAGTGCCCGACGACGCCGCCGGCGCCCGGCGTCGTCGACCCGTGCATCGACACGACAGTCCCGTGGCTGTTCGGTCTCGACGTCAGCCATCCCGAGACGACGCTCGTCATACTCGGCTTCGGGCTGAGTCTGCTGGCCGTCGTCTCGGCGCTGCTCCAGCTCGTCCAGAGCCGGATGATGCTGGCCCCGCCCGATCCCACCAACGACGACCCCAACGTGCGCGTCCAGCGCCAGATGATGCTGTTCCTGCCCCTGATCTCCGTCCTCTACGGCGGCATCCTGCCGGCCGGGCTGTTCATCTACTGGATCGTTGCCACGCTGTTCTCGATCATCCAGCAGTACCTGATCGTGGGCTGGGGAGGCATGTTCCCGTTCCTCGGCTGGACGCCGGGCTTTGCCCGCGACCACACGCCGCGGTTCCCGGTGGCGATGCCGCCACCGCCGGACCCGTCCCGACGACCGGCGCCGACCGTCGCTCCGGCCGTCGTTCCCAAACGAGCCACTTCGGCCGACAAGACGATTCGCCCCCGCGAGCGGGGCCGCCAGGGCCGACGAGGGAGGCGACGCTGACATGAGTGTCTATCGCGAGTTCACCGGCAAGACCGTCGAGGAGGCGCTGCGCAACGCCCGCGAGGCGTTCGGCGTCGGCCTCGACGACCTCGACTTCGAGATCCTGACCCCAGGCGCGCGGGGCGTTCTCGGCATGGGCGCCGAACCCGCGCGGATCGTCGCGGCGCCCCGCGCGGAGCTCGGCGGTGCTGCTCCGAAGCGGGAGGCGGCCGCCTCCCAGCCGCTGCCCGCGCCGCCGCCGCGCGAGGACCGGCCGCGCTACGGCGATCGGGAGGATCGAGGCCCGCGCCGGGACGACCGGGCTGGCCGGGACCGCGACCGCGGCCCGCGCCGCGAGGACCGGCCGCGCTATGGCGACCGTCCGGACCAGCCCCGGGACCGCGACGACCGCCCACGGTTCGAAGACCGGGACCGAGATCGAGGCCCACGGCCGGGTGCCGCACCGCGCGGTGATCGGGCGCCGGCTGCCGCCGATGCTCCCCGTCGCGATGCTGGTCCCCGTCGCGAGGAGCGGCCCGGCGGCGACCGCCCGTACGGCGGCGGCGACCGAGGCCCGCGCCGCGAGGGCGGCGACCGCGCCCCGCGCCGGGACGACCGCGCCCGCCGCCCGGCCGAGTCCGGCCTGAGCGCGAGCGAAGCCGCCGAGGTGGCCGCCGCGAGGGGATCACTGGCCGCCGAGCGGGCCGATCTGGAGGCCGCCGAGGCGTCGCCCGAGGCACTCGATGCCGGCCGCGAGATCCTGGAGCAGCTGATGCTTCACCTTGGCTTCGACGTCCGGGTCGAGGTCGAGGCGGGCGACACGAGCCGGCTGAACGTGGTCGGCACCGATGGCGAGAAGGACGCGCTCGGCGCGCTGATCGGACGCAAGGGCGAGCGGCTCTCGGCCCTCCAGCACCTCGTCAACCTGATGCTGTCGCGGCGGATGAACGGCTGGACCCGCGTCCTCGTGGACGTCGAGGACTACCGCGGCCGCCGGGAGCGCCAGCTTCGGGACCTCGCGCTGCGGGCCGCGTCGCGCGTCGCCGAA
Source organism: Chloroflexota bacterium (assembly GCA_030447745.1). Taxonomy (GTDB): domain Bacteria; phylum Chloroflexota; class Limnocylindria; order Limnocylindrales; family CSP1-4; genus JACDAV01. Next base: position 73,594 of record JAUJOH010000004.1, on the reverse strand, counting down.
ACCGGCAAGATGCTTCAGCTCGAGCCGATGCCGGCGCTCGAGCGGCGCTGGGTCCACATCGCGCTCCGCGAGAACCCGGACGTCGCCACGCAGTCGATCGGCGAGGAGCCGAACCGGCGCATCGTCGTCCTGCCCCGCGGCGACTGACCGGCCGCGGCCGCCCGGGCGTCACGCGGCGCCCGGCCGAGCCGTCCCTGTGCCGGCGGGCGCGCCCGGCGACCGGGCGACCGCTGCTAGGATGGCCCACCTGCCCATGACCACCGCCACCGTCGACTCCACCCCAGCGAACCGCTCGAGCCGGTCGGCGCTCCGCTTCGGCCTCGCGTTCCTGGCCGGCCTCTTGGCCGTTCTCGCGCTCGGGGTCGGCGCCCTGTACGCGTACGACCGGCAGTTCGAGGGCCGGATCCTGCCGGGCGTCCGGGTCGGGTCGGTCGACCTGTCCGGTCTCACGCCGGCCGAGGCTCGCACCCGCCTCTCGAGTGCCTTTGCGCCGGTCTCCGACGGCGAGCTCGTCCTGACCGCGGGCGGTCGCGAGGTCGCCGTGCCCCTCGATCAGATCGGGCGGCGGCTCGACGTCGACGGCCTCGTGGCCGACGCGCTCGTCGCTGGTCGCACCGGCGGCCCGGTCGAGCGCGCCATCGGTGGCGCCCGGACGGCGATCCGTGGTGCGTCGCTCGGACCCCGCGTGATGCTCGATGCGGACCTGCTGGCCCGGCGGGTCGAGGCCGTCGCGGCGACGTTCGAGCGGGACCCGACGAACGCGTCGGTCGCCGTGACGGACACCGGGGTCCAGGTGACCGCAGGGGTGGATGGGGCCGTGGCCGACCGTCGCGCGGCGCTCACGGCCGCGATGTCGGCCCTCGGCCGCCTCGACGTGCCGGCTCGGCTCGAGATCGGCCTCCCAGTCCGCCCGGTCGAGCCGCAACTGACGACGGCCGAAGCGGAGGCCGGCAAGGCCGCTGCCGAGCGGATGGCCCGCGACCTTGCCGTGACGGTCGGAGACGAGCAGTGGGTCATCGACGCCGACACGGTCCGAAGCTGGCTGCGGGTGAGCCCCACCGTCGACGGCCGGTACGTCCCCGTCCTCGACGTCGCGCGCATCGCGGAGGCGCTCGAGCCGATCGCCGAGGAAGTGCGACGGGCGCCCAAGGACGCCTCGTTCTTGATCGGTGACGACAACAAGGTCACGAGGGTCACGCCCGCGGCCAACGGTCGCCGGCTCGACGTCGCGGCCACGGCAGTCCTGGTCAAGGACGCGCTCCGAGCGCGGGCCGATCAGCCCGGCAGCGACGCGGTCGAGGCCGCCGTGCGGACCGTGACCCCCCAGCTCACGACCGAGGAAGCCGAGGCCGCCGCACCCCGGATGCAGCGCATCTCGACCTGGACGACCTACTTCCCCGTCAGCGAGAAGAACGGCTTCGGGGCGAACATCTGGATCCCGACGAGGGACATCGACGGGTACGTCCTCGCCCCCGGCGCCTGGTTCGACTTCTGGAAAGCGGTCGGCCCGATCACCCGCGAGCGCGGCTACAAGGACGGCGCGGCGATCATCAACGGTCGGACGGAGCCCCAGGGCGCACTCGCCGGCGGCATCTGCTCTTGTTCGACGACGCTGTTCAACGCCGCGCTCCGGGCCGGTTTCGAGATGGGCGACCGGCGCAACCACTCCTACTACATCCAGCGCTACCCGCTCGGACTCGATGCCACCGTCTTCAAGACCTCCTCGGGCACGGTGCAGACGATGGCCTGGCGGAACGACACGGACTACCCGGTTCTCATCCGCGGCTTCGAGATCAGGGAAGGCAACGACGGCTATGTCCGGTTCGACCTCTACAGCGTCCCGAACGGACGCAAGGTCACGCTCTCCGCGCCGACCGTCCGAAACGTCCAGCCCGCGACCGACTCGGTCGAGTACACGGACACGCTGCCCGCTGGCCAGCGGGAGCGGATCGAGCACCCCGTGGCAGGCACGTGAGGTTGGGGTGACTCGCGTGGTCCGCGAGGCGAACGGCAAGGTGCTCCACGAGGAGACGTTCTACTCCAACTACGCGCGCATCACCGGTGTCGTCCTCGTCGGCACCGGCTAGGACCGTCTGTACGGCCGCCGCCCCGGCGGTCGGTGCGCTTTCGGCGCTGTACGCGGTGCTCGGCACCTGGTGGACACTCGGTGGGCCGGGGTATCCGTTTGGTGAGGCGAATGATCCAGGCGCCACGGTCAACGCCCTCGGCGGCGTCGCGCAGTCGGTGGGTGCCCCGGGTATCGCGCTGTTCAGCCTGATCGGGCTTGTCGCCGCGGCTGCGATGACGCTTCGGCGGGGCCGAGGGTTCGGCCGGCTCGTCGTGTCGGGATGGGGATGGGCCGCGGCGGTCGCCCTCCTGTTCGTCGTGCCGGACTATCGCGTGCTGGCGGCCGTTGCCTACGCGCCGCTCTACCTGGTGGGCGCGCCGTTCGGGTGGCCGCCAGGGTCCAGCTTCTTCGATGCGATCACGTGGCCGCTCGTCAACCAGGCGGTCGCGATCGCTGGCGGCCTTGTCTGGGCCGCCGCGGTGCTCGAATACCGCCGCGCCACGGATGACAGGGGCGGGTCGGGTAGGCAGGGGCTCGAAGCCCGCTGGACCGCCCCGGATGCCGCCCGTCGCTGGGGCGTTGGGCTACCGCCATCGCCGTGGCCGCACCCCCTCGTGTACGCGGCGACGAGATGGGCGTGGGCGCTCGGCATCCCGCTCGGGATCAGCGAGGAACTGCTCCGCTACGGTCAGGAGCGTGGATTGTGGGTCGCCGGTGCAGGGCTGGCCAGCGTCGCTGCGGTCGGCGCGCTCCTGACGCTCGGGCTCGTGCTGCCGTTCGGCGAGACGTTCCCGCGCTGGCTGCCCCGGGTCAGCGGTCGCGACGTCCCGCCCGCGCTCGCGGTCATTCCGTCGCTGGTGGTGGCCGTGCTGGTGACGTCGGCGGGGCTGATGTTCGTGCGGCTGGCCGTCACGGGAGCGTTCGAGGATGGGTTCGGCTTCATCGGGCCGCCGGGGGAGAGCTGGGCCGCCATCGCGCCGGAGCTGCTGTGGCCGATCTGGGGAGTGGCGCTCGGCCTCGCGTCCATCGCCTACCACTACCGTCGCCGCGGCCAGGCGCGAGCGCGTCCAAATCTCGCGACGTTGCCTCAGCGCCGTCAGGACCCCGGGGCTCTGCCGGGGTGGACCGACCCCGGAAACCAGCCCTGACGGCCGAAGGCGAGGAGCAGCACAAGGACCGCTCCGGCGTACACGCCAACAAGGTGATAGATCGTCGCCGGGAGCCCGAGGTAGCGGAGTTCGGGCGCCGGCGGCGGGCCGGAGCCCTGCGAGACGGCCATCAGGAGCAGCACGCCGACCCAAGCCGCCGCAACGAGCCACAGCCCGGCGATCGCTTGCGCGAGGCGTCGACGGGTGCCCACGAAGGGCGGATGCGCAGCCCAGGCGGCCACGCCACCGGCGAACGTGAGCCCGACGAAGAACGGGACGACGTCGGCGTCACCATCGAGGCTGGCGATCGCAGCGGCCAGCCCGGCCAGTGCCGACGCTGCCAGCCCGAGCATGCTCCGCATCGCATCGCCTTTCGAGGGCGAAGGGTTCGCCATTACGGCAGACGATGTCGCGCAGCGAATGGAAATTGGTGGAGATGGGGGAGAGTCGAACTCCCCGTCCAGAACCCTTCGCCGGAATCCACTACGAGCGTGTCCGATCGTTTGTCGTCGACCGGCGGGACGGCGATCGGCAGCCTGCCCGTCGGTCCAGCCGCGTGTCTCTAGATCGAGCTTGATCCCGGATTACGCGACGCTGATCCGGGCCGCAGCTCCGCTAGATGACGCTTCCACCACCCGCGGAGCTGAGGTGGCTTCCACGCTCACCTTACTGCCTAAGCAGCGAGGGCGAGAGCAGGCTGGCGGTTGCCAGTTACTTCGTTTTGCTGCCTTGATGACGGGGCCTGAGCAGCATCCCCGACTCGCGTCTTCCGACAACCGGGCCCTGTCGAAACCACACATCCCCACAGGACCGAACGCACGTTCGACGTTCAACAGCATTCTAGCGGACCGGGCCCGGGGCGCCAAGGGACACGGTCGGCGACGCCGCTGAACCGCCGCTACTTGCTTCGCTGAGGGCGTGCGCCGGCTGCATCCGCGATCACCAGATGTCGCCGACCGTGAAGCCCTCCGGGAACGGGTCGGTCGGATCGACCACGTAGCTCGCGAAGCCCGTGATCCAGGCCGTGCCGGTGATCTGGGCCACGACCGCTGTCGCGTCGCCGACCCGCGTCTCCTCGAGCAGCCGGCCGGTGAACACTGTGCCGAGGATCCCCTCGTGCCGGAAGTCCTCGCCGATCCGCAGCCGCCCCTTGGCGTGGAGGATCGCCATCCGGGCTGACGTCCCCGTCCCGCACGGGGAACGATCGATGATCCCGGTCCAGGTCGACGGCTTCTCCCAGTCGACCTGGCCGGTCGAGACCGTGACGACGTTCCGCATCGCGTTCGCCGGGTCGTGCGCCGGTCCGGACAGCTGGCCGATCGTGATCCCCGCGAAGCCCGGCTGCTCCGGATGGACGACCGGGAGCTGCTCCGCGGCGGCGGCCTTGAGGAGCTCGGTGATCCGGGCGATGTCGCGACCCTCGTCCGGCGTCAGGCGGAGCCCGAAGCGGGCCGCCTCGGCCACCACGTAGAACATGCCGCCGTAGGCGACGTCGACCGTCACCGTGCCGAGCGTCGGCACCTCGACCGGTGTGTCGAGGTGGGTCGCAAAGGCCGGGACATTGCGGAACGTGACGGCGGTCACCTTGCCGTTCGTGCAGTCGGCGCGGACGCGGATCAGGCCGGCGGGGGCCTCGAGCGTCAGCTCTGTCACGGGCTCGGTCATGGGCAGCATCCCGGTCTCGAGCAGGACCGTCGCGACGCAGATGGTGTTGGAGCCGGACATCCCCGGGTACTCGACCTGCTCCATGATCACGTACCCGGCGTCCGCCTCCGGACGCGTCGGCGGCAGGATCACGTTGCAGCAGACGGCGGGAAAGCCGCGCGGCTCGCGGAGCATGCGGCGTCGCAGGTCGTCGCCGTGGTCGCGCAGCCACGCCATCTTGTCGAACATCGAAGAACCCGGGACGTCGAGGACGCCGCCGACGATCACGCGCCCCGGCTCGCCGGCGGCGTGCGCGTCGACGGCCTGGATCATGCGGCCGATGCGCATACGGCTCGCGGGGGTCCGCTCGGCGACCGCTCGGCGACCGCGCTCAGCGACCGCGCTGCGCGTCGGCCAGCTCGCGCGCGATGTCGCGGCGGGCGTCCCGCTCGGCGATGTCCCGGCGGCGGTCGTGCTGCTGCTTGCCGCGCGCCAGCGCCAGCTCGACCTTGGCCCTGCCGCGCTCCGTCAGGTACAGGCGGAGCGGCACGATCGTCTGGCCCTTCGATTTCGTCCGGCCCAGCAGCTCGTCGATCTCGGAACGATGGAGGAGCAGCTTCCGGGTCCGCTTCGGCTCATGGTTCCAGCGGTTGCCCTGGGCCCAGGGCGCGATGTCGGCGGCAATGAGCCACGCCTCGGCGCGCTCGATCCGCGCGTAGGCGTTCGCCAGGTTGACCTTGCCGGCCCGGACCGACTTGATCTCCGTGCCGGTCAGCGCGAGTCCGGCCTCGAACGTCTCGTCGATCGTGTAGTCGTGCCGGGCCCGCCGGTTGAGGGCGATCGTCTGCTCGCCCATGGGCGCTGGGCTCCTCTCGTGAACGAGGTGGCGCGACCGTTCCGGTCGCCGAACGCACGAACGCCGGCCCTGACGGGCCGGCGTCCGACGGCTGAACCACCCGCAGGGTGTCCGCTTAGACGGCCATCTCCTGCGAGGTGGTGCAGCGACTACTACTGTCGATCACTGCACATCACCTCCTTTCGTTCGGGGGGAATGTAGTCGAACGGCGGGGATGGTGCAAGGGAGGCACGGCGGCAACGACCGCGACGACCGGACCGGATGCGCGGCCTCGCGGTTCGGCGCTCAGGCCGCCGGTCGCAGCACGACGGCCTGCTCGCCGAGCAGCTCGAGGGCGCGGTCGAGGGCCGGGTCTTCCTCGGCCCCCACGTCCGCCGGTACCTCGACGGGCACGTCCGGCTCGACCCCCACGGTGTGGATCCAGGTCTGATTGGGCGTCAGCCACTTCGCGACGGTCAGGCGGAAACCGCCGGCGCCGTCGAGCTGCGTCCATTCCTGGACGGTGCCCTTGCCGAAGGTGGTCTCGCCGACCAGCGTCGCCCGGCCGGTGTCCTTCAGCGCGCCGGCGACGATCTCCGACGCCGACGCACTGCCCCGGTCGATCAGCAGCACGACCTCGATCTCCTCGTCCGTCGCGGACCCCTCGCCCGTCGCATCCGTCGGCCGGCGGTTGCCGTCCGCGTCCTCCTGCCAGAAGACCGGTCCCTCGGCCACGAACTCGCTGGCGACCTTCCGCGCCGCCGTGATGTAGCCGCCGGGGTTCCCGCGCAGGTCGATGATCAGCTTCTTGCGGCCGGCCTCGACGTCTTCTGCGACCTCCCGAGCGAACTCGTTGGCGCCGGACTCCGAGAACCCGGTCAGCCGCACGTAGCCGACCTCCCCGCCCGCCAGGTCGCGCTCGATGACCTCCTGGGTGACGATGACGTCGCGGGTGATCCGGACCTCCTGCGGGGCGGACTGGCCCTCCCGCCGGATCGTCAGCGTCACCTGCGTTCCCTTGCGTCCGCGAATCCGGTTGCGGGCGTCCTCGACGGTCAGGCCGTCGAGCGTCGACCCGTCGACGGCGACGACGATGTCGCCGGGGCGGATGCCGGCCTTCTCGGCCGGTGATCCCTCGATCGGGGCGACCACCACCAGCTGGCAGTCCGGGGCGAGCGTCGAGCAGTCGCTCGTCTCGCCGGCATCGTCGACCGTGCCGATCTCTGCGCCGATGCCCTCGAACTGGCCGGAGATCCCCTGCAGGGTCGCCTCGAAGTCGTCCGGGCTGAGGTACGACGAGTACGGGTCGCCGATCGCGTCGAACATGCCCTTGATGGCGCCCTCGATCAGCTTGTCCTTGTCGACCTCGCCGCCCGCGTAGCGGTCGACGATCTGCCGGTAGGCGTCCCAGAAGGCTGGAATGCGGCATCGTCGCTGGCCGGCGTGCCCGGCTGGGCCGACCGGCGCTGCCCGAGCGAATAGCCGGACATGAACAGGGCGCCGCCCGCGAGGACCGCGACGAGCGCGATGGCGATCGCGACGACCGGCACTCGTCGGCGCGCCGACGGCGCGACGGTCACGGGCGCAGCAGGAAGGTCGTAGCTGGTCGGCGGCCGCGAGGACCCCGGGAGCGTGGCTCGCTCGTTGAGGTGCCGCCGCCGAGCCGGGCGTCGGCGTGTCGGGCGTCGGCGGGCCGGGCGGTCGCCTCATCGTCCGTGGGCCGGCCGGCCGGCCGGGTGCTGTCTGGGTCGTGCGGGAGCATCGATGGGGGGATCTCGCTGCAGAACGGGCGACAAAGACTACACCGCCCTGTGGCCCATGCTACGCAGGCGCGAGGGTCATCGGACCCGGCGTGAACGGAACTTCACGCCACCGTTACCGGATCAGGTAGGTCCGGACGGAGACCCACGAGCCGAGAACGCCGAGTCCGAGACCTGCGCCGAGGACGAGCAGCGTGACGTCGCGGGCGAGCCCGCCGAACTCGAGCGGAAGCACCCGGAAGAAGTCGAACATGAACGCGCCGAGCTGGTCGGCCGCCGTGCCGAGGATGCCGAGCGCGAGACCGGCACCCAGCAGACCGACCATCGCGCCCTCGAAGACGAACGGCCAGCGAATGAACGCGTCGGAGGCGCCGACGAGGCGCATGATCTCGATCTCGTCGGCCCTCGCGACGACCGCGAGACGGATTGTGTTGACGATGATGAACAGCACGATCATGCCGATGACGAGGAGCGCGACCGCGCCGGCCGTCTGCAGGAACCGGGTGACGGTCAGGACGCTCGACACCAGCTCCCGCTGGTTCTTGACGCTCTCGATCGCCGGCTCCTCGGCGCAGCCCTTGCCCGTCGGCCCGGGCTCGCTGCACAGCCGGTTCTGGACGACGTTGTAGTGCTCGGCGTCCGTCAGAGAGATCTCGATGCTGGCGTGGAACGGGTTCGAGTCGAGGAACCGCGTCAGGTCCTCCTCGCGCTCCGCGCGGCGCGACTCCTTGAAGCGCTGGAGCGCTTCCTCGCGCGTCACGTGATGGACGGTCGCGACCTCCGGCATGGCCTCGACGCGGGCCATCAGGTCCTGGACCTGGCGGTCGGTCACGTTGTCGAAGAGGTCGGCCACGATGTTGACCTTCGACTCGGTGTACTCGAGCCCGGCGAGCAGCCCGGTGTTGATGATCCAGAAGCCCGCCAGGAGCAGGAGCATCAGGACCATGGTCGCGGTCGCGGCGATGCTCATGACGGCGTTGCGCCAGAACCCCTGCCATGCCCGCTTGATGCTGAAGGCGACGAAGCCGATCACGTCAGTCCATCCGGTGGTACGCGCCGCCGACCTCGTCCCGGATGACCCGGCCCTCCTCGAGGGCGACGACGCGCTTGCGGAGCGCGGTGACCACGTCCGCGTTGTGCGTCGCCATGAGCACGGTGACGCCCAGCTCGTTGATCCGGAGGAGCAGTTGGATCAGCTCCCAGCTGATCAGGGGGTCCAGGTTCCCTGTCGGCTCGTCGGCGATGATCAGACGCGGGTCGTGGACGAGGGCGCGCGCGATCGCCGTCCGCTGCTGTTCGCCGCCCGACAGCTGATGCGGGTGCTGGCGGGCCTGCGCGGTCAGACCGACGAGCGCCAGGACGCGGTCGACCGCGGGGCGGATGCGGCGCCGCGGCGTACCGGTCACCTCGAGCGCGAAGGCGACGTTCTCCCAGACCGACTTGCGCGGCAGGAGCTTGAAGTCCTGGAAGACGATGCCGATCTTCCGGCGCACCTTGGGCACATGGCGGCGCGCGAGCCGGGCCAGGTCCAGGCCGTCCAGCACCACGGCGCCGCGGGTCGCGACCTCGTCGCGGATGAGGAGCTTGATCAGGGTCGACTTGCCGGCCCCGCTCGGGCCGACGAGGAACACGAAGTCGCCCTCCGGGATGACGAGGTCGACGTCGTTGAGCGCGACCTTGCCGTTCGGGTACTGCTTCGTCACGTCGTGCAGCACGAGGACGGGGCGGTCCGCCCGAACCCCCGAGCGACCACCACCGAGGAGCCGCTCGCGGACGCTACGGGCGGGTGTCACTTCGCTCGAGATGGCGCTCAAGGACCGTTCCACGGACGGCTCGGGCACGTGCCGGACAGGGTCCGCTCCGACTCCGTCCGAGGGCGCGATCGGGAGTGCCACGTCGTCCCGAGGCTACCACCGGCCCCCTGGAGCGGCAAACGACGCGAATGTCCTGCAGCGCGGTCTACAGCAGACCCGGCGAGATCGGCAGATAGCGCCGGAAGTCGGCGAAGGGCCGGTTCCAGCAGACCAGCACGGGGAAGCCGTCGAGCCGCATGCCGGAGGCAAGCAGCGGCACCGCCGCCCGGTCGGCGTGCCCGGGCACCCAGATCGCCGACGCGTCGCGTGGCACGACGGCCCCGAGCAGATGCCCGATGACCGGCGCCAGGAGCGCCTCGTCGCGCACGGCGACGGGACCGACCCGCCCCACCTCTGACGCGTAGCCGTACCCGAGCGGGGCGCCGTCCGGTCCGCGGTACAGGAAGCCCGTCCGGCCCTCCGTGCGGAGGAAGCGGTGGTCCTGCGGATGCGTGAACCCGGCCAGCTCCCGGTCGAGCCCGTCGACGGCCGCCGTCAGTTCGCGGTGCCCGACGCCGCCCGGTGGCCCGGCCGCGACCGACGCGAACGGCAAGGGCGTGACGCCGGACGGCAGCTCGCCCAACGGCGCGAGCCGCGTCGGCCGGCCCACGAGCCCCAGCAGCGGCATCCGGGGCACCATCGCGTGCCGCGCATAGAGGGCGTTCGAGATCGGCTGGGCGCTGTCCGTGGCGGTCGCGAGCACTGCATCGTCCTCCGGCAGGATCCGCCGGAGGAGTGCCGTCCCGAGGCCGGTCCCCTGCTCGCCCGGTCGCACGAAGAGCATCGACAGGAACCACAGCCGGTCCCGGCGGACCGCGGAGGCGAAGGCCACGGGGCGCTCGGCGTCAGCGTCCGCACCGTCGCCTGGTCCGGCGCGGGTCGCGAGCCAGAACCGCTCGGGATCCGTGGCCTGGAGGTGGCGATGGAGCCGCCCGATCGACCCGAGCTCCGGCGGGATCTCGGGCAGGTTGAGCCGGCGCATGTAGTCGTTGAGCGAGTCGCGCCAGATCTCCCCGCAGCCCGCGAGGTCGGCCTCGGTCGCTGGCCGGAGTCGGACGCCTTCGGGCGGCGCCGCGGCAGCGGCACGCGCTGCGCCCGCGGTCATGCCGCCTCCGGGTCACCCGCCGGTGGGCTGCCGGTCGCCATTCGCTCGAGCTCGGCCTGCATGAACACGTCCAGATCGCCGTCGAGGACCGACGTCGTGTTGCTCGTCTCGTGTCCCGTCCGGAGGTCCTTGACCATCTGGTAGGGATGCAGCACGTAGCTCCGGATCTGGTTCCCCCAGCCGGCCTCCACGTGCTCGCCCTTGAGCTTCCGCAGCTCCGCCTCCTTCTCCTCGAGCGCTCGCTCGAGGAGGCGCGCCTTGAGCACCTTGATCGCCATCTCCCGGTTCTGGGTCTGGGACCGCTCGTTCTGGCTCTGCGCCACGATGTTCGTCGGGAGGTGGGTCAGACGCACCGCGGAGTCGGTCTTGTTGACGTGCTGGCCGCCGGCCCCCTGGCTGCGGTACGTGTCGACACGGATCTCATCCCAGTTGAGCTCGATCTCGACGTCGTCGTCGACCTCGGGCAGGACCTCGACGAGGGCGAACGTCGTCTGGCGGCGCTTCTGCGAGTCGAACGGGCTGATCCGGACGAGTCGATGCACGCCGCGCTCCGCCCGGAGCCAGCCGTACGCCGCGCGACCGTCGACTCCCACCGTCGCGCTCTTGATCCCGGCCTGCTCGCCGTCCTGCCGATCCACGATCTCGGTGTGGAACCGGTGTCGCTCCGCCCAGCGGAGGTACATGCGCAGGAGCATCTCGGCCCAGTCGGTGGCCTCGGTGCCGCCGGCACCCGCGCTGATCGACAGCAGCGCGGACCGCTCGTCGTACTCGCCCGAGAAGAGGAGCTGTGTCCGCTCGCGGGCAAAGTCCGCCTCGAGCGCGGCCGCGGCCGCGGCGAGCTCCGCCGCCAGCTCCGGGTCGCCGGATTCCTCGACGAGCTCAAGCGTCGCAAGGAGGTCGTCGACGCGACGTTCGAGTCCACGCCACAGCTCGATGTCGTGGCGCAGCCCGTCCGCCTCGCGGAGCGTCTTCTTGGCGCCGCGCTGGTCATCCCAGAAGGCGGGTTCGCTGGTCAGCGACTCCAGCTCGGCGACGCGTCGTTCCTTGACGTCGAGGTCAAAGACGCCCCGACGTCGACCGGATCCGCTCGGCCAGGTCCCGGATGGCGGGCGCGTCCATCTAGTTGCGCCCCTGCAGGTCCTGGAGCAGGATCGGACGGAGCTCGATCAGACGGAGAGCCGTCTTGCTCCGCGCGACGACGGGGTTCACGCAGGGACAGTACGCGTTGTGTGGGCAGACGCCGCAGTTGCCATCACAGTCGAGGGCGGCGGCATAACTGCACGTCCGGCAATCCCGTTCACAGGCAATCAGATCGACGAACGACGCTTCCTCGGCCTGCTTCACAAGTCCCTCTCTCTCGCTGGCGGGGGCGGGTTGGGGGCTGGCTGTGGCGCGGGTTGCGGTCGGGATCGGTCACGGGATCCCTTGATTTCGCCGGAGTATAGGCGGGCGGCCTCCGGCCGCCAAGGGGCAGCCGGTCGTTGCAGACCCTTCCGCGCGGTTGATTCACGTGATGGGACGAGCGAGAGCGACCGCCGTTGCCGCGCGACTCAACCCAGCCAGTCGCGCGGCGGTTGGCCGCCGGTCAGGAACAGGACCGCGAGCGCGGCGAGCTCATGGACCGTCGCGGCGAGGCGATGATCGGGCGCCGCGTCCGTGGGACTCGTCCTCGTCGGGGAGCCCCAGGCGCGGAGTCTCTCGTCGCGCGCGATCCGGAGAACGCGGAGCATGTGCGTCCGATCTGAGACGAACAGCACGTCCGCGACGCCGCGCTCGCGCAGCATCGGCGCCAGGTTCCTGATCGACTCGAGCGTCGTCCGGCTCCGATCCTCGACCATGATGGCGTTCGGATCCACGCCGCGCTCGATAACGTACCGCCGTGCCGCCTCCGCCTCGGTCGTGCGGTCGGCCACCGCCTTGCCGCCCGTCACGACGAGGATCGGCGCCAGGCCGGCGCGGTGGAGGGCGATCCCGTGATCGAGCCGGGCCTGCAGGACCGGCGACGGCCGGCCGTCGTACTGCGCGGCGCCCATGACCACGATCGCGCCGGCCGGGCGGCGCTCGTCACGGTCGCCCTGGTCCCAGATGCGCCATGTCGCATAGCCGGCGACCAGGACTGCGCCGGCGACCGCTCCGACCAGCAGGCGGGTCAGGTCGCGACGCAGCGGGCCACGCCGCCGTGCGCGGCGCCGTCCCGCAGCCGGCCCGGGGATGGGAGGCGATCCGTCCGCGGTCGTGTGTCCGAGGCGCGAGCGGTCAGCGCCCGTGGCACTTCTTGTACTTCGAGCCGGAGCCGCACCAGCAGACCTCGTTGCGTCCGATCCGCTGCCCGGACGGGGTGAAGCCCGGACGCGGACCGCCCCCGGCTGGCGAGGCCGCGGAGCCGTTGGCACCCGCCCCGCCCACCGGCACGTCGCCGAGCGACTCGCGTACCGGTCCGGCCGCGGGTCCCCTGCCGAGCGTGCCGCCCAGACCGCGCGCGACCGCCGCGACGGACGCGTCTGCACCGCCGACGGCACGGGCTCCCGGCCGGCCGCGTCCACGCCCCGCGGCAAGCGCGGCCGCGCCGCGCGCAAGCGATGCGCCTACGGCGGGATCGCCGCCCGGCACGCCGACCGGCGGCTGCGGGGCCTGGCGGGTGACGGTGACACGGAAGATGGTCGTCGCGACCTGGTGTCGGATCAGGCCGCGCAGCTCCTCGTACAGCCGGAAGGCCTCGCGCCGGAACTCGTTGAGCGGGTCCTGCTGGGCGTAGCCTCGGAGGCCGATGCCGCGCCGCATGTCGTCGAGCTCGGTGAGGTGCTCGACCCACAGCGAGTCGATCGTCCGGAGGAGGACGAAGCGCTCGACCATGGCCCAGTCCTTCTCGCCGATCTCGGCGGCGCGCGCGTCGAGCCGGGCGTCCGTGAGCTCGCCCAGGTGCTCGAGGATCGCGTCCCGGCCACCGAGCTGCCAGAGCTCGTCGTCCGTCGTGCCGGGGCCCTCGAGACCCATCGCCCGGAGCGCCGCGACGAGCCCCTCGATGTTCCAGTCGTCGGCCGCCGGCGCGGACACGAACTGGTCGGCGAGCGTCTCGAGCTCCTCCTCGACGAACGCCCGCACGGTCTCCGTCAGGTCCTCGTTGTGGAGCACCTTGTCGCGCTCGGCGTAGATCGTCTCGCGCTGCTTGTTGATGACGTCGTCGAACTCGACGACACGCTTCCGGATGTCGAAGTTGTAGCCCTCGACGCGGCTCTGGGCGCTCTCGATCGTCTTGCTGACGAGGCGCGACTCGATCGCCACGTCATCCTCGAGCCCGAGCCGCTCCATGAGCCCCGCGACGCGGTCCGAGGCGAACCGCTTCATCAGGTCGTCCTCGAGCGACAGGTAGAAGCGCGACGAGCCCGGGTCGCCCTGGCGGCCGGCTCGGCCGCGCAGCTGGTTGTCGATCCGGCGCGAGTCGTGACGCTCCGTGCCGATGATGTGGAGGCCGCCCGCGGCCACGACCCGCTCGTGGTCCTCGTCGCAGATCCGCTTGGCTTCGGCAAACGCATCGTCGTAGGTGGCCTTGTCGACCTCGGCCGGGTTCAGGCCGCGCCGGTGGAGCGTTTCCGAGGCCAGCCCGGCGGGGTTGCCGCCGAGCAGGATGTCCGTCCCGCGACCGGCCATGTTCGTGGCGATGGTCACCGCGCCCGAACGCCCCGCCTGGGCGACGATCCCGGACTCCTTCTCGTGGAACTTGGCGTTGAGCACCTCGTGCCGGATGCCCCGCCGCTTGAGCATCGTGCCCAGGATCTCCGACTTCTCGACCGAGACCGTGCCGACGAGGACGGGTCGCCCCGCCTCGGTCATCTCGGCGACCTCGTCGATCAGGGCGCTGAACTTGCCGGGCTCGTTGCGGAACACGAGGTCCGCATCGTCGATCCGGACCATCGGCCGGTGGGTCGGGATGGCGACGACCTCGAGCTGGTAGATCTTGTGGAACTCCTCCGCCTCCGTCATCGCCGTGCCCGTCATGCCGGCCAGCTTGTCGTAGAGCCGGAAGTAGTTCTGGAAGGTGATCGTCGCCAGGGTGACGCTCTCGCGCTGCACGCGGAGCCCCTCCTTGGCCTCGATCGCCTGGTGGAGGCCCTCGCTCCAGCGGCGGCCCGGCATCTGGCGGCCGGTGAACTCGTCGACGATGACGATCTCGCCGTCCCTGACGATGTAGTCGCGGTCACGCTTGTAGAGCGCGTGAGCACGGAGCGCCTGCTCGAAGTGGCGCGCGAACTTCGGGTCCGTGTCGTACATGTTCGGGATCCCGAGGAGCTGCTCCATCTTCGTGATGCCGTCCTCGGTCGGCGACACCGCTCGGTCCTTGAGGTCGACGAAGTAGTCGCCGCCCTCCTCGTCCGCCTCGGGCCGGCCGCGCAGCTTCGGGACGAGGCGCGCGAACGTGAAGTAGAGGTCCGCGGACTCCTCGGCCTGGCCGCTGATGATCAGCGGCGTGCGCGCCTCGTCGATCAGGATGTTGTCGACCTCGTCGACGATCGCGAAGCTCCGCTCGCGCTGCACCCGCTGGTCGAGCTCCGTGACCATGTTGTCGCGCAGGTAGTCGAACCCGAACTCGTTGTTCGTGCCGTACGTGACGTCGGCCGCGTACGCGTCGCGACGCTCGACCGGCCGCAGGTTGATGAGGCGCTCGTCCGTCGTCGGATAGCCCGGCTCGAAGAGGTACGAGGCGTCGTGCGTGATCATCCCCACGCTCACGCCGAGGAAGTGGAAGACGGGGCCCATCCACTGCGGGTCACGGCGGGCGAGGTAGTCGTTCGGCGTCACGACATGGACGCCGCGGCCGGACATCGCGTTGAGGATCGCGGCCAGCGGCGCGACGAGCGTCTTGCCCTCGCCCGTCTTCATCTCGGCGATCCGCCCGTCGTGGAGGACCGCGCCGCCGATCAGCTGGACGTCGAAGTGACGCATCCCGAGCGTCCGCCGCATCGCCTCGCGGGCGAGCGCGAAGACCTCCGCCATCACGTCGTCGAGGGCAGCCTGGATGCGCGCCTGCTCGGCCCGGCGCCGCTCCTTCGTCAGGTCGCGGCGGCGTTCCAGGTCCGGGTGGTGGAGCTCGTCCTCGGACGGTTCGTCCGGCTCCGCGACCTCCCGGATCTCGTCGCGGATCTCCGCGAAGCGGGCACGGATCTCTTCGTCGGACAGTCGCTCGAGCTCGGGCTCGAACGAAGCAGCCTCGGTCACGACGGGCTGGAGCTTGCGGACTTCGCGTTCGTTGGAGTCGAGGAAGCGGTCAAGGAAGCGCATGGCCCGGAAAGTATAGGCGCCGGTATCCGACCGTCCGACCGGGCCGTCAGCGGACGGGCAGGTCCCAGAAGCCGGTCCCGTAGCCCACCACGAGCACGCCGAACGTCGCGACGGCGAGGAACAGCCAGAAGAGCACCGAGCGCCACGTCGACGTCGGGTTCATCTCCGGGTTCTTGAGGTCCGGTAGGCGGCCGCCGCGGAGGGACGCGCCCCAGCGCGGGGACGCGAGCTGCTTGCGCCAGTTGCGCTCCGCGACCCGGCGTGGCTGGACGCCGCCCTTGCCGTCCGGGCGGTGGAGTTGGAGGCTCATCGGTCTCTCGGTGGCGCGGCCGAGGCCAGCTCGGCCGCAGGTGAGGGGTCGTCGTCTTCGTCGTCCCGGTCTTCGTCGTCCCCGTCGCCGTCGGAAGGCGGGGGGCTGAACGGGTGCCCGTCCGCCTCGCCGCCGGGCTCGCTCCGCAGGTCGAGCTTGCGGGCGACGCCATCCTCCCACAGGAGCATCTCCTGCGTGAACGACACCTCGCTGCTGAACAGCGCACCGACCGATTCACCGCGGTGGATGCGCTTGATCGCCTCGCCGATCAGCGGGGCGACGGAGAGCGTCGTGAGCTTCGGGATCCGCTTCGCCGCCGGCAGCGGGATGGAGTCGGTCACGACGACCTCGCGCAGGCTGGAGTCCCGGATCCGTTCCACGGCCGGGTCGCTCAGGACACCGTGGCTCGCGCAGGCGTAGATCTCGGACACGCCCTCGCGCTCGAGCGCCCGGACGATCTCGATCAGCGTGCCGGCCGTGTCGATCTCGTCGTCCACGATGACCGCCCGGCGCCCGCGGACCTCGCCGATGACGTTCATCAGCTCCGCCCGGTCGAGGTTCCCGATCCGGCGCTTCTCGATCACCGCGAGGGGTGCCTCGAGCAACTCCGCGAACGTCCGGGCCCGCTTGGCGAACCCGAGGTCCGTCACGACGACGAGATCCTGGAGGCGCTTGTGCTTGAAGTAGTTGGACAGGATGTGGACGGCGGTCAGCTCGTCGACCGGGATGTTGAAGAAGCCCTGGATCTGTCCCTGGTGGAGGTCCATCGAGAGGACGCGGTCCGCCCCGGCAACCGTGATCATGTCCGCGATGAGGCGGGCCGTGATCGGAACCCGGGGCTGGTCCTTCTTGTCCGACCGGCCGTAGGCGTAGAACGGGATGACGGCCGTGATCCGCCCGGCGCTCGCCCGCTTGAAGGCGTCGATCATGATCAGGAGCTCCATGATCGACTGGTTGACGGGGTGCGACGTCGGCTGGATCAGGAAAACGTCCTTCTCGCGGACGTTGTCGAGGATCTTGACGAAGATGTTCTCGTTCGCGAACTGGAAGACCTCGAGCCTCCCGGGCTCAGAGCCCAGGTAGCGGCAGATCTTCCGGGCGAGATCCGGGTTGGCGTTGCCGTGGTAGATCTCGAACTGATCCGCGTACACGCGGGCCTCCCGCTTGCCGACCGCCATCAGCCGTTGGTCAACCCGCCTCGGGACCGCCGTCCGCGCCCGGCCCCGCGTCGGGGGCGCCATTGTCGCCGATGCCGTTGCGCTCTGCCAGACCCGGCCGGAAGGCAGCGATGCCCACGACGCGGTCGCCCTCGGCGAGCCGCATCACGATGACGCCGCGGGCGTGCGCCGAGTAGCGGTTGATCGTGTTGGTCTGCGTCCGGATCACCTGGCCGCCGGCAGAGATCAGCAGAAGCTCCTCGTCGTGGTCCGTGACCTGCTGGACGGCCGCCACGAGGCCCGTCTTGCGGCCCTCGAGTGCGATCAGGCGAACGCCCTGCGAGCCTCGGCCCATCGTCCGGAACTCCGAGAGCTTGACGCGCTTGCCGTAGCCGGTCTCGGTCAGGACGAGCAGATCTGCCTCGGGGTCGACGACGCTCATTCCAACGACGTAGTCGTCCCTGTTGGCGAGGCGGATGCCGATCACGCCGCCGGCCGGGCGGCCCATCGGACGCACGTCGCGCTCGTTGAACCGCGCCATCTTGCCGAGGGCGGTCGCGATGATGATGTCGTCGTCCCCCGTCGAGACGTCGACCCAGGCAAGCTCGTCTCCCTGGTCGATCGTGATCGCGATGATGCCGGTCGACCTGACACGGTCGAACTGCTCGAGCGGCGTCTTCTTGACGATGCCCCGCCTCGTCGCGAGAACCAGGTAGTGACCGGGCTCGAAGTCGGGCAGGACGATCGTGGCCATCGGCAGCTCGCCTGCCTCGACCTGCACGCCGGGCAGGTTGATGATCGGGATGCCCTTCGCCTGTCGGCTCGCGTCCGGGATCATGTGGACCTTGGCGCTGAACACGCGCCCGCGGTTGGTGAAGAAGAGCGCCCAGTCGTGGGTGTTGGCCACGAGCAGGCTGTCGACCGCGTCCTCCTCGCGGGTGACATGGCCGATGATCCCGCGGCCGCCGCGGTGCTGGCGCCGGTAGGTGGCGACCGGCTGGCGCTTGACGTAGCCGCGCCCGCTGATCGTGATGACGACGTCCTCGTCAGCGATGAGGTCCTCGTCGGTCATCTCGCGGCTCGAGTCGTCCGCCACGCGAGTGCGCCGGTCGCCGGCGTAGCGCCGCTTCAGCTCGGCCAGCTCGTCCTTGATGATCGCCAGCACGCGCGCCGGGTTGGCGAGGATGTCCTCGAGCTCCGCGATCAGCTGGATGACCTGGAGGTACTCGTCCTCGATCTTCTTGCGCTCGAGGGCCGCCAGGCGCGCCAGTCGCATGTCGAGAATTGCCTGCGCCTGCAGCTCGGACAGATCGAAACCGGACATCAGGCTCGCCCGCGCGATCTCGACGTCCGCCGACGCGCGGATCGTCTGGATCACCGCATCGAGGTTGTCGAGGGCGATCTTGAGCCCCTCGAGGATGTGCGCCCGAGCCCGCGCCTTCGCGAGGTCGAACTCCGTGCGCCGCCGAACGATCTCGCGGCGGTGATCGACGTAGTGCTGCAGGACCGATTTCAGCGGCAGCGTCTGCGGCTGCCCGTCGACGAGCGCCAGCATGTTCATGTTGAACGCCAGCTGCATCGGCGTGTGCTTGAACAGGTTGTTCAGCACCTTGTGCGGGTTGAAGTCACGCTTGATCTCGATGTAGATCCGCATCCCGTCGCGATCGGACTCGTCGCGAAGGTCCGCCACGCCGTCGATCCGCTTGTCCTTGACGAGGTCCGCGATCTTCTCGAGCAGCGCCGCCTTGTTCACCTGGTAGGGCAGCTCGGTGACGATGATCGCCATCCGGTCGCCCTTGGCCTCCTCGAACGCGACCTGGGCGCGCATGACCACGCGGCCGCGCCCGTGGGCGTACATCTGCCGGATGGCGTCGACGGTCTCGTGTTCGCCGGTCAGCGAGTTCCGCTGCTGCTCGAACCGGTAGATGGTCCCCCCGGTCGGGAAGTCCGGGCCCCTGACGTGCTGGCACAGGTCGTCCGACGTGACGTCCGGGTCGTCGATCAGGGCGACCGTGGCGTCGACGATCTCGCCCAGGTGGTGCGGCGGGATGTTGGTCGCCATGCCGACCGCGATGCCGGAGCTGCCGTTGATGAGCAGGTTCGGCAGCTTCGCGGGCAGCACCGAGGGCTGCTTCTGCGTCCCGTCGTAGTTGTCCTCGAAGTCGACGGTGTCCTTGTCGATGTCGGCCAGCATCTCGGCCGCGATCCCGGTCAGCCGCGCCTCCGTGTACCGCATCGCGGCGGCCGCGTCACCGTCGACCGATCCGAAGTTGCCCTGCCCGTCGACGAGCGGGTAGCGCATCGAGAAGTCCTGGGCCAGGCGCACGAGCGCGTCGTAGAGCGCCACGTCGCCGTGCGGGTGGTACTTGCCCATCACCTCGCCGACGATGGCCGCGCACTTCCGATACGACGAGGTGGCGCTCAGCCCCATTTCGCCCATCGTGTAGAGGATCCGCCGGTGGACCGGCTTGAGGCCGTCGCGGACATCCGGCAGCGCGCGAGCGACGATCACGCTCATCGCGTAGTCCAGGTAGCTCACCCGCATCTCGTCCTCGATGCGGATGGCCCTGACGTCGCCGAGGTCGTCGGTCACGGTGCGCGACTCCTAGCGACCGTTCGTTAGGTCAGTGTCTGCCCCGGTGCCCGGGCCGACACCGAAGTCGCGGAATCGTGCTGCTGTCGCGGCCGCGGTCGAGGTCGCGGGACCGCCCGGTCGCCTGCGGATGCCGGCCAACCGGTCGCGGATCCTCGCCGCGTCCTCCGTTCGAAGCTTCGAGAGCGCATCGCGGACGACCCACGCCCGGTGGCCGTCGCGATCCTCGACGGCGTGCTGCGCCTCCAGCGCGAGCTCGGCCGTCGTCCGCCGTTGATCAAGCTGGGCCACGGTCCGGTATGCCCAGGCCAGCGCCTTCTGGACGTCAGCCTCGTCATCGCCGATCAGCTGCCGCAGGAGCGCGAGCGAACGGTCGACGACCTCCGGCGTCCGGCCGGCCCGGCGGTCGACGTGTGGGATGGTCGCGATCGTCGAGCCGATCAGCCGCCGCTCCCAAGGCGACGGCGAGAACATGAGCTGCTCGAGCTCCGCCCACCGGTACGGCACCAGGAGGATGCCCCGACCGTACGGGTGCGCCAGCGCATCGACCGTGATCCAGTCAGCCGCCTCGCGGGCGGCACGGCGCAGGAGCTGCCACGTCCGCTCGGGCTCGCGCTCGACGGTACGCTCGAGGACGCCGAACGCGAACCAGCGGAGCTCGAGGGCCTCCTCGCGGAACAGACGGTCGGCCACGAACAAAAGGGTGCTCGCCCGGTCGTGGCGGGTTGCCTGTCGGAACCCGCGGGCAACCGCCGCGTGGAGTGGCCAGCGAACGCCGAGGAGCGTGCCGATCCCGGGCGCCACGAGGCGCTGTCCGGCGAGGTACTCCGG
>JAUJOH010000004.1:39885-52913 GCA_030447745.1 Chloroflexota bacterium | reverse complement strand
CCCGCAATCACCGGCGTTGGCTCAGACGTCAAGGTTGCGGACCTTGCGCGCCTCGGTCTTGATGAACTCCTTGCGCGGCGCGACCTTCTCGCCCATCAGCATCGTGAAGATCTCGTCGGCAAGGGCCGCGTTCTCACTGTCGACACGGAGGAGCGTCCGCGTGTCGGGGTTCATCGTGGTTTCCCAGAGCTGGTCGGCGTTCATCTCGCCGAGCCCCTTGAACCGCTGGACCGAAAGGTTCTTGACGTTCATGTCCTTGACGATCTGGTCCCGCTCACGCTCGCTCTGCGCGTAGCGTGTGACCTTGCCGGTGCTGACCCGGTAGAGCGGCGGCTGCGCGACGAACAGGTAGCCCGCCTCGATGACCTGCGGCATGTGACGGTAGAAGAACGTCAGCAGCAGCGTCCGGATGTGGGCGCCATCGACGTCAGCGTCGGTCATGATGATGATTCGGTGGTAGCGGAGCTTGGCGATGTCGAAGCTGTCGCCGATGCCCTCGATGCCGGCGCCGAGGGCGATGATCAGCGGACGGATGTTCTCGCTCGCGACGATCTTGTCCAGCCGCGCCTTCTCGACGTTGAGGAGCTTCCCGCGCAGCGGCAGCACCGCCTGGAAGCGCCGGTCGCGGCCCTGCTTCGCCGACCCACCCGCCGAGTCTCCCTCGACGATGTAGAGCTCGCTCCGCTCCGGATCGCGCTCCTGGCAGTCCGCCAGCTTGCCGGGCAGGGAGAGGCCGTCGAGGGCGCCCTTCCGGATGACGAGGTCGCGCGCCTTGCGCGCCGCCTCACGCGCGCGGGCCGCCGTCAGGCATTTCTCGATGATCCGCCGGCCGTCGGCCGGGTTCTCGTCGAGGTACTGCGCGAGGCTGTCCGCGACGGCAGCCTGGACCTGGCCCTTGACCTCGGCATTGCCGAGCTTGGCCTTGGTCTGGCCCTCGAACTGCGGCTCGGTCAGCTTGACGCTGATGACGGCGGTCAGGCCCTCCCGGACATCGTCACCGGACAGGTTGCCGTCTGCCTCCTTGAGCACGCCGGCACGGCGAGCCCAGTCGTTGAGCGAGCTCGTCAAGGCGGCGCGAAAGCCGGTGACGTGGCTCCCGCCGTCGACGGTATTGATGTTGTTGGCGAAGGCGAGGACATTCTCGGTGTACGAGTCGTTGTACTGGAGCGCGACCTCGACGAACGTGCTGCCTTCTCGCCGCTCGACGTAGATCGGGCGCGCGTGCAGAACCTCCTTCGTCCGGTTCAGATGGCGGACGAAGGAACGCAGGCCGCCCTCGAAGTAGAAGGACCGCTCGCGGTCGACGCGCTCGTCGCGGAGCGTGATCCAGACGCCCTTGGTCAGGTAGGCCGATTCCCGGAGTCGCTGCGAGATCAGATCGAACGAGTAGTCCGTGGTCTCGAACATCTCGGCGTCCGCGCGGAATGCGGTGCGCGTCCCCTTCCGGTTCCCCTGTGGGCCGATCTTCGCGACGCCCATCGTGGGCTTGCCGCGCTCGTACTCCTGGGCGTAGACGTGGCCGTCCCGCGCGGTCTCCACCCGCAGCCACTGCGAAAGGGCGTTCACCACGCTCACGCCCACCCCGTGGAGACCACCAGACACCTTGTAGCCGCTGCCGCCGAACTTGCCGCCGGCGTGGAGCACGGTGTGGACGACCTCGAGCGCGTCCTTGCCGGTCGAATGCCGTCCGACTGGAACGCCGCGCCCGTCGTCCTGGACGACGACCATGCCGTCGGCCGTGATCGTCACGACGATCGTCGTCGCGTGACCGGCCATGGCCTCGTCGATGGAGTTGTCGACGACCTCCCAGACGAGGTGGTGCAGTCCCCGCGTGTCGGTCGAGCCGATGTACATGCCCGGCCGACGGCGGACCGCCTCGAGCCCCTCGAGGACCTGGATGCTGGCGGCTGTGTAGTCGGACCCGGTTGCGCCACGCGACCGTCGGCGTCCGTTCCCGCCGTCCGCCGTGGCGACGGTCGCGCGGGTGGCCTCCTCGGTCACGCGGCTCCTCCGATCAGGCGCTCGTAGAGGCGCTCCAGCTCCTCGTTGCCGTAGTACTCGATCACGATCCTGCCGCCGCGTCGCGTTCGCGCGAGGCTCACCTTCGTGCCGAGGGACCGGCGGAGGTCCTCCTCGACCCGCTCGAGGTCGGCGTCCTGGCCCGGCCGCGCGCGATCGGGCGGAACAGGTTTGGGTTCACGCAGGCGCCGGACGAGCTCTTCCGTCTGGCGCACGGAGAGCGCCTGGCCGACGATCGAGTCGAGGAGCCGCGTCTGGACCTCGGGCGGAAGGCCGATCAGGGCACGCCCGTGGCCCTCGCTCAGGCGGCCGTCCGAGAGTGCTGCCTGGATCGCCGGAGCGAGCTCCAGCAGCCGAAGCGTGTTGGCGATCGTGGACCGCGCCCGGCCCACGCGGGCGGCAACGGTCTCCTGCGTGAGCCCGAACTCCTCGATCAGCTGGCGGTAGGCGTTCGCCTCCTCGAGCGGGCCCAGATCGGCGCGCTGGACGTTCTCGACCAGCGCCAGCTCCAGCTGCTCCCGGTCCGCGAGCTGACGTACGACCGCAGGGATACGGTCCAGACCCGCCAGCTGCGCGGCTCGAAGCCGGCGCTCGCCCGCGACGAGCTGGTACCCGTCGAGCATCTCGGTCACCAGCACCGGCTGGATGACGCCGTGCTCCGCGATGCTCGCCGTCAGCGACTCGAGCGCTTCCTCGTCGATCCGGCGTCGGGGTTGCCAGGGGTTGGCGCGGATGCTGACGATCGGGATCTCCGTGGGCCCGGGCCCGGTGGCACGTTGCGGGATGAGCGCGGCCAGGCCACGTCCGAGCCCCGCCTGCCGTTCGTGGCGGACGGTCATGCCGGGATTGCCTCCCTCGTTGCCGGGCTAGCGGCAGCCGCGCCGGCGGCAGACGCGCCGGCGGCAGGCGCCTCCGCGGCACCGCGATCGCGTCGCAGGAGCTCCGCCGCAAGCGCTCGGTATGCCTGCGCGCCGCGGGAGTCGGGGCGGTACAGCTCGACAGGCAACCCATGGCTGGGGGCCTCGGACAACCGGACACTCCGCGGCACGATTGTGTCGAACACGGCGTCGCCGAGATGGCGGCGCACCTCGGCGGCGACGTCCGCCGACAGGTTGGTCCGCGCGTCGTACATCGTCAGAACGACACCCTTGATCTCAAGCGCCGGGTTCAGGTGGTCGCGAACGAGGTGAATGGTCGCGATCAGCTGGGACAGTCCTTCAAGCGCGTAATACTCCGACTGAATCGGGATCAGGACCGAATCCGCGGCCGTGAGCGCGTTAACCGTGAGAAGGCCGAGCGACGGCGGGCAATCGAGCAGGACATAGTCGAATTCGACGGGTGCCTGACGGAGCGCCCTGGCGAGCCGACGCTCGCGTTGCTCCACTGGGGCGAGCTCCACTTCCGCTCCGGCCAGGGCGATCGACGAGGGCACCAGGCTCACGCCGGCGATGCCGGTCGGGATCACCAGGGCGGACAGGTCGGCGACCTCGACGACCGCGTCGTAGACCGAGGTTCCGGCCGTGCGACGGTCGATCCCCAACCCGCTGGTCGCATTGCCCTGCGGGTCGACATCAATCACGAGAACCTGCTCGCCGGCGAGGGCCAGATACGTCGCCAGATTGACCACGGTGGTCGTCTTGCCCACGCCGCCCTTCTGGTTGGCACAGGCAATTGTCTGGCCCACTCAGGACCTCGTGGGCGGTGCGGTCACGTTCAAATTCTACCATTCGGACCCTCCGTCGCGGGGACCCTAGCGCTCCGCTGCACCCGCCGTTATCGCCGAGTTGCGCACGTTTCACGTGAAACAGCCCGCTACGCCGAGCGATCACCGGCCCGTCGGTCCGAAACAAGTCGAGCTGCGCGTTACCGCTGCGACGCTAGGTTTGCGGGCGGTGGGCGTCGCCGCCGGCTCTCACGCGAGCCCGGGTCGCCGTCCGGTACCCGGCTCCCGAGCTGCAGGCGTCACGTTTCACGTGAAACAAGCATGCCCGGCGGCCACCCGTTCGCCGTGTAATGAAGCTGACGCCCACTCCTCAGAGGTACCTGACCCACAAGTACGCGGTCGAGATGACGAGTGAGACGAGAACCACGACGGACCCGTACCGGAAGAACTGCATGAAGGTGATCGGGTGGCCATCGCGGGCGGCCAGATTGGCCACGACGATGTTGGCCGAGGCTCCGACGATGGTCAGGTTGCCGCCGAGGCAGGCCCCGAGCGCCAGCGACCACCAGAGCGACTCTGAGGGCAGGCCGCTCTCGATGAGGCGCACCACGACAGGAATGGCTGTAGCCGTGTAGGGGATATTGTCGACGATCGCGGACGCGAGCGAGGAGAACCAGAGGAGTCCGACCGCCGCCAGGTCCGGCCGGCCGGCGGTGGCGTCGGCAAGCGCGTCCGCAACTCCGCCGACGATGCCGACGTGCACCACTGCCTCGACGAGCATGAACAGCCCAACGAAGAAGAACAGGGTATTCCACTCGATGTCGCGCAGCGCCTCGTGCGGGTCCAGCGGCCCGACGATCATCAGGACGGTCGCCCCGAGTAACGCGACAGTCGCGGCCTCTAAACCGATCGCGGAGTGCGCGAGGAAGCCGGCGATGGTCAGCGCAAGGACGATGAGGGCACGAGTCATCAGCGGGCGGTTCTTGATCGCGGCGGCCGGGTCCATCTGCGCGAGCGCGTCAAGCCGGTCCGCGTCATCCTGCAGAGATCGCCCGAAGGCGATCCACATGATGACGACAAAGGCAGCCAGGATCACCAGAACGACGGGCGCGAGGTTGATGAGGAAGTCGCCGAAGTCGAGGCCCGCCGCTGAGCCGATCAAGATGTTCGGAGGGTCACCGATGAGGGTCGCGGTACCGCCGATGTTCGAGGCGAGGATCTGACTCATGAGGTACGGGAACGGACTGACCCTCAGCGTGCGAGCGATCGAGAGTGTGACCGGGGTGAGCAGGACCACCGTCGTGACGTTGTCGAGCAGCGCAGAGAGGCCGGCGGTGAGCAACGACAGCAATACGAGAAGACGGAAGGGCTGGCCCCGCGAGAGGCGGATGGCGTGCCCGGCGACATACTCGAAGAAGCCGGTCTGGCTCAACCCGCCAGCCAGCACCATCATGCCGGCGAGCAGGAAGATGACGTTGAAGTCGATCGCCGCGAAGGCCTCTTCCTGATCAAGCACGCCAAGCGCGACGACAAGCAGCCCGCCCAGTAGCGCGACGAGCGTACGGTCGACGCGCTCAGACGCGATCAGGGCGTATGCGACGACGAAGATCCCGCCAGCGAGAAAGACGTCCACGACTACAACCCCGTGGCCGGTCGTCGACGCGACCTAGGGTTGTCGCAGCCATGACAGCCGGCCGATGGTCGAGAGACCGGATGAGGGAGCCGAAAGGAGAAGGAAGGTCCGGCTCGCCTCACCCGCCGGGGCCGTCGCTGGCCGCCACCACCAGCGACGTGCGCCCTAGGGCCGTCACGCTCATCGACTCATCAGGTTGCATAGCGGCAAGACGATACCAGCGAGCGGATGCGGCCGCGTCGCCCCGGACCTGTTGGGCCGGACGACCTGCGATCGATCGTCCTGGGGCGGGGAACGCGAGGATTGGTCATGCCCGGGACGGAGCTGCGGCCGCGTCCGTCAGATCCCCTTGGTCGCGCTCGGCCGTGGCGACCGCCTCAGAGCCGCCGACGACACCGGCGGCCGGCGGATCATCGGACAGCCGGCGGAAGAGGTATCGGAAGACGTCGCGGCCGGCAGCGGTCACGGGCAGGGCGAGGATCGCCCCCAGAAGGCCGGCGATCGCCCCGCCGATGACCAACGAGAACATCACTGCGCTCGGGTGGAGCTCGACGGCGTCGCCCTGGATCTTCGGCACGAGGATATTGTTCTCGAGCTGCTGAACGAGGAGATAGAGGAGCAGGGCGGCGACCGCAGCCTGCGGCCCGGCCGTCAGGGCAAGCAGGACTGCTGGAACGGCGGCGATGATCGGGCCGATGATGGGGAGCAGCTCGAGGACGCCGGCGGACACGGCAAGCAGTACCGCAAACCGCCCGAAGACCGGATCGACCAAGGCGTTGAGGATCAGGAGCCCGATGAACGTCGCGATCCCGACGGTCACCCCGAGGAAGACCTGGCCCCGGATCCACTGGCTGAAGACGCGCTGGACGATCCGGACGACCTCCCACACGTCGCGGCGCCATTCCCCGGGAAGTGAGCGGTCCAACGAAGCCATGAGTTGCGGGCGGTCCTTGAGGAGATAGAAGGCCCAGACCGGGATGATCAGGTAGCCGAAGATGCCGCTGATGAAGGCGGCGGTGAGGTTCGCCACCGGCAGGAAGATCCCGGGATCGATCCCGCCGCCGCTCGCACCGAGGCCGGCGATCCAGGCATCGATCGCCTGGCGCACGGGGCCCGGCAGGTCGGTGTTGCGGTAGAGGTCCTGTACCCGCATGGTCAGTGCCGGAAGGTCGGTTCCGAACTGGCGGATCTGCTCGACGAGGGGCCGGATGAGGACGCCGACCGCTTGGACGAGGCCCACGATGACGACGACGTAGGTGACGAGGACCGCGATCCACCGCGGCAGGCCGAGCGAGCTCAAGCGCTCGACCGCGGGGCGGAGCAGGTAGATCAGGAGGACGCCGACGATGAACGGTGTGAGCGCCTCGCGCCCGAGATACAGCAGGAACGCCACGAGCCCGACGCCCGTCAGGACGAGGGCGACGCGAGGAGTTGGCGGTCGGATCCGCCGCCGCACTGCTGCGTCGCGGCGCTCCTCGAGGCCGCCACCGGCACCGGCCGGAGGACCCTGTGCGGCCGCGTGCGGGTCGCGCGCCGCGGACGCGGCGACCGCCGGTGCCGGCAACCGCTGAGACCGGGCAGGGTCGTTCATCGTGCCGCAGACTAGCAGACGTGAATCTCCCGCCTGAGCGCCTCAATCGCTCCGGGTGGCCGGACGGCGCGGCGGTGCAACCGTCGTGCGGCGCAGTCTTGGTGCCCGCCACTCCGGACCCTTCCGTTGCGCCGCCTGACGCACGAGCTCCCGCTCCGGCTCGTCAGCGGTGGCGGCTCGTGTTCGGGCGTCCCCAGGCAACGTCGCAACGCACGCACCGCGACGTGGCCGACGACTGGACGGAACGGCTCGCGGGAACCGGACTCCCGCTCGCACGACCGGAGGGCCGGCCGCGGCCGCCGCTCGTGTTCGCGGCACCGCTTCCGGTCGGCGTCATGGCCGAGCAGGAGTACGCTGACCTGCTCCTCTCCGAACACCTCCCCGCCTGGCGCGTGCGCGAAGCGGTGTCGGCCAGCATGCCGACGGACCTCACGCTGGTCGGCCTGTGCGACGTCTGGGTCGGGGCGCCGGCGCTGGCCGCCATCGTCGTCGCGGCCGAGTATCGCGTCGTCGCAGCGCCGGCCGATCTCGAGCCCCACGCCGTCCGAGCGGCCGCCGGACGACTTCTAGCCCGACCGCGCATCGAGCGCGAACGGACGCGCGGCGGTAGACCGGTGACGTACGACCTGCGTCCGCTCATCGAGCACATCACGGTCGAGGATCGTCGCCCCATCGTCCTCCGGGTCGGGACGCGGTTCCACCCGGAACGCGGATCGGGTCGCCCCGACGAGATCGTCTCCGCCCTGTCGGAAGCGCTTGGCGCGCCCATCGATATCGACGCGATCGTGCGCGAGCGGCTCGTCCTCGACGAGCCGGCGACGCCGGTCAGCCCGGCGCGACCACTCCGACCATGGCTGGCCGGACGCGGTCCCAGCGGTCGACAGGCGCCGTCGGGGAAGCGGACGGGAGCCTGAAGGTCTCGAAGCTTGAGACCGCGAGCGTCCGACGCTGTCTGGCCGCTTCCCTGCCACGTTTGACGCTCTGGCTGAACCGGACCTACACTGCACCTTCGTGCCTCGGCTGTCCGAGCGCCTTCCCCTGTCAATCAACGGGTCGCTCGAATCGGCGCGACCTCGACCATCCCTGAGGATCCATGTACGCAGTCATCGAGACCGGCGGGAAGCAATACCGCGTCGAGGTCGGCACGGAGCTCGAGGTCGAGTTGCTCGACGTCGAACCGGGTCAGTCGGTCACGCTCGACCGGGTGCTGCTGGTCGCCGACGGCGACAACACGTCCATCGGGCAGCCGGTCGTCCGCAACGCGGCGGTCGAGGCCGAGGTCCTCCGGCGCGATCGGGGCGACAAGGTCATCGTGTTCAAGTACCAGCCCAAGGCGCGTCGGCGGGTCAAGAAGGGTCATCGTCAGGATCACACGGTCTTGCGCATCACCGACGTGAGGCTCGACGGCAAGAGCGCCGCCGACGCTCGTCGGCAGGCCGACGAAGAGACGCGGACGGAGCGCCAGCGCCTGGAGGAGGCGGCCGCTCGTCAGGCCGCAGCCGACGCCGCGCTCGCGGCGCAGCTCGCCCAACAGAACGATGCAGCGCCGAAGGCACGCCGGGGATCGGGCGCCTCCGGTGCGGTTCCCGCCGCGGACGCTCCGGTCACGCCGCCGACGGCCGACGTCGAGACGCTTGGGAGCGGCGCGGACCCGGCGGCCGATGCCGACGAGATGCAGCCCGCTGTCGGCACGCCCGAAAGCGCGCCCGCGGATGGAGACGATCGAGTCATCGAAGCCGGCGTGCCGGACCGCAGGGAAGAGGACGAGTAGCCCCATGGCTCACAAGAAGGCAGGTTCGAGCTCGAAGAACGGCCGCGACAGCGTCGGCCAGCGACTCGGCGTCAAGGTCGGTGACGGGCAGCTCGTGCCGGCGGGGTCGATCATCGTCCGCCAGCGCGGCCAGACGTTCCTCGCCGGCAGCGGCACCGGCCTCGGCCACGACTACACGGTCTTCGCCACGGTGACCGGCCGCGTCAAGTTCGAGCATGCCACGAGGACGAGGAAGCGGATCCGGGTCGAGCCGGATGTCGCCCCGGAGGCGCCCGTCGTCGCCGACGCCTGAACCAGACACCCGGCGACCACCGCGGGCACTCGACCCGTGCGGAAGGCGTCGGAGGAGACACATCCGTGAAGCCCGATATCCATCCCAGGTATTTCCAGGCCAAGGTGCACTGCGGTTCCTGCGGCACCGAGTGTACGGTCGGCTCGACCCGCCCCGAGCTGCGCGTCGACGTCTGCAGCAACTGCCACCCGTTCTTCACGGGGAAGCAGACGATCATCGATACGGCCGGGCAGGTGGAGCGCTTCCAGCGGCGCCTCGACCGACAGGTCCGGACCTAGCGCGCCCGCCCAGCGCCAGCAGCGCGCCGTTCCCGACGCCGCCGGCGAGGAGCGGCTGCCCCGGCTCCGGGCAGCAAGTAGACTCTCGACCATGCCTCGGCACAACTACGGCGGCCAGGCGCTCATCGAGGGCGTCCTGATGCGCGGCCGCGACGCCATCGCCGTGGCGCTCCGCGACCCGGCCGGCCGGATCGTCTACGCCACTGAGCGCCTCGACTCGGGCTTCCACGGCAGCCGCTCGTCGAAGCTTCCGTTCGTGCGCGGGCTCGTCGTCCTGTACGAGACGCTCATCGTGGGCACCCGCTGGCTCGTCCGGAGCGCCAGCGTCCAGGCCGAGGAGGACGAGGTCGAGCTGGGCAGGGGAGCGGTGGCGCTCATGCTCGGGATCACGCTCCTCGCCGGTATCGGGGTGTTCTTCCTGCTCCCGCTCGTGCTGTCGACGCTCATCGCAGGCGGCAACGAGAGCCGGTTCGCACAGCCGGCGGTCGAGGGCCTCGTCCAGGTAGCCATCTTCCTCGGCTACCTGACGCTCATCTCGCGGATGCCGGACATCCACCGCGTCTTCCAGTACCACGGCGCGGAGCACATGACGATCCACGCCCTCGAGCGTGGCGATCGCCTCGTCGTCGACGAGATCCGCAAGTACCCGACCGCACATCACCGCTGCGGGACGGAGTTCCTCGTCGTCCTGATCGCCCTGTCGATCTTCGCCTTCTCGATCGTCGGCAAGCAGCCGCCGCTGGTGATGATCGGCAGCCGGTTCGTCCTGATCCCCGTGCTCGCTTCGGTCGGCTACGAGGTGCTCCGGCTGGGTGCGCGATACCGCGCCAACCCGGTCGTCCGGGCGATCATGTGGCCCGGCATCCTCGTCCAGATGATCACGACGAAGCAGCCGACGGACGACATGATCGAGGTCGCGATCGTGTCGATGGAGGAGGCGCTCAGGGCCGATGGCGAGGCTTTCCCGAGCGGCGCCGGGACGCTCGCGCGCGACCGGCTCGAGCTGCCGGGTGCCGAGCGCTCCGCCGGAGGGCGACGGCGGGGCGTCGGCGACGCGGAGTCGAACGCGCCCGTGTCGATCGATCCCCCCCTGCCCGGGGCATGATCGATCTCGACGGAAGGCTCGCCAACGTCGCCCGACAGTACGACGAACTGCAGTCGAACCTCTCGCGCCCCGAGACCTCGACCGATCCCGACGCGCTCCGCCGCCTCGGCAAGGAGCTCGCGCGGCTGGAGCCCGTGGTCGAGGCGTACCGGCGCCTGACGACGACGCGGACGGAGCTGGCCGGCGTCCGCGCGATGCGCGAAGGCGAGACGGACGAGGAGATGCGGGCGATGGCGCGCGAGGAGGTCGACCGTCTCTCCTCGGAGGAGGAGCGGCTGCTCGAGGAGCTCCGGGTCCTGCTCCTGCCGCGTGATCCGAACGACGACCGCGACGTGATCATGGAAGTCCGCGCCGGGGCCGGTGGGGAGGAGGCAGGGCTTTTCGCGGCGGAGCTCCTTCGGCTCTATCTCCGCTACGCCGAGCGACACCGGTTCGAGCCCGAGGTCGTGACCCTCAACGAGACGGGGATCGGTGGGGTTAAGGAGGCGATCGTCCAGATCCACGGTGACGGCGCCTACAGCCGCCTAAAGTTCGAGGGCGGCGTGCACCGCGTGCAGCGGATCCCGACCACGGAGTCGTCCGGCCGGATCCACACCTCGACGGCGACCGTCGTGGTCATGCCAGAGGCGGACGACGTGGAGATCCAGATCGACGAGGACAGGGACCTGCGGATCGAGGTCAAGCGCTCGTCAGGTCCCGGCGGGCAGTCGGTCAACACCACGGACTCGGCCGTCCGCATCACGCACCTCCCGACAGGCCTCGTCGTCGAGATCCAGGACGAGAAGAGCCAGCACAAGAACAAGGCCAAGGCGCTGTCCGTGCTCCGCTCGCGGCTCTACGATCGGCAGCTGGCGGAGCAGCGCCAGGCGGACTCGGCGGCGCGGTGGTCGATGGTCGGGGCCGGCGACCGGTCCGACAAGATCCGGACCTACAACTTCCCGCAGGACCGCGTCACGGACCACCGGATCGGCCGCACGGTCCACAACCTGCCGCAGGTCATGGACGGCGAGATCGACGAGCTGATCGACGCGCTGATCATGGCCGACCAGGCGGAGCGGCTCGCGTCGCTGATGGAATCCGATGGCGCGAGCTGAGACGCGACCGGCGGCCGACGTCGACGACCGACCGGGCGGTCCCGCGGCCGAGTCCTCGCCCGCCGTCGCGCCGCCTGACCCAGGGCAGGCGACCGCCGAGATCCGCTTCCTGGACCCGAGATGCGATCCGATCGCGCCCGCGACCGACCTCGGCTCCGTGCAGGTGCTGAAGCATGAGCGGCTGTTCCTGCTCACGGACCCGTTCGGCGACATCCACCCCGACTCGCGGGGTCTGGGGCTCTACCTCGGCGACACCCGGATCCTGTCGTGCGCGGTGCTTCGCGTCGCCGGCGAGCGGCCCGTCCTGCTCCAGGGCTCGATGGGCGGCAACTTCCGGGGCGCGATCCACCTGACCAACCCGAGCAGCGATCGCGACCCCACCACCAAGCGCGGCGGTCGAAACGCGCTGGCCGGCCGAAAGCTCGGCATCCTGCGGGATCGGCTGCTCGGCAATGAGGCATTCGAGGAGCGACTCGAGGTCGTCAACCACGCGGAGCACGAAGAGACCGTCGAGCTCGCGTTCGAGCTGGCCAACGATTCCGCGGACATCTTCGAGGTCCGCGGCTACGAGCGACCGGAGCGTGGGGACGTGCTGCCCGTCGCCGTTCTCGGCCGCCGGGTGACGTTCCGCTACGACGGCCGGGACGGGGCCCGGCGCGCCACGCACCTCGCCTTCTCCGTGGCGCCCGACGCGGTCGTCCCGATCACCCCGCCGCAGGGCGGCCGCGCCGGCTGGCTGGAGCTGAGCTGGTCGTTCAGACTGCCGCCGGGCGGTCGGCACGATCTGTCGTGGATCGTCTGGTCCACGGCGGCCCCGAGGGACACGGCGGACGGCGACCTGTTCCCCCGGCCACCGCTCGTCAGCGCCGAGAACGGGTCCGCCGCGTACCACGCCTGGCGGCGCGGGACGGCGGAGGTGAGCACGGACCACGAGCTCTTCAACCTCACGGTCGGGCGCGGCCTCGACGACCTGCGCCTGCTGGTCAACGACGGCCCCGCGGAGGGCGAGCGGTACGTCGCCGCCGGCGTGCCGTGGTTCACGACGCTGTTCGGACGCGACTCGATCATCACCGCGCTGGAGGTGGTCGCGTTCCGCCCGCAGCTGGCGATCGAGACCCTCGGCGTGCTCGCCGCCCGGCAGGCCACCGAGGTCGACGACGAGCTCGACGCCGAGCCGGGCAAGATCCTCCACGAGCTCCGCACCGGCGAGATGGCGGCCACCGGCGAGCTTCCGTTCCGTCCCTACTACGGGAGCGTGGACGCCACGCCACTGTGGTTGATCCTGCTGGCGGAGACGTACGCGTGGACGGGCGACCGGTCGGTCGTCGATCGCTTCTGGCCGAACGCAATGGCCGCCCTCGAGTGGATCGACCGGTGGGGCGACCGCGACGGCGACGGCCTGGTGGAGTACGCCCGGCGCAGCGACCGCGGGCTCGTCAACCAGGGCTGGAAGGACTCCCGCGACTCGATCCGCGACAGCTCCGGCCGGACGATCGAGGGCCCGGTCGCCCTGTCCGAGGTCCAGGCCTACGTCTATCGCGCGAAGCGCGGGATGGCCGGCCTGGCGGCGATGCGTGAAGAG
>JAUJOH010000004.1:0-39785 GCA_030447745.1 Chloroflexota bacterium | reverse complement strand
CTACGTCTATCGCGCGAAGCGCGGGATGGCCGGCCTGGCGGCGATGCGTGAAGAGCGGGGCCTCGCCCGCCGCC
Organism: Chloroflexota bacterium; assembly: GCA_030447745.1. Classification (GTDB taxonomy): domain Bacteria; phylum Chloroflexota; class Limnocylindria; order Limnocylindrales; family CSP1-4; genus JACDAV01. The sequence continues at coordinate 39,711 of JAUJOH010000004.1, read as the reverse complement.
TCGAGGACGAGGCGCTCGCGCTCCGCGATCGGTTCGAAGCGGCGTTCTGGGACGAAGAGCGCGGCTACTACGCGCTCGCCCTCGACGGCGAGAAGCGGCCCGCGCACGCGATCGCCTCGAACGCCGGGCACTGCCTGTGGGCGGGCATCGTCTCGCCGGCACGCGCCAGCCGTGTCGCCGACCGCCTCCTGTCGCCTGACGTCTTCTCGGGATGGGGGATCAGGACCTACGCGGCGGGCCAGCCCGGGTACAATCCGATCGGCTACCACACGGGAGCGGTCTGGCCGCACGACACGGCGCTCGCCGCTGCCGGGCTCAAGCGATACGGGTTCCACGACGAAGCCAACCGGCTCGTCAGCAGCGTCTTCGAGGCCGCCCAGCGCTTCCCGGAGTTCCGGTTGCCGGAGCTGTTCTGCGGCTTCGACCGCGCGACCTCGCCGCTCCCGGTCGCCTATCCGGTCGCCTGCTCGCCCCAGGCCTGGGCCGCCGCGGCGCCGTTCCTGTTTCTGCAGACGATGCTCGGGCTCAAGGCGCACGGCGACCGGCACGAGCTGGAGCTCTTCCGTCCGCGGCTCCCCGACTGGATCGGCAAGGTCAACCTGACCAATCTCCGGGTCGGCGACGCCGCCGTCGACCTGCTCTTCCACCGCTGGCGCGGCACGACCAGCGCCGAGGTGCTCCGCAAGGTCGGGGACGTCTCGGTGACGATCCGGCTGTAGCGCCCGGCACCGGGAAGTGGCGACGATCGGGGATCTCCTCCGCGCTGGCACGGAGCGGTTGCGGGCCGCGGGCTCGGAGAGCGCCCGGCTCGACGCGGAGCTGCTGCTCGGACACGCCATCGGCGCCGACCGGACGGCGGTTGTGGCGCATCCTGAGGCACCGGTTGGCCGCCTCGCGGCGGACCGGTTCGAAGGCGATCTCGCCCGCCGGGCGACCGGTGAGCCGGTCGCCTACATCCGCGGCTTCAAGGAGTTCTACGGGCTTGCCTTTGCCGCCGATCGGCGGGCCCTGATCCCGCGTCCCGAGACGGAGCGGCTCGTCGAGCTCGCGGAGGCCGAGGTGCTGCGGCGCCTCGCGGCCGCCCCGCGGCCCGGTTCGCCGCCGCTCCGCGTGCTCGACGTGGGCACCGGCTCCGGGACGATCGCCGTCGCGCTGGCCGTGGCGCTCCGCCGGCGGCGGGTCGGCGAGGAGGTCGAGCTGTTCGCGACGGACGACTCCCGGGACGCACTCCAGCTGGCCCGCGAGAACGCGGTGGCGCATTCGGTCGGCGACCGTGCGTTGTTCCTGGAGGCGGATCTCGTGCCGCGCGGCGTGGTCACGCCGTGGGACCTCGTCCTCGCCAACCTGCCGTACGTTCGCTCCGACGCGGTGGACGGTCTCCCGATCGCCGCCTCGTTCGAGCCGCGTCGCGCCCTCGACGGCGGGCCTGACGGTCTCGAGGTGATCGGCCGGCTCCTCGATCGGCTGCCGGACGCCCTCGCCGCCGGCGGGGTCGCTCTGCTCGAGATCGGCTCGGACCAGCACGCCGCGATCGTGGAGCTCGCAGCGGCCCGGCTGCCGGGCTGGGCGTGCTCGGTCGAGTCGGACCTCGCGGGGCATCCCCGCGTGGCGCGGCTGGCTCGCACCTCGGGCGCGATCGGGCGCGACCCGTGAGCCGACCGCCGGTCCTTCGCGACGATCGGCGAGGCAGGTCGGCCGCCGTCGACGTCCTGCGCGCGGGCGGCATCGTGGCCCTCCCGACCGACACGGTGTACGGGATCGCCTGCGACCTGGCCGCGCCGGGCGGCGTCGAGCGGCTGTTCGCAGCCAAGTCACGACCCGCCGAGCGCGCCATCATGCTCCTCCTCGCCGACCCCGCGCAGGCGCCGGGAATCGGCGTCGTGGGCGACGCCGCCCGCCTGCTCGCCGAGGCCTTCTGGCCCGGCGCGCTGACGCTCGTCGTGCCGACGCGCCCGGACGTTCGGCTGCCTGCTGCGCTGACGGCGGGCGTGCCGACGATCGGGCTCCGCGCGCCGGACCACGCGTGTCCCCGCACCCTCGCCGCCGCGCTCGGTCCAATGCCCACGACGTCCGCCAACGTCTCCGGCCAGCCACCCGCGCGGGATGCGGCCGAGATCGTCGACCAGCTCGACGACTCGATCGACCTCGTCCTCGACGGGGGGCCGGCACGCGACGGGCCGGCCTCGACGGTGGTCGACTGCACGACGGACCGGCCGCGAATCCTCCGCGTCGGCGCACTCGAGCCGGAGCGCCTCGCTGCGGCCCTGGATCGCGCGGCGATCGACCACGACCTCGGTCGGGCGGGTGCGGCGGACGTGGGAAGATGAGTGCGCCCCGCGGCGAGCCGGTGGGATGGTGGGTCCCGGCGCGACAATGGGACGGCGGCGTCGAGAGGAGCAACGGATGACGGTCACCCATGCCGCCCGGCTGGGCTGGGCGACGCTGGCCGAGGTCGACCCCGAGCTGTGGGCGGCGATGGAGGCCGAGCGGGCCCGGCAGCACGACAAGATCGAGCTGATTGCAAGCGAGAACTACACGTTTGCGGCGGTCATGGAAGCCCAGGGCAGCTGGCTCACCAACAAGTACGCGGAAGGGCTGCCGGGCAAGCGCTATTACGGCGGCTGCGAGCACGTGGACGTCGCGGAGACGCTGGCCCAGGAGCGGGCGCTCGCGCTGTTCCCGGGCGCCGATCACGTCAACGTCCAGCCGCATTCGGGGGCGCAGGCCAACATGGCCGCCTACTTCAGCGTCCTGGAGCCGGGCGACCGGATCCTCGGCATGAAGCTCGACCAGGGCGGCCACCTGACGCACGGCATGAAGCTGAACTTCAGCGGCCGGCTCTACGAGGTCAGCTCCTACGGCGTCGACGCCGAGAGCGAGCAGATCGACCTCGACGGACTCGACGCGGCCGCTCGCGAGACGCGCCCGAAGGTCGTCGTCGCGGGGGCCTCGGCGTATTCGCGGACCTGGGACTTCGAGCGACTGGCGGCGATCGCGCATGGGGTCGGCGCCCTGCTGCTCGTCGACATGGCACACATCGCCGGTCTCGTCGCGGCGGGCGTCCACCCGTCCCCGTTCCCGCACGCGGACCTGGTGACGACGACGACGCACAAGACGCTGCGCGGACCGCGAGGTGGCCTGGTGTTCGCGCGGCGCGAGCTTCCCGACCGCGTCGACGCCGGGCGATTCCCGCGCGTCAAGGGGTCGCTCGCCGCGGCGGTCGACAAGACGGTCTTCCCCGGCGTCCAGGGTGGGCCGCTGATGCACGTCGTTGCCGCGAAGGCCGTGGCGCTGCGGCTCGCGGCGACCGACGACTTCCGTTCCGATCAGCAGCGGACGATCGAGAACGCGCGGATCCTGGCCGAGACACTTGCGGCCCACGGCGCGCGGGTCGTGTCGGGCGGAACGGACAACCACCTGATGCTCGTCGACGTGACCCCGCTCGGCGTGACCGGGGTCGAGGCGGAGCGACTGCTCGACGAGATCGGGATCACCGTCAACAAGAACGCGATCCCGTTCGACCGGAACCCGCCCAACGTCGCCTCCGGCATTCGCGTGGGAACGCCCGCGGTAACGACGCGGGGCATGAGTTCCCACGAGATGCGCGCCATCGGGCGGCTCATCGTCGAGGCGATCGCCCGCCGCGACGACCCGACGGCCGGTCGCCGGCTGGCATCCGAGGTCGCCGAGATCGTCGACCGCTTTCCGGTGCCCGGCCTGCCCGCGTCGTGAGGTTCGGGGCCGCCGCCGATGACGCGGTCCCGCTGCTCGCCCTCGGCCTGATCCTGGCCGCGACGATCTCACTCCTGCTGACGCCGTGGGTGCGACGCCGCGCCATCCGGTTCGAGGTGCTCGACCGGCCGAACGCGCGACGGGTGAACCGCCTTCCCGTTCCCCGCGGCGGAGGCGTCGCGGTGGCCCTCGCGTTCATCGCGGTGGCATCGGCGCTCGTGGCGATCAACGACCGGTTCGGCTTCGTCCCGATGCCGGCGGCGCTCGACGGGGGTGAGCTCATCGCGCTGCTCGCCGGCGGCGCGATCGCCGCCGCGCTCGGTGCTGTGGACGACTATCTCGACCTGCGGGCGCGCTGGCAGTTTCTCGGCCAGATCGCCCTGGCCGCCGGCGCGGTCGCCCTCGGCTTCGGGATCTCGTTCGTCAACAACCCGTTCGGCAGCGGGCTCATCTCCTTCACGCAGCCGTTCATCGCCGGGTTCACGATGCTGTGGATCCTCGGGATGATCAACAGCATGAACTTCATCGACGGGCTCGATGGGCTGTCGTCCGGGGTCGCGGTCATCGCTGCGCTGACGCTGGGCGTGATCAGCCTCACGACGCAGATCAACCAGCCGTTCGTCGCCGTGCTGTGCTTCGCACTGGCCGGCGCGCTGCTGGGATTCCTGCGCTGGAACTTCCATCCGGCCGCCATCTTTATCGGCACGAGCGGGACGATGTTCGTCGGCTACACCCTGGCCATCCTGTCGATCCTGGGAAGCGCGAAGGTTGCCGTCGCGCTGCTCGTCCTCGGCGTCCCGATCATCGACACGTTCTGGATCATCGTCCGTCGGATCCTCGCGGGGCGGTCGCCGTTCACGCCCGACCGCGGACACATCCACCACCGACTGCTCGACCTCGGGTTGTCGCACCGCCAGACCGTGATGCTCATCTACGCGATCTGCGCCGGGCTCGGCGTGTTGTCGCTCGTGCTGTCGGGTGCGAACCAGGTGTACGCGTTCGTCGGCGTGCTCGTCGGGACCGGCGCGATCCTCCTTCTCCTTGCCTGGGGCGGCTTCCGCGAAGCGGCGCTCGAGGCGAAGTCGTACGACCCGGCCGACACCAGCGACGCGCCGCGCTGACATCGGCGCCGGCCGGTCTCGGTCGTGCCCGCGCGACAGTCGAGGGCGGGTCGAGCCCGGCCCTCCTCGGGTAGGCGCCTCGGCCGCATACAGGCGGAGCACGCCGGTGGGCCCGGCCGCCCTCGCGTATGCGCATCGGCGCATAGGCGCAGCTTGATCCGACCCCGTGTCACGCCGCCGGCGCGCGTTCCCCGCCGCGCATGTGACACAGAGGGCATGAAACCGGCATGCTGGACCGCTGCGACCGCAGGTCGCCGGCAACAACGGACGCGGAATATGCGCGCGGCCGCATCGACGCGTGACCCCGAGCGGGTGTCCGGAGCGGTGCACCGGTCCGGTATGCGGCGAATGCGCATACGTGACAGCGGGCACTGCCCGCCTTGTTGAGGCTCGACCGCGGAGCTTCGCGGAGGCGTGGTGCTACGATCGGCGGCCGACGCGTCGCCAACCCGATAAACCCCGGAGACCCTGTGGCCGAGCCCGTCTTCGCGCCGATCGTGGTCGCCGCACTCACCGCTCTCGGTGCGGCCTTGGTCGCCGCGACCCGCAGACGTTCTTTACTGCTGGCGGCGGGTGAAGGAACCGCCGGAGGCGTTGGAGGACCCGGGGGCGCTCCAATGGCGAGGTTCGCCGCGCCTGGGGATGGCGCCTCCGGTACACGGGCGGGCGGAGGCGGCGGCGGAAGGGATGGCGAGGCTCCGACTCAGCTCACGAACATCGAGCCGGCCACAGGCGGCAGGCCGGAGGCCGGCGACGGGGCTCCGTCGAACGCGCCGACCGCGCCCGACGGCGACGGCATGGCCCGGCAACTCGGCGCCCGCGGTGCCAGCGCACCGGCCCCGCCGCCGAAGGTGGAGTCGGGAGGCGCCGTGGAGCCGACCGCGGTCCGCCGCGCCGTCGCCGCGCGGCTGGACGGACCGCGCCGCGCGCGCCTGTGGCGCGATGCCGCGGCACTGCTGCTCGGTCTGACCGCGGTCGTCCTGCTGGCAACGACCCTGCTGCCGCCGAGCGAAGGCGACCTCGGCACGACGGCCCGGCCGGGCGATCCCGGGATCGTCGCGCTGCCGTGGCAAGTGGCGCCGACCACCGGCCTCGCCGCGCTGCCGACCCTCGCCGCCCCGCTCGCCGGCACGCCTTCCGACGCTGCCCCGACGTCCGAACCAACCCGGCGCTTCGTTGTCGGTCACACGCCGTCACCGACGTCTGATCCGACCCGCCTGCCTTCGTCGGGCCTGAGCGGCTCCCCCGGCCAGAGCCCGACCGCCGGCCCGAGCTCGACCCCGGCCGGGAGCCCGTCGGCCGGGACGCTCCAGCCGGGGACGCTCCAGCCGGCGACGCTCCAGCCGGCGACGCTCGTCACCGGTCCCGACCGCTCCAGACCCGCGCCACCGCGACGCCTCCACACCGCCGACCGCGACGCCGCCTGCGGCCACCGCGACGCCGGATCACACCGCGACCGACCCCCCGACCCGCGGCCACCGCGACGCCCCGGATCACACCGCGACCGACCGCGACGCCCCGACCCGCGGCCACCGCGACGCCTCGGATCACACCGCGACCAACAGCCACTCCGAGACCCACGCCATCGCCCACCCCCCGGCCAACCCCGGAGCCGACCCCCGAGCCGACGCCCCCGCCGACCTCCCAGCCGACCGCGGAGGCGACCCTGGAGCCGACGCTCACCCCGACACCCGCCCCACTGGTCAGCCTCCCACCGATCCTGCCGTAGGCCGCGTCGGGCGATCGGGCGGCGCCAGCCGGGCGCCGCGCGCCCGCGCCACACCCCCGGATCGGACGAGGGGCCGGCACGACGGGGGCCGGCACGGCGGCGGTCGTCCCGAGTGCTATACTCCCGCCGCTTTGTCAGGTCGCCCATGATCGAGCCCGGTCGGGGCGGGGCCTATCTTGCCCTCTTCTCCGAGATCGGACTGGTCCTCCTCGTCGGGACCCTGGCGGGCGTGGGTGTCGGGTACTTCGTCGACACGCGACTGGGCTCCCTCCCCGTGTTCGTGCTGATCGGGTTTCTGGTCGGTGCCGCGGTGGGCGCTCGGGCGGTCTACGTGCTGGTCACCCGGTTTCTCGCAACGTTCGATGACTGACCGGACTCGCGAGCGAGCAACCGAGCGCGGCGCGACCGCCGCGCTCCTGCCTGTGGAGCAACGTTGACCGACCAGATCCGCCAGCGGGACACGCGCTCGGACGCGGAGCGCCGGATGCAGGCCGCCCTCGGCCCGGACCTTGCCAGCGACGCCGTCGGCGCGGCCGGAGCGGTCACCGAACGAGCGCCGTCGTACCGGCCGATCCTCATCGTCATGGTGCTGGCCGTGGTGGTGCTGATCGCGTCCTTCTTCGTGGTCCCGCCGATGGGCGTGGACGAACACAACGTCGCGGACCCGAACACGCCGTTCTCCTTCCCGGACTCAGCGATCCGGGCGAACTTCGAGTTCCCCGCGCCGCACGTGCTGTGGCCGCCGGGTCACCACGCATCGTCCAGCCTCGTGACCTTCGACGTCTCGATCCCGTCCTCGATCTTCACTGGCTGGATCGTGATGATCGTGATCCTCGTCCTCGCCGCGATTCTGGCCCGGCGCGTCGACCTCGTCCCGCGGCGCGGGCAGAACGCCCTCGAGTACGTCTACGAGGGCCTCGCGAACTTCGCCACCTCACTCGGCGGGCCGGGTGCCCGCCGCTACGTCCCCATCTTCGTCGCCTTCTTCCTGTTCATCCTGCTCGGCAACTGGAGCGGGCTGCTACCGGGCGTCGGCCGGACGGAGCAGCTTCGGGCGCCGACCAGCGACGTCAACGTGACGATCGGGCTCGCGCTCGTCGCGTTCGCGCTGTTCCACATCGAGGGCATCCGCAACCTCGGCTTCCGTGGCTACTTCGGCAAGTTCTTCAACTTCAGCGGCTTCCGCGACGGGATCGGGGCCGGCATCATCGCCCTGTTCGTCGGCGTCCTCGAGTTCCTGCTCGAGTTCGTCAAGCCCGTCACGCTGTCGATGCGACTCTTCGGCAACATCTACGCTGGCGAGATCGCGCTCGGCGTCATCACCGGCCTGACGCTCGTGGTCATCCCGGTCGCCATGGTCGGACTCGAGTTCCTGCTGAACTTCATGCAGGCGCTCATCTTCTCGATCCTGACCCTGATGTTCACGCTCATCGCCATCGAGCCGCACCACGCCGACCATGCGGAGGGCCACGAGGGCGCCGCGGAGCACCTGCCCGAAGGCAACATCGCCCCGGAGGTCAGCGGCGCCTCGCGCGCGCCGGCCTGATCGCTCGCCACGGCCCATTCACTGGCCCACAAGAGCCCGGCGCCGCCGGGACAAGAGGAGGAAGCGGAACCCATGGAGAACCTCGGAGCCGGGCTCGCGGCGCTCGGCGTCATCGGCCCGGGCATCGGCATCGGCATCCTGACCGGCATGTCGACGTCGGCGATCGGGCGCAACCCGGACGCCGCAGCGCAGATCCGCGCCACGTTCATCATCGGCGCGGCGTTCGCGGAAGGCCTCGGCGTGCTCGCGGTCGTCGTCGGCATCCTGGCGATCTTCCTCGGCGGCGGGCAGGGCTAGGCGCGCGGGGCGGACTGAAGGGTGGACCTTCTGGCAGTCGCGGGCGGCGTCGCCGGCGACACGATCGTGCTCGCCGCCGAAGCGGGTGGCGAGGAGGCCGCGGCACAGTTCCAGATCAACTTCTTCTGGATCATCACCCAGGCCCTGAGCTTCCTGATCTTCCTCGCGATCCTGTATGTCGTCGCGTTCCGGCGGATCGGCGGGACGCTCGAGGAGCGCCGGCGAACGATCGAGCAGGGCCTCGCGGACGCCGAGCAGGCGCGCCGGGACCGCGAACGGGCGGAGCAGGAGCGCCTGGCGACCCTCGCCGAGGCGCGCCGGGAGGCGAGTGAGATCCTCGCCCGGTCGCAGCGCGTTGCCGACGAGAGCCGCGAGCGCGACATGGCGGCCACGCGCGAGGAGCTGGAGCGGATCCGGGTTCGTGCGGCGGCGGAGCTCGAGGCCGAGAAGCAGCGCGCGATCGGCGACCTGCGGGCGGAGGTGGCCGACCTCGCGCTCGCCGCGGCCGGGAAGGTCGTCGGCGAGTCCATGACGGACGACCGGCAGCGGCGACTCGTGGAGGACTTCCTTCGCGAGTCGACGGCGGTCGGGGCGGGGCCGACGGGCCAGGAGCGCAACCGCTGATGGCGCGTCCCACCACGGCCGCTCGGCGCTACGCGGAGGCGGCGTTCGACCTGGCGTCCCGCGACGGCACGCACGAGACGTGGGCGCGGGATCTCGAGACACTCGCGGAGATCGCCGCCGGGGGGCGCGTCCGCGACGTCCTCGGCAATCCCGCCATCCCGTTGCCGGACCGCGAGCGCGTCCTCCGCGAGCTCGTCGAGAACCGGATCTCGCCCAAGACGCTCAACCTGGTCCGACTCCTGGTGCAGCGTGGCCGGGTCGACCTCCTGCCCCTCGTCTCCGGGGAGTACCGTCGCCTCATGAACCGGCACCGGGGCGTGGTCGAGGCCGTCGTGACCAGCGCTGCGCCGCTGACCACGGAGGACACCGCGGCGCTGCGGCAGCGGATCGAGTCGATGGCCCGGACGACGATCGATCTTCGGACGGCCGTCGACCCCTCGCTCATCGGCGGCCTCACGGTGCAGGTCGGTGGTCGCCTGCTCGACGCCAGCGTGCGTGGTCGACTCGAGCGACTGCGCGACCAGCTCGTTGCCGGGACCCGAACGCGATGAGCGTCGTTCGACCCGGTCGCATTTCCCTCGCCTAGCCCTCGCCCAGTGCCGAACGGAGAATCCGATGGCCATTCGCTCAGACGAGATCGTCAGCATCATCAAATCCGCGATCGACCAGTTCGACGAGACGACCGAGACGCGCAGCGTCGGCACGGTCGTCGAGGTCGGCGACCAGATCGCCCAGATCTACGGGTTGGAGGGGGCGCTCGCCTCCGAGCTGCTCGAGTTCCCGGGCGGCGTCATGGGCATGGCCCTGAACCTCGAGGAGGAGACCGTCGGCGCGGTCATCCTCGGTGACGCGACGCACATCAAGGAAGGCGACACGGTAAAGACCACCGGCCGCGTCGTGGAGGTCCCGGTGGGCAACGCGCTCCTCGGCCGCGTCGTGGATCCGCTTGGTCGGCCCCTGGACGACAAAGGCCCGATCCGTACCGACCGGACCCGCCCCGTCGAGCGGATCGCTCCCGGCGTGATCGTCCGCAAGGGCGTCGACACGCCGGTGCAGACCGGGATCAAGGCAATCGACGCGCTGATCCCGATCGGGCGCGGCCAGCGTGAGCTCATCATCGGCGACCGCCAGACCGGCAAGACCGCCGTCGCCATCGACACGATCATCAACCAGAAGGGGAAGCGCCTCGTCTGCATCTACGTGGCCATCGGTCAGAAGATGTCGACCGTCGCCCAGACGGTCGCCGTGCTCGAGCAGAACGGCGCCATGGAGCACACCATCGTCGTCGTCGCCGGCGCCGAGGATTCCGCGCCCCTCCAGTACCTCGCCCCGTACTCCGGCGTGGCGATGGGCGAGGAGATCATGGAGAACGGCATCGAGGTGCCGGGCCAGGGGCTGGTCAAGGACGCCCTGTGCGTGTACGACGACCTCAGCAAGCACGCTTGGGCGTACCGCGAGATGGCGCTCCTGCTGCGCCGCCCGCCCGGCCGCGAGGCCTATCCCGGCGACGTCTTCTACCTGCACAGCCGGCTCCTCGAGCGCGCCGCGCGCCTCGGCGACGAGAGTGGCGGCGGATCGCTCACGGCGCTGCCGATCATCGAGACGCAGGCCGGCGACGTGTCGGCCTACATCCCGACCAACGTCATCTCGATCACGGACGGCCAGATCTTCCTTGAGACGGACCTCTTCAATGCCGGCCAGCGGCCGGCGCTCAACATCGGCATCTCCGTGTCCCGCGTCGGCTCCGCCGCGCAGACCAAGGCGATGAGGAAGGTGGCGGGTCCGCTCAAGCTCGACCTCGCGCAGTACCGCTCGCTTGCCGCGTTCGCGCAGTTCGCGTCGGACCTCGACAAGGCGACGCGGGACCAGCTGACCCGCGGCGAGAAGCTCTCGGAGGTGATCAAGCAGCCGCAGTACCAGCCGATGCCGGTCGAGAACCAGGTCGTGATCCTGTACGCGGCGACCACCGGCGCGCTGGACGACATCCCGACCGGGCGCGTCCGCGAGTTCGAGGACGGGCTCTACCGGTTCCTCGAGAGCGAGCGGCCGGAGATCCTCGGCGACCTGCGCGACTCCGGCGCGCTGAGCGACGAGACCGCCCAGGGCCTGGACGAGGCGCTGGCCGCCTACCGCAGCCAGGTGTTCGGCGTCGAGGGCGCGCCGGCCGAACGTGCGACGCCCGCCAGCGAGGGCGGTCGCGCGGGTGCCGGCGCCGCGCCCGAGGGCACGGCCGATGCTCCCGCGACCGCGGGTTCGACTGCGGGTGGCGGCTCGGCCGCCGACGGCGGGGCCGGGTCCACGGGCACCGCCGCTGCCGAGACGGCCGGCGCGGGCGGCGAGACCGACCGCGGATCGGGGGACCGTGGCCAGCCAGCGTGATATCCGGCGGCGCATCGGCGCGACCTCGGGCCGATGGCGTCGCGGAGCTCCGCCTCGGGCCTCGGTGAGCGTGTGCCGACGTTCCGTTGAGGGTGCCTAGACGTGGCTAGCCAGCGAGACATCAGGCGCCGGATCGGCGCAGTCCGGAACATCAAGCAGATCACCAGGGCGATGCAGTTCGTCGCAGCGTCCAAGCTGCGTCGCGCGCAGGAGTCGACGCTCGCGTCACGGCCGTACAGCGACAAGATCGACGAGGTCCTGGCGGACCTCGCCGCCGTGCTGGGCGCCGAGGAACACCCGCTTCTCGCGCATCGCGAGGGCGGCACCCGCCTGCTGATCCTGATCACGACCGACCGTGGCCTGGCCGGTCCGCTGAACACGAACACGATCCGATTCGCGGCTCGCGAGATCACCCGGCACTCGGGTGATCTGACGGTCGTGACCGTCGGCCGCAAGGGGCGCGACGCCATGCGCCGCGCCCGCGTCCCGCTCGAGGCGCACTTCGCCGGGTTCGGCGACCGCCCGTCGTTCTCCGACGTCCTGCCGCTCGCCCGCCTCATCACGGACGGCTTCCTCGAGGGGCGGTTCGGCCGGGTCGACATCGTCTACTCCCAGTTCGTGTCGACGCTCGTCCAGCGGCAGGCTATCGACCAGCTGCTCCCAATCGACTACGCAGAGGACTCGGCCGCCGGCATCCCCGGCCACCAGTTCATCTTCGAGCCGAATGCCGCGACGGTCCTGACCCAGCTCCTTCCGCGCTACGTCGCGACGCGCCTCTACCAGGCGGTGCTCGAGAGCCGGGCGAGCGAGGAGTCGAGCCGCATGGTTGCCATGAAGAACGCGACCGAGAACGCCGAGGAGCTGATCGAGGACCTCACGCTCTCGTACAACAAGGTCCGCCAGGCCAACATCACCCGCGAGATGATCGAGATCGCGACCGGCGCCCAGCCGCGCTGACGCGCCGACAGGAGGCACCCCATCATGGCCATCGCCACTGAACCCGGGATCGGCCGGGTCATCCAGATCACCGGCCCGGTCGTCGACATCGAGTTCCCGCCGGGCCGGCTGCCGTCGATCTACAACGCCGTCGAGATCGAGCGCGACGGCCAGGGACCGCTGACCTGCGAGGTCCAGCAGCACCTCGGCAACAACTGGGTCCGCGCCGTCGCGATGACGACGACGGACGGTCTCGCCCGCGGTGTCCGGGTCCGTGACACCGGCGCCGCGATCAGCGTGCCCGTCGGTGCCGCGACGCTCGGGCGGGTCTTCGACGTGCTCGGCCTTCCGATCGACGGCAAGGGCGACGTCGACGCGGACCGCACGCTTCCGATCCACCGCGCGCCGCCGCCTTTCGACGAGCAGACGACGGAGGTCGAGGTCTTCGAGACAGGCCTGAAGATCATCGACCTCATGTGCCCCTTCAAGAAGGGCGGCAAGGTCGGGATCTTCGGCGGTGCCGGGGTCGGCAAGACCGTCATCATCCAGGAGCTGATCCGGAACGTCGCGCAGGAGCATGCCGGCGTGTCGGTCTTCGCCGGCGTGGGCGAGCGCAGTCGCGAGGGCAACGACCTGATCAAGGAGATGACCGAGTCCGGGGTCATCGAGAAGACGGCGTTCGTGTTCGGCCAGATGAACGAGCCGCCCGGTGCACGCCAGCGGGTCGGGCTGACCGGCCTGACGATGGCCGAGTACTTCCGCGACGAGGAGGGGCGCGACGTCCTCCTCTTCATCGACAACATCTTCCGCTTCACGCAGGCGGGGTCCGAGGTGTCCGCGCTGCTCGGCCGGATGCCTTCGGCGGTCGGCTACCAGCCGAACCTGGCCACGGAGATGGCCGCCCTCCAGGAGCGGATCACCTCGACCAGGAAGGGCTCGATCACCTCGCTCCAGGCGGTCTTCGTGCCCGCCGACGACTACACCGACCCGGCGCCTGCCACGACGTTCGCCCACCTCGACTCGACCATCCGCCTCGAGCGCTCGATCGCCGAGCTCGGCATCTACCCCGCGGTCGACCCGCTGACCTCCACGTCGACGGTTCTGTCGCCCAACGTCGTGGGGCAGGAGCATTACGACGTCGCGCGCGAGACGCAGCGCGTCCTGCAGCGCTACCGCGACCTCCAGGACATCATCGCGATCCTCGGCATCGACGAGCTGTCCGAGGAGGACAAGGCGACCGTCGCCCGGGCGCGGCGCCTCCAGCGCTTCGCCAGCCAGCCATTCTTCGTCGCCGAGGTCTTCACCGGCCGGCCGGGCGTCTACGTCTCGATCAAGGACACCGTCGCCTCGTACAAGGAGATCCTGGAGGGCAAGACCGACACGCTGCCCGAGCAGGCGTTCTTCCTGGCCGGCACGATCGACGACGTCCGGCAGAACGCCCAGCGACTCGGCTCATGACGGCGTTGTACGCACCGAGGACCGAGGTCAAGCCCCTGCGGGCCCTCGGTCCGATGTTCTAGCCTGCGATGCCGATCCAGCTCGAGATCGTGACCCCTGAGCGGCTCGCCTTCTCAGACCAGGTCGACTCCGTCGTCGTCCCGGGCGCCGAGGGCGAGCTGGGCGTCCTGCCCCATCACGCACCGCTCGTGTCGACGCTCGGGGTCGGCGAGCTGCGGATCCGGAAGGGCGGCTCGGAGGAGTCGTTCGCGATCGTCGGTGGCTTCCTGCAGGTCCGCCCGGACAAGGTCGTGGTGATGGCAGAGACGGCGGACCTCGCCGCCGAGATCGATCTCGAGCGGGCCGAGGAGGCTCGACGGGAAGCGGAGCGCACGCTCGAGGGCGGTTACGAGGAGGGCGCCGACCTCGCCGCCGCGCGTGCCGCACTCCAGCAGGCGCTCCTGCGCATCCGCGTTGCGGAGCGCCGCCGCCGTGAGGGCCGGCGAGGCTAGCGCTCCGCCCGAGGCATGGCCGACGCGCGTCCGTTCCACTGGGAGTACGTCCCGGAGCCGGTAACCCGGGAGCTCTTCCGGGTCGAGGGTGGCCAGCCGCTCCACGGCACCGTGCCGATCAGCGGCGCGAAGAACGCCGCCCTCAAGATGCTCGCCGCGGCGACGCTGACGGGCGAGCGCTGCCGGTTCACCAACGTGCCGGAGATCGAGGACGTGCGCGTGATGGCCGACACGCTCCGCGACCTGGGCGTCGTCGTCGACCACCCCGAGCCGAACGTCTACGAGATCGCCTCGGGCGACGTCGAGTGGCTGTTCGTCCCGCTCGAGGCGGCCGCCAAGATGCGGGCCAGCTTCATGCTCCTCGGTCCGCTCCTGGCGCGGTTCGGGCGGGTGATCATCAGCAACCCCGGCGGCGACCGGATCGGCCGGCGCCCGGTGGACCTGCACGTCCAGGCGATGCGGACGCTCGGCGCGCAGATCGACTACCGCAACGGCTATTACTTCGCGACCGCGCCGGGCCGGCTCCGCGGGACGGAGATCCGGTTTCCGTTCGTGTCCGTGATGGGCACGGAGAACGCGCTGATGGCCGCCGCCCTCGCCGACGGCCACACCGTGATCCGTCCGGCTGCGCAGGAGCCGGAGATCGACGACCTGATCGCGTTCCTCCAGAAGATGGGCGCGGGCGTCGAGCGGACCTATCCCGACACGATCGAGGTCCACGGCCGCAAGCGGCTCCGCGGCGCGGAGCACCGGGTGATCGCGGACCGGATCGAGACCGGGACCTTCATCGTCGCGGCCGCTGTCACGGGCGGTCGGCTGACGCTCGAAAGCGCCCCCTGCGAGCACCTCGGCGGGTTTCTCGACGTGGTCCGCGACGCGCGCGTCTCCGTCGAGTGCGACAGCGACCGGATCGAGGTCGACGCGACGAGCGTGGGCCCCGGCGACTTCCGGCCGTGCAGCGTGCGGACCGCGCCCTATCCGGGGCTGGCAACGGATCTCCAGCCCCCCACGTGCGTCCTCCTCAGCCAGGCGACCGGTCGCTCGACGATCCACGAGGCGATCTTCGAGGACCGGCTCGAGTGGCTGGCCGAGCTGCGCCGGATGGGCGCCCAGATCGAGCTGCTCGACGACCACCATGCCGCGATCACCGGCCCGGCGCGTCTCCGCGGCGCGGAGGTCGAGATCGGCGACCTCCGGGCCGGCGCATCGCTGATCCTCGCCGCGCTCGCCGCGAGGGGCGCCACCACGATCCACGGGGCGCACCACGTCCACCGCGGCTACGAGGACATCGAGCGCAAGTTCGTCGACATCGGCGCCAGGATCGAGCGCGTTGCGGAAGCGGAAGCGGCCGCGCGTCGATGACCGGCGGCGGCCGAGCGTTCGTCGACCTCCACTGCCATACGCGTGCCTCGTTCGATTCGCTGTCGTCGCCGGCGGCGGTGGCTCGGCTGGCGGCCGAGCGCGGCCTGACGCATCTCGCGATCACGGACCACCACCGCCTGGACGGGGCACTGGAGGCGCGGGCGGCAGCCCCGCCGGGGCTGACCGTCATCGTCGGCGAGGAGATTCGGACCCGTGCGGGTGACCTGATCGCGCTCTTCGTCGAGCGACCCGTGCCGCCCGGCTTGTCCGCCGTCGAGGCGATCGAGGCCGTTCGAGAGCAGGGTGGGCTGGTCGGCATCCCGCACCCGTACGACCGCTTCCGCGGGTCGCTCGGGCGTGACGCGGCGATCGCCTCGCTGGCGCCGCTCGTCGACTGGGTCGAGGGCCACAACGCGCGGCTCGTCGGCCGCGGCAACGAGCGCGCCGCGGAGTTCGGCCTCCAGAACGGGCTGCCGCGTGTCGCCGTCTCCGACGCGCACACGCTCGTCGAGGTCGGCGTCGCCTACACGATCCTGGCCGGCGACCCCTCGACCGCGGCTGGGCTGCTCGGCGCCCTCGCCGCCGCGCCCGAGATCGTGCCGGGTCGCGCCTCGTACGTTGCACGCCTCGTCACGCCGGTCGCCAAGGTCGTCCAGCGGATGCGCGGCAACGGGCGCGTCCATCCCGATGACGGGCTTCCGCGCGCGGCAGCGGACACGGGCACGGACCGATGAGCGAGCCGCCCCTTCCGCAGGACCATCGGCGGATGGCCGTCGGTCGGTCGGGACCGGTAGGGTCCGGTACGGTGCAAACCAGTCGCGACATCGATCCAGCGGTCCCGCCAGCGACCCGCGACGCGGCGGCGTCGACGGCCGGCGCGCCGCCCGGCCGCCCGCGCGAGGACGAAATCAGACCCGCGCAGCTGTCGATCGGGCGGCGGCTTCGTCAGCCACGGACGATCATCTCGATCCTCGTTCCGTTCGCGATCATCGGGCTCTTCATCTGGCTGAACCGGAGCGAGCTCGATCGCGTCCCGGCACTCGTGCTGCAGGCGAGCCCGGGCCTGATCCTCGCCGCGTTCGCGTCCCACTACCTCGGCTTCCCGCTGCGCGGCTTCCGCTGGGCGTCGCTCCTTCGCGCGACCGGGCAGCGCATCCGGACCCGGGACGCCACGGAGATCATCTTCCTGAGCTGGCTCGTGAACTGCGTCGTGCCGGCGAAGCTCGGCGACGTCTATCGCGCCTATCTGCTGAAGATCAACAGCGACGCGTCGCTGAGCCGGACCTTCGGCACGGTGTTCATCGAGCGGATCCTCGACCTGTTCGCCATCGCAACGCTCGGGCTGGCGGCCGGGTTCTGGAGCTTCCGCGACGGGCTGCCGCCGGCAATCCAGGTCGTGTTCGCGATCGGTGTGGTGGTCGTCGTGGCGCTCGCCGTCGGCCTGTTCACGCTCCGCAACTTCGGGCGCCGGATCCTCGTCGCCCTGCCGCTGCCGTCGCGGATCGTCGAGTTCTACGACCGCTTCGAGGAGGGCGTGTTCGGCGCCATCGGTGTCCGGCGGCTGCCGCCGCTCGCGTTCGTGACGGGGCTGATCTGGCTGACCGAGTCGCTGCGCCTGTGGCTCGTCGTGCAGGGGCTCGACTTCCCGGGTGTCCGGCTTGGCCTCTCCGGCGCGGTCTTCGTTGCGCTGATCGGCTCGCTCCTGACGGCTGTGCCGCTCAGCCCGGCCGGCCTCGGGGTCGTGGAGGCCGGGGTCGTCACCGTGCTCACGCTGGCGTACGGCGTTCCCCTGCCGGAGGCTACCGCGATCGCCCTCCTCGACCGGGTCATCAGCGTCTTCTCGGTCATCGTCCTCGGCTCGATCGCCTACCTCGCCTCGAGCAAGCCGCGGGGCCTGGAGCGGGTCGGTCAGCCGACGACGAGCTGAGGCGACGATCCCGTCGGCGTCGGGCGCCGGACGCCTCCGGCCCCCTTCGGCCGAGGAGCCACATCCGCCGCCACCGGCCGACGACCCGGCTCGCGCGCCGATCGGGTCACTTCCGGACCTCGCCGGACGCCACCGGACAACGACTCGCCGATCGGCGAGCAGCCGGAGACTGGTACCAACGGGTGATACAGCCGGCGCAACGTGGCACCGATAGTGCCCGTATCGCGGCGCGGTCCGCGCGCACCTCACGGAGCGACCGGGCAGACGATGACCAGCCAGAACGGGCGCGCCTTCAACGAGTGGCTCCGGTCGCAGCTGAAGGCCAAGAAGATGTCGCAGCGGCAGCTCGCGCAGCAGTCCGGCGTCGACCACTCGACGATCTCGCGGCTCATCCGTGGCGACCGGATGCCGTCGTTGGGCACCGCGACGAAGCTGGCCCGCGGCCTCCGGGAGCTGCGCGAGGACGCGGACACGCCGCAGTACCTCGGGCTTGTGGCGTCCGGCGCCTCCAACCCGACCGCGCGCGTCGAGTACGCGCTCCGCGGCGACGACCTCCTCGACGAGTCGCAGGTGCGCCAGGTGATGGAGTACTACCTCGCGGTCCGGATGCGCCGGTTCGGCCGGCCATTCTCGACGAACGGCGCCGCCACCGTCGACGACAGCGGCGCACCGGACCGTTCGATCGGCCGCCAGACCGCCACGTCCCAGATGCCGGTGGTCGCCGGCGTGTCGAGCGCCCCGCGAGTGTCCGCCGACCGTTCGCTGGGCCGCCCCGGCAGCCGGCCACCGGGCCGCCTCTAGCGCGTTTGTCTCTCGAGCACTCACGCGGGTCCGGGCGCCGGCGCGCCGCGTGACCTGCTTCCGCGAAGCTCCATCGCGCCCGGCGGCAGCGGTGCCAGCGGCCGGCCCGCCGCGAGGTCCAGCGCCCGTCGGATGTTGATCGCGTCGTAGCCCTCGTCCATGCCCGGCGTCTCGATGTAGGTCGGCACGGGCCGAAGACTCGGATGGGTCAGCAGACGCACCATGCCGCGCTCGCCGATCCGCCCCGCGCCGACGTGCTCGTGCCGGTCGACCCGTGAGCCCAGCTCGCTCCTGGAGTCGTTCAGGTGCAGCATCGCGAGTCGATGGAGCCCGATCTGCGCGTCGAACTCGGCCACCAGGGCGTCAGTCTCGTCCGGCTCGGACAGCCGGTAGCCGGCGGCCCACGCGTGCGCCGTGTCGATGCAGAAGCCGAGCCGCTCGAGCGGCACGCGCCGCCGGTCGGCTGCCTCCGCGACCCGTGCCAGCTCCTCGACCGTCGTCCCCACCGCGAAGCCAGCCCCGGCCGAGTTCTCGAGCACGAGCCGTGCGGCACCGGGCGCGTCGTCGACCTCTGCCATGACGAGCGCGATGCCGTCGGCCAGCCGCTCGATCCCCGTCCCGACCCCCGCACCCTTGTGCGACCCGGTATGGACGTTGACGAAGCTGGCACCGAAGCCGACCGACGTCCGGAGGTCATGGGCGAGGACCTCGACCGACCGATCGAAGAACGCCTCGTCCGGACCGGCCAGATTGACGAGGTAGGCGGCGTGGATGGCAACCGGCCCGATGTCGAGCTCCGCGAGACGCGACCGGAAGGCCGGCAGTTCGGAGGGCGGGCCCGCCCGCCGCTTCCAGGCGGTCGGGTTGTCGCCGAAGACCTGCAGCGCGGACGCACCGATCGCGTGCGCCCGGTCGACCGCCCTGACCATGCCGGCGGCGACCGGCAGGTGCGCGCCGAGCCGCCGGCCGTCGGGAAGCATCGGTGAGATCGTAGCGAACACCCGGACACCGGCCGCGCGAGTCCGGTCGCCCGCGGCCCGGTCGGCTCTGACGCTGCCCGAGCGTCAGCGGTGCCCGTTGACCCGGCCCGCGCCCCGGTCGCGGTCCTTGGCGCGGCCAGGCGTGTAATCGCCGCCGACGATGGGCTCGATCAGCCCGTAGTGGCCGTCGTTGCGCCGGTAGAGAACGTTGACGTGCTCGTTCTCTGCGTTGACGAACACGAAGAACGTGTGCCCGAGGTCCTCCAACTGCGCGATGGCGTCCTCCTCGAACATGGGCTCCATCGAGAACCGCTTCGTCTTGACGATCCTGCTGTCGCGCGCCGGCTCCGCGGTCCCGTCCGCGATTCGCCGGAGGATGTCCTTCTCCTCGACCGGTCGCGCGCGCAGCCTGGGCTTCTGCTTGTGATCGACCGCCCGGCGTTCGATCTTGTCGATGACCGTGTCGATCCCGGCCTGGTGCGTCGAGCCCGCGGCGTGGCCTCGCAGCGTCTGGCCATCGATGACCAGGGTCACCTCGACGATGTGCGAGTCATCCGCGTTCCGATGCCGCTCGTGCGACAGCTCGACGATCGCGTCGGTCCGGTCGTCGAGGAAGCGCTCGAGCCGATGAAATCGCTTCTCTGCGTAGCGGCGGACCCGCTCGGAAACCTCCAGGTTCTTGCCCTTCACGATCGTGCGCATCGATGTCTCCCCAACGCGGTCCGCCGCGACTCCGGACTGACGCCCGTGTCGCGAGTATGAACGAGGGAACGCCGCCCGGGCGGTTATCGCTCGCGCCTCGGCGCTATCGCTCGCGGGCGAACGTGACCGCCGAGACGGCAAGCGCGCCCGCGTCCAGCAACGGTCCAGCGCACGCCGACAGCGTCGCGCCGGTCGTGACGACATCATCGACGAGGACGATCCAGCGTCCCGCCAGCGCCTGGTCCGTGGCGGCCACGCCGCCATTCCGGGCACGGAGCGCAAAGGCCCCGTCGACATTGCCGGCCCGGGCGGTCCGATCGAGATCGAACTGCGCGGTCGTGGCCCGCACGCGCTCGAGGATCGGCGCGACCGGCAGCCCGAGGGCGCGACCGGTCACCGCCGCGATGAGGCCGGCATGGTCGGATCCGCGGCGACGGAGGCGGTCCGCGTGAACCGGAACGGGGACGAGCACGTCACCGCCCGCGCCTGCGCTCCTCCACCGCCGAGCGACCGCCTCACCGAGTGGCTCCGACGCGGCGCTCGCCGCCGTACTTCAGTTCGTGCAGCGCGTGGCGGACGACGCCGCCGAACGGCGCGCACCACTCGAGCTGCACGATGTCCCGCGGCAGGTCCGCCGGCAGCCCGATCGCCGCCCCCGGCGGCAGAGCCAGCCGACGGTCGAGCGCCGGCCGGCATCCGGCACAGATCGCCTCGCCCTCGCGGGCGCATCCGGCGCATCGCGCCGGGAACGCGAAGTCGAGGACGCGCGTGAGAACCGAGGCCACGCGCCGATCATGACGCCGAGTGCTTATCCGGCACTCAACGCGCGCGACGGCGGCGCGGGAGTGCGCGGGATCGACACGGAGCAGGCGGCGATCGACGCTTTCGCCGCGCGGCTCAGCCACCACGGCTGCCGGGTTGGGGACGAGCAGGGTCGCGCGGGCCCGGCGCGGTAAGGCGGCCGAGGGCTAGACCGAGCGGTCGACGTGGCTCATGATCTGGCCGATCTGACCACTCAGGAAGATGAGGGCGATGATCGCGATGATCGCGATGAGAGCGAGGATCAGCGCGTACTCCGCGAGACCCTGGCCTTCCTCGCCACGGCGGAGTGCGGCGAGAAGCGAGTTGAGCAGCGCCATATGCGGCAGCCTCCGTTGAGCGACGTGTCGCAACCTCCGGACGAGCAGCAGTGTCACGATCGTGTTGCGCGTTGTCCAGCCGGCGACGGCCCTCCCTGCCCTCGCGGATGGTGGGTCGTGCATGTGACGGCGCGAGCGCGGGCTGTCACCGCCCGCCGGTCGCGGACTCGATGAGCGTCGTGATCAGGTGGATCACGTCCGCCAGCACTGGACCCAGGAACACGAGCGTCACGAGCGTCACCATGGCGGAACCGCCGAGAATCAGCCCGTACTCCACCACGCCTTGGCCGTTCCGATTCCCGCGAGACGGCAGGAGTCGCGCCATCGCCCCGGACCGGCGTCGGCTCGCCCTCTGGCAGGCGCGACCGGTCAATCCTCCGGCATCCGGATCCAGCCCTGGCGCATCGCGTACACCACCGCCTGGGTCCGGTCGTTGACGGACAGCTTCCGGAGGATCGAGCTCATGTGGTTCTTGACCGTCTGCTCGCTGATCGACAGCGCGTAGGCGACCTGCTTGTTCGTCATGCCCTGCGCGATGTTGTCGAGGATCTCGACCTCGCGCGGGGAGAGCGGTGCGAATATCGGCGCGGCTTCCTGCCCGTAGACCGCCAGCTCGCGGAACTCCTTCAGCACCCGGGACGCGACCGCCGGCTTGGAGAACACCTTGTCGTTGATGAGGTACTCGCCGGACGACACGCGGCGGATGATCGTGACGAGGTCGTCCGGCCCGACGTCCTTGAGGATGAACGCCGCGGCGCCGGCCTTGATCGCGTCGAAGAGCGCGTCCTCGTCCTCGTTCTGGGCGAGGACGATGATCCCGGTCGAGGGCAGTTCCCGCTTGATCCGGTGCGTCGTCTCGATCCCGCCCGGTGCGGGCAGGGAGAGGTCCATCAGGATGATGTTCGGCGACGTCTCGAGCGCCCGGTCGATCGCGCTTCGGCTGTCATCGGCTTCGCCGACGATGTCGAAGTCCGGCTCGCGGCCGAGAATGTTCGCGATGCCCACTCGGAAGAGCGCGTGGTCGTCGACGACGAGGATCTTCGTCTGCTCATCGGCGCTGCGACGGTCCGGACCGCCCCGTCGGCGTTCCGGCCCGCTGTAGTCCATCGCGCTCATCTGCTCTCCTGTGTCTCCATCGGGATCGCGAGCCGCACGACGGTGCCCCCGCAGGGCGAGATCGTATGTCGAGGCGAGTCCGGATCAGGCATCTGACCGCGAGTATAGGCGTCGCCCCTCATGGGCAGACGGCCTCCGGGCGCGGACATCGCGGGCCCGCCGCCCTCCGGCGAGGCCGAATCCAGCCCCACGTCCACCTCGGCGAAGCAGTCCACGGCGCTGGGGCCCGCCGTGGACGACGCGGCATCACCGGCCGGGCCGATCGACGGTTCGCGACCCCGACCAGCCACTAGACTGCGCGCGATGCCCGCGCCATCGGTCACCCTCGTGCTGCCTGCCTACAACGAGGCCCGCCGCCTTGGTCCCGCGCTGGATGAGCTGTTCCGATGGCTCGATCAGGAGGGGGACGTGCTCGGCGACGCCCGGGTGCTCGTCGTCGACGACGGAAGCTCCGACGGCACGGCGGATCTCGTGCGTGGTCGGCCCGAGGCGCGTCGTGACGGCGCGAAACCGGCGCGTCTGCGCGTCATCACCGTCCCGCACCGGGGCAAGGGCTCGGCGGTCCGTGCCGGCATGCTTGCCGCCGACGGTGATTACCTCGTCTTCACGGACGCGGACAT
Organism: Chloroflexota bacterium; assembly: GCA_030447745.1. GTDB lineage: Bacteria > Chloroflexota > Limnocylindria > Limnocylindrales > CSP1-4 > JACDAV01. The sequence continues at coordinate 16,751 of JAUJOH010000004.1, read as the reverse complement.
GGCGACCCCGCCCGGCGAGCTGCCGAAGCTGCTGAAGGCGCTCGAGAGCGCGGACGTCGCGCTTGGGAGTCGGATCCAGCCGGACGGGTCGGACATGCGCGCCAGCCAGCCGGTGCTGCGCCGGTTGCTCGGCAAGGCATTCCACGTTGTCGCTTCCGTGTGGGTCGTGGGACCGGTGCAGGACACGCAGTGCGGTTTCAAAGGGTTCACGCGGTCCGCGGCTCGTGACCTCTTCGCACAGCAACAGGTGACGAGCATCGTGTTCGACGTCGAGCTGATCCACCTCGCCCGACGGCGCGGCTATCGGATCGCGGTCGTGCCGATCCAGTGGGCGGACCGGTTGGGATCTCGCATGCGAGCTCGTCCGGGTCTCGCGATGCGCGTGGCGTGGGACCTGCTCCGGATCCCGTTCCTGCACCGCCGAGTCAAGCGCCTCCGCCCCGCGAGCTCATGACGACGGCCCCGGCGTGAGCGCCGGCGCGGCGTCTGGCACCGCTCCTGTCGTCCGTCGCGACCGCCGGGTGAGGGGCCCGGATCGTGCGACGGCCGTCGGCCTGGCGCTCGTCTGGCTCTCCGCGATCGTCTACTGGCTGAGCGCGCGCGACTTCGACTCCGGTCGACAGGACTTCTTCTACCTCGCCGACGCGTTTCTCGACGGCCGGACGTGGCTGGCAGCGCAGCCGGGACCGTTCGACGTCATCCCGGGCGGTGACGGCCGCTGGTACGTCCCGTTTGCGCCCTTTCCCGCGATTGCCTTCGTGCCGCTCGTGGCCATCCTCGGACCCGGCACGGCTGACCAGGTGGAGTCCGGCATCAACGCCGCGCTGGCCGCCGCGAACGTCGGCCTGTGCTGGATGCTGGTGGGCCGCCTCAGCGTCGCGGACCTCGTCCACCGGTTCTGGATCGTCCTCCTCTTCGGTTTCAGCACGGCGCTCTGGTGGGTCACGGCGAGGGGCGGCGTCTGGCACAGCGGTCAATTGATCGCGACGCTGTTGACGCTCGCCTGTCTCGTCGAGCTGTGGGGGCGGCAGCGGGCGGTCCTCGTGGGCCTGCTGGCGGGCGCGGCCTTCCTCACCCGCGCGCCGCTTGCGCTCGCGGTCCCGTTCTACATGCTGCTCCTCGACCCGTCGCGGAGGACCGTCGCCGCGGACGTCACGGGGGGATACGTTCGGAGCGCCTTCGCGCGCTGGCCGGTCAGGGAGTGGCTGGCCCTCGGCCTGGCCACGCTCCCGGCCATCGCCTTTTTCTTCTGGTACAACGCCGTCCGGTTCGGTGATCCGGTCGAGTCCGGCTACGCGCTGGCGCTGCTTCCGGACTGGCTGGCCGCACGGCGGGACGAGGGCCTGTTCTCGGTGGCTCATATCGGGATGAACCTGGACCTCCTCTTCACGCATCCACCGATGAAGATCGCGGAGTTCCCGTACTTCAGACCCGACGGGCTCGGGATGTCCGTGCTGCTCACGAGCCCCGGGCTGCTGCTTGCGGCACGGGCGCCGTGGCGTTCTTCTCGCACGTGGTGGCTCCTCGGTGCCGCCCTCCTCGTGGTCGTTCCGACGCTCCTCTACTACGGCGGCGGGTGGCTCCAGTACGGGTATCGCTACTTCCTCGACTCGATCCCGTTCATCGTCGCGCTGGTTGCGCTCGCCGTCGCTCGGCACGGCCTGGGCTGGATCGGCATCGGTCTGATCCTGTTCGGGTTCGTCGTCAACCTCGGCGGCGCGTACTGGGTCGGACGGATCTGACGCTCCGCCCTCTCCACCCGGTCCCGGTATCCTCGCCCGACCGAACTCCACCGCTCGACGGTCGCCGTTGGTGGCCGGAGTCCACCCAGCCGGAGCCTGTCTGCCCGTGCGTCGGTCCGCCCTCGTCTACCTGATCTTCATCCTGTCGGGCGCCGCCGGGCTGGTCTACGAGATCGTCTGGGCACGCCAGCTCGTCCTCGTGTTCGGGAACACGACCCAGGCCGTGTCGGCCATCCTGACCGGCTTCTTCGGTGGCATGGCGATCGGCAGCGTCGTGGGCGGGCGGCTTGCGGACCGGGTGCGGTCCCCGCTCCGGCTGTACGGCCTGCTGGAGCTCGCGCTCGTCGTGGTCGTCCTGTTGACGCCTCTCACGTTCCGGCTGATCCACGAGCTGTACCGCGGCGCGTACGGCGGGCTCCAGGACCAGCCGCAGCTGCTCGCGCTGCTCCGGTTCGCGCTGGCGCTGCTGGCGCTCGGTCCGGCGACGGTGATGATGGGCGCGACCCTGCCGACGCTGGTGCGCCACCTGTCGAGCGGTGCACATCACCTCAGCCGCGCGTTCGGGCGCCTGTATGCCGCGAACACCCTGGGGGCGATCGTCGGAACCTTGTTGAGCGGCCTGGTCCTCATCGAGCTGCTCGGCCTCACGGGGGCGCTCCTCGTCGGCGCAGCGGCCTCGGCGATCGCCGGAGCGGTCGCGCTCATCCTCGCTCGTGGCCAGCCGCAGCTCGAGCCGCAGCTCGAGCTCGAGCGACCGGAGCTCGGCGTCCGATTGCCGCAGCGGCCGCATGGTGGCGGGATCCCGCGGCCATCGCTCGCCCTCCTCGTGGCGTTCGTCTCCGGTCTGACGTCGCTCGGCTACCAGACGCTGTGGACGCGGCTGCTGGCTTCCGGCACCGGCGGCTCGACGTACGTCTTCACGATGATCCTCGGCGTCTTCCTGACGGGCATCGCGATCGGCGCCCTGATCTTCAGCCTCAGCCGCGGGCGGTTGCGAAACCCGATTGCCCTGCTGGCAGCCTCGCAGCTTGCCGTCGCGCTGCTCGCCCTGTGGGGGCTGGTCACCGTGATCGGGCGGCCGCAGCCGCTCGACCCGTTCTTTGCGCTGGACGTGCTCGGCGACCTGTGGGGTGCCGTTCTGCCGGTCGTCCTGCCGGCCACGATCGTCATGGGACTCGCGTTCCCGGCCGCCTCCGCGCTGCTCCAGGACCGGCCGGGCCACGTGGCCACGGAGACGGGACAGCTCCTGGCGGCCAACACGCTCGGTGCGATCTGCGGCACCTTCCTCATCCCGTTCTTCGTGATCCCGGCCATCGGTTCCCCGACGGCCGTGGTGGGGCTCGCACTGATCAACGTCGTGACGGCGGTCGTGCTCGCGGCGGCTCGCCTGGAGGGCGTTCGGCGGGTCGGGCTGGCGGGTGTTGGCGCGGCGACCGCGCTCGCCCTCGTCGTCGCGCTCACGACCCCCGGCCTGGTCGTCGATCCGGGGGAGGCGCGCGTCCGCGAGGCGAACGGGACGATCGACGCCGCGGCGGAAGACGAGATCGCGTCGGTCCAGGCGGGGCGGGCGGGCGGCGCGCAACACCTCTGGGTTGCCGGCACGTCGATGACGCTGCTGACGGTCGACGCCCGCTTGATGCCGATCCTGCCGTTGATGATGCGACCCGAAGCGGAAAGGGCCCTGACCGTCGCGTTCGGGATGGGCTCCTCGTTCCGGACGGCCCTCGTGGCCGGCCTCGAGGTCGACGCGGTCGAGCTCGTGCCGTCGGTGCCCCGGATGTTCGGCCAGTTCTATACGGACGCAGCGGACGTTCTGGCCGACCCGCGGGGGGACGTCATCGTGGCCGACGGCCGGAACCACGTCGAGCTGACCGACCGCCGCTACGACATCATCGTGACCGACCCACCGCCACCGATCGAGAGCGCCGGCGTCTCCGTCATCTCGTCCTACGAGTACTACCTCGCGGGGCGGGAGCGGCTGAGCGAAGGGGGCGTGATGATGCAGTGGATGCCCTACGGGCAGACGCTCGACGAGTTCAGGGCTCACGTCCGCACGTTCAAGGCCGCGTGGCCGCACGTGATGGTCGCCTTCGGACCGGGCGGCTACGGGTTCCTTATGCTCGGTTCCGAGCGGCAGCTCGAGCTGCGCGACGAGACGATGCGCGAGGTGCTGGGACGGCCCGGCGTGCTGGAGGACCTGTCGGGTGCGTACGACTCGCCGGAGAGCACCGTCGAAGGCTGGATCGCCCGCATTCGGTCGCTCGTGTGGCTCGAGGGCGACGAGGTCGCAGCGTTCGCCGGCGAGGGAGAGCTGATCACGGACGACCGCCCGCTGCCCGAGTATTTCCTGCTTCGCCGGCTGGTCGGGCCGCCGTCTCCACACGTGACGCCGAGCCTGCTGCGCGAGCTCCATCCGACCTGACATCAGTTGCACCCGCAACGGTTTCCCGCCAAGTCGTCTAGGCTAGCGACGTGACCTCAGCCCTCCAGACGGAGCCTGCCTGTCCGGGCACCGATCGCGACGACGCCCTCCCGGCCGCCGGCCGCCGCCTCCGCAGCGAGCGCAGGCCCTTCGACTCCCTCGACCGGCGCACGTGGGACCGCCTCGCCGACGCGAACCCATGGGCCACCCCGTTCTCGCGCTGGGCCTTCCACCGGGCCTGGTGGGACGCGTACGGGGAATCGGCCCACGACGAGACGCTCGTCGTCCTCGACTCTGCCGGGGCGCCGGACGCGGAACCGGTCGCCATCGTTCCGCTCATGCACCGGCACCAGGTCGAGCCGACCGACCTCGAGCGGCACACCACGATGCGACACGCCTCCGACGCCAAGCTGACGCCGGTCGAGCCGCACGCCAAGGCGGTGTTCTTCGGCGCGTCGTACCACGCCGACTACGCGACGATCCTCGCCGGGGAGGAGGATCTGAGGGAGGTCTCCGAGGCGGTCGTCGAGCAACTCGCGTCCGTCGGTGCCGCCGAAAAAGCGCACCCCGAGCCGTGGGACGTGGTCGACCTCCGGCGGCTCCGCTGCGGCGATCCGGCGGGAGACGCGCTCGCGGCAGCCTTCGGGCGACGCGAGATGGCGGAGGGCTGGACGCTCAACGTGGAGCGCGAGGACGTCTGCCCGGTCGTGACGCTCCCGGACGGCGCGGACCTCGACGGCTATCTCTCGACGCTCGGCAAGAAGGCCCGCCACGAGATCCGGCGCAAGCTCCGGCGGGCCGCGACGGCCGGCGAGATCGTGCTGGAGGACTCGCCCCATCCGGTCGCCGATCTCGAAGCGTTCATCGACCTCCACCAGCGCCGCTGGGGCGAGAACGGGCTGTTCAAGCCGGGACCCGGCGGCGACGCGAGCCGGGTCTTCTTCCGGCGGCTGTTCGAGCTCCTCGCCCCCGATCGCACCGTCGGCCTCGCGTTCCTGCGGGTCGGCGACCGGCGGATCGCGGCGGGGGTTCACCTCGAGGCCGACGACGGCGTTCTGTACTACAACGCCGGAGTCGACCCTGACGCGCGGGACCTGTCGCCAGGCGTTGTCATGGTCTCGAAGTACGTCGAGCGTGCGCTCGCGGGCGGGAAACGACGCCTGGACTTCCTGCGCGGCGACGAGCCCTACAAATACGAGTGGGGCGCCGTCGACGAACCCATCCAGCGGCTCCTCGTCCGTCGACGGGGCGGCTGACTTGGGTCCCCCGCTCGTGGGCGAGCGCTGCCTCACGCCGGTCGAGCGACTGCCGCTTCCCGGCAGCTCCCGCGTGCGGGTCGTCGAGATCCTCGCTACAGGTACCAACGGCGGCGCTCAGGAGCACCTCTTCAACCTCGTCAGCCGGATCGACCGCTCCCGATACGACGTGTCGGTCGTATCGCTGTCGCCGGGGAGCGCGGTCCGCAAGCTGCGGCGCGGCGGCGTCCACGTTCTCGTCATCGACGAGCCGGACGACGCCGTCGCGGTCGGCGCGCTGGCAGCGCATCTGGCCGAGGTCCGGGCGGACGTGGTCCACAACCACATGTTTCGTGCGGAGACGGTGGGGACACGGGCGGCCATGGCGCTGGGTGGCATCGGCCACCGCCGACCCTATGTCGTCGGGACGGTGCACTCGTCGCGCGTGCGTTCGCGTGAGGATCGAAGGGAGCTCCGGCGGCTGACGCCGGAGATCGACCGCCTCATCGCCGTGTCCGAAGCGATCGTCCGGAAGATCCACGACGAGGGCCGGGCGACCGTGCCCGTCGAGCTGATCTACAACGGTGTCGATCTCGAGCGCTACGACCACCAGGAGCCGTGCTGCACGCTCCGCGACGAGTACGGCATGGAGCCCGGCGCGGTGATGGTCGGCGTCGTCGCCCGGCTGGAGCCCGAGAAGGGCCACCCGACGCTGCTCGAGGCGTGGCCGCTCGTCCTCAAGCAGGTCCCCGATGCGTATCTGGTCATCGTCGGCGAGGGATCGCGGAGAGAGGCGCTCGAGCAGCAGGCCCGGGAGCTCCGAGTTGCGCACCGGGTCATCTTCACCGGCCGGCGTGACGACGTGCCGGCCGTCACCGCGGCGCTCGACTGCGCGGTGCTTCCGTCGTACCGCGAGGCGCAGGGACTGACGATCCTCGAGGCGATGGCACTGTCACGACCCGTCGTCGCCACGAAGGTGGGCGGGATCCCGGAGATGATCGAAGACGGCGTCACCGGGCTGCTCGTGCCACCCGGCGATGCGGCGGCGCTCGCGGCCGCGATCGGTCGCGTTCTTCTCGACCATCCGCTCGCAGACACGCTCGGGCGGGCCGGGCACGACATGGTCCACGACCGGTTCTGCGTCGAGCTCATGGTCCGGGCGATCGAGGCGATCTACGACGACGGCGCGCGGGCCGTGCGCCCGTCGGAGGTCGCCGCCGGCTAGTCCTGCTTCCGCGCGATCGCCCGCCCGAGCTCCTCCTTGTTCATCGACGAGCGTCCCTTGATCCCGAGTGACCGCGCGCGCTCGAGCAGCTCCTCGCGCGAGTGGCCCCGGACGTCGACCCCGCCAGCGGACGGCGTGTCGCTGTCCCGGGCGTCCTGCCCGCTCTTGGCTGCCTGCGCATCCGACGGGCCCTTCTCTGCCTTCTCCTCCCAGTGGTCGCCCACCTTCTCGAAGGAGTGCTTCAGCGACGCGAACGCGGTTCGGTGCGCGCGCTCACCCTCGCCGTACGTCTCCACGGCGCTGTCGTGCGTCTTGGCCCAGGTCTCCTGCGCCTTCCTGGGCGACCGCTTCAGCGTTCCGGGAAGGTCTTCCTTGCTGGTCGGCATGCGAGTCTCCTCCGTGGGCGGCCACGGGCCGCGTGATCACGGCCATCGTCGGACGCTGCCGGCCGCTCGTCGTCAGGGTCCCTGGTGCACGGCTTGCACGTCTCTCGCACCGTGCAACGCCCCTGCCACGGCGCGTCCCGGTCCGCCGAGGTGACTGCGAAGCGCGCGGTGGCATCGTCTCGGGGAACGACGGAGGAGACCCCATGAAAGACCTCATCGCGCGCATGCAGCGCGAGCTTCCGGACACGGACCGGACCCGCTACGACGTCGCCTATGAGCGTGGGCGAGCCCAGGCCCGAACCACGCTCGTTGTCGGCGGGATTGCGCTCGGATCGGCGATTGGCGCCGGTCTCGTATGGCTTCTCGATCCGGCGCGCGGTGCGGACCGGCGGGCCGCACTCGCGGAACGAGTCACGGCGCTCAGGAGCAACGCGGGCGGCACGGGCGGCGGTCCCTTCAGCGGCCTCCAGGAGCGAGTGCGGGCGTTCGCGGCGGAGCGCGGGATCGGCCGGAACGACGGCGCGAGCGAGACGGTCGAGCGCACGAGCGATCGATCGGCGTACGGGCACGGGTACGTGGAAGGGTTCGGCCAGACCAAGCAGGACCCGGACGCGCCGGGCTCCCAGGTGGTCGACCCCATCGACCCCGGCGAGACGCTTCGCCACGGCGCGTCGGGCCCCGTAGCGGGCGCCGCGATGAGCTACGACGAGTCGCAGGTCAAGCCGCTGTCCGACGAAGAGCGTGCGACGAACCCGTGACCTCGCGCCCAGCCCGCCTCTCACGCCGAAGCGCAGGAGGGGCTTAAGCGGCGAACCCGCGCACCTACACGCGCGCGGACGCCCAGTAGCGTTCGGCGAACCCATCCACCCGGCCGAGCTCCGCCGTCTGGCGGCCATACGCGCGGACGGCGTCGGCCATGTTGCGCCGGCTGCCGAAGAGTCGGTCGACCTGGCTCTCGTACAGGCCGATGCCCGTGATCTTGCGTTCCAGCTGATCGCCGACGTCCGCGTACTGCGGCACGAGGCCGATATCCGGCGGTAAGCGGTCCGCCGGGTCGAACGGCAGGTCCTCCCAGCGCTGGAAGCCGTCCCACCACGCGTACGGGAAGTCCTCGTAGAACGCCACGGCGTTGGTCAGGTCCGGTCCCGGCATGACCCATCGCCGGCCCTCGCCCAGCAGCCGGAGGCCGACCTCGCGACACAGCTGGTGGTCGACGTGGCTACCGAGCCCGAGCGGCAGGTAGAGCCGGTGCGGCTCGAGCCGGAGGATCTCTCGGCGGAGGATCTCGTACGGTGCGTCATCATCGTCGCGCGGCCGGCCGAGCAGCTCGTCGTCGCCCTGATAACCCCGGAACACCGCGTCCGGCAGGTCGAGAAAGACGACCGACGCTTCCGCGAAGAGCGCGAACCGCTCCTCCTCGACGCGCCGCCTGGCCATCAGCTCCCCTGCCGCCGCCGCCTCGACGACGTCGTCCGTGTAGACGGCACCCTGCGTCGACACCTCGGCCATGACGATCTGGCCAGCCAGCGACTCGTTCCGGACGCTCGCGCGCCGGTACCATGAAGAGCGCTGCCAGAACCGCTTGGCTGCCGCGTCCGCATCCTCCTGCGTTGCCTCCAGCCGGTCCGTCGTCGCGGCCCACGCCGGCAGGTAGTTCGGGTCGTCCGGCAGCTCCCAGTCGCTCGCGATGTGCGACCGGTTGAAGGCCTCCATGACCGGCCATACCGTCTTGGTCCCGAAGCCGAGCGCCTCGCGCTGGTATCCGGTCAGGCCGTCGATCTGTCCGCTGCCGGAGAAGACGGTCAGGATCGTCACGTTCTGGCCGAGCTCGCGGAGGCTCGCGATCAGCCCTCCGCAGGAGAGGGCAGCGTCGTCCGGATGAGGCGCGACGAAGACGTGGGTCATGGCCGCCGAGTATACCGACGGGCGGTGCGCGTCGGGCCCGCCCGGCTACCCGCGGGCCCGCACGGGATGTCCGGGAAGCCGTCGGTCGGCTGGCCGGACGACCGTTCGCCCGCTATTCCGGGAACCCCGCTTCACCGACGAGCGGGACGAACCCCACGGGGCCGTCCGAGCGCTCCGACGAGCGGTCCCCGTTGCGCTCGATCACGAGCAGCTCCTGGTGGTCTCGGGGTCCAACCGGGATGACCAGCCGGGCTCCGTCGGCGAGCTGGTCGCGCAAGGCGGGCGGCACGGCCGGAGCGGCGGCCGTGACGACGATGCCGTCGTACGGCGCCCCGCCCGGATCGCCGACGCTGCCATCCCCCAGGCGCACCTCGACCATGTCGCCCAACCCCAGCTCCGTGAGTCGCTCGCGCGCGGTCGCCGCGAGCTCCGGCTGCCGCTCGATGCTCACGACGTGGCAACCGAGCCGGGCAAGGATCGCTGCCTGGTACCCCGAGCCCGTACCGATCTCGAGGACGCGGTCGCCCGGCTCCACACCCAGGAGCTCCGTCATGCGCGCGACGACGTACGGCTGGCTGATGGTCTGACCCGCCGGGATGGGGAGCGCCCGGTCGGCGTAGGCCAGGGCTTCACGCTCGGGCGGGATGAAGCGTTCGCGCGGCGTCTCGGCCATCGCCGCGAGCACCCGCGGGTCGCGAATCCCGCGGTCGCGCAACTGCCGGTCGACCATCTCGGCCCGCTCGCGCGGGAGCTCATTCGCGGCCGACTCCGGAGCGGAAGTTCCGTCGCGATCCTCCGACATCGCCGGAGGATACGTCGGGACGCCGCGGCGGACCGCAGATCCGGTCGAGGCGCCCCGGCGCAGTTGCTCAGGACGGGCCGGCCGCCGGGCTGGGGCTGGATGCTGGCGAGCCACTGGCCGGCACGCCGCTGGCGGAGCCGCTCGGCGCGCTCGGGCTGGCACCCGGCGACGCACTCGCGCTCGGCCTCGCGGACGCAGCCGGCGACCCGGCGGCGGACGGCGACGGGCTCGCGAGCGGCGTCGGCGTCGGGTCCGGCGCCAGGAACCCGCCCCGACCGAGGAGCAGCGCGTTGAGCAGGATCAGCGTGAACACCGCGATCGTCGCCAGGACGAACAGCTTCGAGGCTGAGTCCCCGACGTGCACGATCCGTTCGGACGGGGTCGGTGCGGCGGCGACCGGCTTCGCACGCGCCGCGCGGCGCTCGCCCGGCCGCATCGACCGTGTCGCACCCCCGGGGGCCGCCGCTCCGCCGGCTCCGGCCACGCGACCGGCTCCCGCCGCGGCTGCACCTGCCGTGGCGCTCCGGGGCGACTCGGTCAGCACGGTCTCGTCCGTGTCCGCCTCCGGCCCGGCGAAATCGCGGGATCCGGCAGCCCGATCGGACGCCAGACCGTCGGCCTCGGTCACGCCGTCGTTCGGCCCGCTCATCGAGCCCGTCGGCTCGGCGGTCGAAGGATCTGGGTCGCCGGGCGTGCCGTCTCGGTCCGTCATCCTCGGCTGGGTCTCCTCTCGACGGCGCTCCGATGCATCGGGGCCGGGGCGGGCGGCCAGTGTACCGGAGGTCATGCGTCGCGGACCGCGGGGATGAGCAGGCCGGCCAAGCCCGCGAGCATCGTGACCAGGCCGAACAGCGCGATCACGGGCGCCGCGCCGAAGACCTCGCCGAGCACCCCACCGACGCCCATCGCGAGCGTCATCGATCCGAAGACCAGCGAGAACCGGAAGCCGACCACGCGGCCCATCAGCTCCGGCGGCGTCCGCTCCTGGAACATCGTCTGGCTCGGGATGACGAACACCATGTTCGCCACGCCCAGCCCGGCCATCAGGCCGAGCGCGATCGGCAGCTGGTCCGTCAGCCCGATCAGCGCGATGCAGGCGCCCGCCATGGCGTACCCGACGATCACCGTGCGACCTCGCCGGAACCGGCCACCGATGAGCCCGACGACGAAGCCACCGACGAGGTTGCCCACCCCGATCCCGGTCTCGAGGAACGCGTACGCGGACTCGGGGCTGAAGCCAGACCGGCCGAACGTCTCCTGCGCATACAGCGCCGTGAGCGCGATCAGGATGCCCAACGTGAACTGCGCGACCGTCGCCTGGAGGGTGTTCGCGAGCAGGGTCACGTCACCCCGAAGGAAACCCCAGCCCATCCCCATCTCGGCGAAGAAGCCGTCCCTCTTCTCCTCCTCCTGGGCGTCCGGTGCCTTCACCGGCGGCACAGCGATCGTCCAGAGCAGTGCGGCCGACGCAATGTAGGTCGCGGCGTCGAGCCAGAACGCGAGCGGGAGGGCGGACCCGAGGAAGGCCACGAACAGGCCGGCCAGCGGATAGCCGATGACGTCGGCCATCGTCTCGCCGATCCACATCGCCGAGTTGGCCGGCAGCAGCTCGTCCTCGCGAACCAGCCTCGGCAGGACCGCGACGCGGGCCGGTCGGAAGAAGATCGAGATCGTCGTGACGAGGAAGACGAGCGGATAGACGAGCACCAGGTTGACCACCGCCACGACGGGCACGATGAGGACCAGCGCGGCGCGGAGGAGGTCGCTGACGACCAGCACCTCGCGGTGGTCCCAGCGGTCGACGAACGTGCCGGCGATGGGACTGAAGAACAGGTTGGGCAGGGTGGCCGCGATGAACACTCCGGCGAGGGCGATCGCCGAGTCGGTCGCGTTGAGAACGAGGAACGCCAGGGCGATCTGATGGATCCGGTCGCCAAACAGGCTGATCGCCTGGCCGGCCCACAGGGCGGAGAACGAGGGATTGAGCGCCAGGCGAACGTACGGGTGTCGCCGGGCGCGTTCGACGATCGGCGCCGTCGGACCGGGGACGGCGGCGCCCGGGGCGGCCGGAGCGGTCGGTTGCCCGACCGTGGCTCCCTCGCGCACGTCGAGTTGGCCGGGCGCGGGCGTCAGATCCGGGAGGGCGGTGGCGCCCCCGTCGGCCGGCGCCGCCGGTGCGCCGGGCGCGGCCATCCCGGCGCCCGATGCGCCGAGGACCATCGGCCGGTCCAGCACGGACGCTTCCGCGAGGCCGGGCGCCAGGCCGGTTCGCGGTGCAGGGCCGCCGGGTGGCGGTCGGAGCCCGCGTCGGACGGCGTCCATCTCGTCGTCGCCGAGCTCCTCGCGCGACCGGACGACCGTGGCGAACAGAAAGAATCCGAGTCCCGCAGTCAGGAAGAGGTCGCCGATCGAAGAGACGTTGCGGACGAACGGGAACGGGATCGGGATGACGTCGATGAGCGGCCCGGCGCGGACCAGGAAGTCCGCACCGAGGGCACCGTCCGGGCCGCTCGGCAGGATCGTGTGGAACACCGAGCCGACATCGTCCGGCGTGAGGCCGGCGGCGAGAAGACTCGGCTCCCAGATCGGCATGAACCCGCCGTTCACGACGATCGCGATCGCGTTGGAGAGAATGCCGACGAACGCGAGGCTCATGCCCGGATGCTGGCGATTGGCCCACAGGCCCACGAGCAGCATCCCGTAGGCGAGTCCGAAGAGCGGGAGCCGCAGCGTCTCGGCGAGCCCGACACCGACCGCGATGGCCGCTTCGGTGCCCAACCGAACGACGGCTGCCGCGATCAACAGCGCGACGCGGTTGAGCCGGACCGACCCGAGGTTCCAGATGCTCCCGCCGACCGCCAGGCCGACGACCAGCCCGAGGACGATGCCGGCGATCAGCACGGGCACGTCCTGCGCGCGGTGACGCCGGCCGCCCGCTTCCGGCGTCGGACGCTGCGATCATGCCGCCTCTCCACGAGGCGCCGGCCCGCGATCGCGTCGATCAGACCGGGTCGGTCCTCGTCCCGGCGGCCGATTCGGAGGCTTTCGCCTGCGTCATCCGGCTCGCCGCCTGGGAAAGCAGCGGGATGGGCGTCGGTTGCATCGGCCGACCCCGGTCGGAGACCCCGTCGACCCATTCCGTCCGAACGAAGGCGTCGACGACGGCAGGGTCGAACTGGATGCCCGCGAACTTGCGGAGCTCCGCGAGGGCCTGCTCCGGGGTCAGCGGCGTCATGCGGTACGGCCGGGCTGCGGTCATCGCCTCGAAGGCATCGGCGACATGGAGGATCCGGGCCAGCTTTGGGATCTCGTCGGCGATCAGTCGATCCGGGTAACCGGAGCCGTTGTACCACTCGTGGTGATGGCGAATGATCGGCAGCTCCGGCGCGAGCTTGGTGACCGGCGCGATGATCTGGGCACCCAGCACCGGATGCGCGTTCATGATCATCCGCTCCTCGCGCGTGAGCCGCTCCTGCTTGAGCAGCACCGCGTCCGGCACGCCGATCTTGCCGACGTCGTGCAGCAGGCCGCCCCATTCGAGCGCCTCCAGCTCCGCCTCGCTGACCCGCATCTCCCGCCCGATGTCGACGCCGATCTGCTTCACTCGGACACTGTGCTTGCTCGTGAACGGGTCACGCTTGTCCACGGCCTCGGCCAACGCCCCGATCGTCTGCGTGAACATGTCGCGCATCTCGACGAACCGGTGATAGGCGACGCGAGTGGTGTAAAGCGGTAGCGCAAACAGCAGCGTGGCCCACCAGCCAGCCGCAGGGATCGCAAAGACTTTCGCCATCAACCAGGCAAGCGGCGCAAGAGCTAGTAGGCTCGTCGAGAAGCCGCGCGCATCGCCGACTAGGACTGCCTGAAACGGTTGTGCTGTGCGCAGGGCAACAAGCACTGCCGTCAATGAAGCGTTCAGCGCGAAGAAAACCGCGGCCCCGACGAGCGTCGCGACGAAGTCGAGCACCGCGCTCGAACTGCCGCGACTGGCCACCTGCATGGCCAGCCCTGCGGCGATTGCGGGGATTACCAAGCCCGCGTGATTGGCGAGGGTCCCGTACCACGGGATCCGGCCGCGTAGCTCGCGCATTTCTGTTGTTCCGATGGCGGCCACCCACCCCCCGACCACCGGCCCGCCGATGCTGATGGCGGCCAAAATCGGTGCGACGGAGACCGCTACCATCGTTCCGCGCGGCATGCGCACAGGGAGTGCGGACGCCAGCAGTGTTAACGCAGTCCAAAAGACGATGCCGGTCCAGATCCCGACATCTCGTCCGGCTCCAAGTTCGATCGCGATGCGAGGGTCGACATCAAAAGAAAGAGTCGTGACGACCAGCGCGAACGCGCTGACAGTCACGACTCCGGCGATATAGAACTTTAGGGACCTAGGCATTCCAGCCCCAGCGGCGTCGGTCGTTCGCTGAGTTTAGACCTTCCTCGTCAAGCGAACTAGTCGACCAACGTACTACTAAAAGCCCCTAAGGGATGCACCACCGGCGAGAGCGGTGGTGGCAACGACACTTAGCACCCACAGGGCGCGTGCGAGGCGTTGTTTCATCGGTTGCTTCCTCCGACGTCCTCGCGATTTACCAGCCCTTGAGGCCGTGATCCGGATACACGCTCGTTCCTCCTCGCGGCCTTCATGCCCCAAGAGACACGAAAACCGACCTGACTCTGGGTCGGTCGGTTGCACTAATCGCTCAGCTCCACCCTAAGTGCCCATTTCAGGCGGAGCTTCAGCGCGTCCGAGCGTCTTACCTTTCCTTCCTAGTACGACAGTACTGGGAAGGTCCCGGACTATAGGGACTCGTGGGCGCACCGGTCAATACGTCAATCTACCTATCCTCACAACGACTCTAGTGTCGGCGGGTCTACCCCTAAGCTTTCGCGCATCGCGCGCGAGTAGTGCAGGTATTGTTCGGCCGCGGCAGCGTGAGCGCCGGAAAGTCGGTACAGACGAAGCAATGACACTTCGATTTGTTCGGCGTGGGGGTCCACCTCAAGTGCCCTTTGAGCAAGGCGGATGCCGCGTCCGTAGTGTCCGGTGCCCGTGTCCTTCTGCACGGCTCGCTCAACGGTCTCCAGGAACGAAGAATGGAGCCAATCCCGGTATTCAGCTGCCCACTCTTCGTACTCAAAGTCCAGTGCGAACCTCCCCCGGTAGAGGTGAGTCAGCCTGTCGACCGAGTCTGGCTCAGGGTCGGCCGGGAGCGCGCGGATCAGCCGCCGGCACGCATTACTTCGAGAGTCGACGAGCGACTCGTCCAGCCAGATGACTTCAGACTCGTGGTGTACGTACCCCGGCGAGGTGTCTTCGTGGTACGCCGGCTCAAACACTCTTCGAAGAAAGTAGAGAGTCTGGTTCAGCGAGTTCAACCCAAGACTCGGGTCCAACTCTGGCCAGAGCGCATCTATCACTTGGTCGCGCGCGGCGGACAGATCCTTCTGGGTCAGAAGGAAGCACAGGAGTGCCGCCGCCTTTCGACGGACCGAGGTTCCGTGGATCAGCCGGTCGCCGACAACAACGGTTACTCGGCCGAGGTCCTCTACGAACACGCGTGGTGCTAGGCGTCTGATGAGCCGCCGGCCTGCCCCTGCAAGCGCACTCGCTCTGCGGTGTCGCTTCGCGACTGCACGGAGAACGGCGATGTCCTCGGGCTGGCCGACATCCTCGAGAAGTGGAACCGCACGCTCTATCAATCCGCTGTCATAGAACCCACTGACCACCGCCCTCAGCGCCGGTCGCCACCGGCTCGGCCGGAACCGCATCTCCGCACTGACTCCCTCGTACACGTCTTCACTGAGCATGTGTAGACGGGGCGTAATGAGGTCAGCCGCCATCGATGCGTACGCAGGATCAGACTTCAGTAGCGCTCGAAGACGGCTGTCGAGTGATCCTGCCGGGCCGGCGGTCGCGTGTGCGATCAACGCAAGATTCAGCCACAAACCCGCTCCCTGTCTCACCGCCAGATCGATAGCCTGCTCGGCGACGCTTCCGGCGGTCGGAGAATCGGACGCAGCTGCTATCAGTGCTCGGGTAGTTAGGACGGAGAGCTCGAACGCGGGCGTCGCGTTGGGACCGGCCATGCTGACGGAGTCCACGACCGACGCCGCTTCCGCGTGTCGTCCGACCGTCATTAATACCCGAGCGAGCGTGAGGAGCAAGGGCCTTTCGACCGCGGGTGGGAGCGACGGGGGACGTGCCTCCTGGAGCAAGTGCGCGGCATGGTTGGGGTCGCCATAGAAGCCGTTGATGTCCGCGACTTCTGACGTCGTTTGTAGACGCCAGATGGCCGGTTGGACCGCTACTGCTGCGGCCATATCCGCAGCGGCTGCCTCGACGCCTCTAAGGTGGGCCGTCGCCCACGCGCGAACGGAGTACGCGGTAGCGAGTTCCATGCCAGCCGACGTCCGTTCGAGAGCGTCAATCGCCTCTGACGCTGCATCGAATGCTTGTGCCAGCTGCCCCTCGTGTCGGTGGCACTCGGCAATGTTGAGCATGGTGACGCCGTAGTAGTGCAGTTCCCCGTTCGCTATCTGCGACGCAGCCATCGTTTCCAATTCGGCGCGCAGCTCTCGGATGTCGCCATCGAGTGAGCTGTCAATCAGGCGTAGCGTCGCGGCCCCAATTGCGCGAAGAGACGGATCGCTCGTTTCCGCTTCAAGTAACGTCGCGAGCTCGCGTGCGAGGTCACCATCACCGGCATTCACCGCGATGCTCATCAAGTTCGCAAGCGCGAGGTCGCGCCGTGCCGATCCGTGTTCGGTTGCGTTCAGGGCATCGCCCGCCCTCGTTGCGGCATGGTCAAGGCGGCCGCTCTGAACATCCATCCGCGAGAGCAAGATCTGGAGCTCGACCGGCCGCTCCTCGACACGCGCAGGGAACACGCGTGTCGCTTCTTCGTACGCGCCTTCGCTCACGATCCCGGCGAGATGAGCCGCTATGGTTTGGACGACGGCGCCGCGATCTCCGGCACGAGCGTAATGCCGCGCAGCGACACGCCAATCGCCTGGGGAGCTGTCGGCGACGCGGC
>JAUJOH010000020.1 GCA_030447745.1 Chloroflexota bacterium | reverse complement strand
CGGAAGAAGGCCTGCAGCTTGCGCGGGTCCTTGCGCCCCGGAGCCGCCTCGGTGCCGCTCGCGGTGTCGACGGCGAACGGGCGCGTGGCCTCGATCCCGGCCCCGACGTTGTCCGCGGTCAGCCCGCCCGACAGGACGAGCGGGACCGCGTCCGGACGCGAGGCGGCCAGCTCCCAGGCGAAGGTCTCCCCCGTTCCCCCGCGCCGCTCGGTGGAGTGCGCGTCGAGGAGGTGATAGTCGACTCGGAACGGCTCGAGGGCGCGGACCGCCGCCGCGTCCCGGACCCGCGCGGCCTTCATCACCCTGCACCCGGTTCGGCGCGCGACCTCACGGCAGTAGGCGGGTCCCTCGTCGCCGTGCAGCTGGACCATCCCGAGCGAGCAGCGATCCGCCGCCAGCGCGACCTCGTCCAGCGCCGCATTGACGAACACGCCGGTGACGAGCGTCCGGCGTCGAAGCTCCGCGCCGATCGCCTCGGCCGCTTCGCGCTCGCAGGCCCGCGGGCTCTCGCGGTGGAAGATCAGCCCGATCGCCCAGGCGCCGAGCTCGACGGCGCGGTGGGCGTCCTCGAGCGTCGTCAGACCGCAGATCTTGACCCTGGTCACGGGTCAATGGTCTCAGACGAGCGTGTCCGTCCGGGTCGGGCGCCCGGCAGCGCCGGCCCGGCTACGGGAGCGGGAAGGGAAGCCCCTCGTCGCCGCCGCCTCCGCCGCCGGGCGCGGGGCCGACGCGCGTCGGGCGCTCGCCGAGCTCGACGTCGACCGTCTCGGTCTCGCCGTCGCGGATGAACTCGACCTCGACGCTGTCGCCGGGCTGGTTGTCCTCGATCGCCTCGGCGACGTCGGCCGACTCGGCGATCTCGTCACCGTCGACGGTCACGATGATGTCGCCGCCGGCCACGAGCCCCTGGGCCGTCTCGGTGCTTCCGGCCTTCAGGCCGGCCTTCTCGGCCGGACCGCCCGGCACGACGTCCTGCACCAGCGCGCCCTGGTCGGTGTCGAGGTTGAAGTCCTCGGCGATCGTCTCGGTCACGTCGGTCGTGGTCACCCCGAGGAAGGCGCGCTCGACCTCGCCGTCCTCCTTGAGCTGGGGGATGATCTCCTTGGCCGTGTCGACCGGCACCGCGAAGCCGACTCCCACGGAGCCGCTGGCGCCGCCGGTGGCGATCTGCGAGTTGATACCGAGCACGCGCCCGCGCGAGTCGAGCAGCGGGCCGCCCGAGTTGCCGGGGTTGATCGAGGCGTCGGTCTGGATCACGTTGTCGATCGAGAAGCCGTTCGGCGCCGTGATCTCACGCTGGATCGCGGAGACGATGCCGGTCGTGACGGTGCTCTCGAAGCCGAACGGGCTGCCGATCGCGACCACCGGGTCGCCGACGTCCGCCGAGCCCGAGTCGCCGAGCGGGAGCGGCCGCAGCTCGACCTCGTCGGGATTCACCTTGAGCACCGCGAGGTCGCTCGAGAGGTCGGTGCCGACGATCTCGGCCGGCACCTGCTCCTCCTCGAAGGTGACGGTCACGTCCTTGGCGCGATCGACGACGTGCGCGTTGGTGAGCACGAAGCCCTCGTCGTCGAGCACGAAGCCGGTGCCGGAGGCGGTCCCGCCGCGCTCGGGGGGAAGGCCGAACGGGGACTCGGTCGCGGTGCCCTCGGCCTCGACGAACACGACGCCTGGGTTCACGCGGTCATAGATCTCGTTGACCGTCGAGCCTCCTCCCCCGACGCCCTCGTCGGACGCGGGCTGGGTGAGCGGCTGCGGCGCCAGCGCCGCGCTCTCGCTCTCGTCGCCCGTCTCGATCACGCCGGTGGCGATCAGCACCAGCCCTGCGATCGCGACCAGGAGCCCGCCGGCCAGGCCGGCGAGGACGTTCGAGATGCGGCTCGAGCGAGTCACGGAGACCGTTTTAGCTGCCCCACGTAAGTGCGGTCTAAACCGGCGTGGTCAGCCGTCGAGCCGCTCGTCGCCGGCGAGCCAGGGAGGACGGCGCCGTGGCATGCGCCCGCCCGCGACCCCCCACCGCGGGGGCAGCACGACGTACCCCCTGGCCCGCCCGAGCGGGTGGGAGCCGGCGGTCAGGGCCGCCCGACGCGCGCGCCGGCCACGGGCGTCGGGCCGAGGCCGGCCCGGCCCCGCGAAGCGTCGCTCGCGCATCCGCCGGACGTGGCGGGCCGCACCGGCATGGCCGGCATCGCGCAGCCGCCGCTCCACGTCGGCGAGGGTGGTGCCCAGCGCGACGGGATGACCGAGCCGCTCCAGCGCGCGCCGCAACTCGGCGACCGGCGCGTCGGGTCCCTGGTCGGCGCGGCGGCGGACCAGGACGGTGCCCGCCTGGGCCAGCAGAGCCAGCGCCAGCGCTGCAATGGCGACGCTTGCGACGCCGGGCGCCGGCCGGCTGCCGGTCGCCTTGGCGGGGCCATCCGCGGCGGTCGACCGCGTCCCCGCGAGTGCTTCCTCCCGGGGCTGCTCGGCTCCGTCGGGGCCCGCGAGTCCCAAGCCGGCCAGCCCGAGGTCGCCCCTCGCCGCGCTCGGCAGCGTCCCGTCG
>JAUJOH010000019.1 GCA_030447745.1 Chloroflexota bacterium | reverse complement strand
AGGTCAGGTACTCGAGCGGGTGGTCCTCCGTGTGGACGGCGAGGTGGTTCGTGTCCGGGTCGGGCGGGATCCCGCGCGGCACCGCCCACGAGACGAGGACGCCGTCGCGCTCGAGCCGCAGGTCCCAGTGCATCGAGCGGGCGGAGTGCTCCTGCACGACGAAGCGCGGCGCGCCCTCCTCGGCTCCCGCCTGCTGCGGGCCGGGCTCGGGCGTGGCGTCGAAGTCGCGCTTGCGGCGGTAGGGGTCCAGGCGGTCGGCCACGGCTCTGGCGAGAGGGTACGGGCGCGGATCGATGGGTATCGTTGGGCCGACATGGACGCCAATCCCATCGTGCTCGACGACGCGGCCGGAGACGTCGTGGTCGTCGTGGTCGAGGGTGAGCACGACATCTACACGGCTCCCACGCTGCGCGAGCGCCTCGACGAGGCCCTCGGCCGCGGCGGCGGCGTCGTGGTCGACCTCACCGCCGCCACCTTCGTGGACTCCTCGATCCTCGGGGCGCTGCTCGACGCGCGCCGCCGAGCGCAGGAGCAGGCGCGCGGCTTCGTCGTGTCCGTCGGCGCGGAGGTCGAGCCCGGCGTCCAGCGCATCCTCGACATCACGGGGCTCGTCCCCGTGCTGCCCGTCATCGACGGCCGCGAGGCCGCCATCTCGGCGGCGCGCGACGGGGTCTCCGGCTCCCCCGGATGACCGAGCGCCCCGAAGTCCGGCTCACCATGGCCGCTCTGCCCGAAGGGGTCGGCGTGGTCCGGCAGGCGCTCGCGGGGATGGCGGACGCCCTGGCCTTCGACCAGGGGGTGCTCGCCGACATGAAGATGGCGGTCACCGAGGCGTGCACCAACGTCGTCGTCCACGCCTACGCCGACGACGGCAGCGACGGCACGGCGGACACCCTCGAGGTCGACCTCCTCGCCGACGAGCTCGGGCTCACCGTGGTGGTGCGCGACCGCGGCTCGGGCATCAAGCCGCGCGCCGCGCGCTCGACGCCGGCCCTCGGCCTCGGCCTGCCGCTCATCGCCGCGCTCTCCGACGCCTTCGAGGTGCGCGGCTCCTCCGGCGGCGGCACCGAGGTCCG
Organism: Chloroflexota bacterium; assembly: GCA_030447745.1. Lineage (GTDB taxonomy): Bacteria > Chloroflexota > Limnocylindria > Limnocylindrales > CSP1-4 > JACDAV01. The sequence goes on along the minus strand of JAUJOH010000019.1, from coordinate 1,736 downwards.
CATGACCTTCCACTACATGCGCGACGCCGACCCGGTGGAGTCCAACCCGATCGGCGAGACGGGCTGGGTCCCCCCGGACCGGCCCACCTAGGGCTGAACGCGCCGGCCTGCCGCCCGGGCCCGCCCCGGCCCCGGTAGTCCGAATCCGGCACCCGCCGGCCCCGCCCGGGGCTAGTCTGTCGACCGTGGAGGCACCCTCCGCGTACGTCGAGGTCATCGCAGGTGCGGCGGCGGAGCCGAGGGTTCTGGATGCCGTCCGACGTATCGGGCCCCTCCCGGTGAACGCGCACGCGCGCGACCGCCTGGTCCGGGTGCTCGCCGACGAGCGACCCGCCGGCGAGGTCGTCGAGGCGATCGAGAGCGACCTCTCGCTCCTGGCGGGTGTCATGCGTCTCGCGAACCGCCGCCGCTTCGACCGCCACACGGTCGACTCGGTCCCGGGCGCGATCGCGGCGGTGTCACCGGCAACGCTGCAGGCGCTTGCCGATAGCACGACCGTCTACGACCTGTTCTCCTTCGCGGGGTCGCCGGCGGGCGTCCCACTCTCACTCCATCGTCACGCGCGCGCGGTGCAGGGCGCGGCGCACCGGGTCGCCACCGCGATCGGCTTCCCGGCGCTCGACCGGGTTGCCGTGGTGGCAGGCCTCCACGACATCGGGCGCCTCGTGATCGCGGAGGCCTGGGGACCGGACGCGGCGGCATCCGATGCCGGCTCGGGGACCCCACGGGAGCGGCTCGAGGCCGAGCGCGACGCGTTCGGTATCGACCATGCGACAGCCGGCGGCGCGCTGCTGCGGGCATGGGGCCTGCCCGATCGGGTCGCGGGCGCGGTCGAGCGCCACCATGACGTCGAGGCTCACGAAGAGACGGCAATCGTCGGCCTGGCGGACATGCTCGTGCACTTCCTGGACGGGGATCCGATCGATCCGGACGCCATCCTGGCTCAGGGCGGAGCGCTCGGGATCGACCGCCGAGCGCTCGCGCGGCTGGCGTTCGATCTGCCCACGGGCCCGGTCCAGCGCGGCACGTCGGCGGGATCCTGCCCGCTGTCGGACCGGGAGCTCGCCGTGGTGCGCAAGCTGGCCGAGGGCAAGGTCTACAAGCAGATCGCACACGAGCTCGGCCTCTCCCCGAGCACCATCCGGTCGCACCTGCACCGGGTCTACGGACGGATCGGGGCGGCCGACCGCGCCCACGCGGTGATCATGGCCTCGGAGCACGGCTGGCTCTGAGCGCCGGTGCGCGCTCCGTTGGACACATGTCCTAACCGCGAGCCGCCGCAACGCGCGACGCTGTGCCGTGAGCAGGGGTGCTCACCGCCGGTCGCCGTCCGCCACTCATGGGGAGCGTCATGCCGTCTTCGAAGATCCGCCGTACCGCCCTGGCCCTCGCCGGCGCGTTCGCCCTCGTGCCGGCCGCGCCCGCTCCGGCGGCCGGGAACGTCGTGCCAGGCAGGTACGTCGTCGTCCTCGAGGACACGGCCGGCGATCCCGGCGCGATCGCCTCGGACCACGGACGTCGGCTCGGCGTGACGGAGCGGACCCACGTCTACCGCCATGCGCTGAAGGGCTACGCCGCCCGCATCCCCGCCGCCCGGCTCGACGCCGTGCGGAGCGACCCCCGGGTGGCGTTCGTCGCCCCCGATCGGGAGGCCGAGCTCCTCGCTCAGACGCTGCCCACGGGCGTCGACCGTGTCGAGGGCGATGCCAGCACGACGCGGGCGGGTGACGGCACAG
>JAUJOH010000018.1 GCA_030447745.1 Chloroflexota bacterium | reverse complement strand
TCGACGACGACGAGAACGGCCTCGTCGACGACTGGCGCGGGTGGGACTGGATCGAGATGGACAACGAGCCGCTCGACCACGAGGGGCATGGGACGCACGTGGCATCCACCATCGGCGCATCCGGCAACGACGCGACCGGGATGCCTGGAGTGGCGTGGCGTGTGCGGCTGATGCCCCTGCGGGTGCTCGACCATCTCGGGCAAGGATGGGCCTCCGAGATCGCGCAGGGCATCGCCTACGCCTCGAAGCAGGGGGCGCAGGTCGCCAACCTCAGTCTCGGCGGGCCCTTCTCGCACGCGCTCGACGACGCGATCGGTGGGAACCCCGGGCTGCTCGCGGTTTCCGCCGCGGGCAACGACGGCCTCGACAACGACACGGACGCCCGCTCCTATCCGTGTGAGCTGCCCTACGCGAACGTCGTCTGCGTCACGGCGACCGATCAGCACGACCGCCTGCCCGGCTGGGCCAATCGCGGTGCTGCCTCGGTCGACCTCGCCGCTCCGGAACGTCCATCCTGGGCGCCCACCCGGCGCGGCGAACACTGCTCGACGAGGACTTCGAGGAGCCGGACCTGTCGCACTGGGACGTCATGTGGGGCTGGGCGCGGTCGACGGACCAGGCTGGAAGCGGCGCGTTCAGCCTGGCCGCGAGTCTGCCTGCCGATCACTACCCCGGGGAGTACCGGATCGCGACGGAGACGGTGGACATCTCGCGTCCCGATGCGTGCGAGGGGAGCGTCCGCATGTGGCTCACGGGCGGTACCTACGACTCCTTGAGCGTCAGCAGGGGCGGCGACCATCTCGCGGCGGTGTCCGGGGGGGACGGCGCGCCGCAGGGCCGGCGCTACGAACTGGCGGTCCGCCCGTTCCAGCGCATCCCGTTCCACCTCTACGACTTCGCGATCTCGGTGACGCTGGGCGGTCTCTCCGAGGGCACGGAGGTCCGCGGCGCGGTCGACGACCTCATCCTGACCTGCGTCGAGCCGGGTGGAGCCCCCGGTCCGAGCTTCCGCGCGCTGAGCGGCACGTCCATGGCGACGGCCGTAGTCAGCGGCACGGCGGCGCTGCTCTACAGCCTGCAGCCCGACGCGGCGCCGGAAGGCGTGCGGCAGACCCTGCTCGACACGGTCGATTCGCTGCCCAGTCTCTCGGGCAAGGTCCTGAGCGGCGGACGGCTGAACGCCGCGAGCGCCGTACGCCGGCCTCCTCCGGCCGCGGAGAGCCAACCCCCGGTCGAGGAGGTTCCCCTTCAAGGGACGATCCCGGTCGCCGACGGCTGGACGCCCGGCGTGCCCGACCCCTCCTTCGCCGGGGGCGAGGTGGTGAGGGTGCCCTTCACCGACCCTGCCGGCAACTACCGCTGGACCGCGGGCCAGGAGGGGTTCCCACAGGACGATGGCGGGGTCGTCGTCGCGGGTGGGACCTACTCCGGGATCGTGCTCGCGAAGTTCCGCCCCGACGGCTCCCTCGACGAGGCTTTCGGCGACGGAGGGCGGAAGTTCCAGCCGATCGCGACTACCGCAAGCGGACCCTTGACGTCCTTCTTCTTCGGGGGCGCTGCCGAGCAGGCGGACGGGAAGATCGTCGTCACCGGCGCGCTCTGGTCCGATACCCATGTTCGCGACGACGTGGCGGTCGTCCGGTTCCTTCCGGACGGGCGGTTGGACGCCGGCTTCGGCGAGGGCGGCATCCTGCAGCGCTCCCTCGGACCGGGGAGCTCGCAGGGCCGCGATGTCGCCGTCGACGGCCAGGGCAGGCTCGTGGTGGCCGGCGCGTACCACGGTCGCATCGGCGTCCTCCGGTTCCTGCCCGACGGCACCCTGGACCCGACCTTCGACGAGGACGGAATCATGCTGACCGCCGACGGCGACACGGACGGCGATGGCCAGGGCGACGTAGGGCTCACGCCGGACGAGATCGCCGTCCAGCCGGATGGCAAGCTGGTCCTGTCCGGCGTCGGCTACGACGGTGAACGCACGCTGATCGCCGTCCGTCTCCTCCCCGACGGCAGGTTCGATGCCGGGTTCGGGGACGGGGGGATCGAGTGGACCGTGCCGACGGGGCCGACCCAGTACATCCAGTGGGCGTCGCTCGCGCTCGCGCCTGACGGCAAGATCGTCATCGCTGGTAACGCCTACGGGAGATTGCGCGAGCCGGCCCAGGTTGCCGTCGTGCGGCTTCGCCCGGATGGGCGACCCGACCAGAGCTTTGGGCTCAATGGGGCGGTCTTCACCTCGACCGGTATCCAGGCCGCAGACACAGTCGACGGCGCCGTGCTCGCAGACGGCCGCATCGTTGTCACCGCCCGTAATCGACCCGCCAGCTCGCTACTCCGATATCTCCCCGATGGACGGCTCGACGCCGGGTTCGGGTCCGGGGGCGTGACCCGGCTCCCGCCGTCCTTCGTCCCGCACAACGTGGCGATCGACGGAAGCGGTCATATGGTCATCGCCGGGGAGTGGGAGAACGACCTCGGGGTCGCCCGCTATATGGGCGGACGTCTCGCGACCGGCGCTCCCACACCGACGCCCACACCGACGCCCACGCCCACTGCGCCGCCGACGCCCACGGCGACGCCCACCGCGACGCCGACGCCCACTGCGACGCCCGCGCCCACTGCGCCGCCGACGCCCACGCCGACGACCACCCCGACGCGGACGCCGACGCCCACGCCCACGCCCGCACCGCAGGCCACGCCGCGGCCTGCATCGTCACCCCTACCGACCGGTGAGCCGGCGCGCGACGCCGTCCCGCCGCGCAGCGTAAGGCCGCGCGCGCCGGCCCCGTCGCGACCCCCCACGGCTGTCGCCCAGCCGCCGGACGTGGTCTCGCCACGGACGGTCAGCCTTCGCACGCACGGAGGTCGGGTCCGCGGCCGGGTCGACGCCACGACCGTGGTGTGCGGCGCTCGGGTCCCCGTCGTCCTGGAGGTCCGCGAACGATCTCGTTGGCGCCGCCTCGCGAAGACCCGGACGCAGAGCGACGGCCGGTTCAGCCTGCGGCTCTCGCGCACGGGCGTCCCGCTCCGCGTCCGCCTCGCCGCGACGCACCGGCGGCTCGCCGACCGCAGCGTGCTCCGCTGCCCCGCGGTGGTCCGGCGGATCCGCGGCTGAAACGCCGGCGCCGCTAGCCGTCAGCGCCGCTTCGGCGCGCAGGTCCGGTAGCTGCGCCGGTCGACGTAGCGGCGGCCGCCCGCGGTCCGCGCGACGATCCGGACCGTCACCCGGCCCGCCCGCGCGCCGCGCAGGTCGACCCGCACGCGCCGGCG